>JBLWYI010000003.1:0-402596 GCA_048267005.1 Verrucomicrobiales bacterium | reverse complement strand
CAAACCAACGTGAAGAATCGTGATTTTAACCTCAAACAGAACACTGAACTTGTAACCCCCAACTAAAAAAGTGTTACCTATGTTCTGAACCAAAGGTGTTACCCATGTTCTGACCGCGCCAACATCGACCCGTGACCCCACCCTGATCCCCGACACCTGAAACCTAAAACCTTCCTCATCCCCCCTTCACAAATTGCTGTTGAATTCACCAAGCCCATCCATCATCTTTGCTTCATGAAAATTCCCGGACTTCGAGCAGCTGATGAAATGGTGGGTGGCCTTGTTCACTTTGGGCGGATGTTGGATAAGATCCGGCTGGATCAGGCGGGCACGCTTCCTGAGGGGTATTTCCTGGGCGATGGCGATCCGACCTGGTGGGACTCCCGGTGCTCGCGCTTTCTGAATGTGAACTATGATGACCTGGCGTCGCTGGTTCGGGAAGGGGCGGATGACGAGGCGGCGCTGGAATGGTGCTTTGCCAATGGACGTAAGCCGACAGATGAGGAAATCGATATCTGGAATGCGTTTATCCTGAAACGCGGTTGGCGCGATGCCTCCGGATTACAGGCGGATAAGGAAGCGAGCGGTTTCGGTGACCGCGATGACATTCAGACGTTTGTCGAGCTGTTCAAAGCTGAGGAGGCTTGATTCTCTTCCGTTCCGTATTCGCGGCACACGAGAGAAACCGCGGCTGTATCGCCACTACGTGACTCTCTTTAACATCAGCTATTCAGATGGTCGGCCCTCCAGGCCTTTTTGTAATTCGAAAAAAGTGTTGGATACGCCCCTTTACAGTAAAGGGGGACTGCCGAGTGTTTCCGGATGCGACACTTGATTCGACACCTATCGATAGGGCTTTTGGTATTCGGTATAGCTGCGGGAAAAACGCCTGCTCAAGAAGTCGAGTTACCCGTCGAATGCGAGGGCAGTTATGCAAAGCACCTTCAAGGGGTATGTCGCGACGAGTCGGGGAATCTTTTCTGGTCTTTTACGACTGAGCTTGTCAAAACTGATGCGAGCGGAAAGCTGCTCCAAAAAGTGACGGTAGCAGATCACCACGGCGACCTGTGTTTTGCCGGTGGAAAAGTTTATGTCGCAGTCAATCTGGGAAAGTTCAATGACCCGAAAGGAAATGCGGACTCGGTGGTTTATGTCTATGACGCCACGAATCTTGAAGAGCTTGCCAAACACCCTGTGCCTGAGGTTTTTCACGGAGCGGGCGGTATGGATTCTCGCGATGGGAAGTTTTTCGTCGTTGGTGGGTTACCTGAAGGGGTAACGGAAAATTACGTTTACGAATACGATGCGAGTTTCAAGTTTGTAAAAAAACATATCATTGATAGCGGTTGGACATTGCTGGGAATTCAAACCGCTGCGTGGCATGACGGCACGTGGTGGTTCGGGTGCTATGGCAGGCCGGCTGAAGTTGTTACCGCAGGACCGGATTTTGAGATGAAGGAGAGGTTCAATTTCAATGCATCACTGGGCATCGTTGGCGTGGCTCCGGGGAAATTCCTGATTGCGTCAGGACCGAAGAATGACACTGGGAAACACCGCGGGGTTCTTCATGAAGCCAGGGTGAATGACGATGGTCACCTGGTGATGGTTTCCTCGAAAAAATAGATGGCCGATGATGAATCGATGATGTTTCAGGCAGGGATTTAATGCCGGCTCGCTTCGCTTTCATCCATTTGACTGCGTGACAGGTTTTTTGTCTTTAGAGAGAAGTGGTCTAAAAAGATTGCATCTCCGGCCGATATCTTGGATAAAGGTATCTATGGAGAAACCAAATATACTTAGTTGTTGTCGTCGTCGGGTCTTGAGCAGCCTTCACCTGAATCGACTTTCACCCCATCTGGCTGCTGCTTTGTTGATGGCCGGATTGGTGACCACGATCGGTGGTTGCAAAAAAGTGTCGGAGCCTGAAGAGCGTAAAGGGGACGTCGATGTTGAACAAAAGGAGGAGACAGCTCCCGCTCCTGCTCCCGGAACTGAACCGGCCCCGCCGACGGCTGCGGGACCGGCACCTACGGCAGACCCGGGTGTCGCACCGGCACCGGCGAAAGGTGATGCTGCGAAAGGTGCGGTTGCTTTGAATGATGCGGCGGCGAATGCCTTCCGCAATGCGGTGGGTGAACCGCCGGCTGGCTGGACGGGTAATGTGTTTGAGCTGAGCTACAATTATCCAACGGAGAAACCGACGGTTCCTGAGGGTGGATATCCCTGGGAGGCGTTCGACTTTAAGACGCAACCGGGCGAGTACATGCAGGCGGTGCTCGATTATGCGCGCAAAGATCTTGAGGGTGTCGATTGGGATCCGACGAAGTTGGATAACCCGAACTGGTTTCACGCTCCGTGGATGGCGCAGGGCCCACCGACGGGGAATGGACGGGAATTTATTCGCGGTATGACCAAGGAGCGGTCATCCCGCACGGGGGAGCTTTCTCCCGATCAAACGAATAACTACATCTCGAACTACGCGGTGGGTTTCTACAATGACATGGGTGGCTGGACATTCGGGAAGGTCTGGGCTGACCCGGGTAAACCGGACATCACCAATGGAACTCCGAATTTCGAGAACGGAGCCATGGCGATCAAGCTGCTGTTCACGGCGGCGGATCCGAGTGTCCCGGGTGATGGGGTTCCTTACCTGAAGGGTTCCAAGGAATGGCAGGCAAACATTGCGCCTTATCAGAGTAATGATCGGGTGCCTGAGACACTGCGGTTGTTACAGGTTGATATCGCGGTGCGTGATCAGCGCAATGATTCGGTCACGGGATGGTTGCTGGGTACGTTTGTCTACAATGGCAACAAGCCGGGGGAGACTCCGATGGATCGGCTGACTCCGGTCGGTTTAATGTGGGGTGATTCTCCGGGAGTGAAGCCGGGTGATCCGGCGCCGTCGGAGCAGTGGATCAATGCTGACGTGGGCACTTACCAGCATCTGGGCTGGGCTGGACGGCTCAACGGTCCAGTTGATAATCCGGCGTCGTCCTGCATGTCGTGTCATGGAGGGGGAGGGGAAACCCCGGCGAAGACTCCGATGATCCCGTCCGGGACAGACGAAGAGAAGCTCGCGTGGTTTACGAATATCATGGCCGGCACAGCCAAGGATGAAGGTTCCATTTCGCTGGACTACTCGCTGCAGATGTCAGTCGCGCTGCAGAATTGGGGGGCGTGGAAGAAAGCAAACGCTGGCCCCGGAGTCGGTGCACTCAGTACGACAGAGAAAGAGTTCCCGGTGGATCGTGGCGAAGAGCCGCGGGAGTGATGTGATAAAGGTCGTCAGGGGCCAGCTTCCGAAGTGATGTGCGGCTTCGCCGTATAAAGTCAGCCACAGACAAGAGTGTCTGTGCCACGCGTCGGAGCGGCCCGAAGGACCTCAGTCGAAACGACGGGACGTCCGGACGGATCAATTCTTTGCTACGGGTGCCATCGACGGGGGAAGCAATACGGCGTCGATGACATGAATCAGTCCGTCGGTGCATTCTACGTCGCTGTTGATCAACGTTGCGTTGTTGATCATCACTTTACCGTCGGCAAAATTAATCTTCACGGGCTCGCCCTGGATGGTTTTGGCTGACTCTGCATTGAGAGCATCCCCGAGGCCGGTGGATCCTGTCACGACATGATAGGACAGAATCGCAACGAGCTTGTCTTTGTTCTCAGGCTTGAGGAGGTCCTCCAGCACGCCTTCCGGCAGCTTGGAAAAGGCCTCGTCGGTTGGCGCAAAGACTGTCAATGGATTGTCCCACTGGAAAAACGGAGTCAGCTTTGCGGCGTCGAGTGCTTTCTTCAAGATCGTAAACCGGCCATCAGCCACGGCTGTTGCGATCAGCTTTTGCGGGGCGGCAGCTTTCTTGTTGGCTGATGGCGCGGCGCTGATTGCTTTGGCTTCACTTTTGCCTTTTCCTTTTCCGTAGGTGCGAACCCAATCGATCTCCAGATCAAAGGGTGCGTCCTTTTTGTCACCGATCAGAAAGCCGACCCGTTGGATCTTTGCGGGATCGAATTTCTCGTTTGGCAAATCCGTGCCGCGAAAGCTTCCTTTGAAGTCGGCAAACGGGACTTTCAACTGTGTCCACTCGCCCGCCGTGGTATCGAAGTCGGCTGAAAAGGAAACCTCCATGCCGCGAAACTTCGCATCCGTGACCAGCCGGGCGGTGTAGGTGCGGCCATCTCCTTTCACGTTGAGGAGCAATCCGAGGTCATTGCTCAGGTCGAACTCGACGGACTGACTTGTCAGCAGGGAAAAGCCACCGTTGTTTTCCGTGGAGAGATTGCCGTGGAACCTCATGATGCCCTGGCCGTCCCTGGTGATCACTTCCATGTTGCCTTTGGAAAGGCCACCCATGACACCGTCATTGATGATCACCCAGCCGAACTTCTCATTTTCTTCCGCGGCGAATTCCGTGACTGACTGTCCCCGCCACGTCGCGTCGGGATTGGCAGAAGCGACTGACTGAGAGAGAGCGGCGACCGTCATAAGCGAGAAAAACCTTTTCATGACATTCGATACGGCTCTGTTGCAAAATTGGATCAAAACCCGTTATCGAGTCTGCCAGTGATCGAGCCCGCCAGTCATCGAGCCCGCCCGTAGCACAGACACTCATGTCTGTGGGTTAAAAAAACGGCGTAAGCCGCTTACCGAGCAGAAGATCCGCGCTGCCAGTTTGCGGGCCGGATTGTGAGCGGCTGCGCCGTTTGAAGTGAGCCACAGACAAGAGTGTCTGTGCTACGGCCGCAGCTATGCCAAGTCGGGGCATTGTCGCCGGCTATCACGGGGATGGTCCTTCGGGCCGTGGCAACGTTCGAGAACCACAGCCTTCTCACACTTTCGCTTTCGCTTTTTCAATGCCGAGAAGTCCGAGGAGGATTCCGTGGGTTTCGCGGTTTTGCATAAAGGCGGGGAATGCGGAACTGCCGGGACCGAGGGCGCAGAATTCGACCAGCTCTCCGGTGTGATTCTGACTGGTCCAGCCGACGCCGGTTTGCTGGGCAACGGCTTCTCCGACTCCGCCCTTGAGCCCCTGGGCCAGCTTGGTCTGTTCTTTCGTCAATTTCAGGCCGGTATGTTTTTCGAAGGCGACGGCTAATTTGTCTCCACTGAGGGCCGCCAGGCCATCCTGTTTCATCCCCTCATACGAGCGGCGAAATTTCTGGAGGCGTTCGAAATAGGCATTGCTCCCTGCGTAACTTCCGGGGCCAAATTGTTCGTCGGGACTTGCTTTGACTCCGTTCATCTGGATGCCGCCGCAGCCGTGATCGGTCGTGACTACCAGCAGGGTATCCGGATTCTTGTCGATGAAGTCGAGTGCGACACCGATGGCGTCGTCGAAGGCGAGTTGATCGTGAATGGACGCTGCCGCGTCGTTGGCGTGTCCGGCGTGGTCGATTCGGGCACCTTCAACGAGGAGGAAAAATCCCTCTGAGGAATCGCCCAGCCGTCGCAGAGCGGCGCCTGTCATTTCCGACAGCGAGGGAATATTCGGGGTCAGTCTGGAGTCGTGGAGACGATCGATTTCGTAGGGAATGTGGCCGTCGGAGAAAAGCCCAAGCAGCGGTGTGCCTGTTTTGCTTCCGGTTTTTGTTAGAGCATTTCGGTCGGACACCATTTCATATCCGGCGGCAGTGTATTTTTTCCGCAAATCATCGCCGAAATGTTTGCGCCCGCCGCCCAACAGCACATCGACTTTCCGATCGAGGTATTGCCCGGCGATGACGGCTTCCTCCCCGCGGCTTTTCACGGTGGCGGCAAAGCCAGCCGGTGTGGCGTGGGTAATCGTCGCAGTACTGACGAGCCCGGTTCGCATGCCGATGCGTTGGACCTTTTCATGCAATGTGGGCAGGATCTTCCCGTCCGGCAGAATATTGAGGACGCCATTTGTGATGCGTTCACCGATTCCCCAGGCGCTGGCGGCGGCGGCTGAGTCGGTCACGCAACTGCTGGCGGACTGGGTTTCCACGAGGGCTCTCACGACGGGGCGCTCCTGGTAAATCTTCGTCCAGTTCGACTCCTTGCCTCCGCTGCGCTGACGGTAAAGGTCGGCAAGTGAGAGGGCGCCGAGATTCATCCCGTCGCTGACCATAAAGATGACATTTTTCGCTTCACCCTGATTGCCGGCAGCTTTTCGGGTTTCCTTTGCTAAGAGCGACGCTTCCGCTCCAAATACAGCGCTCGTGGCGAGGGTGGTGTTCAGGAAATTCCGGCGGCTGGTCGAAGATGAATTCATAAGGGATACAGAGGGGCGATCGTATTTCAAAAGTCTAGCGATTGCGGCTCAAAAGAAAAAGAGGCTGAATCGAGCCAGTGGATGTCCTGCCTCGTCGCTGTGTATTTGTGAGGGGGCAAAGAAGGAGGCGCCTTTTCGCATACCGCGCAGAATATCAGCGCCACCGGGATGCGGGCCGGACCATGAGCGGCGCTACTTCGTGCGAGTTGAGTTTCCTTTTTCCCGACAAAGATTAACCCTCGTTCTACTCAGAAACTCCCTCCCATGTATTTACTTCGCCGACCTTATCTCCTCATTGCCGTTGCCGTCAGCCTTTGCGGCGTCGTTTGTCACCAGTCCCGCGCGGCCGATCCCCGCCCCAATGTCATTATCATGATGACGGATGACCAGGGGATCGGTGATTTCGGTGTGATGGGCAATGAACTGATCGAGACGCCCAACATCAACGCCATGGCGGCGAAGAGCGGCAGTCTCACCACTTTCTACGTCAGCCCGGTCTGCTCGCCGACCCGGGCGTCGCTCATGACAGGGCGCTACAACCAGCGGACGCGTTGTATCGATACGTGGCTGGGGCGTTCCATGATGGATACCGATGAATACACGCTCGCCGAAGCGCTCAAGGATGCCGGCTACCGCACGGGGTTGTTCGGGAAATGGCATCTCGGCGATTGTTATCCGATGCGGCCGCAGGATCAGGGGTTCGATAAAGTCCTCATGCACCGGGGAGGGGGCCTTGCGCAGCCTTCCGAGCCGCTGGAGAACAACCGGCGCTACACTGATCCCATTCTCTTTGATGAGCAGGGGGAAGCCATCCAAACCCAGGGCTTCTGCACCGATGTCTACTTTGAAGCCGCCATGAAGTTTATCGATGAGTCGAAAGCTGAAAATGCCGACACTCCGTTCTTCATTTATCTGCCTACCAATGCCCCGCACGGTCCCTACCACGATGTTCCGGAAGATCTGCGAAAGCATTACATGACCAAAGATCTCACCGCTCTCATGGCCAGCCCGCCAAAGAATGCGGCCCAGCGGGAGAAAAATCAGGATCAGCTGGCCCGCATCGCCGCGATGATCACCAATGAGGACCAAAACGTGGGGCGTATGCTCGATTATCTTGCCGGGAAAGGGCTCCTTGAGAATACCCTGATCATTCGAATCAACGACAACGGCCCCAACACCATGCGTTACGTCGGCGATCGTCGCGGTATGAAGAGTAATGTGCATGAAGGCGGGATTCGCAGCCCCATGTGGATGCATTGGCCGGCCAAAGTCGAAGGCGGCACCACTCACGATGGCCTCACGGCTCACATCGACATCATGCCGACCATCCTCGAAGCCACCGGGGCTAAAGCCGGTCCTCACGCTCTTGATGGCAAAAGCTTTCTGCCTCTGCTCACGAAAGGCAGCACGAACCGTGACTGGCCGGCGGATCGCCAACTTGTAATCCAATCACACCGCGGCACCGAGGCCGTGAAGTATCACCATTTTATGATCCGTCAGGGCGACTGGAAGTTGCTGCACGCCTCCGGGTTCGGGAAAGAAAACTTTGAGGGTGAGCCGAAGTTCGAACTCTTCAATCTCAAGGCAGACCCGACCGAGCAAACCAACGTCGCATCAGAGAATCCCGAAGTCTTTGCCCGGCTCAAAAAGCAATACGAAGACTGGTATGCTGACGTGAGCAGCACGCGGCCAGACAACTACGCGCCGCCGCTTCCGATTGTGGGCACCGAACACGAAAACCCGACCGTCCTGACTCGTCAGGACTGGCTGGGAACTTCATGGAATCCCAATGGCCTGGGGCATTGGAAAGTTGAAGTTGCCAAAGCCGGCAAAGCGGATGTTCAAGTCATCCTGCACCCGGACGTCGTGACTGGTAATGAAGCCACCATCACCCTGAAGATCGGGGATCAGACCCATGAGCTGAAGTCAGCCGGGCAGACGATTGATTTCAAAGGGATCGAGCTGAGCGAAGGCGAGCAGCGGATCGAGGTGATTCGAAGTGAAGGTGGGAAGAGCGTTGGGGCGTGGCAGGTGGTGGTGGCAAATTAAACAATTTGCAGAATTAGCATAACGGCAGGAAACCTTCAGGGGCTGTTTTCGATCCAACCCTGTTGATTTAACGATCAGACCCTGTTGGTTCGTTTTTTGTCTCCGTGTATTGGATTGTCATTCTGCGTTCATTCTGAACCGGCGGCGGGCACTGATGCGGTTGGTGGGCTGGCCGGAATTTCGGAATCGATTATTGAGCCGTTTTTTTTGCCCATGCCTGAACCGGGGCGTGACCTTCTAAACGTTTTTTTGCTCATGCCTCAACCGGGGTACGAGCATCCAAACGTTAATTGGGTCGGTCCAGATTTGGGTTCGAGCAACCAACGCGTTGGTTGCTCGTGCCCGGGTTGAGGCATGAGCATAATTTTATTTTTTTGCAGATGCCCGGAATGGGGCATCAACCATTGAACGTTTATTTGGTGATGCCTCATGTGAGGCATGGGCAAAAAAACGTTTATTGGGTCGCTACCCAACCTGGGCATGGACATCGAAAGCAAGTTTTGGTCGATCCTCAAGATGGGGTGTGGGGTGTTGGTCATTTTTTCGCCCGGTTTCATTTTTCGGTGGGAGGGTTTGGATGCTGCTTTGCCGAAAATCACGAATTTTCCTTGTCCGAAATCTACTAAGGGGGCGGGGTTTGGGTGGTTGAGGGGGGAAGTGATGAGTGTGGAATGATTTGTGATTAGGGAGGAGTGGGAGAAGGCCGTAAATGCGGAAGGGTGAGTGCCTGAAATTGGACTCAAGGTTGGGAAGGGCGAGAGTTTGAGGAATGATGGAGCCGGATCGCGACCGGCCCGGTCGCATTGAGAGTCAGGGGCATTGAAGCGAGCGGGCCGCTCGTGGTCCGGCCGAGCCGTATTCCTACTCGTCACTTTTCACTAAAAACTAATCACTCCACCCACAAGGCGGGCATATATTGAGCAATGGAACCTCAATCAAGACCTCCGGTTTTTCGTGTCTTTGTCAGCTCGACTTTTGGCGATTTTAAGCAGGAGCGTGACTATCTGCAGGAACATTCGTTTCGGCGATTGCGGGAGTTTTGTGAGAGCCGGGGAGCTCATTTTCAGGCGATTGATCTGCGGTGGGGAATCAGTGAGGAGGCGGGGTTTGATCAGCGGACGATGCAGCTGTGCATCCATGAGTTGCATCGGTGTCAGCAAATTACGCCAAAGCCGAACTTTGTGCTGTTGCTGGGACAACGCTATGGGTGGCGTCCGCTGCCGGCGGTGATTCCTGCGCCGGAGTTTGATGCGATTTTCGAAGCGATCCAGGATGCGGGTGCCAAGGCGATTCTTGAGCGGTGGTATCAGCTGGATGAGAATGCGTTGCCTGACGGGGAACGGGTGCTGCGGCCACGGGAGGGAGATTTCCGAAACCGGGAACGGTGGAAGACTGAGGAAGCGGAGATCGCACTGGCCCTGCTGGCGGGGCTGGAAGCGGTGGACTGGGCTCCGTATGATTCGAGGCGGGACAAGTTCTGGCAGTCGGCGACGCATCAGGAGATTGTGGAGGGGGCTTTGCAGGTGCCGGAGAATGTTCGACAGCATGTCTTTGCTTATTTTCGTCATCTCGAAGGGCTTCCTTATGATTCGTCGGCGGCTCCCTATCGGGATGTTGATGAACGGCGCGAGAATGAAGACAGCCCCAGGGAACTGGAGGCTTTGAAGTCCTCGGTTCGGGAGGTGTTGCCTCCGGGGCACACTCGTGAGTTTTCCGGCACCTGGGAGGATGGTGAGGCTGACTTTGATCTGGCTGCGCTGTCGGATCAGATCGAGTCGGATCTGCGCGAAACGATCGAGAGGCAGCTGGATGAGTACGCGGCTGCGCCCGCAGCGGACCGGGAGAACGAGGAGCACCTGCGATTTGCCACGGACCGGACGAAGTTTTTCGAGGGGCGGATTGAACCACTGAAAACGCTGGCTGATTTTGTTTCTCCTGAATCAAAGCCGGAGCACAACACGTTGATTCTGTGTGGGCCTTCGGGGGCGGGTAAATCGGCATTGATGTCGCAGGCTTTCCTCGATGCCGCTGAAACCTATGGTGAAGAAGCGGTTGCCATCGGGCGGTTCATCGGGGCGACTCCGACTTCGCAGAATGTGGTTTCGTTGCTGTTTGATCTGGTGTCTCAGCTCTGTCTGATCACGGGTGATGAAGCGGTGCGAGGGAATGTGGTCCAGCTGGAATCGGCGCTGGAGACGCAGTTGGCAAAGGCGTGTGAATCAACGCGGGTGCTGTTGTTCATTGACGCGGCGGATCAGTTGGATGAGGAGGGTGATCCGGAGACGCTCAACTGGTTGCCGAACGAGGTTCCGGATCGTGGTCGGCTGGTGGTTTCCATGCTGGACCGCGCCGGTGAGCCTGCCGGAGCGATGCTGGAAAGGGCGCGAAATCTCACCAACCGGTTTGATTTTCTGGAGCTTGGAGGAATCGAGGCGGAGGTCGGCTCGAAGATTCTGGACCGTTGGCTGAATGACCGGGGGCGTCGTCTCATGGAAGAGCAACGCAGTGCAGTTCTGGATCTATTCGAAAAGAACCGGCTGGGGCTTTACCTGAAGTTGCTGTTTGAACGGGCGGTCAGCTGGAAGTCGTATGATCCGGCCGCGCAGACGTATGAGAATTTGTCGGCAACGATTCCCGAATTGCTGGATCGTTTCTTTGATGATCTGGCGCGGCCGGAGAATCATGATATTCATCTGGTGGAGCGGGTGTTTGGTTTTCTCGCGGCATCCCGCAGCGGGTTGAGTGAGGATGAAGTGCTGGCGTTGCTTCATGCTGATCGTGATTTCTATGACTGGTTTAGGGAGAATGCGCGGCATGCGTATTACGAGCAACCTGACCAGGCGTTGCCGGTTGTTCTGTGGTCGCGGTTTCATCAGGATTGCGCAGCGTATATCACGGAGCGATTTGGGGATGGGCGGATTCTCTTCACCTTTTACCACCGGCAAGTGGCGGAGGCAGCGGCCCGCCGGTTTCTGACGGAGTCGGTCCGGTTGGGGCTGGCGGACTTTTTCCAAACACAACCCGGATGGCTGAACCGTGAGCGGCGCATTCCCAATTTGCGCCGGACCTCGGAGCTGACGTATCAGCTGGAAAAGGCGGAGCAATGGGATCGTATGGTGACAGTCCTGGAGGATCTGGAATTTGTATCGGCCACTATTTCTGCCGGTAGAAAATTTGAGGTGTTGTTTCAGATCGCAGCGGCGTTTGCGAGGGCGAAATCGAGGGGGGGAGCGACGAATCTGATCGACCTGTTGATAAGGTTGGGAATTTCTGAGAGCACACCTTTGACGGCGGATGAGATTCACGCCACGTATGTCTACCGGATTGTGAGAGAGGGGACGGATGACCCTGCGGAGAAGGTTTTCTATGAGGCTTTTCTGAAGCGGGCGACTGACGAAAGGGTTCTTGCTGAGCTCTTGAAGGATGAGTCAGAGAACGTCAGGACAGAGACGCGGTTTACCTACGAGATCAACCATTCGGGATATCATCGGCGTCAGCGTAATATGGATGAGGCGCGGGAGATCGGGGCGCGGGTAATGCCGCAGGTCGAGGCGTATGCGGAGGAGCACCCGCATTTCCGAAAGCAGCTGTCGACGATTCAATATGACTTCGGGTATCTCGACTATCTAGAAGGGAATCCTGAGCAGTCGCTGGAGCTGATGGAGAAGAGCGCGAAATCAGCCGGACGCGAAGAGTACCCTGACTCGTATGCATTCAGCATGACGGTGGGGGCAGCCATTGCCTATCGTTGCGGGATCATGACGGCAGAGGAGGCTCTCAGTCATCATGACGAGATGGAAAAGGTGTTTCTCGCCAACCCTGATCCGGGCAATTTCACAAGTCGATGCATCATGAACATCTGGGCGCACCGGGCGGAGATTTATTACATGGAGGGATATGCGGAACAGTTTTCAAAAGCACTGGACCGGCTGGAGCAGGACCGCTGGGTGATTCAGTTTGGTGGTGAGATGATGCTGCGTTTGCGTGCGTTGAAATCTCAGATGCTCGGAGAGGAAGCGAAAGCTCTCGAACTGTATCGCGAATGGCTGGAGAAAAACGGTTTGCCGGTGGAATCACCGCGCAGATACCTCTACGAATTGAGTGCGATTCTGTCCGACGCCGGAGAGTTGAGCGAAGCCGGGGAAACGTTGGAGCGGGCGCTCAAGCTCCCCGAATCTGACGGGAACTATATCTGGAAGACCCTGTGCCGGAATCTGGCGAACCGTATTAGAAAGGGCTGATCTGTCGACCTATTTGCCTCGCTCGCTGGCTGGCTTGGGAACGACTTTGAGGATTCCGTTATTGATTGAGATTTCGTCGATGATCTTTTTCATCTCATTGAACTCGGGAGTCTTGAGAGGATCGTCTTCGTTGAGGCCATCGATAAACCCGTCGATCACGAATTTCGGCAGTTTGTTGCCGTTCACCTCGATCGATTCGATGTCGTAGGTGGCATTGCCGTTGAGGTATTTGAACTTAATGGTGGCGCGCCCGTTAAAGTAGCGTCCATCAACCAGATCGTTGACGCCCTCCAGTGGAACGCTGACGTCTGCTTGAAGTTTGTCGTCGATGAATTCAACACGAGCTTTGCCATTGATCTCCTCAAGGTCGGGGTGAGAAGAGATCAATGCATTCACTTCATCGGTTGTAAGTGTAAACGGTTGAGCTTCGTCTCCGTTGGCCAGGGCTGTGCGGAACGCATCAAACTTGGATTGAACGGCCTCGGCCTCAGCTGGGGATGCTTCGGCTGATACCACCACGATGGGTTCATTCGAGGTGAACTTTTTGGGCAGGTTCTTGACGTAATTGATCGCAAACAGAGCTCCGCCGACAATGACCACGGCCACAATGATGGCGGTGACGAGACATCCGATTCCACATCCGGCAGCGACTTTGCCACCGTTGCCGGAAGGAGGGTGGTGAGGGGCGGACATGGGAAGAAAGAAGGTTTCGGGTGTCAGGTTTCAGGGATCGGATGGACTCGACCCGAATCTGAAGTTAGATCGATCTTCGGCGGTTTCAAAGCCGAATTGAAGTGAGAGAGGGGATGAAGTTGTGGGCTTACAGGAATTGGATGGAAGAAAACCACTGATCCCTGACACCCGGCACCTGAAACCTTCCTAGATCAGGCCGAATGCCTTATCCATATTCGCAGAGACTTCGGCTAATCGCTCGGGGCCGCCGCCGCCGACCTCGGCTGCACACCAGCCGTGGAAGTTGATTTCAGTGAGGGCTTTGCGGACATCTGTGAAGTCGAGATCGCCTTCGCCAATCTTCTTGAATCCGTTTTCGGCGCGGGAAAAGCCTTTCACATCGAGCTTGATAACGCGCTTGTTTAGCTGGCGGATCCAATCTCCCATGGAACCGTATTTCCAGTGGTTGCCGATGTCGAACTGCATTCCGACGAAGGGGGAATTGAATTCATCGACATACTTTACAAACTTGTCGGCTGTCTGGTTGGAGTCACCCTCGTGGTCATAACAAAAGTGGTTCCATACGTTCTCGATGGCAATTGCGACACCGAGCTCGGCAGCAACCGGCACGGCTTTCTTGATGTTTTCCACGGAGCGTTCCCAGATTTCCTCTTCAGGTCCGTCTTTGCCATGACCGACAACCAGCAGCACCGTATGGCCTCCCACGGCTTTGGTTTCGCGGAGGGCGCCGATCAGGTTCTTCAGGGCCTCTGCTCTCACTGCCGGATCGGCGTCGGTGTGTTTAACGCTCCAGTGTGCTGCGCAAACTGAGCCATCGACGGGCAGGCCTGATTCGTCGATGGCCTTTTTTACCTGGTCGATATTGCTGCCGGGGCAGCTCAGTTCGATTGCGCCAAACCCGGCGGCTTTGGCAGCCTTGAAGCGGTCGGTTAAAGTGGCGTCTTTGTCTTCCAACTTAACCATTCCGATCTTCAGAGTTTTGAAGAGCTTGCCCTTCAGTGGGTATTCGTTGTTTGCAGCGGCTGCGGTCTGAGCAGCGATCGAATGTCCAAAGGTCGCGCCTGCGGCAAGAGCGACGGAGGATTGGAGAAACCGACGGCGGGAAGGGGAGTTGAAAGAATCCATTGCCCAAAGCTTGAACTACAAACGGGAATGCTGTCCAGAGCCGAGTTCGCGGTAGCGGGTAAGAATTGTGTCATCATGAGCTGTCTGATCACGGTTGGAAGGCGGGGAGATTGGCGTATGGTTAGGAATGTCTAATGAGTCTGAGACTTCAATAATGGCGGTCTTCGCCGATTTCGAGAACGTCGCTATCGGTGCGGATCAGGCCAAGTATGCGAAGTTTGATATTGAGAAGGTTCTGGAGCGCCTGTTGGTGACTGGAAACATTGTGGTGCGGAAGGCGTATTGCGACTGGAACCGTTACCGGACTTTTAAGAAGCCGATGCATGAGGCGAATTTTGAGCTGATCGAGATTCCGCACGTCAGCCAATCGGGCAAGAATTCGGCTGACATTCGGATGGTGGTTGATGCGTTGGATCTGTGCTACACGAAGCCACACCTGGATACGTTTGTTATTATCAGTGGTGATTCGGATTTCTCCCCTCTGGTGAGCAAGCTGCGGGAGAATAACAAAACGGTTATTGGAGTCGGGGTAAAGCAATCGACCTCGAACCTCTTCGTAGAGATCTGTGACAGCTTCATTTTCTATGATGATCTGGTGCGGAAGACGAAGCCGCAGGTGCGCAAGACGCCGACGAAGAAGAAGTCGGTGGCGGGGATCAAGAATGCTGACAGGCAGGACGAAGGGATCGAGCTGATTGTCGAAACAATCCAGACTCTGGAGGAGGAACGGAACGGTGACGCGCAGATTTGGGGATCGATGGTGAAGCAGGCTATCAAACGTCGTAAGCCGGGCTTTGCCGAGAGCTACCACGGATTCAAGGGATTCAACTTGATGTTGGAGGAGGCGAGGGACCGTGGCCTGATTAGCCTGACACCTGATGAGAAGTCAGGCGGGTATGTGGTAAAGACTGTTTAGAGGCCAAGGTTTACCAACTGCCGCCGAGAGCCTGGATCAGTTGAACTGTCGCAGCCATTTGTTCGCTGTCGAGTGCATTGGCGCGGCGACGGACTTCGAGTGCGGTTCGTTGAGCATCGATCACTTCAAAATAACTGGCGGCTCCCTGATCAAATCGTGTCGTGGCAAGGGACGTGGCATCCGCCGCAGATTTAGAGGCACGTCGTTGAGTTGCGGTTTGCTTGCGCAAAATTTGTAGATCCAGGAGCGAGTCGTCGACCTCCTGGACGGCTGTGAGCAATGCGCTGCGATACTTTTCTGCGGCTTCGTTCCATTTGGCGACTGCTTCGGCAACGGTTGATTTCTTATTTCCTGCCTGGAAGAGGGGGACGTCGAGCTGAGGCCCGAGACTGTAGAAAAAGCTGTCCTTTCCAGCAAAGAGATTGGTGCTGCGCAGGCTGGCCTGACCGCCTGTTCCTGTTAGGGTGATACGCGGGAGGAAACTTGCTTTAGTGATTCCAACCTCACGGGAAGCGGCTAACAGGGCATTCTTTGCTGCCAGAAGATCGGGACGACGCTCGAGCAGCTCGGATGGGATTCCTGCTGGGAATGTTGGTACGTGAGGTGTTGATGATCGCTTACTCAGATTGAATTCAGAAGGGGCGCGACCCGTCAGTGTGGCGATTGAATTCTCAAGTTTACCAATCGTGCGATCGATTCCCTGAAGGTCGACGAGAACGGTATCGAGCTCCGTCTTGGCACGGGCAACGTCAATATCAGTTCCGGCCCCGCGATCTGCCCGTGCGTTCTGTAGACGAAGTGCTTCTTTGCGGACATCTACGGCGTCGCGAAGTATAGCCGCATCGCGTTCGGCAAAGCGTAGTGCGAAGTACTGACGGCCAAGGGTGGCACGAAGTGAGAGGAGAACGTTGTCGTAGTCGTTTTTAGCCGCAGCGGCGTTGAACTTTTCGCGTTGATAAGTTCCACGAACCCGGCCCCAAAGATCAATCTCCCAGGACGCATTGACGGCGACTCGGTACCGGTCGAACTCAACGGCATCGATCGGGAATCGGAGGGTGTTGGGTGAGTCCCGGTCTGAGTTGAAGCTTCCCGCGCCGGTGACACCGGGAAAACGGCGGGCGCCGGTGATTCCCAGAAATGCGTTGGCCTGATCAACTCGTGCCAGTGCTGCTGCAACGTCGGGATTGTAATCCTCGACGTCGTTCATCAACTCGTTCAGAGTTGAGTCTTCGAATTCCTTCCACCATTTTCCTGTGTCCACGGTGCTTTTGCCGCCGCTCTTCGTTCCATTCTTAAAAGAAGCCGGTGCAGATGGAGTGCCGCCTCCCGGTGACCATTTTTCGACAACGGTTTTACAGGAAGTGAATGTAATCGCGACTGCAAATACGAGAGGTGTTGTTTGGTAATACTTCATGCAGTCGCAGGTTTCGGAGACATGTCTGTGGCTTTATCAATCTTCTTCTTCGGATCAACAAAGGCGAAGATAATACTCAACAAGCAAGGTGTCAGAACAAGAGTGAAAATTGTGGAAACAAGAAGACCTCCAACAACTACTGCGCCGAGTCCACGGTATAGCTCGGAGCCTGAACCGGGGAGTATAACGAGGGGGATCATGCCACCGACCGAGGTGAGGGCGGACATGAGGATCGGCCGAACCCTGCTTTTAACTGAAGCGACGATAGCTTCGTCAGCTGATTCAAGATCCCGGTCGGGATCTTTGAGGAAGTTCAGAGTTTGGTGAACGATCAGGATGGAATTATTCACCACCACACCGGCAAGGATAATGAAACCGAGAATGCTGAGCATATCGAGGTTTTGGGTCGGCATATAGCGATCAGCGAGACTCCATTTGTGTACGATGGCCAGTCCAAGGAACCCACCAAAGGTGGCCAATGGAACGGAGAGCATGATCACCAGCGGATAGCTCCAGCTTTGAAAAAGCACCACCATCACAAGGTAGACCACGAGGAATGCGAGGACCAGAGAGCTCGTGAGGGTTCCCATCAAAGAACCGTCTCCCAACAGGGCTGCTTTGATTTCATTGAGTTTTCCCGCTGAGCCAGCAAGATTCACATCAACTCCGGGAGGGATCTGACCTTGAGCGCGAAGGCCTTCGACCAATTCATTGACTTTGTCGATGGCGGACTCAAGTGGCATGCCTTCCGGTGGCGTCAATTGAAGAGTGACCGCCCGGTTGCGATCAACGTGCCTAATCTCATTGGGCCCCTGAACCCGCTCGACATCTGCAATGGTTCGAAGATCAACAATCTCGCCGGTGTTTGTTGCCAGCGGGGCATTCAGGAGAGCGTCGATCGGATTCTCGCCCGAAGAATTTCCGCTAATGATCTTTAGATCGCGAAGTTCGCCGTCCTGCTCATATTGCCTAAACAGGAGAATACCGTCGCCGTTTGCCTGAGCTGCGAGACCTGCATCGGTCCGGGTCATACCCAGTTTGCGTAGATTTTTGTCAAGGGGGATGACTCGCAGCTCCGTTGACGGGTATGAGAAGTTTGCGGGGTCGGGGTTTACGCTGTAGGGGCCGAAATCTCCGAAAAGCCCCATCATCAGAGCTGTCGATGCGTTGGTGACTTCATCAAGATCCCGTCCCATGAGGTCAATCTTAATCGCGGACCCTGTGTTGCCTCCGACTCGGAAGAGCGGCATTTGAAATGCGAACGCAATGGTATCGGGTGCACTGTGCCCACCTGTTGCGAAATTCATGAGCTGTTTGGCATCACTGACTCGCTTTTTGTCATTTGAGATGGCTCCATGGAACATCCGGCCATCGAAGCTCACTAGAAAGTAATGCTCCAGTGGCGGGGGCATCACAGTAGGAGGGCCGCCCGGGAAATCCGGAACCAGTTCCCGCCTGTCAGTTTCATCACGCGGCCCGTCGCGAACAACGCTTTCGACCGTAAACCGGTCATCAACAACTGACCAGGACGGCTCCATCTTTTTCTCGATCCGTTCACCGATCTTCGAGAGTTGGTCAAGGTTATAACCTGGTGGGGGAATCAAGATTCCAAAGACGATGTTGCGGTTGCCCCGCGGAAGATAATCGAGCGGTGGTATCAGTATCTTGATTCCAATCAGAGTGCCCGCTGTGAATATTAGAACAATAGCAATGCGTCCTGCCCAGGAGCGATTGATGCTTCCTACAAAATCTCCTGTCCAGATCGGAAGGGAATCGGCCATATGTCTGAACCAGTGAACCGGGTTCCAGCGACTGAATGATTTCTTACCCGCCCCTTCTGCTTCACTCTCGAGAAGTGAGTCTCCTCTGGAGAGGATTCTAGCGGCGGCGGTGGGAATCACGGTCAGGGAAATCACGAAACTTAAAGCAACAGCGGCGATGATGGCGTAAGCGATATCCTTAAAAAGCTGACCTGCGGTTTCCTGAATCAGCAAAATAGGGAAGAAAACCACCATTGTGGTGACGGTGGATGCCAGAACAGCGCCAGCCACTTCCTTGGCTCCCTCAGCAGCTGAACGCCGGGCACCTTTGCCCATCTCGAGGTGTCGGAAAATGTTCTCAATCACCACAATTGCATTATCGACTACCATGCCAACTGCGAAAGCCATCCCTGCAAGCGAGATGATATTGACCGAGCGCCCCATGGCTACCAGCACCACGATGGCGCCAATCACTGAGATGGGAATGGCTATGGCAATAATACCAATTGTTCGAAGGGAGCGCAGGAACAACAACAAAGTCAGGGTCGCCAAAACACCACCGACTAGAATATTGCTTTGCACCAGTTCGATGGCATCGCGGACATACGCTGTTGAGTCATAAGTCTGAACCAATTCGAGAGTGCCGTTCAATCCAAGGGATCTGGCATGCTCCCGCAAGGCGCCATCTTCGCTGTTCATGTCGGCGACGACGTCCTGAATTTCGTTCATCGTGCCAATCAGGTTGGCTCCCCGTCGCAACTGGAAATTCATGAATGGCATCTGATGTCCGCGCGCTCGTGCCCAGTTTGCCTTCTCCTTGAATGTGCTTACCACCTCCGCTACATCACGGACATAGACTGGGCCGTCCTCATCGCGGCGAACGATCATGTCGAGGACTTCCCCGGGATTTTGGAAACGTCCAGTGGCTCTGATTCGGACATCGCGTTTGCCTTCCGAAATTAATCCTGCAGAGAAGTTTTCATTGGATACCCGAACCGCAGTGACAAACTGCTGCCAGGTGATACCGCGATCGGCGAGAGCGCGGGGATCCACTCTGATCTGAAGCTCCGCCTGACGCGCCCCGCGAATTCCCACCTGTGAGATTCCGGGAATTCGGTCAAACCGAGGCTTCAACCTGCGCTCCATGAAATCATAGAGAGTGGTTGTGTCAAAGTCCGGATCAGTCGATGAAAGGCCGATCCATGCGATGTAATCGACCGATTCCGGGTCGATGTCTTCAGCGACTGGACGCAACACGTTGGGAGGGTATCCGGGGACTTCATCGAGTTTTTGAAGCACCTCATCCATTGCCGCATCGATGTCGCCGCCCGTTAAAAATTCCAGACGAATGGTTCCCTGGCCCGCCTTGCTGTTGCTAGTCATCGAAGCCAGCCCGGAAATATCACCGAGCACTTTTTCCTGTTCTTCGATGATGTCGCTCTCGATTTCCTCCGCAGACGCACCCTCCCAGTTGGTGCTCACTGAGACCACTACGGAATCAACTTCCGGTTTCATTTGGACTGGCACACTGGTGAATGCCAATACACCGGCCAGCAGGGCCAGGCCAACGCCTACGGCGACGGTGACTGGCTGACGAATGCAGTAGTCGACAACGTTCATAAGGCAATGTTAGGGTTTTACCTGTGGCGCTCCTTCACCTTCCTCACGAACCATCAAAGACTGTCCCGGCTGAAGCCGGTCGTTTCCTTCTGTTACAACCTTGTCGCCCTTCTTAAGCCCTGCATTGGCTGCCTTTACATAGATCATTTCATCTCGCTCGAAATGGATTTCCACTGGAACTTTTTTCCCGGATGGCATGGGGCCTTCCGCAGAGGAATCGACGACAAATACAAAGTCACCTAAACGTGACCGAAGTAATGCGTCTACAGGGAAACTGAAGTGATCTTCGTTTTTGCCGACTGGAACCGCTCCGGTAATTGACTGACCGGGCGCCAGCATGCCGTCTTTGTTGTCCAGCGTTGCTACGACCGTAAAGAGTTGGCTCCGGCGATCAACATCGGGTACGATTTTCACGGCCTTCGGGGCAAATACTTCTCCGGATGACGACAGCCGAACACGAATGTCCATCGGTTGCTCATTCACGTCCCGTAAAAACCGCTCCGGCACACTCATCCATGCTTCCACAGGATTGGTGGTCACCAATGTCACCACCGGTGCGCCTGCTGAAAGCCATTCCCCGGGCTCAACATGACGTTCTGCCACGATTCCTGAAAAGGGAGCCTTGATCTCCAGATCCTTTGTCCGAATTTTCAGCAAATCGATCCGGCTCTTGGCTTCGCTAACCGTCTCAGCAGCCGCTTCAGACATCGCTTCGGCAACGGTTGCCTGGCTTTGAGCATCAAGGAATTCACTTTGAGAGATAGCCTTGTCATCCCTCAGGCCTTCCTTCATTTTTAAATCGGTATTTGCCCGAACCAGTTCAGCGGCCCGCTGATTCACAATCTTTTCAGCCGAACGGATCTGAGCCTCGGTTTCGAGTATCTGAGCTTTAAGCCGGTCTCCGTTGAGGCGAGCCAAAACATCTCCTGCATTCACCTGATCGCCCTCATCCACCAACACTTCAGTAACAGATTCCGGTTCACGAGCGGCCACATCAGCACGGGATGTCGCGCGCAGAGTTCCTGTCGCCAACGCGCCATTTTGAGCTGGCTCAAGTTTCACGGTTGTGACATAAACGGAAGCCGGTGGGATCCCTTGTGGTGCTTCGCTTCCACCTCCTGCACCGGCATTTGGAGCTGACTGAATCAACTTCACAATACCAAACGTCACTACTATCAAAAGCAGTGCGAAAACTATGATCAATACCGGTCCACGACTGGAGCGATCTGATGATTTTTGTGAATCAGACATTTTGGCGGCAAATGAGTAGCTGAAACCGTGTTGTGTCAATCGGATGCGACAAATTGGGGGGCAACAGACCGCTAATGTTATCCTGTGATGGAACAGGTCCTAACATGTTGACTGTAAATCCACGAACTATGTAGATTTCTCAGGGCGGAAACTTACAGTTTTTTTATGGCCTGTTTCTGCCTCAAAAATGTGTGCCGTGAATCGGCGACTGGACCGTGAAATGGTTCAAACCAGGCCGTCCATCTCGGTCGAACTTGTTGCGAACGACTCGTCCTGAAGTCCAAGCTGATGCAGCGCGCTGAGATACAAATTGGGCAACGGGTAATTGTTGTTCGGATTCTGATCGAAGGCCAAATGCTGGCCGTGCTGGAACCCTCCGCCACCGAAGAGCACCGGCATATTCTTGTTGTTGTGGCTCGAGGCATTGCCCAGATTCGATGTGAGAATCGTCATCGTCTCATCGAGCAAGTTTGCAGCCTTCAGTTTTCGAACGAAATCAGCCCATTCATCGATCACAGCCTGCTCAACAATAGCGAGTTGATCAAGTTTCTCTTCGTCCAGACCGTGGTGGCTCAGGCCGTGGTAACTCTCATCGACTCCTTCGAGGCCGTTTACCTTGGCGTTTCCGGGTAAATGCAGCGTAATAAACCGGGTTGAGTCAGTCTGGAGAGCCAGCAAGACGATATCAAGCATGGCCCGCTCAATTGAAATGGTGTTGTTCCGGTCAACCTTGGGTGGCTTGGTTCCTACTTTTGGCTTGGGACGATTGACCCAGGCTTCGTTGGCTTCGAGACGCTTCTCCAGATCACGAACGCTGGTGAACCACTCATCGAGCTTTTCTTTGTCACCTTTACCCAACTCACGCTGAAGTGATTTTGCCTCTGCACCAATCACATCCATCACACTGCGTCCACCACGGATCAGTTCTGCCTGACGCTTTTGCTCAGCAGGGGAATCATCAACAAACAGCTTGGTGAAAATCTTCACGGGATCTCTCTCCGCAGGAATCATCGAACCATTCTCCGTGTAAGAGGGGCTGCTCTCACCGCCGGTATTCATTACGAGGGAAGGGAAGCGCGTTTCATGACCCAGATATTTGGCCATGTGTTGATCCAGTGAAATGGTATTTCGCGACGTCGCACCCCGTTGATTCGGGCAGGCGGTAAAAATGCTGCCCTCTGCGGTATGACCACCCGTCACTCCCGGATGCGAAGTCCCGGACACTACAGTAAACTTATCCCGAATATCCTGAAGTGACTTCAGATAGAGAGACGGCTCGTAGTTCTTTCCGGCCTTCTTTGGAACCAGGTTCGGGCTGTGTAATCCAAGTGCGAGGCTCACCCCAACAAAGCGCTTTGCCTTCGCTCCTGTTTCCGCTGCCGCAAAAGCCGGCGTCATGGCATCCAGCATCGGCAGAGTCAGAGAAATCCCTGCGTTACGCAGTGCTGCTCGGCGTGAAATCTTTTTCCCGAAGTTGAAATTTACGTTTTTCATGAGTTTGAAGGGGCCCGGTTACTTTGTCTTAAATATTTCGCTTCCGAGAGCGGCGTGGAAGATGGAACGCATCTTGAATTCTTTCTCGCCGCCTACTGCTTTTACAATAGCATCAATCGCGTCCCGGTCACTGAACCTTGGTTCAGCACCGGTGGCATAGGTGAGAAGATTCTTCGTAAATGCTTTCGTCAAAAGCTCAGGGCGTTTGGTGTAAATGTCTTTCCAGCCTGATACACCACCAAATTCGACGCCATCCGGCGTGACACCTGACGGATCAACTTTCGCCGCATTCTTTTTCGTACCGTATTTGGTTCTGTAAAGGCCGACTGGATCAAAAGTCTCAAGAGCGAATCCGGCGGGATCAATATTTACATGGCAGCCAGCGCAACTCTCGCTGCTCTTATGTTTATCCAGCTGATCCCGGATACTCACTGCTCCCCGGATATCAGGCTCAACCGCGGGAACATTGGCGGGAGGAGGCGGTATTTTAATTCCCAGCAGGCGTTCAGAAACAAATACGCCACGAACCACTGGCGAGGTGGTTGTTCCATTCGCTGTTACTTTCAAGATCGAGCCCTGCGTCACAATTCCGCCCCGTTTATAATCACCCAACCCAACCCGCTGAAGGCCTCCGCCCGGTTTCACAGGGAGCCGGTCCATATTGTAAAACCGTGCGAGTCGTTCATTCGCATACGCGAAATCCGCATCGATGATATTTGTGATGGGACGGTTTGAAACGAGCATATCTCTGAAGAAAGCGCGAGTTTCCGCCACCATGGATTCCTGAACAATCCCATCGAAGGTCTTGAACAAACGCATGTCCGGGGCCGTGAATTCGATCTCTTTGAGGTTGAGCCATTGATCCGTGAAGCTTGCGATAAACTGCTCTGATTTCGGATCGTCAATCAACCGCTTCACCTCGCCGTGGAACACCTTCGGGTCGCTCAGTTTCCCCTCATCAGCCAGCTTGCGGAGCTGCTTGTCCGGCATTGTGGTCCACAATGCATAACTCAGACGTGAGGCGATCGCATGATCATCCAGTTTGCCCTGCGGTTCGATCAGGGTGAGAAATCTCGGAGAACAGAGAATCGCGCGGTAGGCCGCCTGGAGCGCCTGACGGGGAGGGGACTCAGGGCTTTTCAACGTGTCGATTGCCAGTTGCACATAGGGATCGATTTGTTCCTTTGTCACAGGACGGCGGAAGGCCCGGTTGGCGAAATTGGTGATGGTCCGTTCCAGCACCGCATTGCGGCTCCCGGGTTTCTTCAATGCCTCAGCATCTTCTTTGGTGATTCCCGGGAAAAGGTTCTGTTGCAACTGCCAGCGGGTCGAATTCGGGTAAATTCGCTCAAAATAAATACCGGAGTTGGCAATCCCTGAAAACCCCTGCTTCACCAAATCCCGGCCATTATAGGAAACATTGCCACCCTTCGCTCCGGAGGGCGCGCTCTTCAAGGTGGCGTCGTTGGGTTTCAGTTCCAGCATGTGGCCTTTCCGAATCCACGCCTCATAGACCATGTCACGTTTCTCAGCAGTGGCCTCAATAATCCCGATGGGGTACATCATCGGTGCATTCGAAGAACATTCGCCGGACTTGAGCGTTCCCCAGACTGTTCCCGATTTCGACGGATTCACCGCCCGCACGTTTTTCAGGGTTACCCGATACCAGCCATCTTCCGGGACAGTAGCCTGCGGAACTCTGCCGTAGAATTGCAAGCGCATCGGGTAGGAGATGGATTCGCCTTTGCGGAATTCAGGGCCGCGATAGTTTCCGCCGCCTTTCTTTGAAAGGGCTTCCGGTGCTACGAATTTCGTAAACTTAGTTTCCTCTTTGGCCTGGGCTCTCTTGAATGCGTCATCCAGAACGAGATCAGCCACTTCGAGGTAGTTCCCCATGTTGTGATGCGACAACTGCTGACCTGTCGCCACGGTCTCAAAGCCGTGAGTCGATGGATCTTCCGGAAGCAACTCCTGCAGCGGCATGTCGATACCAATCAGATCATGAATCGTATGCTCATACTCAAGTCGCGTTAACCGCCTTACCTGGACGCGGCCGGTCTGTTTCTTGTCGGCTAAATCGGCGGCCACCAGTGGGCTTTTCAACTCTTTCAGAAAAGCAGCCTTCTTATCCTGCGGGGGACGCGGCTTCTTCTTCGGAGGCATTTCCCCGGCATCGACGCGTTCAAAGACCCGTTCCCACACGGAGAAATTCAAGTGATCGTCCGGCTTAAAGCTAAGATCGAGCAGATTCAGATCTCCCTTGCTGACGGAGTCGTCATGACAGTCGTAGCAGTGTTGAGACAGGAAAGCCTCGATCGGTTTTGGCGGAAAATGGTCCTGGGCAAGCGCCCCTCTGCTCATTGCGGTGAATGCAATGAAAGTCAGTGAAATAGAAAGGGAGCCCCCTCGTGTCCAGTTACATACCATCAACTTAACATCACGATTCCGTTTCCAAATTCAAGTAGACTTGGAGCGCATGATCGTGCGCTCTTTCGGAAGCAGTCGTCAGGCCAAATGCCCCCTGCGTATGGCTACAATCGTAAGAGTTCCCCTGCCGGGTCAACGATCCAACAGGGTCTGTTCATCGAACCAACAGGGTTGGATCGTGAAACCGGTTGAGACCCTGTTTTACAATTTGCGGTGTCAGTGAATTGGGTTGTCGGTAGGTTTTGTAATCAATGGGACCAGAGTTGTTTGTGATGGGTATTCATCCGGATGATGTAAGGCGTTGCATCCTTACATCACGACCCGTTTTCCTGACAGGTGACGATGTAAAGTTTCAGAGGGCGTCGTCAGCGTGAAGACTGCTGATGTAACATTACAAAACCACCCGGCGTGGTGATTGATCGTCTTGTAAGGTTACATGGCGACCTGGCGGGACCATACCTGATGATGAACGTTTACAAAGCGACCTGGTACACTGCCGGTGAACCTTGTAAGCGAACAATGCAGTGAGTGCTGCTGGCTGACGGCATTGTAACCGGTTTCTGCCCGTTCGGGGCCTGCTCTGCGGGTTTGCGTCGTGTGGGGAGTTGTGATCCTCTGTGCGATTGCCGGAGTTGGGTGCAAACCTTTCCGAAACCGTTATTCTTGTGCCATGCCGAAAGTTGTTATCACTGATCTGATTGTCGAACCGTTGAATTATGAACGAAGCGTCTTGGAGGGACACGCGGATGTTGTTGCTCTGGATGCCCGGAGTGAGGACGATCTGGTGGGCCACATCGAAGACGCTGACGCCATCATGGTTTATCACTACTTCCGCTTTACCAGAGCATCGATCGACCGCTTGCAGAACTGCAAGGTAATCGTCCGGCCCGGAGTGGGATATGATGGAATAGACATTGAGGCCGCCCGTGAAAAAGGCATCCCGGTCTGCAATGTTCCGGATTACGGCACGGAAGAGGTGGCTGACTCGGCATTGGCGATGGCGTTGAATCTCTCTCGCGGGACTCATTTTCTAAACAGTCGATTGCGTCGCGGAATCGGGAACTGGAATGTCGATCAGGCGACGCCAATTCCTCGACTGCGGGGGCGGGTCTTCGGTATCATCGGGTGTGGGCAAATCGGCACTGCAGCAGCGTTGAGGGCGAAGGCCTTCGGGTTCGATGTGGTCTTTTACGATCCCTATGCACCTGACGGTCTGAGTAAAGCGCTGGGTATCCGGCGGGTTGACTCACTGGGGGATTTGCTCGCTCAGAGCTACATCGTAAGCCTGCATTGCCCGTTGACTGATGAGACGCGGGGATTGATCGACGCGGCCCGGCTTTCGCAGATGAATCCCGAGTCGTATCTCGTGAACACAGCCCGGGGAGGAGTTGTCGACACGTCTGCGGTGATTGCGGCACTGGCTGACGGCAGCCTGCGCGGAGCAGGGATCGATGTTCTCGAACAGGAGCCTCCGCCGGAGGATTCTGCCGTGCTGAAAGCGTGGCGTGATCCTGAGCACCCGGCTCATGATCGTCTGATTTTGAACCCGCATACAGCGTTCTACTGCGAAGAGGGTTGTGAAGAGTTTCGCACCAAAGGGGCGCAGGAAGCACTGCGCGCATTGCGTGGGGAGCCCCTGCGCAACGTGGTGAATTGAGAAGTGAACGGTTTTTGCCGGGGCGAATTTTCTCGCGTCACTCTGAAATCCGGTCATTGTGGATTTATGAAAAGTAAGACCGTCCGGATTCTCTTTGGCAGTGTTGGTGGCCTTGTGGTAATCGCGATTGTTCTCTGGTATGGCGTTCTCACTTCTTCAGAGTCGCGGCTGCTTTCGTCAAAGTTGGCAGGGATCTACGATCTGATCGTTGCTCCGGATGGAACTGTCGCGGGCCCTGTCGTAGAGGGGCGCATCACTTTCTCGAAGGTGATCGGTATTCCAAAAGAGCTGGCGGATCACGGGGCGAGTGTTGTTTACCAGTCTCCGGACAAATTATTCCTCAGTGCCGAGGTGGAAGGGGAGTCATATCACTTTGCACGAGTGGGGCAGGAGGTGAAGATTTTTGTGCCGCACAAGAAGATGGCAATCGTGGGCGCGAATGATGTTCCCCGGTTTTCCAATCGTCCGGAGAGTGTGCAGCCG
Source organism: Verrucomicrobiales bacterium (assembly GCA_048267005.1). Taxonomy (GTDB): domain Bacteria; phylum Verrucomicrobiota; class Verrucomicrobiia; order Verrucomicrobiales; family DEV007; genus JABDJT01. Next base: position 375,233 of record JBLWYI010000003.1, on the reverse strand, counting down.
GTCCAGTTGGCTCCTTTTTCCCTGCCACTCAGTCGGGCACAGCTGAGGTTGTTGCCGGCAATGATCACAGCGGAATCGACGGATGAACAACAAGGTGTCACGGCGATCAAGGCACGCCTGAAGCCATTCGCTGCTGATAAGTTGGATCTCCCCGCGTCGGCGGAACTGACATTTGCTTTTGATGCTGATGGAAGTCCGGCATCGATCCGGGTTCAGGACGGGGAAAAGCTCGATGTTCAGGTGGATGTCTCGGAATGGAGTGTCACCCGTGCCCCTGCAACTGAGGCGGTGGGGTGGACCGGTGAGAGCGATATGCCGGAACCGGAGCGCGTAGCATTGTCTCATCTGGCAAAGTTTGTGGAAGTGACGCTCTCGAATTTGAACAGTCGCGCGGAACCGCTTCCGCCCGTGACAGGCAAGCGCACTGTGGTTGCTCATGCCGGAGCTGGCCGGCTGGAGGATCACGATGGTACCAGAGTTTTGTTTTTGAAAGGGACACCTGAAGAAATGGGGGCTCAGCATGGTGAGCTTCTGAAAGATGAGATCCGTGCGGTGACGGATCGGATCCTATACGGAATCGGAGTGGGAAGTTCATTCGGTAAGGGGCGTTGGTTCTTTGGTGAGATCGAGGAAGCGGTGTCCCGCCTTCATCCGCACACAGATCCCCGCTATTTGCGTGAGATGGATGCACTGGCTGTGGCTGCGGGCATGGAAGTGGAGGAGTCACGCCTTTCGAATTTCTTCCCGGAGTTGTTTCACTGCAGCGGCTTCGCACTTCACGGAAGCGCGACGGTTGATGGCGAGATGTATCATGGCCGGGTGCTTGATTATATGCGGGGAGTGGGGCTTGAGCAGAATGCCGTGGTCATGATTTATGAGCCGGATGAAGGAAACGCCTGGGCCAACATCGGTTACGCGGGATTTATCGGAACTGTCACAGCGATGAACGAGAAGCACATTGCGATCGGGGAAATGGGCGGTCGCGGTGAGGGGAACTGGGATGGAAAAGCCATGGCGCAGCTCATGCGCGAGGTGATGGAAAAAGCTGACACACTCGATGAAGCCGTCGCAATCATGGAGCGCGGGCCGCGGACCTGTGAGTATTATTATGTCATCTCAGATGCGAAATTGGGGAAGTCGGTCGGCATCGCTGCAACGCCTGACAAATTCGAAACGATTCTACCCGGTGAGCCACACCCGCTGCTTCCCAGCCCGGTGAAAGACACTGTTCTGATGTCCGCCGGAGATCGCTATGACGAACTGGCCCGTCGCGTTGATGAAGGTTTCGGAAAATTTGATGCAGACTCCGCCCGCGATCTGATGACACGCCCTGTCTGTATGAATTCGAACATTCAATCGGTGCTGTTTGCTCCCGGCTCGTTGGATTTCTGGGTAGCGAACGCTGACTCTGACAATGTCGCCAGCCATACCCGATACACGAGATACAATCTAGGCGAGTTGCTGAAGTCCGGCGACAAGGAGCTGACTCAGGTATCAGCCAGTGCGAAATAGCTTTGGGCATGAAAAAGGCCCGCAGTGATCTGCGAGCCTTCTTGCAAAAACGCCAGAGTGTCTAATTGATCAGCGCGCTTTACCCGGCATGACTTTCTCGCCTGAGTAGTGCAGGAGAATGTCGATCAATGCGCGGCCGGTTTCTGATGGCTTGGCTTTGTGATTGAAGAGAACTTCCTGCAGGCTGGATCCGTAGAATACAGTATTGCGTTTCTGTGCCGGGATGACCCCGTCGCTCTTAATAGCTGCGCCGGCGAAGAGGCCGCCGGAGTTGGTGTAAACATAAATGGGGGCATCGACGTTGTCGACGGAGACACCTGTGTTGGCATCGGAAGGACCAGCAGTTGCCTGGAAATCTACACCGACATCAACTTTGCCTCGACGAAGGATGTCGAGAGACTTGTCATTCATGAGCAGCATCACAACGGTGTTCTCTTCTACTCCGATCTGAAGGCCATAACTTCCCCCGCCAGAGGCGACAAATCCGGGAGCGCTCCAGGTATTGGTGTTGGGATCGCGTACCAGCGCAACGCCGTCGCCTGCTTCACCTCCCAGTCCGAGACCCGCCTTAACCTTGTGAATGATAATAATTCCACGGGCCTTCTTGATGAGTTCCGCCGGGACCTTCTTACCCGGTTCGGTCTGGAGCTTCACAAACTTCTCAATCAGATTGTAGAGCTTGTCATTGAGCTTTTTCTTGGTCGGTTGGAAAGGTCCGGCCTGACTTGAAGCGGGAAGGAAAATGGCTAAGCCGAGAGCAACGGCGGTGAGAAACGGTTTGTTCATGATCATTAGACGGGCGGAATCACCAGAAATTTAGATGATTTTAACAATTTATCTAACAAATCCGAACTATTGTTGCTTATTCTTTCTTAGCGTCTTGCTCCGTTTCTTCACCAGCACCGATCCATCCGGAGATTCCAGCTGAGAGGTGTTTCACATTCTTGAAGCCCATCTTTTCGACCGCTTCCGCTCCGGCGATGTAAGCTTCACACGACGGGCCACCGCAGTAAGCCACGACGAGCGTGTCTTTGTCGGTGTCCTTCAGGATTTCTGCGAGTTCATCTTCGTGGGCGCGAAAGTCGAGGGCTCCCGGGATGTGGCCTTTTGAATATGAGCGGGTGCCGTTGACATCAAGGACGACCACTTTGCCTTCTTTGATGAGTTTCTTGAGATCTGCGACACTGATATCCGCATAGTCAGCAGCCAGACCGCTTGCGGCGGCGATAAAAGTCAGGGCGAGAGAGAGAAGGAGCTTTTTCATGGTAATAAAAGAATGAAGGTTGGATCAAAAGGTTCAGACGCTTGATGAGGTATTCATTTACGTCGCTTCGCAAGGTTCCTGCTTATCCCGTTCTAATCGCATCATTGCCACGGCACCGCATGTCTCACACTTTCCCCGGCGGCGGGGCGTTCCGGTCGCTTTCCAGCGAATTCCGCCAAGCTCCCAGACGGAGGTAGCATGATCGCAATGGGGACAGACCTGCATCCATTCCCGGGATTCTTTTTCCAAGCTGTCGGCCCAGCTCTCGGGAAGGAGTGACGTGAAAACCCTCTGTAAAGTTGTCATCCCAGTCATGGGAGAGCATAATTCTGCGCAATTCGCAGGCAAGCGAAATTGGATACCGCAATCCGACGAGTGGAAGGAGCTTTTAGCTGACGGCTTCTTTCACCGTTGCTGCTGCATAGTCGCGGTTGAGCTTTGCGATGACGTCTGCGCTAATCGTCTTCGGGCAAACGGCTTCGCACTCATACTGATTGGTGCAGTTACCGAATCCTTCTGCGTCCATCTGGCGGACCAGACCGAGGACACGCTTGTCTTTTTCCGGCTGACCCTGAGGCAGGTTGTTGAGGTGAGCTGCTTTCGCTCCAACAAAGAGCATGGCGCTGGCATTCTTACAGGCAGCGACACAGGCACCGCATCCAATGCAGGCGGCTGCATCGAAAGCATCGTCTGCATGCTCCTTTGGAATCGGGACGGCATTGGCATCAACGGCAGACCCTGTTCGCACAGAGATATAGCCTCCAGCTGCAACAATACGGTCGAAGGAAGTGCGATCAACTACAAGGTCTTTGACTATCGGAAATGCCCTTGCGCGGAACGGCTCGATGAAAATGGTGTCACCGTCCTTAAACTTTCGCATGTGAAGCTGGCAGGTGGTAACGGCATCATCTTTGCCGTGAGGCACGCCGTTGATCGTCAGCGAGCACATACCGCAAATACCTTCACGACAATCGTGGTCAAAGTGAATTGGATCACCTCCGGTCTCCACGATTCGTTCGTTCACGATATCGAGCATTTCCAGGAAGGACGCCTCTGTAGGGATGTCCTTTGCTTCGTAGGTCTCGATTTTTCCCGCTGCTTTCGGGTTTGCCTGACGCCAGACTTTGAGTGTGAAGTTCATTTCGAAAAGATGTTAGGGCCGCAATTTATTTGTAGGATCGTACGGACAACTCAACGGCTTCGTATTCGAGTTGCTCTTTGTGCAGGATCGGGGGTGTGCCCGGCTCCGTGTGTTCCCACGCTGCTACGTAGGCAAATTCGTCATCCCGGCGCTTTGCTTCACCAGGGTTGGTAAAGCCTGATTTAACTTCGGGATCGTCATCCGTGAACTGATATTCCCCGCGAAAGTGGCCGCCGCAGGATTCCGCGCGATTCAGCGCATCATAGCAAAGCATTTCTGCAAAGTCGATGAAATCAGCTACCCGACCGGCCTTCTCCAACTCCATATTCATTCCTTCTGCGTCCCCGGGGATCCGCAGGTTACTCCAGAACTCTTCGCGGATCGCAGGGATCTTGGCGAGTGCTTCTCTAAGACCTTCGTCGGTGCGTTCCATGCCGCATTTGTCCCAGATCAACATTCCAAGCTCACGGTGAAAGCTATCGACTGATCGATTACCCTTAATGCTGGTCAGTTTATCGATACGATCGCGGACGGCTTTTTCCGCCTCATCGAACTCTGGAGACTCGGTGGTCACCTCGCCTGGTTTTTCATCAGCGAGGTAAGCAGGCAGAGTCGCAGGAATGACAAAGTAGCCGTCAGCCAGTCCCTGCATCAATGCCGAAGCGCCGAGGCGGTTTGCACCGTGGTCGGAAAAGTTAGCTTCACCCAGGACATGAAGTCCTTTCAGATTCGACATCAGATTATAATCAACCCACAAGCCGCCCATTGTATAGTGAACAGCCGGATAGATCTTCATCGGAACCTCGTAAGGGTTCTCGCCGGAGATCTTCTCATACATCTGAAAGAGGTTCCCGTAGCGGGCGCGAATTGTGTCTTCACCAAGACGCTCGATTGCATCAGAAAAATCGAGGTACACCCCGAGCCCGGTTTTAGCAACGCCACGCCCATCGTCGCAAGCTTCTTTGGCGGAACGCGAGGCAATGTCACGGGGCGCAAGGTTCCCAAAGGACGGATACTTGCGCTCAAGATAGTAGTCGCGTTCATCTTCTGGAATATCGGTAGCCTTCTTCCTGCCTTCACGAATGGCCAGGGCGTCTTCTTTCGATTTTGGAACCCATATCCGGCCGTCGTTTCGAAGCGATTCAGACATCAAAGTCAGCTTGGACTGATATTCACCACTCACCGGAATGCAGGTTGGGTGAATTTGAGTGTAACAGGGGTTGGCGAAGTAAGCACCACGCTTGTGAGCCCGGAAGGCAGCCATCACGTTGCAGCCCATCGCGTTCGTTGAGAGATAAAAGACATTACCGTAGCCCCCTGTCGCCAGAATAACAGCATCTGCAGCATGACGGGAGATCTCACCCGTCTTCAGATCCCGCACGATGATTCCTTTCGCGTGACCATTCACCACTACTAGATCAAGCATCTCGGTGCGGCAGAACATTTCAACGCCACCACCTGCGATCTCTTTTTCCAGAGCCTGGTAGCAACCAATCAAGAGCTGCTGTCCAGTTTGGCCCCTCGCATAGAAGGTCCGGCTCACTTGAGCGCCACCGAATGAACGGTTTGCGAGTAGACCGCCGTATTCGCGAGCAAAGGGAACCCCCTGAGCGACACACTGGTCGATAATATTGGTGCTGACCTCTGCGAGACGATGGACATTCGCTTCACGGGAACGGAAATCGCCGCCTTTGATCGTATCGTAGAAGAGACGCCAGACAGAGTCACCGTCGTTCTGGTAGTTTTTGGCTGCGTTGATGCCGCCTTGAGCTGCAATCGAGTGTGCGCGTCGAGGGCTGTCCTGATAGCAAAAGCATTTAACCTGATAGCCGAGCTCACTCAGGGTTGCTGCTGCCGAACCACCGGCCAGACCGGAGCCAACTACAATTACGGAATACTTCCGCTTGTTAGCCGGGTTGATCAGCTTTGCTTTGTTTTTGAAGTTCGTCCATTTCTCCGCGAGAGGGCCGTCGGGAATGTTCGAATTGAGTGAATCGCCGTTGTTTGAAGACATGTCAGTAGAACAGGCTGAAATTAATTAGTTGGACTGGGGAGCAGGCGCAGGAGCGGATTTGACTTCCGGCTTCTGGTCGGGGAGGGGCGAAAGTTCCGGAATCGCTTCCCGAACAGCAGGCTCCTGAATGGGAGGCAAGTCGCTGAGTGACGATGCACTGGATTCATCGGTTTTGGCTCCCGTAGCAACGGCGATGGGAGTAATAAGAAAACCGGCCCAGAGTACGACCGATATAGCCAGTCCCAGTTTTTTAGTGGTGTCACGGGTTTCTTCGCTGCGCATCCCCAGTGTCTGAAAGATCGAAGCAATTCCGTGGCTCAGGTGTGAGCAGAGTAGCGAGATGCCCACAATGTAGAAGAGAACCACCCACAGGTTTTGGAAGCCCAGAATTACCATGCCGTAGACATCATGGCGGTCAGGGTGCTGGGGATCTACCATGCCGGCAAGGTCTTTGTCGATCCGTACGGTGAAGTGAAGAATGTGAAATATAACAAATGCCAGGACCGTCAGGCCACTCCAGATCATGATGCGGGAGCTCTTCGATGCTACGTTGGTTTCCTCAAACTCGTAACGGCTCTCGCGGGCCGCCCGGTTTTGACGCACCAGCGAAACTGTGGCCACAATATGTAAAACGAAAGCAGTCAGCAAACCAATACGAACCACCCAGATCCCCCAGCCGTGAGCGAGGTGATGCAGAAACTCAGCATATTCATTGAGGTCCTCACGGCCCTGGAAGATCAACAGGTTTCCGACCATGTGACCGATCAGGAACAGAACCAATAAGGCTCCGGTGATCCCGACGACGAGCTTTTTGCCGATCGACGACTTCCAGAATTGAGCGAGCGCTTTCGCGAGAGAGTTCATACGACTTGATATGTGCAGCCTTCTTAAAGCATTACGAACTGTAATTGCAAGGAGATGACTGTTTTTTCACTGAATAAATAAAGCTGCGCTCAGGACGGCTCCGCCCGGTTATTTCCATGTCAGTCGGTCATCAATCGGGTTGGCGGAGTTCGTCGGCACGCTTCATGTAAGTCTTCGCCAATTCTTGTCGATCGATATTGAAGGCGACCTGCGCAAGGTCTGACCACTTACGGGAACTCTCAGCCGGGAGTGCCGCTGCCAGCGAATCGGCGTGCTCGAGGACTTCCAAATCAGTGAAGTAACTAAACTGACTGACGACGGCAATGGCTGCGGGTGTTTGTGCGCCAGCGGCTTTGGTAAATGCTGCGATGCGGTCCTCTACCGGCGCGGTAAAGGGGACTTGGGTGAATATGTCAGTGAATTTCAGGTAACGGGCAAGTTCCTCACCCTCTTTTGACTGGCCCTCAAATCCTTCGGCCTCCTCACTGGGTTCACGCACCCGCGTTTGACCTAATACGTGCCGGATCATGACCGTTATGATCGCTCGCTGCGGTGCGGCTTCGAACGTTTCATAAGTTTGCCACCATTCTGTGGTAAGTCCGTTGCGACTGTAGCTGACCACTGTTTTCCTCAACAACTTTTCCCGCTGGTAGACCAGGGTCGGAGAAAAGCAGCTTTCCGGCAGACTGCTCACCTTAACTGAAAGGGAGAGAAACTCGGCCGGCGGAGGAACAGGGGATTTCAGGCGTTCGGAGAGCACATTCATGATGGTTTCCCAAGTGTCGTGATAGTGGCTCTCAAACGAATGCTCACCCCGGCGGGCTGTTGCTTCAGCAACCTTTTCGAGAATCATCCCTGCATCATCATATCGCCCCGCGGCGACAACTGCTCGCAAGGTATCACCACAGAGACTGATCCATTCTCTGGCTCGCATGACGTTGCCGAGGTGATTACCCACCCGGTCGAATTGCGCATACCTGAGATAAATGTCTGCGATCCCGGCCGCTGCTTTCGGGGTGGATCCAATGATTCGCAGGGCGGTGAGTTGCGCTTTCGGTGTCGGTAACTTGTCGGCCGCCAGTCGGTCGGCCATGGCTCTAATCCGCGTCTCGCGATCCGTCTTCGGTGGATGCGTTTTGTCGTCATCGATGTTCTTCAGTCGAAGCTCTGTGATGAAGCCCACTTCGGAATTCGAAAGGCCAGCCAGAAAGGTTGGCAGGTTTGATTCTAAATCTTCGTCGTAGAAGACTCCCTTGTAGCGGCTCAATTCAGGGCTCCAAATCCCAAGGAGTTCGGCATTGCGACGGGAGACCTGGTCCACTGCAGCTTCATGAAAGCCTGCTCTGACCAGAAGCGGCAACAAGGGATCGGATGACAACCGAGGCTTCGATTCGGGTAGAGCCGCCAACAGTTCCCTGGCTTTCTCCCGTTCTCCGAGAGCAGCTGCGATTCCTACAATCCATGAGTAGGTGTTGTCGATGGATTCAGATTTGCCCGGCCAGGATTTGATCAGGCGGTTGGCAATGCCATTCCAGTCAGGGTGAGATTCCGCCCGCATAAAACAAGGCAGGATCGCTGAGCCCCGACTGGTTCCTTCGGGAACGCCGGTTTCCCACGCTTCCGCAAGCCAACTCCCAATCTGGAGATTTGTTTCCACCGGCAGGGGGGCGGAAAGGTTGAAGGTCGCCATCCCTGCGAATCCCATCCGGACTGAGAGCGGGTAATTGGATTCGATGATCAGTTCCTGAATCCGTTTCGTGACCTTATTTTGGCGAGCCTGCGGGTTCTCGTGGGGAGTGATGAGTGTGTATTGATAAATCAGTTCTACGACCTCATGGAATCGCGCCGGGATCTCATCCTTGGGAATCTCACGGTTCAGCTCAGTGATCAATACTTCGTGTCGGTCCTTGGCGGCAGGCACGGATTCCGTCGCAAGGGCAATAATCCCTATGGCGATATTCGATGAGTTGAATTCACTCCAGAGAGCAGGAATCACCAGGGGCACAGAAATCTCTTCCGGAACTGATTTCAGCAGTGCCGTCACCGACTGATTGCGAATTGCTACCATCACTCTTGTGATTGAAGGCAAGTCGGCTTTATCAAAGGTGGGAGGGAGTGATGAGAAATCCGGGATCAGCGTGGAAGAATCGAAGACGAATCGATTTGCGAGCTCTTCATCTGCGATGATCTGCATCAGAAGGCGGTAGTGATCCTTCATGTCCAGATTATCAAATGTCAGGTGGAGAAACTCAGGGGCGAGATCCTGTGTATTCCGCAGCATTGTAATCGCTGCTGGAATATCGGTGCCGGCCCGTTCGGCGATGGGGCGATATGCTTTCAGGATCTCTTCATAGTCATCTTTGGCAAAGCCAGCCACTGACATGGCGGCAAAGCAGAATGTTGTGAGCAGCGATTGGTGAAGCGATCCCATAAAGCCGATATTAAACGCACCCGTTTGGGCATGACTGCTATAAAGTCACGTGCCGATTGGAGTGCTGGCGTGGGGCTACTCCTCCGCGTACCAGTTTTTCAGTGAACTCAACACCACTTCCATTTCACCATCCAGCGGCGTTCTCCAGCCGTGTCTTGCATTTGGATCGGTCAGCATTTCGACTTCGAGTCCGTTCTTCTCATAATGCTCTTTCATAATGTGCGACTGCTTTATAAATACAGTGTCGTCCTTTTCACCATGCAGGATCACCAGCGGCGGGTCGTCTTTCGTAACATAAGTCACCGGGCTTGCCGCTTTCGCCAGTTCGAGATTTTCACTTGCTTTCCCACCCAGTAGATGAAAGACGCCACCGCCTTCCTGTTCAGTTTTCACGGGCTGGGACTTTGACCGGTAAACGAAGTCCGTGGGACCGTAGTAATCGATGATTCCCTGCACCGTTGACGTCTCATCAAGGTTCCCACCAGTGGTTCCTTCAAGCTCTTTCACCCCGCCGCTCACTCCCATCAAAAGTGCCAGGTGTCCGCCAGCCGAAGTTCCTGCTACCACTACCTTATCAGCATTGTAGCCGTATTTTTCCGCGTTGGCCCGTAACCATCGCAGAGCTCCTTTGCAGTCGTGTATCTGTGCCGGAAAAATGGCCTCCTGGCTTAGCCGATACTCGACGCTGGCAATCGCGTAGCCGTATTTAGATGCCCATGACATCTTGCAGTTCTTGCGATTGCCATTCTTCCAGCCGCCACCGTGCATGAACATGATCAGAGGCGGATTCTCCACGCCGACCGGCATATACAGGTCGAGCAGCAGGGCGACTCCATCAGGTTTGGCGAACTCGATGTTGTTGGTGCGCTTTACCTCATTGGTTTTGTTCTGGGCCGTGGCCGAGACTGCTCCAGTCAGAAGTAGGGCGGCAGTGACAACCGCGGGGATCGATCGTGGGATATTCATGTGCCAAAATCTGTGGGATATCCCTGTGATCGTCCATCCTAAAAACCGCCGTATTCATTCCATGAAAGCTTTCGCCGCCCTCTTGATCACTGTCCTGTCTCTCAGTTCTGCTGTTTCGGCAGAGCCTCCTTACTCAGATGATTTTGCTGCGGCAAAGAAAGAGGACCGCAGGGCGATGCGTGGTCCGTGGTAGTTTGCAGGCAACGTCGCCACCTGCGCTCAGGACGACGCACTCTATAAGAAGTTCAAAGATCACGGGCCGGTTACGTGGTGGGATATTGATTTCACCGACGGAACGGTGGCGTTTTCGTTCAAGGCAGATCCCGCCGTGAAAACGGTCGTCTTCACCATCAATGATGCAGAAGGGCATGTGTTTCGATTTGTATCGAGCGAGCGCCGGACTTTGATCAAAGCTTTCGCGAGGGAAGGGGACGGCGTTGATGATCTGCTCAATCGGGAAGGACCGCCGTTGAAACAGGATGTCTGGCTTGATGCCGTGGTAACGTTCAAGGGCGATAGAGCCACTGTCAAAATCGGGGGTTTTGAGGAGACTGTCTCCCATCCCGCCATTGCCCGTGGTAAAACCACCATAGGAGTTGGATTTTCCTTCGGTTCACTTCAGATCAAAGAGTTCTCGGTCAGATAGGCGCCTTGTAGTAAGTCGACCTGTTATCGAAACCAACAACTTATCCCGGCGTTCCATGAGTATGACTTCGACAAAACCGAATCTACTTTCCGCCCTTCTCTTCCCGTTGGTTTCCCTGATGCTGCCTGCCACGTCACAGGAGAAGCCTGAACCCGCTGGCCGGCCCGATATGGCGAACCGGTTGGTGGAATTCCTAAAGCGTTTCCCACAAAGTGACGCCGACAAAGACGGCACACTCACCTTTGATGAGTTTAAAGCTTATCAGCAGGAACGGATGTCGGGGCCTGCGATGAAAGAGCGACTCGCGGAGACGTTGAAGAAGAATCCGGAGGCTGATACCGATAAGGATGGGGCCCTGAGCCCTGCCGAAGTCCGCGCCTTTCAAATCAAGCGCCGTGAGATGCAGGAGAAACGTCGTGCCGAAGAGGACAGGAATCCGCCACCGTTTTCAGATGTGGCATACGGAGAGCATGAGAAGCAGCGGTTTGATGTCTGGCCGGTGCCGGATGCCAAAGAGCCAACTCCCTTGGTGCTTTTCATTCATGGTGGAGGTTTCCGGGGGGGGAGATAAAAGGGTGGCTCCCAACATTCCCATGACCTACCTCGAGAACGGCGTCGCATTTGCCGCTTTGAACTACCGTCTTTCAGATGTAGGGCCGTATCCGCTCATGATGAATGATGCCGCTCGCGGTTTGCAGACGATTCGTCATCGTGCGGCTGAGTGGAACATCGATCCGAAGCGTATTGTTTGCTACGGTGGTTCCGCCGGGGCGGGGATCAGCCTGTGGTTGGCCTTTCATGACGATCTGGCCGATCCTGACAGCGAAGATCCGATTGCGCGTCAATCCACTCGTATTCTAGCCGCCGGTACCATGAACGGACAGTCCACCTACGACATTCACACGTTTCGTGAATGGTTCGGTGTTCCCGATCTGCCTATAGGGAGCGCACTTTTTCCGTTCTATGATGTCGACACCAATGACGATTTAGGGAGTGAATCCATCAAAATGCTGATGCGTGATGCATCTCCCATCACTCATCTTTCCGGGGATGATAAAGCAAGCGTCTACATGACTTACAGCCGTCCCAACTCCGAGGTGACAAAAGATACTGACTCCAGTGTCTGGGTGCACCACGTCCTGCTCGGCCTGAAGCTGAAAGAAACCATGGAAAAGCGGGGGCTCGAGTGCATTGTGACCGGACCTGACGTTTCACCTGACTCCGATCCCTACGGGAAGTTGGATGCGTTCCTGATCGATAAGGTGAAAAAAACAGAGCTACCTAAATAGGAGCCCCGGCCAGTCCAAAGAATCCCGACCGGCCTTTCTTTCCAGGGAAGACTACCGTGCGCCCGAGAAAAGCGCGGCATTGGCTGCTTTAGAGCGGATTTCATTTCAGAATAGAGCGCTGCACTTATAGTGAGGCCGGTAAGATGCCGAAGTTGAGTTGGGGCGAATTGATGAACCGTTCGCCCCGGGAACGGTGAGCAGGAATGAATTGAATGCGGGTAACCTTGCCACACATTCGAACGGGATTGACGGAATCTACTCGACATCAGGAGGTCGCCCGACAATTATTGTGGGCTCTCCCGATTCTCAAAGGAGAGGTTGATTGTCATGAATTTCTCGCTGATTCGGATTGTTCAAATACTGCAATTGTTCGCAGCTTTTGTTGCCACCAGTGTCGTTGCGCAGACTAAATCTCCTAACGTTCTCTTTCTGGCGGTTGATGATCTAAAGCCTCTTCTCGGTTGTTATGGGGATGAAACGGCTATCACTCCAAATATCGATCGGCTGGCGAAACGCGGCACGGTTTTCACAAACGCCCATTGTCAGTGGCCTGTCTGTGGACCGAGTCGGGCGAGTTTGATGACCTCACTCTATCCAGAAGCGGTTGGGGTGATGGATCTGAAAACGGATATGCGGGAGAAAAATCCCAACGTGCTAACTCTGCCGCAGCATTTTAAAAATTCTGGATACACCACGGTGGGCGCGGGGAAAATTTACGATCCCAGGTGCGTGGATAGTAAGAAGACGCTCGATGCACCTTCGTGGTCGCTGCCGTATGCTACACTTCCGCTGAGCAAGATTTTGCATGGTGATTCAAAGCAGGTCACGCTGGCTCCGGATGTGAAAGACAATCAACTAACCGATGGCCAGATTTGTCTGAGTGGGCGGAAGTTAATGAAAGATTTGGCTGGTCAGGAGACTCCATTCTTCCTGGCGGTGGGGTTCAAAAAGCCGCATCTGCCCTTCATTGCTCCGAAAAAATACTGGGACTTCTACGATCCTGCCGAGTTGAAGTTTGCGAAGCACACGGGTGGAATCGACAACGCCAGTGGATACGACTTACATGACAGTCCTGAATTTCGCGGGTATGAAGGTGTCCCGGCAGAGGGGCCTGTTTCCAAAGAGCTGGCCCGGAAAAGTCTTCACGGCTATTACGCATGTGTCTCGTTCGTCGATGCTCAGATCGGGCGGCTGTTGCGCGATCTGGATGAACTCGGGTTGTCAGGGGAAACGATCATTGTTTTGTGGGGGGATCATGGGTTTCATTTGGGCGACCATTCGATGTGGGGAAAGCACAGTGTTCTGGAGCAGGCGACCCGCTCTCCGCTGATCGTAGTTCCGCCGGCAGGTTCTAAAGTAAAGGCGACTGATACGCCGGTTGAATTCACAGATATCTTCCCAACTTTGTGCGATTTGGCGGGGATTGATGTTCCCGGAGAAATGGCCGGTCGCAGTTTGATTCCGGTGATTGATGGAACGAGGGAATCGGTTCGCGAAGGTGCACTGACGGTATTCAACAAGAAGGGGGCTGTGGGATATTCCTACCGCACCCAAACTCATCGATATACCGAGTGGTTGAATAAATTAGGGAAGACGATCGCTGTGGATTTGTTTGAATACACAACGGATCCCCTCGAAACGAAAAACCTGGCTGGTAATCCTGACCAAGTGGCCCTCATCAAAGAATTATCCGCCAGCCTGCGCAAGAATGCTCCGGGCTGTGATCGCCTCGAACTTCAGAAACAATGAAACGATCTCTATTTTTCTCACTGATTGCTGCACTGGCTACCCACATTGGGCTTGGGGCTGACAAACCGAATGTTCTGTTCATCCTGGTCGATGATTTCGGGCAGAGGGACTTGGGGATCTATGGTTCTTCGGTATACGAAACGCCTCATATGGATGCCCTCGCCAAAAGTGGAGCGCGGTTTAATCAGGCGTATGTAGCCTATCCACGTTGTGTGCCTTCGCGGTTTGGGATCATGACGGGCAAACATCCTGCCGGATTTCAAAAGGACCGCGACAGTGTTCATGTCGAGCCTGATCGGGACAGAACCTTTGGCCAGCCGTTTAAGGAGAATGGTTACGCTACTTTTTATTGCGGTAAATGGCACCTCGGAGACGGACCGGAAGGAGTGGGGTTTATCACCACGGTGGCCGCCGGAGCAGCCGGGGCTACCCGGTCACAATTCGCACCCTACGATGTAGCGAAGTCCGGCAAAGGTGAAAAGGAGGCGGTTCCCGATCTCAATGATGCTCCGGAAGGTGAATATCTGACTGATCGACTCACTGAGGAAACGATGGATTTCATTAAGGAAAACAAGGATAACCCCTTTATGGCGGTTCTCGCCCATTACGCGGTTCATACGCCGATCGAAGCGAAGAAACACCTTACAAAGCGGTATCAGGCCAAAATCGACGGGATGACCATTCCAGAGGTTTTATATGAAAAGGAAAGTGCGGGAGAAAACCTGCTGGTCCAGAATAACGCGGAGTATGCGGCCATGATTGAAAGCGTCGACAAGGGTGTGGGAAGATTGATGAAGTTGTTGGAACGTCTGGAGATTGACGAAAACACCATTGTTGTGCTGGCGAGTGATCATGGTGGATTGTCCGCGCGAGGGGGAAAGCGTGAGGTAGCGACTTCGAACAGACCGTTGCGAGCCGGGAAGGGGCATCTTTATGAAGGGGGCCTTCGGATTCCTCTTTTTGTCCGATGGCCCGGACACACGAAACCGGATACAGTGATTGTAGAGCCGGTTGTTACGATGGATCTGTACCCCAGTTTTCTCGAAATGGCGGGCCTCCCGTTGGAGCCTGAAGCCCATCAGGATGGTCTCAGTTTCGTGTCACTACTGGCAGATGAAGCCCCGGCCGGGGCGAGGGCAGCTTTTGAAAAGCGGTTGTTTTACTGGCACAACCCGTCTCCCCGTCCTTCCAGCACGGCTGACCTATTTTCCTCGGCGATTAGGGAAGGAAATTTGAAGCTTGTCGAATTCCCTGAAGAGAAGCGTGTTGAACTCTACGACTTGAGTAGTGACATTGAAGAATCGAAAAATCTGGCATCTGTAAAGAAAGAGGATGCTGATCGTCTTCTCCACAAATTGCGGAAATGGCGGGAAAGCCATGAATTACCCGACAAGCCACGGATACGGAGGAAAGAAAAAGACGCGAAGTGAACTGACGCAAAACCGGTGTGATGACGCTTTCTAAATAGACTGCACATACGCGTCACATGACCGCTGCCTGATTCCAAGGAACTTTAAATACTCCTCCTCCTTCTCTGGAAAACGAAACATGATCCAACGTCCTATCCCGATCACTTATCAGCATCGAATTGCGTTTACCCACAGCGCTTTTGATCCGAAGAACCAAACCCTGCGCGATCTTGTGGCGGATGCACGGGAGTTTGATGGCATCAGCAAAGTTCTGGTTCTGATTGATTCGGGCCTGACTGAAGGAAATCCACACCTGATAGGACAGATTTCTCAGTATTTCGCGAAACATTCGGACACATTGAACCTCGTGTCGGATCCGATGGTGGTGACAGGCGGAGAGGGGTGTAAGAATGATTGGAGCTTGATTGATAAAATTTGGCAAGCCATTGAATATCATAAGATTTGTCGTCATTCTTATGTCATTGCGATAGGCGGGGGCGCATTCCTTGATTTAGCAGGTTTTGGAGCGGCAACCGCTCATCGAGGCATTCGTTTTATGCGGATGCCGACTACAACACTCAGTCAGGGCGATGGTGGTGTTGGAGTGAAGAACGGCGTGAATTACTTTGGTAAGAAGAACTGGGTGGGGACCTTTTCAGTGCCGTTTGCTGTGGTGAACGACCTCGATTTCCTTCGGAGCCTGCCGGAACGGGCCTGCCGCGATGGAATTATCGAAGCGATAAAGGTGGCGCTTATTCGAGATCGAGCGTTTTACGAATATCTCGAAGAGCATGCTGCCGAGTTAAAGCGACTGGAAACTAAACCGCTGGAGGTGGCCATTCGTCGAAGTGCAGAAAATCATGTCGATCATATCGCTACCAGCGGTGATCCATTTGAATACGGATCAGCGCGGCCGTTGGATTTCGGCCACTGGGTGGCCCACAAGCTTGAGCAAATTTCAAATTTTGCGGTGAGTCACGGAGAAGCGGTTGCTATCGGTATGGCTATCGATTTGATCTACTCAGCGGAGGTCGGGATGCTCGATCAGGAAACCGCAGACCGGATCCTGAACTTGATTGAAGGTGTGGGATTCCATCTCTGGTCCGATTTTCTTGCCGAAAGCCGGGACGGAACTCCGGTCATTCTGGCCGGGTTGGAGGAATTCCGTGAACACCTTGGAGGGCAACTGACAATTACCCTGGTGCCTGAGATTGGACGCAAAGTTGAGGTTCACGAGATGGACGAGGCCATGGTCCTCGCATCCATTCGGGAACTCGCTCTGCGTTGCGGAGTGGGCGATGTGACGTTTGCCTAAACCGGCAGAAAATCGATCTGTCGCGACAACATCCATTCACCGTCGAATTCAAACCGACCATCGAATTGGTGTCCTGCCAGCATTTGCGGCAGCCAAAACTGATCGTCCGCCCACATGCGGGGGTAGGGGATCTGATCAAATTCAAACCATTCAGGCTTGGCTTCGCGAGTCTCAGTCGGTTCCCCGTCCTTGTAACCTGAGGCTCTGAAAACGGTGCAGTGCAAATGCAGGCCGTCCACAAAGGCGAAACGCAGCACGCCCATTTCCTTAAGTCCGGTTGGGGTAATCAAGAGTTCTTCCTGGACTTCCCTCACAGCTGCCTGGATGGGAGTCTCACCGGGCTCGAGTTTTCCGCCCGGACCATTGATCTTTCCCTTTCCCAGTCCGGTCTTTTTGTGGATGAGCAAGACGCGACTGGGGTCATCCTCGATAATAAATACGAGGTTGGCACGCATGTTTGGTTCCCAGGTTTCCCAATTAGTATTCACAAATCAACAGGGGGCGGTTCACAGAGAGGTGGAGCCTATCGTGCGGGACGTAAAGGACTGGAAGGGAGCTTGGCTCATAGAAAAAAGACAAATGGACGCAATTCTAACCGGTGAGCCCGTTTGTCCAACGATCAATTAGCTGATTGATCGAGGATACAACAGGATTATGTTAGCATTTCTGTAATTTCTCGAAGTGCCACGCTTTCTATCCATTTTCACTTTGGTTTGCTGTCTTTTGGCGGCTCCGTATGTGTTTTTCCAGACACGGATTAACGAAGCTTTTCTTACTGGCGAGGGATCAGTTGCGTGGAACATCGTGAGGTCGCTGAAGTTTGTCATTTATTCTCTCTCAGCTCCCGCTGCACTGGTTGGAATCTGGTTTGTGGCCGGAAAGCATCGTCAGTTGTGGTTGAGTTTGGCGGCCTTTATCTACCTGCTGGCGTTGCTGGTGGTGGTGAATTATTACGATTATTTTGGAATGGTTCCGCATTGGAATCAATTCGCCAACCTGGATGAGGCCGGGAATGTAGGGGGACATATCCTGGCGCAGTTGATTGGCTGGGAGGATGTTCTTTCGATAATCAGTGTGGCACTGGGATGCGGGGTGATGGCAGTTTTCCTGAAAAAGCCAACCAACTGGCTGCGGTTTTCGCCGCTCGTCTTGAGTATTCCGGCATTGGCGTTGCTCTGTGTCCAATTGAAGCGCTACCCAATTTTGCCGCGGGTAAACGGCTACGGATATACACTGGCCTGCTCTCACTATGGAATTTGGCCCACTTACGCAGTGATGCTGAAGGATTTTATTCCACGCAAACCACGGGTTGTGGCCTTTCCTCACGAACGTGTCGTGAGGGGCGGGTCGGAAAGCGAAGGGATGTTGCGTAGCCAGAACGTGATTGTTTTGCAGATCGAGTCATTGGATTCGGGATTGGTCGGGCGGCGCATTGGTGATGAACCTGTGATGCCTTTTCTTGAGAAAATTGCCGGGGAAGGAGTTTTTTTCCCGGATTGTGTGGCGATGCATGCCGGTGGTGGATCGTCAGATGCTGAGCTGAGCTCATTACTCAGCCTGGTTCCATTGACCATTGGAAGCGGATTTTCTACAGCGGACTGGGATCGGGTGACCCCGGTTTCGGAATTGCTCAATGAGAGGGGATACACCTGCGTGGGGCTTCATCCAAATCGCGGTTCGTTTTTTGAGCGCTCGAAGCGATATCAGCTGATGGGATTTTCAACCTTCCATGATCAGAAGAGTTTTAGCGGTGATGCATCCGGGTGGTATTCAAAGGATATGGCTTTTTTCTCTCAGAGTGTGAAAAAGCTGACTGAACTGCCTGAACCGTTTTTTGCATATTTCATCACGATGCAGAGTCATGGTCCGTTTCAGAACTTCAAACCTTCCACGAGAAGCAAACTACGCGACAAGGTAGCGGGCTTGCCCCGTCTGGAGCAGGATTATCTATGCACCTTCAGGGAGGTGGATGAGGCGCTGGAAGAATTGTTCACCGACCTGAAAAATACCGGATTACTCGACTCCTCTCTGGTATTGATTTTTGGCGACCATGAAAGTGGAGTTGTGAAAAACGATGTGAAGGGCGAGGGCGAAAGGGTACCGTTGATTTTCAGCCACCCAAAATTGGATGCAGCACGGCACGACCGTTTGGTCTCCCACATGGATGTTGCTCCGACCATTGTCGATCTACTTGGAATGGAGGCAGATCAAAGCTGGCTCGGTGTGAGTGTGTTTTCGAGAGGTCCGAAGGAACAGGTAGTGTTACCAAGTGGTATGGCAGTGACTCCAACCTCCAGCGAGCGTAATGAAGATGCTCTTCAAGTGTTGGATTATTCACGGTCACTTTTGGGGCATTGATTTGTCACGAAACGTTCACAGCACGGCCATTACAAAATGTTTACACTTTTACAGGTGGAAAAGCTTTTATCCTGAGTAGGGTAACAGGTATCATGAGAAGTCAGGAGGCCACCTTACCGTTGAAAGGGATCGTTACATTCATTGTCGTGTTCATATTCGGGAGCATATCTGAAGCGACTGCCGCTCCCATCAAGGTGACTGATACGAAAGGGCGGGAGATGATTGTCGAGGTATTGAGTTTCTCCCCTATGACTCGCCAGACTAAGATCAAAAGGCTCACTGATGACAAAGTTTTCAAGGTGAATGTGAAGGTATTCGACGAGGCATCACAGAAAAAGATCATTGCGGAAGCCCCGCCAGCAATGGCTGACCTGAAGATCTCCGTGTCGACCGGGAAGCGCCGGAAGACGGTGGCGAACAGCTCTTACCTGAAAGATCAGGTGGTTACCGCAACTGTGAAGGTTGAAAATGAATCACGTGAGGCAGGGTTGAAAGAAGGGAAGTTTACGATCCTCTTGGTGGGGCGGTCGATGGAACGTTATTCCGACCGGGATGTTGATAAGGCGATGATCCTTTCAAAGCAGACATTCACTGCCACGATCCAGCCGGATGGAGATTTTGAGTATGAGTGTAAACCCGTCGTAACCCGGTATGATTCGGATCGTGACAGCACCAATATCGGTGGTTGGGAGTTTGATGGCTATCTTCTGGTTGTGAAGGATGAGAAAGGGAACGTTGTCGCCAAAAGCACAAACCTCGCGATGGTTGAAACGACGACGATTAAGGATCCTGCTCTCGTTGAAAAAGCGCTGACTGCTTCAGAAGGAGCAAATGTTTCGAGAACGCTTCTTCCTCACGGTTACAAGTTTAAGAGTATCAGCAGTGAGTGAGTAAGCAAAGAATCCTGCTTGAGTCAGCATCACGAATGTTTAGGATCGGCGAATGGAAATTCGCCGATTTTTTTTGCCGGCTCTACTTGGGTTGGTTGGTTGTGGTGATGTAGGGGAAGTGATCGTTGTCGAGAGACCCGCGAAGCCCGGTGCGGTTGCCGGAGCGGGATTGCCGGACACGCTGGGCGGGCATTTTGTCCCGCACGTATTGAATGCTGAATCAACATTCAGTGCGGCGGGAATCGACGACATCGATGGAGATGGCGATTTTGATGTAATCTGTGGAGGATTTTGGTATGAAAATCCGATGATTGGTGGCGATGGAGGCAGCCATTGGCACAAACATTTCGTGAGAGACGTTGCAGAAATTGGAGGGCGATTTGACGGCTACTCCCATCTCTCCTATGATGTCGATGGTGATGGGGATACGGACTTCATCAATGTAAATTACCGAAGTAAATCAATCTACTGGGTCGAGCATCCCCCGGACCTGGCTGATGAATGGAAACGCCATGTGATTGGGCTTCCCGGCTCGATGGAGACCGGCATTCTGGTCGATGTGGATGCAGACGGGCTTCTCGATATTCTGCCGAATGGATCAAAGTTTGCGGCCTGGTTTCAAGCAAAGAAACAAGGGCAGGGCACCGTTTTCACTCGAATCGAATTACCCGGGGAAGTCGCAGGGCACGGGATTGGTTTTGGTGATGTGAATGGAGACGGACGCGGGGATGTCATCGGACGAAACGGATGGCTCGAGGCACCTGAGAATACCACGTCGGGTGAATGGATATGGCATGCTGAATTTGAAATGAGCCAGCGTGCAAGTGTCCCCATTGTGGTTGATGACATTGATGGGGACGGCGACAGTGATCTGCTTTGGACGAGCGCCCATGGCTATGGAGTGTTCTGGGAAGAACAGATCCGGGCAGGGGAATGGAAGCACCATGTGATTGACGAAAGCTGGTCTCAAGGACATACCCCGCTCTGGATTGATCTTGGAGACGGGCAGAAAGAACTGGTGTGTGGAAAACGGTGGATGGCTCACGAGGGGAAAGATCCGGGAGCTTATGACGAAAAGGTGATTTACCGATATCAGTATGACCAGAAGAAAAAGCAGTGGCGTCGTGGAACGATTTCACGCGGTGGCGATATTGGTTGGGGATTGGGGCCGGCGTCTGGTGACTTGGATGGGGACGGCGATGTCGATCTGGTTTGTCCGGGTAGGAGTGGTCTCTATTGGCTGGAAAACAGACTGACACAATAGACTCGTCAATTTTCTGACTGATGTGCTAGTTTTCGGCCCATCAAAATGAAATCCCCCCGTTTGCTTTCAATTATCACCCTTCTGTCATTAGCGTTTTTGCCGATGACGTATTCCCAGGAAAAATCCATGGCCAAGAAAGATAAAGACGCCGAAAAAACTTCTGACTCTGATAAGGAAGAGAAAGACAAAAAGAATGATGATTTCGGAAAGGAACAGTCATCGGTAACGGAGAACTCCGGGACGTTTGGAGGGGAGGTGATCGATTACACTGCGACTGCAGGCACGATTGTATTGAAGAAGGATGAAAAGGATCCTCACGCCTCGATCTTTTATGTGGCATACACGAAGAAAGGTGTCGAGGACCCCGCAGAACGTCCTATTGTCTACTGTTTTAACGGCGGGCCGGGCTCATCTGCTGTCTGGTTACACCTTGGCGGATTCGGGCCCAAGCGAGTGGCGATGAATGCTGATGGAACTCAGCCTGCGCCTCCTTATCGAGTGGTGGACAATCCGATGTCGATCCTGAAAGTTGCCGATTTGGTTTTCATTGATCCCGTAAGCACGGGGTTCAGCCGTGCCAATGAACAGAAGGCCGCCAAAGATTTTCACGAATACGAAGGGGACTTGAATTCAGTGGCTGAGTTCATCCGGCTTTACACGACACGAAACAATCGCTGGCTCTCACCGAAGTTTCTGGCGGGTGAGAGTTATGGTTCTTTCCGTGCGGCCGGCGTTTGCGAGGTGCTGCGAGATCGCTACGGCATGTATTTGAACGGGATTGTTCTGGTGTCTGGTGTTCTTGGATTCGATACCCTGTGGGGTACCGATTTGGCTCACATCTGTTTCCTTCCTGCGCTTTCGAATGTCGCTGCGTTTCACGGGAAGCTTAAAGGGGACTATGCTGACAATGATGAGCGGCGTCGAACGGAGGCGGAAGCTTTTGCGAAGGGTGACTACGCCCTCGCTTTGTTGCAGGGGGTGAAGCTGGCTCCGGAGAAGAAACTTGAAGTCGCAAAAAAGCTTTCCGATTTTACCGGACTGGATGCGGATCTTATCGAGCGCCTCAACTTGAGAATTGATCCTTCCCGCTTTCGCGAGGAGCTTCTGCGCGGAGAGCGTGAAATGATTGGAAGATTCGACGGGCGAATCGTAGGGAAAGATTCAAATCTCGCTGCTGATTCTCCTGATTTTGACCCAAGTTACTCCTCTGTTTATGGCGCCTTCTCAGCTGCTCAAAATCATTACCTCCGCACGGAATTGAAATTCGAAAGCGATTTGGTCTACGAGGTGCTGAGTCGGAAAGTCCACCCCTGGGACTATTCAAAGGCTTTCGTAGGCAAACCGGTGGACGTATCCGGGAAACTGGCGCGTGCTCTATCAGAGAATAAGCACCTCCAAATCATGGTAAATTGCGGGCATCATGATTTAGCCACGCCATATTTCTCGATCCAGCACACCCTGGACCACCTCGATGTGGCTCCTGAACTGATCGAGAACAACATTCGGTACACCTACTACGATGGGGGCCATATGATGTACACCATCGAAGAATCCAATACACAGTGGAACAAAGACGTTGCCGCGTTCATTCTCGAAGCAATTCCTGAGTGAAATAGCCTGTCCACAAAAAAGCGGAACCCGTTCGGGTTCCGCTTTCTGTTTTAAAATTGTAGGGATCGGGTAGTCCTGATCCGGAACGGGAATCAGTCGCATCCGCAACCGCCGCTGCTGCAGCATTCTGACGCTTCCATTTCTTCCGGCTCGGGCACACGGCCCAACTCAAGTGTCTTTGCGACATGCTTGGAAATCATCTGAGCGATGCTGTTCAGGTTTTCCTGGGCACTCAGAAAGGTCGCGATCTTTGGATTGTCATTCAAAGCTGCTTTCTGTGTGTCGAACTGTTCGATGTCAGCGTCGGTGAGTGTGCCGTTGTGTTGCTTTTCGTGCAGTTCGTCTCCGAGCTTTGCGAAGGCCCCATACTGGGCTTTCGCCGCGTCATCCGCGATAAAAGATTCGATGTCGGCAATATTCTCTTTGTATTCTGGAAGCTCCAGCAGTGAACCGCAGAGGTCACGCGTCTTTTCCAGAATCGTCGAGTTGAGGGGCAAAGTAGCTGTTTGCATGCAGAGCTGTACGCTTGAAACCGCGGTGACGCAACTTCGGGCCTACTTTCCGCGGAATTTGCGACCTCGAAAAGCCTTTTGTTCCTTGCGAAGCCGGACTTTGATCCTTCGTATCTGATCAGATCGCAACAATCGATTGTTGGATCGAAGCTTCCTCTTCAACGTTTTTTGCAGTGCCGGAGGGAGCTTTTTACGAAGAGCGAACTGATGGATTGAAGGAAGTCGAGTCAGTAACGATTCGTTCGGCGCAGTATCTCTCGATTTAATCTGCCCGGAGGAATTTTCAGTGCCATTGCATGACACATCCTCTACAGGAGCTTCCTCATCGTCTGCCACTTCCGCTTCCTCTCTCGGGTGAGTTGACGGCAGGTCGATGTCATCAAAGATACTCTCGTCAGTGAATGGAAAGCCTGTGCGCTTTCGTTTCTCCACAGGCTCTGCTGTTAAAATGTCGCCTTCATTACCTGATTCAGAGCTATCGGTGATTGCCTGTGGTTCTTCCGCCGTTTCTTCTTCTTCATCTTGGCGTTCGGATTTGATATCACCCCTGGCAGGTTCCTCAGCTGTTGCGGTTTCGTCCGGCGTCGCCTCATTTTCAGCAAGCGGTTTCGTTTCAACCGTTTCGTGATCTTTCTGCTCGCTTTCGGAGGGCGTATCATCCTTCGAAGCCGAAGTCTCTTCGGGCTCTGAATCAACTTTGGCGGTGTCCTCAGTCGAAGCGGTGATCTCCACCTCAGACTTCTTCTCGTCGATCAGAGCGGCTGAGTTCACGGGTTCACCTTGTGGAATCACTTCAGGCAGCACGGCCTGGGCTGGTGAGGGCTCATCTTCGAGTGGCGCGCTCTCAACTTCAGTTTGAGAAGGGGGGACAGGATTCGCCAGGAGTGGTTCTTTGCGATTAAGGATTTTGGTCCGGTTCGGAGAAATCACCCGGTAGGTGATACCTGCCCAGGTGATCTTCCGGGCAAACACCGCCAAGACCACCGTGAAAAAGTGAATCATCATCCAGAGAGGAGTGAACCAGTGCTCAATCACGGAAGTGTCATCCAGAATGGCAGCCGTCTTGTCGTCGAAAAGATTGCGAATGATCCGGGCCCGTGCGAGTGCCCGGATTTGATCGAACACTGTGACGCAGGCTATTGGTATCCAGGCATAGAAATATTCCTGCCACACCGCAACCACCGCGGAGATGAAGCCTGCCGTGTAGAGACCGGTAAAACAGAGCGCCACCAGGAACAGGATTGGCGTGAAGTGCTTAACCTGATAATATTGCCGACGGGCAAACTCGAGGAAGCTGAACCATGAATAGTGGACCGGGCTGGGAGTGATGAGCGATCTCAGCGATGCAATTTTGTATCCCCCCCTTCGAGCGGCCCTGCCCAGCCTCAGATCGTCATTGAGGCATCCGGAAAACAGCTTAGGCAAGTCGAGGTCGTTAAATGCGTCACGAGTCAAAGCCATCGAGCCACCCCAGGTCATTGCCACGCCACGGCCTGACATCGTGGCAACTGAGGAATTGATGACACTTGCAAATACATTGGCGATCGTATGCTTCGTCGGAACCAGCCAGCGGTAAGTCGTCGACAATTGAAACTCCCCGATATTGATGGGAGCGAGAAGGCTGGAGAGCCAATCGGTATTACAGGCGATATCCGCATCCGCAAAAGCAATGATCTCATCAGCGTCCGTCAGATGTTTGAATGCTTCGATTTGATTATGCACCTTCTGTCCCATGTCAGAAGCCTGCCCGGCAAAGACCATTACGATTTCCTGGAGGCCTTTTTCCGGATTTTCCGGCTGCCAGACCGTTTGATCCTCCTCAAGCTCAAGCTGATCCCTTAGCCATTCGACTATCGGTTCATCCTCGGACTCCATTGTGATAATGGCCCGATACTTCCCGTAGTTTTGCGTCAGAACCGATTTAAAAAACTTCGGAGTTAAGGTCTCATCAAAGCCTTTGATCGACACGACTAACGCCGCCGGTCGCTCCTTCGCGGCACCGAGGTCTTGAAATTTTCGATCCTGCTTTCTGCGTGCCCGCTCGAACCCGATCAGGTTCAACGCTGAGATCAGCGCTTGAGCGATCCACAAACCCCACAGAACCCATAAAAACGGTTCGATCATTTTTGGATTGCAAGATAGTGTTCGCGGCTCCATAAACCGCAAGCCCTAAACTGGGGATTTTTCAAAATAATGAGTGTCGTTAGAACTCAACAACTTCAGAAGTCATATCATTTCGGGGATACCGAGGTCCAGGCGCTCAAGGGCGTCGACCTCACCATTTCCGAGAATGAATTCGTAGCAGTCTGGGGGCCATCGGGTTCCGGAAAGTCAACTCTATGCAATCTGATCGGCTTGTTGGATGATCCGACCAGTGGTGAAATTCAGTTGGGTGAACATTCAGCCGCCAGACTTTCTGATCGTGAAAAGAGTGAACTGCGGAATGAAACCATTGGGTTCGTCTTTCAAAACTTCAACCTCGTGCCTGTTTTAACGGCGTTGGAAAACGTCATGCTGCCCCTTCAAATTCAGGGGGTGGAAAAATCTGAAGCTCGCAAGCGTGCCAAGTCATTGCTCGCGGAAGTCGATCTTGCCGACCGGGGGGGACATCGACCCCAGAAAATGAGCGGCGGTCAACAACAGCGGGTGGCGATCGCGCGTGCTCTGGTTACGGAACCTGTGCTCGTCATTGCGGATGAGCCAACCGCAAACCTCGATACCAGTAATGCCAACCGAATCATCGATCTCATGCGGAAGGTCAATCAGTCCCGAGGGGCCGCGTTCATCTTTTCGACTCATGACGACCGTTTGCTGGACCGGGTGGATCGCAAGATTCACCTTCAGGACGGGGAGATTGTCGAAGATATCACCTGTGGGTAATGGAAAGCCGCACCCGACAGTTTCACGAAGCAACCCTGTTGACTTACCGAAGCAACCCTGTTTGATCGAACAATGACCTGGCTCTCACTCGCTTTCAGAAACCTGCTCCGCAATGCGCGTCGATCGATCACGACGATCGCGGCAGTGGCGCTGGGGTATGCCGCCGTCAATATCTTCGGGGGATTCGCGACCTACATGTTCGTCAGTATTCGTCAGGCTTATATTTACGATCAGGCGAATGGTCACCTCCAGATTTGGAAGAAAGATGCCCGTGACTATGGCGGTTCTGATCCCGGCGCCTTTTTGCTGCCAGCCGAAGATTTTGCGGAGATCGAAACCATTGCCGCCGAAGATGACCGGATTGAGATGGCTGCCGCAATGCTGGAGGTGAGGGGAAATGTCGATGTTGATGGGAATCAGTCCTTCTTTCTTGGCCGGGCAATGGTTCCGTCCCAGCAGGACAGGATTCAATCAAAAGCCACCGCGTTGCAGGGGCGCAAAGATAAAAGGTATGAGGGCGAGGCCATCACCGATGATACCCCGGAGTCGATTGGGATCACCACAGGAATGCAGGATCACTTCGACTTGAAGCTGGGCGCGGACGTCACTCTGATGGGGCCGGATGTCACCGGTCAGCTCAACGCGATCAATGCTCAGGTAACTCAAATCCTTGATCTTGCCTCGGAGTCCCTCAACAAGCGGTTCGTTTACTTGCCCCTTGAGCTTGCACAGGCGTTCTACTCAACGGAAGACGTCTCCTGTGCCCGGCTGCTGCTCAAAAAGGAATCAGACACTGATATCGTGACGGCTGAGCTGCGCAAAAAGTTTGCGGACAAAGATTGGGAGATCCTGACCTGGTATGAAGTCTCAGACCTCTACCTGCGCACCAAGCGCATGTTCGACATCATTTTCGGGCTGGTGTTTGTCATCATTATTACGATCTCCACCATGTCCGTCTTAAATACCATCGGCATGGCCGTGGTCGAGCGGACCAAGGAAATTGGCACTTTGCGGGCGATCGGACTGAAACGTGGCGGCGTGGTTCGCCTGTTCGGGATCGAAAGCGGATTGCTGGGATTGATCGGGGCCGGCATTGGCCTGCTGATTACCGTGGCATTTTCACTTGTTGTCGGGGCGATCAAACCCATGTGGGATCCTCCAGTGACAGCGCGTTCGGTGGTGTGGGAAATCAAACTCGTTCCCGAATACCTGATCATCAGCTTTGTACTTCTGGTTGGGTTTACCTTTCTGGCAGCGATCGCGCCAGCGCGTCGAGCGGCTAAACAGAGCATCGTCGACTCGCTGGGGCACGTTTAGAAAAGCCATTTCGAGATGTGAATATGGTTCCTTTCCGCCCAGACCCGAATGACTTTGGCTGACAGTGGGTGAGGGCGCCTGTTGCACCAGCTTGTCGCCTGCCATATTTCCCGGCGGTCCAAACGGACTTCGATTGTCACATCCCGTTCCATATTCAGGTCTTTTTTGCGACGGCTGGTGAGACTGAATATGGCTGAGATGCCCTGCATGCACAAATCCCCGTAAGAGGCGATGCAATGCCGCATGTCCTGACCCTCCTCGACCAGAGCCTGTTGGCTGCAGAGTTCTTTAATTTCCCAAACCCAGCCGCACTTTGTGTTTCCTGTCTCATAGTGAAACGGCTGAATGTCCTCCTGTGGCTGCCACAGAGTTCGCTTGAATGAAATTAAGCGTCTTCGGGAAGCTGGCGACTTGATGTCGCAATCACCGGGTTCGATGGCACCACTGTTCACAGCTGCCTTCTTCAGGTCAGAGAATGCGCGCGTCGCTTCCGCAATGAGTTCATTCCAGGGACGGCGCTTCGTCTGGAATCGGAAGAGGCCACCGCTTCCTTTCTTGGAATCAATGTAATCTGCCAGTAGATGCAATTCAGAGAACGGGCGGTTCAGGGTGCACATCGACTCAATCAACGGAATCCACAAATGGTCTGCCTCGAAATCGGTTCCAATCGGCGAAGCGAGAACTTCATCCACCAATTCGATATACCCTGCGGTCGCCATCACCTGTCCGTATCGCAATGCCTCCGTTACCGTGTATTTCGTCGGAGCCTGCATGGCCCAATGGGCGGCGCGTTTGGTCAACCGTGCCGCCATGTCCGGGGCGGATCTGAGACATCCACCTGCAGCGAGGTGGCAATACCAGCGACGCTGCGGAATATCGAGAGGTCCATTGATCTCCCAGACCGAATCAAAGCCGGACGGGATATCGTAGCGCTTGAAAAGATGAGCTGCCAGTGAGCGAATAATGGCAGTCGGCTTTTCAGTCTGCTTCGGCGTCTCCCATGACTCCGGACTGCGTATCCAGTGCCCTTTAAAATGGACAATACGCAGCAGGATGGGAACGACGCTCAAGGTGCGTGGCTCGACGTGGGTGAAGAGCGAGGTCTCCTCTTCGACAATCGCGAAGAGTTGAAGGCAGTCTTCCCTCAGGGATTCGGTCCACTGGTTTTCTTTGCCAAACATGCGGCCAAGCATCCGGCAGTGGTTCTTTAAAATAGGGTTGCGGATTGAGGAGAACTTTCGCGATTCACCCCGAATGATGGAGGGGGTGACAAGGCGCGACCGTTCAGCCTTTCCGCAGAAAGGTGAGTTCATTTGCAATAAATTCCTGATCAAAAATTCGCGCGTCCCGGACACAGCGGTGCCTCGAGGTGGCGCATCAAAAAAGCGGCGGACTCGATCACCGACGGGGTGATGAATATCCGCGAGTCAGTTCAGCAACAGGGCTGATCAGGAAAATGGCTTGCGAAGGAACATAGCGACCGAAAATAGCCCGGTCAGCGGTCCCGTCAAGCGATTGGCTTCCGGGCACAAAAAAGCCGCGGGGAATCGTAAGGGATTCCGACCGCGGCTTGATCTAAATAATCCGGAAAGATCAATCGAACTTCTCCGCGACGCGACGTGCCGCGCGACGTGCTTCGTTCTTCAGTCGCAGACCGTTGAGACGGATAAAGCCGGTGGCGTCATCCTGATTGTAAGCCTCTTCCTGGCCTGCTTCCGCGCCTTCCATTGAAGCGATATCTTCGTCGTAGAGACTGTTCGGGGAGCGACGCCCTGCGGTGATGGTATTCCCTTTGTAAAGTTTGACCCTCACTTCTCCGCTGACCATCTTCTGGGACTCAGTCACCAGGGCCTGAATGGCATCGCGCTCCGGAGCAAACCAGAAACCGTTGTAAACCAGCTCAGCATACTTGGGCACCAGGCTGTCACGAATGCGCATCACTTCACGGTCCATCGTGAGACTTTCCATCTGACGGTGCGCCGCCATCAGGATCGTTCCGCCGGGAGTTTCGTAAATACCGCGACTCTTCATGCCAACGAAACGGTTCTCGACCATGTCGATCCGCCCGATGCCGTGTTTGCCACCGAGGAAATTGAGAACCCGCATCACACCGTATGGATCCAGCAGCGTGTAGCCGTCCTGCTCGCCGGTTGGCTTCACGTCGCCGAGGCTGGAGATGATCTCATCAAGCTTATCCGTCAGGAGGCCGATGCAGTTTCCTTTGTCGAAAAGCAATTGCAACATCTGCGGGGTGTCAGGCGCTTCTTCAGGGGAGACACTGAGCACATACATGTCGCGGTCAGCCTCACCGGTGGCGTCATACCAGACGTCTTCCAATACCCCACTCTCAAAGCTGATGTGGAGCAGGTTGCGATCCATCGAGTAAGACTTCTTCATCGATGCCTGAATCGGGATGTTCTGGGCTTCCGCATACTCGATCATCTCCTTCCGGCCGGGGAACTGATCGCGAAACCGCTGCTGACGCCAGGGAGCGATCATTTCGATATCGGGAGCGAGCGCGTTGGTCGAAAGCTCAAACCGCACCTGGTCATTGCCTTTTCCGGTAGCGCCGTGGGCAATGGCATCAGCACCCACTTCGCGGGCAACGCGGACCATTCCTTTAGAAATACAGGGGCGTGCGATCGACGTGCCGAGGAGATACTGCCCTTCGTAGATGGCTTCCGCCTGGACCATTGGGAAAATGTAATCCGCCGCGAACTCCGCTTTGAGATCATCGATGAAACACTGCGAAGCACCGGTGTTGAGCGCTTTTTCTTCGAGTCCGTCAAGTTCTTCCCCCTGACCAACGTCTGCACAATAGGCTACCACTTCCGCTTGATAGGTTTCTTTCAACCAGGTCAAAAGCACAGACGTGTCCAGCCCGCCGGAGTAGGCCACCACGATTTTATTGATGTTCGATGCGTCGCTCATATTTGAAATTTGTGGCGCATCTTACGCTGGGATTGAGATCGTGCAAGACGGTGATGCATCGCCATTTGTGCTGAGCTTGTCATCCCGCCACGGGAGCAGGGGCCGCCTGCATCGGGCTGTCTGATAATATTCAAAAGCCAATAGCGGAGCTCCCCGTTTGTCATTTACTGAAAATTGCCGAATCTCTTCTCCATTCCAATGCTTCCCGACCTCAGTGATCCATTCATATCTGTCATCAAGCGTGCTACCGGCGCGTCGGAGATCCGTATCGAATCCGTGATTCAGGAACTGTGGAGCGGCTATGGCAAAATCCTCAGAGTAGGGCTCACCGGGGCTGAGCGACCTACCGTTGTCGTAAAACATGTTTCGGTTCCGCTTGCGGGGAATCACCCGCGGGGGTGGAATTCGAATATTTCCCACGAACGGAAAGTCGAATCCTATCGGGTTGAGACGAACTGGTATCGGGACTGGAGCCCTCAATGCAGGCAGGGGGAAATTCGAATTCCGGAATTCCTCGCATTTGACCGGCAGGGCGATGACGTCCTCCTGGTTCTGGAAGATCTGGATGCGGGCGGTTTCCCCCGGCGTATGACTTCCGTGGAGTGGCGGCAGATCGAATTATGCCTTGAGCTGCTGGCTGACTTTCACGCGAAATTCATGGGGGCCGTTCCCGATGGCCTTTGGAAAACGGGCACCTATTGGCACCTCGATACCCGACCGGAGGAGCTCGAAGCCCTCGATGATCCCGACCTGAAACAGGCCGCCGCCGCCATCGATGCAAAGCTGGCCCGGGCAAAGTTCAAGTCGCTGGTCCATGGAGACGCCAAGCTGGCGAACTTCTGTTTTTCCCAAAACGCCGATGCGGTCGCGATGCTCGATTTCCAATATGTCGGGGGCGGCTGCGGCATGAAAGACGTGGCGTATTTCATCGGCAGCTGTCTGGATGAAAGGTCATGCGAAAAGCAGGAAGCGGCCCTGCTTGACTCCTATTTCGGGGCGTTGCGTACCGGGTTGAGAAAGTATCACCCCTCGATTGATCCGGAGGCAGTAGAGGAGGAGTGGCGTGAGCTTTTCCCGGTCGCCTGGACAGATTTCCACCGGTTCCTCAAAGGATGGTGTCCCGGCCATTGGAAGATCACCGATTACAGCGAGCGGCTGGCCCGTGAAGTTCTGGAAGACCTCTGAAATGACGGCTGGCATCTGGCATGAATCGATCCCCCCGTCTGGTTTTCTCTCGCACAGCCCATTCTGTTGGTTGCCGCTAACTAGTGAATTGGTTCTTTTCTTTTAAAGAACTGGCTCTCAATCATAAGTAGTTCGATTTCCTTAAAAGCGTCGTATTTGTTTTGCTCTCTTAGATTTTGGTTTTCAGTCAATACGTGGGATATGAACAACTTTGTAGCGCTTTCTGTATTCCTGAGAAAAGACGTGATTGGAGCAACTGTGCGGCAGCGAATTTCACCTGATGAGTATTCAACAATGTCTGCATCACCAACTGTTCCTCCAACCTCTTCTGAAGGATTCAAGTTAGTTATCATGCGAATAAATGAAATGAATATCAAGGCTTCATCTTTAGTCAATGGTAGTGTTCTATTCTGAACATTCGGTAATTTCGGGTCATACCAAGCTGCTGCAATTCTATAATTCTGGTTGACTTGATAAATCTCGCAAAGTTGGTGGAGTCCTTCATGACTGAAAACGTAGATTTCCGAGTTCGGATTTTCGATTTTGTTCTTTTCTGATAATTCTTCATAAGGCTCTTTCATCCTCAGACTTCGCTCCGATGGATGCTTAATCGTCCGTAAATTGATTTCAATTGCGAAAACTAAGCTTGAAAGGAAATATGCGAGAATGAGCAAAATTGAATTGGAGCTCGTTTTCAGACTGGTGGTGTTGATCATGCTGTTGTTCGCCAATTGCTATTGGAAGCCACTTATGGCTTTCCCTCCGTTATGCTTTGCACCGTTATGCTTTGCATTTAGATATCAAAGTTCTCATTCGAAAAAAAGAGGCGGTAAACTCTCCAACGTTCTTTAATTGTGTTTGAGTGTTCAATAATGCTGTCACTAAAATGTCGCTCATTCTCAGGATAGGGTATTCTTCAGTCTTCTCTTCAGGAGTGACTGTTACAAACAGAGCGCGACTTGAATGCATGTGATTGTATTTATCTTATGCTTTTTGGTAAATTCATTCTCTTAAATGGTGTGAGGCAGGTTCAATCACCACGCCTACCCGATTTCACCTTTTGTCGCATGACGTCGCCGTTAGCACGAAGGACGAGTTCGACGGTGTTGCTCCATCGTTGTACCGCCAAGTCAGTAGACTTTTCAGGCTCGTCCGAGGTTAGCGGCCCCTTGTAAACAATCTTAGGAAACTCCAAGGCTTTACATCTGGGCTTGCCATTGTATTCAAATAGGTTGAAATCCAATATTTCAGCGTCCACAAGGTCTTGGACGGACGTTGGGGATTTGCCGCCGTTCTCATCCGAATAGATTCTCCAAGCAAGTCCTAGCTGACGAAGGTCTCCCGATGCGAGTCCAATATTAGCCTCCCTCTCGAGGAAGTGGATCGCAAGTTTCCCGGAGATAAAGAGAGTTCCGAAAACGAGCAAACTAATCGCAATCCTTTTGGCGGCTCGTTTCATATCGTGGAACAGTATTGGATGACGGCCTAAATCCCTGACTCAGTTTCTGCCCCTCCTCCTTTCTTCAACCATCGTACGGGAAATTCTAGTTTGAGCGCCGGTAAAAGGTCAAGAAATTACGAAAGAAGAAGGTATTGATCGATACGTGCCGGATATTGGAGGCGGCGATTCCTGCCTTCCAAAACGTCCGGATGGGTGTTTTTGCCGCAACGATGGCCGGCAAAACGTCTGGATGTGACATTCGCAGACAAGGTTTGAGTGCCGGTTGCCTTAATAAGGGACAACAATCCAGTTCCCTGCAAAAAAGGTGGGGCGAGAGATCCCCATCGAGCCGTAGCCTGCCTGAGCGGCAACCGAACGTTACCCTAAACGCATCCATGACTGATGGGAACTGCCCGGTGCCATAGAGTGAAGCGACATCGATAGCCGACAGGATACAGCGAAGCGGCGAGGAAGGAACGTCCGCCGTCAAACCCGTATGGCCGGTGGTGTGGGGGGAGCAGGTTCAATCCCTGCTACTACCCGACTCTCCTTCGGTTTGTTTCCTTTGTGAGAACCGAAGTTTCGCCGCCTCGGTATCAGACAGAGATTCGTCATAAGGACTGAGCAGTTCTACTACTCTTCCATAGCTCTTGGCCTTGAACGCTGCCATGGCCTCATCGATATCGAGTTTGCGTCGCCGCCAACGCTGCGCCTCGGCAACTCTCGCATCCCTCTCTGCGATTTCTTCATGAGTCGGTTGATAGGCCTCGCAGTGGGCTTTGAGCATGTACATGAACTGCACCCCCGCCGCAGGCCACTCGGCGACATCCTCAGGCAGCGAATCCAGCCACTCGTTCGTTGCTGGCGCATGAGGCTCAACGGCGTAGTAAAATTCAGCAATGTCCTCTTCGGGTTGCTTGTCAAAGTAGTCCCCACGAGTGACATCGCAGGGGATGCCCCATCGCTCGACGTATGGAATGAGCGGCACGAGATGCGCGGGGACTTCAGAAGGATCTACGACGATCTTCGGGCGGTTCTCCGCATTGAATCCGTATTCGTCCCGCTGCACATACGCCGGATTAATATCTCTATGCTTTAGCGGTGGTCGATCGCCTTCCATTCTTTGGAATAACGTTTGAGGACAGGGGATTCGCCACCGTGGGGAACCGCTGCCTGCAAAAAGACGCTAACGAAACCACCTGAAAAAGTCACACGGAGCGGGTGGCGGGTCCCCTGCTCCGACTTCCATGAGAAGGCATTCAAGAGATAATATCAAAATTTCAATTTTGGGTCCAGTGTTGTCGTTTGGTTTGAGGCGGAATTTTGATGAACAGGACAGCTTGCTTCCATTCGCACTCTTGTTCTCCTAGTTTTTTTGGTTGGAAGCCCTGTCGAAGGCTTCTGCCAGCACAAGAAAATCTTCACCCCAACCGTTGTCGATGGCGATGTCCTGCAATGAGCAAGTCGGCGCAAAAAGGATCCTGAGCGTTTCGAAATCAGGCTGTCGGCCTTCATCAAGGCAGGTAACCGCTGCTTGAAGCTGATGAGTCACTTCACCAGTAGTTAGGTGAGAGTATCCTGTCTCCTCCGAACCCTCGCAGTGCTTCTTGGTCTCGACCAGCACGCGGCGCAACTCAGATTGATCAGCAGGTGTGAGTGATGTTGCCGATTCGCTCATTTTTTCAGGAGAACGTCAAAGGACACTCGCACACATCGGGGGCGCATGTCACGTTTGGAAGCGTAAACGAATCAAAATCCGATGACAAGTGCAGGCGTGATGTGTGTTGAGTGCTCCGGCTTGATATGCTGGTTTGTTCAATCGATGGTCTCTGGCTCGACCCTTCCGTTTCGGTCGACTTGGCTCAGCACCCAGAAAGCCCCATGAATCAACATGTTGTCGCTGAACGCAAGTTCCTCTCTCCAGCCGCCTCTTCCGTCTCTCACAAGTTTTGGATAAGTCGCGGAGTATCTACCATCTTCCTTTGTCACCGAAACAATTTCCTTAGCTTTGGGAAAACTGACCTCGACCGTTTCTGATTCTGCTTTCACTGATAGGATCTCGACCTTCTCGAATCGCGACTTAATTTCAGCAGATAGATCCATGTTTTCTGCATATCAGTTTTAATCTCCCGCCGTCGCTTTTGTCCTTTGGGAGGCGACGGCGGTATCCCAAAGGACAAAAGCGACATCAAAGGGGGGGGCTTCGCGGCGGAAGTTCGTTTGTTCCCGATGCTAACGTATCGGGAATCCCCGTAAAAGATATTTTGGGAGTTTTTCGGGAAATGACTTTCCATCCGGAGGATTCACCTGTCAGCAAGAGAGCCGATTGGAGATTCATAGAGCAGGAAACGAAAAGTGATTAGTGGTTAGTCATTGGTGATTAGATTTTCGTAAGTGGCGGGCCATGTCTGGTGAAAATCTCTGCGAAAACAGCGACGATGATTATCCCGCTCTCCATCTAATGATCTACAAATCAACACTCTACCGACTCTCATGAGGCCTGGCCGATGAGCCGGTTTGAGATCTGTCAACGAACGCTCACCTATCTTTTCAGGGCAGTGTCAGCAGACACATCGAGATGGTAGCCAGATGTGAAGCGAAGCGATACTTCTGGACCCGTTCAGGTTCCTCGATACCGCACCTTCAGCGCGCCCGAAGGAGAATCTATGACTGTTGGGAACCGCCCCGTACCGTGAGTCGAAACGAACCCGGCGCAGCAATCATCTGTCTCAAGTCTCTGCGTGCTCTGCGTCTCTGCGCGACCACTTTCGATGCCGCGCGCGGTAGCTCGACAGAGAGACGTCACGCCCCGCTCATGAGCTAAAAAAGCAATAATCCCCGGTTTAGCTCCGGGGAATGAGCTAACTGACGCCAGTTAGCTCATATCCCTGTGGGCAAAGGGCAAACTGACGACCGGATGGCCGTTCAGCAATGGGGAACGGGCAAACTGACGCCCGGATGGCCGTTCAGCAATGGGGAATGAGCAAACTGACGAGCGGAAGGCCGTTCAGCAATGGGGAATGAGCAAATTGGCGTCGGGATGGCGGTTCAGCAATGGGGAACGGGCAAACTGGCGACCGGATGGCCTTACTGCTCCCGGGACCGAATCGAATGGCCATTTCATCAATCACCCGGGCAAATGACGGCTCGACAGGGACGTCTCGCCCCACCTCTTGAGGCTGAAATTGGGTGCGGAGTTTTATGGCAAGGTTTCACCGGTCCTGAAGGTGGGGAGAAGCGTCCCGCTGAGCCGCAGCCTGTCTGAAGAATCTATCGAATGGCCATTTCATCAACCGCACAGGCATACGATGGCTGCTCGACGGTCGCGGGTTCAATCCCCGTTCCTACCCGATTCGGCTTTTGTTGCCAGATAGAAGACGGTGACGTCCCTGCCGCGAGGAGAGCTTTTCCCTGAAAATGAGGAATGTTTTTTTCGGAAAACTGTTCTGCAGAGTATTGACCGGCAGACTGCTCTCGACTAGGAGGGCGGCACATGCAAAAAGCCTCGAAAATTGATTTCTTCACGGTGAACGTCGCCGACTCCAAGGACCTCGAAACGATCCTCCGTGACCTCCATGGCCGTCCTGCTGACAGCCAAAAGCGCAACGTCGAGATCAACGATGACTGGATTCGGCTCGCCCGGGGGAAATTGACGGATGCCGGCTACCTCGGCGATATGATGCGGATCTCGATGGCTCCTGCCGGATTTCGCGGCAACCTCGCGGGGGATGTGACGGCAGTGAATTTAGATAAAGATGAGGGGATGGCTGACTTTTCGGCCTTCTATTATGACTTTGAAACGTCGATCCTCATCCTGCAGCGCAACAGTAAGGCAGTGAGTGCGAGACAGTTCGCCGGATATTTCAAACAAATTGCAGATCTGGATGGAGATGTCGAAATCAAACCGGTGCTGAGGCCCACAGACATCATGAAGGTGAAGGTATTGCCCGTGATTCGCAAGATTCATATCTCTTCCGCCGTGATCGATGCCATGCCGACTTTGGAGAATATCGATGACAACACAAAGAACCTGATCCTGAATGCTGCGCAGGCTGAGTCACCCGGAATCGAGATCATCATGAAATCGGCACGGGAGAAAGGGGCGACTTTGAATCACGCCATCGCCACAGAAACGATCGAGTCCTGGCTGAAGATTCACGAAGATTTCTCCGACGAGGAGAACGAGATCGTGAAGAAAATTGTGGTCACCGGGAAGAGCGAGACCGGTGCGACAGTCGAGTTTGATATGCTGAAGGACAAGATGTTCACGGCGATGAATTACCAGTGGGTGCCCGATGACGGGGAGCTCTGGAAAACACGTGCTGATCACATTCAAAAGACCTGGGATCTGAACAAGGGAGAGTTGAAGCGAACCGTGTCTTCCGCCGCCGATGCAGAAGAGGAGGCGGCTGACGATCCAACAGAGTCTGTTCAGTGATCGAACAGGGGCAGACATTTCGCACGTATTTTTAGAGCGGAAACCCTCAATCTGAGAACGGGCTGAAAGTCCGTCCGCACAAAGCCTGGGGCTTCAGCCCTAGGTATCGACAAATACGAATAGGCGTCCTG
The DNA here is from genome assembly GCA_048267005.1 of Verrucomicrobiales bacterium. Taxonomy (GTDB): domain Bacteria; phylum Verrucomicrobiota; class Verrucomicrobiia; order Verrucomicrobiales; family DEV007; genus JABDJT01. The sequence goes on along the minus strand of JBLWYI010000003.1, from coordinate 337,675 downwards.
AAGGGGCGCGCGCGAACTCCGTGAGTAATGTTCGCGCCCGACCTTTCAGGCCGGCTTTGCATTGCTTTCTTTCTCCCGGGGCTGAATCCCCGGGCTTTGTGCAGGCAACCCTTCAGGCCGCATTCCAATCAGAATTATGTGCGAAATGTCTGACAGGGTTGGATCGTGAAGGCTGTTGGTTCGGGTGGATTTTAAGGATCCATCCCGAACGGGGGAAACAGCACGAGTGCGTTGTCTGCTTCTAGAGGGTTGCTTCGTGTGAGTTGTTGTGATCCGATGTGCGCCTACCGATTACCGGAGTTATGGATAGGGCACGACCGAATATCATCTTCATCATCACGGATCAGCAGCGTTTCGACACGATCAATGCGCTGGGTTATCCGTATGTCGATACGCCGAATCTGGATCGGCTGGTGAACGAAGGAGTCACTTTCACCAATTGCCATGTCACAGCTCCGAGCTGTGCGCCTTCCCGGGCGAGTCTTTTCACGGGGCAATACCCGCATACCAACGGGATTCTGAAAAACGCGGACCGGTGGACGAAGAGTTGGGTGAGTGACCTCGCGGATTCCGGTTACCATTGTGTGAATGCGGGGAAGATGCACACGTTCCCGTTCACCACGCCCTGCGGTTTTCACGAACGTTACGTGGTGGAGAATAAGGATCGCTACCTTGAGGGACGGTATTTCTTTGACGAATGGGACAAGGCCCTCGCAGCCCGCGGCCTGGTAAAGCAACAGCGCGAAACGTATCGGGAGCGGGATGATTATGCGGACCGGCTCGGAGCTTTCACGTGGGATTTACCGCCTGAGACGCAGTCGGATAATTTTGTCGGGGGACTTTCGAAGTGGTGGCTGAAGAATCATCCCAAAGAAGACCCGCTTTTCCTCCAGATCGGGTTCCCGGGGCCGCATCCGCCTTACGACCCGACTCCTGAAGCGCTCGAACCGTATCGGGACCGGGAGATCCCGCTCCAGCCGGTGACGGATGATGATTTAGAGAACCAACCCGAGGCCTACAAGGCGATGCGGGTTCATAACAACGAGGTGGATCATGACTCGGTGATCCTGAACCTGAATCCGAATGATGAGCAGCGCCTTGATCAGCGGCGACATTACATGGCGAATGTGACGATGATCGATACCCAGGTGGGTGAGATCATGGAATCACTGGAGGAGCAGGGATACCTCGAGAATTCGGTGATCATTTTCACCAGTGACCACGGGGATTGCCTGACGGATCATGGCCATTCCCAGAAGTGGACTTTTTACGAACAGGTGACGCGTATGCCGACAATCGTGTGGTCTTCCAATGGACGTTTCGGTGAAGGCGGTCGTCGGATTGATGAGTTGACCTCACTCTTCGATCTCGGGCCAACGATCCTTGAGCTGGCTGGCTGCGAGGTGCCGGACAATTTTATGGCCGAGTCGCTGACGCCTGCTCTGGAGGGTGATGTGAACTGGAAGGGCAGGGATTACGTCTTCGCTGAGGGTTGTCGTGACGGGAATTTTGTCTCTGCTGATTACCAAACGATGATTCGGAGCGACGAGTGGAAGCTGGTGCATATCACCGGGAGTGATCCGCTCGATGGTGGAACCGAAGGGCAGCTCTTTAATCTGGTGGATGATCCCGACGAGCAGGTCAATCTGTGGAACTCGCCGGATTTTGCGGTGAAGAAGAACGAACTGTTGGTGGAACTGCTGGAATGGCGAGTGAAGACTGGTCATCTCGCGGCAGATCACTATGCTGACGCGAGATAACAATGATCGATCTCGCATCACTTTTGGCCGACGCCAGCCCGCTGAACGAAGCGCTCTCGAGCATCTTCAGTCCGGTGGGCTTGTTGCTGATCATCTTCGGAACCGCGTTGGGAATCTTCGTGGGTGCGGTGCCCGGCCTGACCGGGACGATGTTGATTGCTCTGATGCTGCCGCTGACCTACGGACACGACAAACTGTTGTCGATGGCATTTCTGATCGCGGTTTACGTCGGAGCAGTGAGTGGTGGCATGATCACCGCGACGCTTTTGCGAATGCCGGGAACGCCGGCTTCGATCGTGACGACTCTGGACGGGTATCCGATGGCCCGCGACGGTATGCCCGGCAAAGCCCTCGGTCTTGGGGTGATGGCCTCCACCGCAGGAGGCTTGATCTCGTGGGGCTTTCTCGTGCTGCTCACCGAACCGATTGCGCGACTTTCATCGAAGTTCGGTTACTTCGAGTATTTCTCTCTGGTTCTGATGGCGCTGGTGTTGATCGCCACGATTGGAGGAAAATCGTTATCCCGCTCGTTGTTCTCCGGCTTCTTCGGGATTCTGCTTTCCATGCCGGGTATTGTGGCGGCTACCGGGGCACCGCGGATGACTTTCGGAATCACAGAGATGAATGCCGGCTTTGGGCACATGCCTGTATTGATCGGGCTTTTCGCGGTGAATCAAATCCTGCGTGAGATCATTAACATCGAGCAAAAGAAGAAGCCGATCGATATCGGGAAAAACAAGGTGCTTGTGGGCTTGGTGGATATTAAGAATCACGCCTTGAATATGATCCGTTCTTCGGTCATCGGGACGTGGATCGGTATTCTGCCGGGCATTGGGGCGAATATTGGATCCGTCACTGCGTATTCGGTCGCCAAGAGCGTTTCGAAGACTCCCGGGAAGTTCGGGACAGGACATGAGCCGGGGGTGGTTGCGGCGGAGTCGGCCAACAACGCCACGATTGGCGGTGCATTGATTCCGCTGTTGGCGATGGGATTGCCGGGCAGTGTGATGGAGGTGGTTCTGCTGGGGGCGCTGGTGGTGCATGGCATGCAACCCGGTCCCCGCCTTATGGAACAAAGTCCGTCGATGGTTTACACCATCATGGGGGCCATGTTTGTCGCGAATATTCTGATGGCGTTGATCATGTTCGGTTCGATGAAGAAACTGGCGCGACTCGTGCGAATTCCGCGCCCGTATTTGCTCCCGATGATTCTGTGCTTCGCGGTGATCGGGTCGTATGCGCTCTCCAACCGTGTCTTTGACATCTACGTAATGCTGGGATTCGGCCTGCTGGGTTTCTGTATGGAATCGTTCCGCATTCCGCTGGCGCCTTTTGTCATCGGTTTTGTCCTCGGCCCCATTGCCGAGAAGAATCTCAGCCTCGGTCTTCAAGCATCAAACGGGAGTTACGCTCCCATTTTTACCCAGCCCATCTCCCTGACATTTGTCGTGATATCGCTGCTGATGCTGTTCATGCCGGCGATACGAAAGCTTCTGTCTAAACCCCGACCCGCAGGAGTGAAAGCGCCATGACTGAAGCGGATAAGCAGAGAAAAGCACGGCTTCTGCGCGTGTGGCATGTGGCGGCATGGTTACTCATCGTCGCACTGATCGGGTGGTGGGTTGCGAAGAGTCTCAGCTCGAAGAAAGTCACCTATCCCAACAAACCCATCGAGGTGGTGGTGCCGTATCCGGCCGGAGGTGGGTCGGATACATTTGTCCGGCGCGTCATTCAACAGGGGATTGATCAGGGAAAGCTTCTTGATGTGCCGTTGGTTGTGATCAACATCCCCGGGGGCGGTGGAACGATCGGGAGCCGCGAGGTGAAAAACAGTCGGCCGGATGGCTACAAGGTGATTTGTCATCACACGTCGATGATCAGCTCGAAGTTGGCCGGGACAGTGGACTTCGGTCCGGACGACTTTGCCAAGTTTGCGCAGACGGGGAAGAACACCATGATTGTGATGGTGAGGGAGGATTGCCCTTATTCTGACCTGACAGCTCTGCTGAATGCCGCAGCGGAGAATCCGAGGGCGCTCAAATTCGGCGCCAATGTGGGTTCAGCGGCCTACTTTATTACGCTGCAATTGGAGAAAGCGGTGGAGGGCGCGAAGTTCAGCATTGTCTCGGCCGATGGAGGCGCGGATCGCTACAATCGTTTGATCGGCGGGCATCTCGATGCGGGGATTTTCTCGCTGTCCGAATATCTCGACTTTCGTGATGCCGACGACACTCCGGCGGATCGGAATGTGAAGGCGCTGTCCGTGATCGCCAAAGAGCGTCACCCCGCGATTCCTGATGCCGGCACGACGATCGAGCAGGGAATACCGGTGACCTTCAGCAATGGCTACTATTGGTGGGCGGCTAAGGGAACGCCCGTCAAGGTTCAGGAGTATCTCGCGGACGTTCTGGAGAAGACGATGGCAACTGACATCGCGCAAAGCGAGATGAAGCGCCTGCGGATCGATCCGACGTTCCTGCGTGGCGCAGCGGTAGAGGCAGACATCCAGGAGACCGTCGACAGCTTCAAATCGGTCATTGCAGAAGAAGACCGGAACGTGCCGGATTTCGCCAAATATCTGCAGATTCTCGTGCTGTTTCTGTTTGTCATCGTCGTAATCGTGTCGATTCGCGACCGGGGAAAACCACAGGAGGAGATGATCGATATCGATGCGGGAGGGCCGGAATTCACCAAACGAAAGGGGAGGGCGGCCGCCTGTTTTGTCGCGTTGTTAATCTATGTCGGCATCCTCGTGGGAACGGAGCTTCCATTCGCCATTGCCTCCAGTCTGATGGTCTTTGTGGTGGGAGGACTGATGTCTGCATGGAACAAAAAGTACCGCCTGGTCCTCATTCAGCTGGCGCTTCTGACAGGATTCGGCGCTGAATTCGTCTTCACCAGGATATTCACCATCCCGCTTCCGTGAAGCTCAACAGCCATTTGATCAGGGGTCGCGAATTCCTAATCCTGCGTTAATTTCAAGATAGAAACGAACCCAACCATGGAAGATCGCTTTGGCCACCGAATCAGTTATCTCCGCGTCTCGATTACAGACCGGTGTAACGAGCGGTGTCGTTACTGCATGCCGCAGGAGGAGCAGGAGTGGCTGCCTCGCGATGGGGTCCTCAGCTATGAGGAGATTCTCCGGGTGATCAGGGTCGGGGCGGGCATGGGCATTTCGAAGGTCCGCATCACTGGCGGCGAGCCGCTGACGCGGAAAAATGTTCTGTGGTTTTTCGACGAGCTCGGGAAGATTGAAGGGATCAAGGATATTGGGGTTTCGACAAACGCAACTCTGCTGGGACGCCCAGGAGTCGCCGGAGAATCCCTGACGATGGCAGACTGCCTGAAACGTTCGGGGGTTCGGACGGCAAACATTTCACTCGATACACTCGATCGCGAAATCTACGCCCGGAATGCGGGGCGGGATTATTTCGACCGGGCCATCGAAGGCATCGACGCAGCCAAAGCCGCCGGGTTTGAGTCTGTGAAGATCAATACCGTGCTGATGCGCGGCCAAAACGAGCACGAACTGTGGGACCTGGTTGAATTCGCCCGTGACCGCGATCTGCTGCTCCGTTTTATCGAGCTGATGCCGGTGAGCTCCACCGCGATGCTGACGGACGAGAATTTTCTACCCACCGGCGAAGCGAAGAAACTGCTCGAGTATCGCTACGGGCCGCTCAAGCCGTTGCCGGAGTTCAAGACCAATGGTCCAGCCAGTTACTTTGAGGTTCCGGAGTCAGGCGGCCAGAAGGTCGGGTTCATCGGGGCGATGACGAACTTCCATTTCTGCGAGACCTGCAACAAGCTTCGCCTGACCTGTGACGGTAAGCTTCGGCCGTGTCTGGGCAGTCATCTGGAGTTCGACATGCTTGAGGTTCTCCGCAACTCGGAGATGACCGACGATGATGTCGCGAAGTTTTTCCTCGAAGTTGTGGACCGCAAGCCAGAGCAGCACGACTTCCGCGACAACTACGAGCCGGGCCGGAAGATGATTGCGATTGGTGGGTGAAGTTGCCTTCTAAATCGAAGTGGAGCGAAATTCGATGAAGCAGAAAAGGGAGAAAAGAGGAATACCGGAATCTTGCTTAATACTTACGGTATCGGTTCCTTTTCTCATGGTTTTTGTTGTGGGGCTAGGCGTCATGCCAACCTTATTAGAGGTGAGTCCGAATACCACTTTGGTGAAGATATTGAGATGGACCTCCAACCTTACAGGCTTGAGTGTAGAGACTCTTTTTTGGCTTTTCTTTTTTGTTCCGCCCATTGTTGCGTGGTTGGTATTGCGACATCGGTTAGGCGCAAAGCGGGAGGAAAGGTGAAACAGGCGGACGAGGCCGCGAACTCACAGCGGGCCTGTCGCAGATAGCCTAACGGGGGTGTGGTTTAACTTCCAAGTTTCGATGTGTGACCTATCCGCTGGATTCCAGTAGGGCTTTAATCTCTTTGCGCCCCCATTCCTCTGCGAACGCAATGGCGTCCATATCGACCATCGTCTCTCCAGTATATCTCACCGAAGTATCAATTCCGTGTTTGATAAGGGACTCCGCTACATCGAAATGCCCATTGTGAATTGCAGCAAAGAGAGGATTGCGCTCAGGTTCGGACACATCTAACTCTGCTCCATGATCGATCAAAAAATTAACGAGCTCCAAATGCCCTTCTGATGCGGCAATATTCAGAGCATTACCTCCGGCAGCTCCACCGGTGGAATTTACATCGATTCCAATCTCCACGAGCTTTCTAGCAACTTCAATCTGTCCTGTTCTTGCTGCGATGTGAAGCCACGAACCGAGAGGAGTCGACATGTTCAAAACTTCCGAAATTCCGCCAATGAGAGATTCAACTTTGGTGGCATCGCCCTCCCTTATTGCGGCATAGATTGCTCGCGGTAGTTCTTTCGGATCCATCGTCATCGTCTTCGCTGGCAACTATACCGAGATTGGGATTGCGGAAAGGTGGAAAAAATTCCAATTCAAGAATCTATAAACACATGATGACGAAGGAGGGATTCACTGTCGCGAGTTCCCTCGCGAGTCATGGTTCCGCAATCCCGTTGGGATTGAATACGTCTCATTTTGGTGTTCCCGGGGTAGCCGTTGGCAACCCCGGACTGGTCATCCGCAATCCCGTTGGGATTGAATACTTCTTATTTTGGAGTTCCCGGGGTAGCCTTCGGCAACCCCGGGCTTGTCATGCGCAATCCCGTTGGGATTGAATGCGACTCATTTTGGTGTTCCCAGGGTAGCCGTTGGCAACCCCGGGCTGGTCATGCGCAATCCCGTTGGGATTGAATACGTCTCATTTTGGTGTTCCCGGGGTAGCCTTCGGCTACCCCGGGCTTGTCATGCGCAATCCCGTTGGGATTGACGTGGAATCGCGAACGAAGCGACAGTAAAATTCCCGTTTCCATCGATAAAGACTGCCCTCACTTTGTGGAGATTCCGGAAGCCGGTGGCTGGATTACACAATTTGAATCAAGTCGCGCGCGCATCTGATGAGGTTCACCGAACAGCCCCCATCAAGGTCGCGATACTCACTTCCCGATACAAAACGTGCTGAAGATCGCGCCGAGGATCTCCTCGACATCGGTTTTGCCGATGACTTCGCCGATGGCATCGAGGGCGGCGCGGAGTTCCAGCCCTGCAAACTCGGGCGACTCTCCGCTTTCCAGTCGAAAGGCGGCGGCATCGAGATAGTCGCGGCCTTCAATCAGGGAATGCTTGTGCCGTGCGTTGATGGCGATCAGGTTGGTGGAAGCAAAGACATTCCCGCTACCGCTCAGCAGGGTAAAGAGGGCTTCGCTCAAGCCTTCCACGCCCTCGCGGGTTTCGCAGGAAATCTCGATCCCGTCTTCGCCGTTCCATGAGGGATCCGTTCCCAGATCAGATTTGTTTTTTACCCGGACGTAGCGAGTGAATTCAGGAACGTTGACGGGTGTCCACTCGGACTTCGGTCGGCTCATGTCGACGAGCTCCAGAACAAGCTCAGCGTTTTCCACCTGGGCCTGGGTTCGGGATATTCCTTCGCGTTCGATGGCATCACTACTTTCGCGAACTCCAGCAGTATCAACGAGGCGAAGGGGGATCCCACGCAGATTGATGACTTCTTCGATAGTGTCGCGGGTGGTTCCGGCGGTATCACTGACGATGGCGCGGTCAAACCCCAGCAGCACATTCAACAAGCTGGATTTCCCGACGTTGGGCGCTCCGCAGATTACGGTCCGCACACCCTCCCGCAGGATTTTCCCCTGATCCGCTGTCGCAACCAGTTCGTCGATCTCGGCACGGATCTGCCGGATCTTCGTCACGATTTCATCGCTCGATTCAGGATCGATATCCTCTTCAGGGAAATCAATGTAGGCCTCCACATGGGCGACTACCCCGATCAACTCCTCGCGCAATTCAAGCAGCCGATTTCCGAGACGGCCAGACAACTGCTCGTGAGCAGCCTTCATCGCGAGATCAGTCTGGGCTGAAATCAGGTCCATCACCGCTTCGGCCTGGGTGAGATCCATCTTTCCATTCAGAAAGGCACGCTGCGAGAACTCCCCGGCTTCGGCAGCGCGTGCGCCCGCTTCAAAAATCCGTTCCAACACCCGCTGGGTCACAAGAATGCCGCCGTGGCAGGAGATCTCCAGCGTGTCTTCGCCTGTGTAGCTGTGGGGATTGGCAAAAAAGGTGAGCAGCACCTCATCGATGGTGCCGCCATCGTTGTCGACGATCTTCCCGAAGTTCTGATACCGGGGTTGAAGCTCCGGATTTCTACCGGCAAAGACCGCGTCGGCAATCTCTCGCACGATCGGGCCGCTTACCCTGATCAGCGAAATGGCGCCCTGTCCGGGCGGAGTGGCGATGGCGGCAATGGTTGGCATTTCCGGAAATAAAAAGAGCCGATGCCCGAAAGCAACGGCTCAATTTCGATTCAAATTGAATCACAAATCACTTGGCGTCGCCCACTGCGAATTTCGTGAAGACAACCGCTTCAGGATCATTCGCGGAGCTTTGTGCTCCTTTTTCGTAGACGGCGTATACGGTGTCTTTGTCTCCTGCAAGGTCGGAATAACCGGAAACACCGGAATCGATCACGTGCTTCTTGCCGTAGGTTTTTCCACCGTCGGTGCTGACGAATGCGGTCAATGACTTACGCATGATCATATTTGCAGGGTTGGCAAAAACAACGGCGTCGCCTGCTGAAGTGATGCTGCCCTGACAAATGGGTTCCATGAGCCCATCAACGAAAGTCGCTTCGCTCCAACCGGTTGCACCGTCTTTGCTGGTCGCTTGTGCACGCTGCCCTTTGAGCGCCTTGTTACGAATGTTCACGATCACCGTGCCGTCAGCGGCCTGAGTGATAGCGGTTTCACCCGGCATTTCAAGTTCTGTGCCGGTCTTGGTCTTATCGAGTCCGAACTGCTTGGCAATGATTTCGCCACGCTCCCAGGTCTTGCCGGCGTCGTCGGAATAAATCGTGGCTACCGCTGCGTTTTGGAGGCCAATGCCCTGTGTTCCGTCAGAAATCCAAACGGTGAAAACAAGACGACCGCTGTCTGCGATCTGGATACCATGACCGGTGCCAACACCGGCGAGCGTCCAATCCACTTCCTCTTTGAACTTGTCGAAAGTCGCGGTGATCTCCACCGGCTCGCTTGCGTTTCCGCCCTTGTCGTCAGACTTCACGTAGAAGAAGCGATTGTATTCGACGGCGTAAACCCAGTGAACTGCGCCGTCTTTGTCTGCGATTGCAGTGAGGTTGTGCACCCCAATGCGTCCCGCTTCAGCGGCACCGCTGTCGAGAAGGATTTTGTTTTGCTTTGCATCCGCAGGCTTATCTGCAAATTGCTTGGCATCACTCCAGGTGGCACCTTTGTCCGATGAAACACGAATGAAGGGGCGGGTTTCGCTCCAGCGCATTGCAGGGTCTTTGCGGCCTTCTGCAAAAGCGATCAAATTTCCGGAAGGAGTCAAAACGATACCTGGAAAACGGTACATACCGTAATCATTGTCACCTGCTTTGAAAAGTGGAGTCGGTTCCTGAGCGGTCGCGGCAGTGCCCGCAGCCATGGCTAACGTCAATAAAATGGCGTGGATTTTCTTCATAAAAGTGCGCGAAAGAACAACTGAAAGCCCTGAGGTGCAAGTCACCTTTTCGGGTGAATGATCGCACGATTCAACAGGGTTCGACCGCTGAGTGGACCCTGTTGGATCGTGAAAAAGAATTCGGAGGAATTTCCGGCCACTGCAGAGATTTACGGAGGGCAAATGGTAAGCCAAATGCTCACTGCAAAAGTCTGCAGATACCTAAAGGTTTACAAAATGGTCTCCGCAAAGATTCGAATAGGGCAAAAGGCTTGCCGGATGCCGTATGCGAACTCTTGCATCGACCAAAAGGCTTGCCGGATGGTCATTGCAAGAGTTCGTAATGACCTTCGGGAAGCCTGGATAGAAGATTCGAATACAACTCGGCGAAAGCCTCTAACGGGTTGGGCTTATCCATTGAAAATAAATGAGTTGTGATTTGGGTTGATTCCAGGTCTCTTCTGATGGGGGGACGTGTTCGCCCAATGCCCGTCTAACGACTGAAATTTCTAGAATGAAATCAGCCGTATGGGTGCTCAGAAGGGATTAAGCGCGACATCCGGGGGGGGCGGACCATGACGACCGGGTGTGCCTCCCGGTGTGACACGATTTGCCAGTGTGCCGGATTGACTCTATTGCAGCAGAACTGTAATTTCGCGACCTGCCCATGAAAAAGTCCCTCCTGCCCATCTATCTCGCAACGGCCGTTTTTCTGGCTATCGGTCCGGCTTTTGCTGAAGATGAAGAGAAAAAGGAGAAGGATGGCGAGAAGTCTTTCGGTGACATTGTCGAAAATTGCGACCTTGCTGATGGATTGTTCAATCTCTACACCGATCGCGACGATGGCACTGTCTATCTCGCGGTGAAGAATGATCAGATCGGCCCCGAATACATTCACTTCAGCTATGTGATGGATGGTGTTCCGGCGCTTGGCTTGTTTCGTGGAAACTTCCTGAACGAAAAGATCTTCACGATCCGGCGCCATTTTGATCGCATCGAATTTGTCGCCGAAAACTCCGCGTTCTATTTTGATCCGGACAATGCGATTTCCAAGGCCGCCTCGGCGAATATCTCTGACGCCGTGCTGGCAACCCAAAAGATCGTGGCCACGACGGAGGACAAAACGACTCACCTCATCAAAGCAGACGATCTGTTTCTGAATGAGCAGTTTTCGCTGCTGAAATATGCCAGCGATGATAAAGACAAAGACAAACTCGTGTTGGGGGATCTCTCAAAGGATCGCACTCGTTTCACAGAGGTGCGGAATTATCCTGAAAACACGTTGGCGCGCGTGAACTACGTTTTCAACAATGAGCGACCCAAGGAATGGGGCGAAGACGATGTGACTGATGCCCGCTACATCACCATCTCTGTTCAGCATTCACTGATCGCGGTTCCGAAGAATGACTTCCGTCCGCGTCTGGAAGACCCCCGCGTCGGATATTTCACCACCCGGGTGACTGATCTCACTTCGAAAAAGTCAGCCAACTACCGCGACCTCGTTCATCGCTGGTATTTGAAGAAAAAGGACCCAACCAAAGCCGTATCAGACCCTGTCGAGCCGATTACCTGGTGGATTGAGAACACCACGCCGCTGGAATTGCGTGATACGATCAAGGGGGCGGTGGAAGCGTGGAATCTCGCGTTTGAGTCAGCGGGATTTTCCAACGCAGTGGTCTGTAAGATTCAACCCGATGACGCGACGTGGGATGCCGGCGACATTCGTTACAATGTGTTGCGCTGGACCAGCTCGCCTGACCCGCCGTTCGGTGGCTACGGCCCCAGCTTTGTGAATCCGCGGACCGGGCAGATTATCGGGGCTGATATTATGCTGGAGTATGTTTTCCTGACCAACCGAATCCGCTTGCGGGAGATGCTACAGAAAACCGGCGAGTCTGAAGACCGCGAGCCGGTCAGAATGGGCGGGCAGTTCCCCTTCAACCGGATGCGCGATGGAAAAGGCGCGTTTTGTATGGCGGGAAATTACATGCAGGACAATGCCATTGCGGCCCGGGCTTCGCTGGCGGTTGCAGGAGCGAGCAAGATTGAAATGGATGCGTTGATCAAGGAGGCGCTCTACGACCTGATCCTCCATGAAGTGGGCCATACCCTTGGGTTGAATCACAACTTTATTGCCAGCCAAATGCTGGCGCCGGATCAACTGAACGACAAAAAGTTGACCGGCGAGAAAGGGATCATTTCCTCAGTGATGGATTACACCCCGGCAAATATCTCGCGTGATCGTGACAAGCAGGGGCATTATTATTCAATCGTGCCGGGGCCCTATGATCACTGGGCGATTCAGTTCGGCTATACTGAAACAACACCTGACACTGAGAATGAAGTGATTGCTGCGATCGTCGCGGAATCCACCAAACCCGAACATGCGTTTGGAAACGATGCGGATGATATGCGTTCGCCGGGGAAGGGAATTGATCCACGAATCATGATCAATGACCTTTCATCCGATCCGGTCGCCCATGCTGTCGAGACGATGGAACGCATCCGGGAGACTGTGGGTGGTCTGGTCGAGAAATTCCCTGCCAAAGGGGATGATTACCATGAGATGCGGACTGCTTTCTCAAGCTTGATGCGGGACTACGAACGGTCCACCGCAACGTTGACCCGCTATGTCGGCGGAGTGAAAATTGATCGATCCAATTACGGTCAACCGGGAGCCGCCGCGGCTCCTTATCTGCCAATTCCGGAGGCTGATCAGACACGGGCGGTTGAAGCTTTGGATAAATATGTTTTCGGGGCGGAATCCTTTACCTTTTTCCCGCCGAAGCTGATCGCGAGCCTCCAGCTGAAACGTCGCGGCTTTCAAAACTTTGATCTGGATGCCAACGAAGACCCGAAAGTTCATGCTGCCGTCGCCGGAATCCAGAAGGGCGCTCTGGATCATTTACTCCATAAAAACACGTTGAACCGCCTCGTTGATTCAACTCTCTATGGGAACGACTTCAGTATTGCAGAAGCAATGAGGGCACTGGATTTATCGATCATGAGAGGGGAACTCGACACGTTCCGCGAGGCATTGCAGGTCGACTATATCAACCGCCTGATCAAGATCAGCGGATTGAAAGACAGCAGCACCTACAGCAGTCACGCAAAGACCCAGGCGGTGTATCTGTTGCAGAAGAATCTACCTGACGAAGATGCAGCGGCTCCTCATCAGGTTTATCTGCGGCGTCTGATTCAGAATGCGCTTGAAGGGAAGTAGAGTTCCCGATTCCTTTTCGTCTAGAAATTGATCGGTATCGGCCCTCGTGGCGGGATACAAAAAAACGATCCAACAGGGTTCGTTCGATGAACTTACCCTGTTGGATCGTGAAGTCCTTTACCTGTAAAAGGCTCAGTCGAGCAGTGGCTGCAAATTCTCTTTGCACCATTCGCCGTTCTGCATCGTCACGCCGTCCGGATCGTCGATTGCATCGTGACATTCGTCTTCGCAGATGATCCAACCCTCGTAGTTGCGGGTGGTGAGCCATTCGGTGATGGCGTGGAAGTCGAGTTTGCCGGTTCCCATTTGAGCCCATGGCTCAGGTCCGTTTCCGCTGAAGTCTTTGTAGTGAATGTGATTCACGAGGTGTCCCCACTTCGTCATGGTGTCGAGGACGTCCATATTGCCGCGGATGATGTGTCCCACGTCCGGCGTCCAACCTGTCACGGTGGGATCGAGGGAATTGATGATCACATCATAATCTTCCTGAGTCCGTGCAATGGAGGAAGGAGGTGAATTCGGGTGGAAAGAGCACTCGAGGCCCGCTTCAGTCGCGCGGCGTGACACTTCGTTCACGTTCCTGGCGAGGTTGATGCGACGTTGTTGGAGATTCTTACGATCGGTAGGGAGTGGCACGGTGCCGAACTTTGCGCCGGGAAACTTAAGCAATGTTTCAATGGCGTAGTCGCATGCAGCTTTTTCCGCGTCAGTTTCTTCGGGCTTGTCCCAGCTACAGACCAGTGAGAATCCGGCGAGTTCCATATCGTGTTCGTCGAGAGTGGCCTTTAGCTTTTCTGCATCTTTGAAATCACCCAGCCAGTAGGTGTCGAACGGTTCGAGGATCATCGGCTCGATGCCTTTGAAACCGGCTTCTGCTGCGACTTTGATCATGTGATCGAGCTTGTTGGCGTAACCTTCGCCGCCGCCCTGCATGAACCATGTGTATACCTGGGATCCGAATTTGATTTTTGACATAATGATTTGTGAAAGTGAGCGGGAATCTAGCAGGGGATGCGGGAGGATTTCAACGCCAAAGTTTTAACGGGCTGGTGGGATGCGCCGCGGGGTGTTCAGATTCGTTCTCAGAAACTGAATGGCACCGGGATTGTCCGGCGAGATTCGAAGGGCCTCCAGAACGAGATCGCGCTGTCCGGAGTTGATCAACTTACTGACATAATCCGCCGTGTTGATGTCGAGCCCCGGACCGAGTTCTCTCACTGAGGGATCGGCCGTAAGCCAGCGCACATAACGGGCGGGGACGGTGTCGAGCTGTTCGAGGTCTTCCGGCAAATGTTCGATGGCCCGGCGCAGGTCCCTGTCATGGGTGGTGTGGAGAATACCGGTTTCATCGAGGCTCCTGCCGCCGAGGCGTTCTGCAAAAGCGAGAAACCATTCACCAATGTCTGTTTGGATCGCTGGCGGAATCGATAGCTGCATCCAGCCATAGTCGGGGGAATAAATTTCGATCAGTCCGTCTATGGTTGGAAAACGGAGGGCGTCGGCCGGATGGGGCAGGTGAATGATGGGGGAGAGGGCCTCGAGAGTCGCGGGATTCCACAGTTGCATCTGATTCTCGTGCAGGACGGCCAACATTCGGGCATCGTTTCGCAGAGCGTAGTGGCGTATTTCCTGAGTGGCACGGATCGCTCCGGTCCCCCGGCCATTTCTGAAGACCTTCAACTGTTTGGCGGAGATGAGTTTGATCTCCATTTCGCCATTGGTTGAGGTTACTGCATTCGGGGCATCAGGCTTGGAAAGCCCGGGGGCTTTTTCCAGATCGAGGAATCGCGGCTGGGCATTGGACCGGCTCAAGTCTAAAAGGCGGGCGCTACGCATGGAGTTGGAAAGAGACAGGATGGAGTCACGCCCGTTGCTGACAGTGATCGAACTGGAACGCCCGGCACGCGGGAGGGCTTCACCGTTTCCTGTGAGAATATCGACGATCCGAACCGTGCCGTCTGTCCCGGCAGTGATCATGTTTTCCGGCTGATAGGAGGGATTGACGAAATAGATCGACTCCTGATCGTAACGGGCGGGGACAGCAAGGCGGTGAGTCTTTAGGTCCCAGATTCTGGCGTAACCGTCATCGGCACCGCTGATCAGCCGGCGGCTGCCGGGGGCGATATTGAGAGTGGTGATCTCACTGCTGTGATAGAGAGGCCCGGCAATGTGTTGCAGCCGTGGCGGTCGATGAAGGTGGACGTTTCCCAGATTGTCTCCGGAAGCAAGGAGAGTTCCGCTGGCTGGAATGGTGACGGCTGTCACCTCACTGGTGTGAGCTGAACTCGATTGTGAGTGGAGCCCGTGCAGCAATCCCCATACCCCGATCTCTCCCGATGCCGTGCCGTAGCCAACCAGGTTGCCGTCACGGCCCACTGTCAGAGCTGTGATGGGTGAATCACCGGTATCGATTTCGGCGATCGTTTCGCCTGTTGTCGCGCGGAAAGCGTGGATGCCGCCGTCATGATCTCCTGCCACAATGACACTGGCTTCAGGAAAAGTAGCGAACCGGGTGAGAGGTGTGGTGAAGTCGAAACTGTAAATGGCAACCGCCGGGTCGGACGATTCGCGGATCTCCATTCGGGATTCATCGGCCAATACCATTCTTCCATCGACTGTCGCAGGGGCGAAAAACCTGATCCCGCCATCAAAGGGCAGGGGGTGAAGGTCTGTTGTCCCTTCTGAGAATTTAAAATGAACAAGGACTTCTGAACCGTCCGCTTCCTGAATTCCGATGGCAAAATTATCCGCCTTACTTCCCATGGTGAGAGGGAGTCGACAGTTGGAAATCGATTCAGGGTAGGTGATCGGTGGATCGTTTTCTGTGCTGAGCTGCTGGTGGGTTAAGATCGTCAACAGACAGCTGGCCGAAGCACGGTGTCCCGGGTCGGTGCGGAGTGCCCGGCAAAAATAGGCAATCGATTCGGCTGTGCGTCTGCGTTCGGAGAGTTGCAGGGCCATCTGATAGTCGGCGTTGCGGAAAGTCTGGCGCAGCTCGACTTCGTTGGCCTGGACCTCACTGGCCAGCGCGGAGGCACGGAAATACTGCACGGTGCTGACTATTGCGCCGGTAATCAGTGCGGCAGCGGCAATGGTGGCGGAGGTAACCAAAGTGCGGTGTCGCCGGATAAATTTCGAAGCCTGATAAAGTCTGGAGGGCGGACCGGCCTCGACAGGGAGGTGATCAATGATGCGGGTGAGTTCACGGGCGAGAGCACCGGCGCTGTCGTAGCGGTCCTCAGGGGCCTTGGCCATTGTCTTGTGCACGACCCATTCCAGATCTCCTTTCAGAGAAGCATCGTGAGAGGAAAGCCTGGCCGGTTCGACTTCGCGAACACGTCGCAGGGTTTCGAGGACCGGCGTGGGGTTTCCAGTATCAGGAACGATGGGATGCACCCCGCTGATAATCTCGTAGATCAGAACCCCAAGGCTGTAGATGTCGCTTCGGCCGTCGATCGATGGATTGTCCAGCGACGCCTGCTCCGGGCTCATATAGTTGGGCGTCCCTACCAGTTGATGCATCTCCGTGAACAAGGTCCGGTCGGTCAGTGAAACATCGAGGGCTCTGGCAATTCCAAAATCAATCACATTGGGAACCGGGTTCCCATCGACCTCGGTCACGAGGATATTTGAAGGCTTGATGTCGCGATGAATGATCCCTTTGAGGTGCGCGTGTTGCACCGCCTCACAGATGTTTCTGAGAATCATCAGTTTCCGCGTGCGGGGCAACTCATGGTTCTCGATGAACTCAGTGATGGGAATTCCAACGACCCGTTCCATCGCCACATAGGGAATCCCGTTCTCAGTTTCCCCGGCATCAAAGATCGCTGCGATGTTGGGATGATCCATCATTGCCAGTGCCTGTTGTTCTGCTTCAAACCGGGCCAGGATTTGAGGTGATACGATATCTTCACGGAGGACCTTCAGGGCAACTGACCGCTTGATCGGTTTACGCTGGGTGGCTTCGTAAACAATGGAGAAGCCGCCCTCACCGAGGACCCCGGTGATTTGGTAGCCAGCGATGGTTTCATGTGAGACCACGTCTTCTGAATCTGACGTATCCTCGACTGATGACAAAGATCCCAACAGGCAGGTGGGACACATGCCCAACGGTGAATCAATCGGAACCGGATTCCCACAGTCCGGGCAAATGTCATCATCGAAGGGCCGGTTACTGGTAGACGAATTCATTCGCGAAAGGCAGCCAGCATCCATGCGATTTCCTCTTCCACATCCTCTGGAGATTCGACAGTGGCAGTGATATGACGATGCAGCAGATTCCGGAACCGCTTGCGAAGCCGGTGCACCGCCATCTTGGATGCACCTTCGCTCAGGCCGACCAGCCGGCCCGCGTCGCCGTAGGTTTCCGATGCCGAACTGCCGGTGAGAAAGCCGGAGAGCGCTTCAAAGACAGCTGCCTTGTCCTGACGGGCGTATTCGCTCTTCAACTCATCGAGCACATGATCGAGGAGAGTCAGGGCCCAACGTCGTTCAAATAATTTCTCCGGTGACAGACGATCGACCGGTTCCAGCTTGTATCGTTCTTCGGCCTGCTCCGCATCGATCGACAAAACCGCCCTGCCGCCGCCCCGCTTGGCTGCATTTTCGCGGCGGCGTTCCTGAGAGAGAAAATGGCTCACGGCCGTGGCCAGAAAAGAGCGCAATCGACCTTTCGCCCGGTCGGCTGTTGCAAAGTCGCCCCTGGCTAGAAATGCGGCAAAGAAGCTTTGAGTGAGATCTTCTGATTCATGAGCGGTCCGGCCCCGTCGCCGGACGTAGGCATAGACCGGATACCAGTATATCTGGCAAATCTCCGCGAGGGCGTTGGATCCCAGTGTGTTGTCATGCCTCGCTTGCAGCAGAACAGTCCATGGAGTGTCCGGGAATGCTTTACCCTTGGATTGCTGCGGTTCTCCCTCGCTCATAGGCCTCTGATCTTGCACCGGCTCGGTTTTGGGTCAAGCCAGATAAAAAAATGAAAACAAGGTGTTACCTCCGGCTGAGGTTTCGCTCAACAGAAGATGTAAACCAAATCTACATCTATGAAAAACGTATCAAAAACCATTCGAATCCCCGCCCTGACCGGAGCTCTGATCGCCTGTGCGATCGGCTGGGGAACTACCGCTAGTGCTCAACTTGATGGTGGAATATATGGCCTCGATCAATTGGACGAAGCGAGTTTCCGACTCACCACAGAGCCAATCGACGAGGCGGTTAAGAGAATCAGGTTGTCATCAGACTTCCGATTTGGCTCAAAGGACGTCCACCGTTTCGTCCAAGAGTTCATTGAAGGAAAGCGTCCCTCTTTTGATGGCGGAGATGGTCCGGATTATGTGAAGCCGAACAACTTCGATGGCGGCGACGGTCCGGATTACGTGATGCCCAACAACTTCGACGGCGGCGATGGTCCGGATTATGTGAAGCCGAATAACTTCGACGGCGGCGACGGTCCGGATTATGTGAAGCCGAACAACTTCGATGGCGGCGATGGTTCCGATTTCGTGAAGCCGGAGACGTTTTCAGGTGAGAATGCGTTGGTTGGGTTGGCCGCAGCTGACAGCCTTGTCGGGTCAGACGCGGCGGACAGTCTGGTTGGTTCCGATGCTGCGGACAGTTTGGTTGGATCTGATGCGGCCGACAGCCTTGTTGGCTCAGATGCGGCGGACAGCTTGAGATTCGAAATCGAAGTGGAGGCAGCTCCTGCTCTGATTCCTGCGATCGCACGGACAGCCGCGGAAGTTCACAACTTCATCCGGGGGGCGTTTGATCGTATCCCTGTAGCTCTGAGTCAAAGTCAGGCCGAAGTGTTGAGCAACAAGCTGGTCGCAACCGGGAACGAAGTGGCCATCTTCGATGCTTACAAAGTATCCCTCAATGCAACAGGCAACGAAGTCGCTATCGCCGGTGCTGCCGCGCCCGAACTGTTCGGGCCAATGAGGGAGGACTTCGAAATCCTACTGCTCGACCTGGAGTTGGGAATCATGACGACCGAACAGTTTGGCGCGGAAATCTCCACCCTGATCGGCGACTGGTTCCTCATGAACGGAATTGAAACTCAGTCAGTGAAGTTCACTCTGAAGTGATCCATTTCCACAATCTCATCCCAATAAAAAAGGCGGGCTGCGGCCCGCCTTTTTGCATTTGGGGAGGTCCGGCTTTCAGTTCAACAGCGCATGAATCAGAATGTTCACGTTCACTTGCTCACTCTGTCTGATCTGATTTCCTCCGCAGCAACAGCATCCTTTGGCGTTGTTGGCGTCGTTGAGGCCCTCCGTCGAATAGATCATGACCAGCCGGCCGTCAATTTCGAGCCCCTCCACCAGAGTAGAGCCTCCGGTCTTGCGGGTGAGGGTGGGGATATCAAAGACCATCGAGAAAATAGGGTGCGTCATCGGGATCTTCTTGAGGGCGGTATCAGGAAAAAGCGCACGAAGCTCACCCCGGAAAGCTTTGTCCCAGGCATTGTCCGAGCAACCCGGGCTGGCTACGAGAAATCCGCCGTTGGTCAGATACCGCTTCAGGTTTGCCCGCTCTTTCTCTGAGAAACGAAAGTTTCCTTCACCTGAAATCACGGTGAAGGGCGATTCATAGAGACTGTCCGAATCCAGCTTTACGGATTGGAATTTCGGAATCACATTCAGCCCGGTTTCATTCGCCGCAGTCGTGAGAAATTTGTCCGCGAAGCAGATGGAAGCCTTCCCGTTGGCATAAAGAAGGTTGTTACAACGAATCGCCTGGAGTTGTTCCACCTCGCTCAGCGTGAGGTCGCCCGCCCTTATAGAAAAGCCGAAAAACACAATCAATGCCGCTGTGATACAGGAGGTTGTTCTCTTCATGGTTACCTATTTGCTCTTCTCTTTTTTCTCCGTGGTCAGCTTCTTGAAGTAAGCATCCACCACATCATCATACTCATTCATCAAAAGATCACCCGTCACCGATTTCGCGGGCCGCAGCTCGCGCTTCACCACCTCGCCATTGCGTTCACCTTTGCGTGCTTTTTCCAGCTCAGTGGAATCCACATCATCGGTCCGGCCATCTCCTGAGTTTGCAGACTCCGGTCCCGTGCCCCGTTGACCGAGGTTGGACTCGCCGCCGAGCAAACTCTTTTGCTCACCCATCTGGCTCTGTCCCGTGCCCGACATACCGCCCATACCCTGACCCATTCCACCGGGACTGGTCCCTTTCCCGTTGCCGAACTTCTTACACTGCGCCATCTGGGAAAAGGTGTCACCGGCCATCATGCTGCGCATCATTTTGAGACGTTGCGTGAACTCCTCACTTGCGCCGCCGCCTTTGCATTCCTGACATTCCCCGATCAATTTCTCCATCTCACTGCGAAGATGCTCAGCTTTGTCATGGCTCTGATCCCCGTTGCCGGTCAGCATGGTTTTGGCGCTGCCGCTGGCCAGATTCGAAAGGTTCGCATCATGGATCGCATCCGCGATGTTCCGCGCATCCTGTGCCGCTTCAGGATACAACTCTTCAGCCGCGTCAGCTCCTTCGCGGAGAGCCTTCTCGACTGCGGCGAGGCCTTCGCTGATGTCCCGCTCGACTCCCGCCATTTCCTGAAGCGCCAGTTTATCCTCCTGGGAAAACTCTGTTTCATCCGCATAGGGTTGCGTCTGTTTGGCGAGTTCTTCCTGCGCCTCATAGAGCTGCTCATAGGCATTCACCGCCTTCAGCAAATCCTGCATCTTTTGCGCATCATCCAGCGCCTCGGCAATCTTCTGTTCGGCCTCCTCGCGGGCGGGATCCAGCTTGTCAGCCTGCTTTTCGCCAGCCTCGCTGAATTTCTCCATCGATTCCGCTGAGGGTTTCTCCCCGGCCAGGAACGACTCGAGCTGCTCCTGATTCTCAGCGACAGACTCACGAATCTTTTCCGCCTCTTCGTTGAGGACTTTCTGCAAATCCTTCTCCAAATCATAGAGCGGTTGATCCCGCGTCGCGTTCTCCATCTTCTCAGCCAGCTTCTCCAGCTTCTGGTTCAATTCCGATTGCTCTGCCGCCAGTTCATCCCGCTTCTCCGGGCTTGCGTCCTCTGCTTTGGTCTCTTCCGCCTTTTTGGCCAACTCCCGCTGAGCATCAGCCAGCTCCTTCATCTCGTCATGGAGCGTGGCATACTTGTTTTCCAGATCAGAAATCTCGGTCTGCATCCGCATGTAATCATTGTACTGTTCCTCGGAAATCACCTGCAAGGCCAGCGTTTCGGACCGTGCCATCTGCGGTTCAGGGCGGTTATCGATCACATCCGCAAAGACAAAGATCGTGTCACCGGGGATCGAGCCCATCTTGCGGGGGGAAATTTCCACGCTTTCCAGCGCTTCAAGCTGAACCGGGGCCACCTGCATATCGATGATGTCAGGTTTACGAAACTTCTCGTTCACCCCGACATGAACCCTCATTCGTTCCAGGCCATAATCATCCGTCGCCCGGAACGCGATCATCGTGCTGTGGGTGTCCACAATGTAGCCATCGTGAAGCGGCTCCGTGCGGGTGATTTCAGGCGGCAAATCATGGGTCACAACGAGGTTGGCAGTCAGATCCTTGTCGCTGGAAAGGCCCGTCACATCCCGGAGATCAAACTTGATCCGCCCGGATTCCAGGGCCGTAAACCCAACGGTTGCAGTGTTCTCCTGCTCCGCGATTCCCGGTGTCATCTTCAGCTCCTCCGGTTTCGGCGAGCTGGTAGTCACCAATCCGGCGGCGCTTTCAGAAAGCGGACGGTTGGAGGTGAGTTCAAACGACACCTGGCTCCCGGTCAGCACCGAGACACTGGGAGCCGTTCCCCGATTCAGATCGATTTTTAACGTCCGCTTCGGTTGCCCTGTATAGATAGGGGGAACGATCGTTACCGCAGTCGATTCCAATTGGGGAGTGAGGATCACGCCGATCTCCCGGTTTTCACTGCGCGAGCGTTTCGATTTGGTGTGAGCCCTCACCATCAAATCAGTCTGCACCTGATCAATTTGCTGAACGAAGCGCTTTTCCCCCTGCGGAAACATCGGCACTTCGATCGCCCCGGCAGCGGGGTCCTCAGCGTTCTCAATCGTCAGAAAAAGTTCCTTCGGGCGGTGCCCGGAAAACTCCACTTCAACCGTGGTCGGTTGGTTGTAGACCACAGCCACCCCGCTCTCATCGGGAGTGATGATTTCCAGTGTCGTAAAAGAAAACGGCGGGTGATCCCCGAACGGATCGATATAGCGCATCACCTCCCGCATTGCGATGCCGGAAAAAATCAACGCCGGCACCAACACACAAGCCACCGGGATCAGGGCGCGTTTTGCGGAGCGCCCCATCGTTTCAGATCCAGTCAGCGGGACAAAATCCCGGTCCTCCAATTCAGCGGAAGCATCGTCAATCGCCCGTTGTGCCAGCTTACGGGTCAGACCGTGTTGCGAGTCATCCTTCGTCTGCGCCTCCAGTTGAAGCACGTTCATCAACTTCGAGCCGAGCGATTGATCCCGGTCCTCCAGCAGCCGGGCGATCTTTTCCTTCGGTCCCTCCTTGATTTCACCTTCAAAGAAATTGCGGATCAGGAAGCCCACCACCGTGAAGACAGCGGCGAGTCCGAACAGAAGCCGGAGGCTCGATCCCAGCTGAAAGATCAGATCGACCACCACCAGCAGAGCGAGGATTGCGCAGCCCCATTTGATGGCGCGGAGAAATGATTCGCGTGCCCGTGTCCGACGCCACGCCCGATCCGCATATTTAAGGCGCTGCAAGATGTCGGTCGACGGCTTCATTCCCTGTCATTGTGGCTGAGAAACCATGTTTTTGAAAGTGGAAATCCGCCCGCCGTTTGTAGTCAGGAGCGTTCGAAAATCAGCGTCGGACGGCGTATCCGGTGAAAATCTTGTCAATATTGATTAGTTAGGTAAAGTGCCGGCTATGGATTGGAAACCGTTATTGCACAATGTTGCACTTCTCTTTGTTTATGGAATCTCCGCAGCCCTCGTTCTGTCGGCTGCTTTGGGAATCCTTCTTAAGGTGTGGGACAAGATCACTCCGATAGATGAGTGGGAAGAACTGAAAAAGGGGAACATCGCCGTGGCCATCGTCACTGCCGCGGTCATCATCTCGCTGGCGATTGTCGTGGCATCGGCTATTTCGCCGGGCAGTTAACGGCGGTGGCTATCCGCCGCACAGCTTGCAGGGCTCACCTTCGTCGGCTCTGCAATGCCTTCCTTTCTTCGAGTGTTCGAAACGCCAGCAGTATTCGTTGTGTCGCTTCGTTGAGCCCTCGGTCATCCAATAGCGGGCGAGCCGCTTGGGCGCCTCCCATATTTTGGTGGTGAGAGTGGTAAGCAATGATACGCGGTTCGAGATTCGGGCGGCCTTCGGTTGACTGGTGGTTGCACGCCTCAACTGCGCGAAACGTGGCTCCATCACCCTGATCTTCCGGCCTTCGTCAATCAGGTCCTGCGTTGGTTTGGGCTTTTTGCCTTTGTGACGAAAATCCCAGGGCGCGACCGGCTTCGGGTCGACCCACAATCCCAGACTACTCTCGCGAGCCGCTGCTTCCGCTGTTGCGTATTCAGTATGATCAGATAAATGCTCCACATCGTGCCAGGCGAACCCGGCCTTTATCATCTCAAGACAGACGTTCTGATTCTGTTCATTGTAGACCGTTCCGATAAAGCGGCTGAAGGACTTTCGTTTGATGAGATGGACCGTCACCGTTTGCCCGTAGGTCAATTCAGAGAGCTTTGATTTTGCTTTTTTATTGAAGGGTTGTCCCCGTTCAGGGGAATCAACACCAAGCAACCGGATCGCGAGGACCACTTTCGCAGGGGTTAAAATTTTGAGCGTATCGCCATCCGTGATGCCGATCACTTTTCCGCTGGTGATTCCTGTTTGATAACGCTCAAGAAATTCCTGATTTCGATCTGAAAATTCGTCGAGTGAAAAGGTGCGGTCGACAATGGTGCCCCCGGACGTCATTTCTTTGAAGGTGACGGTGTTTTTCCTGGGATCGATCTTGTAGACTCTTCCGAGAAGGGCTTCGCCACCCACGAGGGTCCAGGTTTCCTCCGACGTCGGGAGTTCCCGTGGCTGCGCGGCGATAGGGGATTTGTCTTCCTGTTCAACAGGAGAAGGTAATGTGATATCAGACGGCTCGTCCTTTCCGGACGCAAAGGTTCCAAATATCACACACAAAATCGTCACTCCAACGCACCAGGGTCTCATCTCCCGATCAAAGCCCATGCAGGCAGTCGATTCAATGACAAATCGGAATCCGCTACTCTAACCTGCCTATTCAGCGATTCCGGTATCCTCACATTACCCAAAGCCGCAGATCAAAGACGCGGGCTGAAAGCCCGCCCGCACAAAGACCGGGCCTTCAGGCCCGGGTAGCCGTTGGTAAATTCATACCGGCCTGTAAGGTCGGGCGCGGACGAAACCGCAGGGTAATGTGGGAGTTCGCGGGCGACCTTTCAGGGCGCGCTTCGTTGTCCTGATTACCCGGGGCTGAAGCCCCGGGCTCTGTGCGGACGGGCTTTCAGCCCGTTTGCTGAGTTGCGATTGGCGATCTAATCCCGTCCTGTTTGCGAACGAAACATCCTTCGGCTCCATCCCATTTCGCTGGGCTGAACGAAACATCCTTCGGCTCCATCCCATTTCGCAGGGGGGGCTGCGGAACCACTTTCCGTTATCAAGCTCGGTCTATTCAGCGATTCCGGCATCCTCACATTCATCCAAAGTCGCAGATCAAAGACGCGGGCTGAAGGCCCGCCCGCACAAAGCCCGGGCCTTCAGGCCCGGGTAACCGTTGGTAAATTCATGCCGGCCTGTAAGGTCGGGCGCGGACGAAATCGCCGGGGCATGTGGGAATTCGCGGGCGACGCCTTCCTTCGGATTCGGCCGGTTTTGCAGGGGCGGATCCGGAATCTCTTTTCACGATCCAACCCTGTCTGTTTGGCGAACGTACCCTGTTGACTCGTAATCAGGCGCGGATCGCGTCGACCGACTGGCCTTCGCGGTCGTCGGGGCCGAGCTTGTTTTTTGCGCCCATGGCGGAAACCATCGTGTTGTAAACGTCGATTCCCTCTTTGCCTACGTCGAGAGTCTGACCGGTTTTGAATCGGCCGTTGGCTCCGGTCACGGCGTGGAAAATCCCGCTCAGCTCGCGCTTCACATCCGAATGGCGACCGTCTCCGGACTCGGTGGATATGGTGATGAGACTGTTCTCGAGGATGGTCTTGCCGTTCGCTTCCAGCGCGTTTTCCCCCTGATCAAGCCGGTCGAGAAAATAGGCCAGCTCACGCATTTTCATGTGGGCATGCATGCGGAGATGCTCGTTGTCACTCTTCTCATTGAACTTGTGCCAATATTCGTGACTGCACCCCTTCGAGCCGGAGGCCTTGAGGTGCTTGCGATCATCAAAGGTGTAGCGCTTCTCCCCGTTAAATTCGTAATCGCCCGTGAGTCGAATCCGTTCGCCGGCGGCGAGAAAGGTGAGGGAACCAAACCGCGCCCGGTCGAGCTGAATCGACAAGGCATACAAATCAGCCATGAGACGCCATTCACGCGTCAGCTCCTCCAGCGTGATGTCGATTCCTTCGCCGCCGGGATCTGCGCTGCCGCCATGCAACACTTCCGACTTGGGCGGACGATCGGGGGCATTCTTGACCTTTTCGTCGAGCCCGAAAGCGCGCTGTTCGTATTCCCGGATCCGCTCAAGGTGTTCGGCCACGCGGGCTTTCGAGGCGGAGCCAAGCGGGGAATTGGCGCCGGTGTAAAATTTATACTGATCCACCACGGTATCCAGCACGCTGCGCTTCAATCGTTCGCGACGAACATCGGGCGTCAGGTTGTCGGAGAGATTCACTTTGCCAAACACCCGCTCAAAGAGATCCCGCGGACGTTCCTGCATCCCGGCCGCGACGGTGCCGTCTTCGTTGTAGCTGTGAACATACCGGCAAACCCGGCTGCGCCGGAAAAACGTGCCACCAATCAAGGTCGGCACCATTCCGGAAGGCATGTTGTCAGGATGATGGGCTTTGCGGATGACCTGGTCGATGGAGGCTCCCCCGGCTTTGGCTTCACCGTTGGGTGATGTAGCGGTGAAGGCTGCGGCTGATCCATCAAAGTGGGCGTTGATGCCCCGTTCGTCGCACCGCACGTGGTCGACGTTCTGCATGATGAGCAGCTTCTCTTTGAGATGGGAAAGCGGTTCGAGGACTCCCGCGTAACCGTCCTTCTGGACCGGGGTGGGGATTCCAAGGCCGAAAAACAAATTGAATGCCCGCACCGGCACGGCCGCGCTGGGAGTCGCTGCGGTTGCGGTCGTCACCATCATTTCTTCGAGCAAAGGAAGCCCGATAGAGATACCTCCAAGTCCACGGAGCAGGGTGCGACGGCTGAGGGGGCGGGAAGAGGAATTCATAAATCTTTAGCGTCCGATTTTGTCCGGATTTACGTTTGGGTTCAAGTATGAACGGTTAGCCAATAAAGGCTAACAGGGGAAAATTCCGGAAATCATTTCGCCAAATTCCGGGCCCTATTCGGGATCTGTCTCAGGCTCGTTTTTGGTCGGGACGATGATCTGGTGGCCGAATTTCAGAGACATGTCGGGTCTCAAGACAGCCCGGTGGCGTTTTTCGACGCAGGTCCAGGTGGGATCATACCAACGTTTGTAAGTGGGGCCGGAATAGTTTTCGAAATCGAATCCGGAATACACGTAGACATCTCCTGTCTGGCTCTGAATTGTAAACTCAGCTTTCCGCCCGGTCGGAAGAGGGGCGGCGTCCGGACCGACCGGCTCGACAAAATACGGCCCGACCCGAAATTCATGGGGGACATAAAAGCTGTCATGTCCCAACCGCGAAATCTTTTCCTCCTGACTGCGGTTGATCTGTTTGTAGACGGGTTTGCCTGACAGGTTGTGAACCCGAACGGCATTCCCGTAGCTTGCGCAGCAGGAGGAAAGCAATGCGGCCGTCGTGATGAGTATTCCGGAAGTGAAGAGTGAAGTCATTTCGTCCATACGACCGGGCGGGATCTTTTTTATCAAGAGACGGGGAGAGAATTTGCCCTCCTGTTCGAACCGCGGGGAAAAGGTGGTCAGGACTTTCTGACTTAACGGGTCATGGCTCTGAATTGATTCGAAAGGGGGCATCGGGCGGGTAACCGTTTTCGAGCCGGTTCGAGACAGATTATCCGGAGGGTAATGAGCTCCGAACTCTTTCGGGATGAATCGCCGGGAGGGTATCGGATTCTGCAAAGAGTCGAGACGCTTTACCGTGCGGGTAACGGCTTCTGAATCGATTCGAAGGGCATTATCGGGAGGGTAATGGCTTCTGAATTGATTCGAAAGGCTTCTGAAAATGTGGTGAATCTGAAAATTCTGTAAAAAGCAGTCTGTCGACGCCTTTGAGCTTTGCCCACATTTGAGGCGGTCCTGTCGATTTTGCCGTGCGAAGCGGTCAGAAAAGTTTCTCAGTCACCGAAATACGTTCTTCACGG
The DNA here is from genome assembly GCA_048267005.1 of Verrucomicrobiales bacterium. Taxonomy (GTDB): domain Bacteria; phylum Verrucomicrobiota; class Verrucomicrobiia; order Verrucomicrobiales; family DEV007; genus JABDJT01. Next base: position 310,145 of record JBLWYI010000003.1, on the reverse strand, counting down.
CAGGCCTGAAATATGACTACAATCCAGCCATGCCGAAGTGTGTTTTTATCCTTATTGCTTTCCTCGTCGCGACACCGGTTTTCGGGCAGTTCTCGACGATTCCAACGGAGCCTAAACCGGGGGATGAAATGCTGGCTGCTTATTTTGAGGGGGAAACGAAACGGTTGACGAACCGGAGCCTGTTAAACATCAAAACGGCCAAGGACTGGAATGATAATAAGGCGAATTATCGGCGGCAGTTGTTTGAGATGCTGGGGCTGCAACCGCTCCCGGCGCGGTCGGATCTGAAGGCGAAAATCACCGCCACTCACGAACGTGAAGGCATCGTGGTGGAGAACATCGTCTTCCAATCCCGGCCGGGACTGTACGTGACGGGCAATCTTTACCGCCCTAAAGATCTGGCGGAGGGGGAGAAATTGCCAACGATCCTCTATGTGTGCGGTCACGGGAAGGTGAAGGAGGACGGAGTGAGCTACGGGAACAAAGTTCACTACCAACATCATGGCACGTGGTTCGCAAAGAACGGATACGTGTGCCTGACGATTGATACGCTGCAACTCGGTGAGATTGAGGGGATTCACCACGGGACGCACCATGAAAACCGCTGGTGGTGGAACTCGCGGGGCTACACATCAGCCGGTGTTGAGGCGTGGAACTGTATCCGGGCACTGGACTATCTGGAGACGCGTCCTGAGGTGGATGTGAAGAAATTCGGGGTGACAGGGCGGTCCGGTGGGGGTGCTTACAGCTGGTGGATCAGTGCTCTCGATGAGCGGATCGCGGTGTCAGCTCCGGTGGCTGGAATCACGAGTCTCAAGAATCATGTGGTGGATGGATGTGTCGAAGGCCACTGCGATTGCATGTTCCAAGTGAATACTTACCGTTGGGATTATCCGATGGTGGCGGCCCTGGTCGCTCCGCGTCCGCTGATGATTTTGAACACGGATGATGACCGGATTTTCCCGCTGGACGGGGTGGTCGATGTGTTTCAGAAAACACGGAAGGTCTACGAATTGCTGGGGGCTAAAGATAAGCTGGGACTGGCGATGTATCAGGGCGGGCATTCGGATACGCAGCCGCTCCGGGTTCCGGCGTTTCACTGGTTCGAACGTCACCTGAAAGGGAAGTCGATCGGCGATGAGTTGGAGCATACCGCTGCGCCGAAGATCTTTGAGCCGAAGGAGCTGAAAGTTCTGGCGTCGATCCCGGAGAATGAGCGGAACACGGCGATCGATCAGTATTTTACCCGTCGGATCGACCGCACGCTGAAAGCGCCGGAGTCGGCAGAGGACTGGAAGGCGAGTGCCAACCTGATGCGAACCCGTTTGCGTTCTAAATCTTTTCGCGGCTGGCCGGCAGGGAACACGGTGGGGGATCTGGAGACAATCAAGATCTTCTCGAAGACGAGTGACGGGATGGTTTTCACCCGCTACTCCTTCAGCAGCCAGTCTCCGTTCCGGTTGCCGTTGTTTCTGGTTCACCGGGAGGGGATCACTCCGGAGGAGCTTGATTTGGTGGTCTTAAACGTGTTGGATGAGGAAACGTGGGGCGATTTTCTGACCGGGATCGGCTCCAACTTCCCGGGAGCGTTTCCCCGGATCGAGAAACTTCCTGAACTCGACAAAGAGCAGTTTGCTGCGGAGAAGAAGATGCATGCGAATATGAAGTGGGGCATGGCCTACACGGCGCCACGCGGCATCGGGCCTACGGCGTGGACGGATGATGCCAAGGAGCAGATTCACATTCGACGCCGGTTTAATCTGCTGGGGCAGACGCTGGACGGAATGCGGGTGTGGGATGCGAGACGGGCGATTCAGGCGCTTCAGGGGATTGATGGAATGGACAAGCCTAAGCTGTGGCTGCAATCCAGCGGGGCGATGGCGGGGAACACGTTGTATGCGTCTCTTTTCGAAAAAAATGTTCACCGGTTGGATTTGCATAACTTGCCGACGACTCACCACGACGGGCCGATCTATCTGAACATTCTGCGGTTCATGGACATTCCCCATGCCGCCGCCATGGCTGCCGGAAAGTCGCAGTTGAGAATCTATGCGGATGATGCCAAGGAGTGGGACTTTCTAACGAAAACGGCAGTGAAGCTGAACTGGGATGAGAAGCAGTTGCAGATTCGGAAGACGGTGGAGGATAAAAGTGAATGAGGACAAATCGATCAAACAGGGTTGGGTATCTGATCAGACAGGGTAGGAACGGTGTCGTCTGCTTTGTGGCGGCAATCCTGCTCGTTGCCGGTGTGGGTGTCTTTGGGCAAACGCTCCCGGACGAGGTGGCGATTGCGAAGTCGAAGTTTCTCAAATCGGCTGAGGCTCTCGCCACGGGGAAGCCGGATGATTTGAACGGGAAATACCTCGCAGGGCTGGAGGCGATGATGGAAAAGCGCCGGGCGGCGGGGGACCTGGAAGGGGTGCTGGCGATCAAGGCGGAGATTGATGCGCTGGAGTCGACCGGGGCGCCGGGCTCTGCGGAGGTGAGTGATGATACCGGTTTGCCGGAGATGCGGAAGATCTATGTCGCTGCCCGGAGAAAATGGCACAATGCCAGGATCGACCGGTTGGAAGCGATGAAGCGTGGCTATCTCGCAACGCTGGAGAAGATCGTCAAGGAATTCACGAAGGAGGGTAAGATTGATGAAGCGCTGGCGGTGCGTGCTGAGGCGGATACGGTTGCGGCGCTGGTGCTCAAGGATTTTGGGAAGGGTAAATCATCGTCGCCGGTCGCCATGGAATCGAGTGGGACGGGTGCGGGGCAGGTGCGGGGATTTGGCCGTCTGGCGACGAGTGCTGATAACAGGGATTGGGTGGATTTTGATCTGAAGGTGCTCGAGAAATACACGGACTTTGTGGATGTGATGGGGACGCCGTATGTCTTGAATTTTCGCCGGGCCAATGGGGATGTGCTGAATCAGAAAGGAGAAGTGGTGGGGAAGAATGCAAAGAAGTTGATCGCGTCGGGATCGCTCAGTGGCTATGTGGATGGCGAGGGGAAATATCATGTCATCACCGATGTGGATGCGCCGGAAGAGGCGCAGCCGGTAAAGTCGATCCAGAAGTTTTTCAATCGGCGGATCGGGGTGAAGGAAAACGGGGATGTGGTGGCGTGGGGTGGAGAGTATAATGACGGGAAGCGAAAGGTGCCGGCTGAGGCGCAGAAGGGGATCAAGCAGGTGGCGGTGTTTTATGATCAGGACATGGCTCTCTCAGAAAGTGGGGTCCTGTACCGGTGGGACCACACAGGTTTGGTGGAGCACCATGAACGGCTCCGGTCCAACATTGAGAAGATATCGGTTTTCTCTTACACCGGCTACGCATTGAGCCGGGACAACGATCTTTATTACCTCAATGGGAATCTGCCGCCTTTCTGGAATGAAAAGGCGAAGAATGTCATTTGTCGCGGCGAGCTGACGGCAATCCTCGACATGGAAAACCGGTGGCATTTGTTTGCCTATCAGAAGACTCCGATGGGGAACGAGCTGGAGGTGTTGGGTGTGGTGATGAACCGGCCGGAGACGATTGACGTGGAGTTCTATCTTTACTATTCCGCCCGGCAAAATAACAACACCGCGAGCTATGCCGTGTGGATCGAAGAACCGGGCACGGCACAGCTGAATGTGAAGGATGTGAAGTCGCTGCCAACAGCTCCGGCGACACCGCGCCCGCCGGGGACCGGGTTTTTTGGGGTGGAGTTGGATTGATACCGTGCTGAATGGGCATGGTGGAGCGGAGTGTGCACCCCGCACATTCCATGAATTGACGATTGTACTTTCTGCCGCAAATTCATCCCCGTGAGTGACTCCTCTTCTGAAAACCCCAAGCTTCTTTATTGCCGGTGTGCCTTTGCGCAGGTGGTGCCGAATGATACAAAAAACGCGGTCCTTGAACGCCTCTGTGATTCGGGGACGAGCTTTGAATCGGTGTCTGACCTGTGTGAGATGTCGGCCCGGAATGATCCGCGGCTCGGGCAATTGCTGGAAGGTGATGAGCCGGTGAAAATTGTGGCGTGTCATCGCCGCGCCGTGAAATGGCTGTTCCACAGTGCGGAATCCCCGTGGTCGGAAGCGGATGAAGAGAGAATTACGGTGCTGAACATGCGGGATCAGTCGGCCGACGAAATTTGCGAAGATATTTTATAAGATGAAGAACGAAACCACCCCTTTTCAGGTTGTGATCTATGAAGGTGAAGGCGCATCAGCCATCGCCAGCGATACCCGTTTTTCGGTAACCACGGCATTGCTCGACAAGGGCTACGCGGTGACCCGGGTGACCGATAAGAGCGGTCGCGCGATTACTCAGCCCTCGCCCCATGTGCCGATGATGGTGCTGGGGGATTTCGCCGGCAATGCGCCTCAGTTGGAGGATGCGGCGGGCAAGACACCGATTGAATCGCGCGATATTTCGGGGCTCGATTCGGATGGGATTGTGGCGTTGCTGGAGGCAGCGCGTGGGGATCAGTCCCTTGGATTGAATCAGCCCGGCGAAGCGGGAATGTGGAAGCCGTGGTTTCCTGTGATCGATTATGATCGCTGCACGAACTGTATGCAGTGTCTGAGCTTTTGTCTGTTCGACGTCTATGGCGTTGATGATGAGAAACAGATTCAGGTGCAGAACAATGACAACTGTAAGACAAACTGCCCGGCCTGCTCACGCGTGTGCCCGGAGGTGGCGATTATGTTTCCGAAATATGGCCAGGGCCCGATCAATGGGGATGCCGTAAGTGAAACGGATGCGAATCGTGAGAAGATGAAGGTGGATATCAGCTCGCTTCTCGGTGGTGATATTTACTCCAGCCTTAAGAATCGCAGTGAAGCAGCCAAGTCGCGGTTCTCGAAAGAGCGCAGTCCTGACAAAGCGCTCAACGAACGGAAGAAATGCCTCACCAAGTTGCAGGCTGACGGTTTGATCCCAGCTGATGTTCTGGCGGAGATCGATCTGGCGAGTCTGCCCAGCCCTGAGGAAATCAAGCGGAAGTCAGAAGAGTTGGCGCGGCTTCAGGCGGACAACTAGGCCTTCAATTTCCGGGGAGATACCGGGCAACTTCCGGATCTTTCCCTGCCCGGTCCATGGCGTCGTCGATCTCGGCGCGCATGGTGGCTGATCGCTTGTCGTCCCTTTGCCATGACTCCAGGATCTGCCAGGAGAACCTAGCGAGGGGGGGATTCGGCGAGAAGCCGTGATCGATCAGGCTGGTGTAGCGGTTCTCCAGGGTCTTGTTATTGAAAAGCGCTTTGCGAAGTTTCTCCTTCGCCTGATAGGACGCCTCGATCTTGTCTTCATTGGCTGCGGTCTCCAGCGCCATGTCGAGAGCCATGGAGTCCTTTGATTTCGCCAGCCCGAGCGCGGCGCGGATTCTCATCTCGCCATCGTGAGCCGGGTTGGAGGCGATGAAAGTGAGGAACGGCAGGGCCTCGGGCGGTGGTTCGGAACGTTCCAGAATCATCTTGATCGCATCGTCTTCAAGTTCGGGCTTATCGATCAGCAGAGTGAGGACACTCAGGAGGTTATCTATCTTGATGTGGTTCCGACTCATCTCCTCCACGAGGAAGGCATCGTTGATCCGCTTGTCTTTCTGCGCCGTCTTCAGATAATTCGCGATGGTGCTGCTGCCACCCCACGGTTCGGATGAGAAATAAGGGCCTTTGGTGGACGGGCGCGGCCCCCAACTGTCTCCTCCCCACGTTCCTTCACGATGGTAGAGCTTCGCCAGGGCAGAGATTCCCCGTTTTCGCTTTGATGCGTATTCGGTGATCTTCAGGCGGCTGATTAGTCCGTAAACCACAGTCATGGAATGCATTCGACTGAGTGCCCGTAAAGCCCCCGGCCATTCACTGACGCGTTTGGGATCATCCAGAACGGCAAGGCAACTCCGTTGGGCATCCAGCTGCACCAATGCCTCGATCGACGTGAGTTTAACTAGCGGATCGCTGCGCATGGTCTGCTTCAGAATTCCCTGGGCAAGCGGCGTATCGCGTGTCTTCGAGCGGGTCATGGCGACAATCATTTCCCGAATCAAAACGGGATCGGTCACGCCGGGCAAAGCTTTAAAGACCTCGTGGTCTGTCGTCTTGCTGCGATCTCCCAGCGCCCGAAATGCTGCGGTGCGAACCGGAATGTCGGGGGACCCGGCTATTTCAATCAGAGCAGAGAATGCGGCATCGGTATCCGTTTGCGCGATTGTAAAGATGGCTCCGAACGATCCAACAGGGTTGGTTTGTCGATCAGACCCTGTTGACTCGAGGGCCGCTTTCTTCAGGGCTGGAATATCGACTTCGTCGCGGCGGAGAAGCTCGCGCTGCGCCCGAATCTGAATTCCCGCATGCGGCGAAGCCAGGTGGGTGATCAATGCAGCCGGTTTCTCCTTCTTGAAATCAGGCACAACGATCTTGTCTGTTTTCTTCGGCGTGACCCTGGCGATGAACCCGACGTTTTCGCTGGAGGGTTTCGGCGTGCCGCCATTCCAGCTTGTCACAAAGACATCGCCGGACGGGCCGGAGTCCACAGCGATGGGGAAGGGGATTCCAATGAACTCGTGCTGGGCTTTCTCGACAAAAGACCCGCCGTCCGGCTCAAGTTCATGCCGGTAGATCATGCCTTTCTTCATGTCGGCTGAAGCTGGCTGTCCCTGCCTTTCCAGCCACACCGCGCCGCCGCTGGTTCCACTCTGAGCTTCGAACAACGGAGGCAGCGCATCTTCGGGGAAGTTTAGAAAGAGCGATGGGTAACCGGCGTCGAGCAGAGCGGTCAGGTGATAGAAGCGTGCTCCCCATTTCCCATCGTCAACGGCCGTGTCGCGGGCAAATACATCCAGACCGGGAGAAACGGCGACATCAGAGACCTGACGGAGCCCACGGGAAAAGACATGCAGGCCGGAGCCGTCCGGCTTTACTCTCACCACGCAACCGCCCCGTTGCGTCAATTCGCGGCCGTCATCTCCGGTCGCTTTGAATACTCCGTAGTCGCCAATCGCCAGGTAAAGCCAGCCGTCGATCCCCAGAGTGATTCCCGTGGCGTTGTGATCCATGGGGCGTTCTTCAAATCCAAATCCGATACCAGTGACCAGACGCCGGTTTTCATCGGCAACATGGTCGCCATCGGTATCACGATACGCGCTGAGATGCGGGGGATGCATCACGTAAAGCCATTCACCGTCCCATTCCAGACCGCGAGGGGAATCCACATCAGGAATGAAATCGTGAAATTCATCAGCCACTCCGTCTCCGTCCAGATCAATCAGCTTCTGGACTTTCCCGCGTTTCTTTTCCCTGCCGACAATGCTGTTTTTGTCCGATGAAACATAAACAGCGCCTTCGAGGGTGGTTTTTACTGATGTGGGATAGGTAACCTCGGGAGGACGGGCAAAGATTGTGGCGTTATGATCGTCGGGAATTCTCAGGGTCCGCATCAGTGGGTCATTGGAGACGGGCCGGACTAATTTTGTAGAGACAACCGTATGGGACGTGGTGGTTTTCGGATCGGGGTTGGCTTCCGGTTTGGGCTCCACTTGCGTCATCTTCTCCGGATCAGGTTTCGGCTCCGGTTCAGGAACGGGTTCGGGCTCTGGATCCGGTTTGGGTTTCGGCAGAATTCCTTTGGCAGCGTCCTGGACGGCTTTGGGGATTGCGTCGAGGTCTTCGTAGATCGCGATTTCGTGCAGGCTGGGTGATTTGCCGCTTTCTGAACCGGTGATGGTGAGCCGGAAATACTGCGTCGACTTCGTCGATACCTTGTGGCTCACGACCAGAGCGCCTTTATCATTGCCGGTTGCATCAAGAGTGTCACTCCACTCAATCCCGTCAGTCGATGCTTCGATCTGATATTGGACGGGTTCATCCGTATCCCATTGAATGAAAATGGCTTTTGCGTCGATTTCCCGCAGAATATTAATCCGTACCCAATGGGGAAACTCTTCGTCCTTGGGGCGCCAGGCGGTGGTGGACGCTCCATCCGTGGCATTGGTAGAGACATCATTGTCTGTCGCAGAAGAGGCGACGGCAGGCTTTGCTTTCGCGGTGTTGTGAATGCCGCGGCCGAAATCAAGCTCGGGAATGGTTGTGGGCTTCTCCTCATCCTGGCCCAAGACGGCGACACCGGCTAAGGCAATCAGCAGTGGAAGTAAAAGTCGTCGTAATCGCCAGCGCGATTTGGCTGTGGGAGCCGACACCATGGACCCACGCTAGCCTAAAAACAGTTGGGTGGGAAGCGCGTTTGACATACAGAATGGCTTGATTCTCCACCACAATTCCTCCATCGTCCGCCCATGGATCCCGCTATTTTCAAAACTCTTCACGTTATCGGTGCCTTTTTCCTCTTTGTTGGAATCGGCGGCCTGCTCGGTTGCGGCGAAAACCGCACTCAGATCAATAAGCTGGTCTCTGCTTTGAACGGCACGGGGCTGTTGATCCTGCTGATTGCCGGAATGGGGTATCAGGGAATGGTTTTGAAGGCGTGGCCACTTTGGTTGATCCTGAAGATCGTGATTTGGGTCTTGATGGCCGTGGTGTTTGTGATGACCAAGAAGGAACGTATTCCAGCCAAGTCGGGTGTCTTGATTGCCCTCGGCCTCGGAGCTGTTGTGGCGTGGTTGTGTATTATGAAGCCGTTTACCGGCGTATAAGTTCGGGTAATCTCTTAGGCATGAAGAATTTCCTTTGTGCCTTTGTTGTCGGAGGTATGGGACTGAGTGCAGTCTCTGCTGAAACCTTGATCTGGCCGCAGTTTCGCGGCCCCAACGGTGACGGTCACGCTGATGCCGACAATGTGCCGACTGAGTGGACGTCTTCTGATGGGGTAAAGTGGCGGACCCCTGTCGACGGAAAAGGCTGGTCCTCCCCGGTGGTTGCGGACGGCAAGATCTATGTGACCACGGCCGTCGAAGTGAAGCCCACTGAGGAAGAGGCCAAAAAGATCATGGCCGAGCAGGGGATTGAGGAGAAGAAATTCAAACAACTCCAGGTCGCCAAGTTTATTGAACTGAAATTACTCGTTCTGGACTTCGAGACCGGTAAGATTGAGCGGGAAATTGAACTCAACAAAGTCGAGACACCTGATTCGATTCATGGCTTGAACAGTTACGCCTCTCCAACGCCAGTGATTGATGGCGAAAGGATTATCGCCCACTTCGGAACTTACGGGACATACGCAGTTGATCGAAATTCCGGTGAGGTTGCCTGGACCAAAACCCTTCCATTGGTGCACTCAGTTGGCCCTGGGAGTTCCCCCTTCCTCCACGGGGATCTGCTGATTCTTATCTGCGATGGAGTCGACAAACAGTTTGTGGCCGCGCTGGATAAGAACACTGGAAAAGAAGTCTGGAAAACAGACCGTCCCGAGATGCGCGCTGAGAAAGGTGATCAGAAAAAGAGCTACAATACCCCCATCGTTTTACGGGATAAGAATGGCCGGGAGCAACTGATTTGCATGGGGTCACAGTGGTTGGTGAGCTATGACTCCGAAACCGGGAAAGAAATCTGGAAGCTGGATCACGGCAGTGGGTTTTCAGTCGTGCCGAGGCCGGTTTACAGTGAGAAAACAGGACTGGTTTACATTTCAACCGGCTTCGGAAAGCCGCAGCTCTGGGCCATTGATCCTTCCGGGACCGGTGACATTACTGGATCGGACAAGGTGGCCTGGAAAGAGGAGAAGAGGATTCCGGCCCGACCTTCACCGTTACTTGTTGGTGATGAGTTGTTTGTTGTGACCGATGCCGGAGTCGCAACCTGTTTTAACGCAGCTGATGGTGAAGTAAACTGGCAGGAGCGGGTCGACGGCAATTATTCAGCCTCTCCGCTATTTGCTGACGGAAAGATCTACTTTGCCAGCCACGAGGGAAAAGTCACGGTGATCAAGCCGGGTAAAGCGTTCGAGGTTGTTTCGGTCGTTGAAATGGGAGAGCAGATCATGGCTTCTCCGATCGCCTTTGACGGCGGGATGTTGATCCGTTCTGCAGATGCCGTTTATCGCATCGGAGAGTGATATCTCTTATCAAAAAGGAGCCGTTGGCAATCAATTCCCCCGGATCGGCCCCGGGGAAGCTTATTTGAACTGAGCAAAGGTCCCTGTGCGTGCGGCGAACGTTCGTCACACGCTTACAATGGTGACTGTGTACACCGCGAAACGGCAATGTAAGCTCGTATCGGGCCATGAATGTACGGCGAAAGGCCGTTGTAAGCTTACATCGCCACCTGTGCGATCCGCGAAGGCACATTGCAGGCTTACAATGGGCACTGTATAAATTACGAAAGGGCATTGTAAGCTTACATTGGAAGGTGCGGGAATTGCGAAAAGTGGTTGTAAGCGACTTTCGGCAACCTCCAAAAATTGGGACGTCGATGTCCGGGGGAACCCGGTGGGGGTCGGGGGTAATCGCGGGAGGCTTCCGCTGAGAGCGGCAATACCACCCGCAATCGAGTGGGGGCCTTGATTTACTGATCAAACAGGGTTGGTTCGGTGAGTGCCCCCTATTCGTTCGACTTTATGAAATCTCTGTTCATCGCCCTTTTTGCTTTTTCATCGATCTCACTTGTTGGAGCTGAGCACGTTCAAATTCGCAGAGGAGTTCCCAATTTTCTCGCCAAAGTCGAATCGGCCGGGAAACCGGTCCACGTAGCGTTTTTGGGCGGATCAATCACACAAAATGCCAAGGGACATACGGCGATGGTTCCGGCCTGGCTTCAGGAAAAGTATCCGAAGACTGAGTTCGTTTTCACGAATGCCGGGTTGAGTTCGACCTGTTCTACCAGCGGGGCTTTCCGGCTTCGGACTGATGTTTTGGAAAAGGGACCGGTTGATCTGCTCATTGTCGAATTTGCGGTCAATGATGATCAGGATGCGATGCATTCTTTGAAATATGCCCAGCGAGGTTTGGAAGGAATTGTGCGCCAGTTTCAGAAGCTGAATCCGGATGGCGACATTATTCAGGTGCATTTTGTGAATCCCGGGATGCTGGAAGCCTTTCAGAAAGATGGTGTGCCGGTGAGTGTGCAGGCTCACGAAGCGGTTGCGAAGCATTACCACCTTACATCGGTAAATGTCGGCTCAGCCCTTGCTGAAAAAGTAACGGCCGGGGAAAAGACTTGGAAGGAAAACTATGGGGGAACCCATCCCAATCAGGAAGGGTATCAGTTTGCGAGTGATCTCATCTCATCTGCCATTGCGGCTTCTCCGAAAGACGGCGCAGGTGCCCGGGAATTGCCTGAACCGCTCGATCCGGCCAGTTATGAGAACGGTCGCTTTGTGGATCCACAGGAAGCATCGTGGTTGGGAGGCTGGGATTGGACTCCCGTCAGTAAGGAGAGTTTACCGGTTGGTTCGATACGGGGAGATTATGAGAAGTTTCACGTTCTTCGAGGGGACGAGCCGGGGGAAATGCTCTACATGAGTTTTCAAGGCAGTGTTCTCGGCGCGTTCATTCTGGCTGGACCGGATGCCGGCACCCTGGAAGTCTCGATCGACAACGGCGAGTGGAAAACGGTTGAGACATATCACAAACACAGCAAAGGGCTGAATTATCCACGCAGTGTGATTCTGGCAGATGGATTGTCGAGTGCCTACCATCAGGCAGTGATCCGTATCTCAGAGAAGAAGCACGCTGACTCCAAAGGCCATGCCGTAAACATTTTGATGTTTGAAGTGAATTGAACCGCTCAACTAAAAACTCAAGAAAACCTTGAACCGGATGCCGTTTTCCCCTAAATAACGGCCCGAATTTAAAACCTGAAACTTAAGAATATCATGGGCAGACCCGTCACACTTTTTACCGGCCAGTGGGCCGATCTTGATTGCGAAACCGTCATCACTAAAGCCAAAGAAATGGGCTATGACGGGGTGGAGCTGGGCTGCTGGGGCGATCACTTCGAGGTCGACAAGGCGGATGCTGCTTATTGCAAGGCGAAGCGCGAGCTGCTCGATAAGCACGGGATGGCTTGCTATGCGATTTCATCTCACCTAGTTGGACAGGCTGTGTGCGACCGGATTGATGAGCGTCACGCTCAGATTTTGCCGGATTACATTTATGGCGACGGAGAACCTGAGGGGGTTCGCCAGCGCGCTGCGGAAGAATTGAAGAAGACGGCCGTCGCCGCTAAAGAGTTCGGCGTTCCAGTCGTGAATGGCTTCACAGGGTCTTCGATCTGGCACCTGCTTTATTCATTCCCGCCAAATCTTCCCGGTCAAATCGATGCGGGTTTCCAGGACTTTGCTGACCGCTTCGGACCGATCATGGATGTGTTTCAGGAAAACGGAATCAAGTTTGGCCTTGAGGTGCACCCAACCGAGATTGCTTTCGATATCGCGTCAGCGCAGCGGGCGATTGATGCCATTGATGGTCATCCGGCGTTTGGTTTCAACTATGATCCGTCACACCTCGGTTATCAGGGCGTTGACTACGTTGAGTTCATTTATCGTTTCGCTGATCGTATCAATCACGTTCACATGAAAGACGTGAGCTGGTCTGAGCATCCAACTGAAGCCGGTGTGTTTGGTGGTCACGTTGATTTCCACCAACGGAATCGCTACTGGGATTTCAAGTCGGTTGGTCGCGGCAACATCAATTTCGAGAAGATCATTCGTGCGTTGAATGACATTGGTTATCAGGGACCTCTTTCCGTTGAGTGGGAAGACGGAGCGATGGATCGTGTCGCAGGGGCAACGGAATCGGCAGCGTATTGCAAGCAGATCGATTTCCCTGTTTCGGACATCGTGTTCGATGCCCAGTTTGATAAAGAGAATCAGTAATCTGATGGCTTTCACGAACCGACAGGGTGTGATCGGTGATCCAACCCTGTTGGTTCGTAACATTTTCTTTATTACGGCACTGTTGCTGGCGGCTTTCTGTTCAGAGGTCAGGGCGGAGCCGGAATTGCCATCTAAAGAGCGATCCCGGATTCTCGACAGTTGTGTCGAGGTGTTGGTCGGAGGGCGGTTGCGCGGAGGCGGTGTGGTCGTGAAGTCTGGCCACAACAAACCTTTGGTGGTCACAGCTTCACATCTTTTTGGTGAAGTTTCCTTTGAGGCTGAAGTTTTGACCTCAACAGGAGAACGACTCGCCGCAAAGGTTGTGGGAGTTGATCTCGGGCATGATCTGGCTCTGCTTGAGCTGTCTGACAGTGAGAAAGGGGATTTTAAAGGGCTGCCGATCGCAGCGAAGACGCCGGCGGTGACCGAGACGGTCTTTCAATTTGGTCCTGCCTTGCGTCGCCGGATGATGACGATCACCGGCAAGGTGGCGGACGATCGTGACAGCTTTTCGGATTTCACTCCGTCACGCGGGTACTTGGAGCACTATTTTGTGGCGGCATTGACTCCCGTGCTGACATCAGGTGGGCCGTGGGTCAACCGGGCTGGTGAGGTCGTGGGTATCCAGAACGGCCGGCTCAATGATGAAGGCACGCCGAGTTCAGGATTGAGCCTGGTCGCCCCGGTTCATGCGATTCAACGGCTGGTAGAGCAGCGAAAGATCATGGAGACGCCCACAATTCGCGCCTGGGTGTGGGAGCTCTGGACTGCGGGTGACGACTTTCTTGCGAAGCTACCAGATGGGACCAAGGGACTCTTGATTTCAAAGTTGAGTGAAGGCAGCCCACTTGCCAGGGCAGGAGCGGAGCGACTTGAAGTGATCACCGCTTGTGACGGGGTGGGTTTTTCCCGGCGGCATGAGTTGATGCGTTTGCTCTGGGCTAAGCCTGCCGGCTCGAAATTTGAATTGGAGGTGCTGAATCTCGATACCAAAGAATCGAGAATGATCATTTTGACAACTGAGGCAGCGGAGTCGGAGTGGCTCGAGAAGAAAGCAGAGTGAACTCCCGCTTCGCAACTTTTGGAAAGGAGGAGGGTTGTTTAATTCATGAACAATCAATCGGCCCTCGCTATCGCCCTGTTTTTGCTGACGTCTGCGGCATCTATTGCTCAGGGACCCGCAGGGAGTGAGCGGGGGAAGTCGAAAGGCGGGGCGCTGCCGATTGAAGGAAAGATGTTACCGGAGCTGACGGCATTCGATGAGAGCGGGACTGAAGTTCAACTGAATCAGAAGCTGAAAGGACGTCATGCGGTGATTGTATTCGGATGTCTAACATGACCACCGTTTTTACGAAATGTCCCCGGTCTGGAGGCAATCCATAACGATTACAAAACGAAGGATGTCGCATTCTACTATGTCTACAAATCGCTGGCTCATCCAGAACGGGACGGGTTGGTTCAACCGGTGACTCTTGAAGAGCGGCTGGCTCATATTGCTGAAGCGAAGCAGCAGTATGGAACGAGGATTCCCTGGCTGGCAGATACCATGCAGAATGACTTGAAGCATGCCCTGGGTGATCGCAACAACTCCGAGCTGATCATTTCGCCGGATGGTAAAATTGTGGTCGCGCGAAGTTGGAGCGATCCGGATAAGCTTCGGAAGGATCTTGAAGGAATGGTCGGTAAGTCGGAGTCATTCACAGCGGTCGGGGAATTGGAGGGTCCGAAGGTTGAAGTCAAAGAACCGACAAAGAAAATTGCGCGTGGAGTGGTCCCCAGAGTCGCTCGGCCAGAAGGAGGCATAATCCTGAAAACAGAAACCGTGCCGGGGAAAGAAGGCGAGCCGCTTTATGTGAAACTGCGGGCCGAAGCAACCCGCGAGTTAATTCGGGGAGAAGCGGGGGCCATCCATCTGGGCTTTCATATCGACCCGATCCACCATGTGCATTGGAACAATCTCGCCGCACCGATGAAGTATGAGATTACAGCCCCGGACGGAGTTGAGGTGGATTCTTTGACCGGTGTCGCTTCGAAGGTGGAAGCCGTTGATGCTGATGCCGATCCCCGGGAGTTTTTGATTGAGATCGATCCCAAGGGGAAGAGGCTGACTGAACCGTTGGTGGTTCGGGTCGACTACTTTGCCTGCGATGATGAAGACAAGTGGTGTAAAGCGGCGAGTCAGAAGTTCACAATATTATGGGAGGAAGATCGTGACGCAGGGAAGGTGCAGTCCCGCGGTGGTGGTCGGCCTGGAGGAACTCGTCCGATGCAAGGGAAGGGAATGGGACGGCGTCCAAGTGCTGAACAAATGATCGACCGGCTTGATGGAGATCAGGACGGAAAGATTTCAAAAGGCGAGGCGAGGGGACCGCTTCAGGCAAGGTTTGGAATGATCGATGTGAATGAAGACGGATTGATCGACATGGAGGAATTGAAGAAAGCCCTCGACCGAATGCGCCGCTAGCTTTCGGTCGGGTTGAGACGGCGGGCTGATATGGCTCCGATTGTCAGAAGAACAACGAGGCTGGCCAGGTAAAACACGCCGCCGAGCACAATTGGCTGATGCATTTCATCTTTTACCCTGATACAGCACCAGAGGAGAAGCGTGGTGGTAGGGAAGAGCTCAATGACATAAGGCAGCCAGCGCTTTCTCCATTGATTGCATCGGTAGCTGTAGAGAACTCCTGCCATCCACGTCGCTGAAAACGCAACAAAGACGGCTGCGCCGGTTGCGTATTGAGCGACATCGGTCAGTGATTCTGACGCGTCGGGGGCGAGCAGGATTACCGAAGTTGCCAGGGCGATTCCGAAGAATGCCGGTAAGGCACCGAGAGAAAACAAATCCAATCCAGCAGAACCTGGCAACCCTGTCATTTCCTGAAAACAAAAAATCCATTGGAAGCAATACGTTCCAATGGATTTGATGTATCAAGAACTGTAACCAAATTTGAAGTCGCGTCAGGCAACTGCGACGGTCTTCGGAGCCACTGACTCGTCCGTGAACTGTTGAATACTGCTGATTGATTCGGTGATCAGGCAGTGATTAATCCATTCCTGCAACTGAGCAAAATCCTCGTTCTGTTTGGCATAGCTGGAAACTTTCTGCCAATCGAACTTACGTTTGGAGATAGGAGATGTGATGCGCTGAATATTCAGAAGTGAAAGGATTTGATCAAATTCACTCGGAGTCAGATTCCTGACTGCGGCTGATTCCGGCAGATCGTCGATCATCTCACCGTCCATGTTGAAGGTGGTAACGCCCACTCCATTCTCAGAAGAGAACTGTCGGATTTCCTCCAGGATCTGAGGGTCCAGAACAGGGGAGGCGATCATGAGTTCGGTCTGATCGGCCCACTGACCAGCGGCAAGGCACTGGTAGAGGTTTTCAAGGATCGTGTCTTTTGAAACATCGAGACGAAGCTTGACGTTAGAGAGCGTGAAGGGCGATGAACCCAGGCGACGCTGAATTTCCAACTTTTCTCTATTAAGGCGGACACCTTCATCAGTCCGGTCACCCACAAGCCAGTCAACTACGGTGATATCTGGAACGCGCCAGCGGTTGCCACCTGCGTTTTCTCCGGAGAATGAACGCTCAAACGCGAAAGGAAACTTGTGAGAAGCTTCAAAATAACGCTGAGCAACCGCGCGGAATTTGTTCACACGGGAGATAGACAGCCCGGCGTCATTATTCATCACCGAACCGTGATCGTCAGTGATCATGCTCCGCGCACTGTTCAGTGTGTGGATGGTTGTGGTGCGCAGATAATATCCCTGCCCTTGCTCAACCTTGGCGATCGGCGAGGAAGGATCGCAGGACATGATTGAAAAGTGATACCGCAGCGTTGCGTCAGAGTATCCGTTTTTGAGGCGGTCCTTTACCGATTCAATCAGCTCGGTCCCCTTGATCGCTTTGGCAGGATTCCGGGGAAGGATGTCGGGAAGGATATCTTTAAGTTGGTCACGCAGGTTCATGATGGTTCACACAAGGTTTAAGGTTGATCAGGGATGGCGGTCAAGGGAAGAAGCAGATTGCGAGGTAAGTTTTCAATTCTGCGTCGCAATGTTGCTAGTGTTCCTGTATCAATTCAGAATCTTTAAATTTTAGCAAGGTGAAATTTTAATTTTATGCATCTTTTTTGCATTATTTCGCCTCAATTTAGCGCCAATGTCTGGAGCTTGACGTTATGGTGCGTGGGTATAATGGTTCGTAACCCACTCTAAAACAGTTATTCAGCCTTAGCTGCGGCTTCTTTTGGAGCGTTTTCTGTTCCACCCTCAGGTTTTTGTGAAACAGGCTCAACAATTGCTTCGGTTTGATTAGATTCTCCAATTTTTGAAGGATTAATCTTTCTAAGCTCGATATTCCTATATTGCGCTCTTGTCACAAAACTCGCAATTCCGAGGGGAACACACAGCTCGATATCTCCGGGGCGGAGACTGATTTTGCGGTCTTTTGTATCGAGATCAATCAACTCTCTCTCGTTCAACCAGACCATGATCTTGTCTTCGGTGACCCGCAGTTTCACCTTATGCCAAACGTTGTTCTCAAAGCCTTCGATGTTCATCGTTTCGTTCTCTGAGGCATCGAGATCATCAACACTGGATATCCCCACAATACCGCCGCCCCAGCCTCCGAGGATCAGGCTGGCATAATCTTCTCCATAGGGAAAAGTGAGGCCGAGAAAGAAGTCGTTACCATCCAGCTTCATAGCCTCCAGAGAGATTTCATAATTCATCCGGGCTGGTGGCTCCTCTTCTCCCCAGTGCACACCGGTCATGATGGCGCCGAATCCAAACTCGAGATTGCCGTCTTCGTTCACAAAGGCATCGCCTTCACCTCCAAATTCGGTCTTCTTCCACTTTCCGAGGTCTTTCCCGTTGAACAGAACCACGAGGTTCGGGTCCCTGGGCGGTTCCGGTTTCGCCTCTGTTTTCTTCTCGTCGTTGGCTCCCTTGGAATCATCGAGCTCGACTTCGTCGACATCACCTGATCCTGATGGGCGAATCTCAGTTCGGGCCAGAGTGGATTTCTCAGTCGCCGGATCTTTTTCGAACGACCAGATAAAGAGCCCGAAGCTGCGAAATGAAGCGTAATGGATGGCGCAACCGGCGATCAAAAAGACGATTACAAAAATAAAAAGTTTCTTTATAAAATTCACGATCCGATTGTTTCCGAACTACGCACTGGTGCAAGCGAAAAGGAGGCGCGAAGGCGTTTGTTTTTTTATTTTTCGATCGGTGTAGCCAAATTGCGCTATTGCTGAATTTCTGATCAGCGTTTCCTTTCTGCACATGAAGTCCCGCCGACAATTTATCCGCAATCTTGGAGTCTCTGCCGCAACAACTCCGTTTCTGACCGGCCTTCCGGGGATCCAGGCTCTCGGTGCGGACGCCTCTGCGCAGAAGCGCCGAATGATTGTCCTGTTCTCTCCCAACGGAACGGTCCCCGAACAGTTCTGGCCGGATGAAAAAGAAGGCGGCGGATTTCAGGTGAAGAGAATCCTGAAGCCTCTCGAACCCTATCAGGATCGGATGACGATTCTCCGCGGAGTGTGGAACAAAATAAAAGGCGACGGCGACAGGCATATGCGCGGGATGAGCTGTCTTCTTACGGGAACCGAACTGTTGCCCGGTAATATTCAGGGCGGCTCCGATTCACCGGCCGGCTGGGCCAGTGGAATCTCGATTGATCAGGAGCTGCGCAATTTTTATCAGAAGAACGAAGCCACCCGCACGCGGTTCGGATCCCTGGAGCTTGGTGTGGCCGTGCCGAATCGTGCTGACCCGTGGACGCGCATGAGTTACACCGGGCCCAACCAACCGGTGGCTCCTGTGATCGACCCCGAGCAGATGCTCGGGAAGTTGTATGGGCAGATGAAAGACAAAGAGTCCCTCACCAG
The DNA here is from genome assembly GCA_048267005.1 of Verrucomicrobiales bacterium. Lineage (GTDB taxonomy): Bacteria > Verrucomicrobiota > Verrucomicrobiia > Verrucomicrobiales > DEV007 > JABDJT01. The sequence goes on along the minus strand of JBLWYI010000003.1, from coordinate 291,502 downwards.
CATTCTCGATGAAGTGAGCGAAGACCTGAAACGCGTCTCAAAGAATCTGGGATCAGAAGACAAAGCTCTGCTCGATCAGCACCTCACATTGGTTCGCGATTTGGAAAATGAGCTGAAGCGCGACGATGGCGCAGACAAAGAGTTGGCCCACGCCGTTCCTGAGATTGATCCCAATGTCGAACTGGTCAATGCCAACACCCCCGCCATCAGTCGTATGCAGATCGACCTGTTGGTCAATGCCATGGCCAACGACATGACCCGGATTGGTTCACTTCAATACATGCGATCCGTAGGACAGGCCCGCATGGAGTGGCTTGGAATCAAAGAAGGGCACCATGGACTTTCTCACGAGCCGGATAAGAACCTCGAAGCGGTCGAGAAGCTCACCAAAATCAACGAATGGTTCGCTGGCGAAGTCGCATACCTGACAAAGAAACTGGCCGATACCCCGGAGCCGGGGAATGACGGCAGCATGCTCGATAACACCTTGGTGGTGTGGCTTAACGAACTCGGCAAAGGCAACAGCCACACTCTTGAAGACATTCCTTTTGTCCTCATCGGAGGGCAGAAGTCCCACAACCTCAAAGGCGGGACCTATCACAAGCTCGACAAAGTGGCGCACAACCGGCTGTGGCTGAAAATTGCGCACGAGATGGGGCACAACCTGACCACGTTCGGCACTGACAAATACTGCGAAGGTGGTCCGTTAACGATCAGTTAAATCCCTTTTGAGCGGGAACGAGTCAACAGGGTTGTCTCATCGATCAAACCCTATTGGATCGTTAGGGTGACCCATCACGGTGCGCCAAATCTGAATTACCAGCATTCCCGGTAATCAGTCCAATACCCAAAAACCCGGTCCCCAATGTCTCCTCAAATTGGAACGACCAAAATACGTGGAAGAAGGTGGGTGCACGAAATCGGAACGACCAAAATACGTAGCAGAAGGTCATTCCAATTTCGTGCGTATACCTTCTTCCGTAGCAGAGACGACTGGCTGAAAATGGAACGACCTTCTTCCGCGTATTTTGGTCGTTCCGATTTCGTGCGTACCCCTTCTTCCGCAGCAGAGACGACCGGCTGAAAATGGAACGGCCTTCTGCTACGTATTTTGCCAGTTCCGATTTCGTGCGTCCCTGTTTACTGCTTAGAAATGCCCTTTTCCGCAAATGCTAGTATTTCGGCTTCAATCCCGCTGAACTCCATTTGAGTGGAGAGGTTCAGCCCCTAAGTGACACGGTGAGCTTATGTCACGGGGCTGGCGGATTCGGAGGTCGCGCGGCGAGATATGTTGCGGGCGAAGAGCGATGGCGGCTTGACTCGACGCCTGTCGCTTTCGCAACACCGGCGTCGAAAGTGGACTGGCTTGAAGATCCAACGACTGGTTGCGTGGGATGACCGCCCGGAAACTGCAAGTTCCGAAGTTGTTTCACTCAGAAACCCGTTTTGAGCAACCAGAGGGCCAGGGCACATGCTGCTACAAAGAGAGCGAGAAAGGTGAGACCACTGCGATCGCGCTGTGCGTGCTCTTTGCGTTTCTGCCAGCGACTGCGTCGGTTGGCGACACTGTTTTTGCCGCCGTTTCCGGAGCCTGTACGCCACTGTTCCGGCGGAGGCAGAATATTGCCCGCGCGCATGCGACTGGTGCGCTCCTGCTTAACTGCGCTCTTGGTGATGAAATCCTCCAACACGCCGATTTTTGCGTGCAGTTTCTCGTATTCCTGATCCAACATCGCTTCCTTTGAAGCGGAGCGTTTGCGTGTGGTTGCGTTCTTGGGACGATGACGGTTTTTGTTTTTGCGGGAAGGTGCAAACATGGCTTTTGTGTGTGTTTGGGAATCCCCGAGGTATATCTGGCGTGTGTTCGCGAGGGTCGTGCGAAAAATAAAGTTTACTCTCAACCAAAGATGGCCATGAAGATGCTCATGATGATGGCGAAAACCATCACTGGAATGGTGAAGGCAAGGCCGGCTTTCATCCAGTAGCTGAAGGGCTGGGCGCCGGCAGTGCTTTCAGTCGAGGCTGACGCTGTGGTTTTGAAAGCTTTTTTCTTCCCGCCCAGAGACTGGAGGACCGGACGCGCCTTGGTGATATCCTGTTCAGCCGCACTGATATAACTCAATGCGCGCGCCAGTTCTCCGCGAAGGTCGGTGCGGCTCCAGCTTTCCGGGCGCAGACATTGAACGGTACGGATGTGATGCTCAAATATCTCTTTGGTGTCAAGGCACTCGTCTGCAAGGCGCTGGGCCTGTGTGGCTTCCTGTTCAAGCCCGTTGATATAACCGTTCAAGGTATCGATAATCCTGGCGCGGCCGTGAGTGAACTCCTCTTTCTTTTGGGAGAGTTCTTCGAGCTCGGTTTTTTGACGCTCCAAAAGCTCCTGTTTTTCACGAAGCTGAGCCAACTGCTCCTGAGCAACATGAACCTGGTCCTCAAAATCCTCCTGATAGGGAGTCGCAGGTTCGAACGCATTATCTTCGAACTGAATCATGAGATCCTGCTCGTCTTCCTCTTCATCAATAAACTGTGGCTGGAATTCTGCGATGGCTGACATAGGGAAATTTGGGCTTAATTTTTATTAAGATAACTTAATATTATAAATTGCCTAGAATTTCCAGTCTTTTTAGTCGTCTCATTGAAAAAATTAGCGGAATAAGAGTCACTAGAACTGTTAAAGTTAGCGAAAACCCTACGCCGGCCTTGCCGTGAATGTCAGTGAACCAACCTGTTGGGGCTTCATTTGAGCGGAAAACCTCCAACCTGGCCCATGCCAGAAGTAGCAGAAAGACAACAACATAGACGAAGCTTGAGACGAGGCAGAGCGTGCCCCCGAAGCCGCTGACAATTTTTGCGGTGTTGGTTTCTGCCAGATTCGGGAAAAGAACTCCGTAACCCACGGCAATTCCGTTCAGACCGATTGCGAGTTGAATCACCGCGCAGGTGAAGAAGAGGGTGTCACTTCCGCCCAGATTTAGATTATTTCCCGAAAGCAGAAGAATGATTGTCACAGCGAATCCGGTGAAGAGGGTGCTCATGACGAATTTTTGCATCACAAGCTTCTGAAGTTTAAGAGGCGACATGGCGAGAATCCACAGCCGCCTGCCTTCGAGAGAGAATTGGGGAAAGACAAAGCGAGTGGTCAATGTTGAGAGGGCCAATGCACAGACGGATAAGTTCAGATAGGCGACGAGGTAGAGATCCCTGGCTTGTGTGAGATTGTCATTCATCGTCCTGAGGCCGCTGGCGTAGATCGCCAGCAGACCGAACACGATGGCGAATTGAATCCACTGCCCGGGTTCACGGATGAAAGTGAGCACGTCTTTTCGGGAAATGGCAGAAAGAGCACGGCCAATGAAATGCCGTAGCCAGGATGGTTCAGGCAAATGCTGGATGATTCCATCTCTCGAAGCTGCTCCGGCTTTATGTTGCCTCCGCAGTGATGCTTCTGCGGAGAATTGTACCGAGCGATTCCATGACGGGTAAAACCAATGCTTTCCGGCCAGACAAACCAAAAGCCCACCCATCAGCGCATAACTGCAAAGCAGGGCTGGGTACATGAAGGTTCGGTATTGCTGATAGGGGCGGCTCCAGGCGACGATTGAATCAGCCAACCAGGTGCTGGGACTGGCTCGATTAACGGAGATTTGAGTGTGATGGAGGATGCGTTGAAAGGTGAGCGCTGCGCTTTGGCCGGTGCTTTCCAGTATTTCCCGGTCTTCTTTGGCCGAAAACAGTCCGAACCCCAGGACCACAACAGCAAATACCGCCGTGACCCAGGCGATCTGCCGCCGTGAGAACCATCTGACGGCTGTAATGAGATAGAGGGCGCCGATGGTTGCGGCGATCATCAAAAACGGAACAAGTGCGAGCAACGTCTTGAAGTAGAAGGAACCGTGGGCGCCGCGCGACATCGCAAATGCGACCAGCATAGGAGCCAGGATAAAGATCATTCCCCAACTCGCGAACAGGGCTGATTCAGCACATTTCCAAAGAAAGATAACGCGGTGAGAGATCGGCAACGTCAATAGCCAGCGGGTGTCGCGGCTTCTAAAGAGTGCGATGTACCCTGTTACTGCAACCGAGAACAGCAACATCATGGAAAAGCAGAAAAAGATCACATAGATCAGTCGGTCACCCAGCAACCCCCCTGCGGCAGGAAGCTGCGCAACGTAGCCAAGACCCCGGTGAAAAAGGAAAAATGCCGTGATGGAATAAGTCAGCAGGAATCCCACCAGAGTCGATGCCATCAGCCGTGATTGTTTCGCCATCGTTACGAATTTTACCCAGCCCATCCGCGCATGAACGCGAACGAGAAGGCGGAATTGGGCGAATTCGGACATTGTCTGGGAAGGCGGCTCGTAATGGTAAAAATGCTTCGCGACGAACTTCTATGGTGAAGAGCGTGCCTGATAAATACTAAACCTGAAAACTGAAATTTGCCGATCGAAGTTTTTTGAAGCGTTTAGACATTTTTTGAAGAATGAGTCTTTCCCGATCGCCGGTAATCCCCTAAAGTCTGTTTCCGAAACGATATATGGCGGATCTACCTTCATCTCAACGTCCTTCCCGGAGGCATCGCAAACCAGCTAAGCCGACCATCACAGTGGGGGAGTTTTTTGAGAATCATGCCGAAGAACTGAAGCTCAGTCTTGAGGGATCGAAGATCGGGTTTGATCGAAAAATCCTTGAGCCAACGATCAATCGCCCGGGGTTGGCCCTCTCAGGTTTCTATACCTATTTTGCACTTCACCGGATGCAGGTGATCGGGAAAGCGGAGCGTTCGTATTTGAAGCATCTGAGCGAAGAGAATGCTGCGAAGCGGTTTCGGGATTTGTGCCACCGGAACATACCCTGCATCGTGGTGAGTCGGGGCGACACGCTTACTCCCGAGCTTACTAAAATTGCAAATGATGCTGGAGTTTCGGTGTTTCACACCAAGATGGTGACGATGACTTTTATCAACGCGGCCACGGTGCGTCTGGAGTGGGAGTTTGCACCGACTTGCACTGAACACGGGTGCATGGTGGACACGATGGGGATTGGAATCCTGATCAAGGGCGCCAGCGGTACAGGCAAAAGTGAAACAGTGTTGGCTTTGTTGCGTCGCGGGGCCAGTTTGGTCGCGGATGATATGGTTCGTTTTCGAAATATTGAGGGAAGGGAGATCGTCGGGACGGCTCCTGAGCTGGGGCGAAGCCACATGGAGGTGAGGGGCCTGGGAATTATCAACGTGGCGGCCCTGTTCGGAGTGGGGACTTATCGTACCGAGAAGCGGCTGGATCTTCAAGTGACCCTGGTGCCTGCCGAAGATTTGAATGACGTTGATCGGCTGGGGATGGATCAGAAAACAATCACATTGCTGGGTATGAAAGTGCCGCATGTTGAGTTACCGGTCGCGCCGGGGCGGGATATGGCACAATTGATCGAAGTTGCGGCTTTGGATCAGAAGTTAAAGTCGTTAGGGCATGATTCCGCAGTGGAATTCAATAAGAAACTGTTGAAAAAGATGCGTGACCAACGAAAATTTATAGTCTGAAATACCACACTAACCAAAATGGCTGAACAAGATTTCACAATACCGAATGCGGAGGGGCTCCATGCCCGTCCTGCTGCTAAATTTGTGAAGTTGGCGAATCGTTTTGACAGTGAGATATGGGTTCGGAAAGGGGAGGAAGAGGTGAATGGTAAAAGTATAATGGGGCTGATGATTCTTGCGGCTGAGCAGGGTGCCATTATTACAGTGAGTGTAGAAGGTGCTGATGAATCTGATGCGTTGGCCCAAATCGGCAAATTGATTGAAGATGGGTTCGAGGCGGAACCTTGATATTCTTTGAGGTTAGGGTAAGGGTGGCGCGATTTTTGCTTGGCGAATTTTTCGCCTGGATCGTCAAAATTCCACATGAACCCGTCATCACCATCATCCACTTCAAAAGGCGAAGTTCGCCTTCAAGGGATTGGTGTCTCTCCGGGGATCGCCCGGGGTGTTATTCATTTTTCCGGTGAATCTTTTGAAGAACCTGAAGATCGCCGGATTGCCAGTGGGGATGTAGACCGTGAAAAAGAGAAGCTGCAAAGGGCTATTGTCGCGACCCGGGAACAGATCCGGGATTTGCAGAATGAAATTGAAGGGGCGGACTCGGATCATGCCAGTATCTTTGACGCTCACTTGCTGGTTTTGGAAGACCGGGCGGTTCTTGATGAGGTGAGGCGGAAAGTGGAGGCTGAATTGCGCTCCGTTGACCGTGTCTACTTCGAAGTCATTGAGCGTTATTTGAATACGCTCCGAAAGATTTCTGATCCCTACCTCAGGGAGCGTGCAATTGATGTTGAAGATGTGGCCCGCCGCGTTGTTCGCAATCTGCGTTGGCCGGGAGGAGATGGCCCGGAAGCGAACGACGAGATCAGCAGCCACTGTATCCTCGCTGCTCATGATTTAACTCCTTCAGATACGGTTTCTCTGGACAGGGAATTTGTGTTGGGATTTGCGACCGAAGCTGGAAGCGCCACTTCGCACACCGCGATTATGGCGAGGTCGCTCAATATTCCTGCCGTCGTTGCCTTGCACCACTTTTCAGATTCTCTGGTGCCCGGGGATGAGGTGTTGCTTGATGGGACACATGGGGTGCTGATTCTGCGCCCCAGTGAAGAGACTCTCAAAGTATATGAGACACTCTTTAAACAGGAAGACGATCTGGTTTTAGAACTTCAGGAGTTACGGGATGCGGAAACCCTGACCGCAGATGATAAGAAAATTATCCTTTCGGGGAATATAGAGTTTTCCAGTGAAGTTGAGCAAGTAACCAAGCAGGGAGCTGAAGGTGTTGGTCTCTATCGCACAGAGTTTTTCTACCTCAACGAGATCGAATTGCGGGCTGAAGACAAACAGACCGAGAACTACGAAACTGTTGTGAAGGCAGTGGCTCCTCATGGTGCGATTATCCGTACATTGGATATTGGTGGTGATAAACTGTGGCCGGGGCTGTCGGGGGAACCGGAACCCAATCCTTTTCTGGGTTGGCGGGGTATTCGAGTCAGCCTGGCGAAATCAGATGAATTTAAGGTGCAGCTTCGGGCGATTTTGCGTGCCAGTGCGCATGGGAAAATCGGGGTCATGTACCCGTTTATCTGCAACATTGCCGAGCTGAAGCAGGCAAACCGATTGCTGGACGAGGCGAAGCTGGAGCTTTCTGAAAAAGGGATGTCCTTTGATGAAGAGATTGAAGTCGGGGCAATGATCGAAATTCCCAGCGCTGCTCTCATTGCGGATGAGCTGGCCAAAGAGGTCGATTTCTTTTCGATCGGAACCAATGATTTGATTCAGTATACGACTGCGGTAGACCGTGTAAACGACCGGGTGGCCGACCTTTACCAGCCAACTCACCCGGCCGTGATCAAGCTCATCGGGCAGACCGTCGAGGCCGCTCATGACAACGGTATCTGGTGCGGGATCTGTGGTGAGGCTGCTGGAGATCTGTTGCTTACGCCAGTGTTGGTGGGGCTGGGTATGGATGAGCTTTCGGTAGGGGCTGCCCAGCTTTTGCGCGTGCGCCGGGCGATTTCCAGGCTGGATTCAGGAAAATGTCAGGACTTCGTTGATCATATTTCCGGGATGGGGTGTGGCATAGAGATTGCCGATGCGTGTCGCGCGGAGGCGATGGAGCGGTATCCTGAGCTGATGGGGTGACATTTTTCCGTCATCCAGTCATCTCTAACGCATTGAGTGACAAAACGCAGTTTCACGGTAAATTTACGTTCCCCCGAAAGACTAAGGGGTTTGGACAATAAATTAATGAGCAGCACCAGCGGAGCTACATCTAATATCGCCCCCACCGCCGCAGCGAATGCGGAAAAGGTGAAGACACAGGCTACGATGGCTCGGGTGATGACGCTTCCGCCTGAGTCGGTCTTCGAGAAAGTCGCCGAACTGGCTGCGATTGAAGACGAAGACCTCTTTTATTCTGAAGCAGTTTCCTTTGTCGTATTGCTGACCGGAGCGCGGATCGGAATGCTCTGCCAGCGGAACAATAAAGGGGGCGCTGAGGCAAAGTTGATTGCCAACGCCACTGATCAAAACCTGAGTCCCGAGGCGATGGAGGAGGTGAATGGTGCGGTGGGCTTCGCGCTCAATGGGATGAGGGCGCATCGACAGACTGTGCAGACCGACCACGGTAAACTGGCAGTGCTTTGTGCTCCATTTCGACCCGATGTTGGCGACGATGGGGGGGCACAGGCTCAGTCTCTTTCTTTAGTCCTCTTGCTTGGTCCCGAGCGGGCTCCTTACCTTGAACCGATTTTCAGTCTGCTGCAGATGACTGTGGCAAATCTGATGCAGCACGGCCATCGGCTCCAGCTGGAACAGCTTAAACGTGGTTTTCTACAGGCAACGCTGCTGATTGATCTTTTCACCAAAGCCAGCACGGCTCACGAATACAAAGAAGCCTGTTCTATCGTCGTTTCAGAACTGCAAGACTGGATCGGTTGCGATCGAACTGCGGTTGGTTCCGGTAAAAACAGCAAGTTTCAAGTCGATGCAATATCGGGACTGGCAGAGGTCCAAAAACGCACCCATGGGACCGCCCGTCTCATCTCTTTGTTCAAGGAGACGAGTGTTATTGATTCTCCGATTGCCTGGCCTCCACCACAGGAGACAGGAAACACGAAGGTCATGGCGGCTTCCGATCAGAGTGAGCTGCTCAGTATGTTCTCCTCGGAACAGGTCTTGTCGGTCCCCCTGGCGAACGATGACGAGAATGATCCGTCGACGGCGGCGCTCTCGTTTTTCTGGCGTGAGAAACAGGCGCTGGACGCCGACCGGTTGGCGCTCATCGAGGCCGCCGTCCCCCATGTTTCAGCGCTGTTCAGTCTGCTTAAAAAAGCACTGCCGTCGGGTGTGTTTGGTAAGGTCAGGCATTTCAAACGAACCGCATCCAAGTGGAAGAAGGTCAGCCTGATATTGATGCCGGTGATCTTTCTGGTTGTTATGTTTATCCCCGTGCCTCACCGCGTAGCCGCGAGTGCGCGGATCACCCCGGCTGAATCGAGACAGGTGGCCGCGCCAATCAGTGGCGTTCTTGAGGAAACGTTTGTGAAGCCCGGGGAAACCGTTGAGGCAAACGCCGTCATAGCAAAGCTGGATGGCAAGGAGATCGGCTGGAGGCTGGCTGAAGCTATCGCCAATCGCGAAGTGGCCGGACGTCGGCGGGATCAGGCCCGGGCTGCCAAGAACGTCCCCGCCACTCAGCTTGCGCAGCATGAATACGACGCGCTCGCGCTCGAGGCAGAACTGTTAAAGTATCGGCAGGATCATCTGGAGATTCATGCTCCTATCTCGGGCCTGGTTTTGAGCGGTGATCTGCAGCGAAGCCGTGGGGTTCCGGTGGAAACCGGTCAGAAGTTATTCGAGATCGCGTCTTTGGATCGTCTCAAGATAGAATTAGCCGTCAATGATGAAGACATTCGGCACGTGAATGACAACATGAACGTGGCTGTGAGACTTCAGTCGAGATCCGGTTCTGTGGTTGAAGCAACGATCGATGAGATCTACCCGGTCTCCGAGGTTAAAGACGGTGGCAACGTGTTTGTCTGTCTCGCTTCAATCGACAACACCGAGGGAGATCTCCGCCCCGGTATGCGAGGACGCGCCCGGATCTCAAGCGATTGGAAATCTCTTGGCTGGGTCCTTTTCCACAAGCCCTGGGAATGGATGCGGTTGAAATTTCTGTGAACGAACGGGGGAGGGCTGTTACGCCAAAATGTCTTTCACCACATGGCCGTGAACGTCAGTCAGGCGATAGTGTCGTCCCTGGAAAAAGTAAGTCAGCTTTTCGTGATCGATTCCTAACTGATGCAGAATCGTTGCATGCAGGTCATGCACATGAATCGGATTCTCTGTGATGTTGTAGGAAAAATCATCGGTCGCACCGTAGGTCAGCCCCGGTTTGATTCCTGCTCCTGCCATCCATATCGAGAAACATCGCGGATGATGATCCCGACCATAATTGTCCCGCGTCAGCTTGCCCTGACAGTAAGAGGTTCGGCCAAACTCTCCGCCCCACACAACCAATGTATCTTCCAGTAGCCCCCGCTGTTTCAGGTCTTTGATCAAGGCGGCTGACGGCTGGTCGGCATCGCGGCACTGCCCGGGTAGCTGAGTTGTCAGGTTGAAATGTTGATCCCAACCCATGTGATACAACTGGATGAACCGCACGTCCCGCTCAGCCATGCGGCGGGCCAACAGACAGTTGTAAGCGTAGGTCCCGCGCTTGGTGACATCAGGACCGTACATGTCGAGCACATGCTGAGGCTCATCTGAAAAATCGGTCAACTCCGGCACAGAAGTCTGCATCCGGTAAGCCATTTCATACTGGCCGATACGGGTGTTGATCTCCGGATCGCCGAATTCTTCGAGCGACTGCTCGTTCATCCTGGCGAGATCGTCCAGCATGCGCCGGCGGGATTTGGCGTCAAACCCTGCCGGATTGTTCAAATACAATACGGGATCACCCACACCCATGAATTTCACTCCGGCATGTTGCGTGGGAAGAAATCCGCTTCCCCACAAGCGGTCATACAGAGGTTGGCAATTGGGACGCCCGGTTCCGCGCGATACCATCGAAATGAAGCTTGGGAGATTGTCGTTTGCTGAACCCAGCCCGTAGGAAAGCCAGGACCCCATACTCGGGCGCCCGGCCAACTGATGTCCTGTCTGAAAGAACGTCACCGCAGGGTCATGGTTGATCGCTTCAGTGAACATCGAACGGATCAGGCAGATGTCGTCAGCGACACCGGAGATATGCGGGAGCAGTTCACTGATCTCCATGCCCGATTTGCCGTGTTTCTTGAACTCATACTTCGTTCCCGCGAGGGGAAAGGTCTTCTGGCCCGCCGTCATTCCGGTAAGACGTTGAGTCATTTCGAAGTGATCCCGCATGTCTTCGCCGAAATGCTTTTGCAGAAGCGGCTTGTGATCGAAGAGATCCTGTTGCGAGGGAGCCCCGCTCTGGAAGAGGTAGATGATCCGTTTGGCTTTTGGCGGGGCGTGAAATTCCTTCAGCACTCCATTCAGATTTTCGTCGGCAGCCGCCGGCTTATCGGCGGCTGTGGCATCACGGTCAAGTAGCGATGCCAGTGCGGCGACGCCGATTCCTTTGGCGGCGGTTCCAAAGAAATGACGCCGGTTCTGCAGGAGCTGATACTCGCTGGCAGGATTTGCGGGGGGAGTGTCTTTCATGGCAAAAGTTATTTTACAGGGTGAAGCAGCACAGCTTTGAGATTCATGACAGCTCCGCTTTGTTTTACGCTTCGAACTTCGATATTTAGTTTATCGGACTTCGGGATCTTAATTTCACCGATCGATTGGACTTGGTAGACATACCAACTGCCGGTCGATTTCAATGGGACGGGAAGCTCAGTCTCATTGACCGTTACCGAAGCCGTCGCATCACCCTGTCCGGCCCGGGAATAGACCAGTTCGACTTCGTAATTTCCTTTTTTGAGCACCGGGGTATCAAGGCTCCATTTCACAAAGTCATTCCCGTTCACCCAGAAACCGATCCGATGATTTCCCGGGTGGGTTTCCAGCTTCGCTTTCTCGCCCACAACTGTTGAATCCAGTGCACTGAAAACAATCAGCCCATCTTCCTGGATGCCCGACTTCTCAGCCGTGACGAGATGAACGGTTCCGGATCCCTTGAACACCGAGAGCAGCGAGATCTCGCTGGCATCTTTGTTGAATTTCCAGTTCACCACCGAATTGTCACCCGTCCATGCCCTCACGATATTCGGGAATGGAGTCGGCAATGAAAGCGAGCGGTCAGCCTCTGACTGCCCCGTCACCTCACGATGCGTCGAGAGCGCTGGATCATCCGGAGTCGAACCCTTTACCGGATCAGCTGACAATGCCGGCCCTGTGAAAGCCAGCGTAGCGATGGCGAAGAGCGTTGCCCTGTTCATTGTAGCGAAATGGTGGTGTCGAGATTCAATACCAGGTGGGCCACTGCCGTCCAGGCAGCATGCTCCGGGGCGGGTATGGATTCATCGCGGGGGGAGTTGCCCGCTTTCAGAAATTCTGCGGCCTCATCCGGATGGCTTGCAAAATGTTTTGTGAAGTAGTCGTAATTCGCCCGCATCACCTCGATCTGCTTCTCAGTGGCGGAAAGCGAGGTGGCTCGACGATAGATTTCCCGGAGTCGGTTGTCTGAGTCTGCTTCTTTCTGAATGACATCTTCAGCAAGGTTTCGGGCAGCTTCGACGAAGGTCACGTCGTTCATCAGAACCAGGGCCTGAAGAGGCGTGTTGGTTCGGCGCACCGCGACGCTGCAGGCTTCTCTTCCGCTGGAGTCAAAGATCAATTGCCGCGGCGGATTGACCGCCCGCTTCCAGTAGGTGTAGAGGCTCTTGCGATACAGATCCTCTCCGGTTCCCACTGCGTATTTAGTTCCCGCACCGGCCGCCAGGGAATTCCAGAGACCTTCCGGCTGATACGGTTTCACAGGTGGACCGCCCACGCGATCACTCAGCAATCCGGCGGCTTTCAGAGCCGAATCCCGAATCGAAAACCCGTCCAGACGGTAGCGTGGTCCGCGCGCCAGTAACCGGTTCCCGGGATCACGTTCGTAGAGGGTTGGATCGACAAACGAACCCTGTTGGTACGTAGCGCTCATCACGATTAATTTGTGCAGGGCTTTCAAATCCCAACCGGACTCCATGAATTCCACGGCCAGCCAGTCCAGCAACTGAGGGTGACTGGGGAGCTCGCTCTGTGCACCGAAATCCTCGGTGGTTTTCACGAGTCCAACACCGAAGTGATCCTGCCAAACCCGATTCACGATCACCCGGGCCGTGAGCGGGTTGCTGTCAGATACAATCCACCGGGCAAGCTCGAGACGATCCTGCGGCTGATCTTCCTCCTTACCGTCAAAGAATGCAGCCGGCAGGGCTCTCGCCAGCTCTTCAGAGGTATCAGGGGCGTCATATTGTCCGCGGTCCAACAAATAGGCAGGGAGGCGTTCGCCTTCGCGCTCTTTCATCACCATCACCGGAACGGATTCCGCACCGGCATCCCGCAGTTGTTTCTCAGCTTTCGCGACGTCCCGCTTAGCCTCCTTCAATGGCTGATCGATGGTAAGATAGTAATCTGTCAGGGTCTTGATCTCACCTTTGCTTCGCCGGTCCTTTGGAATCTTCAGCACGGCGGTGATCTTCGGCGCAAGAGTCGATTTGGTGACCTTGTCTTCCACATCCTCATCCGTCAGAAAAATTCTGAACCTTCCAATATTGTGATCAGTAAAGTTCGACTCGTGGCTGAGGCGCAACTCGAGCCGTTCGGTTTCTTTGATCACAACCGGTTTGGATAAAAAGAAGAAGGCGCTGACTGTTTCGGGGCGCACCTTCGGGCCATAGACCGCCCATCCTGTCGCAGGTTTGGCATCGATGGCGTTCGAGACCGGGTAGTTATCCTGTTCGAAACTGGCTGCCGCATGAGCAATCTCTACCGGTCTGGATTTGCCGGTCTTTTCATCGACGATTGCGGCTTTGACGTCGGTCAGGACAAAGTTGCCGTTCACGCTGCGGGCCAGTTGGCGTGGTTTGCCAAAAGTCGAGTCCGGCAGAGCATCCAGGCGCAGCCCGGTGACGGGCTTGTTCCACGTGCCGTCAATCTGCAATCGATACTTGGCCTTTGGGACGTTCTGCCCGTCAAAAATCCACGAACCGTCATCCTCCATCGCCAGTGTTCCGTCTCCGTTCTCCACTTCCGCCTTCGACAGCTTGATCGCCGTCCACTTCTGAGGAGTATCTTCAGCTTGCAACGCGGCAGTTGCTTCCGCGACCCATTGATCACGTCGCTGATTCAATCCTTTTTGTGCCTCAGCTTCTGCCGCTTTGGCTTTTTCCAGGGCAGTGAGGAATTCAGCCGGAGGATCCACCAGCGGTGAGCGGAAACTCCTCACCGGATTCGCCTGGATACCTTTGCCCGTGCCGCGTTCCCCGATGTTGTTGAAGTAGGCGAACATCTGGAAGAATTCCTTCTGGCTCAATGGATCATACTTGTGATCATGACATCGCGCGCAGCCCATCGTGAGGCCCAGCCACACGGTTGAAGTCGTTTCCACCCGATCGATTACGTTCTCTACGAAGAATTCAGGGGCGAGTGCACCGCCTTCCGCATTTTGTCGGTGATTTCGGTTAAACGCTGAGGCCAGGATTTGGTCGCCTGTGGCATCCGGCAACATGTCTCCCGCAAGCTGCTCGATAGTGAATTCATCGAATGACAGGTTTTCGTAAAATGCCTGAATCACCCAGTCTCTCCACGGCCAGTTCTTGCGTTCACTGTCGTTCTGGTAGCCATCGGTATCGGCAAACCGGGCTGCGTCCAGCCATCGCAACGTTTGCCGCTCTGCGTAGTCCATCGAACCAAGCAGGTGATCCACAAAGTTCTCGTAAGCTTTTGCCGGATCATCTGCGAGCGCTTTATCCATCGCTTCAGGAGTGGGCGGTAGTCCGGTTAATGACAAAGAGGCCCGACGAAGCCGGGTCTCAAGATCTGCCGGGGGATTCGGCGCGAGTTTCTCCGTTTCGAGACGGGCAAAGATGAAATGGTCGATCGCGTTCTGCGTCTGCGCAGTGTTGTCGGCATTCAGCTTCGGAAACTCATGGCGAACCGGTTTCTTGAAAGACCAGTGGATGTCGTAATCCGCCCCCTGTTCGATCCAGGCATCGAGCAGGTCCTTTTCCCGGTTCGACAAGATCCGGTTCGAATCCAGCGGGGGCATCACGTCATCTTCATCATTCCCCGCCCTGATTCGCCAGTGCACCTCGCTTTCTTTCAAATTTCCCGGGACGATCCCTTTCACCCCGTCGAGGTCTTTCAGCGCATGTTCCCGCGTATCGATCCGGAATTCAGACTTTTGATTGCTGGCGTCAGGCCCATGGCAGTGGAAGCACTTGTCCGAAAGGATTGGACGAATATCCCTGTTGAAATCGACATCACCGACCTCTGCGGTTTGAGCAGAGATCGCAATCAGGGTACATAGAAGCAGTGCCGGGAGAGTTTTATTCATCAAAGGAGTCAGTCTACCGGAATTCCGGCGAGGGTGGAAGCAAACGACACCTGGACAGAAAATCTTACTGTCATACACGACGCAAATACGTCACCGGCTCCTTTTCAGTCACCTGTTGGGCCCTGGGGTAAAAGCGCAGATCACTGCGCAAAGTCGCGATCCTTAATAGCCCTGAGAACAATCTCCCGCGTCACGCACGTATCATCCATTTCCAGAACCGAAATAATCCCGTCCGCGATGTGCTCAGGTTGCAGAAAATCCTCCACCGGCATTTGGCGATCCACCGCTGCATCCCAGAAGGCCGTGTCCACTCCGCCCGGAAGAACCCCCGTGACTCGAACTCCGTCAGGAGCGGCTTCTTCCGCAAGCGCCTGGGTAAATCCGCGGACCGCCCACTTGGAAGCGCAGTAGACCGACTCAGTCGGGATTCCGCGCAGTGAGGCGGTGGAGATCACGTTGATAATGTGGCCGGCCTTTTGGGCTGAGAAGTGACGCAAAGCGGTTTGGCTGCCCAGAATGGTGCCCTTGATGTTCACCGCCAACATCGCATCAATTTCGGCCTCAGTGTAATCAGGGATCGGACTGTGACGGGCGATACCGGCGTTGTTGACCCAGGCATCGAGGCGACCTTCGAACTCCCTCAGGACTTGATCGATGACACGTTTGTTATCATCAGGGGAGGCGACATCCGCCTCAATTCCGAGCGCGAAATCAGCGACCGCTGCCAATGACCCGGCATCGTTGGATGTCACAGCCACTTTCCCGCCTTTGGCGTTAAGCCGACGGGCCAACGCGAGCCCGATTCCTGCGGTACCACCGGTGATGAGAGTGACTGAGCCTTCGGTTTCCATAAGAGAAACCCGTAGCATAAGAATCGAACTACAGCCAATGCCGGAGTGCCACTGCCTGAATCAGCGAGAGGTGAGCAGATCAATTGGGAACAGGCTTCCTATGATTCTCACAAACAAAAAGCCCCGCAACTCAGGGAGTTACGGGGCTTTAAATAAGTTGCGGGAACCGGATTTGAACCGATGACCTTCAGGTTATGAGCCTGACGAGCTACCAGACTGCTCCATCCCGCGGTCTAGTTCGATTTCATCGCTGAAATCGTGGACGCCGAATATGCCGGTGAATTTCCGGATTGCAACAGCCCTTTTAAGAAATGTTACATTTGTGTTTCGAGCGGGTAGGGGACCTCACAGATCCCGCTTCTTCCAGTCAGGAATGCCGCCGTTTTTAACCTGCTCTTCATACCAGACATGAAACGGCCGCGTCGGTGACATGGGTGTCTCTTCATTGATCATCAGCGGACGGGTTTCCTTCCAGAATTTGTCGTAGGCATCGTTCATCTTTTTGACAATGTCAGGATGCTGATCTGCGATATCGGTTTTCTGACCGGGATCTTTCTGCATGTCGTAAAGGGCTACTTTCGGCGCAGCGTCTTCGGCCGCGTCTTTCTTTTTCTTCCGGCTGTTCCTGCCGTTCGGGCCGACGAGACGGTATTGCTGATTTCGCACGCCGTAGTTGATCCATTGCTGCTCGTTGGGCTCAGTCCCGGTCGCCCAGCGGGCTTTGTGGGTGAACAGATAGCGATCTGCCCAGCGGACGCCCGGGTCTTCGATCAACGGAACCAAATTGCGGCCTTCCACCTGATTGCCGGGGATTTTCGCTCCGGCGATGGTTGCCAGAGTGGGGAAGATATCGAAGTGGGCTGCGATCGTGTCGACCTGTTGGTTGGCTTTGATCTTTCCATCCCAGCGCATGAAGAAAGGAACCCGCACTCCGCCTTCATCGGTGCTTCCTTTCAGGCCCTTCATGGCGGCATTGTAGCGAAACATATCCGAGCCGTTTTCATCCTGCCCCAGGGCTTTTCCTTCAGGGCCGGAGCCGCCGCCGGTCATGCCGTTGTCGCTCATGAATACAATCAAGGTGTTCTCCATCAGCTTCCATTCTTCGAGTTTCTCCAGAAGCAGACCGATGTTTTCGTCGATGTTCTCGATCATGCCGTAGAACCCGGCAGTTTGCTCTGAGAAACCGAGATCGGTGAAACGCTTTTCATTCTTTGGCGGTGCGATGAATGGGCCGTGGGGAGCGTTGGTGGTGATATAGGCGAAGAACGGTTTGTCGTTGTCCTTCACATCCTTGATCCAGCCCAGCCCGGCATTGTAGAAAAGGTCAGTGCAATAACCTTCGGTCTTCACGAATGACCCGTTGTGGCGAATCACGGGATTGAAATACTTGTTCCCCGGCGCATCCGCGCAGGAGCAGGCATAAGCCTGGCCGATCCCTCCGGCACCGTGGATAAACGCTTCATCAAACCCGCGATTGTGAGGTTGGTGAGTGTCTTCGTCGCCGAGATGCCACTTGCCGAAAATCCCCGTGGTGTAACCCGCATCGCGCAGAACCTGCGGGAGGGTGATGGTCTCCGGGTTCATCCGCTCACGTTCCAGGATGGTGTGAGTGATCCCGTTCTTCATGGGATGCCGGCCGGACATCAACGCCGCGCGGGTAGGGGAACAGGTGGGAGCCACCAGCATACGATCAAAACGCGTCGAAGTATCAAAGAGCGTGTCCATGTTGGGCGTCTTGATCCACGGATGCCCGTGCCGCCCGACCGGTCCGTAGCCCTGGTCGTCTGTGATGAGAACGATAATGTTTGGCTTTGAGCCGGCGAGGTCACCTGCCTGAGCAAACAGTCCGAATGTGAGTGCGAGGATGAAAATCCGAATCATTCCCACTTCTACAGACAAAATGGGGAGCAACCAATCGCACAAACGGGACGCGTCTTAATCCACTGAAAGAGAACTTTTTCCGCCCCCTGCGACAGTGAGCGATTCGGGTGTCGCTTCGGCGGCAGGTTCGGGGCCAATGTAGACAACTGCTTCGCCTTGAGTGGCTGCAATCGGTGTTTCGCTCACCGTCTGATCTTCGACAAGCAGCTGGGGAGCTTTGCCGCTTTCCAGATCGATCACTTCAGCGACCGATCCGACCCGTTCCACGGAAACGATCCCCACATGACCTTCCAGATTGTCGTCTGCGAAAAAGACTCCGGTGCTGCAACCCGACAAAAGGACCGGCACAGACATCATGGGAATGAAAATTCTTTGGAAAAGGGGCATGGCAGACGGAGCAGGCAGATGCTTCGGAAATGTAAGAAGCCATTTTAGCCGTATAAACCATAAAAACAATGTATTTTGGATGTGGTGATTTATGGACTTGCCCGGGAGGCTTTTTCTCGCAGGGTTTGACTGTGAAACAGCGAAAAGGTGAGTTTGCGGGTAGGGCGGCAATCGGAATTGCCCTGATCGCATTGATTTACGCGGGCGGTTATCTTGCGTTGCGGAGTCATTTCACAGGAAACCTCTGCAACGAGGAGGGGTATATTGTGGTGCCTCAAGCAAGAACGCCTTCCCCGGGTGGTCTCTACTCAAACCGGATTGAAATACCGGATTTCGGTCCGCGGGTGCCGGATTTCCCCCTGAAACTGAACAATGCGCTGGATGTGATCTTTTATCCGATGCGAAGGGCAGACATGGGTATCACCAAAAAGGAGATGATCTTCACGATTGAATTCCCGATCACTCCGCCTCATCCGCATTTTTTCCCGGTCAGGCCGTCGTAACCGCAGTAGAGATCGCCTTTGTGATTGTCGAACAAGCGTGCGGGGATTTCGTGGATAACCGCGAAAATGCACCAAACGGTGCCAACCTGGTGCGATTAGGAGATTTCGGACAAAGGAACATTGGCCGGTTTCGAGCATGAGCCGTTTTAGACGCGATGCCTGGAAATGAGATGGAGCATTAAAAAGTACAATTCCCCACACCTGAGAATGATAGTGACCAAAAATTACGTTCCACAGCCACTACTCAGCCCGGACATGACCATTCGGACGCCTTTTCGCCCATTCCTCACCTGAGATACCATCAAAAAGGCGTTGAGAGGTATTGTCCGAATTCGGGAGCGTGCAAAAAAATAAAATAGTGCTCGTTTCCGGATCGGGAGCGCCTCCATGAGCTTTTGGATGGTCAATCTTGAATCGGACATGAGCAAAAGGACCTTCGAACGATCAATCCGGAACTGAGGTCTGAGGAAAATGTAATTGGCTCGCAGAGTCAAAAACGAGTCAACAGGGGCAGACTTTTTGCACATAAATTGGAGTGCGAACCTTTCCATTTAGGCGGGCTGAAAGTCCGTCTGCACAGAGACCGGGGCTTCAGCCCCGGGAAATGTGAAGTAGTCAGAAGGCGTCCTGAGAGGGCGCGCGCGAATCCTCGAATAGAGTTCGCGCCCGACCTTTCAGGCCGGTATAACTCTATCCTCCTTCCCCGGGGCTGAAGCCGCCGGGCTTTGTGCGTCCGGCCCTTCAGGCCGCTGTGGCAATGCCGGGCGAAAGGTTTCCCAGGGGTATGGCGCCCCTGATTAGAGATGTTCTACGAACCAACAGGGTCTGTTCGCTGAACCAACAGGGTTGGATCGGTTTATCGCCTTCGAGCCATTGAAAGCTGGCATCGCACTTGATGGGGCTGCCAATCAAGCACGATCGCTTTGCGGTTTTTTTCTGAACACCGCGAACCTCTAGCCGTAAACGGCATCGGGATCGTAGCTTTGCTCTTCGATTTCGGCCTCAAGCGAGACGGGGCTTCCGACCTCGCCGACCTTGCGGTAGAAACAGCTGCGGTAACCCGCGTGGCAACATCCGGGCCCATGTTGGGTGACTTTCAGCACGAGGGCGTCCTGATCGCAATCCGTTAAAATGTCGTGGACCTGCTGGGTGTGGCTGGAAGTAGCGCCCTTGTGCCACAACTTCTGGCGGCTGCGGCTGAAGTAAACGGCTTCGCCTTTTTCCAGGGTCATGGCGAGCGACTCCTCATTCATGTAAGCGACCATGAGGACTTCCCCGGTCTCTGAGTCCTGCGCAATGGCGGTGATAAGGCCGTTGTCGTCGAATTTCGGGGCGAATCCCAGCCCGCGTTCGATTGCTTCTTTGTCTGTGCGTTCGGCAAATGTAATTTCGTTGCTCATGTTTCGATTTTGACAACCCTAGCGACCACGTTCATAGATGCAAATACCAACATGGCTCGCGGCATATTTATCAGTTTCGAAGGTTCAGAAGGATGCGGAAAATCCACCCAGATTTTTCTGCTCGAGGAAAGGCTCCGCCGTGAACGGGGGTTGGATGTCCTTCGCACCCGCGAACCTGGCGGGACGAAGATTGGCGAGGAGGTGCGCAACCTGCTGCAGCACACTGAAGGGGTCGAGAACATGACCCCGGAGTGCGAAATGTTCCTTTTTGCGGCGAGCCGGGCGCAGTTGGTGCGGGAAAAGATCGGCCCCGCGCTGGATTCCGGCACCTGGGTCATCGCAGACCGCTTTGTGGATTCCACCACGATTTATCAGGGAATCGGGCGGGAGCTGGGTATCCCCCAGGTCAATACAGTCAGCAAAATTGCGGTGGGTGAAATGATGCCCACGATCACCTTTCTATTGGATATGGATGCGGCGGTTGGCCACGAGCGTGCGGTCGCCGGATCAGCAGGGAAGGGGCCGGATCGCATGGAAGACCAGCCCATGGAGTTCTTCGAAACAGTGCGGAATGGATATCTCGAGCTTGCTAAAAACGAGCCTGACCGCATCATCGTTATCGATGCCGCGCAATCGATTGATGAGGTTGCGGCCGATGTATGGGAGGCTTGCGTAGCGAAGCTGAGTTTGTAGAGTCATCCCGTTCCTCCTCTATGAGTTTCTCTCTCGAAAAAGCCACCCAACTGCTTGCGGATTCCCATGCCCAGGGGCGGCTTTCCCACGCCTATCTCATCACCGGCCCGGAAGGATCTGGGAAGCGGGCGCTGGCAAAATCGATCATGGGGATGGTGAATGGAGTTGAACTCGGGGAGGATGTGACGATTGAATCTCTGCGGAGTTCGACCACCTCCGTGGTGCGCCCGGAGTCAAAAAGCCGCCGGATCAGTGTCGCTGCGATGCGGGAAGCAGAGCACACCCTGCATATGGCTGCGCCGGCCGGGGTGACTAAATTTGCTGTCATCATGGAGGCCGACCGGATGGGGGTGGAAGCTGAAAACGCTTTTCTCAAAACTCTGGAAGAACCGCCCGGGGCTTCGATGTTGATCTTAATCACTGCGAACCACGAGCTGTTGCTGGATACGATCCTTTCGCGCTGTATTCGGGTGCCGTTGACGGGAAACACCGGTCCTATGGAACTGGATGAAAACGCCCGCAAGTTGTTGGATGCCTTGCGGGAACATACGCTGAGCGGGGCGAAGAGTGTTTCCGCCGCACTGGGGTTGATGGCGGAGTTCTCCCGAATCCTGAAAGCGGAAAAGGCGGTCATCGGGGAAAGAAATGAAGCCGCCGCGAAAGCTGAGTCTGCCCACTACAAGCAGACAACTGATGCCTCGGATTGGCTGAAGAAGCGGGAGGATCATTACAAAGCGATCACCGAAAGCGAATACCTTCGCTCGCGGAATCGCTTCATCGAATACCTCGTGACCTGGTTTGGAGATGCTTTGCGACAGCAGCACGGCGCGACTCATCTCGACCTGCCGGATTACGCTGATGGTACCGGGAAGCTTGCGAATTCTTTGAGCATCAACCAACTGAGTAAGAAGATCGATGCCGTAGAGGAACTGCGATCAAACCTGAATACGAACGTTCAGGAAATTCTCGCGCTTGAAGCCGGATTCATTAAAGCCTTTGGCTGAGTCAGCCCGACCGGGATGGATGGCACCGGTGGCGGAATGTGTGCCGCTCAAGGCTTGTGCTTCCACTGGATGATGAACCCTGTGATCGAAGGGGAATCTCCCCGCACATCGTTCCATTTTCCGCCGGGGCGCATCGAAGCGTAGTGTTCTTTACCATCGCCATTGCTTGGCTGCCCTTTGTCCCAGTAAGAGCGCGTTACCGGAGTTCCGTCTGACCATTTCCAGACGCCCTCCTCGTCTTTGTCGGTCGCCCCGAGCCAGAAGTAGTTTTTATCTTTCCAGAAATTCGTGAGGAAGATAAGTTCCTGCTCTGTTTCAATCTTTGCGAGATGGCCGCCCATCTTGCGGGCTTCAGCCGCGGCTTCCTCCCAGGTCAGTTTTTTATAAATGATCTTGTACCACTGTCCGTTGTGAAAATGGGCTCCTTCGGGGACATGAGCAGGGCGTTGGGGAGGATTCATCTCCCATTCTTTGACATATTGCTGATCATTCAGACTGAGTTCGGTGATCTTCACTTTCGCAATCGAGTCATCCTCCAATCGAAGGAATAAGAATTCTCCGTTTACCTCAGCCAGTTTTCCCACAGCGGTCTTGCCGTCTTTTCGAGTCCAGGTCCGGTTCCAAAGGTCATCTGCCAGAGTGTTTGACAGAAAGATGGTGACAGCGAGTAAGGTGGCAACAGGAAGCGGGATCTGGAATCTCATAGAAGGTAGACGAAGTCAGATGGATACTATACCACGTTCCCGAAGGTTCGTGGTTTTCCCTCGTGAAGTGGAGGTTTCATCCAGCGAATGGAGAATTTCCGGCACTGCTTGACTTATCACTATGCCTTTGTTGAGTAGTTGGTGATGAACCGTGTAGACAAAGTGAACATTCTAACGAGAATCGGAATCGGAATCATGTCATTTGCCATACCAGTTTTGGTGTGCGGAAGACTCGAGGCGCAAAATCCTGTCGTCTATGAAAAGTCGAGCGAGGTTGCTAAACTCTCGAAGACTCCGAAAGGAATCACGTTGAGGTCTGCGAGGGGAAGTGAGGAGGCTTTCACCATCCGGGCGTCTCTTGCTGAAGTCCGGCTGGCGAACTCGGCGTCAAAGGGGGATGCCGGCGGAGTCGGTAAGTTGAATGTCTTGCAGAAGTTTCTGAGAATCGAATTCAGCGGGGTCTCTACACTTGCCTCACCAGCGGAGGTAAAGCTGACCTACCTTATCGAAGAAGGTTCCCGGAAAGGGAGGTTTGAGGAGACGATCAAACTCAAAACCAAAGCCCCGAATTTCACGCTCGATACAGGCGGCTTCAAAGATAAGGCGGGTACTGAAGTGAAGAGTAAGACATCGGGAAACACGATTACTTCAACCAAATACAAGCATGATTCGGCTGAGATTATCGGCGTCTTGATGACGATTGCAGATGGGGATGGAAACAAATTGTTTTCCGCAGGGTGGCCGGAGGCTTCCAGTGATTTGGTAATCCTGCCGGAGCATCTTCAGCCCAGGACTTTCACTTCTACCGATGGAAAGAAAGTCAATGGAACGCTCATCGAGGTTTCGGAGGATACGGCATCGCTCAAGATCAAAGGGAGGCAATTTGATATTCCGCTCACCAAGCTGTCTGAAGCCGACCGGAAATATCTAAAGCAGTTCCAGCCGGGGCTGTGATTTCCAGGACTGGAAAATCCCGCTCAGCATTTTCATCTCTCAAGGTGCATAGCGGCTTTCCAGCGTCGGCATTCTTCCCGCCCTGGCAATGTCGGCGGAGAGAAGTGTATCGCGAAACGGGAGCTTGCAGACCGGGGCTCATCATCCCGGCCCCAACCTGTTTGGTGAGTCGAAAGATTGTCTGACCGGGGCGGTTCAGCTCACTCCTTCCAAGGTTCCTTTGCCCGGTACATCTTCACCCGGTCCTTCGCATTGACCTGCTTCTGGAGAATGGTGTCCGGCCCTTCCCGGGCCCATTCGGCAAAGTCATTACCTGATGGATCAATAATCTTCAGTTTCTCGCCCTGTAGCTTCCAGGTGAATCCGACCCATATCGGATCGCCATTTTCTCTCACCCAGAGCTTTCCGTTCTTCCAGATCCCGACTTTACCGTTGGAGTAGATGATACGGCGATAAGTGTTCCCGTTCTGTTTGTATTCCCACTGCCCCACGAACGCCGTCTCGGAATCCGGGCGGATCCGGTTCAGCTCCTGGCGGACTTTCAGCGCGGTTTCGAGATCATTGTCAAAGTTGGCCCGCTTCAACAAAGTCTCCAGATCGTGGATATAACGCCTCGTGATCGGTTCGAGGGCTTCATTCACTCTGATCTGGTGTTCTTCCCGGAGGGTGGCCAGGTCCCTGGATAGCTTTCCGTCGGACTTCTGGGCTGACACAGTTAACTGAATGGTTCCCAGGAGGATGAGTGAAAGACAGCAGCGCTTCATGGTGCCTTGAGGCTACACAGAATCCGCGTGAATCGACAAGGGCGAAAATGTTTTCGAGACTTCAGTCTCCGCGATCCATTCTCCTTCAGCGATCCGGTCCTCTCCGGAGTTGTCCAGCCAGGTTGCCTTGAGGGCAGGGGGGGTCCATCCGGCTTTTTTCAACAGGATGGCGAGTTCCTCCCGCTTTGTCTGCCACCGGAACGGCTCGCCCACCAGTCGGAGCCAGGCATTGACAAGTGAGGATTGATCCCGAAACCCGAAGTCATCCATGTAGGTGAAGAGCAAGGTCGATTGATCGCCCGGGAGCTGGCTCCAGGACCGGAATAAAGCGGCAACTTGCTCTGGCGATAAATACATCAGGACTCCTTCAACAATGATGATCCGGGGAAGATCAGCGAGGAGTTCCCCGAAGTCGGCAACCGACTCAGGGCGGCAAAGATCCGTCGAGTGCATTGTGAAATTATCCCCGGCACCGCCATGGAGCTCAATGGCCCTGCGTTTCAGAGCCTGTGTCGCCGGATGATCGAATTCCCGAAACCTGACGTCGGGCCATTGCCTGTGGAGACGGAAGCAGAGCGAATCCAGGCCCGCGCCGATCTGGATGACTTCTTCGACACCGGATTCGAGGGCGGATCGGGTTCGCTCCTCAATGTATCGCTTTCGCAATACCTGATGCAACGCCAACCCGGGAATGGTCAGGTTTTGAAAACGCCACAGTGCATTGCGCAAAGCGGGGCGGTGGAGCCAGTTGAGAAAACGATGCTGTCCCGCAGAGCGCAAAACTGTTTTCGTAAACTGATCCGCTTCCGGATTGACCTGATGCCTGAGCCCGGGAGTGGAACCCACGAGCGCTTGAGACTTGGCGACCACGATCGCCGTGCGGCTGGCGTTGTTTTCACGCATGAGTGAAGAGGGATTCGTGGTGACGCCACCAGTTGCTTTGAAAGAGTCCATTGGGATCGAATTTCTGCTTGAGCCGGAGAAATTCGGCAAATTGAGGATAGGCGGCCTCGATCTGATCCCGCCGCGCGAATTTGTGATACGTGAGGTAGAAGCTCCCGCCGAGACCGAGCGCCCGGTCAATCAACGCCCGGAAAGTTTCCCGCGCCTTAAGCATGCCCGCCGGGGAGTGCTGCACGCAGATATTGAAGACAACACAGGCAAAAGGCTCCCGCGCCCACGCCAGAAAGCTTTCCCGGTCCTGCTCGATCAGTCGGACGGTCCCATAAATCACGCTGGCTCCGAGTCGCCGCAGATCTCTACGTGCCCGGGACAGAAAACGGGGGAGAAGGGGACGTGGGACATAGAGTTCAGAAATCATTTCAGATCCCCGGCAGCGGCTGCCGAGCCGGCGGTCGATTTCCCGGTGATAATCGTTCACATACGTCGTGAATTGATGAGAGTCGGACCAATAGATGCTGCCATCCGTTTTCTGGTAGTGGTTCTCGTAAACCTGAAAGCCGCGCGACTTGTCGGCATGTGCGAGGTGGAGCAGATTCATCCAGTCAGACGTCTTCAGAGTCAGATTGTCATTCGGCACCTCGGCTACCTGGTCCGCTACCGGCCGGTAGCAGGAGAAGATGCCTTTCTTCAGGAAACTGGGAGACTGATCATCGATCTGGAACTGAAAGTCGCCGTATTGAAAGTCATCTCCGATTCGGGAATCGAATGCTTTCATGAGGCTGTTTGCGTTCATCGATCGCACAACCCGTTCCAGCTTCTTTCGCGGAGCCAATCGCAGCCGGACCGAGCAGATCAGCCCAAACAAACCATAGCCGCCAATCACCAGGTTGAACCACTCCCGGTTCCGGCTCCGGCTGCATTCGAGAAGGTCGCCCTCAGCCGTGATGATTGTAATCGATTCAACATCTTCGATGATGGGCGCTTTATTGAGCCCCCGTCCGTGCACATTAGCCGCCAGTGAACCTCCAATGGTGAGTTCATCCGCACCGGTCTGCTTTTGAGCGATCGCCCAGCCGTTGGGGCCGGCTTCCTGCCCGTGTTCCGGTCTCGATTGGTCGAGGTATTGCAGTATTTCCGGCCAGATAATGCCTGCCTGGAGGTTAATCACCCCCGACCCGGTATCCAGATCGATCACCCGGTTCATGCCGCGCATGTCGATGGCAATCACATCCGTCCCGAACTGTTGGCCACCCATGGCATGGCGACCTCCCACCGGCATGACCGATTTTCCGGCGCGGCGGGCATTGTTCACAATCCCAAGCAACTCATTCAAACCTTGAGGCCGCAATACAGCTGCCACCCGGGTCCTGTTGAGCTGAGAATGACAATCATTCAGCCATCGTTTGGTTTCTGAAGATCGTTCTGTGTCAGTGGACGGCGGAGATGCGATGGTCGTCTGCATGCACACAGACTAGGCTCCGTTTGTGATCAACCTATCATCGATAAGGTTTGTCTGAACATTGATTTCCTCAATGATAAGATCAGTGAGGCTGATTCCCGGAATCCGCGAACGATTCGCGTGAAGCTATACAGAACAAAGTTAAACGGAGGTTCGTGCTGCGATGACAGCGAATTACGAACCAACAGGGTTGGTTTGGCGAACAGACCCTGTTGACTCGTGAACGGCTCAGCGCCCGTCCTGCTCTCAGGCCGTTATTTATTCCGCACCTTCGCCGAGTTTCATGGCCGTGAGGTCGTCGAAAAGGATCGGCAGTCCTGCGTAAGGGGTGGCCAGCAGGCTGACTTTCCCGGATAGTTTCACGTCTGTCGCGATGTATTCGAGCTGGTTCTGCTCTGGTTTCTCATCACTCTCGGCCCATATCTTTGCGGACACTGTCCATGCCGTGTTGGCGGGTTTGACGGTGATTTCCATGAAATGCCATTCGCCGGGGCGCCAGTCGAAATCGACGCTCTGCATGATGTCATCGCCTTTCTTGAGTTCGATCTTCTTGGTGATTCCCACCACACGGAAATGGAATCCATTGCCACCGTGAAGCCCAATCCCGAACCGGGGAGCAGTGCGTCGCGTGCGATCGGCTTTGACGCGGACGGTTGCGGTCGCTCCTTCGTCGCGGACGGACTTTCCGAATTGGATGGCGGCTTCAACCAGCGGATTGGGCGACATCTGAAGCACCTTGGCACCGCCTTCTTCTTCGATGATGGACCATTCACCTTCCAGAGCCATCCAGTCTGAAGGTATTTCGCCGACTTCGAGGTCTTCGAAGCCACTTTTGAAAAGCTCATTCGGATCCGGCGGGGGCGCATCTTCTTCGCCGTCTTTTTTCTTCTTGTCATCCTGTGCGACCAGAGACATGCCGGTGATTGCGAAGGCGCATAGATAAAGGGTCCAGTTCCGTATCTTCATAAATTTGATTCGAAAAAACTGCCACAAGCATCGAATTCCGCTACCGGGAATCGGACGTTTTCGTGAGAGCCCAACTCAACAGGGCAGGGAGGACGTCCCGCAACCCGTCGGTTTGCTCCGGATGCGGGCTGATGCCAACGACCCGGCCTTTACCGAAAGTCCCGCGGAGAATGGCCGGCGAGTCGATCTGAATGCCTTTGGGCGAGCCGTTTTCTGCGACTTCGCTTTTAAAAAGGGCCACCGTCTCAAAATCGGGGATGGAATCAGAATGGGCGGGGCCCATGACAGGGCCATTCACGTAGAGAACCTTCGCGAGCGGAGAGTCGATCGGCAATTCTCCCGTGACCTTGGCCGAAAACTCAAGATCAAGGCTTTTGCGACCGCGTTTCCATTTAGAAGAGAGGGTTTTTGCGTCGAGAATCTTCAATCCCCAGGAAAAATTCTCGCAGGCAAGATAGCAGCCGGCACAGACTCCGAGATAAGCTCCTCCCTCGCTGATAAAATTCCGGACGTTCTCCCGGCCTGCTTCACCCAGGGCGGCGGCTTGCTTGCTGCCGCTACCACCGGGGAAGATAACCGCGTCAAAATCGTCGAGGATTCCACGTTTGATCTCGGTGGCGCCGATGATGCGGGTGGCGAATTTGGCGGGTTCCTTTCCAAGACGGCTGGCAATCTCTTTCGGCCCGTTCCCTCCGACTCCGCTGTCCTGGAAGATGGCGATATATTTGCGGGTATCACCCGGCTTCCGGAAAACGAGGTCATCCGGACCATTGGGAATCATTCCCAGATCCCGCAGGATTCGGTGAACCATCAATCGGTGTTGGCGAATCCGAACGGCCATGGGTTGATCGGCATAGGTGGTTTCGAGGATGGTTCCGACCGCTCCGAGCCTCTCCATCGATGCCCGAACCAGACTGCCGTTGGCAGTCATGGAGTCGGACTTTAAAAGAAAGAGCTTTTGCGGATCGTCGATCGAGGCGTTGACCGCGGCGAGCGCGTGTTCGAAGATCGGCTTGGTCGTGTCATCCGGGTGACAGAGGATAGAAGAGCCCACGGACTTGGAGTTTTGCCGGTTGATGGCGAAGCCCTCATGCAAATCGATGACCCAGTCCGGCTTCTGAGACTTGGTGAAGGCCCAGACAGCTTTGGCCAAATCGGTTCGTGCCTCGTCCGGTTCTCCTGTCCTGGGGAAGTTCCGGTTCAGATCTGAAATCTCCGGGCCGAATTTGGGGATCCGACGAACGTTTTCGGTCAGAGCCTTGCGGTTGACGTGCGGAATCACAATGAGTCGGCCTTTCTTAAGTGGCCAGTGCCGGATTTGATCTGCTGCGCCGGCACCTGCCGGTTCATTGCCATGTATCCCGCCTGTGATCAGCACTGTGGGGCCTTCGACGCCCGAATCAGTAAAGTAGACGGGAGTTTCCCATTCCGTCCCGGGGGCGATGTGTGTGATTTTCCCATCGGGGCCGGGCTTTTGGCCAAAGGCGAGGGGGCAAAGCGCAAACAGCGCAAAAAGGGTGAGCCTCATGAATTGAAAGCTAGCTCCCCGGGGAGAATCTGGATATAGCGCGATCGCCGGACGTCAGCCTTCCGAAATAATGCGCTGAAGGTGCTGTCGCAGGAAATGCAGGCGATCAGGAACGCTGACCGTTTCCAGAATCTCCTGACGCTGGACAGGATCGGTCACAAAATTGTGAGCGATCACATCTGCGATGGCTGAAGTGCAATTGACGCCTCGAAGATGGGCCTGAACCCGCTCGGACATTGGCATGCCCTCTCCGCAAAGTTGTTTGGTGAGATCAACGAGGTCGTTTGCCAGACTGTGGGCGTGATCTGTCGTGGCTTCCTCGCAGGCAATGGGTTCGCATCGACCGATGCGAAACGGGCGGGTCGTATCCCATTCCAGAACCCGGACACGTTTCAGTCCCTGAAGCATGAGATGGGAGGTGCCGTCTTCGTGCTCCACACAGGCACGAACCAGGCCGGCGGTGGCTGTGGTGAGGATGGCATCCGGATTCTCATCGGGGTCGCAGCCCGGAGTAACGGTGGAGACGGAAAAAATACGGTCGTTCTCAAGTGCGTACTTCAGCATCTCCCGATAGCGCGGCTCGAATATAAAGAGAGGCAGCAGGCAGTGCGGAAAAAGGGTGCACCCACCCAGGACGATGGATGGGATAAATTCGGGGAGTTCGATCTGGTCAGAACGGGGCATATATTCGTGTTTGTCGATGCCTTGCAGCAAGATTTACATTCAAGCTTGTTAAACGGCAAGTGTTGGCTAAGTAAAGGGCGAACCGGGTGGTTCGGCAGGAAATTTTGGGCAATTGGTTTGCTTAAGAAGTGCGACATTTCTGCCATATTTTCCATTGCATGTCTTTGGAAGTATGATTCTGTGCCGCCCGCTAAAACAGCATACGATTGAAACAACAAAAGGGCGTCAGGGTGATGCCAAATCAAACATGAGTGAATCAGCAACAGAACAAACCGATCTTCGCTTGCACGATGCCGACACCGGCAGCGCTGACGTGCAGATTGCCCGCTTAACTGAGCGGATCGTCCATCTTACCGACCATCTTGGAACGCATAAGAAGGATATTTCATCTCGTCGAGGCCTTCTGCGCCTTGTCGCACGCCGTCGTAAACTTCTCGATTACATCGCGAGAACTGACAACGATCGCTACAAAAAAGTAATCGAGAGTCTCGGACTGCGCCGGTAATTTCCCGGCGTTTTTTCGTTTGTGGTCGGGTCGATATCCTGTTCCCATCTTCGGGGAGGAATCGGCCTGAAATCGCACCACATTCTGCGATCTCCTGCAAATGGATGATTTCGCCGGATTCTCGGAATATCGAGAGCCCCTGTTCAAAAGAGCATAAGAGCACCAGTTCAGCTGTCTAACCAAGTTTCTCGACGCAACTGCTGCCTGAACAAAAAGACATTTCCACTAAAAGAAGAAAGAAGACAATACTATGAGCATTGAATCAATAACCTGCCAGGTCGGCGGGCATGATATGAAAATCGAAACCGGCAAGATGGGTAAGCTTGCCGATGGTGCCGTTACCGTTCAGGTCGGCGAAACAGTCGTCATGGTTACCGCCGTGTCGTCCACTAAAGTCCGTGACGGGCAGGACTGGTTCCCGCTTTCCGTCGAATACAAAGAAAAAGCAGCTGCTGCGGGTCGTTTCCCCGGCGGTTATTTCAAGCGCGAAGGTCGCCCGACTGAGAAAGAGATTCTCACTTGCCGGATGACTGACCGTCCGCTTCGTCCGCTTTTCCCTAAGGGATACTTCTACGACACTCAGATCGTTTCGTTGCTTCTCAGCGCGGACGGAGTGCACGATGCAGATATCCTGTCGATCAACGGAGCTTCGGCTGCGATCTCGATCTCGGATATTCCTTTTGCAGCTCCTATCGCGGCAGTTCGCGTAGGTCGTGTGAATGGTGAGTTTGTTGCCAACCCAACGTTTGAGGCTCGTGAAGAATCTGATCTTGATCTCGTTTACGTTGGTCTTCGTGACAAGGTGATCATGATTGAAGGTGCTGGCGATGAAGTTCCCGATGAGGAATTCAAGAAAGCCCTCCTTTTCGGTCAGGAAGCCATTCAGCCGATTCTGGATGCGATCGAAGCTCTCAAAGCCAAGGTTGGTAAAGAGACTCGCGAATACTCGGTTCTCACAGCACAGGATGATCTTCTTGAGCTTGGTTATCAGGTAATCGGTGATCGCATCGAAGACGCAATCTACGCTCCGTCCAAGCACGAGCGTGGCGCGAAGGTGAAAGTTCTTCGCGAAGAAATGGAAAATGCGATCAAAGAGAAGTATCCCGATGCGGATGCATTCTCGATCGATCAGGCGTTTGATTACATTCAGAAGAAAGCGTTCCGTATCTCAATCCTCGACAACGGTAAGCGTTGCGACGGACGGACGATTGACGACATTCGTGCCCTCAGTGCTGAGACATCTGTGATGCCTCGCACTCACGGTTCAGCTCTCTTTGCTCGTGGGGAAACTCAGGCGCTCGCAATCGCGACCCTCGCTCCCGGAGATGAGAAGCAGTATCTCGACAACTACGCCGGTGGCGAAGATGAGAAGCGTTTCATCCTTCATTACAACTTCCCTCCTTTCTCTGTGGGTGAAACCGGCCGTATGGGTGGTTTCAATCGTCGCGAGATCGGTCACGGTGCACTGGCTGAGCGTTCGATCGCTCCAGTGATCCCTGACGAAGCTGATTTCCCTTACGCTATCCGCGTGGTTTCCGAAGTTATGGAATCAAACGGTTCAACTTCGATGGCTTCCGTTTGCTCCGGCACGATGTCATTGCTCGACGCAGGTGTTCCATTGAAGCGCCCGGTTGCTGGTATCTCTTCCGGTCTTGTGACTGAGTTCAGCGAAGCTGGAGACCTTGAGCGTTACGTGACAATCGTCGACATCATCGGTTCCGAGGATTTCTTCGGTGACATGGACTTCAAACTCTGTGGAACGACTGAAGGTGTCACTGGTTACCAGCTCGACCTTAAGCTCCCGGGTGTTGCCATGGATATCTTCCTTGAAGGTGTCGACAAAGCGACAGCTGCACGGATGAAAGTTCTTGAGTTCATGGACGGCGTGATCAATGCGCCAGCCAAACTCAGCGATCACGCTCCACGCATCGAGTCCATCAAGATCGATCCACAGAAGATCGGTGAGCTTATCGGACCTGGTGGTAAAAACATCAAAGGTATCCAGGCTGAGACCGGCGCTGACATCAACATCAGCGATGATGGCACCGTTCAGATTTATGCGGCTCATGGTGAAGCTTTGAATCGCGCGATTGACCTCGTGAAACGCCAGACGGCAGAGATCGAAGTTGGCACACTTTACGAAGGCAAGATCGTGAGCACCACCAACTTCGGTGCGTTCATGGAAGTGCTTCCCGGCAAAGACGGCATGATTCACATCTCCGAGCTTGCGGATTTCCGCGTCGAGAAAGTCGAAGACGTTGTCAAAGTAGGCGACGTGATCTGGGCCAAGTGCATCGGAGTCGACGAGCGCGGTCGTGTGAAAATGAGCCGTCAGGCCGCTATGGCCGAGCGCGCTGTTGAAGCAGAAGCTGAATTGAACAGCGGAAGCGAAGACGCGTAAGCGATTCGGTCGCAATAAACACATTTCGTTTTCATCGAAAAACGAGACAACGGGGTTGGTTCGAAAGAGCCAACCCCGTTTTTTTGTGCCTACGGAAGTAGATTCTCCAACGTTAATTGGATACGTTCGGGATCTTGCTGTAGATCAAGAATCGGCTGAGTCACCAATCGATTCCATTCCTTTCACACGGTGCAAAAACGCTCACCAAGAAGTTTGCGACCTCAATGTCCTGGATGGTGGGATGCCGAAAATCAGAATTTTCGCGGGTCTGCCTGGTTGATGACATTTTCACCTGAAAAGCGCCTCGGCAGGCGGAAGAACAGGTACGCACGAAATCGGAATGACCAAAATACGTGGCAGAAGGTCGTTCCAATTTCAGGAAGTCGTCTCTGCTGCAGCAGAATGTAGACACACGAAATCGGCACTACTCAAATACGCGTATTTAGGTAGTCCCGGTTTCAAACATTTATTCCGGACGCGGAAGAAGGTAGGTGCACGAAATTGGAATGAGCAAAATACGTGGAAGAAGGTCGTTCCGATTTCGTGCACCTACCTTCGGCCACGTATTTTGGTCGTTTCAATTTGAGGTGATAATGGGTGGCAGGTTTTTGGTTCTTGCACTGTTTCTGGAACGTTCTGGTAATTCGGTTATTTACCGTTGCCGGGATCTTCTGCCGAATTGAATTGTCTCCTGGTCACCCGCTGTGTGACTATTTACCCGCAATGAAACGATCGTCACTTTTGAAGTTTGGGGTGTTGGTAAGCCCGCTTCTTGGTCTGGCGATCTATGCTTTCATACGAATCAGGGAGCCGACCGTTGAAGCGTTGATTGATCCCGACACCCGGTTGCGAACGTTTCATATGATGTGGGCTCAACAGGAGAGCTCCAACAAACATGATTTCTACAAACCGATCCTGAAGTTCTCTAATTTCAAGAGCCGACAGAATGAGATGGTTCTATTGGAGATTTCGCAGGGGAATGCTTCTGATAAACCCTTGTATTTGTTACTCAGAGACCAACAATCGATTATCGGTGGCTACCCGACTCCGCCCTGGAGTTCCTGGAAACGGGCAGCGGATTTCAGCAATTGGAAAGAATGGTTTTCTCAACCTTCACACAGCGTGATTGTTCCTCCGTTGGCGAAACCAACATCTGACCCAATCACGAGCAAATACATCATCTCGCTGCATGCCAGTGATGGAACATTGATGGATGAATTTGAGCCTCGTCCATTTGCAGGAAACAATCTCACCTCGAACGGCGAAGTGATCTATGACATCAATCAAGATGGTTGGGTGGAGAGGGTTACGGATCACAGTATCGGATTCTTGGACTCGGATGTCGGCGGAAAGCTGCTTTCAGTGACTCGAATTAATAATGAGACTGAGATGATATTCAGAGTGTTGATTGGTGTCGACAATCCCGATTCTGACCCGAAGTATCTGGAGGAGTGGGGTTATCGTGTTGAAGACACCGATGGTGACGGGATATTGGAGATCCAGATCGGTGAAGTTACCGCAGGAACTGTGGCCATTGAGCCGAGGGTAACCTTTTTCTGGGATGACAAGGCGGGGGCGTTTCTGACAAAATCCCCGGAGGTCGGTCCCCACTACCGTGTTCTTGATCCGAAAGGGGATTGGAAAGAACTCCAGCAACTGCTTGATGCCGGCAAGTTGGCTTACCCGCTCGATCAGCCGTAGCCCCATCTGAGATGGAACTCCAAATGCTAGAGATTTGGCTTCTTCCAAACAGGAATGCCGGTGCTTTCCTTTTGCGCATTGTAATCGACATGGAACGGCTTTTCTTTCGCTAGCGGCACGTCTTCGTTGATCATGAGAGGACGCGCTTCATCCCAGAATTTCTCGTAAGCTTGCTTCATATCGGACACGAGTTCCGGGTGTACTCCTGCGACATCGGTGTTCTGCCCGGGATCTTTCTCCATGTCGTAGAGCGCCCCTTCAACGAGCCGGAAGCGCTGATTGCGCACGGAGTATTTCTTCCATTTCCATTTGTCCGGATCGTCTCCGAGATCCCAGCGGGTCACGTGTTGAAAAAGGAACCGATCTTCCCATTTTGGGTCGTCTTCCAATAATAAAGGCTTTAGGCTTCGCCCTTCGAATTTCTGCGCTTCGGGAAGTGTTGCTCCGGCAAAATCCGCCAGGGTCGGCAGGATATCGAGATAGCTGACGACGGTGTCCACGGTTCGGCCTTTTTGAATCATCCCATCCCAACGGACAAAGAAGGGAACGCGCACGCCTCCCTCATCCACCGTGCCCTTGAGTCCCTTCATGCCGGCATTGGAGGACATTATCGGATTGCCTTCCTGATCGGTTCCCAGCTCCACCTGAGGGCGTCCATTGAATCCTTTCAGACCACAACCGATCCGGGTCATTCCATTGTCGGAGGTAAAGATGACAATTGTGTTTTCCAGCAATCCCCAGTCCTCCAGATGATCGAACATCAATCCCATATTGTGATCGATATGTTCGATCATCCCGTAAAAGCCGGCGGCATTCTTATTAAAACCAAGATCTTCGAAATGCTTCTGATATTCCGGTGGCGCGACGAATGGGCTGTGCGGCGCGTTAGTGGATAAATATGCGAAGAAAGGCTGGCCAGAATCCTTGACTGATTGGATCCAACCCAGAGTCGCCTGAAACAAAACATCGGTGCAATACCCCTTCGTTTTCTCAAAGGTGCCGTTGTGCTTGAAGACAGGATCGAAATATCCATTTTTCGGCACATCCGCACAGGATCCCTTGTAAGACTGACCGATCCCCCCCGCGCCGTGGATGAAAGTTTCGTCGAAACCACGATTTTCGGGCTGGTAGAGATCTTCGTCGCCGAGGTGCCATTTCCCAAAGTAACCCGACTTGTAACCGGCTGGCTTTAAGACTTCGGGGATAGTGATGGCTTCGAGATTGAGGCGCTCTCGCTCGTAGATGGTGTGTGTGACACCGTTTTTGATCGAATGCACACCGGTCATGATTCCAGCCCGGCTCGGCGCGCAAGTCGAGCCCATCATGAAGCGGTCAAAACGAACTGACTGTGCGTGCATGTCGTTCAGGTGAGGCGTCCGAATCCAGGGATGCCCGTGCGCACCGACGACTGGGTAGCCCTGATCATCAGTCATGACGATGATGATGTTGGGTTTTTCAGTCTCCGCAATTGCCGAGACTGATGCCAGGCAAACGCCTAGAACTACAGAAATAATTTTTGAGTTCATCGTTCTTACTTTCTCCGGGGGCAAATTTCAAAGGATGGCGCAGCGGCCGGGGATACTCCCGGTCCGGACCGGTTTCCAACCCTGTCCTTTTCTACTCTGAAGTGAGAAGCAGATTGAGAAGTTGGTCATTTTGATACCACTAAGGTTTCGCCGTACGAGTCGGTCGCTAATTCATATGCTCCACAAGAACAGGAGGTTTGCCGATAATAATTCCCTTTTCTTCGATTTTCTTCAACACTTCCTGCATCGGTTGGCCCTGCACGACCTGACAGGGTTGGATCGATGAACGAACCCTGTTGAATCAAAAAAGCGCGCCACTATCACACCCCTTAGTTTTCAGATTTCCAATGCTTGTGATGGTAGCTGGTCCAGATGACTGCGATGGCTCCCCACAGAATTGCCGCGTAAATGTAGTGGCTGACCTGGATGGAGGCTTTGAAATCTGCTGACAGCCGGGTGCCGATGGTAAGAATGAGTAACCACACGATCCACTGCCACAATTTGGATTTCTTATGAAGGGTGGCAGGCTCGCCGCCATGTCCGATCGAGACACGATCAGCCACCAGCAGAATAGAAAGCCCGAAGCCACCGAGGAAAAGGAGATGCTCAAATGCATAGGCCGGCCCCGGCCAGATTGCCCTGACCAGGAAAGACAGGGCAATAGAGTAAATACCGATTCGAAGTGCCCAGGCGCGAGTCGATTTCAGTTTGGCTCGCCAGATCGCAGGTGTCGCCATTCCTGCCCACCAGAGAACTGCCAGAAACCGGACACCGTTTCCAGAGCGCACCCAGCCATTGGCTTCCACGATGAAAGAGACGAGTATCAGGATTGCGGTTCCCCAGACTCCAAAAGCTCTAAATCTCGGAGCTGACATGATCGGTTTTTCCCCGTCACTGGAGAAGAAGCGGGGAAAGAGGTATGAACCGACTCCGAGCAATGGAAGTAAAAGCAGGCCCTGATAGGCGGCAAGTTTGGTAAACAGAAATATTTCCGCGCTCATGGGTAGCGGGAAAAGGGCCCAGACGGTTGCGGTGAAGAGTCCGATGACTATAGCGCCGAAGGCCAGTGCAAAACCGGGTGGCGGAAATGATGTCGCCTGCCTGGCGCGGACTCCCAGCATGAGGAGAAACATGAGCAAGGTGAGGGCGACGAGGCTGTCTCCGATGACGAGGTTTCTAATCACGTAGGCGGTTTGTGCTGCCGACCAGGTGATAATAAGTCCGGTAATCTCATACCGCTTCATTGCTGCTGACTCCAGAAACCTTGGCCAGGCGGTCCCCATGAAACCGATGACAAAGGCCAAACCAAATCCAAAGATCATGATCCGGGGATGTTGCAACTGGGGAACAAAACCACCGATGCCCGCGTAGTAGAGCGGCCAGATCAATACCCCGGCGATCGAGGCCATAATACCCAGTGGAAAGAAAATCCGAAAGGGTTCAGTCACTATGATTGGATCATCGGATGGCTGAGTCACATACTTTGGCTTTTGAGAGGGGGGCTTCATTCATGATGAAACTGGCACTTCTATCGGGGGAGCGCCTCGCAATTATTGCGCAATTCTTTCGCGCTCATATTTCTTCTTCGACAAGTGGGCTCCTTTCGGCAAGAAGTGGGGTCGTGAGCGGCACCCCATCATCCGAAGCCTGGCAAATTCGCGTCGATACCGGCGGGACATTCACTGATTGCTGGGCGCTTGCTCCCGGTGATCCTGCGCCGAGGCTCGTGAAGGTGCTTTCATCCGGTAAACTCCGGATCGCGATTGCAGAGCGGATCGACTCCACTTCATTCCGTCTTGAGATCCCGGCCAACTGGAACGTTCCGGACGGCTTCTTTGTGGGGTTTCAGGTAGGTGACAACGCAACGGTGACTTCTTGGGATATATCGAGTCAAACCCTCGGTATTTCCGCGGCAGAAGAAGGAGAGTCTTTCCCGACAAGCCTCGAACTTTCGACTGGAGAAGAGGCTCCGGTTTTGGGAGCCAGGCTCATCACCGGCGCGGGTTTGAACGAAACGTTTCCACTTCTGGATTTTCGTCTCGCCACCACCCGGGCGACCAATGCTCTGCTGGAGCGAAAGGGGGCGCCCGTCGCATTTTTTGTGACCCGCGGGTTCGGAGATTTGCTTGTGATTCGGGATCAGCGGCGTGCTGATTTGTTCGCTCTGAATCACACGCGGCCGACACCACTCTACGAAACGGTCATTGAAGTTGATGAACGCCTTGCTGCCGATGGAACTGTATTGGAGGCGATTGACTTGGATCAATTGGAAGAAACTGCGAAGGATCTTTTGGGGCGCGGAATCCGAGTGGCAGCGGTTGCGTTGCTTCACAGTCACGAGAACTCAGCACATGAACGCGTTCTCCGGGAGAAACTTCTGAAGTTTGGTTTTGACCATGTTTCGCTGAGTTCGAAACTGGCTCCACTGATCAAGATCGTTCCCCGGGCCGAGACCGCTGTCGTGAATGCTTACCTCACTCCTGTGATGGAAGCGTTCGTAAAAAATGTGCGTTCCGCGATGAGGGAATCAGAAATCGCTGGGAAATTGGGGGGAAATCCTGTATCTTCAGATCGTGAATTTGTTCCCCTCCACCGCTTCCACCAAACCGCTACAGAAAGTATCGGCGGGCGAAGCTTCCCGACAGTTCCAGTCGTTCGCGCCCAGGCTCAGCTCCCACGAAGAGATGATGAAGGAATTTGGACCTCGGTCGACAGCAGTGTTAACGCCGAAGAAATCAGAAAACAAGAAGACCTGTTAGAGGTCTGGACCCGGGCAAACGGGCTTTTCTGGGAGTGGGAGGATATTGATCAGCTGGGGCGCTCGGCCGGGCACATTTCGATTGGAAATGAGCATCGCGCTTTTCTTTTCGAAAAGGATCATCTCATTGTCAGGCTGACAATTGGGAATCAATATGGTCTCCCGTGGAAGACTCCACGGCAGTATTTGCACCGTTGGGTGGAGTTCAATGCTTTCACGCCAAAGACGGCGTGTGAGTTTCTCGGATTTGCCAGGAATGCCGAGGGAAAAGGAATTATCATTACGGTTCAGCCTTTTGTTGCCGGTCAGAAGCCGCATCCCGATGAGATCATGGACGAGATGGCCAAGTTGGGCTTCGAAACGGGTGACGGGATCATTTATTATCGGGAAGACGGTGTGGAGATGGCTGATGTGACTCCTGACAACGTCAGGATCGACGAAGACGGAGTATTCCGGCTGTTCGACACGTGGGTGATTGATCGTGATCAGGTTCTGGTGCCCATAGAGCCGGAGGAAGAGCCCGGGATTCCGGTGATTGCGGACGATTCGCTGTTGTTGATGACCAGTGCAGGAGGGCTTGAGCCTGCGGCGACTTTTCGGCCGAAAGATTCGTTGCTTTCGGGGCCGGCGGGTGGTGTCGCGGGGGCAGCTGCCATTGCCAGAGATCTTGGACTTCCCAGGGTCATTACTTTTGACATGGGGGGGACGTCAACAGATGTAGCGCGCTATGATGAGGAAAGCGGCGGCTTCCAGTATCAATTCGAGCAGAGGATCGGAGATGCGACATTGCTTGCTCCAGCATTGAAGATCCACACGGTGGCAGCTGGCGGAGGGTCGATTTGTTATCGCCACGAGGTTACCGGGGAAATTCGGGTAGGCCCGCAATCGGCCGGGGCAGATCCCGGTCCTGCATGTTACGGCCGTGGAGGGCCGTTGACTTTGACTGATGTGAATTTGCTATTGGGAAGAATCGACCCTGCGAACTTCGGGATTCCAATCGGCCAAGAGAATATCACTGCTACAGAGAAAGCGTTAACCGCTCTTGTCTCTTCGGACACCGACACAGATCAAACCGCCTTTCTAAAAGGCTTGCTCGAAATCGGAATCGAACAAATGGCTGATGCGATCCGAACGATCTCAATCCAGGACGGGGCTGATCCTGCTGAATATGCCTTACTCGCTTTTGGCGGGGCTGGACCGCTTCATGCGTGCGATATCGCTGAAAGGCTGGGGATGACTACCATCATTGTTCCAGCTGAAGCCGGAGTTTTGTCTGCCTATGGACTCCATCAAGCCGAAGTTGAGCGGTTCGCAGAGCGCCAGATCCTGTCACCCTACCGCCATATTGCCGACCAGATCGACGATATTCTAGAGGAGCTGAAAACCGAAGCAGGGAATCAATTGCGAGCAGACCTCAATGTCACAAGCGATGATTTCTCAACTGAAACCCGGCGGCAGATTGTAGAGGTCAGGCTGAAAGGTCAGGATTCAACACTTACGCTTGAATTGGATAAGCCTACCTCGCTGGTCGTTGATTTTCGTGCGGAGTATGAGTCAATTTTTGGCTATCCCCCGCCCGAAAACCGGGAAATCGAGATTGTTACTCTTCGGGTCGTTGTTTCAAAGGCGGATGTCAGAAACGTTTCCAGAGTCACTTCATCAAAAGAAGCAAAAGGCGTTAACACTGAGGGGGAAGAGGGCGGATCACGACAAGAATCGGGCCAGTTTGTCGATCGGTCCTCGATGAAAGACGGCGATATCATCTGTGGCCCAAGAGTCATTCAGGATGCGTTTGCAACCTTGTTCGTAAAGGCAGACTGGGAGGCGGAAATGAAGAAGAACGGGGTGATTTTGGCTTCAAGAGACTAAAAGTGAAGCTCTGAAGGATGCGCGTAAATTATAGTGAGTATATTTTTTTTAGAAAATATATTGATGCGGAAGGGTATCATGTTATCATTTCGGAGCATGAGGACACTAAAACACACCCTAGTTGTCGGAGTCAGTTGCATCGCTACTTTGGCTTGTAGCACATCGGTAAAAGCACAGACTATAATTGTTGGAACCGGAGGAGAATACGAGAGCTTGTTCTCAAACCCCGGGGATGTATCAGTCAATCCGCCTGACGGTGGCCTTCTCACCTTGGAGTTTGGAGGCTCTACGGGGCCAACTGATGTGGAAGACTGGACATTGTCCGCACAGGGAGGCGCAGGCGTTTCCGTGGCAGGGCTTGGACTGCTCGAAACGGGCGCTCAAACAGCTTTGACCGGGAATTCACTTCAATTCAATGTGACGGACAACAATGATTCACTCGTTGGATTGTTGGGCATCAATACTACGATTACAACATCCTGGGCAGCCACCTATACATTCGACACGCCGGGGAGTGAAGTGGGGTTGACAGCAAATACATTGTATCAGTTTTCATTCGACTATGATGGGCAGAACGGTTTGTTGGATAATACGTTAAACCTGAACCCAACGCTGACGTTTGAGTTGCTTGACGGATCCGGAAACCCAATTGATGAGGCGCTTAACGGGTCGCTCATCAATCTGGTTGGGCTGTTAGGCGGAACCGGTTCGGGAACGGCAAATTTCAGTTTTACAACCGGAGATACCGTTGCCGCAGGTCCCGCTTCGATTCGATTCACAGGCTCAGCAGATTTGAATGCCACAGCTCTTGGGCTCGGAACGCAGTTTGCCGAGTTTTCCGGGATGCAGATGACTGCCGCGCCTGTTCCTGAACCGGCAGGTGCCTTGCTATTCATCGTTGGTGGAACAGCGCTCTTGATCTTTCGCCGCCCGCTTCGCACTTCGAGAGCCTGAGAACTGCGTTTGCGATCGAGTTAGCGGGTTGACTTCAGAGCGTCCTGAGAGACGGTTAAGCTGCCTAACTCTACGCAAACATGCGCAGTCTCTTACGTTCCAAAATTCATCTCGCCACTGTAACCGAGGCCAATGTTGACTATGTCGGCTCGATCACTATCGACCGGGATCTGATCGATGCGGTTGGATTTTGGCCCGGTGAAAAAGTCCTGATCTCCAGCAATTCTACCGGAGCCCGGCTTGAGACTTATGTCATCGAAGGCGAACGCGGTTCCGGCATTATCGGGATTAACGGTGCAGCGGCCCACCTCATCAATGCAGGTGAAAAGGTGATTATCATGGGATTTGAGATCACCGAAAAGCCGATCGAGCCAAAAGTTGTCCTGGTTGATGAGCAAAACAAAGTGACTCATCGTCTGGATGAAAAAGCAGAGATGATGGTCCCTGCGTAAGCAGGAATATCGCGTGCTTGACCATTAGGCGGAAAAACTGGACTCTCATTTCCATGAGGGCGTTTTTCTTGAGAGCATTTGTATTCCTTACTTTACTAATTTGCGGGAAAACAGCCCGCCCGGGTGAGGTAAGGGAATTTACCAGCAAGGATGGGAAGACGATCAAGGCAGAGTTCCTTGAAAGTGCCGGAGGCCTGATACAAATCAAACGGGTTTCTGACGGGCGGCTATTCGTTTTGGAAATCAGTTCGTTGAGTCTGGATGATCAAGCGTGGCTCGCAGGGGAATTGGCACCAAAAGCACCGATAGACGATCCCCGGGATAAGTGGTCTCGACTTAAAGTAATCCTGCAAAACCCTAAAGACACGTTTGAGGTGATTGGTCGTGATGGTGGCATTGCCAGAAACCGCTATGGAGGAGTATCTAACGAAACGCATCTACCTGAAGGTGCCTGGATTAAGTTGTATGTTCTCAATGAGTTTGGAATTTTGGAGCATTTCGTTAGGTATGAGGGAGCAAAACAGTGGACGGTGTCTTCGGATGGACCACGGGTCCTGCTGGACCGGGATGGAAGTGGTCCTGAATTGATTGGCCTGACGGTTGAATTGGATGAGGAGTTGCCGTTGGTCCCTGAAATAGAGGTCGCGCCAGAGTGGAGTGTCGAAATTCTATCTGTTGATCAAATAGATATGCTAAGGGAGTTGAAGCATCCCATTTCTGGAATTGTTGCTGATGGATTGAAATTGACACCCGAGCACCTGGCCAAATTAGCGATGCTCAATCCCAAAGCGCTCCACGTCGATGTCGCTCTTGCTGATATTGGAGCGCTTTCAGATTTCAAGAAGCTTGAGGCTTTGCGTATGTGGATTAAGGAAGTTGAATTGACGAGTGAAAAGGGAAGGGCTGTGTCACCGTCAATACCGCTTCCGCCAATGCCGGCGTTGCGGGATATTTCGTTTCGTTTCCCGGCAGTACCACGAGATCTACCGGAAGTTTTTGCTGCTTCAACGCCAATGCTGCGAATGTTCGATTGTGATGCGACGGCGCGGTCTCCACAGTTTCCCCTGTGGGAAGATATTGGGCAGCTTGAATTTCTAGAATCAATTCATACGGGCTGGGGAGCTAGATTTGGAGCGAAAACGTTAGCGACGCATCCCACTCTGACTTCACTGGTCTTTGGGGTGAATGGAATGAACCAGAAGGATTCGAATATCAATGCCTTCGAAGACAATCAAAACTTGCGGCAATTGGCAATTCGTTTGCCGAAATTTCCGGCGGAGGTGATTCAGAATTGGGCGCGAAAAGGGGGACTTGCCAAGGTGAGGTCACTTCAGACTTATCAGGCCTTTGACTTCGGTGACCTGAATTCTGTTGAGATATTGTCGCTGCAAAGATCAGCCACAATGTCAGCTGATTTCGATATTCCGTCGGCAGGAGATCTTGAGCGGCTGCGGTTTTTGTCAGTTCATTATGCCAATCAGGAAGAAGTAGAGGCAATTTGCAAGCTTCCGAATCGAAATCAGTTGGAGGTAGTTCTGCTAGCGAACGGAACTTACGATGACCTTAGTCCGCTGGCTTCATTGCCAAACTTGAAACGGTTGGAGATATCCAATCCTACGTTGAAAACTGTAGATTTGGGGTTGTTCCCAAATTTAGAAGTGTTCCTGGCGACGCGAATGGAACAGTTGGTCGAGGTAAAAAATATTTCGAACCATCCAGCCCTAATGCACTTGAAACTGAGCGGCTCAAAGGAACTCAAATCGCTTGGTCCCGCTTCCCCAAACAACGTTCTACGCTGCTTGGAGTTGATCGCCTGCCCTGAATTGACAGATTGGGAGGGACTCTCTGGAACGAACTCGATCAAGCAGGTTCACATTTACAACTGTGACGGGCTTGCTGACACCTTGCCAATCGAGAAATCGAATTCGATAATCTACTTTTATGTCAACGGTTGCGAACAACTCGCAAACCGTAGCATAAATTGACGTAATAAATTCGATCAGAACGGGATGTCGTCTCCCGAATCGCTCAAGTCGGCAGGATTACCGCCGCCGCCACCAAAGTTCTGCTGGCCACCGCCCCTCAATTCTTCAGGTGAGGGTTCGCCGTATCCGCCACTTTGAGGCTGAGCACCTCCGCCGCTTCCCGATTTCTCGAGTTTCCAGGCGTTGAGGTTTACATAATATCGACCGTTGTATTCGTTCCCCCGGATATCAAAGAAGACCTTTACCGGCTCACCCACACTCAAATTGTCAACGAGTGATGTTTTGTCCTTAACTGTCTCAAATTTAATCATCTGAGGGTAGTTTCCATCCTGAACTTCGACGACAAATTCGCGCTTTGTGAAGCCACTTGCGAACGTTTGAAGGTCGCTGATGACCTTGACGTTTCCTTCGATCTCAAATCCTTTAGCCATGTTAATCTCTTGCGTAGTTTATTTGCCTGAGACTTGGCCCAAGATGGGGGAAAAGTC
Organism: Verrucomicrobiales bacterium; assembly: GCA_048267005.1. Lineage (GTDB taxonomy): Bacteria > Verrucomicrobiota > Verrucomicrobiia > Verrucomicrobiales > DEV007 > JABDJT01. The sequence goes on along the minus strand of JBLWYI010000003.1, from coordinate 247,123 downwards.
AAAACCGGTTTTGGAGTGGGGGCCGGGACATTGATTCGCAACTCCCTCAGGCAAGCTCATTCAGGGAAAGTTTTGGATCCTCCCGAAAATCTTGCAGGGGATACTGTGTCGTTCCTGAATGAGCGTCGAACCCTTACAATACTGACTGTGTTGTTCGGGAATCGGGATTGTAGGCATGCATTGGTTACTGTGGCATTCGCGAACGGGCATTGCAGGCTTACAATGGACACTGTAAAAATTGCGAACGGATATTGCAGGCTTACAATGGGCACTGTAAAAATTGCGAAAGGGCATTGTAAGCCTGCAATCGGCACTGCAATTTCTGCGAATAGCCGCTGAAAGCCTGCAGCGGCCACTGTAATTTTTACGAAACGGCGATGTAAGCTGAAACGGAGTGGCCTGATTTTGATTAGTGCATTGAATCGGGCTGAAACGAATCAACAGGGTTGATTCGTTGAACTGACCCTGTTGGATCGTTATTGACGAAATGCTTCAGGCCCTGGGCACGCCTGCCTTTTGAAAGGCCTCTACCATATTCTGATAACAGATCTTCGTGGCCGCAACGGGATCGTATTTCGGATCTTTTCGCCAGATGAGACTGCTCACTTCGCAGCAAAAATCTCCACGATAACCACCTTTGTGGAATCCGCTGACAATTTGAGAGAGATCGGGGTTTCCGCTCGTTCCTGCAAGGGCGAAGGTCACTTTTCCACTGTCCTGCCGGACCGCGTCTTTGACTGCGATGTATTTCGTGATCGGCAAGGCTTCGGTGATGGTCTTTTCCACCGGCATATCCCGGAACGCATAATGGCTGGCATCGTAAACCATGCTTAGCCAACGGCTGTTTCCCAGCTGTTTCAGGAGCCAGGCGGCATGGGCCGGAGTCGACATAGCATGGCCCCGATGAGGTTTGATACTGAGTTGGATCTTTTGATCGGCGCAAATTTGCATCCAGTCTGCGAGCCTGTCACGAAACAGGTCGCGTTCGTCTTCCCATTGTTTCCCGGCGAGAATGGTCTGAATCAGGGGAGGGGATTCGGGCGCTATGTCGCGGGCGAGGTCGATGATACGGTTTAATTCTTCAGTGGTGGCAGCGTGTTTGGAGTCATCACTGTTAGGCTTCAGATCGGCCATCAGCGCGCAGATCCTCATGCCGGTAGAGTTAGTAAGAGTGCGGATAGCACTGCGCCCGGCTTCAGTGAGCTTTCCGGGTTCACCGCTCATGCCCGGGAAAACAGTGATTTCTGCAGCATCATAACCAGTATCGGAAATCAGCTGAAGCGCATCGATCAGTGGAAGCGATTGCAAGCCGTAGGTTCCAATTGCGATGCCGCAGGTTGTGTCATCGGGGGCGGCCAAAAGGGATGTGCTACCGGCGATTGTCAACGCTCCTCCGGTCTTGATGAATTGGCGGCGGGATGGAATGGGTTGCATGCCTTTTAGATAGCGAATTACGGGGCACACATCACGCGGAAAAACACCGCGATCGATGGGGATTTGCGTTGCTGTTTGAGAGTTACTTCATACAGTCAGGCCATGGGTGGTGGGCGATTATTAAGTGGAATCGGTCGGCTTGGCCGTCAGATATTTCGTCGAGCGTTTTACCTCGCCGCGATTTCTTCGGAATGCGTAGCCTGGGCTGTCAGGCCGGCATCCTGGGTAGGCCCCGTCCGTGGGCGGTTTGTGCGACAGATTCTTTTCGGTGGGGTTGAAGCCATTCCATTCACGATGTTTGCCGGTGGAATTACGGGGATCGTTTTGACGCTGAATGCATACAAGTTTCTCGACTTCACGGGGCAAATTGACATCATTGGGCCCGTTCTGAGCCTTTTGGTGATTCGTGAGGCTGCTCCGTTTTTTGCGGTCTTTATCATCATTTCAGCCAGTGCATCAGCGATCACCACTGAGATGGCGGGCATGCGGGTCAGTGGTGAAATTGATTTGATTGAAGGGCAGGGGGTGAATCTGGTGCAGTTCCTCATTATGCCGCGGATGATTGGATTGGCGATGGCTGCCCTCGGTCTGGCGTCTGTTTTTGTTGCCTGTGCGTTTGCTGCTTCGGCACTTGGGATTCTATTTCTTGGCCGAATTGCACCCTGGGCATTTTTCCAATCTATTTTTGAAGCATTATCATTCGCCGACCTCGTCAATCTCGTAGGAAGAAGCATGATAACTGCGTTTTTGATCGGAGGGATCTGCTGTTATGAAGGCTTGTCAGTCGTGGGGCCGGCTACCGTAGTGCCCCAGGCTGTGACCCGCGCGATGTTGAGATCGGTCGCTTATACCTTAATTATTTCGGCTGCGTTTGCGGTGCTTACGTATTTATAAGATGAGGGACAACACCGCTGAACCTGAACCGGAGCCAATTCTCGAGTTTGAGGAGGTGGTTTTCAATGGGAACAAGACAAAGACGCCAATCGAGATGTCGCTGGCGTCCGGGGAGCTGGCCTTTCTGAAATCCAGATCTGTATGGACTCAAATTTCCGGTATTGAGGATGTTGTCTCAGGTGAAATTCGTTTTCTCAGTGAGTCATGGGATTCTCGAAGTGTGTCAGATTGCGAAGATGACCGGCGGACTATTGGCACCGTTGTGAATCCTCGAAGCCAATCGTCAGCCAGATGGGTGACCAATCTGGACGTAAATGAAAACGTAAAACTGAGTGCCAGCTTTGATCAAAAGCGGAGTCAAAATTCGATCGATGAGCGGGTTAGAGAACTAACAGAACAATTTGGTCTGGAGGGGGGCTTGCCTGTGCTACGACCTTCCAGAGTCGGGGATGCGGATTTGATTCGAGCCCAGTGGGTGAGAGCGTTTCTACCTGATCCATTGAATCTGTTGGTGCTGGAGAATCCGCTGTTTCATGCGCCGGCGAGTGCGAGGGAATTGTTGATCGAAGCCGTCAAGGGAGCACTCGATGCTGGTGTTGCTGTATTGTGGGTCGCTGAAATTAAGCCTTCATTTTCGAATCTTGGTTTGGAACCCGATTTGCTGTTAGATTAAGGTGCTAAGAATGGCCAAGCCTTTTAAATTTCGTTATATCAACCGTATCACCGGAGCTTTTCTGTTCGGGACGGTTGTGATTCTGGCCATCATCGCAACACTGGGCGCAAAGTCTCAGCAGTGGTTTGCCAAAGTGGCAATTTACAAGGTGGAAATCCCGGTTGGTTCGTCGAATGATGAAGAATCCGGAGGGACAATGGGCATTAAAGCGGGCTCCGATGTGCGGGTTCTCGGGAATCAGGTGGGGCATGTGAAAAGTGTTTCCCTGTGCACGGGGGATGACTTAACACCGATCAAGTCATTCGAAAATGTGGAGCCCGGAAGTCTCAGGATTGTAGCATTCCTCTCAGTAAGAGGGGAGTTTTCGAATTTTATCGGGGAGGACTCGACGGCGATCCTGAAATATGATCTGGGTGGACTGGGGGCTCCGTATTTTGACATTTCCAGGGGAACCACTCGCTTTTTAAATGATGTGGCTGACGTAAACGGAGTTCGCAGGCTGGCTTTTGCCAAGGAACCGGATGCAAAAGGGGAGGTTTTTGAAATCGTTGAACGTCTCGAAAAGGAGATGATCCCGGCGATCCAACGTTATAAAGAAACGGCGGAGACCGCCACGGTTGCCGCGACTGCCGCGACCAAGTTCATCGAGGACTTGTCGAATAAGGATGAAGTCTTATACCGGTCGCTGGGATCGTTGGAAACCGGCATTGCTGATTTGAACAAGTTTCTTAAGCAAGCCGCTGCTGGTGATGGCGCGCTTGGGGACATGGTCAGCGCTGATTCAAAAATGAGGAAGGAGTTAAATGAGTTTGCGGTGACGTTGAATTCAGGCACGGAAAATCTGAAGGCAGCGATAGATAACCTGGACGAGGGCATCACTGAATTGCGGGTGACCGGGATAGCCTCAATCAATAAGACAGCCGAATCACTACCAGCGACGGTCAATCAAACCCGTGCGACGATTGCCGAATATGATGCAGCGGCGAAACAGATGTTCGAGACATTGCGAGAGATTGAGATTTTAACCGAAGGATTGCAGAAGCATTGGTTGGTAAGGAACAGGATTGAAGATCCCATCGAGGATCCAAAGGAGGAGAAGTCCACTTCGTCGAAGTCAAAAACCAGGGAGGCTCAGACGCGCCCTTCGTCGAGAATATTCAAACGGCGTTGACTTACTTTAGCCTGAAGACGACCAGGCCTGAGAGAGAGACATCCCCGTTTCTCGGTCGGAAATGAATGGTTTGCAGGTCGCTCTTTGCCGTGAACTCACCAACGACCGTGTGTCGGCTGCCCCGTCTCATGATATGACTGCCATAATTCCCAATACCGTCGTCGATATCGAACTGAATGTTTTTTGAATTGGGCCTTTCATCGCTCCCGGCAATGATCTGCACTTGATAGCGCTCTCCTATTTTCAAGGATTTGAGTGTTAATGTGGCGACATTTTTTCCGCCTTTCCAAATCGATCCTGCCAGCAGGATGTTTAGATCCTGATCACCGAGATCCCCTTTAAAGTGTTCATTGCGGTGAAACCGCGGGCCATTGGTAAAATTGTTGGGCAGTCGGTTGTAGCCCCGTTTCTCGAAAGGGATGCCATTGATTTTTGTGTCATCTTTCTGTTTCAGATTCGGAGGGTTGAAATCGATGGCATAGGAGAGTTCAGCGTTGGAAGGGACTCGAATATCTTCCGGGCTTTTCAGTTCGAAAACCGGGGACCATTTGATCGAAGCCGGGCCGAATCTTGGGATTCTATCGGGATCTACTCCACCTCGAAATCCCTGGCCGCTTCCCGGTGTGGACGAACTGTTACCTTTGTTAGTGTTGGCGGATTTTGAGTTCTTTGTGGAGGCTGATACCTTCCCCGAGTCCCTCTGGGTGGGACTTCGACCGAAATTGAATAATAGAATGATGGTCCCAACCGCGAGACAAGCGGCGACAATCAGGCCGATGATGGGGAGACCAAGCCCTTTCCTGACCGGAAGAGGAGGGCGACCGGGATGGAGCGAAATTTGAGCTGAACTACTTGAAGGCCCGGTTTGGACTGTCTTTGTCTGGTTTGCGACAAAGGTTTGTGGTGACTCTGGCCGGGTGCTCGCTTCGGGATGAACCGGAATTGCCATTGGGATGGTCTTTTCTTCTTCAACCACAGGAATTGCTACCGGGAGGGAGGCTGTCAGAGGAGTATCTCTAGCTTCTATGTAGAGACGGAGTGCTTCTGCGGCATTGGCCGGTCGATCACTCTTGGAGCGTGAGATAAGCTTCATTACCCAATCTGCTGTGGTGCCGGGTAAGTCGCTACGGAGTTCGCTGAGAGGGATCACACTGTGGCTGAGATGATTTTTCATCGTCGCCGCCGTGGACTCTCCTTCAAAAGGTGGTTTCTGGGTCAGGGCAAAATAGTAAACACAGCCCAGTGAGTAGAGATCCGTTCTTTGATCGAGCTTACCCAGCTCGATTTGCTCGGGCGCGATATAATCAATCGATCCCAGAAATGATCCTGTTTGGTCAAGTGTCTGGGTGGAGGGCTTTTCACTGAATTTTGCGAGACCAAAATCGAGGAGTTTTACCTGAAAACTTCCAGTGGGCAGCCATGAAAACATAATGTTAGCCGGCTTGAGGTCACGGTGCAGGAGATTGAGTTCGTTTGCGGCAATCAATGGGTCCAACGTCTGCAACACGAATTGGTCGAAGTCGGACGGTTCAAAAACGCCTTGTGCGACCAGTTCCTTTAACGTTTCTCCTTCCAGAAGTTCGAGCACGACAAACGGGCCTTCTGAATCCTCTTCGATTCCAAACACAGTGAGAACATTGGGATGCTGGAATCGGGCCAGTGCCAGAGCTTCGCGTTTAAGGGCTTCGGTGTCTGAAGCATCGTTGAGCCGGGTTTCTTCTATCGGAAGTAACCGTTTGAGTGCAACCGATCGATTCAAAACGGTGTCGCGAGCTTTGTAAATCGCGCCAATTCCTCCGCGTGTCAGCTTTCCGACAATTTCATAGCGATCAGACATTATCGTCAAATTAACCTGATTCTCAGGGTGTGGGCAAAGATTCAGGTCTCTTCACACAATTTTTGCTAAATTTGCCCTGTAAAAGCCAGCATAAGTTCTGAAGAATAGGGGGAATGGAAAAACATATTGTCCTGGGATTGTCCCTTTTGTTCTCGTCATGGCTCACTGCGGCTGAGAAACCGAATATGGTCTTGATCTTTACAGACGATCAGGGATGGAACGATGTGGGTTGTTATGGTTCAGAGATTCCCACTCCGAACATTGACCGGCTTGCGGGGGAGGGGATGAAATTCGAGAATTTCTATTCGGCGTCTTCCATATGCACTCCATCCAGATTTGGATTGTTAACAGGTCGAAATCCAAGCCGTTCCAAGGATCAACTGCTCTCGGCGTTGATGTTCATGGCTGAGGAGCACAAGGCTACGGGACTCCATGCCGATGAAATGACGATCGCCGAAGCTCTTCGCGAAAAGGCGGGCTATGAGACAGGATTGATTGGAAAGTGGCATTTAGGGCATGGCTCAACTGAGCTGCTTCCATTGAATCATGGTTTTGACTTCTTTCGTGGCCACACCGGGGGATGTATCGACTATTTCACGATGACATATGGGAACATTCCGGATTGGTATCACGACACTGAGCACGTGTCAGAGAACGGTTATGCTACAGATCTGATCACGGATGAAGCGGTAAAGTTCTTGAATCAGAGGTCGGGGGCGGAGAAGCCTTTCTTTCTGTATTTGGCATACAACGCTCCTCATTTTGGTAAGGGATACAGTCCGAAGGACAAAGGGCCCGTGAACATCATGCAACCCCAAGCTGCAGAATTGAAGCGAAATGGTGTGAATGAGATTGAAGACAAGATCAGGCGGGAATTTGCCGCAATGACAGTGAGCCTGGATGATGGAGTGGGGAGAGTGATTGAGGCATTGGACGAGTCGGGTTTGTCCGACAACACATTGCTCATTTTCCTGACAGATCACGGTGGAGACCCTGTTTATGGTGGTAGCAATTTGCCGCTTCGTGGGGTTAAGGCGACGCTTTTTGAAGGGGGGATTAAAGTGCCTTGTCTGATGCGTTGGCCGGGGAAAATTACCCCGGGGCGGGTGGAGGAAGGAGTGTGCAGTTCCCTTGATCTATTCCCAACGTTTCTCTCCCTGGCAGGGACAAAATCAGAGTCAAAGTTTCTCGACGGGAAAGATCTGTCGAGTGTCCTGTTGGAGAACGCTTCACCGTTGGGTGATCGCGAATTATTGTGGGAGACAGGTGCGCACTCGGAGCTTGGTCGAAAGAACTGGATTGCCTTGCGCCAGGGGGACTGGAAATATGTGCAATCGCCTGTGGATGGGGAGTTCTTATTTAATTTGAAGGCCGATCCATATGAAAAGAAGGATTTGGCAGGAGAAGAATCGGGGCAATTCAAAGCGATGCAGTTGAGGGCGGAAGAGCTTCTGAATTCGTATCGTCCGTGAACTTTAATGAGACAGACTGCATAATTCCGCTACAATCGCAAAAAATGAGCAAAAAATACGAAGATGAGAATGTTCTTGTGATTTCGCGGGAACTGTTTGATGAGCTGGGAGCGTTTCAAGGACTGTGTTTGGAGCCCAGAAGCTACCTGGGTGCGATGTTGGACCCGGGAAATAACTATTTTTTGCCTCGTGATACAGCGGAAGATGACCCCACGCACAAGCAAATCATTCCGTATGCCATCTTTCGCTGTGGTGAAAAATATCTACACTACGTCCGCGGCGGCGGGTCAGGCGAAAAACGACTTGCCGCGAAAGGGTCTTTAGGAATTGGAGGGCACATCAATGACACCGATGAGGCCAAGGCTTCTCTGGATAAAGACACCTACTCAATCGGAGTCGAACGTGAAATCGACGAAGAACTAAATATAAATGGAGCGCATTCCCAAAAGATCATCGGCCTGATCAATGACGATTCCAATGATGTGGGAAAAGTACACCTTGGAGTTGTCCATCTCTTTGAACTCGAAAACGAAGATGTCACCCCGGGTGAGGCGAACATTGAAACTCTAGAGTTCTTGACAGTCGAGGAGCTCCTTGAAAAGCGTAAATCCATGGAAACCTGGTCACAGATCTGTATGGACGGGCTTCCTGATTTACTCGGAGCCTGAATTTCTCGGCCGTAGGGAATCTGTGATGTAAGACAAAGCTGCGCCCATACCCAGGCCGAAAAAGAGCCCCCAACACAGGCGGGATACAGGCGTTGCCCAGATTGCCGAAATACTTTTGGTTTCGGTGTAAGTAAGTTCCGATAGGTAGTAATTTACGGTGTACCATGTAAAAGCGATTCCGAGAAGTTGCCAGACGGATCGTGTCATACGAAATCCACACCGGAAAACGATGATTAGTCCAAGGAGTCCAAGGAAGGACCCAAAGACTTCTCCAAGGTGATCCAGAAATAGGTCCCAAAAAAACCACCATGCCGCAGAGAAGATCATAAATGCGGGCCAGAACAACAAGAGGTATTTGGTTTGTCCGGTCTTTCCGTTGTTGGCCCGGAATGCCGGTAACATCGAGGGAGCGCCACCCAGGATAAAAACGATTGCAATGGCTGGGTAGAGTTTTTTCGAACCCTGCAGGAATTCCAGCGGGAATGCCCAGAGGCTGAATGCGATGAGTGCGACAAGGGTGAATAAGGCGGTTGAAATCCAGATTGGTTTCATAGTTAATGAGTATTGATTAGATTTTTCTAATAATGATTAGACATTTTTCGTTAAAAAGGTAGTTGAAAATCGGGCTTGTAGATTTAGTGTCAGCCCGCAATGAAAAATGGGGGAACCAAAATATTACCCCAAATAAAATGGCAATTAGATACGAACAAAGTAAAATTGACGAAGTGGTCGCCTTCGTTGTCAAGCATAACAACGAAAACGGTCGTGGTGGTCAATCAGCAGCAGTAAAGAAATACGGAATTAATCCAATCACTGTTGCTTCATGGTTAAAAAAGAGTGGTGTTAAGACACCGGGAAAGAAGAGAGGGTCAGCATTGGGCAGGAAGGGTGTCGTCGGAGGTTCGGACTCTGCCGTTCTGAAACGGATGTTGGCTATTCAGGAGGAAATCGAGTCGCTGCAAGGCGAATACGACGCGCTTCGAAACAAGATTTAATCTTTTCGAAGTCACAGGAGCTTTCTTAAAAGCCGCCGGCAAGCAATGCTTGTCTGGCGGTTTTTTGTTTTGGTGTTTGGGAAAGTCGTGGCAGCTTCGATGATTTCATGAGTGAATCCCACAATTTGGCAGCACGACTTGCAGGCTCTGTCTTTGGAAGCTTCGTCGGGGATAGCTTGGCTTTGGCGGTCCATTGGATTTACAATCCGCAAAAAATATGGGCTGATCATGGCCGGATCACCACCTACATCGACCCGTCTGGAAACAAATATCACAAATCAAAAAAAGCGGGGGATTTCACCCATTATGGAGATCAGACTCTGGAATTGATGCGGAGCATCGAAACTTCATTCGATCAGGCATTATTTGAGTCTCACTGGAAGAACTTGTGGTCGAATGATTACAACGGTTACATCGACGGAGCCACTCGTGAGACGTTGAATACGGGGCTGTCTGAGTCTGATGACATTTCCGGTGCTTCCAGAATAGCACCTTTACTGGTCCCTTATTCGGGAAAGTTGCAAGAGCGGGAATTGATTAAGGCGGTTGAGAGTCAGACCGCTTTTACTCACAATCATCCGGAGGTTATCGAGTCGGCTGTATTTTTCGCTACGCTGACTCATCGAATTGTGCAGGGGGAGAAATTTGAGGCTGCGTTGGAAGCTGTGGCTGCCCAGAATTGGCAGTTCATTGATCCCATTCAGGTGATCGACGATGTCGCTGAGGAACTTGATGAAGAGACCGGAATTGCCATGGAGGCACGGGGACTGGATTGCCATGTTGCGAGTGCTTTTCCTGCAACAATTTATATTTTGGTCAAATATCAGGAATCGTTTGAGAGCGCCTTGATTGAAAATACGATGGCGGGAGGCGATTCGGCTGCCCGCGGAATGATCATAGGCATGGTGCTCGGTGCTTTGCACGGGGTCGGCGCAATTCCTGATCGATGGCTTTCAGGCCTGAGGGCACATGATGATGTTCAAGCCTGGCTTGATCGCTTCCATGTGTTAACCGGAGCGATTCCAACAGTTGATTTACAACCCGGCACCAACAAGTTCGAGTTCGTTAACCGGAAAGGAATGACCCTTGCCGGGTTGATGGAGTGGCCATCTGACGAACGCCGCGAACCGAGAGCTGTAGCCGTTCTCGCTCATTGCTTCACCTGTTCAAAAGAGGTCATTGCGGCATCAAGAATTGCCGGGAATCTTGCCTGTGCCGGGTTTGCAGTGCTTCGGTTTGACTTTACAGGGCTGGGGAACAGCGAGGGAGACTTTGGTAATACAAACTTTTCATCGAATGTCGAAGATCTATTGGCGGCAGCGGAAAACGTTGGCAATTCTATTGGTAAACCGGTCGAGTTGCTGATCGGGCACAGTTTGGGGGGCGCTGCTGTACTGGCCGGTGCTCGTTCACTGCACGATGTGAAGGGAATTGTTACAATTGGTGCCCCCTCCGATGCGGCTCATGTCAGTCATTTGTTTGAGCAGAATTTGGACGAAATCGAGGCTAATGGTGAAGCAGAGGTAAACCTGGCCGGACGGACGTTCACCATAAAAAGGCAGTTCCTGGATGATGTGCGTGAGCAACGAATTCTTGAGGATTTGTCAGAATTTCGGGGGGCTGTCCTGATTATGCATTCTCCAACCGATGCTACTGTTGACGTGGAGCACGCAGGTAAAATCTATTCCGCAGCAAAACATCCCAAAAGTTTTATCTCGCTTGCAGGAGCGGATCACCTTTTAACTGACAGCAAAGATTCCCAGTTCGTAGCGGATATCATTTCCGCTTGGGCGGGGCATCTATTTGAGGACGTCCTTCCAGCGTGATACAGTCGGCCATGCTAAAGTTTACAATGGATTCGAGTGACGGTGAAAACCCGACGAAAGCCTCCCCCTCAACACCTGACGCAAGTGATTCTGTTGCCAAAATCGTCATTGTGGCCAGCCGTTACAATTCAAATTTCACAGACGCATTGGTCAAGTCGGCCACTGAGACATTAACCCAATTGGCTCCTAATGCGGCTATCGAAATACATCGTGTGCCCGGGGCTTTTGAAATCCCCGTTGTTGTCGAAGCTGTCTGCCGCCGCGAGCAAGACCAGCCTGATGCGGTCATTGCGCTGGGTGTCATTATTCGGGGCTCGACCGCTCATGCCGATTTAATAGCAGAATCAATAACGCATTCCCTCGCGACGTCCGCTCGTGAACATTTGATTCCTGTCATTCACGAAGTGTTGTTGGTTGAAAACGCTGAGCAGGCTCAAGTTCGAACGGTGGGCGACGAATTGAATCGAGGGCGTGAGGCTGCTGAGGCTGCTGTCGAAATGCTGGGAGCGATGAAGGCGATCCACTAATTCCCTCAAGAAGCGTTATTGTTCAGTGATAATCAGTTTACCGAACGGGGTGAATGCCAGTCTGGTCATTTCCATGTGCCGTCTGGCGAAGGGAATAGTGACGATCAAGACATAAAACAACAGCGCCCAGAGCAAGTGCCCGAGCGCCAGCCAGATTCCGCCGATCAATATCCAGATGATATTTCCGATTGTAGCGATACACCCATCTGATGAGGGGCCTTCAACAACCCTTTTTCCAAACGGCCACAATGCGTAAATGCCTAGTTTGAAACTCTGAATTCCCGCCGGAATTCCAATGATCGTTACAATATTGGCCAGCCCGGCAGCAAAATATCCAATGGCCATAACCAGCCCTCCAAAAACGAGCCAAATTACATTTCCAAGGATTGAGCCTGCTTTGATTGGCATGAGTTCAATTAGGTCAGTGTAGTTGTCTTTTCAAGCAATCGTGACCAAATTCAGCTATCAAAACAATTTCTCAAACTTTTGGCCCCTTTGATTTGGCTGCCACGCTGAATTCGGGACAGGTTTTTCATTGGGTTCCCCACACCGTAGAGGATGTTGAAGGGTTCATTGGCACAATTCACGAAACGCCGACCTTTCTGGCTGATATTGGAAATGAAAACCTTCTATCGATCCAACCTCGGTTGGATTCTGAAGTGACGGTTGAAACGTATCTTTCGCTCAGCCCGAAGGAGGTTGAAATTCGGTCGACGTTTCCATCAGATGATCCATTCTTTCAATCTGCGCTAAACTACTGCCCCGGATTGCGAATTATTCGGCAGCCAACCTGGGAATGCCTGGCAACTTTCATTACGTCATCAATGAAACAGGTTGCTCACATTCGTGACATCTCCCAGACTTTGCGTCAGCGCTTTGGGATACGACACGATTTTCTTAACCGGTCCATCTATTCATACCCAACACCCGAAAAACTGGCTGAGGCGGGGGAAGCTGCTTTGAGGGATTGTGCGTTAGGATATCGAGCAAAGAGTTTGTATCTCACTGCTACCGCAATCGCCAGTGGAGATATCAATCTGGCTGACCTGGCTCATATCGAAGATCATAAGGAAGCCCGGGATTTTCTTTGCCAGTTTCACGGAGTAGGCGAGAAGATCGCAAATTGTACCCTGTTATTCGGGTGCAATCGGCTCGGAGCCTTTCCAATTGATGTCTGGATCGAGCGGGTTCTTCGCAAGGGGTATCGAAAGCGAATAAAGGGAGCAAAGTTACAAAAGTGGGCTGAATCGTACTTCGGTCCTTATGCCGGCTATGCGCAGCAATTTCTGTTTCACTATGCGAGGGTAGGGAGGCTGGGCGAATGAATTTTACTCGCTTTCTTCATTTTCATTCACCAGAACACAACGGAATCCATAGAGATTGAATCCGTACGGATTGTTCCTCGTCAATGTTGGTGAGACAGCGTTTCGGTAGGTCACATAGAGGTTCTCTCTTTCTGACACGTCCCACCCTCCACCCCGGGCCGTAAGGTTTCGCGAGGTAGGAAGGTAGGTTTCATCGACCCACTCCCAAACATTTCCGGCGATATCATAGAGCCCGTTTTCGAGCGGTTCAAACATTCCTACTGGAGCGGTTTTTGGGAATTTATCATCGTAACCCGGGATGGTTGCCGCGCCGTTTTCACCGGCTGAAGTATCAGAGAAATTTCCAGTTCCAGGAGGAGGAGGCCACTCTTTTCCCCAAGGGAATTTACCCGGCACACTGCCGTCCCGGTCACCTGGGTTCTCACCGTGTTCATCGGTCACACCAGCCATGGCGCTCCATTCTTTATCTTTCGGCAATCGGTATTTGTGATAGGGCTGAATCAGCCCTGCTTTGCGTTCTTTTTCAGTCAACCACCTGCAAAAAGCACGCGCGTCATCTGCACTCACACCGGCGACAGGGTGTTCAGGGTCCTGACTGAATCCGGTTCTTGGTCGGTTTATCCCTTCAGGGACGGTGGCCAAAAAAGCTGCGTAGTCCGAGACTCGAGTTTCGTAAGTTGAAGCCATCAAATTACCGAACGGAACAAACTTCATGTTCAGGCTGTTCTCCCAGGGCTGGTCGAAGACCACCGATCCATCGCTTTTAAGGGTTACTGACGCGACAGTTTGAGTATTCGGAGAGATTTCGGTTTCCAGTATCGCCCGTTGATATCCGGGGCTCCCTAATTCATAAATCAATTGCCCAACCCGTTCATGGCTTCGCAACAAAGGTGTCTGCCCAATCAATTTTCCATTTGAAAACACGTCTGCACCGTTGGGCTCACTGTCGATCAAAACGGAGCCGAACCGATTGTCGATGCGACAGAAAAATGCTGAGGACTCACCGTTTGTGCCTGATCGCTGGGCTACGAAATATTGATCTTCGCCGAGGTAACCCCGGTTACGGTCGGCTTCGGTCATCCAATCACAAAATGCGAGCATTTCGGAATCATCAGGAACGTAAGCTGAGCCTGCCTGCGATGCAGTAGCCTCCGGCCTTCCTGTATCGCGATTAAATTGATCGAAGGGCTCGGATGTAATTTCGCTTTCAGAAATAAACATATCCAGCTCAGGCTCATATTTGAAAACAATGCCTAAACTGTTTTTCCAGTTACTTCCGGGACTTGGCCGCATATCGGGGAGCAATTCGGCCTGCAATTCTGTCTGCCTCCCTTCTTTTAACTGCCTCTTGATGCTAAGATCGTGATAACCTTCAAGTTTGAGCGTCAGCTCGACATGCCCTGTGTCAAATTCGATGAAAGCAGTCGGAGTCCGACCAATTTTTTGGCCGTCATACCAAACCTCGGCACCACTCGGGCTTGAGAAAAGTTTGTATTTTGCAACGGGCTTTGGAGGCAAAGGGCGAGGCTCAACATCCACCTCTTTGGATGTTGCGGGAGGTTCAGCCGGGGGCTGAGTTGACATTGTATCAACGTCCGAAATGATCACGTTTGATCCATCTTTTACATCGAAATGTGAGGGAGGATAAAATTCACTGAACGGATCAATGATAGGAGGACCGACAAAAGGTTCTGAAGAATTATCAGCTAGAGTTTCGCCCTCCTTAGGTCCGGGAGGGACACTGTCTTTTGGGGCATCGGTCACATTTTCAATCAAGGTTCCATTGTTTGCGGAAAACCTGGGATTGTCTGTTGGGTCTGCATCCGGTTTGAATTGTCCCCAGGCAAAGAAGCCACCAACACATAGAAGTACGATCAATGTCGCAGCGATTCCCAGAATTTTCCCCAATCCGGATACTTGTTCATCTTCAGCGACAATGATTCCTCGCAGCGCAGCGGCAAATGCGCCCCCCGTATCAAACCGTTTGCGGGCATCAGGTGCACCCGCTCGACAAATCACTGAATTCAGTGCTCTCCATTCGTCCCGATTTACGGTTGGAGGAATTTCCATGTTGGTCGGCAATTCTGGAAACTCGAGACGATCTTTTCCTGTAGCCATTTCGTAAAGAACCATGGCAAGAGAATAAAGGTCGGAGGAACTTGTTCCGGGTCCTTCGGGTGGCACATACCCTTCAGTTCCAACAAAGGTGCGCTGACCGGCTCTTGCGACCAGACCTATGTCGGCAAGCTGTGGTTCACCATTGACGAAAATGATGTTGGATGGCTTTACGTCCCGATGGGTTAGACCTGCGTGATGAAGATGGCCGAGAGCTTCAGCGAGGCGATACCCGATTGCGACGCACTCCCGAATGGTGTGTTGTCGTCGGGTCTTTAAGTCTGAGGCGAGTGTTCGTGGTTTGTATTCCTCTACCTCGAAACCTTCGGGGCCCATTTCACAGTCATCCGCCAACTCCATGACGTAGTAGTAAAAACCTTCATCGTCATTTCGGCTTACGTGAAAGACATCAACCAGGCCAATGTGCCCTCGAGAGACTTTCTCATAGCGTTTGATGCCCTCAAATTCGCGTTCGAAAGTTTTGTCTCTCTCAAAATCTTCCCTTCTCACGATTTTGACGGCCCGCAAAACACCAGTGATCGATCGTCCGAGAAACACCTCGCCATAAGATCCTCCGCCTATCCGGCCCAGGATCTCAAAATCAGGAATTAAAGGTCTGTTTTTGTCCTCTCCGATGCTTGGTAGTTTAAAGAAAAATGCTGGAAAAGCTAGGCGCGAGTTTAGACCGGGCGACTGAAATCGGTTAGTCCGATAGAGATTGCAAAAGGTGTCACTCCTCCCAGGCTTTGACTCGACCAACAGCTTTCGTCCATTTGCGCATCAACTCCCCGGCACGCTCTCTTGAAATTTCCGGTTCGAATGCTTCATCTTCGATCCATAGATCCGCAATCTGTTCTTGAGATTCCCAAACCCCAGTTGCAAGTCCAGCGAGATAAGCGGCGCCGAGCGCAGTGGTTTCAGTTAAGATCGGTCTTACGACCTTCACACCCAGAAGGTCGGCTTGAAACTGCATCAGCAGTGAATTGTTTGAGGCCCCACCGTCGACGCGTAATTCTTCAAGCTCAATTTCTGAATCCGCAGTCATTGCCAGCAAGACTTCAGCCGACTGAAAGGCGATCCCCTCTAGAGCTGCGCGCGCTAAGTGTCCTTTGGAAGCCCCGCGGGTCAGCCCCATAATTCCCCCCCGTGCATACTGATCCCAATGCGGGGCGCCCAATCCAGAGAAAGCCGGCACAAAATAGACACCGCCGTTATCAGCAACCGACTCGGCCAGTGCCTGAATTTCGCTGGCATCTTTGATGAGTCCCAACTGATCCCGAAGCCATTGCACTACCGCCCCCGCAATAAAAACGCTTCCTTCCAGAGCATATTCTGTAGTGTCGCCGACTTTCCAGGCAATCGTAGTGAGCAATTTGTTTTCGGACCGGATCGGAGTTTCTCCCGTGTTCATCAGCATGAAGCAACCGGTTCCATAGGTATTCTTGGCGAGGCCGGGTGAATGACATGCCTGACCAAAAAGAGCAGCGTGCTGGTCGCCGGCAACTCCAGCAATCGGGATCGGATGATCGAAAATGACAGGGGCTGTTTCTGCGTAGATCTCACTGCAGGTGCGGACTTCCGGCAACAGCGACTCCGGGATTTTGAAAAGCTCCAGCATTTCAGAATCCCACTCAAGGTTTTCAATGTTGAAAAGCAAAGTCCGGCAGGCGTTCGTCACGTCAGTGATATGAAGCTGCCCTTCGGTCAAATTCCAAATCAGCCAGGAGTCAATTGTTCCGAAAGCAAGTTCGCCCCTCTCCGCACGACTCCGGGCACCCTCCACATGGTCCAGCAGCCAGCGAACTTTTGATCCGGCAAAATAGGCATCAAGAACGAGACCGGTTCGCTCCTGAATAGCTTCTGCATGTCCTTCTTCCCGAAGGTTTGAGCAGAAGTCAGATGTCCGCCGATCCTGCCAGACGATCGCATTGTGAATAGGTTCTCCTGTTTCCCGATCCCAGATTACGGTCGTTTCTCTCTGGTTTGTAATCCCAATCCCCGCGACATCCCCTGGTGAAATTCCGGCATCTGCAATGGCGTCGTGGGCCGTTTTGATCTGGGTTTTCCAGATCTCAGTGGCGTTATGTTCAACCCATCCGGGTTTGGGGAAGATCTGTTCAAACTCCTGTTGAGCTTTACCTACGACTTCGCCGTTGGAATTGACGACCAGGGACCGTGAACTGGTGGTTCCCTGGTCAAACGCGAGAATGAATTGTTGTTTCGAAGAGTCCACCATGGTCTCACGAATCAACCCTGTTTAATCAGCGAATCAACCCTGCTTGATCGTGCGCGCTCTTAGCTGATTTCTCTTGGCTCAAACCAATTGCTCGGCATGGCGATCAACTTGCTCCCGATCAGGAACTGGATCCTGTGCACCGTTGCCCAGTGTCGCGAGAGCGCCGGCGCAATTGGCCGCACGAACCGCGTCGCGAATCGAATCGCCACTCGCGATGCGCGCCGCGAAACATCCGGCAAAAGCATCGCCAGCTCCCACGGTATCAATTGGCAACACTGCCATCGTGTGTACTTCGAACGGGTCTTCGTCCAGTGGATACACCAGAGTAGCATCAGAACCGCGAGTGATAATCAATGTGTCAATATTCAGTTCATCTAACTGTTGCCGAACCATGGGGGCATCTGTTAATTGCCCGGGGACAAATTCAAGGAGTTCAAGAGCTTCATTCTCATTCACAATCACAAAGTCAGATGTGATTTCGTCCCACGGGAATGTTGGCCGGATAGGAGAGGGGTTGATGATCACTGGAACATCAGCCAGGTTTGCAGATCGGGCAGCCTCAATCACCGTGGACACGGGGACTTCGAATTGGGCCAGAAATGCGTCTGACTCTCTGATGATTACGTCGGCTCCCTTGATTTCCTCGGGTGACGTAATTGCATTGGCACCCGCAGAAACGATAATTGTGTTTTCTCCATTGTCGTCAACCGCGATGAACGCACTCCCTGAACGGATCCCTTTCTGCTTTCTGACAAGATGGGTATTGATCCCTTCATTTTCCAGACGCTTGCGATAGGCTCGAGCCATTTCATCGTCGCCGAGGGAACCGACAAGTGTCACTGCTGTTTCCTGGCGGGCTGCGGCAATCGCCTGGTTGGCTCCCTTTCCTCCAAAACTGGTAGACATTTCTGCGGCAGCGATGGTTTCTCCCGGAGAGGGGAAGCGTCCAACGCGCATGACGTAATCAATATTCAACGAACCAATTACCACAATGCGGGGCAACTCCTCTTCACGGGAAAGGAGATCGTCTTGCGGTAAGTCTTCAGTTGGAAAATTAGCGTCTTTTTGACTCATATTATCGTCTATTTCGGAAGCGCCAGCTTATTGCCTGATTCATCGACACGCACCAAAGTGACGTTGGTCGAGAAAATCTCAATCGTTTCCCTGAAAACCGTCACTCCGTAAGTTACGGAAGTCGTTCCCAGTCTGACGCGGTCGCTATTGAAGGTCAGAATTGAACCTTCGCGAACGCTTTTTTTGAAGACCACGTCATCCATGCCCACTGTGACAAAGCGGCAGGAGGAAAACTCGGCTGAAGCCGCCAGGTAGGCCATTTCGTCCACCCAGGCGAGGAGATACCCTCCGAATAGAAACCCGTAGTGGTTCATATGGTGAGGGAGAACGAGCCGGTGATTTTCCATGAAGTGGCCGAAATTAAGCCTGATTGTGTCAGCTATCTGCCAAATAGTTTCAGTTTTTTGAATGAAACCCGGCATTCCAGCGTTTATTGTTAAATGAGTTATTTGATACCGTTCCGATTTATGAAACTAGTTCCCGCCCAATTCTCTATGCTCGCCGCCTTCTTCGTTTCGGTGGGAGCGCTTCAAAGTCAGGAGGAGTCCCAGACGAACTCAGGTGGCCCTTTTGCGGGAAAAACGGTCGATCAATTGACTGCTGATGAAGTGCTTAAGCTCGTTCGCTACAGTTACACTCTCTACGATCGCGACTTCAGCGGTCAATTGCGGATGGGTATCAATCAGAAAATCCCTTTCATCCTTTCTCTTAAACCGGAGGCTATTCGATTCATCTTTTCCGATCCCGCACACATCATTTACCTGGACACCAAGGACAAGAAGTTCGCCCTTTACGAAGGGAAAGGAGGAGCTCAACTCTCACCTGTCGAACCTGCTCAGTTCGGAGAGACTCTTCGCGGCACGGATGTGACCTACGATGACCTCTCAATGCGTTTCCTATACTGGCCGAACGCCAAGATCGTAGATCAACAGCGAATCAAAAACCGTGAAACCTGGGTGGTGAGGGTGCGTAACCCCGACGGCGCCGGCCTATACTCCACTGTAGACTGCTGGGTCGACAAGGGGAGTGGTGGTATGCTGAAAATGATTGGCTATGATGCCAAAGGACGCCCCATTCGCCGTTTCGAAGTTCTCCACGGAAAGAAAATGGGCGACATCTGGATGGTCGACGAAATGCGGATCGAAACCATCAGCCCTGTTACCGGAAAGCGTGTCTCACACACTCGTCTGCAGATCGAAGAAGTGATCTCAGAGTGATTTGGTTTCGAACATATCTTTAAAAAACAACGGGCGCTCCGATATGGAGCGCCCGTTTTGTGTAAATCTTGAAACTGCCTTGCGGCAGGTGACTCCGGCGTCAACCTCCGTAGCGGCCTTCCATCTTCGAAAAGCAATTCGATTGGCAAGGCAAATCCCAGGCTGCTTTCAACTCGTCATCCACTCGTGTGAACGAGAATGAGATGCCGGACATCTCCTGACAGGTGACCAATGGACCGGTCAGGACGTCATACACTTTGATGCCCCGTTCGTTTAAAATTTCCTTCGCTTTGCGGAGACAAATCAAGAGCTCCATCATAGTTGTCGAACCTAGTGAATTGACGAATAGAATGATTTCGTCACCTTCTTTTAATGCGTCGACATCAGTGTCTTCGTCGAAGTCTTTGAAGATCAGATCGATCATCTGAGGCGTTAGCTCGTCCGCCGTCGTCATAGGGATTTCAGCAACGCCCTGTTCTCCGTGGATACCCATCCCGAGACCAATCTTGTCTTCTTCAAGATCGAAAGTCGGCTTCCCGGTTGCTGGAATTGACCCCGGTGACATCGAAACTCCCACTGAGCGGGTCTGCAGCACTGCTTTCTTTGCAAAAGCCTCCAGCTCATCAAGTGATCCCGCAGACTGCGAGGCTGCACCTACCAATTTCACAATTGGTACCAGTCCGGCAACGCCGCGGCGATCGTGCTTTTGCGTTGGAGGGGCCGAGCAAACATCATCCCAAATCAACACCGTGCGGACATCGATATCCTCGTCCTCTGCATCTTCAGCCCCGATGTCGAAATTCATGACGTCCCCTGCGTAGTTCCCGTAGAGGTAGAGCACGCCATTTCCTTTGTTAACCGCTTCTGTTGCTTCGAAAACAATATCCGGAGAAGGGGCCGCAAAGATATCTCCACAAGCGGCGCCGTCGGCAAGATTGCGACCGACCAGTCCGTGATAAATCGGTTCATGACCTGCACCGCCACCGACCAACAACGCGACTTTTCCGTCAGGAATATCGTTCTTCACGATGGAGCGCTTGCCGACACGTGAGCACTCGCCGTTGTAAGCTTCTACCAGGCCATCGAGCAGTTCATCGGCCACTTTTAAAGGATCATTAATCAGTTTCTTCATGTCAGGAAATCCGGGGTTTCGATATAAAATTTCTGCCGCCCATGAAATCGGCGGGGCGCTCTTTTGTCAATGCGAAACGGCTCCGGGTTCCACTGCTTTTCGGCAAAAAGTGTACTTGTCGGGGCGCGTGAGTCCCGGGTGAATCAAATCGATGTTTCCCCATGGATCACAGCGGATCCCTGATCATTGCACCGGCCAGATGGCAATCGCATCTTCCGCATTTACCCATCCACGTAAATCCCCCGGGATGTGGACGTATTTCCAGGGACCACGATCCTGAATAATCCGCACTTCAGATCCCTGTGGCAGCGAGATGACAGCCTCAGATCCGGGCGCGGGCGCCGTTAGAGCGGAGACATCTTCTCCCACCACGATCGCAAAATGCTCAATCGCCAGGTTCTCGGCCCTTTGTCGGCCTGCCCAAAGCGCCGCCGCTCCCAGAGCAAAACCGAAGATGGCTATAATGATCATCAGAGGACGCCAGTCTCTCAGTTTTCGAATCACGAAAATAGCCGTCAGGCTCAGGAGAAAAACCCATGCCCCCAGAGAAGCGAGAAAAACCAGCTCCGAAGGCTTTCGCTGAAACAAAAAGGCATCCAGCGGTTCACGCTCGATATTGAGGAACCCGGTCGTCTTTTGCAGGAACCTCAGGTTTTGATTGGCCTCAGGCATCCGGGGATCAAGCACTCGCGACCTCTGAAACCACAGCGCAGCTTCGCCGGGGCGGTTTTGGCGGTAAATCGCATTCCCGAGATTAAAGAACAAATCTTCGGAAATTTCCCCGTCCTCCACCAGCTTGCGATAGCTCGACTCAGCAGCCGCGAAATCCCCGTTCTCGAACTCAGCATTTGCCTGCGCAAAGACAGCTTCACGATCCTGTGCCGCCAGCGATCCCAGACACCCGAAAACCGCCAATATGATTACCCGGAACACTTTCAAAATCCTAAATCGTCACTCTTGGGTTTTGCTGAAGCAATCGTCTGCCTCGCTTTTGGTCTGGTTTTGGGGGCTGAAGGAAGCACTGATCCCAGCCGCCGCAAAATGTCCCGGGTTTCATTCATCTCACGTTCCGAAATATTCGCGGTCCGTTTGGCCTCTTCCGCACCGTAGAGCAACCATTCGCAACGTGAATCCAGAGCCTTCATCGCCCGGGAAATGTCCGGCGATAAATTCTCCTGCTTCGATTCAGGCAAATCACGCTCCCATGACGTCAACGCCTCTTTCACCGCTCTGTAGAACTGCGGGCGGGGCGAATTCGCTCCCGGGATCGATGCCACGGCTTGCGGGAACGGCAACGCCGGACCGGTATCGTCATCATCGGAAGGTTTCGAACGATTCCCGATCCATCTCACCAATCCCACTCCCAGCAAAGTGAAGAGCACAATCGAAGGAACCGCCTGGCCAATCCAGAAAGCCGGTTGAGACGTCGCCGCCACCGGCATTTCCCGCCAGCGGGGAGTCATCGTCTTAATCGTCAGGATATCATTGAACTGCGCCGCAGGCTTCCCGGTTTCGGCGACACCGGCCAAGCCGTTTTGCTGCCCGGCAGAAGTCGACACCACCGGAACCGCTGCGGTTTGCGCGCGGGGATCGGGCTTCACCGTGATCGGAATCGGACGAGTGGTCCGCGTCACATAATCCTTGAGCAATGGATCGAAGAACGTCAGCTCAAAAGACGGAATCGCTTCGACCTCCGCCTGGGGAATCACAATTTGCGAAAACGTCGCTTTCCCTGAAGTGATCCCGTCCGAGTTCTCTGCCGGATCAATGATCTTCCGTGCGTCATAGGTCTTCCAGTTTTCCTGGGCCAGCGTCAGAAAGACCGGCGCTTCCAGCGTATCGAGGTTGCCGATGCCTTCCACTGTCAGTTCGATCGAAATCGGGTCGCCCTGAGTCACTTCGGTGGTTGAAGGGACCGCCGACACCTTGAAATCTCCCACCCCGCCGGTAAACGACGCCGGTGCTCCGGGAGGCAACGGCTTCACCTTCAGGGTGATGGTATTGGTCGCGAGACGCCGGTTGCGCATCGATGTGAGAAATCCACCCGGGCCAAAGCGTGAGCTGGAATCAACAATTCGGGCCGTTAGTTCCGCCGGGCCAATCGTATGTTCGCCCTCTTTCAAAGCAAACATCGTCCCCGGCAACATCGCCGTGGAGAAGAGCGTTCCCTCCAGCTCCCTCGCGCCGTAGGTCAAATTATTCGGGCGGCGCATCACAATCGCATCGTGGCTCAGCTGCGGTGGCCCGACTTCCTGAATCGCTGTTTGCCCCCGCGCATATACCGTCAGTGTGAAGGGGATCATCTGGTTCTCGTAAATGTCCTTCAACTCCGTATCAAGAACCGCAAAGTAAGGGCGTGACGCATCCAGAGCGGAATCCGCCGTCTTCCGTGCAAAGACTTCGATGGTTGCCGGATCGGTCTTGAACGTCTGCCCCTGAACCATCAATTCCAGAGAGGGGATGGTGAACTCTCCCGGCTCTTTTCCGACAACCGTGTAGGCAAAGTCGTATTGAGCCCGGCCATTGATAATCATCTGGCGCTGAGTCGTTCGCTGCACCACCAGACCATCCGCCGTGATCGATTCCGGCACGTTCATCGGAATCCCGTTGTAAACCGTAATTGTGAATTGGTTCAGCTCACCGACCCCGATGCGTTTCTGAGCCAGTTCCGTCTGAACAACCACACCGTTGGGCGGCCTCTCATTTTGTCCCGTCGCCGCGGTTGCGAACGCGAGAACCAGGAGCGCCAGACAAAAAAACGATCCAACAGGGTTCGTTCGACGAACCAACAGGGTTGACTCGATAAAAGGGGCTGTGAATGCGGAAATCAAAACGGAGGGAATTTCTACTCTATTCAAAGCGAGAAAAAACCCGTTTTTCGTTCTGAGTCGCGGAAATTGGGAAATTTAACCGCTCAACCAACGATTTCAGGGACAATTATCAGCGCCAACCGACCGGCTGCGTCCAGGCCTGCTTCATCTGGCCTTTGAACGAAGCGTTCCCGTGCGCAGCGGCAGAAGTGATTGTAACCCGCGCGTAGAGAGCATCTTCCGGGATTTCAAAACGCACCACATTTCCCTTCGCCGTGGCAAAGACTTCGCCGATCCCGGTTTTCCCGTCGGCGGCCCCTGCATCGTACCCCTTGCGCGTGCCGATCAGTTCACTGGTGAATTCAGCGTCCCCGTCCGGTTCGATCGCGATTTCGATCACCTTTTTATCCGCGACATAATCAATCGATTTGAGAGTCACCCCCGAGCTCGCGTAGAAATCCCCGGCCCGCATCGCTTTGACGAGGGCATCCCCCTCGAGCTTCTCAGCCGCCACCATCACCCACCCGCGCCCCGGCGAAACATCCCCGCCGTGATACGTGTGCGAGTCATCCGTCGCCAGGCCGTAGAGCGGTTCCGCCCCCATTTCGGCAATGCGAATTGTGTTGGCAATGTCCCAGATCGCTTCGTCGCCGGGGACGCCTTCTTTTCCGAGATGATTGATGCCGGGGTGCCCGTTGTAGACTTCGAAGAACTGCTCTTCGGCCACAGCAGCCAGCTGCTGCGGAGTGATGGCCCATTGAAAGTTCGGGTGATTCAAATGCATCAGGATCGGGCGACCGGTTGTGGCTTCCTGCTCCGCGACCGCCTGGAGCGTCTTGCGCATCACCTCATCCGCCGGCATTTCCTTGTCCTTAATGGACGAAATCTTCGTCTTCAGGTTGATCGCATTCATGTGAACCGGACCGCTCTTCGAGGAATTCGACACCTCCTCCGCATTCACGATCAGAAACTTGCCGGGTTCTTCAAACTTGCCGCGAAAATCCTCGAGCGTCTTCAGCATCACACCTCGCTTACCATTCACTTCCTTCCACGTGATCCAGTCTTTCCCGAACTTCGCCTCGCACTTCTCCACCGCCGTCTTGCCCAGCTTATTGCGCTGACGTTTCAGGATCGCATCTTCCGCCATCCACTTCTCGCCTTCCTGGAGAATGTCGTGATCGCTCAGCCCGATAAAGTGATAGCCATTCTGGTGGTAGAAATCGACGATCATCTCCGGGAAATCATTCCCGTCACTCCACAGTGAATGCGTGTGGGTGTTTCCCTTGTAGTAGGTTTTCGATTGGGAAAAAGCGGGCGTCGCCGCGAGAACGAGCAGTGAGAAGACAGTGAGGGATTTCATAGCAATTCAGTCCATGACCCCGCCATTCGGCGAAGCCATGTCACCGGACCGTAACATGAAACCCGAACCCCTCGTCACGCAGAAAAAGGGCGCATCCACGGAAACCCTTGAACCTCACGGAATCGGGCACCCCTTGGCCGCACTCCACAACGCATACCAGTCCTGACGATCCAGCTTGATATCCGCCGCAGACGCCTGACTGCGAATACGATCCTCCTTGTTCGTGCCGATGATCGTCACCGGCCGGCTGGGATGATTCATCACCCACGCAAAAGCCAGGGCATCATCTCCCGCCCCGTCATAACGATCCCGCATGTCGTCCATACATTCCCGAATCCGGACGCTCGCTTCGTTATCCGAATCAAACAGCCGCCCCCCGGCCAGCGGAGACCACGCCATC
Organism: Verrucomicrobiales bacterium; assembly: GCA_048267005.1. Classification (GTDB taxonomy): domain Bacteria; phylum Verrucomicrobiota; class Verrucomicrobiia; order Verrucomicrobiales; family DEV007; genus JABDJT01. The sequence goes on along the minus strand of JBLWYI010000003.1, from coordinate 221,957 downwards.
GGGCGAACGCGGGCCTTCTCCAGCTGCGCGAGCGTCCCGTCGTAAAGCGTTCCCATCTCCAACAGGCTGATCTCCACCTGATTCGTCACCAGCGAGCCCCCCATCCGGTCCTGCAGCAGATCAAACTGTCCCGGCAGATAGTTGGAAACACCCACGTGAAGCACCTTTCCATCAGCGACCAGTTTCTTGAGCGCTTCGGCCGTTTCATCCGCCGAAGTGAACCAGTCCGGCCGGTGCACCAGGAGCGCATCGATCCGGTCCGTATTCATCAGTTGCAGCGCCTTCTCCGTGCAGGCGATGATATTTTCAGAAGACGCATTGTAATGGGGCAGGCGGGCACCCGGCTTGGCATCCGAAGGGACATCGATCCCGCATTTCGTGATCACCTGAAATTGATCCCGCAGATCCGGCCGCGCCTTGAAAACATCGCCAATACCGTCCTCAACCGTATAGAGCCCATAGATCTCAGCCGTATCCAGCGTGGTGATCCCCAGCTCCAGCAGCAGTTCAAACCGCGCCACCAGCGAATCCACCGACGGTTTCGGCTCATCATCCAGCATCCGCCAGGTGCCATAGACCACATCAGAAACCGTGAGGCCATTCGGAGAAAGAGAAACTTGATTAGGCATGGCAGTGGTTACCAAATCATTCCCCCCCTTGCAAGAGATCAAACACCCCGACACCGCAGACAACCGCGGCGCATGGCTCTGCAAAGGCATCGCATTGCTCTGCAAAAGGGGCGCATCGCTCTGCAAAAGGGGCGCGTCGCTCTGCAAAAGGGGCGCATCGCTCTGCAAAGGGGACGCATCGCTCTGCAAAAGGGGCGCATCGCTCTGCAAAGGGGGCGCATCGCTCTGCAAAGGCGACGCATCGCTCTGCAAAAGGGACGCATCGCTCTGCAAAGAGGGCGCATCGCTCTGCAAAAGGGACGCATCGCTCTGCAAAGGGGGCGCATCGCTCTGCAAAGGTGTCGCACGGGTCCGCAGAGGCTATGTCAGCAAAATTGTGTAAACGGTGTTTTGCTTTTTAGAGTTGGTTAGCATTTGCGGCTTCCAACAGGATCATGTTCCGGTGTTTCTGTTCGGGTTTCAAGCCGGCGTTTGCACCATCGAAACTCACCAGCCCGGCACCTGATCCGCGAACCATCAAGATATCAGGATGGTTCGAAAAGGGGTAGGGGAGGTCAGGCCACGCTTTTTAGTCAGCATGTCGCCTCATACAACCGCCCCGTTGCCGCCGTCGGTTGCCAGAGGAATTGAAATTGTGAGTTGTTGAACGTGGCGGTTCCGGTCCGGTTCCTTCCCGCAATGCCCCGGTCCCAACCTCATGTCCCATGACTTCCCCCCCCCATGCCCCCCATGCAAACGCGCCCGAAATTATAGTAGAAATTATTTAACACAGTTCCTATACTACCCACGTTTGATAGCGGAGGAACACGCCAGAACCACAATAGACCACCAGCTCGCCGAGGCAGGTTGGGCTGTGCAGGATCGTGCGCCTGACCATTTCGATTCAGCGACGAGAAACCTGGCTGTTTGCGAACTCTCCGGCGACACGGAACGCGCGGCTACCACATCCACGATCTGCAACCCATTCAACTGACTTTCTATCTCATCCATGCCCGCCAAAAAGAAGACTGCCGCCAAAAAGCCCGCGAAATCCTTCGAGGAATCCCTCTGGGAAACCGCCACCAAGCTGCGCGGCAGTGTCGAGTCTTCGGACTGGAGCGGAGCGACAGAGACTACCCGACAGAGACTACCCGACAGGGTAGCTCGAAGGGTGAGCGCGGCGGCGCGAATCAATACTTCCTCGGCAAGTTCGCCGCCACCGAGGGCAAGCTCGGGGGCGAATGGAGAGGAGCGACATCGACAACCCGCCAGGGTTGCCCGGAGGGTGAACGCGGGAGCGTTCATCAATTCTACACCCCGAAGTGCGTCGTCAATCTCATCGCCGAAATGATCGAGCCCTACAAGAGCAAGATTTATGATCCGTGCTGCGGCTCCGGCGGCATGTTCGTTCAGTCGCTCAAATTTGTGGAAAGCCACCACGGCAACAAAAAGAACATCTCCGTCTACGGGCAGGACAAATGGGCGTGGGGCGCCCATTTGAGACGTGCGAAGCGCGCCCGGAGGGTGAGGCAGCGGCGGAAGCTGCCGAATCAATTCACCGCCACCACCTACAAGCTGGCCAAGATGAACCTCGCCGTGCGCAGGCTCTCCGCCAACCTCGGCGAAGTCCCCGCCGATACTTTCTTCAAGGATCAGCACCCGACCTTGAAGGCCGACTACATCATGGCCAATCCGCCCTTCAACCTGAAGGACTGGCGAGCCGCCGACACTGCCATGCGCAATAGCGCAATTCTAGAAACCGCAGGCAATCCGCAGGTCACGAGGGAAGCGAAGAACAACCTCGTCCACGTCGGACGCTGGAACGGCTACGACACCCCGCCCACCGGCAATGCTAACTATGTCTGGATTCTCCACATGGGCTGCAAGCACGAGGCCATGAACTATTGCTAATTTATGAAATCAGTAACATTACAAAAATTATGAGCCTCTTTGACACCTACAAAAACGAACATCCCGACTTTGGAAACGATACTTTTGACTGTGCTTCCGAAACTGTCACAAATCTGCTAAAAACAGCGACGAGCTCTGAAAGACCGGGGATGCTTCTCGGAAAGGTGCAAAGCGGCAAGACGCGGACTTTTATCAGTGTGCTCGCAGATGCTTTTGACCGTGGGTTTGATTCCGCAATAGTCCTGAGCAAAAATTCGACGGCATTGATTCAGCAGACAGTCAAGCGCCTCGAGTCCGAATTCAGCACTTTTACCGTTGGTGGTGATATGGAGATTTACGACATCATGTCTGCGCCGACTAGCTTCAACCAGTTTGAACTGGAAGCGAAACACATCTTTGTCGCGAAAAAGCAGAAGGATAACTTAAGGCGGTTGATCGACCTCTACTCCAAACCTGAGATGCAATCGATGCGAGTCCTCATAATTGATGATGAGGCCGATAATGCTTCCGTCGGCTACGCCATGCGCCAAGGGGACATCGAAGCTACAACAATCGCATCCTTTATCAGTCAGCTCCGTGACACGATTACTCAAGTATCCTTTCTTCAAGTTACGGCGACTCCTTATTCTCTCTATCTCCAGCCAAACGAGATCGATGTCGCTAACCATGTATCGTTTCAACCGACACGACCAGCCTTTACGCGGCTAGTTCCGGTCCCGCCGACCTATGTGGGAGGAGACACTTACTTCGGTGCCGCAGCACAGTCTGAGGATCCGACAGTAGAACGCTGCATTCATCATGTAGTTGATCATCGCGAGTTTGAGATTTTGAAGACTCCTGACCGCAGGCGTTTACGCGTAGAGGACTGCCTTACCTCGAATGCGATCCATAGCTATCGCCATGCGATTGTGAACTTTATTGTCGGCGGTACGATTCAACGTATTCTCGGTATTGAGGCTGGTGAGAACCAGCGCACACTGCGCTATTCATTTTTAGTTCACTCAGAGGCAGGCAAAGGCTCCCATGCGTTTCAAGAAACTCTAACGACTGAAATATGTGATCAGCTAAGCACAGGGGCTGCAAATCGCAGTGATCTTTTTACGGAACTCATCGAAGCATCCTACAACGACTTGGACGAATCGATCAGGCTTTCTGGTCAGACGACACCTGACTTCGAAATAGTAATTAATTCGGTTCGCGATGCGCTTGCAGACGGTCACATCACGATTGTTAAAGTCAACTCAGACGAGCAAGTCGCTACGATGCTCGACTCTACCGGGCAGCTCAAGCTTCGTAGTCCGCTTAATATCTTCATCGGTGGACAGGTTCTTGACCGTGGCGTGACACTGGCGAGTCTAATTGGTTTTTATTACGGCCGCCGGCCGCAGCGTTCCCAACAGGACACGGTGCTACAACACTCTCGCATGTATGGCTACCGCCGTGACGACATCGCAGTGACCCGCTTCTACACTTCTGCCATAATTCGCAACCGTATGTTTGAGATGGAAGCCTTTGATACTGCATTACGCGATGCGATTGAAGCGGCTGAAGAGCATGGCGGAGATGCATCTGTTCAGTTCATCCGGCGTTCAGCAAACGGCAGTGTGGTGCCTTGTAGTCCGAATAAAATTCTCATTTCCAGTGTGCGTGCGCTGAAGCCCTTCCGCCGGATTCTACCAATCGGCTTTCAATCAAGATACAGATCTTACATCGGGGGAACCATCGCAGCTTTGGATGCGCAACTCGAAGCATTGCTTCCTTTCAGTGCCGAAACTCCAATTGAAATATCTCTAAGCATTGCGATTCAGTTAATTGAGACAATCGAACAAACTCTAGAATGGATCGACGAGGAGGATGATGCACCGCCTTTTGATTGGGCTTCAGCTAAATCAGCACTGACCCATTTGGCGAGCCAGCACCCGGATTCTAATGAGCGAGGTAAAGTCCTTCTCTGGACAGCGACAGATCGTAACATCAACCGACTCGCAGCAGCGGGTAGCCACTCTACTTACGCAGAGACGCCCGACTCTCCCAAAACTGAAGGCGCACTCACACGAGCATACGCCATCAACATGCCGATTCTGTTCTTGCTTCGACAAAATGGCGACGAGGACAAAAACTGGCGTGGCACTCCTTTTTATTGGCCCGTCATACAGGCTCAGGCCAACACGCCAACTTCGATCTACACAGCTGAAACCATTGATTAACCCTCTTCTTATTTACGCAACCGCTAGCAATTTCTCCAGATATGCCCACTTCCTACAAGCACACTGACAAATCCCGGCCGAACATTCCTGCTGCTGGAATGGCGGTCAAAGATTCTGAGATCGACAAATAAAAGATCCCTTACCTCTACGATCCACATCTTAGCCCGGTGCTGCGCTTTGATGAAACCGGTGAGGCAGATCGCGTGAGAGCGCAGGTGGAGGCGATCTTGGAGAAGGCGAAAACCGAGCCTCTCACGCTGGAAGAAACTCAGAGCCTTCAAGAGGCTTTGCTGCGCTCACGCCAACCGTGGCTGGAGTGGTCTGGTAAGCGTGAGAAAAGCCAATTTGAAGTGGATCCTGTCGCTCTGCATATTCATGAGAAGGTCTCAGCTCGTGCTATTTTAAAAATCGCTGACCGGGAAGACCAAGATCGAGAAGATCAAACTGCCGAACACGAAGATCAAGCTTCTCCAGCAATTGCTGAAGCGGGCGATCGATGACTTCAAAAAGGTCAACAAAGTTAAAAGCTCTGGATTTCACGAAGCAGTTCCAGTCGCTGGTGAGTAAATACAACGAGCGTGAGGAGAAAGACATCCTGCGCAGTGAAGTTTTTGAAGGGTTTTCTGATCTTATCGCTGATGAGCTTTTCCAGTTGATCGGAAAGCTAAAGACTGAGATGAATTCCTTTTCGGATCTGGGGATCGATCTGGAGGAGAAATCCTTCTACGACATCCTCAAGGCCCTCGCCCACAAATACGACTTCGACTATCCCTCTGATCAAGCTCGCCGGGAGGTGAAGACAGTGGTCGACGGCAAAGCCAAATACACCGACTGGAGTCAACGCACTGACATCAAGGCCGAGCTGAAGGCGGATCTCATCATACTGCTCGCCGAACATGGCTACCCACCCGTGGATCGGGACGAGGTTTACAAAGAGATCTTCGAGCAGGCCGAGAACTTTAAGAAGTATCAGGCGGCGTAAACTTATCCTTCATTGAAAGCCGCGAGGTTGTGCTTGCGAATTTTAGGGGAGTAGAAGAGAATTGGAAAGGAAAACAAAATGAGTGAGGTAAATGGACGGTTATATCTAAAAATCACGGATTCAGGGAATCTGATTGGTGAATACTCAAATCAACATTCTAAAAAGCCTCTCCCCGAGTCAGCTTTTCGTGATTTGACTCCTGATAAACATCCAGGCATTTCAGGAACGTATGAATCAACGTGGTATGAACCCAAGTCAGATAGAGCTTCCCAAGCTGTCCTAAGGATTTCGCCTAAAGAAGATTGCTTCAACATCTACGTCTTGGAGTGGAGTGACACGAGAAGTAAGAAGGTAATTTTCAAAGGAGAAGCCATGCTCTGTGGAGATCTCCTTATTGGCGATTACCACTCCTGTTGAAAAAGGATTTTTAGGGGATACTGCGGGGCCGGTCCGTAGTCATCATTTGATGGCGGTGGACTTGGGGCGAGAGACGATTGCCGGATGCCCGTCAGGGATTCGCGGCGTAAGGGCGGCGAGGGTGATTAACTTTATAATTTCCATAACTAAAAAATGAAGTATCCTATCAAAGATACAATTTCATTTTCTATTATATGGCTACCGTCATTCCAGAGCATTTACCTACCCGTGCGACCATTGGAGAAAAAAGAATTCACTCGATCCTGAGGCGACTACCGGACGATTGGATTGCCTATTGGGAGCCGGATATCGGTGGGTGTTGTCCCGACTTTGTCGTCGTAGCGCCCGGGTTGGGTGTTCTCGTGATCGAGGATAAGTGTTGGTATCCACGAACGATATTGGAAGGTGATCGAAACAGTATTCTCATTGCGACGAGACAGGACTCGAAACGTGTCAACCATCCGGCGCGGCAGGTTCGGGAGTACTTTCATCGTTTTGTCTCGACCGTCGAACAGCAACCCTACGGGAAACGGTTTGTGAGAAGTTCGGGCCCTTCTAAAGGGAAGCTGAATTTTCCGGTTTCCCATATCGTGACACTTTCGAATATTTCCTCGACACAGCTCAACGACCCGCAGCGAATTTTTTTGGCTCCTCTTTTCGATAGCGATCGGACGGTGACGAGGGATCAATTGGATAAATGGACGACTTTGCCCGAAGCCGAATTGGTTTCGGCGATTCGCGTTCTCTTCGAGCCTTTCAAAGCGATTCCGGCCTTCACGGATGATGAAATCAAAGCGCTTCGTATGATCATTAATCCTCAAGTCGATCTGGACGCGCAGTTCCGGACGGAAGATCTTTTGTCGGCACCCAGACCGATCGATGACCAGCAGGACGTCCTGGCCGTTTTCGATCAACGTCAGGAAAAGTGTGCCATGAATGTCGGTGAAGGGCACCGCATTCTATTCGGGGTGGCGGGATCCGGGAAAACGCTCATTCTGCTCACCCGTGCGCGGGTACTGGCGAAACAGAATCCGGATGCCGAGATTTTGCTCACATGCTACAACAAGGCTCTCGCTGTCTGGATGGCTCAACATCTCGAGGCCTATCCGAACATCACAGTGAAGACCTTCCATGGGTGGGGCTGTCGCAACGGAATTGCTTTCTCCAAAGATTCAGCTCAATACGGGGAAACGTTTCTCAAGTCACTTGTCGAAGGTCGGGGAGATGCAGGGCGGTTCGACGCGGTGCTCGTGGACGAGGCTCAGGACTTTGAGCCGAGTTGGTTCAAGTGTGTTCTCGCATCGATGAAAGATTCCGAAAACGGCGATTTGCTGATCGTGGCCGACGGCGCCCAGAGTCTTTACAGTCGTTCCCGGATCAGTTGGAAAGAACTCGGGATCAAAGCGCAAGGGCGGACGCATTCCCAACGATTTGATCTCGATCGCAATTACCGGAACTCCACCGAGATTCTTTCGTTGGCCGAGACTTTTGCGACTCGAACGGAGATGCAGGCAGGCCCCGACGAGGACGATTCGATCCGGGCGGTTCGGGTGGACCCTCGACTCTGCCATCGTGGAACGGGCGCTTCGCCGTTGCTCTTTATCCGCAGTTCATGGGAGGATGAGGTCGACGCAACGGTTGGCATTGTGAAGAGAATGCTCGAGGGGCGGTGGAGTGACCGATCGATGGCGCCGCTTCAGCCCGAAGAAATTGCGATCCTTTATCCAGGGGCGTCCACGGCGCAAAAGCAGATGCTCGAAGAACTCCCCGAAAAGATTCTCAGCTCCTGCGGGGTAGGTGCTGCCTGGGACGAGGTGATGTCCGGAGACAAGGCGAACCGTGTTCAGATCCGGACGATTCACTCGTCGAAGGGCTTGCAGTATCGAGCGGTCGTCATTCTCTGGGCAGGCTTTCGGCCGAATCAGGATCGCGACGTCACCAAAGAGGCGGCCGAAATTGTAGATCGCCGACTGCTGTATGTAGGAATGACGCGAGCGGAGAGCTTTCTGGCGATGACTTCAAGCGGCTATTCGCCCTACATCGTCGACATCGAAAACTCACCTGCCTGCACAGTGATCCACAGAACGGCTGAATCGCAGCCTCAGCCGCAACCGCTGGAGCTGGCGGGGTGATCCGGGCCGCTCTGGATGACCTGTCCTGTTTCGAGGAAAAAAGAAACCTGCTCTCTACTTTGATGACTCCGCCCAACGCTCCACTCATGCCTTTGATGAATCATGTATTCGTCGACTTCGAGAACGTGCACCAGGTGGACCTTTCCTTGATCGGGGCAAAGTCGGTGAGCTTTACGTTGATGGTGGGACCGAAACAAACAAAGCTCGATACTGATTTGGTCGAGAGACTCATCAGCCATTCGGATTCCGTGCGATTCGTAAGATTGAAATCTTCAGCAAAGGATGCCGTGGATTTCGCGCTCGCTTTCTATCTGGGGCGCGCGTCGCTGGCGGATCCAACCGCCTATTTTCACATCGTCTCGAAGGATACCGGTTATGATCCGATGATCGATCACTTGCGCGAGCGACACATCAACGTGCGGCGTCACCCGAGTTGCGCCGAGCTGACATTTTCCTGGCCGGGAAAAGCGGTGCCTGCGGATGAGCCGGTTCCAAAGAAGAAGGCGGCGAAGAAAGTCGCAGCGAAGAAAGTCGCGGCGAAAAAGGCCGTGAAGAAAGTCGCAGCGAAAAAGACTGTGAAGAAGGTCGCGGCGAAGAAAACAGCTAATAAGAAAGCGGCGAAGAAGCAGGGAAACTCTGTCGCTGCATGTATGGAACGGGTTGTGAAGGATTTCAAGGATCATCCGAATGCCCGGCCAGTGAGACGTAAGTCGTTGCTGACGAAGGTGGGCGAATTGATCAAAGAACCGGGCAATGGTCCCAAAATTCTATTGGTAATCCAGCAGATGGAAAAGGAGGGGAATCTTTCATTCAACGAGAAGGATGTTCCGACCTATACTTTGTAGTGTGCTTCCCTTTCTATCGGCTACCGGGGCACTCAGTTCCGGCAGTGGGCGACACGAGAACCTTGACCGGGGTTATTGAAACAGTATATTCACAGTGAATTTACTGCTATCCTTCATGGTCAAAGCCAAATCTATCAAGCCCCTGAGTGACTTCCTCAGAAATAGCAAAAGCCATATCACTTCATTGAAAGCGTCTGGTGAAGCGGAAATTCTGACGGTAAATGGAGAAGCGGCTGTTGTCGTACAGGATGCCGAATCCTATGAAGCGATGGCGGCTCTCGCAGAACAGGCTCAGCAGGATGCCCGCTTACAGAAGGCGATGGAGTACTTCCGTAAAGGTGGCAAGGGGATCAAAGCGAGTGATGTCTTTGCTGATCTCGACGCCAAGTATCTCTAAGATGAGCTGATGGAGGAATACGAAATCGTATTCGCACCCACTGCCCATGAGGACTTGCTGGAAGTTCTGCAATGGTTGGAGGAGAAGGCGCCCGAGAAAGTTTCCGAGTGGTATGGGGCCATCAAGACGGCGATTCAGTCGTTAAGCCAAATGCCGGAGCGCTGCCCCAAGGCCCCGGAAAACGGCCTTTGGGGGGAAGAGGAATTGAGACAGCTTCTTTTTCAGGCTTACCCTTCCAAATACCGGATCATTTTTCACGTGTGTGATCGATCTGTCCATATTCTCAACATCCGGCACGGGGCACGCAGGTATCTTCACGAGGAGTGATGCAAGACCGCACATCCCAACTCCACCGTCGGGTTCCTTATTTTTTCTGCCCAGTCGGGCGGGGTGGGACTTTGCGATCAAAGGCTATGTCTATATCCTCGGCCGCAAGCGGCTGGAGAACGGTTCCTTTCTCAATCTCCGTTGCAAGGGACGAAAACCGGAGTCGTCTAACGAGCGTAATACACTTTGTTCGTATTGCTCCCTCCTGACTCTTTGACTGCGGCTATCCACCATATTGAAACACTTGTGCCTACGCACAAGTATGCCCAGTCGACCATTTGCGAGGGGATGAAAGGGTGGCTGTCGGAGAAACGGACGCGGCGTTATCTCGATCAGATCTATCGCCGGTCGGGTATTGAGACCCGGTTCAGTGTGTTGCCGAATATTTTTAAGGAAGACCGTGATGGGCGGCACTTCGGGCATGCCACCACGGCGGAACGGAACGAAATTTATGCGGAGTCCGCGAAGCAGATGGCGGTTGAGCTGGGGCGAAAGACATTTGCCGGCTGTCCGGGCTTTGCGGCGGCGGATGTCACTCACGTGGTTTTTGCGAGCTGCACGGGGTTCTGCAATCCGGGGCCGGAATTTTATCTAATGCGTGAGCTGGGGATCCCGATGTCGGCGGAACGCTACACGCTGGGGTTCATGGGGTGTTATGCGGCGTTTCCTGCCTTGCGAATGGCATCGCAGTTCTGCGAGGCCAACTCTGACGCGGTGGTTCTGGTGATGTGCCTGGAGCTTTCCAGCCTTCACATGCAAATCGGGGGTGATCCGGATTCGCTGCTGGGAAATTCGCTTTTTGCCGATGGAGCGGCGGCGGCCCTGGTCTCGGCAAAAGCGTTGCCCGATGACGGGGCGGCGGGCTATGAAATACAGGGCTTTTCATCAGCCGTTGTCGAATCCGGCGAGGCAGATATGGCGTGGTCGATCGGGAATCATGGCTTTGACCTGGTGCTCTCCAGTTACGTGCCGAAGATCCTTGGTTCGGAGATTCGGAATCTGATCCCGAATGTGGCGTCGGTCGAGAAGTGGGCGGTTCACCCCGGGGGCCGCGCGATCCTGGACAAAGTGGCTGAGGCGTTGGATCTGGGAGAAAGTGCCCTTGATGCATCGCGCGAGGTGTTGCGGCAGTTCGGGAACATGAGTAGTGCGACGGTGTTGTTCGTCCTCAAGCGATTGTTAAAAGACGCGGGGAGGGCAGGGGATTTTTCAACACTGGCGATGGCCTTTGGCCCGGGGCTGACTGTTGAGACAGCGAATTTGACGATGCGGGTTCCTGACAAGGAAATGGAGCCGCCATTGTCGAAGGTGAACCGCAAAGACCTGGCGGGTGTCTAAAGGGGGAGGCGCGGGAAATAGATGGGTGAGGATTTTAGCTCGCCTTTGTTCTGTGAACAAATGGGGGCCATTTGAATCATTGAAAACCCATGCCACAGAACGCGTAGGCAGAGGCACTTGCCCTGAACTGAAGCGAATGAATTGAATTGTAGCATGGATTTTCGCTCGCCTTTTGTTCTGCGAACAAATGGGGGCGTAATCCGTGGCGAGGCTGATGGTGCGACTGGCACGTGGCTCTGCACACGGGTTACAACGATTCAAATGGGGGCCATTTGAATCATTGAAAACCCATGCCACAGAACGCGTAGGCAGAGGCACTTGCCCTGAACTGAAGCGAATGAATTGAATTGTAGCATGGATTTTCGCTCGCCTTTTGTTCTGCGAACAAATGGGGGCGTAATCCGTGGCGAGGCTGATGGTGCGACTGGCACGTGGCTCTGCACACGGGTTACAACGATTCAAATGGGGGCCATTTGAATCATTGAAAACCCATGCCACAGAATACGATGGCGAGGCGACTGCCCTGAATTGAAGTGAAGCGAATCGATACGAAACGTACTTTCACGTCGCTTTTGATCATGAAGCCCAACACGGGCCGAAGCCCCTAAATGCGGAACTTTTCGGGGTGTTAATTTTCCTAACTAAAGTATATGTCCCGGACATGAAGCTGTTTGCCCTTTTCACCGCCTGTCTTTTCGCCGGGTCATCCATTCACGCGCAATCTCTTACCCAGGCGCAGAAGCAAAATGCGGTTGAAATTCAATTGTATTTTTCAATGATGCAATTGCAGCAATCGACCTGGATTCCGGCCAAGTTATCCGAAAATGTGCTCGGAATGGCGAAGGCGCAGTTCCCAAACACCGATATCGATAAGGTCCAATACCTGAAGAACTTCGACGAACGCTTTTTCATCCTGCACGCCATCAATGAAGCCAAGGTCATGCCTGCGGTGCTTTTTACGTTGATACCCGGGGACGACGAAATCATTCAGGTGCTGGGCCGGTTCGAAGGGGTGCCGGGTAAGTTCGTTTTGGCAACGCCGGAAATTGAAGGGATGGGGAAACTGTCTTTCCTGACTTACCACGTCGAGATCGGGGTTGATGATTCGAAAGACGAATACGAAAGCAAAATCGCATCGATCTTTGTGGCGCATTCCATTTTGGCGGATGTCGCTCAGAAGGCAGGTCTGAGCGCTGTTAAGATGCCTGAAAAGATGGCGTCACCGGCTGATCCTTCGCCCGGTAATGCGACTGCGGCGCCGGCGAATTCTGCGACCGGCAAAGGAATCAACGAGTGGATGGCTGAAGCCGGCAATGCCGAGGCTCTGGTCGCCCTGTCGTTTCCTGAACTGGAAAAGGTTTCCAAACAAGCTGTGACGTCCGGTGAGAAGCTGGATACCCGGCGATATTACGGGTTGCTCTCAAAAGCCGCTGAGTTAGGCAGCGTGTCGGGCCAGAGAGCTGTCTTGAGAATCCTCGGTGATGACGCGGCGACGAATCTTCCGCCGGATGTTTACCAGGCTTACGTTAAAAACGTGACGCTCGACGGGGATGTCATTGTGCTCAAGATGGCGGAGAAATTTGAGGATCCGGAGAAAACTTTCGGGAAATCAAAAGCGGATCTGAGCAGGGAGTCGAAGCGCAGCTTCTACAAGCGGGAAATTGAGAAAAGGTTTGCCATATATTGTGATGCAAACTTTACCGGGGATCGGGAAGCGTTTACCGGCGTTTTCACAGGGAAGGTGACTGAGAAGAATGGGGAAATTTCTTTTACGGTGATCAGCAATGACTTTGTGCAGGAGCACCGCGCGCTGTTCGAAGGTTTCATTAATGATGTAAAGGTCCCTGCTTTTGGTGCGGCCGATAAGGAGGGGGGAGAAAAGCCGAAGGGATTCTCGAGCATATTCACTTCAGCGCTGAATATTGATTTACGATATCCACCTGCGGCCGTGCACACCCACGACGGGGTTGAAAGACTGGCGCTGCGATTGGGCGGAGCAATTGAGTCGGAGAACTTTAAAATAGAGAGAGCTTTCGAGGGGGGCTCGGGTGATCTCATTGCAGTCTTTAAAAACCCTGCAAGCGGTGGAGTGATCGGGTTTCGTCAGCATGTGCGGAATCGGAATCTGGATCTTGAAGGAGAAAAGTTCGACCAGTTTGATCCAAACGGACAGCGGTTGGATATTTTCACGGTCGTCATGATTCACCCGAATTCGGAGTGGAGTGACGCTGATAAACTCGCGAGTGTGTTGAATGAAAAGCCGGAGGTGGTTGAACGTTTTGAAGGGGCCCAGGAGCGCGTGATGCTCATCGCGTCCCAGCGTCTCCGCCCCGGGTTTGAAAAGGAGATCAAACAGAAGATAGCCGGGTTCTTTGAGAGCGGTGGCGAGCAGGCCGCGCTGGATCGAGAGTGGCGGACTAAATACAATTTCGGCCTTGAGATGATCAACTTTCCGAAGCGGGAGATGGCGGCCTCGACCCTGCTGCATTTCGTGGTCGAAGGGCAATTTTCCGGAAGGCTCACTCTGAGTGAGCAGGCTAAGATTGCCTCCATGTTTCTTTTTCGGGAGAACATTTGGAAGTCGAATGACGAAGCGTTCTTGAGACCTCTCATTGATCAGGGGAGTGGAGAAGCGGCTTATCGGCTGATGCGACTTGAATCGACACTCCCGACACCCGATCAGCCCACGGTGACGGAACGGTTCAAAGTCGCAAACGGCTTGAACTACCCGCAAGCGGCGTATTTGGTCGGGCTCGCGCACTTCAACAACGGCAAAGTGGAATTGGGCATTCGAAATATGAGGTTGGCATCCGAGGCGGGACATTCGGGGGCGGAGGAGAGTCTTGGGATTCGGCTTCTGATGACTTCCGGAGACGGGAATCTTCAGAGTGAAGGCATCGAATTCCTGAGACGGGCGGCATTGAAACAGAATTCATTGGCGAAGACCTTGATGGTCACGGCAGCTAAGATGGGAATGGTCCCGAATCCCGAAGTCTCAGAGATCGAAAAATGGGGGGCCCACCTTCGGAGTGCAAATTTTAGTTCATTGAGAGACGACATAAAGGAAATGAAACTGGAACTGTCACCCCTCGGAAACCAAATCCTGGGAGTGCTCGATCTGGTCGGTTCGATTCAGTAGGGGAATCCAGCAACAGACCCGACCGGACCGCGAGTGGCTCGCTCGCTTCATGGGATGTGGACTTGATGCCGTGGCATGGATTTTCGATTGCCTTTGTTCTGTGAACAAATGGAATCGTAATCCGTGTCGGAGCCGAACGATCGGGCGAATGTCACGTGGTTCTGCCCACGGGTTACAACGATTCAAATGGGGGCCATTTGAACCATTGAAAACCCATGCCACAAAGAGTCGTCGGCATTCGGCCTGCACTTAGACCATTTCTCAAAAGTCTTTTCATAAATCAATTTTTTTGACCGTATGATCATTGCTCGCTGCGCTCGTTTGGGTTTTTTAAGCCGGCCCAAATTCCCCGTGCCTTCGTTCCTTTTCAGTCGTGGAGGAAACTCCACTTCCTCAAAGCGCCTTGTCACAGCAAATTTTGACTCGGCTGATTCACGAAAGGACTTTTGAGAAACGGTCTAGACGCTGCCTGAGCCGCGACCGATGAAACCGAGCACGGCCCAACCTACTCATCCGATTCCCAAAACACCCGGCAATCCGGCAACTCCCTTCGCAGCTTCTCGATGGCGTCGGCGGTTGTGTTGGTGCGTTGCAGGTAGAGCTTTTGCAACGTTTTCATGGTGGCTAAATCCTCGAGGGCATCATTGGTGATGCGGGTGTCGTGAAGCCAGAGGGCTTCCAGTTTAAAATGACGGGACAGCCACTTCACCCCACGGTCGTCCACGTTGGTTTGGGCGAGATTCAATTCGCGTAAGGCCTTCAGATCCGAAAGCGACATGAGACCATCGCTCGAAATATCGTTACCGCGAAGACCGAGGTATTCCAGCCGAACCAGCTCGCTGAGATGAGACAGCCCTGCGTCGGTGATCCCGGTTTCGCCGACAGGCAGGTGCGTCAGCGATCGCATCTCGCCGATGATGCGTGCCCCGTCGTTGCCAATTCGGGTCTGGTAAAGATTGAGCCATTCCAGGTTGGGGTAACAGGTCGACATCCCGGCCAGCTGGTCGAGACTGAGGTTTCCGTTCTCCAGATTAAAATCTGTCTTTGAGGCGTCGTAGGTAATTTCAGTCTCGTCGCGCGGTCCGGCTGCGGAGAGGTCGAGACGTTCGAACCCTGTCTGTTCGATGAGTGAACCCTGTTGGATCGTGAAATCGTTGTTCGATGGGTCGGTGAATTCGGGATCAAGAAAGACACTGTGCTTTTCAATTCCGCGGGAGCGTTGGGTCGTCAAAAAGTCGTCTGCCCAGTTGGGATTGATGCTGTTCCAGTAGACGTTGTGGTCGGAATCTGCGTCGCTCAAGACGACGGGCGGCATCTTTCTGGTGCCGTGTTTGATCCAGGGGGCGGGGCGTTCGAAGAGAATCGGGTAACGCGGATTGTTCGATACGAAGACGTTGCGTTTCACGACGGAGCCGGTCACCGGTGCCCCGCCCAGGACCATGAAGCCGCGCTGATGTTCGGTCTTTGTTCCATCAGCGGCTTTGACGCGCAGGTCGTAGATGATGTTGTTAGTGATCTCACACCGGCCTTTCCAGAGGAAGCCTTCTCCGGCGCAACGGGCGATGATATTGTGGTCGATCTTCACTTCGTGCTGGTCGTCGTCGATCCGGATGGTGCCGTTCATGTTCGGCCCTACGATGTCGTGAATGAAATTGTGGTAGATGCGGTTTCCGGTGCCGGTTCCCGAGACGTAGATGGCGTTGCCGTCGGCCATGTATTCCATGGCGTGATGAATGTCGTTCCAGGCGATGTCGTTGTAGCGCCCGTGCATGAGGGGCTCGCGGCTTTCCCAGGACCGGTCGCGGTTTTCCAGATGAAATATCACTTCATCCCACCGGGCGGTTTTGCTGGACTCCTTGTCCCCGCTGACGCTGAGCTGGGTTCTGCCGGATACGGTGATGGCATTGTGCGGGACGTGATGAATGTGGTTGTGGGTGATGCGGTTGCGGCCACTCTGCCACGCGAAGATGGCGGGGGAATGCCACCAGAATTTGCCGATGTGATGAATGTTGTTATCGGTGATCAGGTTTTCCCGGTTCACATCTTTGAACCCCATGCCATAGCCGGCCAGGACGATTCCCGCGCCGCCGAGTTCGGCGAACTCGCAGTTCCGGATGATGTTCTTGCGGCAATGAAGATCGAGACGCACTCCGGTGGCTCCCGCATTCACAAAGCGGCAGTCCTCGATCAGGCATGATTCTGCAAATCGCAGTCGGATCATGGCAGTGGGACGATCATACATCTCCCAGTCGTGTTGGAGGCCCCAGCCGGTCTTGTCTGCTTCCCAGCCGTAGGCATTGCTCCTCGCGAAACGGATGCCGCGAAGGGTGATGTGCTTGACTGGATGATCCTCAAAATCTGACCGGTCCTCTTCGCCTTCGATACGGATCAATTCGGTCAGCATGGGGATTTCCACCCGGTTGCCCGGGGCCTTGCCGTCGGGTGTCATCAGGAATAGCTCGCGGGATTTTCCGTTGAAGGCCCATTCGCCCGGGGAATCGATCACCGACAGCGTGTTTTCGATCCAACAGGTTCCGTCGGGGAAATGCCCGAAGGCGGTGGGAGTCATCGGATAGGTGCCCGTTACTTTCGAATAGACGAGTGATGTCTCGCGATCGATGGTGGTGATCGGCAGCACGTGGCAGACCCACGGGTATTTTGGAATGATCCGCAGTTCAGCACCTGCGAAGTCCTTGATGTGAGTGAAGACCTCTTTCGGAAGATAGGCGTGTTGGGTATCGATGGCTCTGCGTTTTCGATAAGGGACTGTTTCCGGTGGAGCGGAAAGCTGACGGTATCCTTTGGAGCGTGCGCGGGGTTGCGGCTTTCCATCGATAAAGAGCGAGCGGGGTTCCGGAAAGGTGAAGGGAAGTGAGGTTTTCCAGACGCCTGCGAGATCCGGCACCGGTGCCCAGCTCTCTGCAGCCAGAGGCGCTGAACCTACGATGAACGTTGGTTTGGAGGATGCTGCCTCGATGGTGAGGCCTCTGTGTTGCCTCGATAGCACGAGAGTTTCGGAAAGGCGATGAATCCCGGCTTCAAGGCGGATGGTGTCGGGTTTCGCTGCGATTGCCTCGTGCAGAGAATCGCCCGGTGCCAGCGTGATTTCGTTCCCTCCATGAGCGAACGATCCGATGATAAGCAATGCTGTGAAAAGAGGTTTCCGCACCTCAAGAACGACGCTCGCAAAGTAGAGATTTGCAACGGCACGATCATTTGATCGCCAGCGGGAAGCCGGACTATGAGTCGATCCCTTCCAGGATCCGGTCGATTTGCCCGTGGTGCAGTCTCATATGAAAACCGGCCAGGACGTGCCAGCTATGGGCATCCAACGGACCGAACCAGGGATGAGGAAAGCGGGTTGCGGTGACCTTCAGCCCTTTCCCGGCTTCGGCCAGTGCCTGGCAGGATTGATCAAACTCCGTCACCACTTCTTCGCCGATGTCCGGTCTCGGCTTTACGGCTGCCGTGCTGGCCTCATATCCGGGGGTGCGACCGGCGGAGAGCTCGACCATGGCCTCAGCAATGGCGAGGTTCACAATTCGCAGGTGATCCAGGGTCATGAAAACCGACCAGTAGCGGCTGCTGTCCTCGAGTCCCCGCGGGCGTTTGATCAATACCCGTCGGGCGCAGTCCTCCGGCGCATTGGACTTCACGATCTTAAGCAAACTCGATCGTTCAGTGGAGATGAGTTGGGCGGCCTTTTTCCGGTCGAGGTTTCGGCAGGCCCCGGCAAACCGGAATCTTGCCACCCACAGTTCGATTTTGGGCAGGCCGGCACCGGGGGCACCCAACCGGTCTTCGATATCCTTTGTGTTTTCGCTCATACTTGCAATATGAAAGTGTGTTACTTTCTTTTTGCAAGTGAATTCCACGCGGATAGATTCCCCCATGTCACGATCCAAGCCCAGTTCAAAAAGCGGAGCCAACAGGCGTTCACCCTGTCCGGTTGCCTGTGCGCTCGATTTGATCGGCGACCGTTGGACGCTGCTGGTGATTCGCGATCTTTTCCTTGGCGGGTCGCGGTTTAAAGATTTCACTGCTTCTCCCGAAACGATCCCCACCAACATTTTGTCTGACCGGTTGCAACGACTTCGCGATGCGGAGGTGATTCGGCAAATCCCGGCGGAAGACGGTTCGAAGCGGTTGGCTTATGAGCTCACTGAGAAAGGGGAAGCCCTTCGCCCAATCCTGATTGCGATGCGGGACTGGGGCCTTGCCTGGGAGCCCGGTACGGAAGCTCGACTGGAGTCGTCGTGAGAGCTGCCGGTCAATCTCAATCTGGAGGTGGGGGCCTTCGCTGGAGCGGTGCCTGCCAGCGATCAGGCGGGCTATGAAAAAAGTAGCAGGGCAGGGACTGACTTACTTAATCGGCATGACCGAATAGAGGCCCTTGGTCGAGCAATACGCCTCTTCAACGCCCCAATGTTTGAACTCGTGGCCCGCTCCCCAGCTGTCCGAGAATATGATCTGATCCTTCTCCCAGTTGTATCCGATGATCATCCGCATGTGTCCGCCCCGCGTCTGGCTGATTCGCTTCGGCTCTTCATAGATGCCTACGGTCACCGTCCAGAGAAGCGGAATGCCGAGGTCGATGGACTTCTCGATTTCAGATTTGAACTTCTTAATTCCCGATTCGCTTTTGAGCCGGGTTTTCTTCAGGATTTCCCCGTCAAAAGCATCGAAGTTGTACCATTGGTTCTGGTTGGCTCCTTCGCTGACCATCCGTCCTCCCTCGCGTTTGGCGATCCGGTTGTAGTCCTCCGACAAGTCTTTCATATCATCGTAGTCCATTGCCTCATGAGTTTTTACGCGAACTTTGAAACGTCCGGCGATGTCATCGAGTGCTTCGATCATCCCGGTCGTGCTGGTGCCGCCTTCTGCGGATGAATTTGCGATCTGGGCGATTTCATTCTGCGTCACCTGCATGTCGTAATAGCCAAATACCCGGGCGGTCGATGCGACCACGCAGTATCCTTTCATTCCCTGGTCGACCATGGGAATGCCTTCGATAAAAGTGTCGCCGTTCTCCTTTTTAACATTGGCCGGCAGATCCGCACGAGAGACCCGTGTTTCCTCAGCGAGTTTTTCCTCCATGAAACTCTTCTTCTTGTAGGGAAGGGCGCGGAGGCGAATGAATTCGCTGCGGAAAGGGATGTTGCGAGTCCGCACCTCTTTCTGCGAACTGTGTTCCAGAAGGTAGGCGACGGAGTCGGTTGTCCATGTGATGCCTTCCGCCCGCACCGCATTGCTGTTGTCCTTGCCGCGCTCCTCTCCGGAAACTCCGGTCACCTCATCGAGCAATGCCGTCCACTTTTCCACCAGCCCATCGAACGTTTCTTCGGGAATTTGGCCATCATCACCCCGGGCATGAATTGAAATCTGGTACTGCTTCGGTTTTCCCTCTTCGAAAACAACGATGGTTTCGCCGACGCGGTTCGCCTTAATTTCGAGCGGGACCCGAATACCGTCGGCCCGGGCTGAGTTTTTTGCGGCTGAGTTCCAGCGGAAGCCGGCGTTCTTATATTTCTCGACGAATGCGTCTGAAGTCATGTCCCAGAACTCGGGGGAAACCAGGTCATCGAGAGCGATCTTGCTCTGGGAGTAGGTGACTCCGGTTGAGAATAACAAAATGAATGCCGTGGCGGCTCCGATACTTCCAAAGGGGGGCTTCATGATGAAGCGTAATCTTCCGGGGATGTTCGTCAAACCGGGGAAGCGCACGAATGATGTCATAGAATTCAGCGGAAATACGGTGATGACCTCTGTGAAATCGTTTTAGTGGATTGCAGGTGGCTCCGTTTGCTGAAAGGTTACCCAAAAAAATGGCTGACTCTTTGCATCAGGAAAACGATTTGGGGCAACCCATTGGACTTTCGCTTTCTGATTGGAAGCCCCCTTCGTTTCCGCCGAAAATTCCGATGGCGGGCAGGTATTGTCGACTGGAACCGCTTGATCCTGAATTACACGGCGAAGAGCTTTTCGCGGCAAATTCTCTAAATCGGGATGACCGCAACTGGACCTACCTTCCATACGGACCGCTCAATGATTTCCAGAGTTACCGGACCTGGCTGGCATCGGTAGCGGCGGGGGATGATCCACAATTTTACGCCGTGATATCACAAGAGAATGGCGACGGGGAACGGTGTAAAGCGGTGGGTGTTACCAGCTTTCTGCGAATTGATCCGCCGAATGGAGCGATCGAGGTGGGGCATATTCATTTTTCTCCATTGCTGCAGCAAACGGCAGCGGCTACCGAGGCGATGTATTTGATGATGACGCGGGCATTCGAGCTGGGCTATCGCCGGTATGAATGGAAATGTGATGCCCTAAATGCTCCTTCCTGCCGGGCCGCCGAGAGGCTGGGGTTTTCTTTTGAAGGAATATTTCGTCAGGCAACTGTGTATAAAGGACGAAACCGGGACACCGCCTGGTATTCGATCATCGATTCTGAATGGCCCCGTTTGAAGGAGGCTTTTGAGGAATGGCTTTCACCCAAGAACTTCGACTCTGAAGGCAAACAACGAAGTTCGTTGCGGGAATTGACTCCGTCGTCCCTTCGATCGAACTGGGTATGATTGACGAACAGACCCTGTCTAATCATAACGCCGGAGTGGGAAAGGCGTTTTGTTTTCACATTCCGATGCGGCCTTCAAGTGCGCGGAACAAGGTCAATTCATCGACTGATTCGAGGCCACCTCCCACAGAGATTCCCTGAGCGAGGCGTGTGATTTTGAATTCGTGATCTGTCTGTGAATGCAGCACTTCGACCAGATAGTTGGATGTGGCATCCCCTTCGACATCTGCACTGAGAGCGAGAATGATCTCAGTAAAATTTCCGACTGAAAGACGTTTGCTGAGTTCTCCAATCCTCAGGTCTTCCGGCCCAACGTTATCGAGGGGAGAGATCTTACCTCGAAGCGCATGGTATTGTCCTCGAAATGCGCCGGACCGTTCCAACGGCAGAATATCGGTAGGTTGTTCAACGACGCAAATGACTGCTTCATCGCGATTGGGATTATCGCAGATGGCACATCCTTTTTCAGCAGTGGCAAAGAAGCCGCACGTTCCGCATTCGATGACCGAATTGCCCGCTCCGGCGAGAGCTTCCGAGAACGGTCCCGTCATTTCACGTCCGCGTTGCATCAACCAGACGGCGATTCGTTCGGCGCTTTTTGGACCGACGCCGGGCAGCCTTTTGAGTTGAGCGATGAGTATTTTAACCGGCTCTGGATAATCGACTTGAGCCATTTTTTAAAGTGTTTGAATCAGGCGGGCATGGCCTTGAGCGGTGATTTCGTAGTGATCTTCCTCCTGCTCAGCGCCGGGGTTCGTAAGATACTCCTGAGTCCTTTCGATGAAGAAATTCAGCGGAGGGTCTTCAAAGCCCGGAATTCTGGCGCGGCTGAAGACATCCAGTGCGTCTTCGTATTTGGCGGCCCGATAAAAGATGACTCCCTGCCAGAAGAGGTCGCGGCGTTTCAAGTCATCCTCAGAGATTTGATCGGTCAGTTGGAGGATCTGGTAGATCTCGGTCATGACGTCCTTTTCAGGATCGTAGAACATTTCCATGGGGCGGACTTCCACTTTCCCGGTAACGGCCTGGTAGGTGTGTGCACTGATCAAAACATCCGAGCTGTATCTCAAGTTGGCGTGCGCCAAACGTCTGGAATAGTCAGTTTCCGGGCCTACGCCGCTGTAGAAAAAGTGCTGATCTGATCCGTAGACCCCGACGGTCATTTCACCTGAGCTGACTGCGGCCCCGAACTGAAGGCGTTGAAACCAGCGTGTCTCACATTCCTGGTTCAATATTCGCAGTCTGGAACGGAGCTCCAACGCCGTGGTGCAGGCGTCCAGGGCATGGGAATCGGAATCCTTTAAGAGACCAAAGAATGCGCGTACCAGATCCGAGCCGGACTCATCGACATAGCCACCTTTAGACTTTAAAAAATCGGATGTGGTTCTCAGGAACAGATTGGAAATCTTAAGTTGCTCTGCAGGTTCAAGTTTCTCGCGAAGTTCCTGATCGTTAAAGACACGAACGGTCAAAACGCTGACCTGACGTCGTGCTCCGCTGAAATCCGGTGGTTCCGAGGCATCCATTAACTCATTAAACACAGAACGGGATACTCTTTGGCCAAGTACATTCTGCAGGACTTTCTTCCGCATTCCTTTTTCGGTGCCGGAATAAACCAGGCCCAGCGTGGCGGCCAGAAGTCCGCTGATCATAGCGGAAAAAGGTTCAAACAAGCTGCCGTAGAGAGCCAGGCTCGGTGACAGTCCAAGAATGACGATTTGAAGGGTCATAAAAACCAGGACCTTGTGCCCTACCTGGGGAATATCGACAAGGCACCAGGCGGCTCCCAAAGCGGCGATCGTAATCACCAAAACTTCGAGCCATTTCAGACGGGTCGTATCACCCTCGGGAAAGAAGCCACTGGTGGCATAGACTTCGCCAATCCAGCCGGCCATGGAGCTGAATGCGCCGAAGAAATAAAGTCCGAGCATCACTGCGGCGACAAGAACACCAATGAATAAAGCTGTCAGCGCGTAGCGTCGCATCAGTTAATAGTAGGAAATAACAAGGGGATTGTAGAAACAATATCGCTTAAGGCTCTTAAAACAACCCTTGGTAGAACTGGAATTCTCGACTGTCAACGGTCGGTGCTGAGGGGGAATCCGGAATTGGCGAAACGCCTCATTGCCGATTTACCGCCCAAACAGACGCCGGCCCAGGTTTCGAATCGGCTTTGTCACGGTTCTGACGGCCTTCCGAACCGGGCGTTTTTGGGTCGAAGTAGTATTGCTGCCGGGGATAAACGACGGGTTTGAATAATGGTGGCGTCCCACGCATTGATTGGCGGGTAGCATCGATTCAGGCAAGGTGAAGGTGTAGGCTGTTGAAGTGGAACGGCTTGCCTTTTGACCGCACTCTTTGCAGATGCTCACTTTTTGAAAACCTGCGGGTGGAGTCAATGGTTCAGCCGGCCAGTCCAGCTTTTCGGCTTCCTGCATCACGCCAACCCAGATTGGAAGCGCGAGGGTGCTCCCGTAGCCCTTGTACATGATGGTTTCCGGCCGATCCATTCCCACCCAGACTGCGCAGGTGACTTTATCTGTGTAACCGGAAAACCAGGCGTCTTTGTAGTCGTTTGTTGTCCCGGTTTTGCCGTGTGCCGGAGATTCATACCCGAGTCGGCCAGCGCTTGCTCCGGTGCCGCTCTGAATGACTTCACGAAGGACTTCTGATGTGGTCCACGCAGCTTCTTCACTGATGACCCGTTTCTCCCTGATCTTTTCGCCGTAGAGAAGTTCCCCATCGGTTGATTCGATCCGTTTGATCAGTCTCGGAGAACGATAGACTCCCTTGTTTGGAAACATGGAAAAGGCTCCAGCCACGTTTACCGGCGTGGCTTCGAAGGTGCCCAGAAACGATACCGGGGACTGAACGGGTGGTTTTCCCGGCAGTTTAAGTTCGTCAGCCAGAGATAGAACCTGTTCGACTCCGGCGCCGTTGCCCACCCGGATGGTTAAGGTGTTTCTTGAGCGAATGAGTCCCTGGGCTACAGGCAGATATCCGCCGAATCTTCCATCTGAATTCTGGGGGCGCCACATCTTTCCGTTTCCACCGGGCATCGAAATGGGGCCGTCACTCATTAAAAGGCCGGGCTTGGCTCCTTTTTCGAAACCGGCTGCGTAAACGAATGGTTTGAATGTCGAGCCTAACTGGCGGGCTCCAAACATAGCGCGATTGAAGGGGCTGTCCCCGAAGTCCCGGCCCCCGACCATTGCCAGAATGTCGCCGGTTTCGTTTTCGACTGCGACAACAGCACCCTGAACATATTGGGTCCATGCTGTTCTCTCTGCGCTCTTGTCATCAGCGCGGGATGGGTGGGGAAACCCTTTTTTCGATTCTATTTCCGTTAGCTTTTGATCCAGAATCAATGATGCACTTTTCTGGAGTGTTGGATCGATTGTGGTGTAGATCATGAGTCCTCCCCGATCGATGAGGGACTGGGGCAGAAACCGGTTCAATTCACCATGCACCGTTTGAAGGATGTAATCCTCTTCTGCCATCCGCCGGTTTTCAGGGCGCAGAAACAGCGGCTTCGTTTTTTCCGTTTCAGAAGTTTGATCTTCGATGACGCCGAGTGAAACCATTCTGTTCAGAACCTGATCTCTCTGCTCAAAGGCCAGTTCACGGTCGCTGAAAGGGGACATTGCGGAAGGTGCCCGGATAATACCCGCGAGCAGTGCGGACTCGCCGAGAGTAAGGTCCGACGCCGGTTTCATGAAGAACCCCTGAGCTGCCCGTTCGACTCCATAGAGTCCTGAGCCGAAATAGATACGATTGACGTATGCTTGCAGGATTTCGTCTTTTGAATACTGCGATTCCAAGCGAATGGCTAAAGCCGCTTCCAGTAACTTTCGCCGATAGGTCTCTTCCCGGCTTCCAAAAGTGTTCCTAACGAGTTGCATGGTGAGAGTGCTCGCACCTTGCACAATCTCGCCCTCTTTCATGTTTCGCACGGCCGCCCGGATGACTCCGAACCAATCGACTCCGGAGTGTGAATAAAAGCGGGAGTCTTCACGGGCTAAGAGGGCTGATATGAAATGAGGGGAAATCTCATCCAGCTCGATAGTTTGCCGGTTTTCACCATGGCCTGAAACGTGGCCGAGTCTCTTTCCATGGCGATCGAGTACCCACGTCCGTTCACCCATTTCGTGGATTTCGGTCAAATCATACGTTTTTGCCCGGGAAACATAATTTCCCCATATGATTGCCAGAGTGAAGATCACCGGGGCGAAGAGAGCTGCCAGAACAAGTAAAACTCTGGAGCTGTGTCCTTTCCAGGACCTGTCATCACGGCGCCAAAGTGATTTCAGAAGAGAAGATGATGCTTTCTTTGATCTTTGGAAAACATCAATACACTTCGCTCGAAAAGTTGGCGGAAGATTCATCTGTAAACCTTAGACGCCGCCAGTTTCTGTGAATTGCACACCGGGGATAGGCCGCTCTTCTATAACTAAGCGTAATTGCTTGAAAAGCGGGGGCTCAGGAGTTGAAAGCGCAAAGGGGAATTCAAATGCCAAAAGGACGGTTGCGCTCCTCAGATATCCAATTAAGTTATGGTAATTATCATAAAGATGGTGATTTACCGAAACATTGCGCTTTTTGCTATGGTGCTGGTTCTGGGTTCTGACCTTTTTGGTCGGGACACCGGAACCGTGCATTTGCGGTTTCGTCACGATTTAGGATCAGAAGAAGGCTCTTTTAAGGTCACTCGCTGGGACTATTTGTTGTCGAGGATGGCAGTTCGGTATGCCGGAGATGACGAAAATTGGATCGAGTCAGATGAATGGTATGGCTATGTTTCTGCCGGAAGTAGTGATGGGCGGGCATTTGAACTCACCGGTGTTCCGCTCGGTCGTATTGTGGCGATCCGTTTCCAAATTGGTCTCGATCCTGAGGTGAATGATTCCGATCAAAATGCCTGGCCGCCACAGCACGCTCTGAATCCCCAGGTGAACGGACTCCAGTGGGAATGGCAGGGAGGCTATATTTTCATGGCCCTGGAAGGGTTATTGGATGAGGAAAAAGAGGGCTTTTCGTATCATCTCGCAAAGAACGGGAATTCGATTGTAATTGAGCTGCCGGTGGAGTTCGAATTGAGGAGGGGAGCGACAATCAATATTTCGGCCGGCATTGACCGGTTAATCAATGAGCAGGGGGTTTTACCCAAACGGGACGGAACCAGTACTCATTCCCGAGCGGGAGATCCGATCCTTTCGAAACTCAAATCCTCTATTGCCACTGCCTTTGAGATCGAATCAGTGGTTCCTGATTTATTTCAGGCAAGGCAGGATGGAGGTGGCGGCACTTCTAAAGCGCTGAGCGATGCGGGGCTTGCACCCGTTTCGCGACGGTTTCCTCAGGTGAAACTTCCCGATGACAATCCACTGAGTGAACCTGGAATCCGACTGGGGCGCGAGTTGTTTAATGAACCGTTGTTGTCGAAATCAAATGCCCAGTCTTGTTCAAGTTGTCATGACCGGAATCGTGCCTTTTCCGATGACGTCCGTTTTTCAGTAGGAGCTGTGGGAATTCCAGGGAAGCGGAATTCGATGCCATTGTTCAATTTGGCCTGGCACAACGAATTCTTCTGGGACGGTAGAGTCGCGACCCTCCGGGAGCAGGCTTTGCATCCAATCACGGATCCAACGGAGATGGCGGAGACAATGGATAATGTGTTGGAGAAATTGGGCAAAGATGAGGAATACCCGCAACTGTTTCAGGCTGCTTTCGGGGATCCCCGGATATCAGGTGAAAGGATCGGGCTGGCCATCGAGCAATTTCTTCTAACCCTGATTTCTCAGAATTCAAAATTCGATCAGGCCGCACGAGGAGAGGTCAATTTAACTGATCAGGAGCGACGGGGCTTGGAGCTTTTTGTGACCGAGCATGATCCGGTGCAGGGAAAGTTTGGTGCTGACTGTTTTCATTGCCATGGTGGAAATCTGTTTGTAAGCAAGCCATTCGCCAACAATGGATTGGACAGTGTTTTTACCGGTGATGGCGGACTGGGAGCGATCACCGGAAACTCAGGTGATATTGGGAAGTTCAAGGTGCCGTCATTGCGAAACATTGAAGTCACTGGCCCCTACATGCATGACGGAAGGTTTGCGACGTTGGAGGAGGTCGTAGAGCACTATAACAGTGGGGTGAAGAGGTCAGATACCCTGGATCCCAACCTGGCGAAACACCCGGCCACCGGTCTCAATTTGTCGAGCGAGGACAAGGAGGCGCTTGTCGCTTTTTTGAAGACTTTGACCGACGACAAGTTTTTGAATTTCGAATCTATGGCCTCGGAGGGAGATCGCGAATGTAATGCCACATTCGTTGCCCAAAAGTCAGTTTTTGCCAAATAGCATATGACACGTAAGCAATCCATATCAGTACTATTGTCTGTATTTGCTCTTACTTCGGGCGTCCTGCATGCCGACGAGGCCGAGCATTCAGGAGATTCGGTAAAGGATGACTTTTGGGTGGAGATCGCAGCCTTCATGCCAGTGCCCGAACCCAAAGCGCGTCAGGTGTTAGCCCCTGAAGACAAAGCCGTATTGGGAGAGTGGAGTGATTTAATTGCCTGGCCGCACGTACCGGTTTCAGCTGCATTGCTACCGGATGGAAGGATCTTAACATGGGCTTCGAATGAAAAGCGAACGTTCCCGCGGGGGCCGGAGTTTACCCATGCTGCGGTCTGGAATCCCGCGACCGGGGAGTTTACCACGGTCAACAATACTGTTCATGATATGTTTTGTGCCGCTACTATCATGCTGGAAGATGGTCGGGTGATGGCTCCCGGAGGGCGGAACACTGTTAAGACTACGTCGGTATTCGATTTCAAAACCAACCAGTGGCAGAAGATCGATGACATGGTGAATACCCGTTGGTATCCAACGGCAACGATGTTGGGAGATGGCGATGTTGTGATTGCCAGTGGTACTGGAACGGGAAAAGACACCGTGGAACGTTGGGCTCCGAACGCAGGGTGGACCCGGCTTACCGGAGTTAACTGGGCCGGGATTGCCAATGCGAGTGGCTTTGAGTCAAACTGGTGGCCCTACAATTTTCTGGCGCCTAATGGAAAGGTGTTTCATGCGGGGCCCACTGATGCCATGCACTGGCTCGATCCAAATGGCGCCGGGACGCTCAATTCAGCCGGAACAACTGTGCCGGGGACCTCTTACCCAAAAACCGGGTGTTCCACTATGTATCAGGAAGGTAAACTCTTGATCGCCGGCGGAGCCACCTCAACTTCGGGAGGGGTGACCGACTCTGTTTACACCGTCGATCTGAATGGAGCCACTCCGGTTGTTAAATCGGTCGCGAGTATGAATCACGCCCGGCGGTTTTCGAATGCCGTCCCGCTTCCCAACGGTGACGTGATGATTGTTGGTGGTAACCAGTCGGGGATCAAATTCAGCGACAGTCAAACTGTCTACGAAACTGAAATTTGGAATCCGGCTTCCGACACGTGGAGTGTAGCGGCTGACATCGCCGTTCCCCGAAATTATCACTCGGTCGCTCTGCTCTTGCCGGACGGGCGGGTTTATTCTGCCGGTGGGGGATTATCCGGAAATTCCGCAGATCATCTCGACGCTCAAATCTATACACCGCCTACGCTTTTTAAAGCTGATGGAACTCTGGCTGCTCGACCTGAGATTACGTCAGCGCCGGAAGAAATCGGCTACAACGTCGCGATGCCGGTCGAGGCAACTCCAGGGTTGGCGGGCTTTAGCTTGGTGCGCATGGTATCAACGACCCATGGCTTGGCAACCGGCTCCCGTTTTGTATCTGCCGAGAGCTTCACGGAGTCGAGTCCCGGGAACTATGCTGTGACTACGCACTCGAATTCGAATGTGGTGACGCCGGGCTACTGGATGCTTTTTGCGCTCGATCAAAACGGGGTACACTCGGAGGCTGCCATCATCAAGTTCTCTGCTGACGCGGCCCTTCCTCCGGTTGGTGATATTAAAATGACTTCTGTCCCGGCCGGCATTCAGCAGTCTGGAAACGAAGTGTCCTTTAATCTCGAAGTCACAGGGGGAATTGCCCCGGTTTTCACCTGGGACTTCGGTGACGGAAGTGATCCTGTGACGACATCTTCTACTGAAGTTCCTCACACATTCGCCACTGCCGGGCGTTATCAGGTTTCGGTCACAGCTCGAAATGCGGATGGTTCGGGGGAGGTGACTCAGTCATTCGTTCAGATTGTTCACAGTGAAATGACTTCCGGGAAACCGCGCCATTCGAGGACTGTATTGATTCATGACGGGAAAATCTGGTGCGCGAACCCTGATAACAATACCGTCGCAGTGATCGATGAATTGACGGGAAATGTGCTCGCCGAAATTCCTGTAGGAACACAACCTGTATGCGTCGCTGCTGCAGAGGGGGAAATTTGGGTGGTCAACAAACGTGGCTACTCGATCAGCGTGATTGATGCCGACAGCCATCAGGTATCCGCAGAAATCCCGCTTCCCAGGGGGGCTCGCCCTCATGGTATGGTCATTGATCGTGAAGGCCGGAAAGCATTCGTAACTATGGAGGCTATCGGAAAACTGGCCCGAATTGATATCTCTGGCCGGAACGTTGAAGCGATGCTTGATCTCGGCGGAAATATTCGAGATCTTTCGATTTCGGCTGATGACTCATTACTGCTGGTCAGTCGATTTATCACGCCACCTGTCCCTTCAGAGAATACGGCGACTCCGCTCACTGAAACCGGAGACAGGAAATATGGGGGCGAGGTGGTCAAGGTTGATGTGCTCAACTTTAGTAAGATGGAAACAATTGTTCTTGCTCATAGCAATGAGCCGGATGCCTCAGACGCAGGCAGGGGAATTCCGAACTTCCTTGGTCCTGCCGTTATCTCTCCTGATGGGACAACAGCGTGGATTCCATCGAAACAGGACAATATCAAACGTGGCGTTGGCCGTGATGGCAACGGGCTGACCCATGATAACACCGTTCGCAGCATCGTTTCGCGAGTCGATTTGGCAACGTCCTCCGAGGTTCCTGATGCCCGAATTGATTTCGATAACTCCGGGATAGCAACTTCGGCAGCCTTTGGACCATTTGGGGCACATCTTTTTGTAACCCTGGAAAGCAGCCATCGAGTATCGGTGGTTGATCCCTATTCCAATAGTGAAATATACAAAATTGATGCCGGATTCACTCCGCGAGGGGTGGTCGTTTCGGACGACGGTAAGCGGTTGATCGTTCACAACTTTCTTGATCGTAGTCTATCGGTTTTTGATGTGGAAAAACTGATTCATCACGGGCAACCGGAAGTTGAGACAGTGTCGACCGTTTCAACCGTTTCAACGGAAGCGCTCTCTCCGAATGTGCTCGCAGGAAAGAAGCTATTCTATGGGAGCCGTGACAACCGGCTTGCATTACAAGAGTATATCTCCTGTGCTTCATGTCATGAAGACGGTGAGCATGACGGACGGGTCTGGGATCTCACGGGATTTGGTGAAGGATTCCGCAATACGATCAGCCTTCGGGGAAGAGCTGGAACCGGACATGGGCCTCTGCACTGGACTGCTAACTTCGATGAGGTGCAGGACTTTGAAGGGCAAATTCGAAACCTTTCCGGAGGCCTTGGTTTGATGAGCGATTCACACTTTACCGCGACAAGTGACCCCCTCGGTAATCCCAAAAGTGGACTGTCTGATGATCTCGATGCGCTTGCTGCTTATCTGGAATCACTCAATGAGTTTGATCCCAGTCCATTTAGACCGGGCCCTGGGACATTATCCGCAGAGGCAGAAGTGGGTAAGGAACTGTTTTACTCGAATAGATGTGCTGACTGTCACGGAGGAGCCAATTTCAGCGATTCCGCTCCGGGGATAAAGCATGACATCGGGACCAATCCTGATTTTCAGTTGGACACTCCCACCTTGCGTGATGTTTGGGCAACCGCTCCCTATCTACATGACGGGTCAGCCTCCACTCTTGAAGAGTCGATCAAAGCGCACGCTTCGATTTCAATGACCGACTCCGAGCGGAGCAGTCTCGCTGCCTATCTCAGGGAGATCGATGGTGCAGAACCAGAGCCTGACGTGGGAGTGACGTTCGATCAGTGGCAGACAAATACTCAAGGTGCAGGATCAACTCCAGATTCGAACGGGGATGGTGATCAATTTACAGACCTCATGGAATATGCTTTGGGATTCGACCCCTCAAGCGGTGTGGTTCCACAAAATGCGATCACTGTCTCGCCCTCTGGAGCTTCAATAACGAAGCCTGCTGACCGGTTTGGCCTGGAATATGTGTTGGAAATCAGTCCTGATCTTGACTCGTGGAGCCAGCTCAGCTCTCCAGCAGTTACTGTAAACGGAGACGGAACCGAAACGCTTGATTTTGCGGGACTGCAAAACCTTCCCGGTATGGGGGATGGAGTCGGGTTTGCAAGGTTGAGGGTTTTGTCAGGCTCTGATTCCGCGCTGTCTCCAGTCTACGGGTGGGTTCAGCACGAAATAAAGAAGGGGCATCAGTCCTTCGGAATTACTCTGCTAAAGCCTGCAGTTATAGCCGCTAATCTTGTATCAGCTTCCGGCTCAACATTGACTCTGTCGGACAATTCTGCGGCTTCATTGCTGGATCCAGCGCAGTCATACTATGCCGAAATTGTTTCCGGTTCCCATGAAGGTCATCGTTTTCAATTGGATTCAACAAATTCGAATGGCGCTCAAATGGCCGTCGATTTTGCGGCTAAAACTTCGACACTGAGTGCCATCCCGAATGGCCTCAACGGATCGCAGGTTGTGATCCGGCCTCACATGACACTCGGTGAGGTTTTTCCTAAAGACCTGTTCCAGGGGGGCAGTAAATCCAGCCTCGCTGATCGAGTCATGTTTTACGGAGCTGAGGGCTACGAGTCTTATTTCCTGTTGAAATACGGAGATACTTATGACTTTTGGTTAAAGAACGGGGACTCCAGCCTCACCAGTCAGCAAAACCTTCCCATTCCTCCGGGAGAAGGCGGGTTCATCATCCGGCGTGGCGATGACATTTCTATCTTAGTATCCGGGGAGGTTCGTGGAAACGCTTTCATTCAGCCGCTGCGCCCCGGTTACAATTTAAAGTCAGAACCAACTCCTGTTTCCAGATCCGCTGTTGATAGAGGGTTGACCCTGCAAGCGGGCTTTCAGGGAGGAAGCAAGGCGAGCAACTCAGACCAGTTCACCATCTGGAAGGGGGATATCACTCCAGGGGAGAAGGGGTTCACGCTATACTATTTATTGAATTTTAACCAATACCAGTATTGGACAGAATCCGGACAATCGAGTTTGCCCAATGAAGGCATCGTCCCGCACTTTGATTTTAGAAAAGCGCGTTTCATTTTGCCGGCTGCAAACACCTACCCCAACTACCGGATCGAACCGGGCTGGGATCAAGAGTAGCCTTTCCGGGCTGCTCTCGGCAGTTGGTCAGGATTTTAGGCTAATGCGCAATTCAGAACTGTCGCGTCTACACTCGACTGTGCTAGGATTCGTCGTCGATGAATTTTTTGAACCCTAACGTTCTCGTGGCGATCTTGCCGCTCGTTGCCCTGCCGTTGATTGTTCATCTTTTCAATCGCCATTTTCCCCACGCAATCCGTTTCCCCAATATTGAACGGATCAGGAAATCCCTCTCTGAGCGATCTAAACTTGCCCGTTGGCGGCATGTCTTGATGACATTGCTGAGAACCTTGATGGTGTTGCTCGCCCTGTTTGCATTCCTGAAACCCGTGCTACCGATGTTCGGCTCCAAACCCGGTGCAACGGGAAACGGCCGTCGGATTATTCTGGTGATTGATCGCTCTTTGAGTCTGGAATTCCAAAGTGGAGCCCGGACTTCAGCAGCAAAGTATACACGTGCTGAGATTAATAAAATATTGGATAACCTGGGAGGGGATGATGATGTGAATGTAATTCTGGCTGGTGCAGATGCGGTTCCGTTGTTGCCGAATTTCACATCCAGTCACGGACAGGTATCATCAATGCTGGGGGCGCTTTCCCGTGGGTTCGAACATGCCAATATTCCAAAGGCCATAGCGCTCGCGGAGTCTCTCCTGCAAGAGGGATCGGAGAGGAAAGCATCTGAGGTGTATTTCTTCTCTGACTTTCAACGAAGCAATTGGGGAGTGGCAGAGTTCGGAGGATTTCCCAGGGAAGCCCGGTTGTTTTTTGTGGACACAACTGACGGTGAGGAGCGCCCAAATACAGCCATTGTTCGAGTGGAACCATCCGCTACCCAAATCGCCCAAGGTGATGTGGTTAGCCTGGATATTACAGCGGGGAACTGGACTCCCGACCCGGTTTTGTTGCCTGTGGAGGCAATCATAGACGGAACCAGTTCAGTTTCCGGTGATCTCCAAATTCCTGCGTATTCGACTGGACGGTTTCAGTTGGAATTCGTCGCTCCGGGGGAAGGAAGGCATTCAGTCGAAGTCCGAACGCCGGATGATGGGCTTGCAGCAGACAACCATTTCTATCTGACTTTGGATGTGAAGCAACGCGAAGAGGTGTTGATTCTGTCCGATACAGATCCGGAGAACAGCGGCGCGTTGTTCGTAGAGGCCGCACTGAATCCATATGAAGGAGAGACCTCAGGTGCTTTCGCTCCGAGAGTGTTCCCAACCACAGCGGTAACTCCAGCTCAACTTGCATCGGTTCGGAAAGTGATTCTCTCAGGTGTAGCCGAGTTGAAGCCGGATCTTGCAAGCCGTCTTGTTTCCTTTGTTGAAGGGGGAGGAGGGATGATCTATTTCCTCGACGGACAGTCGGATCGTGAGAATCTAATAGCTCTGGACGACGCGGCGGGAAGAAATGTCGTCCCGTTTCAGGTGGCCGGGAAATTGACTGCGGAGAATTTCGGCGGCGATCCACAAAAGATCGCCAAGGGGAACTTCAAATCGAGATTCCTCCGGTTATTTCGTGGTGAAAACCGCCAGGCACTGGGACTTCTGGATTTTTACGCGATGCAACGCGCCTTACCAACAGGTGAAGGAGAGGTTATACTGAATTTTGCTGACGGAACTCCGGCACTTGGCGTTTCGGAGCAGGGGATTGGCACCGCAATATTCGCAAACTTTACCCCGGCTGAGCTGTCCTCGAATCTCGCCCGGCAAAGGTTGTTTCCGGCGTGGATGCAGGAGATGGTAAAGCAACTCACCCCCGGCTCCACGCCCGATCCGACACGTGAAATTGGAAGTATGTTGGTGGCTACCGTATGGCAGCGGGATTTTGAAAGTGCTGAGTTTTCGGGACCGGACGGCTCAGCAATTACGCCAAAAGCAGTGGGTGAGGGAGAGCAAGTGACTGCGAGTTTCACGGCCGACCGACCGGGTATCTACCGGTTCGGCTCTTTGAACGCGCCTTTGTGGAATGAGGCCGTGAATGTGAAAGCCGAGGAGGAATCCGACCTTCGAGGGATTGAATCAGCTGAACTCATCGCCAGGGCAGGGGCAGTCGAGGGAGGCGAGGGGCATTTTGTGAAAGGGGCCGATGAGTATCAGCAAGTCACGGAGGGAAAACCAGTGTTTCACTGGTTTCTCATCGCTGTCGCAGTCTTTCTATCAATTGAAATGCTGTTGTTCCGCCCTTTTCAAAAAGCGGCTGGTCATTGATCGCTTATCATTCGTCAAGACTGCTGCGAACGATCTCCAGCAATTGATCGCGGGAGGCTGGTTTCTGAATGAAATTTTGCCCCTCCTTAAGTGAAAGCTCCCTTCCTGCAATGTCTGCACTGTAGCCACTCATGAAAACGACCCTGAGGTTCGGATCCTTTTCAGCAAGTGTTGAGGCCAGTTCCAGACCGCTGATTCCCCGGGGCATCACAATATCAGTGAGCAACAATTGAATCGAATCCCGGTTTTCCTCCCATACCTGAAGTGCTTCCACTCCGTGATGGGCTTCCAAAATTTTATATCCTGACCGTTCCAGAATGATTCGGACCAGATTGCGAACAGGCGCCTCGTCTTCGACAAGAAGGATAACTTCTTGCCCGCCTTTCGGAATGGCCTTGTTCCTTTCAGACTTCTGTGAATCTTCAGATGCCGTGAAGGCGGGAAGCAGTATCTGAAACGTCGTTCCCTGCTGCTCTTCGCTCTCGACAGTCAGAGAGCCGTTGTGTTGTTTTACGATTCCAAAGACCGTAGCCAGCCCGAGCCCCGTTCCTTTTCCCTGCTCTTTGGTGGTAAAGAACGGCTCAAAAATTCGTGACCGAATCTCTTTGGTAATGCCGGTGCCATTGTCACTCACCCGCAAGTAGACATAGCAACCCGGAAAGGTATCGGGAATTCGGGAGGCCTCATCGACCGAGAGTTCTTTCCTTCCTGTATGGATCTCAAGATTCCCTCCGTCGGGCATCGCATCGCGGGCATTTACAACGAGGTTGAGAAGTATCTGATCCAGCATCCCGGCATCGGCCCGGGTCATGAGCTTGTCGGGATCCAGCTGCAGATCAAGGCTGATGTCCTCCCCAACAATCCGATACAGCATTTTGGTCAAGCTGTTGACCGAGTCATTGAGATCCAACGGGCGGGGCTGCATTACTTGTCGCCGGCTGAAAGCGAGAAGCTGTCTCGTTAAATTCGCAGCCCGCTCAGATGCCTGGATAATTTGATTCACCGATTCGGCGTTCTCAGCGGTAAAATCATCCTCCATCAGGAGCAGGGAACCGTATCCGTGGATGATCGTGAGAATGTTGTTAAAGTCATGAGCAACACCCCCTGCCAGTTGTCCAATGGCGTCGAGCTTCTGTGATTGTCGCAACTCTTCCTCAAGCTGCTTGCGGGCAGTTATATCCCGATAGTTGGCGACAATGGCTCCTACAGCAGTGTCCTCCAGCAGGTTAGTTGCGACTCCTTCAAGCCAAAGCCATCGACCGTCTTTGTGCTGGCTGCGCCAGGAGATGTCAATTGAAGCTCCGGGGTTCGAAGCAATCTCTTTGAGGGCTTCCTGAAAGCTATCCTGGTCTTCAGGGTGGATTGATTCAAGGAAGTTATGCTCTGTCAGTTCCTCCGGGGCGAATCCTTCAATACTGTGCACCGATGGACTCGTGTAGAGGATGTTATGGTCGGCGTCAATGAGCGAAATAATATCAGCACTATGGTCGATCAGTGCGCGGTAACGTCGGTGGACTCGATTGATATTCTCTTCGGCAAGCTTGCGTTCAGTGATATCCTGATTGACCCCATACGTCCTGACCGTATTCCCTTCGCTGTCTTTTTCAGCGAACAGTCGCACGGCAAAATGCCCAATTGAACCATCTCCCAGGATCAGACGATGTTCATAGTAGGATGAGTAATCTGGATCGGTCGATTCGAATACCTTGCGGGACTCCTCTTCTACGATCGAAATGTCTTCCGGATGAATATACCGCTCCACAAAACGCGAAATCGACATTTGATAGCCGCCTTCTTTTTCCGGTGATGTGCGAAACAGCTCAT
Source organism: Verrucomicrobiales bacterium (assembly GCA_048267005.1). GTDB lineage: Bacteria > Verrucomicrobiota > Verrucomicrobiia > Verrucomicrobiales > DEV007 > JABDJT01. Next base: position 185,644 of record JBLWYI010000003.1, on the reverse strand, counting down.
AGACGCGATCATTGAAGAGCAATGAATCGTTCACCGTGTCGTATTCCCAGTAGCCTAACCGGGCAATTTTGAGGGCGCTGGAAAGTTGAGCTTCGCTCCTCTTCAAAGCCTTTGAAATCTCATGCCTTTCCTGCTCCCGCTTGCGAAATTCTAGCGCGAATGAAAGATCATGGGCCAGCTCACTCAATAGATTGACCTCGTCTTCATCAAAAAACTCTTTTTCTGATGAATACAGGTTGAGAGTCCCAATTACCATTTCATCAGGTCCCGACTTCAGAGGGAGAGACGCGACGGAATGAATCCCCAATTTGGTAGTCTCGTGGTTCCACAAAACGGTCTTGGGGTCAGCGTTGATGTCGTTGCAGACTCCTGAAACCCCTTCTCTCAAAGCTTGCAGCGTGAAATAACATGCCGGCTCTGTCTGGGCGTCGCCCAACAGCGTCGAGAGCAACTCAAGGGTTTTCTCGTCCAGACCTGCATGGGCAACGATTTTGAGTGAATCGTCAGATTCATCTTTCATGCCAATCCACGCAATTTCGAATTCTCCAATATCAACGGCACTCCGGCAGGCAGAGGTCAAGAATGCGCGGGGCTCGGTTTCCCTCAGGATAACCTGATGAATGTCACTTAAGACCGCATACGTTCTGTTGAGTCGCCGAATCCGCTCTTCAGCCTTCTTTTGCTCTGTGACATCGACCATCACCCCTCTCAACATGGTAGGGAGGCCCTCCTCAGTTACGACTGAAACGATGTCCCGAATCCAGACACTGTTCCCTTCGCTATCAACCATGCGATACTCAAATTCGTGGTCTTCCTCTTTCTCTGTGCTGGCCTTACAAGTGCGAAGGGCGACATCCCGATCCTCCGGATGAATTTGATTCGGCCAAAAGTCCGGCTCTTCTATCCATCTGGAAGCAGGAAACCCCAGCAACCGTTCGGCTCTGGGGCTTACGAATGTGAATTGAAAGGTTCTCGGATCTGCTTCCCAGACAATTCCATCGACAGAATCAATGATTGACGACAACTGCTCACGGCTGCGTCGAATGGCGTTATGGGCATTTTTCTGTTCGGTTACATCCAGGGTGGACCCCGTGTATAGTTCACGGCCGTCAGCATCGTGAAGCAGGCGGGTCGACATGTGAGCTTCAAACGTGGAGCCATCTTTGCGAAGAGCGGTGAACTGAAGGGTGTGTTCACCTTTCTCTTTCAAAGTCGTAATGAACTGTTCAGGAATAGTTTTGTCGACACAATGGTCAGCAGGCTTGGTTTGGATCACCTCTTCCAGACTTTCATATCCCCAGAGTTCAAGATAGGCACGATTTACATAAACAAATTCCCCGTCACTGTTCACAATGTCGAAGCCGTTCAATGAATGCTCCAGAGCTTCGTTTCGTAACAAAAGTTGACTCTCCGCTTCGCGGCGTTCACTGACCTCTACGACCACCCCCCTCATTTTTTCAGGCGTCCCGTCGGCGGCGTAGGCAAATTCACCTGAGGCTGAGATCCAGTGGACGGTTTCATCCGGCCAAACCACCCGAAATTCCTTATTGAAGGGGAGGTGTTCTACCATGCAACGGTCAATCTCGTTGGTGCATGCCGTCCGGTCGTCCGGGTGCAGACGGCTGCTGAAACCTTCGAACGTTCCATCAAATGTCCCCGGCTCATACCCCCAGAGCTCTTCGTGTTTCCGACTCCAGAGAAGCAGCCCCGAGGCGATATCCCAGTCAAAGGTACCCAACTTCGCCGCTTCCAGGGCCAGTGAAAGACGCGCTTCATTTTCTGCAATCTCCCGACTCTGAGAACTCAGCTCGAATTGAGCCATCACTTGTCGGCTTAACACGCGAAGCGTATCTGCCTCTAATTCACTTAAGTCTCGTGGCTCTTGACCAATGATACACAGGGAGCCGAGAACGTGTCCCTTGCTGGTTATAAGCGGTGCTCCTGCATAAAACCGAATTTTCGGGTCACCCGTGACCAAAGGGTGTGCCGCAAACCTTTTGTCCGAGAGGGTATCAGAAACTATAAGGAGGTCGGTCTGCTCAACCATATGGGAGCAAATGGCCACTTCCCTTGGAATCTCCTTAACGTCCAGGCCGAAACTGGATTTCACCCAAACCTTTTCCCGGTCAATCAATGAAATGAGAGCAATCGGAACTTTGCAGACATTGGCAGTCAGACTTGTGAGGTCGTCGAGAGCATGCTCTGAAATGGTGTTGAGCTGCTCGAATTGTCGAAGTGCTTCAATTCGGGATTTCTCAGGAGCCGTTTGGGACGGTGAATTCATCTATTGGGTTTTAGGCCTCGATCGCATCGTTGGCAACCTTGTCTATTTCGAGCATTAACCACTAATGGTGAGCAAGGTGCAAGCGACAACCTGTATCGTATTTTCCACGGTTCCGATGAGCCACCGGTGACTCCACATCGCCCTTGCATTCAGGCAAAGAGCCGCGTAGTTAAGCACAATCGGCGCCACCGTGGCAGCTATTCACGGCGGTGCCTGATTTTTGATTCAGAGTTCCAATACGGACCGATCAATCCCCGTTGCCTCTTCGGCGACCTTGTTCTTTTCCACGTGTCCGGCGGGCGGAGAGTTTTTTACACCCGGACCAGAAAAGATACAATACAACTACCTATGACTACGGACGACCATTTTCCGTCGAGCCTGCCTGATGATTTTGGCCCTGCGCCTCTTGAACTACAGGGCGTTTTCGCTGATCTCATTTTTGACATTCAGCGGGCCATCTCAGACTCCGGATACACCACGCCTACACCCATCCAGGAACAGGCCATCCCACCACTACTGGAAGGGCGCGACCTGATCGGAAGCGCGCAGACCGGCACCGGAAAGACGGCGGCATTCACATTACCCCTTCTCCAGAGGCTCTCAAAAAGCAAGAAACGCCCCAAAAGGTGCACACCGCGGGCGCTGATTCTCGCGCCGACGCGCGAGCTCGCTGCCCAGATCGGAGAAAGTATCGAAGTCTACGGCGACTACCTCGGCCTTTACCACACCGTCATTTTCGGTGGCGTGGGGCAGGGGAAGCAGGTGCAGGCGCTGCAACGCGGAGTCGATATCCTCGTCGCCACACCGGGGAGGCTTCTCGATTTGATCAATCAAGGCTACATCAAGCTGCATGAGATCGAATACTTCATTCTCGATGAAGTCGACCGAATGCTGGACATGGGATTCATCAATGACATTAAGAAAGTGTTGAAAGAGATCCCCGCGAAGCGGCAGACGCTTTTCTTCTCAGCAACCATGGCTCCGGCGATGGAGGAACTCGCCAAGACGATGGTGAAGAACCCCGTTCGCATCACGATCGCACCGGACGAACCGACAGTGGATCGCATTGCGCAAAAAGTTCTCTTTGTCGATAAAGCTCATAAGAACGAATTGCTCGGGAGGATTATGAGGACAGAGAACATCGGGCAGACCATCGTCTTCACCCAGATGAAACACATGGCCAACCGTGTGGTCGAGAAACTGGAGAAAGTCGGAATCAAAAGCGCTGCAATTCACGGAAACAAAAGCCAGGGCGCAAGAACACGCGCGCTCGATGGATTCAAAGACGGGTCATACAAGGTGCTGGTGGCGACCGATGTGGCAGCCCGGGGTATCGATGTGGATGGCGTCACTCATGTGGTGAATTATGATTTGCCGGTTGAAGCCGAGACCTATGTTCACCGAATCGGCCGGACTGCCCGTGCCGGGGCGGATGGCGAAGCCATTTCCTTTTGCAGTGGCGAAGACCGCGCCTATCTGCGCGATATCGAGAAGTTGCTCGGTCGCGAAGTGCCACGCGACGTCGATCATGATTTCCACAGCGATGCAGCGATGAACTCCACTCAAAAACCCGTCAAAGGTGGCGGCGGAGGGGGAGGAAGAGGGCGCCAGGGAGGTGGTGGCGGTGGTCGAGGGCAAGGCCGGGGGCGCGGGAAAGGCGGCGGCGGCGGAGGTGGTGGTCCAAAACGTGGTGGCGGAGGTGGTAAATACCGTGGCGGCGGAGGAGGCGGCGGCGGAAAAGGCAATTCACGGCCGCGCCAGGGAAACGGGCGGGGACGCTGAAGCTGAAATTTTGGCACCTCACGTTTTGTGAGGTGCTCACTCTTCCCGGAAACCGGGACGACTGCCATCGTTTCGGCAGGTTCATTCGCAGGATGAGAGGTCCTGTCCCGGCGATTAAATGGTCGTTCGCGAGACGGGATGGCTTATCCCGGGGTTTTGGAAAGGCAGTCCGCAGGACGAGAGGACTCCGTCCGGAGATTTAGATGGTCATTCGCGAGATGAGAGGTCGCTTCGACACTCAGATACAGAGGGTTACGGGATCCGGTAACGCCCTGGAACTGAATTCAAGAGGTGTCTTTACTTCTGTGTCCGCTTCGCCCGGGAGTTCGGCGTAAACAGGAACGGCAGCCCTTCCATAGGATGGATTTCCCGGATCTGATTCTCCAAATATCGTTCGTAGGTACGGGTCATCAGATTTGCGTCGTTCACGAACAGCATGTATTCCGGCACGGGAACCAGCTTGGGACGGTCTGAGCGCTTCTGGGTTGCATAAAGAAGCTTGAGCCGCTTGCCACCTCTCGCTGGAGGTGGATTTTTCTCGATCGCATGCTGCATGAGACGGTTCAGTTGCCCCGTTGGGATCGGATCCTGCGCTGCTTCGACAACTTTGCTGATCGCCTTGAAAATCTTGCCGAGATACTGCCTCTCTTTCGCTGAAATTGCGATGCGCGGGGCGTAGTTGAGAAAGAAAAGATCATCCCCAATGTCCTCGCGGAAGTTATCGATCCGATCCTGAAACTTTGCCTCGGGAAAATAGAGATCGAACTTGTTCAAAAGGATGATGCACGGCTTTTGTTCGTCGAGAACCATCTTAACAATCCGCCGATCCTGAGAAACGACGCCGGTAGAGGCATCAATAACCAGCAGGCATACATCCGCCCGGCGAATCGACCGCTCGGAACGCATTACGGAAAAGACTTCAACGGAAGTGTCGCGTTTGCCGCGTTTACGAATCCCTGCGGTGTCGATCAGGGTGTATTTCTTACCATCGCGCTCATAGGGGACATCAACCGCATCGCGTGTGGTTCCGGCGACGTCTGAGACGATGGTGCGCTCATCGTTCATGATGGCATTGATCAGAGATGATTTTCCGACATTGGGGCGTCCCACGATGGCGATCTTTACCGGTTTCTCATCGTTGTAATTTTCTTCCTCTTCACGATCAGACCCTGTTGGTTCGCCAACCGAACCCTGTTTGTTCGTAAAAAACTCTTCGATCGTCGCTTCCAGTTCTGAGAAGTTTCGACCGTGGGCGGCGGAAACATTGATCTGGTTCTTAAAACCGAGGGCCGAAAACTCGGCTGCTTCGTCATCCGTTTTGAAGGTATCGACTTTATTGGCGACGAGGATTACAGGCGCGCGGCCCTTTCGCAGCATGCTGGCAAGCTCGAGATCAATCGGGTGAATGCCTTCGCGTGCGTCAACGGCAAACAGAATAAGTTCTGCGGACCCGATGGCGACATCAGCCTCCATCCGGACTTGCTTGGCGAAGCCGTCATCGAGGGCGGCCCCGATTCCGCCGGTATCGGTGAGTTCGTAGCCGAAGCCGTAGCCCGGTCGACCCACCCAGCACTCAGATGCGATGCGGTCACGCGTCACTCCGGCCTCGTCATGGACGATAGAAATGCGCCGTTTCGCCAACCGGTTAAAGATGGCGGATTTACCGACGTTGGGACGTCCTACAATGGCTACGCGAGGGAGCATGAGTTCTGAAGGTTCAGTTTTCCTTGGAAAAGCATCCAGTTGGTAGAGTCAGTCACTTAATCTGACTTCGGATACTGGATACAGGTGAGCAGGCGCGGAATCTACGGGAAAAATCGCGCTTTACGAACAGTTTTACTGGCTCGCGTCAGGCTCGGTATGGCCTCCTTCGCGAAGCTGCCGCAATCCTTCCCGCAGGTATTGAATGCCGGAGATAATCGTCAGGACCGTTGCCGCACCAATCAGGACCTGAAGCCCGAGAGGTGTCTTCTCCGACCAGAAGTCGAGCAGCACCCAGACGACACAGCTTAACTGGAGCACGGTGCAGACTTTACTCGTCATGATGGGGTTCATCTTCACATGGCCCACCAGATTCCGGATGATGACCCAGCCAAACATGATGACTGCATCGCGGGTGATCACCAGAACGCCGAACCAGATCGGCAGACTGACCTTCCAGTCGGTAAGACTGAGCGCGAGAATGCCAAAAAGCAGCAGCATCTTGTCCGCCAGCGGATCGAGGAACTGCCCGAGCGGGGTTTGCTGGTTGAACTTCCGCGCAATCCATCCATCGAGAGCATCGCTGATCGCCGCCAGGGCAAACAAAGCCAGAGCCGCCACCCTGAAGTTCACATCTTCCGCTCCGGATTTGATGCTCTGATGATGATAGAGCACCATCATCACGAATGCGGGGATGATTAGAAACCGGAAGACGGTGATTTTGTTGGCAAGCGTCACAGCTGAACGCTCGCTCAGGAAAAATGGTTCGAAAAGTCGAATTTTACAGACGATGCGCTTGCCGAGCTGGGAGAATTCGCCACAGTAGCCACCAATGTCAGATCTCCCAGCCTCAGGCCAGCCCGCACCCCTTTTTACAGCCCCGGTTGCCGGTGGTGAATACCAGGATGGTGACTCGGTGTCACTCGCCGATTTTGCCGGAAAATCGAAAGTGATCCTCTACTTCTATCCCAAAGATGATACGCCGGGCTGCACCACACAGGCGTGTGGGATTCGCGATGCCTGGGGCGAGCTGTCTGAGAAGGCCGCGATCTTTGGTGTCAGCATTGACCCGGTTGCGAAGCACCGGAAGTTTATCGACAAATACGAGCTTCCGTTCCCATTGATCAGTGACGAGGACAAAGCCATTGTCGAAGCCTACGGAGTCTGGGTGGAAAAGAATATGTATGGAAAGAAATATATGGGAACAGCCAGGACCACTTTCATCATCGATGAGGCAGGACAGATCCAGGCGGTCTTTCCCAAGGTGAAGCCAGCTGCCCATGTTGATCAACTTTTAGCTGAGCTCGCCTGATTGTGAAAATTCCGGACTTACAGAAACTCCTCGGGTCGCTGGACGTGAAGCCCAGTCGCAAGCTGGGGCAGAATTTCCTGATCGATGACAGTGTCTCGCAATGGATCGTTGACCAGTTGGATATTCGCCCGTCTGACACGGTGATCGAGATCGGTCCGGGTTTGGGAGCGTTGACCAAACACATCGTGGGGCGTCCCCGGAAGCTGGTGCTCATTGAGAAGGACACCAAGTTCGCCAACTATCTGCGGGAACACTATTCGAAACAGGGCTGGCACTTTGAAGTGATCAATGCGGATGCTGCGACCTACGATACCCGGCCTCTGTTTAAAGAGGGGAAGGTAAAACTGATCGGCAACCTTCCATATTCTGCGGCGACGCCGATTATGGAGAACTTTCTCGATGCTCCGTCACCGATAGAGAAGGCGGTGCTCATGATTCAAAAAGAGGTGGCCATGCGGATTTGTGCCCAGCCACAGACCAAAGCCTACGGCGTTCTCAGTGCAATCCTGCAACGGAGTTGGAATCCGTCGTTTCTGAAAACGGTGGGGCCGGGAATGTTCTACCCACGACCGGAGGTGGACTCCACGATTATCCGGATGGATCCCCGTGAGAAGAATGCATGGCCACAGCATTGTCCTCAGACTTTTGTTGAAGTGGTAAAGCGGGGGTTTGCTCAACGCCGTAAACAGCTCCACAACAATCTTGGCATCAACGGCGAAGAGTGGGATGAAATCGTGGACAAACTTCATGTCGAGCCCTCAGTAAGAGCCGAGGAATTGTCTATTCGGCAATGGGTGACACTGTCGAATCAGTTCGATGCTCACCCGGCCAAAGATCTGGGCGCGTCAGCTGATGAGCCGCTCGACGTGGTCGATGCCAACGATTTGGTGATCGAACAGGTGCGCCGGTCCGAAATCCACAAGCGCAAGCTCCTGCACCGGGCCGTTCATGTCTTTGTCTTCAACAAGAACGGTGACCTTTATTTGCAGAAACGGAGCCACTGGAAAGATACCCACGGTGAAAAATGGGACTCCAGTGCCTCCGGTCATCTCGATCCCGGGGAAAACTATGCGGACGCAGCTGTTCGTGAATTGAACGAGGAGTTATCCATTCGTCCCCGCAAAGAGCTTGAGCGCATCCTTAAACTGAAGGCCGGCCCCGGCACTGACAATGAATTTGTCGAGCTCTATCGTTGTGACTACGGGGGGAAGATCAAGGTTCACACCTCAGAGATCGAGTGCGGTGGCTTCTTCCCGCTCGAAGAGATCGCAGACTGGGTGGATGATCGCCCCGGTGATTTTGCGACAGGGTTTGTGACCTGCTTTAAGGAATTCCTGTTGAAGGGGCATGGAGGGTGAGGAGAGAGGGAAGGATTCAGGATCCAGGAATGGTGAGGTCAAGACATCATTAACAACTCAGTGTCAGGACATGGTTAACAGTCGTTAACGCATCTCTTCCCTGAATCCCGAATCCTGACTCCTAGATCCTTCCTCCCCAATCTTCTCCTTGCCAATCGTCTCGTTTTCCGCGAACGAAAAGCACTGTGATTTCGCTTTCTGAATATTCGGGACATACGAATGACCTCGCTGAATACGCGTCCCATTTCTTCGGGCCGGATGGCGAGCTCTCTTCGCTCGATGCATTCGAATATCGTCCCCAGCAACAGCAGATGGCTACAGCGGTGGCGCGGGCTCTCGATGAATCACGGGCTTTGGTCGTCGAAGCGGGAACCGGGGTAGGGAAGTCGCTCGCTTACCTCGCACCTGCGGTGGATATGGCCCTGTCGGAGCATCGTAAGGCGGTCATCTCCACACACACCATCAATTTACAGGAGCAGTTGATTAACAAGGATATCCCGCTTCTTCAGCAGGTGATGGGGAGGCCGTTTCGTCCGTTGCTGCTCAAGGGAAGGCGGAATTACCTCTGCCCCAACCGACTGGAGAAGGCGATGTACGGGGGGAAGGAAATGTTCTCCTCATCAGATATCGAAGATCTGAAGGCGATCCGCAAATGGTCGGAGACAACTCGCGACGGGACCCTGAGTGATCTGGACTTCGCACCGCATCCACGGGTTTGGTCGCAAATCTGCTCTGAAAGCCATGTCTGCACTCCTAAATCCTGTGGCTACAAGGGGAATTGCTTTTACCAGGAGGTGAAGAAACGGGTCGCAGAAGCGGATGTCGTGGTGGTCAACCATACCCTGTTTTTCACTCTACTGGCGGGGCAGGCTGAGTTTATGGAAGAAGGCGTAGGCTTTCTGTTTCCCAATGACTTTCTGATATTCGACGAGGCGCACACCCTCGAACAGGTGGCCGCCCGGCAGATGGGGCTGAACCTTTCCGCCAACGGGTTGAAGTTTGAACTGCAACGGCTCTACAATCCAAAGAGCCGGAAGGGGTTGTTTCAAATCACAGGTGACACCGAAGGACGGCAGGCCACGATGCGGCTGTTGCAGGATATCGATGGATTCTTTGAGCAGGTGAACGATGTCTGCAAGTGGGGAAAATGGGGGCGCGAATTCCGGGTTCGTGAGCCGGAGTTAGTTGATGACACGCTGGGATCAGGGTTGATCGAAGTGAGTCGCCGTGCCCGTGCCGTGGCGGATCTGGCGAAAGATTCGATCAAGGCCGAGCTCACCGATTTAGCGAAGCGAATTGGCGGGGCCAGGGCCGATCTCGCCACTTTTCTCGATCAAACTGATGAGGAGACCGTCTACTGGGTGGAAAAGAATGAGAACGAAAACCTGAGCCTCGTAGCCGCACCGGTCGACGTGTCTGAGATTTTGAGGCCGATCTTTTTTCAAAGCGGCAGGCCCTGTATCTTCACATCGGCGACTCTGGGAATTGGCGACAAAGACCTGACTTATTTCCGCAACCGGGTCGGCGCGGAGGAGGTCGAGCCGGTCAGAATTGGCAGTCCGTTTGATTACGCAAGACAGATGAAAATTCATCTAGTGCGTTCAATGCCAGCACCCGGGACGGATAAATATGAGGACGCACTTGAGAAATGGATCATTCACTTCATTCGCAAGTCAAAGGGCTCTGCGTTTGTGCTGTTTACGAGCTACAAACTCCTGTCATCGATGGCTGAGTCGATGAATGAATTTTTCTTCGATGAAGGGATCGAGCTGTTGGTGCAGGGACAGGGGCGATCGCGCGGTCAACTGATCGATCAGTTTAAGGAAGACAAGACCAGTGTTCTCTTCGGGACAGACAGCTTCTGGACCGGGGTGGATGTTCCCGGGGAAGCGCTCACCAATGTGATAATCACCCGTCTTCCGTTTGCGGTACCGGATCATCCGCTGACACAAGCCAGGATAGAGCACATTGAAGAGCGCGGGGGGAATGCGTTCATGGAATATTCGGTACCCGAAGCCATTCTCAAACTGAGACAGGGGGTGGGGCGGTTGATTCGCAGCGAAGACGATAAGGGAATGGTGGTGATTCTCGATAACCGGGTGCTTTCAAAGCGTTACGGAACCACATTCCTCAATGCTCTGCCCGAGGCCCCCGTTGAGATCGAGGAAGATGATTGAGCCCGCCGTCCGTTCAATTAAGCGGCACTTTTCAATTCAAAGAAAGACAACCGGGCAAAAGAATCGTCCGGAACCTGTCCTGAGTGACTCGGACGCCCCAAAGGCCGCTGGCAGGGTGGTTCGGGCCTCCTGGGAAAAATTTCTGCAAAAAGATGTCCAAAAAAATCCGCTCATAACCTTAAGCTGATATCCAATGGACATTCCAACGGAACAGACTGAAGATTATTTGCGGTTACTGGCTCATAATGAGCGGGATATGGCTGCCTATGTCCACTCTTTGGTGAATCGCCGCGAAGATGCGGAAGATATTCTGCAGGAGGCGAAAATCGTGATGTGGCGGAAGTTTTCCGATTTCGAGCCGGGGACTCACTTCAAAGCCTGGGCGAAGAAGATTGCATTGGGATTGATCCTTAATTATCGCCGGAAGGAAAAAACCAGAGCGACATCTCCGGTTGATCAGGAGTTTATCGAGGCAGTTGCGGCAGAGATTGATCGTCGGGGCGACGAACTTGAACGAAAAGGCGAAGCATTGAGGGGCTGCGTTCGGAAACTGCCGAAGCCTCATCAGCAGGCCATTGTCTGGAGATATTACGAGGGCTGTGAGGTTGATGAAATCGCTGAGCGGTCTGACCGGACGGAAGGGGCGACCTATCGATTGCTCAGCCGGATTCGGAAAGTGCTTCAGGAATGCGTAGCCTCGGCAATGGGCGACGTCGGGAAACAAAACGGAGGGGCATCGTCAGCTAAAGTTGACGCGACATCATGAAAAACGATGAACGGGTAGATCAGGCGATCGAAGGCCTGTTAAGCGAGGGAGAGCTGGAGCGATTCCAGCGCGATGCATTGGCAGATCCGGAGTTGATGGCTGCCTATGTGGAAAGCACGGTGCTGCATGGGCAGTTGATGGCGTCGGGCGATGATTGGGTGCGGTTGCTGGATGAGTCGGAGTCTGCTTCGATCGTGGCGGGGCCCGGTCGTTGGTTCAGCTCCGGTATCGCGGCCGCTGCTGCGGCGGTGATTGCGGCAGTGGTGACGTGGTTCGTGGTAGAGAAGATCAATGGACCTGAAATTGAGACCGTTGCGACATTGGCCCGTGCTGAGGGATGTCGCTGGGCAGGATCTGAGCTTCCGACCGCCGAAGGATCTCGACTGCCTGCGGGGACACTGGCTCTGGTGGAGGGCATGGCTACGTTGGAATTTGATTCAGGCGCCACCGTGACGCTGGAAGCTCCCGCTTCATTGCAGGTGACGTCAGCAATGCGATGCCGGTTGGTCGAAGGATCGGTCGTTGCGGATGTCCCGGAGTCGGCCCATGGGTTTACCATTGATGCTCCTGATTTAGAAGTGGTGGATCTCGGAACCCGGTTCGGGCTGACGGCGAACCAGTTTGGCGGTTCGCATGTGATGGTGTTTGAGGGGGAAGTGGAGGTGAAGAAAACCGGCGAGCAGAACGCGAAGCTGGTTGAGGAAGGCGATACCTTTCTGAATGGAGCGAAGCGGGTGGCGACCGATCAGGAAACCGTCCGGTCGACCGTGGTTGAATCGATCGCTTCCCGTGACGGGTGGCTGAATGTCTCGACCGGAGTTGGAGCGGGTAAAGATGCCTTTGTGCGGCGGGGGCAGGATTCCGGCACAGGCAGTGAACCGCTCATGATGGTGAAGTACACGGACCTGGTGGCGAAGAATGAACGTCGAGGTTATGTGATGTTTGATCTGCGCGAGGTCGATCGAACGGCGCTGGTTGACGCTGAGTTTCTTCTGGATGTCGAGCCGAGCGGGCTCGGGTTTTCGACGCTGGTTCCGGATTCGGCATTTACGATCTACGGCGTGACCTACGATTCCGCTGATGAGTGGAATGAGAGCGAACTGATCTGGGAGAATGCCCCGGCGATGACTGACGAGGGAGTGGTGCCGGCCGAGACTCGCAAGATCGGCGAATTCGAGATTCACCGGGGGGCTTCGGCATCGGCACAGATCCGGGTGACGGGAGCCGAACTGCTTCGTTTTCTGCGCGAAGACGCAAATGGACTTGTCACAATCGTGATCGTTCGTAACACCGGAGAATTTGAAACGCAGGGGTTGGTTCATGCGTTTGCAACCAAAGAACACCCCGATGCAAAAGCCCCGACCCTGCGCCTGAAATTAGTGAAGTGATGATGATGTCTTTTACAAAAAAAATGAGTTTACGAGGCAACAGGGTTGGATCGTCGAACAGACCCTGTTGGTTCGTGAAAACTTCGATCGCGGTTGCCGCAGGTATTTTGAGTTCGCAGGGGTTGTTGGCTGACGCGAAGGAGAACTTAAAGTTCTTCGAAAATGAGGTGAGGCCGTTGCTTTCTGAGCAGTGTTACTCGTGTCATGGCGAGGAGAAGCAGAAAGGGGGGCTCCGGCTCGATCATATTTCGTGGATTAAAAAAGGCGGGGACTCAGAGGTATCAGCCCTGGAGTTAATGATGGAGGTCGTGACCCGCGAAGACGAAGATTTCGCGATGCCGCCCAAGGCAGACGATGCGTTGTCCGACAAACAAGTGGCCGTGTTCGAAAAATGGATCGCCATGGGAGCTCCCTGGCCGGAGGACGCAGGCGCAGAGGTTGCAGCAGCGGTTGATGAGCATGGGTTCACCAAAGAGGATTACCAGTGGTGGGCCGTTCAGCCGGTGAAAGACCCGTCGGTTCCGACCGTTGAAGTTTCCGACGAGAATTGGAAGAAGAATCCGATAGACGCCTTCATTTTGCGCAAGTTGGGAGAGTCAAAACTGAAGCCGGCCAGACAAGCTGACAAGCAGGAGCTGGTGCGACGGGCGTATTTCGACCTGCACGGGTTGCCGCCCACACCGGAGCAGATCGCGGCTTTTGTAAATGACAAGAGTGCAGACGCCTGGCCGAAACTGATCGATGAGCTGCTGGCTTCTCCAAGATATGGGGAGCGATGGGCGTCGCACTGGCTGGATGTGGTGCGTTACGCGGAGAGCGATGGCTACCGGGCCGACGATTACCGTCCCGGAGTCTGGAAATACCGGGACTATGTCATTCATTCCCTGAACGAAGACAAGCCATATGATCAGTTTGTGCGGGAACAACTGGCCGCAGATGAGTTTGCGGCAGACGATCCGGATACCTTAATTGCGACAGCGTTTCTGCGGCTGGGGATTTACGAGTGGAACCAGCGGAATGCCAAAATGCAGTGGGATCTGATCATGACCGAGATGACAAACGTCACTGCGGAAGCCTTCCTTGGACTGGGAATTGGTTGTGCCCAGTGTCATGATCATAAGTTTGATCCGATTTTACAGAAAGACCATTTTGCTTTGCAGGCTTTCTTAAATACCGCCTGGTGGCCGGAGAACGCTGCTATGGGGACACCGGCTGAGAAGGCTGAGTATGCGAAGCAACAAGCCGAGTGGGAAGCTGCCACGGCTGATATCCGGGCTGAGTTGGAGGCCATGACTGATCCGGTGTATGCAGGCAATGCCAAGGGCGTGGCGAAGCAGTTCCCGGAGGATGTTCAGGCGATTTACAACAAACCTGAGAGTGAACGGTCAGCTTATGAAGAGCAGCTGGCTCAGTTGGTTCAGCGGCAGGTCGACAAGAGGAACCGGGGGGAGAATTTCGAAAAGAAATGGGCAAAGGATGCGGAAAAGCTGAAGAAGTATAAAGAGCTGAAGGCGAAACTGGCCGAGTTTGACAACCTGAAGCCTGCTGAGTTACCGCTCGGGTTCATCACGACAGATACGGGGCCTGAACCGGCGACCACTTTTCTTAAAAAACGAAACGGGGAGGAAGCGGTCGAGCCTGCTTTCCTGACCTTACTGGGGCAGCCTGCGCCAGAGATCGAACCGACGGCAACGACGACGGGCCGTCGCACGGCATTGGCCAACTGGATCGCGGATGAGAAGAACCCGTTTTCGACCCGGGTGATCGTCAACCGTCTCTGGCAACGACATTTCGGAACAGGAATCGTGGAGACGCCAAATGACTTTGGAACGCTGGGTGAGGAGCCGAGCCATCCTGAATTGCTGGATTGGCTGACTTCACGTTTCCTCGATAACGGCTGGAAATTGAAGCCGCTGCATCGTTTGATCATGACCAGTGCAGCGTATCAACAAACGGCCCGACGTGAGCCAACCACCGATGAAGATCTGGCGGATCCGGAAAATAAGCTGCTATGGCGTTTTCCTCCGAAGCGGCTTCAGGCTGAGCAGGTTCGGGATGCAATGCTGGCTACATCAGGCGAGATGAAACCGAGAGAAGGGGGTAGCTCTATCGACGGAAACACGCCGAGTCGCTCAGTCTTCATGAAGAAAAGGCGCAATTCGCCGGATTCCTTTTTGGGGCAGTTTGATACGCCGCAGGGGTTCAGTTCGAGTCCAAGCCGGGTTCCAACCACTACGCCAAACCAGTCTCTGCTTCTGGTGAATGGCGAATGGGCCACTGCCCGGTCCAAGGCATTCGCCCGAAGAATTCTGGCTGGAAAAAGTCAGGCCGACGCGGAGGTGGTTCGACTGGGATTTGAGAGCGCTTATGGGCGCTCACCGAGTCAGGCTGAGATTGAAGCGGCTCTGGCATTCATTAAATCGCAGTCCGGAGTGAAACTGACAGAGCCTTCTGATGCAAAAGCCAAGTATCCTGGCGAGACCGGGTTCCGCTCGATCAAAGAGAAGTTTGGGTTTCCCAACCGGGCGGATTTCGGGCTCGGAGAAAATTCGTTATGGCTTCAGCCGGACAGCAAGTATGCCCGGGTTGATTTCTCAGAGATCGAGTTTCCTGACGAGGAATTCACCATTGAAGCGGTCGCGGACATTGATAGCATCCATGCAGACTCAAGTGTGAACACGTTGCTGGGGCGCTGGAATGGCTCGAAAGACCATGCGGGGTGGACATTCGGTGTCACCAGTGAGAAATCGGGATATCAGCCGCGGAACTTCATCATGCAACTGATAGGACAGGATTTTCAGAGCAATCTGATCTATGAAGTTGTGGCGAGTGACCTGCGGTTTCCAATTCAGAAGCCTGTATATTTTGCAGCCTCGGTGTCCGCCAACCCCAGTCAAGATGATCAGACAAAAGGGCAGGTGACCTTTTATCTGAAAGATCTGAGCGATCCGAAGTCACCACTGCAGAAGGCGGTGGTCCCGACCCAAATCGTGGGCGGTTTGAATGCTGAGAAGATGCAGCAAATCATTGGCTCCCGGACGGGGCGGGGGCACACCTGGGACGGGCAACTGGCACGGTTACTTATTTCTGAAGGAGCTCTGGATGAATCTCAGTTACTGGTATCCGGCGGTGGAGGTGGCGTAGAGGAGGGGTTCCGTCGTGTGGCGGACTTTGATTTTTCAGACGCTAAGCTGGCAGGTAAGGCCAAGTGGATCGGGCCGGCTGAGGCCCCTGGTGCCAAGGCAAAATCGGATTCACCCATGTTCCTTGCCGTCTCTGATTTTTGTCATGCTTTGCTGACCTCAAACGAATTCTTATACCTTCATTGATCCCATGCGTTGTAACAATATTGATCATCCTACCAGTCGTCGTGAGTTTCTCTCACGAGCGGGCGCAGGCTTTGGTGCTGTCGCGTTGTCGGCTTTATCCGGTGAAAACCTGTTTGCCTCAACTCCGAACCCGGTTGCCGCGAAGATTCCGCATCAGTTGGGGAAAGCGAAGAATGTGATCTGGCTTTTCATGGAAGGCGGGCCGTCGCATCTCGATTTGTTTGACCCCAAACCACTGCTCAACGAATTGGCAGGCCAGTCTCTTCCTGATTCGTTCGAGAAACCGGTCACCGCAATGGGCGAGGTGAATTCGCCGCTTCTAGCCTCGAAACGGGAATGGGCTCAGCACGGGGAAAGTGGGCTTTGGATTTCTGACTGGTTGCCGAATCACTCGAAAATCGCGGATGAGCTGTGTGTGATCCGTTCATGCACATCGGACGGGATCAACCATGCCGGCGGGGTTTGCCAGATGAATACGGGGTCAGTCTTCGGCGGGCGGCCTTCGCTCGGCTCCTGGATTTCCTATGGTTTGGGAACGGAGAACCAGAGTCTTCCCGGCTTTGTTGTGATCAAGGATTCGAACTCTATGGTGGTGAATGGAACGCGCTGCTGGGGCTCAGGGTTTATCCCGGCAGTTCATCAGGGTGTGCTTTTTGAGGGAGGCGAAGAACCCATCTCGAACCTGAACAATCCGGGTGGTGTCACCATTGACCGGCAGAAGAAGAAGCTGGATTTCCTTCAGCAACTGAATGAGGGCCACTACAATGGTCGGGAATCGAACTCTGATCTGGATGCGCGGATTCGGAGCTACGAGCTGGCTTTTAAAATGCAGGCAGAGGCACCTGAAGCGATTGATCTGGACAGTGAACCTGAGCACATTAAGGATTTATATGGTTTGAATGATAAAGAAACGCAAACCTATGGGCGTCAATGTCTCATGGCTCGTCGATTGATCGAGCGCGGAGTTCGATTCGTGCAGCTTTATCATGGCGCGGGGAGTAAATGGGACAGTCATTCGAAGATGGAACAAAATCATTCCCGGCTCTGCAATAATGTGGATGTCCCGATCGTTGGATTGATTCAGGATTTGAAGCAGCGGGGACTTCTGGACGAAACGCTTATCATTTGGGGCGGAGAATTTGGTCGCACGCCGATGTCAGAAAAAGGTGATGGCAGAGATCACAACCCGACCGGGTTCACGATGTGGATGGCCGGCGGCGGCGTGAAAGGCGGGCAAACCATCGGCGCGACAGATGAGCTCGGTCTTTTCGCAACTGAGGACAAGATGCACGTGCACGATATTCATGCGACAACGATGGGGCTTCTGGGAATGGATCACACCGAGGTAGTCTACATGCACAAGGGTCGTCCTGAACGGGTCGATTTGAATGAAGGCCACATGAATTCTAAGTTGGTGACAGGGTAGGGCGACTCACCATCTGAGGCCGGATAGTGGGGGGAACATTGCTTTCGCCTTTCCAAACTTGCGATTTCCTGCTTCCGCGCTAGGAATTCCCCGTCATGCTTTCTATTTCCAAGCTCAAAAAATCCTACAGTGGCCAGACGCTCTTTGAAGACTGCGATTTGCAGATCAATTACGGCGAGCGGGTCGCTTTGGTCGGACCCAATGGTGCGGGTAAATCGACGATTTTCAGGATCATCCTCGGGGAAGAAGAGGCTGACCGTGGTGAGGTCCACCGGGACGAATATACGCTGACGGGGTTCCTCCCTCAGGAAAGTGAAGACGTGGGGGACTACACGGTGATCGAGATCGCCACGGGGCGGGCCGGGATGATGCAGGAACTGGAGGCGACCCTGAAAAAACTGGAGGACGCAGGAACGGTCGATGTGCCTGCCTATTACGAAGCACAGGGGAAGTTTGATGCTTTAAACAACCCGCAAGTCGAGGCCAAGGCGAAGAAGATGCTGCGCGGTCTGGGCTACAAAGAGGAAGACTTTGATCGCCCGGCGAAGGAGATGTCAGGAGGATGGATCATGCGCGCGCACCTCGCACGGTTGTTGGTGATCGAGCCGGATTTGCTGATGCTCGATGAGCCGACTAACCACCTGGATTTGATGTCGTTGCTGTGGTTTCAGGATTACCTCAAGAATTACGGCGGTGCGATCCTGATGATTTCTCACGACCGGCATTTTATGGATGCATTGGCCGAATCAGTCCACGAGATCGACAATCATAAGTTGGTTCACTACACCGGGAACTACTCCGACTTTGTGGCTCAGCGGAAGAAGAATTACGAGATTGCGAACACGGCCTACAAAAACCAGCAGAAGCAAATTAAGGAGATGCAGGATTTTGCGAACCGCTTCAGGAACGTGACATCGAAGGCATCGCAGGCTCAGTCAAAGCTGAAAGAGATCGACCGGATCGAGAAGCTGGACAAGCCGCGCACACCTCCCAAGCCTTACCGCTTCCAAATCCCAGAGCCACCGCGAGGTGGGCAGAAAGCGCTGGAACTTGAAGGAGTCCATTTTGGATACGGAGATCGGACGATTTATGAAAATCTGGATCTCACTATCGAGCGAGGAGAACGGACGGTATTGGTAGGGCCAAACGGATCGGGTAAGTCGACTTTGATCAAACTGCTGGCGGGGGAACTCGAACCGCAAAAGGGCACAGTAAAGGCCGGCCACAATGCCAAGATTGGCTACTTTTCCCAGCATCGGGCTGCAACACTGAATCCGAACAATTCCGTGGTGAGTGAGATCATGGAGGCGGCTCCCACGTTGCGCGAAGATGAGGCACGGGGAATCCTCGGGTCTTTTATGTTTCGCAAGGAAGAGGTTTATAAGATGACCAAAGTTCTCTCGGGGGGCGAAAAGAGTCGCTTAAACCTGGTGAAGTTCCTGGTGGATCCGCCAAACATTCTGTTGATGGATGAGCCTACGACTCACCTGGATATTCTGACGGTCGAGTCTTTGATTCTGGCTTTGAAGAAGTATGCCGGAACTCTGGTGTTCATTTCTCACGATGTGCATTTCATCCGCGAACTGGCGACCGATGTGCTCCATGTGAATTCAGGCAGGGTACGTCGATATCACGGCGACTTCGATTATTTCATCGAGAAATCCGGTGGCGGAGACGAGCGCGGAGCGCTTACCGCTGAATTGGAGGATTGATTTCGGGGGGGCGTCCCCACCACGTGACTTCCCATCAGCAATGATAAATGGCCGGAGGGATTCCGCGTCTGTGGGATCACTGATGATGCGGTGTAAGGCATTTCGACTTGTCGGATGGTAAGCCCGACGTTTCACTGGGCGACGCTCATTTATTCATGCCTGAAGATGTCTCAAAAAATCCGAAGCTGTTTATCCTGTTTCGGATTTTCTTCAATTGCCGCTTCTACTATCCCATCTATGCGATCTTGTTCTTGGATTTCGGATTATCGGCAGAGCAGTTTGCCTGGCTGAACGTTGCCTGGGCCGCATCAATCGTATTGCTGGAGGTTCCGTCCGGTGCTTTGGCTGATCAAGTGGGAAGACGATCGCTCGTCATCTTTGCATCGATCCTGATGTTGATTGAGATGGGGATTATGTGTGCGATGCCGGTGGTCGACCGGGAGCGGTTTGCGGGAGACCCGGAAGGACTCAGTGCGGCGGTCGTCATTCTCTTCAGTGTATTCATATTCAACCGGATCATATCAGGAGCCGCGGAAGCTGCAGCGAGCGGTGCTGACGAAGCTTTGGCCTACGATTCGTTGGAAAAGGAAAATCGAGATGATCGCTGGGCGAAACTGACCACCAAGTTGATGATGTGGCAGTCGGTTGGATTCATCATTGTGACACTGACCGGTGCCTTTGTGTATGACCCGAAGATGGTGAACCTCGTCACCGGGTGGTTCGGGGGCAACGGGACTTTTACGCAGATCGATACTGTAAAGTTTCCGATTTACCTCACGTTTTGCATGGCGATCGCGACATTGATCACTGCTGTAAAGATGCGGGAACCGGCGTCCATGCGAGTTCGGTCTGACCTTCCGATCTGGAAATCGATCCGGGAGAGTTTTAAGCGAACTTTTATTGCAGGCGGTTGGATCCTGCGAACGCCGGTGGCGCTCATGTTGATTCTAGTCGGCCTCTTCTACGACAGCATCATCAGGCTCTACTACACCGTGGGATCGATCTGGCTTGAGGTGATCGGGTATGAGCCCGCCTATTTCGGAATCATCAGTGTGGTGGGTTCGTTCATGGGAATTCTCGCAGCGGTCCTGGGGGAGAGGTTGATCAAAAACCATTCGCCCAACTTCAACTTCAGGCTGCTGGCGGTACTGGTCTTCGTAGGCATCCTGAGTCTTGCTTTCCCGATCCAGTATTGGTCAGTGGCTTTCCTGCCGACATTGTGGATCGCGATGCGGTTCCTTCATTTCTTCCTGTCGAACTATCTCAACCGCGTCACGACCTCAGAGAACCGGGCCACTATTTTAAGCTTCAAAGGACTGACGATGAATTTGTCCTATGGGATCGTAACTTTGGGATTTGGAATGCAAACCAAGGTGCTGCTAAACCGTCTGGGGCCTGAAACTCCGGAGGCTTTACCCAAGGCTGAGAGGGACGAGTTGGGGCTGCGCGTTTTTGCTGAAGCAGCCAGTTACTGGTGGATCTATCTGCTGGTCGTAATGATCGGGTTGTGGCTTTTCCGCTGGCTGCGAATTGGTAAATCGTGGAACGAGCTGATCCCGGCAAAAGTCACCACGGATTAA
The DNA here is from genome assembly GCA_048267005.1 of Verrucomicrobiales bacterium. GTDB lineage: Bacteria > Verrucomicrobiota > Verrucomicrobiia > Verrucomicrobiales > DEV007 > JABDJT01. Next base: position 164,829 of record JBLWYI010000003.1, on the reverse strand, counting down.
GAGGTGGCTTCGGGTTTTGGGACCGTTGGAGAACACTGCGTCGCCGTATTGCGAACCATCTGTGACAATCCCGAGCATGTGTTTTTGCAAATATGAGATTTTTTACCTTGCAATACTTAAGGATTCTGTAATATCTGAGAATACAAACCATAATTACTTGCAAATTTAACTCTGACCCCCTCTAACCGTATGGCTAAAATTCTCATCATTGACGACGAGGCTGGCATCCTCAATCTAATGACCAAGCTGTGCCGTCAGCAGGGCCATGAAACTATTCCTGTCCAGACAGGGCGCGAAGGTCTGACAGTTTTGGATTCGGAAAGACCTGACCTCATGATTGTCGATCTTCTGATCGGTGATATGACCGGTATCGAGATCATCGAATACAGTCAGGAACATCATCCCGACACCCAGGTGATTATGGTGACTGGCCATGGTTCTGTCGAGACCGCTGTCGAAGCGATGAGACTTGGAGCCTTCGATTACCTAACCAAGCCGTTTGAGCTTGCCGATCTCCAACGAACCGTGGAGCTGGGAATTCAGCAAAAGGGTAAGCCCAAGCAAACGGCTGCGCAGGACCCGACCGGTTTTGACATCGCGGTAGCTCCAAGCCAGTTGATTGGTCAGAGCCCGAAGATGAAAGCCATTTTCGATATCATTGATAAGATCGCGGACAATGATTCGCCGGTGTTGCTTGAGGGTGAGTTTGGTTCGGGTAAGCAGATGGTTGCCCGGAGTATTCACAATGCTTCCAGTCGAAACAGTTCACCTTTCAAAGTCCTCCAGTGTTCTGCGCTTCCGGAGAACCTCCTCGAGGCCGAGCTCTTCGGCGCGATTGGCGGGCGGGGGGAGACTATCTTTTCCCGTGCGATGGGAGGCACTGTTCTACTGGAAGAAATTCACATGCTTCCTCTTCGGCTTCAATCCCAGCTTGAGAGTTACCTTGAGGAGATCAACAGTCGTCGTATGACGGGTTCGCTTCCTGCCACGATGGATGTCCGCTTCATTGCTTCATCCGCCAAGCCGCTTGAAGAGTGCATTGAGAAAGGGACCTTCCGTGAAGATTTGTTCTACAAACTGTCGGTCATCCCCATTGATGTTCCACCTCTCCGGGGCCGCACTGAGGACATTCCGCTTTTGGCTGAATATTTTCTGAAACGCTACGCAGAACGAACCGGAACACCGGTGCAGGAGATTGACAAGTATGCCCATCGTTTACTCGAGGGATACAGCTGGCCGGGCAACGTCGGAGAACTGCAGAACGCGATGGAGCGTGCCTGTGCCTTCTCTGAGAAGAACCGGGTTCGTCCGGTTGATCTGCCGCCGAAGGTTGCTCAGAAAGTTGAGATCACCGACGATGACGAGAAGACCACGCATCACTTGCCGATCGGTTCCAAGCTGACCGAATACATCAAGAAACAGGAGAAAATGTTCATCCGCGAAACCCTCAAGTACAATGGCGGTTCCCGCGAGAAGACGGCTTCTATGCTCGGCGTTTCGATCGCCACTCTCTATCGCAAGATGGGCCTCAAGCTCGAGCGCGATAAGATTATGGGCTGAAAATTGGTTTACGAGAAACCCCTCAACAAACAAAAACGGAGCTCGGGAAACCGCAGCTCCGTTTTTTTATTCGGGCCCTACGCTTCCTTTTTTCCGGAGAAAGGGCGAATTCCCAAGAGCATCTCCGCACGTTCTGTAAGGGGCCTGACAGCTAATTCCTCATCGGTGAACTCAGCGAGATTGCTTTGCACAAGAGCATAAACAGCCTGCCTGTCCTGACTGGTATCAACTTCGATGCATTTGCCTTTGTCTTTGAAAAGTTCGACGATCGGCAGGGTTTCGGCTTTGAAGGTATCGAACCTCAGTTTGATGCTTTCCACATTGTCATCGCTCCGGCCGGTCCATTTGGCTCGACCCAGGATGCGTTTTTCAAGGACCGGGTAGGGACACTCAAAGTATAACATCTTCGGGAGATCCGCTTCCCGTCCAAAGATCTCATACCACGCTTCCAGATTGTCGGGAGAGCGGGGGAACCCATCGAGAAGAAAGTTCGTTTTCCCGGTGGTTCTTGTAATTCTTTCCATCGTATCCTTCAGCAGCGTTACCGTGATTTCGTTCGGCACGAGTTTCCCGGCGGTCATGAACTCTTCGATGGTCGCGGCGGTGGAGCCACCCGCTTCACGTTCAGTGCGAAGCAAGTCGCCCATGGATAAATGCGTCCAGCCCAACTGCGATTCGGCGAGCTCACACATCGTTCCCTTACCGGCTCCGGGACCACCAAGAACAAAAACCACATTCGGCTTCGGGCAGGGCAACCTTGGATCAAAATGGTGAATCACAATCCTGGGCGCAGGCGCGACACCTTTCTTGTAGACATGCCATTCCACATCAGTCGGCGGCATTGGAACATCAAAGGTCGCGTCATAGGCCAGATGCCCGTCCAGCCGACAGATGCGCCAGGAATTGTAGCTGTTGGAGTAGGAAAGCGCCGGGCTTCTCGCCGACTTCCCATCAGCCCGATCCCACGCCATTCGCCCATTCCAGTAACCTGCTTCCGATAGCGTGCCTGATTCTGATTCGGTCGGAGGAGCGGTCGAAGGAACAAAGAGCCCATCGACTTCAGGGATGCCGGCTCCAGTGACTTCGATGTAGAATCTATTTGTTTTGGGGTCGGTTGATTCAGCCATAAGATTTCCGGAATATGACATCGACCGCTTTCTTCAGGAAGCCCTAAAAACACCTCGCGGGTGATCACTCATTCGCAGTGAAGAAATATTTGGAGGGAGCAAATACCAGGGAAACGGCCGGGATAGCGCTGACAAATGGAATCAGTGTCAGATACCCGACCCAGTTCGGCCATCCACAATCTCTTACCCTGGGTAGCACGACCAAGATCAATCGCAGAGGAAGAGAGGCCAAAGCGATAATTAAAGAAACCCCGTGGTCCCAATCCACTCCGAGCATCAACCAGAGCTCATGGGCCGCAGTGAGTAAAAAATAGGGCAGTCGGCTTAGCCGGTATTTAAGAAATCCCATTGAAAGGGATTCTTACAGGATAAGCCATTTGTTGTGAACTGAATTAATCACCGGAAGACCTAGCCCCCGCGATATCCTCATTCGGTCACGTCCCTGAGAGGCTCTGTCGGGGGCAGCAACTCATCCGCGATGGCTGCGTGTTCCGCCTCTGCTTCGGTCCCGATTGCGGTGTAAGCATGCCAACCCAGTTTGCGGTTCCCGTTCTCATCCAAAATCCCCAGTCGCAATCCTCCTTCTCGATCCGGCATATCCTGATAGCGATGCAGATGGTATGCCTCGATGCCCGGAAGCTGGGAGAGCTTTCTGAAAACATAAATGAGCCCCGCCACCTGACGTTTCTGATCTTCCATACTGAGAGTGGGGGTGTTGAATCCCTGTTCAGATAGCAGAATAGGACGATCAGGGCCGAGGTAAGCAGGAAGGACCTCTAAATTCCTGGGGGTGATGTAGGGCGTTTCAAAGTCATAGGTCACATCAGCATCATTCCACGTGTCCGGATCTCGCAGATTCCGGGGGTAGGGATGATACGCGACTCCCCAGTCAAACTCGCCTTCAGCCATCGCCATTTCTGTGAACAGATCGATGATGTCACGGACAACATAGGTGCCGTTCCCGGAACTCTGTTTGGTCCAGTGATGCGTGAGTGACACAAAAACCCGCGCATGGGGATCATACTGCCTGGAAGTGTGGTACATCAGCCGGGCTGATCGGGCATAGGCTTCCAAATACCGTGGCAAAGGTTGATCACCCATGTTGGTCCACGTTCCGGCCTGATCAATTTCGTTGTGCATCACCCAGTTCGCGACTCGCATCTCAGTCGACGCATAGCGTTTTGCCAGGAAGTCGAGCACAGCCCGGTAGTAGTGAACTCCCTCTGCCGTCGCCAGGTTCGGCATCGCATAAATCCCACGGGCCTCGGCGGCAGGGTGTCCCATGGTTGATTGATTATTTCCCACCAGCAAAATGCAGCTGACGACAATCCCTTTTTGATTCAGCAGACGAATCGTTTTGTCCCTTTGAGCCAGGAAATTGGAGTTCAGGAAATAGGTTTTTCCTTCAAACACGTGAGGGGTCAAGCCGGGACGTTTCTTATCCGTCAGTAATGCGTTCAGAACCACGTTGACCGTGGCGTGACCGACCCCCAGTTCGAAAATGGGATGCTTGAGGTCCCCGATTGCCGGCACGCCACCGATTCCTTTGTTGTTTATCGCGATGGCTTTAGGGAGGGTTTTTCCAGTCCCGGTGGAGGCAATTTTCGTGGGCCATTTGGCGTGAGACTTTATCTGCCCATCCGATTCCAGTCTCCATCGCGAACTGATCCGGTCGCGGTTCTGCACGGGATCAATACGCGGCACTTTGATTGTGAAATCCGTCGCGTCTTTGATTGGCTGCGGCTTCCTGGGTGACTTCCGGTGCGAAGGCAGTTGGGGTGGAATTTCGACGAGCTGAACCGGAGTTGGTGAACTCCCGGAGATCACTATTTCCTCCGCCCCGACATTCACTTCTGTGATCTCGGCAGGATAGTCGGTTTTCAAGTAGTTCAGAATCGCCTCGGCATCCGCCTGACGAGTGGCTGCTTGCCGGGCCTGATTCTTCTGCTTCAAAAGCTCTGCCGGAGTGGGCGCCCGCACCTGGAAGTTTCTGATTTGAAAGGAGGCGTCGTTCGGGGATTGAAGTGCAATATGAAACCGGGTTTCCGCAGTGGGAACACTTGAAAGCTCAATCGCAAAGGGTTGCCAGGTCTCAGCCAATGGCATCGGCGCTGAGCCGACAAAGACCATGCTCTCGTCTTTATCCCGAAACCGGACCGACACAGATTTGATCCCTGACGTTGAAAAATACTCGAATGCCAGAATTGTCTGGGACGGCTTCGTTGAAACGGGTTGCGACCAGAAATGAGGAGAATTTCCCGTGATAGTGACCTCGGAAACGCCAGGGCCCTTTGGGGTAATGGTGACGTCACGCCTCGGTCCGAGAATCAGTGCCGTCTCATCAGCCGCGACAGTTGAGGTGCAGAGCACCAACGAAAGCAGGGCGGTCCGGACGATAGGGAGTGGGAGGCGTTTCATGTCGTGAGGTATGTCGACTGTGGGTGACCGGAAGAGTTCAATGAATAGCGGAGGGTTTTTACGGTTTCCGCTTCAACATCAACAAACGAAACTCCATGGCTTCCTCTCCGGGGATTTCAGTCGCCTGCAAGGTCAGAGTTCCTTTTCCCTTCTTTAAATGCAAGGCGCCCAGGGACATCGGCTTGAATTCTTTTACGTAAGACTCGGCACGTTTGACCCGATCATTTTCCATTCCCCGCAGGGGGACTTCGTTGGCTTCGGTAATCTTAGTTGTCACCGCACTGTCACCACAACTCAAAACGACTGTCGACCCCACATCGGCTTTTGCACAGGCGTAGTAGAGCTCCACATCGTAGTCACCGGTCTCACCAATCTCCACATCCCAGGTGATCTTATCATCGGTGCTTTTCCAGTTTCCGAAAAATGAGCAGTTGGGAAATTTGTTAGAGCGGGTGATACCGCCGTGTGCGGTTCCGTCCCGCGCCGGGATCTGGGTGTTTGGCGAATCCTTGTGCCCGATAACGAACGGGCGATCATCCGTCTCCGGCAGTTCGCCCACCACTTCCTTCTTAAATCGCTCCAACTCAGTCTTCATCTGCTGAGTGATCTTCGGACGTTCCTTTGAGATATCTTTCCTCTGGCCCGGGTCGGTGGCCAAATCAAAAACCGCTCCTTTGGTATCCATCCGGTATTGATGCAGTTTAGCTGTCACTTTTCCTTTCCAGTGGCTCATCAGGATCCGTGACGGCCAGCGTGTCACAACCTCATTGCGTAAGAAAGGAGCCAGACTTTTGCCGTCGAGCTTTTTGGCGGTATCTGCTTCGACCTCGGCAAGATCCGCGAGGGTGGGCAGGAGATCGATCGATGCGCTGTTCTCCGAGATGATTGTGCCCGGCTTAATCTTCTCCGGCCACCGAACCAGAAGAGGCGAACGCACTCCACCTTCATCGGTCGAGCCCTTTTTGCCCTTCATATCTCCATTCCAACGGGTGCCGTTGGGGCCGTTGTCACAGAAATAGACAACGATGGTGTTGTCAGCCTTTCCCAGATCATCCAGCTTGGAAAGCACCCGTCCGACGTTGTCATCAATATTTTCGCACATGGCGAGCGCGCACCGGAGATGGAGTTCGTCTTCCTTGTCCGGATCGCGGTTGTGCATCTTCAACTCTTTATCCTTAAACTTTTCCCAATACTTATCAGGGACCTGCATGGGGGAATGCGGCGTATTGTAGGGGAGGTAGACGAAAAACGGGTCGTCACCGCTGGATTCCATCAACGACATTGCCTTGTTTGTGAAGTCATCGACGCAGAAACCTTCTCCGGTGACGATTTCATTGTTGTGTTCCAACATCGGGGAAAAGTAGTCGCCCCAGTGCCCTGAGCAGAAGCCGTAAAAGTCATCGAACCCGCGAGCATTCGGGTGATAGGGGAACTGCATCCCGTTGTGCCATTTTCCGTAGGCACCCGTTCGGTATCCCGCCTTTTTGAAGACATCGGCAATGGTGGTTTCATCGAGGTCCATCCGCTCTCCACCTGCTGAAGTGGAATACACCCCCGAACGGGTATGATAGCGACCGGTCAAAAATTCGGCACGTGTCGGTGAACAAACCGGGCACACGTAGAACCGTTCAAACATGGCCCCGTCACGCGCCAGCGAATCAATATTCGGTGTTTCCAGATTGGTGTTTCCATTCAGGGAAAGATCGCCCCAGCCCTGGTCGTCAGTCAGGAAAACAACGACATTCGGCTTGTCGTCGGCGGAACCAACGGCCGCAAATCCGAGTGCAATGAAGAAGAGAAGGCGAGTGAACATGCCGGGATCTTAACAAATCCAGCCGACAGGGCGACTCGCTTTTTCGAGGGGGAAGAACGCTTTGGGCAAAGTCGGATCCCCTCGATTCGATTAGAAAGATCGCCCGCATAAAGCCCGGGCTGAGGCCCCGGGCTTTATGCTGACGGACTTTCAGCCCGGTGATCACAAAAATTACGTCTCCTGCCCATGTGCGAATCGAACAGACCCTGTCTGATCGATGAACCAACCCTGTTGGATCGTGAAGCGGATTCTTACTTCGCGAACTTCCAGAGTTTCCCGTCGCTACGGACATAGATCGCATCTCCGGAGATCGATGGCGTGCCGAGGATGGTGTCTTTCAGCTCGATTTCGCTGACCACTTTGCCTTCCTCCCCGGTCACGTCGATCACCTGGCCGACGCCTGCTTCACTGAAAATATAAAGGTGTCCGTTTTCTGCGGCCACGGGCGAGCTGCTGAATGGCCCCTTCAACCGAATGCGCCAGACGCGTTCGCCGGTTTCTGCATTGGCTGCGCTCAACACTCCGGCGCGATTGATGGTGTAAATCTTGCCGTCGATGTAGATCGGGCTGGATGTCCCCGGACTTTGAGCGGATTCATTCCAAAGCACATCGGGCGTTCCGCCGTTTTCACTGGGTTTGATGGCGGTGAGGCCGTTCGATGGGACATAAAGGGTGCCATCAACGGCCACGCTGGAGGGAGTGCCGGAGGCGCCTTTGTCGAAGAAAAACGACTGTGAGCCGGTCGCCGGAAAAATACCGTGAATCCCTTTGTTGGATTGAAGCGCGACGATTTCTTCGCCGCCCAATGTCATCGTCGTCGGGGATGACCAGTTGGCTCCTTTGTGGCGGTCCATCTTCCATTTGTTCTGACCGGTGACAAGATCGATTCCCACTGCCAGGGATTCAGAATCGTTCTCGATTTGAGCTACGAGGGTGTCGCCCGCGACGATCGGGGACGACGCCATCCCGAGAGAATTCGACGCATTCGGATAGTCGAGCGTCAGTCCCCGCATCCAAAGCGGATTTCCGTCGAGGTCCAATGCGATCAGATCATTGGAGGAAAAGAGGACATAAACGTTCTTCCCGTCACTGGCGGGAGTGGGCGCAGCCACATTGGTCTTTTTGTGGGTCATGGTCCGGCCCGTTGCCCAGAATTTACGCTCCCAGTTGATGGAACCATCAGCCGCATTGAAACAGATCACGTGCAGCTCTTTCTGATCCGGGCCGCTCGCGGCGGAGACGATCACTTTGTCGCCCACCACAATCGGACTTCCCAGTCCGCGACCGGGTAGATCAACTGTCCAGGCTGTCGTCTTTTCGCTCAGCTCGGCCGGCAGATTGGAGTTGCCCTTGATCGTTCCGGAGCCGTGAGGGCCGCGAAAGTTGAGCCAGTCCGCATGGGCCGACAGGCCCGCCACCATTCCCAATACCAAAAAAAGTTTTGTTCTCATGTTTCTCTTAAATTTGAATACCAACTGTTGGTGTCCTGACTTCTGCGATTACTTCTTGGCTGGTTGCGTGGCTTCTTTTGCGGTGGGCTTGCGGTTGTTTGCCAAAACGGCGGTGCCGGTTGAATCACAAACCCGCAGCTGGAATTCCCATTGCACGGTCCAGCTTTCATCGGTTTCATTTTGGCAGGCTTTCACGAGGATGGTGTTCTTGCCTTTCTTCAGTTGCACCGGCATGAGGTATTGATCAATCCGGGCACCGCGGTGGTATTCGTCCCGTCCAAAGAGCAATTCCCCGTTGAACCAGACTTTCCAGGCGTTCTTGCAGCCCAACCGAAGCTCGACGGGGCGTTCTTCGGACGACTCAAACTCTGTGAATGCATAACCGACGACTTTCTTCATCGGCGAAAACGGCTTGTTGAAGTCGATCATGCCATACTCATTGGTGGATGTGAAATCAACCCAGCTGACTTTGGCGCCGTCTTTGCCTTCGTAGGTGGCTTCGAGGTCGACCTCTTTTTCAGGGGGGAACACCTCGGCGAATCCTTTCCGGTCCGTGTTATCGAAAGGAGCGATCATTTTCCAGTCCATCAGGAATCCGAAATGTCTGGGGAGATCCACCGCTTCACCCTGATCCCTTAATTTTGTGGTAATCTCATTGATCTGATCAACATCCCGGGCCGCATCAAGGGCCTCTCTGAAAATCTTCACCGCAGCGGCTTTATCCTCTTTCAGATTCGCGTTCCCCGCAGCGATCGCCCGTTCGACAGCTTTCCGGCGGAGAGAAACCGCGGGGTCATTGATGAAACCGGGAATCAGTTTGTCAGCTCCTTGCGGATCGACCCCGGCGAGGAGGTCAAAGGCCATACGTCTTGCATGGGGATTTCCTTCGGTATTGAGAACAAACCCCTGCAACTCAGAGACCGGCAACTTCCGGCCCGCTGCCTGCTCTTTTTCTGAAATGACTTCGACCGCGGAGCGGATCATGTTCTTAGGAACCGGACCGGATTCGTCCATCGCTTCCAGAAGAGGGACAATGGCTTCTCCATTTGCCCTGGCCAGGGACTTCCAGGCGGCAGCTGCTTCCGGGTTACCGGCTCCTTCAGAACCGATGGCTTGAATCGTGGCTACATCGTCTTTGAAGGAGGAAGGTAAATCTGCCAAAACGGAAGCAGAGAAGAGGCAGACGAAGGCGGTGACAGCAGCACGTTTCATGGCGGGGAGAATACGAAACGGGGAGGGGATGACAACTCGCCTTTTTGCGGGCAGGCGGCCCGTGAGTTGAACGGGTGCGTTGAGCGATGCACCTTTGCTTGTCTCGGGAGGAGCGCCGTGTTTCAGTGGTTGTATGAATGTGATTCCCTTCCTCCTTAAGAGTGCCATTGGGCGGCTCAGCGCCGGTCCGGGGAAGCTTATTTACGACAGGGAGAAGGAAGCTGTCTTTTTCGCAGGAAACTTTAGGGGGGATGACGCGGAATTTATCAATGAACCGCCCCCGATGCTGGAGCTACCTCAAAATGGCATTTCCAGGATCCACTTTAAGAAGGCAATCCTGTTCGGTGGGGGAACGCTGGTGATCCGGCTGAGAAACGGGAAGAGAAGTGAGCATTTCCCAACCTATCGGGTGGAGGAAATCGAGATTCCCATTCACAAACGGGACGTCGAAGCAGTCGAGGAATTGGTCACTGAGGTGAAGTTTGACCTGTTTGATGACACCTTTGACGATATGCTGGACTCGATGGACGGCCTTCTCGACAGCGATAAGTAGGTTTTAGTTCCAGGTGTGGGATTTGGGCGGCTAGAGGTCTTCCCTCCGCCGCGAAGGGAGGAACTGGCAAAGGGACCGGGAGCTTCATCCCTGCGTTGTTGTCTAATGTTGCCGAAATGAGGGCTCCCATGTCCTGTCAGGGCCATTTCAATGCTGAAACCGGCCATGTGAGATTTTGCAGAGGCTATTTCAACGTTGAAATGGTCATTACAATTTTCTGCAATGCCCATTTCAAGCCTGAAATGGGCGTCCCGAAAATGGCGACCACCGTTTCAACGTTGAATCGGTGATTTCAGAAATGAAGGGGAGTATTCCAAGCTCGAAACTCCCGTTACCCATTCAGCAATGACCATTTCGCTGTCTGGAGGCTGTGCGATGAAAGTTGAGGTGGGCCTGCTTGAACCGGCGATAAGCCGTTGCCAAACTGCCGGGCAAGGTTCCCTTCGAATCCTCATGGCCACCCGTTTTTCCAACGTCCTTCCGAAGGGAAGCGAATCATGGTAAAAATAGTCAGTGACGGCACCTTTTTAAATTTTAATATTGTACAAATTTTAGGGTCCTTTTAAAATTTATGTGCGGCGCCGGTGGTGCTTTGAAATTATAATTTAAAATCATGCATCCAGCGGGCGTGAAATTCTAAAATTGGCTTCTAATGCCGCAAAATTTCGATTTGAGCACGGGAGTCAGCCTCCTTTGTCCCGACCTTCCCGCTGCGGTCAAACAGAACCAGCAAAATCTATAATTTTCATTGATTGGGAATATTAATAATCCCGAAATAGTGAGGAGGGCTGTCGTGGTGACTGCGGTGCGGTGACATCACCGGTTAATGAGGTTTTTGAGTGAGTCAGGAGGCTGTTGGCGTGCTGCCTTTTCAGAGTGGTGCAATCATATGCGCCACGGAAAAAACGGGATTTCATGTGGATTTGGGTTTTAATCCTCCCTTCCACGAACCAACAGGGTCTGTTCATCAAACCAACCCTGTTTGATCGTGACGCCTTTGATATATTCGAATCCCCTGATGGATTGGCTCCACCCACAGATTCTGCTCCTTGCGATCCCGGCTTTCCTGTTGCTGGTATGGTTCGATGCGCGCTCGACTCATCCCATGGCTGAGAAGCGGAGACGGATGCTGCTCATTGTCCGGATGCTTCTGATTCTGGTGGCTCTGCTGGCATTGGCGTCGCCGGCCCGAGTGGTGAAGTCGAATAAGCAGTCCGCGATCTTCGTGATGGATCATTCCCGGTCCGAAGGCGAGGAGGGGGTAGGCCGGGTGTATGAAGCGACGGCTCAGATCCGGGAGGGCCTGGCGATGGGAACTGATGTCGGCTATGTGGCGGGCGGTCGTGAATCGCGGGTGCTTGCCTATCCGGGAGAATCGTTGAGCGGAGATTTTTTTACGACGCCGAATTTGGAACTGATCGAGGAGATCGGAGCGGAATCTAATTTTGCGGTGGCTGTTCGCATGGCGAAGGGAATTTTCCCCGGCGGGGCATCGCGACATGTGGTGCTGGTGAGTGACGGGAATGAAACTGCCGGGTCTTTGGAAAAGGTGGCGGAAGAGGCCGCCGTTGCCGGATTGAAGATTCACGCCATCGGGGTGGGTGGGCGAGCCAGGCCTGATGTGCGGGTCAATAAGGTGGTGGCTTCTCAGTCCCGCTTGAATGAAGGGGCGACGCTTGAGTTGACGGCGACGATTGAAAGTTCGCTGGAAGGATCGGGCCGCGTCCGGCTGTTTGAAAACGGGTTGGAAGTTGATAAGAGGGATCTGGAAGTGACGGTCGGTGAGCAGCAGGTGATGGTATTTTCCCGCACACCCGAAAAGCGGAATATCTACAACTACCGCGTTGCTGTTGAAGGGTTTGAGGGCGAGGACGCGATCCCTGAAAACAACGAGGCGCTCGCCATTGTGGATGTCAGGGGAAAACCGCTGCTTTTATATGTGGAAGGCGAAGAGGGAGAGGCCAGATATTTGCAGGATGCGATGGATAAAGAGGGCATCCGGCTTGATGTGCGGACGCCTGAGGGATTGCCGGAGAATTTGCGCGAACTGGCGGGGTATGACGGGCTGATACTCTCTGATATACCGGCCCACCGAATCGGAGAGTCACGCATGGCAGCCATTCGGGATTACGTCGACAAGCTGGGAGGCGGATTTGTCATGGTCGGGGGGATGAACTCGTTTGGAGTGGGTGGATATTACCGGACGCCAATTGAAGATATTTTGCCGGTGAAGTTGAAGGCACCTGATCAGGAGGAGGAGCAGAGTTCGGCGTTGGCGCTGGTGATTGACCGGTCGGGGTCGATGGCAGGGCAGAAGATAGAGATCTGTAAGTCGGCGGCCATCGCCACTGCGGATCTGCTCTCGAGCAAAGATTCGATCGGTATTTATGCATTTGATTCGCAGGTCCATGTGGTGGTGCCGATGACGAAAGTCAGTTCGACCTCAGCGATCGCCAATCAGATCAATATCCTGAGTTCGGGCGGGGGCACGAATATCTATCCGGGGATGCAGGCGGCGATGGAGGACCTTATTTTAACGAAGGCGAAGGTGAAGCATATGATTGTCCTGACGGATGGGCAGACGAGCGGGCAGGGGTATCAGCAACTGGCCTCGCAATGTCATGCCGAGGGGATCACGATATCCACCGTGGCGGTTGGAGCGGGCGCGCAGGTGGGGCTCTTGCAGAGTATTGCCGCCGCCGGGGGAGGGCAGAGCTACATCACAATGGATCCGACAGCGATCACGCGGATTTTCACGCAGGACACCATGGTGCATACCGGCCGGATGATTCGGGAGGAGGCATTCGAAGCGCATCTCGTCGAGCCGCATCCAATGTTGAAAAACTGGGATGAGGGAGCGGCGCCTCCGCTGTTGGGATACGTGAAGACCAACCGAAAGGCGACCTCGCAGATTCCGTTGGTGACCGATACAGGAGATCCGCTGCTGGCTCATTGGCGTTTTGGTCTGGGGAAAGTGACGGCGTTCACGTCTGACTGCAAAAGCCGCTGGGCTGCGCTTTGGGTGAGCCAATGGCCGGGATACAGCCAGATGTGGTCCCAGATTTTACGCGAGACGGCCCGGGCTCCTCAGGGGCAGAACATGGACTTGCGGCTTTCCGAACGGGGTGACGAGGTGCGGTTTGAAGTGGATCTGCTGGAAGATGCGGGAACACGTCGTAATGCGGCAACGGTCACGGCGGATGTGTTCTTTGTTCCCAGTCATGCGTTGGGTTCCAGTATGAAGCAGGTTGGTGAAGCGGTGGCACTCGACCAGGAGGGACCGGGATTGTATGGAGGCGGGTTCCGTCCGACCGACCCGGGTGTATATCTGGTTCGGGCCAGCAGCGGGGCGCGGATGGTGAGTGCCGGTTATGTTCACAATCCAAGTTCGGAAGCAGCGACGGGGCAGGTGAACGAGGAATTACTGCGTAAGGTCTGCGAAAAGACCGGCGGAACCTATCTGGAGAGCGCGGATCAGAAATTGGAGCTGACCGGTTCGAATGTGTCGCGCTATGTTGAGTTGTGGCCCTATTTGCTGATGGTTTTTATTGCGTTGTTTTTGATCGATCTGTTGATCCGACGCTGGGAGAATCTCCTTGGACTGTTTGAGCAGGTGGGGGCCGTCTTCGGACACAAGGCCGGAGCGTAGCGGGGTGCCGGAAAACGGAAGCGAACTGTTATCAAAGCGGGAGAATAGCCGATTCCTGCTATTGTTGGACGGTGTGAATCGCGGCAGACTCTCACCACAATTGTGATGATATCTTCTAAAACGATCCTGTTCGCTCTCGCGGTTTCCTGGGGAGGCGGGCTCATGTCTCAGGAGGCGGTGGATCCGCCGGTGTTGGTGCGCAGTTTTGCTGAGGTGGAAAAAGCTGCGCCGCCTTTTGCGGATGGAAAGTTTGCTCCGGAATCCGGTGAGACCATCGCGTTCCTCGGTGGCACCAACACCTTTGATCAGCAGCGCTATCCGATCCTGGAAATGCGCCTCCAGGCCGCGTGGCCTGAAAAGGAGTTACACGTTCGCAACCTCGGCTGGCAGGGAGACACAGTTTATTCCCAGGCACGGCCGCAGTTTTTTTATACGAAGGAGGGGGATAAACAACCGGGGAGCTCGCCTGACACCCGGGAAAAGACTGCTCCGGGAATCATTGTTCTGAATTTCGGCAAGATGGAATCGCTCAAGGGTAAAGCAGGGTTGCAAGCCTTTGTTAAAACGTATGGCGCCTTGCTTGATGAGTTGATGGGCAAGACAGAGAGAATGGTTCTGGTCGGGCCAACTCCGTTTTTCCCCGTTGGGCCGGCTGCCGCGTTGACTGAGTCTCGCAATGTGGATCTGGGAGGGTATGTCGCCGCAATCGAAAAGCTGGCCGGAGAGCGGGATCTGCTTTTTGTCGATGCCTATACGGCAATGAAGTCGTCTCTAAAGCCGGAGTATTCATCAAACGGCATTCATTTGACGGAAAGCGGTCATGCAGTCTTTGCCGGGGTGTTTGCGGAGCAGCTGGGCTTTCCAGCCGGGGGAGGGTTGGACCTTTCCAAAGGAGGGACGCAGTCGCTAAGACAGGCTATTCAGCGAAAAGACCGTCTCTGGCAGCAATACTATCACCCGACCAATTGGGCGTTCCTTTACGGGGACCGCCAGCATGTGCCGGCTTCGCGAGATTACATCGACACCAACAAGCGCTGGTTTGTGAAGGAGATTGATGCGTTGCCGCCACTGATTGCGGAAACGGAAGCCGATATTCACCGCTACGCCGGGGAGGTTACGAAATGAGCTTTAAACACTTAACGATTTATTCCGCTGCGGTTTGCGTGGCGGCCACAGCGTTCGGACAAAAGACACCGGACCGTCCTCCTTCGGACGATAATTCGGTCGAGGCGGAGCTGGCTTCGCTGACGATTCATCCCGACTTTGAGGTATCATTGTTTGCCGACGAGAAGCTGGGTATCTCCAACCCGATCGCGATTCAGTGGGATCATCGGGGACGGGCCTGGGTGCTGTGCACTTTGGCATACTCCCAACTGAAGCCGGCTGAAATCGCCAACGATAAGCTGTTCATTCTGGAAGACACCGACGGGGACGGGCGGGCTGACAAGTCGACGGTTTTCGCAGACGGGTTGGATATGCCGATGGGCTTCGCCCTTGGTCATGGCGGGGTATATCTCGGTGAAGGACCGGATCTGGTCCATTTGAAGGATGTAGACGGAGATGATAAATACGATTCGAAAGAGTTAATCCTGACCGGGTTCGGAACGGGGGATACGCATCAAAACATCTCGAACTTCACTTTCGACTCAGGAGGGTTTCTTTATTTCAGTCAGGGGCTGCATTGTTATTCCCACGTGGAGACGCCGTGGGGAGTCGTCCATGGTGACAAGGCCGGGTTCTGGAGATTTGATCCCAGAATCACAAAGCTGGATCCGTTTTGTTTTCCCTCAATGATGAGCCAGAATCCCTGCGGTATTGCGCTGGATCGATGGGGGGCGTTGTTTGTGAAGAGCAATGGCGTGCATTTTGGATTTGCCACGCCGGGGTTGATTCCGACGACCCATCCCCGGGAATTAATGCAGCATGCTTTGATCGGCGCGACTCCGGGCAAAAGCATGGGGGCAGAGATCATCGAGACGGCTCACATGCCCGACTGGGCTCAGAACAATGCGATCATCTCCGGTTATTTTGCCCGCAAACTTTCGCTCCTTCCCTTGGTAGACGAAGGGGCCGGCTTTAAGAAAGTGGAGCCGACGATCCTGATTTCGGCTGATCATGAGAGCTTTCGCCCGGTTGATTCCAAGATTGGGCCGGATGGAGCGATCTATGTGGTGGATTGGTTCAATCCGATCATCAATCATTACCAGGTATCGTTGCGGCATCCCCATCGTGACTATGATCATGGCCGGATATGGAGGGTGGTGGCAAAGGATCGCAAGCTGGTCAAAGCACCTGAGATTTCGGATGAGAAACCGACCGAACTCTTTGAGCTTCTCGGGTCGGATGAACGCTGGGTGCGCGATCAGGCCCGGCGCTTGTTGATGGAGGCGGATCTCTCGATATTCCGTGATGAATTGGTCGCCTGGATTGGAAAGCTGGATCCGAAGTCGCCCGGCGACAGTCATCTCATGGTAGAAGCGGTCGGAATCCTGGAATCTCATCGGGTGGTCCTGCCTGAGTTGCTTGATTTATTGCAGGCTTCAGAGGTGCCTCAAGCCAGGGCTTTGGTAGCCCGCATGATTGCCCGTTCTGCGGATGAAATTGCAGATGCCGATGAGCGGCTTGCTTCGTTACTGAAGGATCCTCATCCCCGCCCGCGCCTCGAAGCGGTGGTTGCCTGTGCGAACCGCCCCAGGGCGGATTCCCTGAAGCTGGCACTGACGGCGCTCGATTCCGAAGTTGATAAAAACATCGATTACTCGCTGACCCAAACGGTTCATGCCTTGTCGGATCAATGGATGCCGGCTCTGGAATCGGGAGAGTTGGTCTTCGAAAATCCACAACATCTGGCCTTCGCCCTGGAAACGTATGGCGGTGACTCCGGAGTCGGAGTGGTGAGAAAGGCCCTGTTGTCTGAGAATTTATCCGGGGAGAAGCGGGCAGCATTGCTCGGGGTATTGGCGAGTATCGGAAACCCGAATGATTTGAAGCAGATTCTGGATCGACCTCATGAAGATGCTGCCTTGCTGAATAACCTGGTGGATTCGTGGCCGAAGCGCCGGGTTCGTCCTGCAGCTCCTTTTGCTCCCCGACTGGAGGAGTTAATCGATTCTGAAAACACAGCGGTTGCGGCCGCCGCGATCCGACTGGCGGGTCTCTGGAAAGCGAAAGAACTGAGTGGAAAGGTCAAAGCAATAGCGCTCGATTCCAAACGCACGACGGGACTTCGACTTCCTGCCATAATGAGCCTGGCGGCTCTGCAAGGGAAGGGGGCGGTGGCGGATTTGAAGCAGGTAGCGATTGCCGGGGAATCAGCGGGGCCATTGCAGAAAGCTGCCATCGAAGGGCTGGCGGTGGCGGATGTTCAGTCAGCAGTGGATGTGGCAGTTCAGCTGATTGGCGTTGCTCCGGCCGGAACGGAACTGATGCCGCTTCTCAATCCAATCCTGAGCAAGAAGACGGGGCCACCGCTTCTGACAAATGCATTGGCTGACGTTGAGCTTTCGCAGGAGTCTGCCCGGCAAATTGCAAATGCCCTGGTGAGGCTTGGGCGATCCGATTTGAAACTGACGGCCATTTTGGCGAAGACGCTTGGGGTTCAGCCCGGAGCGCCAGAATATGATGCTGAAAAGGTGAAATCAATTGTGGCAGCAGTTGAGTCGGGTGATGGCAACGCAGAAAAGGGAAAAGTAATCTACGCCAGGGCTGAGTTGACTTGTATTGCCTGTCATCAGATCGGAAAAGCGGGCGGGCTGATTGGTCCGGAGCTTGATGCCGTCGGGGCAGGGCTGCCACTTGATCAGATTGTTGAATCGGTGATTTGGCCGGCCCGGCAGCTGAAAGAAGGATACTTTGCGACCTCGATTACGACGGTTGATGAACAGGTTCACACGGGATACATCGACCGTGAAACCGGCGGAGAAGTCTGGATCAAAGATACCGTTACCCAGAAGGTGCGTCCGGTGTCATTGCATCAGGTCGTGAAGCGCGAGCAGGTGGGAACTTTAATGCCTCCCGGCTTGACGAATTCATTGAAGCCGGAAGAGCTGGTCGATTTGATTGCCTATCTGGCTTCACTGAAGGGGTGAGAAAGAAAATCACTCATCCCCGGGTAGAACAAACTCAAAGTCCGTTTCCCCCTGCTTTGTTTTGGCTGTGTAAGTGACACGGTCACCGGGTTTGTGGTTGAGGCGGAACCAGGCAATGAGCTTGCGGGTTTCAAGGTCGTCACGCATCCCGTTGATGGCCACGATTTCCATGTTGGGCCGAAGTCCTGTCCTATAGATCGCCTTGTTCTTCGGTGTCTTTCCCATCCATGGTTTCAGAGAAAGGCCCTTTCCTTTGCCGGCACCCGGGCCATTGAGGGGGAAGAATCCCATGCCCGGCCCAACGACTCCATCATAAACGGTCTTTCTCCACCAGTTTTCGCCTGCTTTCCAACCTGATTTTACCTCAAGGTTACCGAAGTGAACATCTTCGTCGTTTCCGCTTTTCCAGGCAATTGGGATGGATGTGTCTTGGCCGTCTGCCCGGTGAAGCACGCCCCGGAAATCAGCCTGCCCAAACAGCTTGATGCCATTCGCCATGGCTAACTGATCTCCTGCCTTCAGCCCGGACTTCGCGGCGGCGCTGTTTGGTGTTACGGTTTTCACCAGTAACCCATGGTCACGATCGAGGAGGATTCCGACATTCTCCGGCACGGGCCACTTGTCTGTGAGGCTGGAGATTTGATAGGCACCTTTATCAATCGTCTCAAGGTTCAGGGCATCACCCACCTGATGGCAGTGAAGGCAGGCCTCAGCCATTCCCGGGCGTTTTTCGGTAAGCAGCTGATAACCCCGGATATCCTTCGGGCCGGTAGCAGGGAGGGACAGGTCGGGAACCGGTCCGTCAACTTTCCAGTCAGTGCGCTGGGGATTGTGGTGATGCTGAAGCACTCGCTCAAGGCTGTTGGCAAAAGCATCTTCGCTGATCCGGGTTTCGTCGGAGACATGGTCTTTCCCCCCAAAGACTCCGTAGAGCTGGGCTTTTGACCCGAGAAAATATCCCCACCATGATAAATCGAGGTCCTGATGAGTTTGGTAAGGGAAAAACCGCGGATCGAGCTGCGCCGCATCCGTGATGCGAACGGTTACAAATTGTCTGAGAAGGGGCGACAGTTTCGGGCTTCCCTCAAGCACGTTCTTGTCGAACGCCGCACATTGTTTGCACGGCAGGCAGCGAAAGGTGACCAGCAACGGCTTTCCGGATTGCTCAGCTTCAGCGCGAGCGGCAGAAAAATCCTCCCGCCAGACAACATCGCCTCCCGGATCGGCCGGCAGTTCGACTTGAGGTGCGGTAATGATTGCGGTCCACTGCTGACTACTTAGATCCTGCCCCTTTGATATTGCAGTGGATAGAAGGAGCCCGATGAAAAGCGCACTCGGAGATTTGGTCATCCCGCTGATTTATCAAAACGGGAGGCCCAATGCAATCCGATTGATGTGCTTCCGAAATAAATCCCCCCTGCGATCAGACCCTGTTTGATTACCGAACAGACCCTGTTGGATCGATGAAGGTCGGATTCAGTTCCAGGGCAGCATTCAACTGCTGCAGATACTGGTGGCGGGGGATTTCCAGGCACCCGAACTGAGTGAGATGGGTGGTGGACCACTGGGTATCAAGCAGAGTAAACCCACGTTCCTTCATTCGCTCGACCAACTTAACCAAAGCAATCTTTGAAGCATCGGTCTTGCGACTGAACATCGATTCCCCAAAGAACACACCACCAATTGCGACGCCGTAGAGTCCGCCACACAACTCGTCACTCTGCCAGCACTCTACGGAATGGCCGTAGCCAAGTTCGTAAAGGCGGACGTAACTGGCGCGGATTTCCGGGCTGATCCAGGTTGAGGCCCGGTCGGCGCATCCGTCCATAACCTCGCCAAAAGCTGTACTGATCCGGATTTCGAACGGCTCTTTTTTAAGGGCGCGTCGCAGGCCATGAGGAATATGGAATTCGTCCAGGGGGATAATACCCCGGGGATCGGGAGAAAACCAACCGATCTCGCCCCAACGACTGAGTGACATCGGAAACATACCGGTTCGGTAGGCTGCGATCAGCGCTGCTGGACGGATGGCTCCGTCTTCCGTAAAGATCGATTCAGACATTGAAGATTGAGAAGGGATCGAGAGTGAGTGGTCAACGCGAGGCTAGGAGTGAGGCTGTTCGATTTCAATCACAAACTGCCGATGATTGGGTCCCTTTATTATGAGGCAGCGGCATCGAACGCGTTGACAAGCAATTGAAGCGTGGCTAATGATATTTAATCAAGAAAAGTTAAATTTCCCACTTACGTGTCTCATATCTACAAAGCTTTCAGGGACTTGTCCCGTCCTCAGTGGTTCCGCATCATCGAATTGGTGAAGGTCTCGACCGGAATTTCCGTGCCTGAACTGGCTGAGGAAATCGGGATGAGTTATATGGGCATCAAGAAGCATTGCATGGCGCTGGAGAAACTTGGTTACCTTGATACCTGGCGGAGACCGAAGCAGGTGGGGCGTCCTGAAAAACTTTATCGGCTCACGGATAAGGCCTCCCGGCTTTTCCCGGGAATTGGAGATGACGTAGCGCTTTCATTTCTCGAAGCTGCCGGACACATCGATCCCAACGCGGCCGAAAAGATTCTCTATGCTTACTTCCAGAACCTTTCGACAGTGTACCAAAAGAAAGTAACTGGAAATTCGATCATTGACCGGGCAACTTCGCTCGCAAAATATCGTGAATCAGCCGGGCATTTTTCGCATTGTGAATATGATGCAAAGGACGGGCTTCGGATTCTTGAGCACCATAACCCTCTTCAGCTGTTGTTTGATAAATACCCGACCGTTGAAAGGATGGAGCTCCAGGTTTTCGAACGTATTCTGGGAAGCCCTGTTGAGCGAACTGTAGAGCGGGCCTCCGGGTTGTGGCGGTATCGATTCGATATTTCGACCCTCTGATAAGTCGCGGGTCATTTAAGAGTGAGTCACGAGTGCTTCTGCTCCGACCTGAGCTCGCGTTGATTTATCCCTGAATTCTCTAATATTGCGCCATTTTCGCAATATTGATTCTAATAACCATATTTGTTTGCAGAAGTTGTTTGCTTTTGGTCTGAATTGTAATAAAATCCAGACTCAACAGGTATACTGAAAGTAGCTCGATCTCCAATGCAAACTGTTCATAGAACCACACAGAATCGTTTAGGGTTTGGTATTCGTGGTGCGGGAACGGTCCAGTCAATGCTGGTTGTTTTTGCTGGATTCTTCGCGTTGTCCTGGGGAGTTGAGAAGATTCAGAACTTTGGCAACGAAGAGAAGAACGACGTGAGGCTTCGACAGGTGGCGAGCGAGTTAGTGAAGGTTTCTGAATCGGCCAATGTGGCAGGGCTCAAGCTGGTTGAAGGGACTGTCAGCCAAACGGTCAGAAATTTGGAAGAAGGAGAAACGGTCGACTTTGGTTTTTTCGCAGGTCAACACTACGGAGTCGGAAAGCTTGATCAAAAGACCCGGGACGGTGTTGAAAAATTTCTCTATATCGAGGGCGACAAGCTTCTGATTCGTGAGAATCGATAGTGTTCGTCCCACCTCACACCTTTACCCTGAAAACGTTCCTGACAGATTACGAGTTTGATAAGTAGAAACGCCACCTCTTGCTACCCCTCAACATTGGAAGAGAAGTCTCTGCAAACACGAAACACAAGCAGACAAGAAACACTGAAACACAAATTTGTGCGGAACGGGGCGGCCCGGTGCTACCTGGAGTATTCTCCAACAGTGCCGGGCCGTTTTTCTTTACAGAGATGAGGGCTTAATGAAAAAAGCCACCCGGTTTCACGAGTGGCTTCTTGTTGAGGGTGATCAGAGACTGCGTTCCTGCTCAGATGAAGTCATTGATCAGGTTCTCGAGCATTTCCTGGCGACCGCTTTTCGTCTGCGGTTCGCCATTGGCCAATGCGTATTCTTCGAGGTCTTCTAGAGAAGCTTTACCGGACTCAATTTTGGCGCCGATCCCGCTATCGAATGAGCTGTAACGCTCCTTCTTGAAGTCATCGAGGCGACCGTCTTCAATGATTGCATGTGCGATTTTCAAGCCGCGGGCAAAGGCGTCCATTCCCCCAATGTGGGCGTGAAAGAGATCAATCGGCTCGAAGCTTTCGCGACGGCACTTTGCATCAAAGTTGAGCCCGCCTTTTTTCAGTCCGCCCATTCTAAGCACGCACAGCATGATTTCTGTGGTGAGGTAGATGTCAGTCGGGAACTGATCAGTGTCCCATCCAATCAACTCGTCACCGGTATTGGCATCGATTGAACCGAGCGAGTCGGCTGCCATTGCGACTTCGAGCTCATGCATCATGGTATGACCGGCCAGTGTTGCATGGTTGGTTTCGATGTTGAGTTTCAGCTCGCCCATCAAGTCATGTTCACGCAGGAAGTTTAAACAAGCCGCTGCATCGGAATCGTATTGATGAGTTGATGGCTCACGCGGTTTGGGTTCGATGAAAAAGTCACCGGTGAATCCGATCTTTTTCTTATGTGCTACCGCCATTTTAAGAAGGGCTGCGAGATGATTCAGCTCGCGGCTCATATCTGTGTTTAGAAGGGAGGCATAGCCTTCGCGTCCTCCCCAGAAGACATAGCCTTCGCCACCGAGTCGGTGTGTGACCTCAAGAGCCTTCTTTACCTGGGCGCCGGCGTAGGCAAATACATCCGCGTAGGGCGAAGTTCCGGCTCCCTGATTGTAGCGCTTATGCCCGAAGAGGCAGGCTGTACCCCAGAGGAGTTTGATGCCGGTTTCCTTTTGAGCTTTCTCAAGTTCATCCGCTACGGCGTCAAAAGCGTCGTGAGTCTTTTGCAAGTCATCCAGTTCCGGCGAAACGTCGCGATCATGAAAGCAGTAATACTCCATGCCGCATTTCTGCATGAATTCGAACATAGCCCAGACTCGCTTCTGCGCATTTTCCACAGAATCTGATCCGTCATCCCAGGGGCGTTCCGCTGTAGGGCCTCCAAACGGATCAGACAGTCCGTTGCGCATTGTGTGCCAATAAGCACAGGCAAAACGGAGGTGATCTTTCATCGACTTGCCGCCGACCATTTCCTCTGCGTTGTACTGTTTAAAGGCCAGGGGATTTCTTGATTTGGGGCCTTCAAACTCGATCTTCGGGATATCCGGGAAAAATTCGTTGCTCATAATTGCTGGTTTACTTTCGTCTTAAGCGTCCGCGATTTTGTCAGACCGGTGCACAGAATCAAGTCGATTCGATTGGGATTCATTTAATGACTGGTCACTGCCGGGGGTGGAAGAAACTGCGTCTAAATGTGGAACTCTCCCGGATCCAGAGCGATCCCCAGTGGAGCTGCATTTACGGAACCGACCAGCACCTTTCCATGTTCGATACGAAGGGATGGAAATCCCTGTTTGGTCTTCTCATAGAGATCGGGATGACAATCGAGAACGCGTTCCTGAATTTCCGAAGGGAACATCGACAGACCGGCAAAAAAGTGATGGCCGTTGCGTTCGACGTGATCGATTCCAAGAAGCGCCACGACTGCTAGATCCTGCAGGAGTGCGATGGGGCCGAGGTTTGCCAAATCTTCGGCGCTCATGATTCCACCCCGTTTTTTAATCAATGCGCAATTCGCCAGGCTTTTGATAATGCCTTTGCAGTTTTTATGACTCGTTCCGGCGTAGCCCAATTCCAATGCTTTAGGCAGGCATTCGGTTGAGGCGTCGGACTCATCGATGATCACAGGAGGAGCATTTTCCCAGTTTTCGAAGCCGGATTTCATCGAATCGTCGAGCGCGTGATCCCGATGAATCGGTTGCTCGACGAAAAGCAGATGGTCGAAAAGCGGGGCGATTGCAGGGTCTGCCTGATAGCTGTCCCAGTGCTCGCGGAAGTGCTCCAGGTCTTTATATTGTTCATTGCCATCGATTGTGACTTGGTAATCAGCAGGAGCTTCCTTTTCAAACAGGGCAGTCAATTGTCGCAGACGGTCCTGGTCGGCATCGAGATTTCCGCAAAGCTTCAATTTGAAGTGGGTCAGTCCGTATTTTCTAATGTTGCTGACCAGTGAGTGAGGAAGCCCATCATCGATCTTGTCCTCCTCCGGAATTTCTGAATCCGTCAATGGATCGGCCAGACCGACGGTGTGTCGGGCGCAAAGGGTCGTCAGGGGAGGGGTGTTGAACACTTCGCGGATGTCAAATCCTTCCAGCTCGCTGTGAATCTCGTCGAGCTTAATACCGAGAACGTTTTCCTGAACCACCTCATGAAGTGGCTTTTCCAAAGCCCGGCACAGACCGTCCAGAACGGTGCGTTCCATCATTGCCGTTCCGAGTTGAGCCAGCAGTGGTGGAATCTCTTCTTGCGTTGCCCATTCTTTCTGTTGGTTGGTAATGGTTTTCCAAAACTCGAAGAATGAGAGAGGGTTGCCAATCTTTTCCACCAGATCCGATGCATGGCGTATGACGCGCATCATATTGGGATGATCGTCCTCCTCAAACGTGGTGTCGGGATTTTTAGTGAACCATTTTGGGGGCAGTCCCTCGCTGGCGATCCCTGCAACCGGCTTCCCGTCTACTTCGATTTTGGACCTCACAAATAAGTGGGGAGCTTCGGTCATGGCGGTGATGCCATATCGGAAAGGAAATCTCGTTTTAGTTGGCAGGACAGAAAACTCGATTTCCAGAACGTGGATTTTAGGGGGGACTCGCATGGGCAGGTCGAATTTACCCGAGTTTTCCAAATTGCCTACCATCCCGATCACAATCCCCGAGTGAACAGAGCTGATTTGGCGGTCAGGTCCTTTTGGACTGATTACTTTCCCCAGTAAGGACCGTTGTTATGACTCGTGGGAATTGACTGTCACGTCATCCCGAATCTTTCAATTGAGAGGTTTAACCTTCCAGGTATCCCTTGAGATTTTCTTTCAACTGCGTCCTGGCCCGGAACAGCAGGCTTTTCACCGCCGGAAGGGAGAGTTTGAGGATTTCACCGATCTCCTCATAGGGCATGTCTTCATAGCGCCGCAGAATGACTGCCATGCGTTGTTTTTCGGGCAGGTCTTGAATCGCTTTATCGACTGCTTCTTCAAGTTCATGCTGCAAGGCAGCGCGATCCGGCTCTACGTTTTCGGAGTCAGCAGCCGATTGATGGAAATCATCTTCACGTTCTTCAAGTGAAACAGCCGGCTTGCGTTGGCGGCGTCGCACCTCGTTGAAGACCAGGTTTCGTGTGATAGTGAACATCCAGGTCGTAAATTTTGCTTGGGGTTCGTAGCGATGAGCGGACTTCCAGATCCGCACAAAGACTTGCTGGGCGATGTCTTCAGCCTCGTTGGGGCTGCCCAGCATCTTTGCCACGGTGCCGACTACGGCGCGTTGATGGATCTCGACTAGTTCCTCAAAGGCAGGGATATCGGCGCTTTCCTTCACCCTCAGCATCAATTCGATGTGATGCGCATTTGCTTCGTCAGCTTCATCGGCTTGGGCATTCTGAGTGTCGGCCATGCAGCGGGGTAATAGTCGGGAAAGTCGGGTGAGAAAATGGGAAGGGGATCGAACCCTGTAATTTCGACAGGGTTTTGCAAAAAATCACGGCATTTGTGATTTGAATTTTGCACTGTTCAAAAAAACACTTAATGTTGGGCTGCGATTCAACTCACTCATATTACCCTGACAAACGACCCAAAGGCAAGCAAGTCGAAAGCAGAGCGCGAAGGTGCGCTGGCTGCTCTGCGGGCCGAGATGAATAAGAAATATAGTGCCGCGCAGGTTGATTTGAAGATTTGTCCTGAGCCTGATCGTATGGCGACAGGTATTTCGTGGCTGGATGGTGAGCTTGAGGGAGGCTTTGTGAAAGGAACGTTTTGTGAGATCAGTTCCCCGGGTGGGGTTTCGACCGGTGGGAGCGTGCTTTTGCTGAGGTTATTGCGGAATGCCGCAATGAATCGCAAACGTCTCGTGTTGATTGATGCCGCGGATTCATTTGATCCGTGCAGTGCCGGGACGGTGCTGTGTAAATCAATGTTGTGGGCGAGGTGTCGCAGTGTTGAGGAATCGCTTCGGGTGGCTGATTTGGTGTTGCGGGATGCGAATTTGCCGTTGGTAGTGTTTGATTTGCAGCTCTGTTCTGCTGAGGAGTTGCGCAAGGTGCCATCCAGCAGTTGGTATCGGTTGCGCGGGGTGATTGAAGGGGCTGGTGTGGTGTGTGTGGCGCTGACGCCTTTTGCGGTGATACGTGGCGCCGGTGAACGGTTTGAGTTGACCTCAAAGTTTTGCGTTGGTGACTGCGAATGCCCCGAAAGTGGTTGGGAGTCAAAATTTCAGGGACGCCGTCGCGAGGTGAGTGTCTTCGAGACTGAAAAGGAGGCCTCCGCTGATGAAAGGGCGACAAACTCGTCTAAGTCCGGGTTTAGATAACCCGGTTCTCACTACCGCCTCCAAGAAAAGCACTGATATTAGCTGCCACGCCATCAAGCAAGCGCACTCTGGATTCGATCGAACTCCAGGCAGTGTGAGGGGTCACTAACAGGTTCGACATTCCTCCCACCAGAAGTGGGTGATCTGCGGCCGGTGGTTCTGCGGATAATACATCGAGACCGGCGCCGGCGATCTCTCCGGACTTCAGGGCTGTAATCAGGTCCGGCTCGTTCACTAAATCCCCACGGCCAGTATTGATCAGAAAAGACGAAGGCTTCATTATAGAAAGCGTTTCTGAGTTGATGAGATGGTGAGTCGCATCAGTCAGAGGACAATGCAGGGAAATGACGTCGGACTCCGCGAAGAACTTTGCCTTCTCAATCCGAGGGCGTTCCCCATCTGAAGCGGCAGATCCATCCCGCGCCAGTCCAACGACTTTCATTCCAAACGCTTCTGCGACATCAGCTACCGCACTGCCAATCGAACCGAGTCCGGCAATGCCGAGTGTTTTGCCAGCCAGTTCTGAGACAAGGTGATCCAGTCGCGTGAAATGGGGGGAATCCGCCCATTTCTCAGGCTCTGCAGCGTAGCGATGCACGTTGGTCATCAAATTCAGCATGAGAGCGAAGGTATGTTGCACCACGCCTGTGGTGGAATAACCGCTCACATTACACACTGTGATGCCCCGCTCTTTGGCCCCATCGAGATCTACATTGTTCACCCCGGTAGCGACCACCTGAATCAATTTCAGATTGGGTGCAGAATCCATCGCAGCTCCATTGACCACTACTTTGTTAGTCAAAACGATGTCAGCAGAGGCGATACGCTCAGCGACTTGATCAGGGCTGGTGACAGGAAATGAAGTTAAATTGCCGAGTGCTTCGATTTTGGAGAAATCGACGTCATTGGCATCCGTGGTGTCGCGGTCAAGAAAAACAATATTGGGAGTGTTCACGCGGCGACTTTGGTAGAAAGGGCAGGGGACGTCAACTGCGCTCCATATCAATTTCCCAAAAGAAATCCGGGATCTGGCATTCAATTTGCGTATGAGTGATTCGTCAAAGGTAAAGAAAGTGTGAGCTTTCGGAGGTTGATTTTTACGATCAGACAGGGGGGATGTTACGATCGAACCCTGTCGGATCGTTTTTTCTCCAAATCAGTCAAACTTTGCCTCGAAAATTGGATCTTTCACGCGAGAGTTCCCGACGTTAAAAAATTTGATGAGTTCTTCGATAGCTGCGCGCGCCAATGCTGACTTGCTCGAAAGCAAGTACGCTGAATGGAAGTCCGACCCTGATTCTGTGGAAACCGAATGGGCCACATTTTTTGAAGGGTTTGAACTGGGGATGGCCCGGACTCCGACTAAACCCGGAACTGGAAAGGGTGTTGACGTTGTCCCGGACGCTGAGGTCGTGGGTGGTTTGGATATGGCCACGCGGGCGAGAATCGTATCGCTGGTTTACAATTACAGAACTCTGGGACACACCAAAGCCTGGGTAAATCCTCTGGATGATGCTCCTCCCGAGCAAAGTTTGCTTTCTCTGAATGAGCTGGGCTTTGCAGAGCAACATCTCGACGAAGTGATTTCGACCCAATTTTACGAAGGCGGACGTCGCATGAAATTGCGGGAGTTGATTGATCGGCTTGAGAAAACTTACTGCGGTAAGATCGGCTTTGAATTCATGCATATCCACCGTCCGATCCTGCGTAACTGGTTGCAGGAGAGGATCGAGGCTCGAATTGATCAACGCGAGCCGTCGAAGGAGAAAAAGGAGGATGCCCTCACCTGGTTGACCCATGCGGAGGCGTTTGAAGAATTCCTGCACAGAAAATACGTCGGGCAGAAACGATTTTCATTGGAAGGTGGTGAATCGTTGATGGTGGCGCTAAACACGATTTTGGAGCGTGGCGGGGCCGGACCGAATCGCGAAATCATCATGGGAATGGCCCACCGGGGACGGCTCAATGTGCTGGCAAATTTTCTGCACAAACCGCTCAAGGTTCTTTTGTATGAGTTTTCGGAAAACTATGTTCCGAATCTGGTAGCGGGTGACGGGGATGTGAAATATCACCTCGGTTTTGATTCCGATCGAAAGACCAAAGCCGGAAAAGAGGTGACAATCCACCTGGCTGCCAACCCAAGCCACCTTGAAGCGGTGAACGGGGTGGTCGAAGGTAAAACGAGAGCCAGACAGCGAGCGCTCGATCCAAATTTGCGGGATTCAGGGTCGAAGCGAGTGCCTGTTCTTCCGATTCTTATTCACGGGGATGCTGCATTTGCCGGCCAGGGAAGCGTGGCAGAGACATTAAATTTGTCCAAGCTGGGAGGCTATCGTACCGGTGGAACGATTCATATCGTGGTGAACAACCAGATTGGATTTACAACCACTCCGGAAGACGCCCGTTCGTCTGATTATTGCACGGACGTCGCCAAGATGATCGATGCGCCGGTCTTTCATGTTAATGGCGATTCCCCCATGGATGTGATGTTTGCGGCAGAAATGGCACTGGAGTTCCGCAACTCGTTCAAACTGGATGTCGTACTGGATATCGTCTGTTACCGCCGACATGGGCACAATGAAGGCGATGAGCCCAAGTTTACGATGCCCAAAGTTTACCGGGAGATCGCGGCCCATGATCGGCCCATGAAGCTGTTTGGTGATTCATTGGTGGCATCGGGGGAATTTACCCGCAAGGAAGTGGATGCGGTTGAACGTGAATACCGCGACCGTTTGGATCGCGAGCTGGAAGAGTTGAAAATTGCGGAGGAGCAGGGGAATCGGGATGAGTATTCAGGAGCAGTGGGAGTTGCACAGCCTCCGTTTACGTTCGATAAGGTCGAGACGGGGGTGAATGCTGATTTGTTGAAGGAAATTGGCGAAAAGATTTCTTCTGTACCGGACGAGATCAATGTAAACGAGAAGTTGAAGAAGCGGTTTCTCGGCGCCCGGCGGGATGCTATTGAATCAGGCGAGGGAATCAACTGGGCATTTGGGGAGGCGCTGGCATTTGGATCCCTCTTTAAGGAGGGGTATCATGCTCGACTTTCGGGGCAGGACTGCCGACGTGGAACATTCTCTCAACGTCATGCAGTGATGTATGATCCAGAGACCCGTGAACGCTGGGTTCCGCTGAACCGCATGGACGAAGATCAAACAGCCAAGCTCTGGGTTTACAACTCCCTCCTGTCTGAGTTTGCTGTACTTGGCTTTGAATATGGATATTCTCTGATGGCTGACGATTCACTCGTGATGTGGGAGGCGCAGTTCGGGGATTTTGCCAATGGTGCTCAGGTCATTATTGATCAGTTCATTTCCTCAGCAGAATCCAAGTGGCAGCGAAACAGCAATCTGGTGATGCTTTTGCCACACGGCTACGAGGGGCAGGGTCCCGAGCACAGCTCAGCGAGGTTGGAGCGTTTCCTGCAACTCTGTGCCGAAAACAACATGCAAGTTTGTAACCTGACAACGCCAGCCCAGTATTTTCATGTGCTGAGACGCCAGATGGTGCGCGAGGTTAAAAAGCCGCTAATCATCATGACTCCCAAGAGTTTACTGAATCATGCAAAGTGTGTTTCTTCGGTCAGTGATATGGCTGAAGGCACCGGGTTTGTCGAAATCATTGATGACACGTTTGAAGATCTGCGTGAACCCGAGCGCATTGACCGCCTTATTTTCTGTTCAGGAAAAGTTTTCTACGACCTCGATGATTATCGTCGCCGACTGAACATCGAGAATGTAGCAATCATTCGCATTGAGCAGCTCTACCCATATCACCGGGTAAGAATGAGAGAACTTGCAGAAAAATACAGCTCGGCCAGCAAGTGGGTGTGGTGCCAGGAAGAGCCTTTGAACATGGGGGGGTGGACGTTTATCGGCCCGCGGTTGCAAAAGTTGACCGACAACCGGGTGAGGTATGCGGGGCGGCAATCAGCTGCCAGTCCATCCACTGGATCCAAGGCGATTCACAAGCATGAGCAGAAAGATCTCGTGGAAAACGCGTTTAATATGTAATTTTAGGACCTTTAATTATGGCAAACGAAGTCAAAATGCCGTCAGTCGGCGAATCAATTACGTCAGCAACCATCAGTGAATGGTTGAAGAACGATGGCGATTACGTCGGGAAAGATGACGACATCCTTTCTTTTGAAACTGACAAGGTATCGCAGGGCCTGCCTGCCGGGTTTGATGGTATACTGCGGCACAAAGTCAGTATAGGAGATGAGATAGAAATCGGAGCCATAGTGGCGGAAATTGAAGAGGGGGAAGCACCCGCCGATTCTTCTGATGGTGGGACTACTGAGGTTGATTCAGGGGCGACCGAGACGAGTGATTCCGTGACAGAGGAAGATGTTGCCGAAGACTTTCGGGTGACACCAGTAGCCAGGAAGATCGCTGAAGACAAGGGGATTGATTTGAGTGCGATCGTCGGAAGCGGGACCGGAGGAAAAATTACGAAGAGTGATGTGTTGAACGCAGCCGGCGGTGGTAGTGAGGCCCCGAAAGCGGAATCGCCAAAACCAGAGAAGACCTCGGCGACTGCAGACGCCACATCGGGTGAGAAGCGCACCTCACGCCGCAAGATGTCTCCCCTGCGCCGAAAAATCGCAGATCATTTGGTCACCGCGCAACAGGAAGCTGCAATTCTGACGACTTTCAATGAAGTGGACATGAGCAACATCATGAGTCTGCGCAAGCGGGTTCAGGAATCGTTTGTCGCCAAGCACGGCACAAAGCTCGGCTTCATGTCATTTTTTATTAAGGCCGTTGTTGAGGGGCTGAAGGCGGTACCGTCGATTAATGGGCAAATTGATGGCGACGAAGTCATCGAAAACCATTTCTATGACATTGGGGTAGCGGTGGGTACCGAGAAAGGGCTAATCGTGCCCGTGATTCGGGATTGTGATCAAAAGTCATTTGCTGAGATCGAGCAATCGATCATTGATTATGCAAACAAAGCTCGCCAAGGTAAAATTCAGCTGAGTGATTTGCAGGGTGGTGTATTTACGATTTCAAACGGCGGGGTCTACGGTTCGCTATTGAGCACCCCTATCTTGAACCCTCCCCAAAGTGGGATACTGGGGATGCATACCATTCAGCAGCGTCCAGTAGCTGAGAACGGAGAAGTTGTGATCCGGCCAATGATGTATTTGGCATTGAGCTACGATCACCGTTTGGTGGACGGCAAAGAAGCTGTGACATTCCTGATTCGGGTGAAAGAGTGTATCGAAGATCCCGACCGGCTCCTGGTGGGAGCCTGAAAAGAGAGTTCATTTGCTTGGAAACTAAGGCATCTGGTTGCGTTTTGCCGCAAACCCGCTTTTAGTTTCGGCCCGTCAAAAAGGGGCTGTAGCTCAGTGGTTAGAGCAGGGGACTCATAATCCCTTGGTCGTGGGTTCGAACCCCACCGGCCCTATTTTATTATCAGCGAGTTGCGAGTAGTTTGGAATCCAGAAGAGTGTCACCTAGGGGAATTATAGGGCAATTTCAAATCCCGTTTTTATGCTCAAGGTTTTATGCTTTCCATCATAGAAATTCCTATCGTGATGGGAGATCCGGGGCACCTCATCACGATTCACGTCTGATGCGTCGTCGATCAGACCCTGTTTGATTGAAAACTCATATAGGCAGCCGACCACAAATACCGGGCGTTTATTTCACACAGCCATGCGGATCGGAAAGTCGCGAGGCGGTTGCATTCGCGGTTAGAAAGCTATATCGCTTTCCGGAAGGAACACTAACTCGGAACGGCGAAGCACCAGAACAAATTTCTCGGGTGCTTTTGGATCGGGTAGAATTGAAGGCGAACCCTTCGCTTTCAGAGGGAATCGAAGAAGCATTGGCTGAGGCAGATTCGCTGGTGGTGTTGCGCTCGAAGCTTCGGTGGGTGGGGCAACTTGAACTTCTTGAGGACGCGACGGCACACGATAGGCTGCCTCCAAAGATGATGGTTCATGATCCAGAGATGCTGCGGAGCCCGGCGATGGCGAAGGATTCGTAGGTGCAATTTGAGATGACGCGGGGGTGATCCAGAAAAAACATCGAGAGTTTTAAGAATCCCAAAGGCTTGGCTTGCCCTTCGCAATAAACCAGATGCTCGAGGAGATGGCTCGCAGTGACCTGACCCCGAAAAAGTGGACGTGCCAGAAGTGAAGTTCTGCCTCAATATGAGAACAATCAAACTTGTCCATTTTATCGGGGGAGTTGGATTTGCGCAAGACGTAGAACAGCGGAGAGACTCTTTTTGAACTAGCTCTCCTGACCCGTTTCCTCGGCAAGAGCACTTCTGCCGAGAAGGCAGATAGCACGCGACTTCTCAACGAATTTTTTTCAAAGCTTCTTTTGCAGCCCTGACAGCTGCAGCTATGACTTTTTCGTCCGTGTCTTGTGCGGACCCACTTCTCGAACCGAGCTCATGCAAAGCGTATTCTTTGAGACGTTTCCAACTGGGTTTTATGTCTGAAAACACGTTAGAGAACGGCTCCGCAACGTGTCCGGCCATTGGTTCTCTCAAGCGACACACCAGCAAGGAAAGCCGGGCAACGCGCATGCTATCGTTAGGATTCAATAGTAAACTACGCCTCAAGATTCGATACACTACCGTCGACGGCTTGATGCGCGTACGGAAGGGCAACGAGGCGCATATCATGTCGTTTTTTTGCTCGGGAGGCTGCTCAACGGCGATTGCGGCGATGCCTGCAACGACCCGGAGTTGCAGCACCGCTAAACGCCCCCACCACCAGTCCGAGCGGTTCGAGTCTGAGAAAAATTCCTCTGCCCGGTTCAATTCTGACCAAGCCTGGTTCAGCGCCGAAAGCCTTCGATCCGTTTCGAAAGCTTCATAGATCGGTGCGAGCATCTCTCCCTGATCAAGGCGCCCTTCGTCATTGTCAGTATCTCCAAGTTCCACCCCTCCTAGGGCGGGCCAGCCTTGCCAGATGAAGCACTCCGCACGCCGCAGCCTTAATACACCCCACTCAGCATCTTCCAAACTTAAACGGGACGAGGCCAAGTAGGCGGTAGCTTCGTCTAGTCGGCGATGAGCCTCGGTATGCCTTCCCAAGTGGCTCAACGCAATGGCGTAAATTCCACGCATCGTTACCTGCTCGCGAGTGTATACCTCAAGTTGGTCCGCAGAGAGGAATCGCGCCAGACGGATGACCGAACTGCAGAGGGCGCAGATGTTGGCCCAGGATTCACGCGTCGCCACCCAATTCACATGATCCGGTTTTTTAATTTTAATGGAAATGACGTCTTCCCATACTTTCGTCCTCTTTGTGTTCGTGTAAGCAAGCCCACCTAGGTGACCGATCAATTCCACGATTTCATTTTCACTTCTAGTCTGTTCTTGAAACCACTGTTCAATATATCCTTTCCAGAATTTAGCTTCTCCTTTCACCGACAATTTCTCGCTGTATTCCTTATCCAAACTCTCGTCCAAAACTTTCCCAGCGGTCATAGCTGGATTGATCGCCCGAAGGATTTCCCGGTGCGATATGACGCTTTTTAAATAGGTTCGCTTCCCGAGATTGTCTTTTACCTTCCTTGCAGCCCGAGTTTTTGGGCTTTTCGTTTCTTCGCTCGTACTACCGCTATCATTCGGCGTTCCGCCGCTAACCTGCGCCCCATCTGGCTTCTGAGCGCTGCTTTGCTCACTATAGCTTTCACCTGCCAATTCGACAGAACGATGTCCCTCGAGCAGGTCCGATGAGGGCGGATAGTGTGCTTTTCCTGTTTGGTCTTCAATCGCTCGGAGAATTGCTCTAATCTCGTTCGATACTTTGTCGCGAAGCGGCAGGAGATCAGCACTAACCTTTTTAGCGTTGACGGTCTCAATTAGTTTTTCGAAGGAATCGTGGATATCCATTCCCTTGTTCCAAAATTTGATTGAGGGTCTGCAAACCCTCAAGGCTTTGTGGATCTGAGCCAAAGCCAGATACTCTACCTGATGCTTGAAGTCCCTAACCATCTCCCCGTCGACTTCCGGATGGCTGGAGCTTTCCGCCGAAAGCAATGTTTGCAGACAATGATAGAGGCATTCTTTCGCTGGATGCAAATTACGGGAAGCCTGAAACGCTTTGAAGTACCAGACGGATATCCAATGGTGAGTCGTTGCGGTTCTCTGTTTCATCGAACGTTTGCCGAAGCTGGAGCTCTTCAAGGCAACTCCGTTCCGCTTTACGGTTCCCTCCTCAGATAAAAGAAATTTTGGTTCTTGCCCTTTTTCGTGGATCTCTTTGTAATCGTTGTCCAGCATGTGACGGATGCGGAGCCGGTACTCCCAATGTATCCACCAGAAACCTCCGTATTTCACGCGCAGGAGATTGGTTTTCCTGAGTTCTTCCAACCACCGATTTGCCAAGGCTGCACGCATCGCATCGTTATCTTTACCCCACTCTGATTTAAATTCCCAGATACACCGGATCGCCGCTTCGGAAGCAAGCGCGGTGATATGCCGCGAATGCCGGAACAACGAAATCGAATGCAGGAAACGAACCCGATGGGGTGTGTCATCGAATTCAAGACACTTCTTTCTAATAGAGTCGGACAGATGAGTTTGTTTCTCCCAGTAATCCTCGAATTTTTTAAACTCTGCTTCCTCCGGGCAAAGAAAACCTTTCACTCTCTCGAACACCGATTTTGAGTCTTCGTTGTGGAGATCGTTCCAATGTAACAGACAAGGTTCTCCGGGATCAAGTTTTTCGCCATTCGTGTAATCTTCGACACTTCCGACTTCCTCCGGAAGCTGCAAATCCTTCAGCAGCTCTTTGATTTTGGGGTCGGGCGAGGCAGTTGCTACGATGTCTTCACTTTTCACTCCCAATCTTTCAGCAACACGATTTTCGTAACGCGCTGCTTGTGGCAGATAGACGATAGTGACCCCAATCTGAGTCAGGTAGCCCATAAGCCTATGAAGCTCTGCGTAATAACTCTCATCGTTCCAAGCTCCCTCGAACAGCGAACCGCTGTTGTTGTCCTGCCAGCCAGAGTTTACCCCAGGCACACTCCGGCCATGGACGAATAGAACCCATCGCTCGTCGTCCAAACGGAAATACTGTCGGAGAATATCAAGCCGATGCACATTGTCGAACCCGGTATCCGGACTGAGATGGACGTGTTCATTTCCGTATATCCCCATTCTCTGGGAAACCGTGTCGAAAAAATCCAGCCACACCGCGCTCGCGTCGCTGTAGTCAGCCAACTCCAGCCAGATGCATTGCCAGTTTCTGAGATCCTCATGGCTCCGCCCAATAGATTCATGAGTATGGAGCTGTCGTCCCTGTAGCGCCCAGTATACGTCAGGGATTAGAGAGGAGACGCCCCGTCCGCCAAACACGATAATCATTGGTGCCTGGTCTGGGATGCATCTTCGATAGATCGAGAAAGAGGTTCTCCTCGTGCACCCAAATGATTCGGAGGTCTTTTTATCGGAAATAGCACCAAGCAGCGTATCCTGGAAGTCATCTGCGGAAACACTCTGAGCCGCGATTATCCGTGTTTGATCTTCCACCGAGACCGGCTGCGGAGGGACGTTGAAGGTGAACCGATACTGTAGTCCGCCCGGTGGAAGTGAACAGGTCAGGTCTTGGTACATCTCATAGAGAAGCAAATCGGGACGCCGGGGCGTGCAGAACCTCACCACTGAGTCAAATACCGCCTTCTCCAATTCCGGATCCTTCCCCGGCAGCAGCCTATCCCGTAAACGCTCCGCGAAATGCTCAGTGCCATCGAAGCCGGCGCGACAGTGATACTGCCGGTTAGTCCGGTCAAGAATCCAAAAAATGCGGGTGTTCGCGATGATCCAGTCCTTGTGGATCTCCTTACAATCTTCAAGATGGTTATCCAACCCTTTCGAAATCTCCTTAACCGACTCCGTAACAATCTCTCTTTCTCCCAAACTCTGAGATAGTAACGCGTCCAGTTCCGTGAGTTTCCGTAGCAACTCTTCGGCATCGAGCGTAATCTTAGTCTTCTCCGCCTTCTTATTGTTGGTTACAATTTTTTCCAACTGTATCCGTATTTTTTCGATATCCAATTTTTTGCGACATAGCTGCAGCTTTTCAAATCGAGTTTTGTCGAGTGCTCCGAAATTCCACTCATAGAGATGAATTCGAAGTTCGTTGATTGCCTTCAAGAAAGGCTCCAAGTAATCGTGCGAATGTTCAGCATGGAACTTCTGTACGGAATTGCCCGCGTTTTTTAGTTCGGATACAAGAGTTGGCAGCACCAGTCGCCCTTCGCCAAACAAGGACTCCAGAAGATCGTCATACCTCCCCGCTGCTTTGCCTGCTTCGCTTTCTCCGTCGGATACCCTCGCGGCAAGAATTTTCCCCATGAGGTGGCGTAAAAAGCCAATCACCCGTTCGTCGTTGGCCTGATAACCGATCACCAGCAGTGTACGGGAGCTTTCTCTCGATCCGCCAAGACGGCTATCAAAAAAGTAATTGGAAAAACTTTGCAGTTCCTCGTCCTGAGGTATCCCCTGAACACTAAAAAGATCTCCTTTCGAGGTTGAGGCCGCACCATGAAGAGGCACAACCGAATCCTGCGTTCTCACCAGTGCAGCGCTTGCCACTTGGTTCTCCGCATTCGGATAGTGGCAAATGAAAGGCTGCCCGATCTCTTCCAAGGCACGCACCTGCAGCCCATCGCTGACGGTAGTGAGAACCGTGCGCACCCGCAATGGTCGAGTTAGGTAAGCCAGCATCTGATGCGTGAGATTTGGCTTCTTGCCTCGCGTTCGGAAAAGATTAAAAGCGTCGATTACTTCGCTGTCTGGTGCCGTTAGTCGCAGAGGAGTGGTCCCTCGCAATGACATAGGTTCACTCTCGGCTAAGCGAGAGAGGAAAACTTGTGCGCTGATCCAATTCGATCCGGCACCTACCGCCTCTCTAGCGATCACCTCTTCCTCCGAGTGACTCACCAGCGGATAGAGAACTTCGACCTCAGCTAAGCGTTTCTTTATTGCATTGAAGTGCTGTTTCGTAGTCGCCCGTTTGTGATCAGTGGTTCCTGCTCCAATTCTAACAGCGAGGTCGCGCGCCAACCCTTTGTCCTCTCCTTTGATAGACGCAGCAACGAATCGTCCCTCGCTGTATGCTCGGAATCCGTCTGCTTCCTTCGCAGAAGAAACTTCTTCGGCGGTCTTTACCCAGGAATTTAGACTTTGATGCTTGCTTAAGCGAAGAGCGATGCTATCCCTCCACTCGCGGGATACTGAGAGTTGCCTATTTGTCGGAAATGATGGAAATCCGTGATTTGCGATATCCCATCGAACAAATCGGCCTACCGGCTCGGAGAGTCTGCCGGACCTCTCCTCGTCTTTCGCCGCAGATGCCTGCCAATCGGGCGAAGCCACACATCGGTAGATTACATATTGCAAATAAGACAGATTGTCTTCTGGCGGAATCACCCCGGAGAGACGCGAGGCCGCCGATCCAATCAGAGGAATCACGGAACTCCCTGTCGCCATCACATGCTCGCAAAGAATCTTGCGAAAAGAATTTACCGTCACATCCTCGTCCAAATTGTCCGAAACCGGCACCTTACTCCAACCTGTTTCACCAGCTTCATCCTTGTAGACTTCTTCGCAGGCATCTTCGACTACGAGGTACAAAACTTTCCGGAGAAAACCGCAGACTTCATCCACTTTTACAATCTTATCCGATTTCGCGGATTTTAGATATTTCTCCCATTCGCCCTCAGACCTCCCGTGACTGTACCAGTTGCGGATCATCCTCACCCGATGCTTGTCGTCGTCACCCTCTCCACTTAACCAATTGGAAAGCGGCGTTATCTTGTCGTTGTCTTTGGTGACAGACTCAACTTCTTCAAAAAGTTTCTGCAATCCAAGATTCTTAGATACAAATTCAGGATCTCTCCACTTTAGCCAATACATCAAGAGTTTCTCCAAGAATGAACCCGTTTCCCTATAAAACGTCGCCATCTCAAGACTGCGAACACCTTCTGCTTTCGCGCATTTCGCTAGATCGAAAATGGAATTTTCTGAATTATTCCAATTCTTGAATATCTGCTCCAGTTCCTTGTTTGCCATAATTCAAAAATTACAGAATCAGCCACAATGAGGAGGCTTCTTAGGCAATCTCTGTAAAATAGTCAATACCTATTGGCTTTAACCCGAAGTCGCTTCAAATTTCGCGCCGTTTTTTTTCGTTCAATAGGATAGCTGAATTGTGCCGCAATCACTTGACGGTAGTCTCGGATGGACAGCGAGATCCACTCTCAATTCAGCGAGGAGCGCGCTCACATTTTTCAGTGCTCGTTACTAAGTAGCGCCTGCGCGCACGTTCAAAAATTAAGGGCAAAACTATTTTCGAACCCGAACCTCCGCTTGCTCATCTCTTTGGCTTCTCTGGAGAATGTATCGTTTCTGACTCGCCTGGTTTTCCGGGCACGCCGGAGTCTTTCGAACCCTTCTCGGAATCATTCAGCTTCTCTGCATTGACTTGTGCTCCATCGTTGTCGTGATCCTCCCCGTTGTTCAGCCAATATCCAATCCCAATGTAGACGGCCAGAGCAGCAATACCTACCGCTAAGCCCCGCTTTACCCTGACGGATACGACATCAGCCCTCTCTTCGAAGATTCTCGCAACGAGTTTCCATTTCCGAGTACACCGGCCCCAGGGAATCCGCAGAATTCCCCCTGCCACCAGCACCGAAAAAAGCGCTCCCCCAATAACGCCTGCGCGAATCCACCATTCAGGGAAGTGGCTGAGCTTGCCCACGTAGTAAGTAAGATAGATGGAATAGGCACCAGCAAAGAACGCCTCCAAAGTCTCAGTCTTGCGGTGAATCTCATGGGTTTCGTGTAGCTGAAGCTCTTGATGGAGATTTTCGAGCGCAGTTGAGACTGTAGTGCGCCCGTCGTCGAGCTCATAGGCGTCGCGAACGCAGGCATACGTCAAATTCACCACATCGCGATGACTGATTCTCTTTCCTCCAGCGATGGAGTTCACCACCATTGTCTCCTCCCGCAGGATAGCGGAGTCAAGCGTAGCAGATTCCTGTGAGCTCACGGCTAGAAGTGCCGTCAACTCGCGATGAACTTTGCGATGAAACATGCGCCTAATATTCCCTAGAAGCGTCGGCACAAAGTACTTCGTATGGTAGTGTTCGACTTTGTTCATGTCGAAATCGCTCGGTTTTCCATCCGTCCCGTCACATTGCCAAGAAGTGAAATGAACAGCCGAGTTGCTGCCGACGGCGAAAATGTGCTTCCTATCGAGCAACTCGTGAGCGATGGACGCGACACGGCTTTTCGGATCTCCAGAGTGACCAGCCTCCTGCGCCTGCGCCATCCCAAACAGGAGTGGCAGCCATTCGTCGCGCTCCGGCGAACATTCGGTAAATTCGGTTTGCTCGGAAAACCGCACCACGGAGTGGCATCCAAAAGTAGCGAGCCGGATGTCGTCAACTCGCAATGTATCGTCTCTCAACAGCGGTTCAAGAGCCACTTCCTTCAGATGCTCGATCGGGAAGCACTGCCCGGGTACGCCGATCCAGCGACGCAGTGCAGAACGGACTTCTTCTGCATCATCGTTGACGAGTTCCGTTTTTTTGTCTCGCATCTCGCCTTTCTCTATCTTCCTGATGGGAGCGGATTCTGCCAGATAGAGCCTGCCGCTGCTCTGGTCCATCACCACTTCTGCGGGTGCTTCGACTGATTGTCCCTCGTTTTCTGCAATGCGAAACCAAGCCTCGCGAATTTCACGGCGGCGAAATTTCCTCTGCAAGGTGTGGTAGACAAAATTTTGGATGCTCGCAGCTG
This sequence comes from Verrucomicrobiales bacterium, assembly GCA_048267005.1. GTDB lineage: Bacteria > Verrucomicrobiota > Verrucomicrobiia > Verrucomicrobiales > DEV007 > JABDJT01. The sequence continues at coordinate 124,813 of JBLWYI010000003.1, read as the reverse complement.
GTAAATCAGGGTTGTCGGCAACGTGAAGCAAAAGATTGAAAGAGAGCAGACATGGCCCAGTGGCATTGATGAACAGTTCCAATTCGTCGGCTACGACGGAGAGCGGCTTACTAGGCTGCTCGTCGGAATCTGTGACCGTTGGTAAATTATCGACATACATCCGACCGCCCTGGCCGAGAATTTTGTTCTTTACTGCGGGGTTGAGAGCCAACCGTCTGCCAATGCCAGTTCCGCCAACTGAGAATAGAAAATCCTCGATTGGGGAAAACAATTCCTGCCGATAGTGCTCGCTAACAACGTTAGCCTCCTCCCAAAGTGGGACGCTACCAGAACGTGTCTCAATCTCTGCGGTTAGCAACGATTCTAGCAGGCGTTGCAATCCTGGGCCGCTACCACTAGGCTCGGTAGCTATAAAAGGAAACAGGACTCGGAGTCGGAGTTCTTCGATTTTGACCATAGGAAACCGGTACAACCCCTATGGGAAAAATTCAAGACGTCCGCCAAGCAGAGCCACTCCTTGGAAATTCGGGTTTGTCGCTTCTCTTTTAGCCGTAATAGTAGTGGGTTGGATTGGTTGAAACGTCTCCTTATTCTATCTCGGCGAACACGGTTGGTTCGATAAGCGCTGGGCATACGAAGAATCAATCAAGATGCCTTTCATCGCTCGTTGGCCCGGAAAGGTCAAAGCTGGCCGCTGAAGCAAAGCGATGGTGCAAAACGTCGGCTATGCCCCGACTCTTCTCGAAGCGGCAGGAGTTGAGGCAGAGGCTGATGAGTATATAAATTTATCAACCGGCTTTCTTTTTGCCGGGGCAACCTGGGTGGTGAGCACCTTGTGGCCAGTCTACGACGAGTCTGCTGCCTTGCTCATGAGCAAATATCATGAATTGCGGGACGACGAAAACCTTCATCCAGCTGCAGCCCTTCGCAAAGCGCAAGACTGGTTACGCAACGATATTCGAAATTACGAAGAATTGGTCAAGGAGGTTGAGGAACGGCTCGTGCATCATGCTTCAGATGAGAAGAACTGGTGTCGCGACAAAATCAAATGTCAATATGAAAACAAATCGGGACCACCTTTCGCGGACCCGATTCATTGAGCAGCTTTCACTGTTTCAGGGTTAGGATTTCCTAAACTATCCGTAATCCTCAATTCTTCTTAAGCGCAATAACCACCGAAACCGTGGCATAATAACTTGATAGAGTGAAACATGTCGTTTCGCCCCATTCATCAAACTACGTCAAAAACCAAATGGCACGGTCCAATCATTACGTGCCGAGGATTTCGAGGTTTCTGGTCTGCGTTCTCTTTCACGAGAGAACGCGGAGAAAGGTGTCCATGACGCAACTCCTTGACGAGTTGCTCACGGATGCCTTGAAGCCGACTCCCAGTTGGGAGATCGCCAGAAGCCAACTGTCGGAATCCCCGGCCTCAACAGACACGGATCGGCAGCCTGCCGATCACTAACCCGAATACAAATCGCTCAATTCGCGGAAACAGCCCGCTTTTGGTCCACTCGACTGGAAGCGGGCTTTTTCGTGCTCGGGCATCAACCAAACCAAAAAACAACGAAAGGAAAACCGCCCTATGGCAATCAAACTCATTGGCAACTACGCCAAACGACTCGGCCTTCCCGGATACTCCAGTCACCAGTTCAGCGTCTCCGTTGAGACCGAGCTGACCGACGCTGGAGACATCCAAAGCGAGGCTTCCCGGATCTACGCTCTGCTGCAAGATGCAGTGGATCGTGAAATCCAGGAAACCGGCTTTGTCCCCGGAGATGACTATGGCCATCACAATGGGAATAACTACTCCCATCAAAACGGAAATGATCATGGTAACGGTAACAACAACGGAGCCAGCAATGGCAACGGCAGAAACCACTACCGGATCGAAAATAACAACGGCAGTAATGGCAGCAACGGTCATTCCGATCATTGGTCATGCTCCGATAAACAGAAGTCGTTTATCGAAAAGCTGATCGGTGAGAAGAACCTCGACTCGTCCACGGTGGAACAGACTGCTCTGGAGCGCTTCGGTGTCCAGATGCGTCAGCTGAACAAACTGCAGGCATCCGGGCTCATCAGTGAGCTGCTGGAAGTCTATGGTAAAAACCGCAACGTGAAAGGAGGCAGCCGATGAGCATTGCCAGCCTGACACTGCCGGTGAAGGCCTATGACAACCAGTCCGGTCCGCTGGACTATCTGTCTGCTTCCCGGCTCAAGACGTGGCAGGACTGCCGACTGAAGTTCTACTTCAAGTATGTCGATCGCCTGCCGACTGCCACCAGCCCGGCACTGTTTGTCGGGCAAATCGTTCACAAAGTGCTCCAGCAATGGAACCTGCGTCGTTGGCGCGGGGAACCGGCTGATATCGAATCCTTGTGGCCGGTGTTCTCCGAACACTGGCTGGAGGATCAACCCGACACAGGCATCAACTGGAAAGCCAAAGAGGATGAGCAAAAGGAAAAAGCGTGGAACATGCTGGAGCATTATCTCAAGCAAACGCCAATCCCGCTCAACGAGAAACCTGAAGCGGTCGAAGTCGTCGTCGAACGCGACTTCATCGCAGCGGGTTTGCCTCCTCTCAAGGGGATCATCGATCTCGTTCGTCAAGGTGGAAGGATCGTGGATTTTAAAACCACGGCCCAGACACCAAATGGACGGCAAGTTGGTCATTTGAACGAGGTTCAGTTGAGCTGCTACGCCGTGCTCTACCGGGAGGCCACCGGTCATCACGAGAGTGGCATGGAACTGCATCACCTGGTCAAGACCAAGCAGCCCAAGCTCGTGATCACACCCATGAGTCCGATGACACCCGATCAGGGACGTCGGCTCATGGCCATGATGACCAGCTATGTGGACGGGGTTCAGGCGGAGGACTACGTGCCTTCGCCGGGACTCCACTGCAGCTACTGCGATTTCTTTGACCAGTGTCGTTCGTGGAGGGGAGGTGTCTCATGAAGAGATTCCCACTCACCACTGTTGTCACCGGGATACTGGCAATGCAGTCTGTGTCCTGTTCAGAGGAATCAAGCATGGCCCCCATCGGCGAAGGGTTGCGCTTTATCGGCGTGGCTCTTGTCGTGGCGGTCCTCGTTGCTGTGCTCGGTTCAGCCATGCGGAGAGGAGGTCCTTATGAATGATTTTCTCTTCGGCATCATAGCCATCTTCGCGACTACCGGGTTCGTGTTCGGCATCCTCAGCGGTTGGCTGCCGCTGATCGTGCTGGCTCTGGTCCTGGCCGCCCTGTTTGTCTGGTTCTCCCGAAAACTCGGGTGAGTCAGCGGCAGGTTCGATTCACAAAACCTCAAATCCAAATAACCAAACTAATAACCAAAAATTAAAATATCATGAACCAACTCATTGAAAATCCCATCCCCCGAGAGCAGGCGCCGCCGCAGGGAATGTTACTCCACTGTGGCGCAGAACTGGTCGACCGTCGGTCGGTCTACAACGTCCCCACTCCGCGCGGCACCGACACATGGTATCCGCTGGCTCACGCCGGGTTTATCCATGAGGTCGAGTCACAACTGCTATCCGCAGGCTTTCGTCTCACCGGAGAACATCACGCCCTCTCTCACGAGGGAGCGCGATACTTCGGCTTATTCGAGGTGAACTTCCAGGGTCGGCAGAGTCGTGACTACGGCTGGGTAGTCGGCATCCGTAACTCGCATGACAAGACTTATCCCGCCGGACTCGTTGCTGGTTCTAAAGTCTTCGTCTGTGACAACCTCGCCTTTGGTGGTGAAGTGAGGACCTCACGCAAGCATACCAAGTTTGCTCAGCGGGATCTGCGTCACCTGACATCACGAGCGGTTGGACGTCTGGGTGAGCGGTTCCTCCAGATCGATGAGCGCATCGCCCGATACCGGGATCGTCGCGTCACTCAGGCTCAAGCACATGATCTTGTGATCAAGGCAGTGGACTGTCGGGCGATTACGCCCAGCCAGATTCCTGCTGTGCTCAAGGAGTGGCGCGAACCCACCTACGAGGACTTTCGTCCCCGGAATGCGTGGTCGCTGTTCAATGCCGTGACTGAGTGCATGAAAGGTACGAATCCCAATGTGGTCATGAAGCGCACCCAAGCCCTTCACGGCCTGTTCGATGGTCTGGTCGGCTTAAGCTGACTTGGCTGGAAGAAAAGTTGCACCAATTTTGGTGGGGCTTTTCTTTTACCTCCCTTTTCTATTTCGAACCTCGTCCGCCACGTTTGCAGCTGGAGTCAATTTGAAAAGCAGGTGAAGAGGACACCAAGCTCTGTAATCTAAAAGTAGACAACGGGGAAACTTGTTGGTGGCAAAGTTACTCACCGATGAAATTCGCATAAGTGCCCTTGAGTATGGCCATCAGATGTCGTGAGTCTCAAAAGGATCAACACTTTTTCCATTTGTAGGTCAAACTTACCTCTCTGATGTTCTAGACGGTCTTCTTATTTAACTGATCGATCAATTCGTTCAAAGCCTCGACAATTTCGTCGTAGGTCTGCTGACCGGAACTCGACATGCGGTCGTAGTCCCATTCGAGATCCTCAATCAATTTAACCAATTTGATGATGTGTTTCTGCATATTTGTTAATACACAAAAACAAACGTGATTCAAATTGTTTTTGCGCAAAAATGAATCCATTGTGGAAAGATGTCGGATTCGTATAAAGGGAATCAAAACGCCCGCAAATATCAGAAGGGGGCCGTGAGGAAAAACATTTCGCTCGATCCTGAGATTGTGGATCTTGTTGCTCAAAAGGGCGAGAAACTCTCTCCGCTGATCAATCGCCTTCTCAAGAAGTGGCTGAGCGAATAGATCATGACGGACCATCTCACACCGGAGAAGCGTTCCTGGAACATGGGGCGGATTCGGAATAAAAACACGAAACCCGAGCTGGTAGTTCGATCCCTTCTCCATGAACTCGGATATCGATTCACCGTCAATGGCCCTAAAAACCGCAAACTTCCCGGCAGGCCTGATATTGTGCTTCCGAAATACAATACCGTGACTTTTGTTCATGGATGCTTCTGGCATCGACATAAGAACTGCAAAGAGACCACCACTCCTAAAACGAGGACTGAATGGTGGCAGGCCAAATTCGATGGGAATGTCGAGCGCGATCGACGCAACCAGCGGCTGCTCCAAAAAGAGGGCTGGAAAGTGATTGTTGTCTGGGAATGCCAGACAAAGAAAGAGCCGGCGCTTGAAAAAACAGCACGTCGGCTGATCAAATTCTTGGAGAAGTGACAACGTCAGCCCAGCGACATGTGAAGGCCATGTTCCGCGATCCAGACTGGTATTTTCTAGCTATTTCGGTGACATCATAGCGCGGGAAGTTTGAAACTTCATCAAACTCAAAAAGGAGATAGTGAGTTGCTCTTCGCGTTGAAGGAGATTTTTCGATGCCCTTGTGATTGAGCAGCCATTCACAAAGCCGGTCATTTGTCAGAAAGCTGACACTCGTGATTTTCGCTCGCCAGCCTGAGGTTATTCGCGGTTGGCCCCGGCTTCCTCCGCACGGAACAAATTCGCTGCCGATCTCAGCGGCAAGATCGAGCTGCAGTCTCGTTTCGTTCTGTGAATCTTCCTCATAAACAGCGTGGCAATATGCAAATCCGCCCTCTTTGAAAACTTCAATGTCACCGGCTTTCATCCAGTGCACAACGCAGGGAGCCGATTTCCGTGTCACGGTGTATCGGGCTCCCTCTTCCCTAACCGGTTCAGGTTCCTCTCTGACCGCTTGGTAGATGGTGTCTGCGACATAGCGGAACTGGGTGAACTGGTCCGTTTGATGTCGGAACACATCACCGAGAAAGCGTTTCAGGAATTTCTCGCAATCAGCATTGCCGGGCTTCAGCACAAAAGCACCGACTCCGGGTAGAATTTCGTGAAAACGCTCTTTCGGTTTTGGCGCTTTGTCTTCCCCCGGATAAAGAACGTATGAACCTGCTGTTCGGCGAATCGCATCGTTGTAAGTGTGCATTTTCAGCAGGTCATCCTGCTTGTAGAGCCGGTTCCCGGATTCTGATTCGTTCTCTTCGTCGGTGCCCGATGTATCGCCGGACTCTTCGTCCATCCAACCTCCAAATACATCGCCGATTTTTTCCGCCCGGTATTTCGCATCAAAGTGGAGAAATGACAGTTTACCTTTTTCGGCCGCAGCCTTTTCAGATTCCAGGCTCGCAGGAAACATCACCAAGGTGTAATCCGGCTTGAACTTCCCTGACCACGAAAAATTTCCTGCGGGGATAAATTGACGTTCATAATACAAGTGTAACCGCATCTCTGCATTTCCCTCAGTGTAGCGGAACTTTGCGACCGACTGAGTTCCCTTGCGAAGGTTGATCGATACTTCCCCGTCCTTCGTTGAAATAAAAGGTTCGCAGCCTTCATCCGGTGTTTCTTCATCGGGGAGAATTTCAACACCTTCAATTTCTTTCAGCAGGCGGTGGAGCGTGAGAAAGATCCAATACTCATAGAGCGCATCCACATTGCGGCTGGATCCCATGTAACATTCCGCATTGCCTTCCCAGTCAAATCGGGAGGCAGATTGAAGCTGTAGCCATGCTTTCAGGATATCCCGATAGCCTTCCTTTTTTTGCAACACCTGGCTTTCCAGCGGAACTCTGGACAAGCGATCACACTCTTTTAACAATGGAAGCGACAACACCGAAGTCAGTCGGGAAGATAGATGGTCAGCTTCGAGACCTGCTTGAGTTGGGGGCTTCCCTGTGGCGTCCGAATAGATTGCCGCGACTTCGAGGCACAGTTGATTGAACTGTTCCAGTGCGAACCGGACAAACTGGTTTGGCGGGGTGTTATAGGAGTCACTTTTCGAGACTTCGACCACCTCTGTTGGCAGCTTCATTACATTTCCACCTCCGCCATTGAAGGATCTCCATCCTCTGCTCATCGCCATCGGATTGCTGAGAAAGTCGGAGGACCGCGCCTCACTTGCCGGAACCCAGTCCTTTCTCTTTTGCAGCTCACTGTGCGGACGCGTCCGGATGACTTCAAGGCACGCTTCAAACTTCCGATCGTCGAGGAAACTTCGTAAAAACAAAAACTGCTCAAGTTTGATGCGTTTTCGCTTTTCGGGATCAGCCGAGAACTGAAGTCCAGTCGGAGTGTTCCATGATAGCAGCAACTGACTGCAGAAATCCGCGATGTCTTCTGTCATGGCCCGATATTCCGTGTCGTAATCGAGCTTTCGGGAAACAAACTCGACTCTTACCGGCAGGGGCTGCCCCTGTTTTTCAAAGATAAAATCAGCAAACCCCAGGTAGTTCACGATCTGAAAGCGTCCACGGGGAGCTTCATTGACCAGACCGGTGATGGTCCAATCGCCATCTTTGGGAAGGGTAAAATTCCGATCTGAAACGGTAAGTTCTTCAGCTTTCGGCCCCGTAATCACCCACAGGTATGGAACCGTTTCAATGAGCCGGACCAGGCCTTGCTTCACCGCAATCAGCCCCCGTTCCGGATCAGACGAGGGAATTCCTTTCCAGCCGTCCGGCAGGATATTGCTTTCAACAAAGCTTTCCGGATCGAGTGGCTGATTGCCGCTGCCTGCGCCTGCAACAATCCAGTCAGCCCCTTCGGTCAGTGGAATGGACAGGGCGTCAAACATCAGAATTGCTCAGTTGATAAAACTGACAAACTGTTCGTCGAGAAGCACCTCGATCATCGAACAGAGCTTTTTCCGGGAGTCAGGGAATTCAGGGTGGTCGCGTTCTTCCACATCTTTCAGGGCGTTTTGAAGCAACGGTGGCGCTGCGCCTTCTGCCGGAAACCAAGCCATCGAATTTTCACGCGATTTTCCTGCAGCGTAGGTTGCCAGCGCTCCAAGGAGTCGACCGACCCGTCCCATGCTTCCATGGAGTTTCGGCAGGATTTTCTGCACAATCTGATCATCCAGGTCATTCAGCCAACCACCGTTGTCCCATTCATCCTTATCATCCGTCAAATGGCGGCAGACTTTCATATACCGGATCACTTCGTTCGAGGTGCGGTAGGCGAATTCAAACCGGCCCCGCTTCAGCAATTCAAACAAATCCACGAGATGAGTCCGCACACTGAGCGCAACTTCCTCCGGTAGGTCATCAAGTTCACCGTTCCGGGCGCTGAGCGCGAGTTTTTGAAATCCTTCGGCAACCCCGTCCGCAGCCTTCTCCACTTCAGGATATTCCTTCGGCTCCTGTAGAAACGAATCGATCTGATCTGCTGTGACGAAGAATTCAATCACATTTGCCCGGTCTAACACTTTCGGGCTGAACATATAGGTGGTTTCATCCACATTCACCGTTCCAATCACAAACAGGTTTTCCGGGTATTTCAGGACGCGGGGAACTCCGGTTTCGTCACCATCGTAGCGGGGAAGCACATATTCAAAATCCTCCCGGGGTCCTTCCGAATGCAGTTGGAAAAATCCGTTCTGCTGTTCCATGACAGACAGGAAATCAGCAAAGTATCTCTCCACATGAGACAAGTTCATTTCGTCGAGAATGAGGAAGAAAGGAGTTTCTTTGTGTTCATCTTCGGAAGCTTCGAGAAGAAGATCCAAAACGGGCGTGGATTGAAAAACCGGATTTCCATCCGGACGAAGATGATTCACGAATCCGAGAACATTGCGATTGTCTGTCCAGTCGGCTCCGACTGGAACAATGACGAGATTGGTTGCCTGGGGCACATCTTCATTATTTCGGAGGTGACCAGCCAAGGACTCGGCAAGTTTGGTTTTGCCGGTGCCGGATCCCCCGGTAAGGATGGCGAAGGATTTGGTGAGGAGGGAAGATCTAAGAAGTCGGGCGCTCCAGTCTTCATCAGGCCATTTAAAATCATGTAGAACCGGTTTGTGATCCAAACTCGCCGGGGCTGTTAACTGAGAGTGAAGCACCTCGCTTTCCCTTAGATGTTGGATCAGGTCATTCACACTTAACGCATTTCGGAACACTATTTTCGGGTTGAAAAAGGCGTCTCCATATTTCGTGTTCGGCTTTTTCCCGTTTATTGAGATCCCTGAGGACTCATCAATTTTTTTGAGTTGCGATACCCATTGCTCTTTCTCACCTGTTGCCGCAATTACACCGCAAACCAAACCGTTCCCTGTTTCTGAAAATGCAATGCAGAGATAGATCCCTGATTTGGGTGCTTTAGAACTTTTGGGGCAAAAAACAACCCAGGGAATTCGGGGGAAGGCGCCAGCTCCTTTACAAGATCTAAACTCCCAGTCTGAAAATTGTAATTCACGCAGTAACAATTTTCCAATGTTGTCCAATTCATCTCTCACAACCCGAACCTTTGGACTGCTTGTTTCTGCACCGTGTCCGGTGTCAGGGTAGTTTTCACAAAAATCAAAAACGACGCCCAAGCTTTCAGTTATGTCTTTCATGCAACATGGATTTGATGTTTTTGGCTATTTGGTAGGCAAGGTATGGCGGTACAGCGTTACCAACTTGGTGGAACTGCGCGGTTCGCGGCCCTTGGAAAAAGTAGTCATCAGGAAATGTTTGGAGTCGCGCTGCCTCTCGAACTGTCAGGCTCCGGCATTGTTCAGGCTTAGGGTGAATGTAGTAGTGACCATCTTTTGAAATATGTGATACCACAGTGGTTGCTGGGAGATGTTTGCATTGCACTCGAAAACGGTCCTCAAAAATTATTTTTTCACCAGCCTTAGCGTTTGCATGATTAGGCAACAAGACTTCCGGAAACTCCGATAGCTTAGGGCTGTAACCATGAGCTAAAGCGAAGCAGGCTGCGAAATAGTATCTCTGCAAATCACTGCCCATGTGGTTTCGACACACGTGATTTAATACGAAGGGAAGTCCTTCCTTCTGATACCATTTCGCCAAGACTTTGGGTGAATTCGGGTTCTTGCGCAGTTCGATGTTCTCCCCATTATGTTGAGTCTTGAAAAGTTTTTTGAAGTTAGCGGTCAGTCTCTCAGCAAGGTCACTATCCACTCGCTCAACATCCTTGAACCAAGATTGCTTTTCGATTTCTTTTATGGTCTCGCACCAATCTCCTGTTGACCGGCGGGAGAAACCGCTACGGCGTGACGGGAGATCGTGAATGACGTCGTCCACAGATGCTTTGCTGCGTGGATCAGGCATCAAGTGTTTCATCTTGATTCCCAACCCCCGCTTAATTCCTATAATAAATACCCGGTGACGTTTCTGAGGAACGCCAAGGTCTTCTGCGCGGACTAGAAAATCGGCGGGCAAATACCCTTTTTCGGGCTTTTTTTCCGCGGGTTGAATCAACGGATAAAGGTCATACACAGCAGCATCATCCTTGCGCCTTACAGATAGATCTGTTGCTGCGCCTGGTTTGTGGAGGTCCTCGAGTATCTGTTTAAAGATTTGGATTTTTTTGACATTGGCAGAGAGGATACCCTTAACATTTTCCATGACGAAAACGGAAGGTGAGTGGTCCGCCACAATGCGCAGATATTGCTTGTAGAGAAAGTGCCTATGATCTTCCTCGAAGTCCGGCTTGGTGCCCTTCATTCTTGCGCGCCCAACCAATGAGTAAGCTTGGCAAGGAGGCCCCCCTATTAGTATCCATTCCCTTTCTCCATCAAGTGCAGCATCAATTCTCTTCGATATTATTAAATCTGAAAAATCCCTTCCTCCGAGTTCCGCAAGCCAAGCCTCGCTGGACGCTCTCTCGAATGCCTTAGATTGCTTTTCCTTCAGGTCCTCCAGGGCACGTATTGGATCCTCCTGAGCTTTCGCAAAATAGCAGTACAGGGCAGCGCGCCCCTTCTTAGTTTTATACAGCAGACGAGTAAATGCACGAAACAACAGCGTCTCATGAGCCTGGGGGTCTCGTTCGATAGATAACCTGATGTCGAAGCCGGCCCGAGTGAAGCCTTCACCCAGTCCGCCGGGTCCGGCAAAAATATCGATTATTGGTATCATTTCTCCGGAGGAAAGAATACCGCTGGATGATTTTCAATGAAAAGACTTCTGTCTAACAGTGTATTAAATCTTTCACAACTAGTCTCGGGCAAAAGTGAACAACAGTGACAAGCTGCCAAATTCAAGGAATCGGGCCCTTGTCCCTCTTCAGCTGATTCGGAACAAATCGGATCAGATGAGCACCATTGCGCTTCATCAAGCGCGTTGACTATGATTTCGCCAAGGCTGACAGGATCGGCTAAACGAACCAGCCCTCCCATGGTTCCTTCTGCGTCGCCAGCCGCTGTATAAATCAGAATACCACTCATAGGTGCGTCTTTATCAGCTGTGACGTAGAGCCTTTCCCTCAAGGAGGATGAGCCGTAGCCACATTCAAATACTAGGCGGTTAATCAATAGGTGGGCGAGGGTGTGCAGGAGCACAAACCTGGGCTCTATCACTTCAGTAGGACGGCCGAGTCGATTGGCCCATGAGTCATGATTACCCTGTAGAGTCTTGATATGATCGATGACCGCTTCGCTGCTTTCCCAGGTATGAAGGGCATCCTCGTTAAACTTCACAAATATTCCTTCACCCTGGACGACAGATGCAGGCAACCAGCGATCTTTGAACTCCGGGGGCACTTTCTTCCATAGGGATTTTTGAGGATCTGGTGCATCGAGGGGGGGAATCGGCATCAAACGGGAAAATCCGGCAAATACCCGGGTTTCTCTGAGTTTATCGATGGCTACAATATCATCGATGATGGATGGCAGGTTTTTGGGTAGAGCGCTCGTGTCTAGATGCCTCAACACGAGACGCCCTTCACGGTCGGTTTCTCCAAGAAATGCTTCATATTCATCCCGACGAATTTGGAGGTCATCGGGAGTTTCGCTCTCTTCGTTTTCGATATTCAGATTCTCGTTGTTTGGAGGAGCTTCTTCATGCCCTTTTAGGCAATTTCCAATTTGCTCATCGGAAAAACTTGTTAATCGGGGTTCAGGCAATGCTGCATCTACCTGCCGTATCCGCATCGTGATCATTTGGATGTCCAGACCTACTTGACGCATGCGTTTAATCAAAAGCCTAAACCCGGGCTCTTCTAACATTCCTGCCAAATCCCCCAACGATGGGCGATATTGAGGTGGTATGAAAATAGCACTCTTCACGTTACCGTAGTGGAGGTTGTTTCCATTGATTAGCGCCGCCCTGAGAGGGCGTGGACAGATTTTGGTCATCTTATCAACACCCAGCCATGGGCTGTGCCCCCGACAGGTAAACTCGCTGTCACCGTCTAGTGTCATTTTAGTTAAACCACTGGAGCCGATGCTATCACTCTTACTTGGGAGAACTCCGCTCATAATGCCAGCTAAAGAGCGAGCCGGTGTCTTACACCGGTCACATTTTACGCTAATATCAGCAAGCGAGCCTGAGCCACTGGCTCGAAATATAAGATTGTTTTCACACTCAGGTGAGAAGTCCAGACTGCGGTGAGCCCATTCCAACCATGGGAAATCCTGGAGATGCCCGTAATCGCATACCGCAGCAAATCGAACCTGTTGAAGAGGCTGCTTTTTACAGTCAGGTGACTGGCACCGTAATTTCCCCTGAGTGTGTAAGTCAGCCCTGGTCATTTTATGGCAACGCGAACAATAGAACCACGTTGGAAACCGATAAACAGGGGTAACCAATTCAGGTTGTTCGGAATCCGCGCGGTTTTCCGGCCCCGGGGCCAATCTGAAATGAGAAACCCCCAGTTGTTTTTCGAGACGAGGCTCCCTGATATAGAGAGGCCCGTCCAGAATAAAGGAATCAGATGAAGGATTCCCATGTTTATCCTCGAACCAATGATCCAGTCCCCCGGTTACGACTGCTATTCCACCCTCCATAATATGGAGGGCGCCGGGGCCGAACGGGGCAATGAGCTGCGAACGTCTAAGTGGATTTAATCCCATGACAAATTAATCTGATTGGTTGGTTTGAGGGCGGGATGGAATGTGAGGGCGGCATTCAGCATCGACACCTCTCATAGAATTCGGAGCAGCCCAGCAGTCTTCATCGTGCCACTCAGCAGGGCAGGGTGCCCCGTAGGGGTGAATAAGTGGGATATCCGAACTATCGTGTTTGGGAAAATAATCGTGCCAAATAATGGAATTGGAATTTTCCCATTCACTGATGCGTTTATCGAAGCACTGATTGAGGTCGGCCAACATACGATCTTTCTCTGTTTGATCAGAATTTAGAGATTCAATGCGCGCCTTTAAGATCGGTAAGCATCTTTTTGCCATTTTTTCCTTGGCCGTGCCTAAAAACGGCTTGGGCTTTAAAAGATCATTCATCGGTAAGTTTTGCCTAACCCAGGCTACCATTACCGCATGGAGGGCTCGATCTAAAACGGGGATCGTGTAGGGAGTCACGCTTGAGGGTTCTACACTGGCGTAGAGCTTTCCATGGTATGCCTGAAAGTGCTCATAATGGGAGAGATCTCTAGGTTTGTTGGTGCCATAGTTCACGAGGATCACCCCGGGCTTTTTGGGATTACGGCCCACACGGCCCGTTGCCTGGATATACTGAGCAGTCGTCTTGGGCTGGCCCGCAACCGCCATGATAGCCAGTCGATCAACATCCACTCCAACTTCAATTATGTTTGAGGCCAGACAAGCGTCAACGGGATACCTGCCCGCAGGAGGTTTAAATGCATAGGGGCGATCGAGCGCATCGAGTGCTCTTGGAACTTCGCTGCTTGCCAGGCGACCGGTGAGTTCAAGGACTTCACTCAAATATCGTCGTTTCCCTCCAACACCTTTAGGATACCAGCGGTTTTGGATATTTCGTAATCGTTCAGGAATATCGGCGCCGAAAAGAGTCAAGCTGCCCCCCAATTCTCTCAAACTATTGAAAAAAACCAAGAGGGTCCACCATGGATCGCGTTCCTTTTCGGTAGGAAGCCCCCATGCCGCTGCGAGCAGTGATGAATAGAGGCGAACGCTTGTGGTAAGTGCTGATGAGTAATTCTTAGGTAAAAACCCGACATACATCCTACCTGGCAAACGCTTCCCGTTTTCGTCGACGTCATACTTTGCAAAAAACGAGTCTGAAGCGTCAATCCCTGGAGGGGGGAATACGGTTGTCTGATTACGGGCGTACAGGTCCCGGATTTGGCGGTCGGATGCCCTGGTTGTCGCGGTAGCTGCAACAAGCTTTGGCTTGATGGGGTTTTCAGGGTCCCGGTAGTCCGTTGAAAGTTCCTCGATCAGAGACTCGTAGAGGCCAACCATACTCCCCAGGGGGCCAGTAATCAGGTGAAGCTCATCTTGAATGATAAGACCGGGGGGAGACTTTGCTCGTTTCCCTTCATCATCAATTCCAAAGATACTCCGGCACTCCTCTCTCCATGCCAACCCTGCAAATTTATCAACCGTTGCTATGAGGTAAGTAGGGGGAGATTTGTAAATATTCTTGTCAATTACTTCCACTGGAAGCTTTGAGCGGAACGAGCAAGCGTTATCCGGGCAATGGAGAAATATTTGTTGACCTGCTATTCTCACTCCATCAACATCATACTGGAAGTTTGCTTTTTTATTCGGCCCAATGGCAGCGCCGCACCACGGGCATTTCAATAACACCATGGCATAGTCATCCGGTCCGTTCCTCTTTGTGTCACTGATGGATTTTTTAGCATTTTCAATAGTGTTAGGAGTCGTAGAGCCACCTACCCATATGCCTATGGTAAATGGCGCTACCCCAAGGCGCTCATGCTCTGGGCGTAATATCTCCAGCGCACAAATTAAGGATGAAGCCCTTTGGAATTGCTGAGCCGTCAACAACCTCAACGTGTAACGCATGAGGACTTCAGTGCCGGTGTCTTCAGGGTTGCGCAGCCGCCGTTGTAGAATTGAAAAGGCGGCACAAGCGAGATAAGCTTCCGTTTTACCTCCACCTGTTGGGAACCAAATTAAATCTACTATCTCCCGTTCCTTGGCATGAGGCTCAGCCAGGGCTGTGATGTTCATTAAAAAGAAGGCAATCTGAAACGGTCGCCAGGCGCGTTCGGTTGCTTCCTTGCATTCGAGGTCCAATTTTTTGTATGGCGGGTTATAGGCTAGCCTATTGGACGCCTTGTCCAGTTCAGGAACACGGGTCTCTAATTTTGAGGCCAGAGCCTGAAGTAACATCGCCTCGTTCGTGAGCCTGAACGCCAGAGACACATCCGGGTGCTTTTGCTCATCTACAAGCATCGACAAGCCATCTTTCATCCGTTGTATTACTTCAGTACACCTCTTCATATGACGTTGCGCGGTGCCTTTGAAATCTGATTTTAAATCACCCGATTCGTCATTTTTTTCCTGAACCCACTTTTCATACGCGAGGATCATTCGTCTCAGTAGTTGGACGGATTCCTCCTTCCGGTTTTTGTCAGCTAACACAGAAAGAGGGATCATTAGATCCTCAAATTGACCGGGGTTTTCAGGGCATTCACATTTAAGCAAGGGCGTGATGGATGGGACCTCGTAAGCAGGAATGGGCTCTGCGCAAACGCTCGATGCCCGATCGCCAAGATCATTCAACTCCCAGGTTCCAGCGCACCCATGCCCTGTGGAAAATGTCTTTTCGTTGCGGTAGAGCAAATCAAGCGATTCTATTTCTTCGTTACTGTTTGATGACCTTGCTTCCGGGTAATACAAAATTGCAGATTTTGTATCCGTTCCAGCTCTTGCGGTGAATCTTGATTGAAAGAGGCAGAAATCGGATAGTAATCTCTCGTCCAAACAATGCGTACGATTTACCAATGAGACTGTGATGAGCCTGGCTGATTGGGGGTGCTCAAGCCCCGGTATTTTGTCGCGGCCTCTGACAAAAATTTCAAAATTTATCTGAATAGGAGCCAAATCCTTTGCGGCTACCTGCAGAGGATTCATTTTCCCCTCTTCTTGAAGCAATGATTTTAGAGGTATGGAAACTTGGTCGTCAATAGCAGTGCGGAACCACCATCGGAGTTTGTGCGGTTTTTCTCCCACTGTAATATTGGTGAGCTTTTTGTAACGTCCTCCGGTCGCATGAAGAATCAGATCTCCTTCTTCGGCTACGTCAACGACAAATGAAACTCCCAAACTCCGCTGGCTTTTTAAATTGGCCAGTCGAGTTTCTGCTGTGCTTGATCCGAGTTCCTCCTCTCCAACTGACTTTGCGGATTTCTCGGCTAGTTTTTCCAGCTTTTGCTTTAGCTTCTGCTCGGTGTCTGAGAGTTCAATCGCAGAAACTTTAGCATCTTCTACATCTGCAGCATCATCTGCCTCGTCATTCGTTCCGTCGTTGGTTTTGGGAAACAGAATCCCCATCCCATAGCGAATTAACGGGCTCTCATTTTGTAAGATTTCCTCTCCGGTTCCTTTGACAACAGGACGTATCCCTTGATACTTTTCGTTATAGCCTTCCCAATCTGCGAATGATTGAGATTTTGTAATATCAATTTCTGTTCCCGGGGAAAGTAAATCTCCCGAGGGTGTGTCAAACCGGCTACCGGGTCCAAATATTTCACCCGCTATAGAAGCGAGGAGCTTTGTGCGATTATCAAGGTGTTGTTCCATAATGGGCTAAGTTATCGGGATTAAATGATCGAGCGGAGAACAGGTTTTAGATCATTGTGCAGAAAGATCCCCAGACAATGTAGAGCTCGGGATAGCCCGATGTAAAACAGCGACTGCTGATGCGATGAATCGATCTCATCAAAGTCAGTGAGGATGATCACGGGGGCTTCCATCCCCTTGAATTTATGTATCGTGGTGTAGGATATGCGGTTTTTTGTCACGCCGTAGGGGGCTACTTTTTGTGACCATTTTGCATCCAAAGCTAACTGCGATCCCAAACAATCTTCGTCGATGGGGCTCAGAAGGACAATGTCTCTTGCTTTATACCCAGCGTTCAAGCATTCAGAAATGAAATCCGTTACCTGCTGTTTCTGCACCTCACTGTCAGTCCAGAATTTTAATTCCGGGTCCTCGTGTGAGTCGCCACGAAGGACTTTTGCATAGGGAGGTTTAAGTTGACCTAATGACACCACGTAATCTGAGATAGGAAGAGTATTTCTACAGTTTACAGACAGACCAAACATAGCTGCCGAAGGCGCGTTGTTGTTCCTGAAATCACTGACTGAAACAGAACCTTTAGAAAAAATATCTTGGCCTAAAAAATCGCCAAAAAACAGCCATTTGCCACTTGATAAACCACCGTCCAGGATGAGGTCCAAGAGCTCAAGGTACTGAGGCTGAAGTAAGTCCTGCGCTTCATCAAGAATGATGAAGTCAAAGCACGGCAGTGAATCTTCACTTTCGAGCAAGCACTCGATGGCAGTATCAACGAGCCCGCCTTTGAAGAAGTTGGGCGAATTTCTGATAGCCGGAGTCAATTTGTCCTTGGCCATGGAATACAGCCATTCATCAATATTATTAACCACAGCATCAGGGGCTGTTTCTTTGCAGTGAGAATGCAAATTTTGCCCTAAGAATTTGTTGAAGCAAAACAAAGCAACTCTTTGTTGCGGAGTTTCCACTACGGTCCGTCGAATTGCTTCTGTTGCCAAAACTGTTTTTCCTGTTCCCGCGGCTCCCGAGAAGATCATACGAGGATTATACATCATCTGGTCTAAAGCCGTGTATTGTTCCTCCGTCAGATGAATGAGATCGTCCTCAAGTTTTTTACGACGTGCCTTGGAGGATATCGCGACTTCAAAAACAGGCCGTAGCGAACGTGTTATACTTTCGCATCGTTGAATGGAAGCATGCTGATGCTGATTCGATGCGCACCCCACGTTGTTAATGGCCAAAACATTTCGTCCTTTTAACAGTATGCTCTTGATTATTGTTGAAATAGGAGCGCTGTTCAGCCGATCCCTGTCAATGACTTGCCACTCATGCCACTCTGGACTTTTTTGACGGAAAGTTAAGCGAGGGAAACACGCAGCAGACCAGGTTAGAAAAGTACCATAAGATGGATCCATCTTAATGATGTATTTCCGGAGTGAATGCATTGCCTCAGCCGCCTGCTT
Organism: Verrucomicrobiales bacterium; assembly: GCA_048267005.1. GTDB lineage: Bacteria > Verrucomicrobiota > Verrucomicrobiia > Verrucomicrobiales > DEV007 > JABDJT01. The sequence goes on along the minus strand of JBLWYI010000003.1, from coordinate 106,879 downwards.
AAAAGGCCCTCGTTGCTCCGGCTTGGAGTGGTCTCCCAGATGCCACCCCTGATCGTCAACATGAATTCGCGTATGTGACTTTACCTCAATGACAAGGATGCCAAATTCCGGGACAATGACAACAAAATCAGCTTCGCCGGAAACTTGGGAGGTGTGCTGTGCCAAATCCAAACCATGAAGGACATACCATCCCTCAGAATCCGGATCGTCACGCAAGCGACGAAAGAGTTGCTTTTCTCCCGGGGGTGCATTTTCCGGGCAGATGGATGGGATCATGCGAGCCATAAGTCGTCAGCAAGTTCAAATGGATGATTAATTTTGGAGGCGGGAAGTTCATATTTTCGATGATCAATTTGTTCGATGAAATATGCTCTCATTTCTGCAGAAGTTCCCAATTTCCCATGGAGTATTTGCATACCGGTTTTTTCAAGTCTGTCGAGGTGAGTGCCTTTTGCTGATTTCCTGAGCATCTGAGCTACTTTCCTTCCTGCGCTTTGGTGCGCAGCTGAAATCTTGCGCATTGCCATTATTGTGTCCTTCGCTTGATCCTCGCTATAACCGGCCAGAAGCAATAATTTGAAGAAATGCTGCCTGTTTCCCGGCATAATTGTATGTGGGCGCAACCAATTCCTGAAATTGGTCTCTGAGGCGGATAACACCCCTTGATCAAACAGCTCGATGTGACTTCCTCTTAGGTGGAAACGTGTTCGCACTTTCATCTTCCAAGCTGCTTGTTTTTCGCGCAATGATCGCACTGAATCGCCTAGTAAGGTGTTGGCTATACTGGCGGTCATGTCACCCGCGCCATGCGTGGAGAAAACCACGATATCACCAGGGGTGAGCGCCGTGACCGGGGTCTTCTCAATCTCGTGACAGATGAGTTTTGTTCCGTTTGATTGGGAAAGCAAAACCCGGTAGATTGAAGCTTCAGTGTTTAGAAACACTCCAGCATTTGCGGATAATCTTCCGAAATGACAGGGGGCAGTCACTTCAGTTTCGTCTTCATTTGCATCCGGTGGGTCGAATGATGAAAAGACTTTTGAAGAATCAATCGTGGGTATGACGTCGTTAATTTCAGTCTTGGAGATTGGCTCTGAATCTTTTCCTTCTATCTCACCATATTCATCGTCAATGCATATAGTGTAATCCGTAGATACAGGAGGAGGTAGGACACCTTGTTTAGCAGCTTCAGAAAAGATGTGCGGCGAACCGCTGAAAAAATAAAAATCGCCCACAACTGGTTGTTCAAAAAAAGGTTCAAACCCAATAAATGTTAATTGTTTTGCACGTGGGGAATTTAAAACGTGAATCGAACCCGATAGAGCCAGCCAACGGGGGGACCCCATAAGGATGAGCTGATCAAAGAAACTTTCTTTTTTTAGGTCGCTGGGTGTTACAACCTGAACAGGAACACCTATGTCGAAGGAATCGAACCATTTGGAAACATGCTGGCAAACCCTTCTGCCCTCTACGACTACGCCTAACCGGTAAGGAGATTCTTGTTCATTTTCAGTTTCAATGCTCTCCGGGAGGAAGCCGATAATCTGGTCAAGAAATGGATGCTGTTCAATTTTAAGCAGAATTTGAAATTTTGTGTTGAGGTCGTCATAGTGCTGCTCGGTAATGGGGCGCGAATTTTGCGCAAGTCCTTCCAGACCTCCAATTTTTGGGCACAGCGGAAGCAAAGCTGGCCCTTCTACTGGCGTGGTCAGGAAGAGGTGAAACCAGCGTCTCACCGACCTTAGGAACGGTGCCCAGTCGTCTGTAATTTCGCTTTCGAGAAGATGTCGGCGAAATACTTTCAATGCTGCGTGAAACCGGCGAACATGGTCCAACTCAATAGAAACAGTGTTCAAGCCGGAATTGGCGGTGACGTGTTCTCCGAGAACACTATCCATCGCGGCATAAATCTGGTCAGTTTCAGTAAAGTTCATCAAATCAACGATACCATGCACAAATATCAATACCGGCTGGTTTGAGGGCGAGTAGATTCTCGGAAATGATCAGGTCCTCACGCCCACATCGTCGAACGAAGCTGTCATTGATCATTGATGTGGCTTCAAGAAAGGAAGGTTCGGTGCGGGCTATACAGAATACGATTGGTCCAGTTGGAGAAAAAATATCATATTTGAGCGATTGAATAGCGCCTGAGACGATCTGAAGTTTGGCCCCATGTTTATTCGTCCGGGGGTTGATCGTTGTGTTGAATGATCTGGCTACGGCACTTTTTGTCGATTCTGATAGCCTGACTAAGTCACCCAGGTGCAGGGTACCCGTCTGACTGTCAGTTGGGAGCAGTGCGGAGATGGGCAAGCTCTCAGCCACTTCACCCTGCACTCGAGACGCGGAATCGAAAATGTTGCAAATGTTCTGTGCCCTTCCAGCAAGGGAATACGCCGCTGTTTCGTTGCCCTGAAAGAGAGTAGTTAGTCCTTCTAGGTTGATGACTGTTTCCAGCCATCGGCGTCTGGATTCAATGTTCGGTGCGGTTTTCGTCAACTTTACACAATGGAGCAGACTGGGATGAATGTGCGCAACGTGTTCCTTTCCCTGCTTTTTATCCTGAAGAATATAGACCGCGAGGCACTTGTTCCCATAGTAGTCCGTGTCCATTCCTTTTATGACTCCCATTCTCGCACTGAGCCCGTCTTTATTTTTCTTGATAAACTCAACATGCTCTCCCTGCATATCAGCTAAGCGCTTCATGAGCTCCGAAGCGCTCTCGCTCTGACAATTTGTGATGTAATGAGCTGTTAAGAACCCAGCAGAGATAAGTGGAGAGGCAAAATGGAGCGTCGGCAAAGAAACTGCATAAGTAGGCATTTTTCCTGAGTCAGACTTGCGGGCAACATCCAGCCCGAGGGCGTAAAAAAATCTTGACCATGAACTGTGCATTTTGTTGGCTTGTCAGGATGAACAATTAGATTTCTCGTTCAAGATTTTTTTCCGTATTTTCAAGGTCTTAGCGAGAAATTCGGCGCAAGCTGCTTGCGCAAATTAAATGCGCTGACCTCACCGGTTCATCAACGCGGAAGAATCCAGGAAGGATTTATCAGAGTTGAAACGGTAAAAAGGACCGAAGCTCTTGAAAGCTCTGTCGTGATTCTTGAATAAGGTGAAAGTAGATTTCAATCAGGTAATGTTAGCTGCGAACTAGCCATGGAAAACGTATGAAAGATTGTTGCGCTATCAACTAAGTCACGAAATCGATTTTATGGGTTGTGGAAAACGAAAAAAACCCCTCCCGGTTTCCTTGGGAGGGGTTAGATCGTTCCATTCAATCCCGGATATTTTATGACGATGTTGTGCGGGCGAATGATTTCTCCGAGATCCTGTTGGCGAGCCAGAAATTGACTCTTACCAAGTCTTCAAGATCCAAACTCCGCATCGAGTTTTTCGCCCGGGAAACGGCAATGTTGCTCTGGGAGCGTTTTCTCGAATTGGTTTTTTTACGGATTCCGCTGTCACCAGTTTCGGGTTTCAGCGGTGGTTGAGTTTGGAGTTTCAGTTCGAGTTCGGAGTTCGCAGGCGGACTTGGATTGCTCTCCGTTTTGGGAGGCTGTTCTTGTGACCTTTCTGGTTTTTCAAAGGTTGCCGTCGAGGTTGCCATCTGCGCGAGAAGTGAATTTTCGTCAATGAAATGGACGGGAGAGTTCCCAACCATTCGTTTCTCGGACACGACTTTTTCTTTTTTTACCCACGAGGTGAGTGTGCTACGCTTGACTCCGTGCTTTAAGCTCGCGTCAGCGATAGTTATTCCATGTTCTACTTTCATGATAATGATCGTTGATTTGAGGGGGCGGGGAGTTTTTTCTTGGCGTGCCTGCCAATGAGAACTTCCCCGCCTCTCGTTTTTGTTTGTGACCTTGCGAAGCATTCCGCTCGATCGGTGAATGTGGATAGACTCCACAAATGGTGGTCGCCTCACACCTCGCGGCGATTCCGCTTCCCTGACCCCGGCGTGCGACTTACACCGCACCGGGCTCCCAGGCGACATCCTTGCCGGGAAATGGATCCCAACGTGGACAGTCTGTCCTTTGATGGATACATAGTTTATGCACGAGGAGCTGCTTTGCGTGACCGGTATCGGTCGGTATCAGTTGAAGGAGCAATCTGTCTCCTGTTTTGATGACCTGCTTGCAATGCCAACATTTTCCCTTCTGGCGCTTTAAGGTGCGCGTCACACCTTTGGGAATGCCGGGGTAAAACCCCGAGCGCTTCCCCCAGTAGGCCCAGTCGCCATTGTAATAGGACTCACTGGATCTGATGGGGATGTGAGAGATGATGGGAAAGCTGTCGACCCGCTTGAGTTCCACCAGTTTCTCAGGATCAGAATCGCGGACTTTGAAAGCCCACGGATCACCTCCGTTAAAGTAGTGGTTGATGAGACGCTTCCGTCTCCAGCGCGGGTGTCTCCGTTTGGCCCAGCGGAAGAGCTTCGTAAAAAGCTTGTGATCCAGGGTGCTGAATATTCGCTTGCTGTTGTGATGGCAGTGATATCCTGCCCAACCTCTCAGTTTGCTGTTCAGCTTGTGGATCAAAATCTCATGCTGGCTTGCCTGTCCTTTGGCTTCCTTGTCGGCTTGCGAACCGTTCCGCTTTTTGCTGTGAACCATCTTGTTGATGATCACGGCGCAATCTGCGTAGATTCGTTTCTGCGATTTATTGCTGGGTCCAATATGAGTGTGATACCCATAAGAACTTCCCTGGTGCTTGCCGATTGTATGTTGCCGGATCTCGCAGCCAAGGAACTCAAACCCTCTCTGGCCGTCCACCTTGTGAAGGGTGTGAGCCACCCTTGTTTTGGCAGGACTTAAATTGAGGCCAAGTTGCAAGAGCCATTCTGAGATGAATCGCGAAGTTTCCTCCACGACCGCTTTTGAGAGGTGGATGCATACGAAGTCGTCAGCATAGACGATCAGTCGTGGGCTCCTGTTTACTCGTTCGCCGTCGATTACCCGGGTGGGCGGGAATGCCTGTAACAGGTCATCCTCAAGTCCACAGAGGGCAATGTTTGCCAGGAGCGGGCTCAGTGGCCCTCCCTGGGGAGTTCCCAGGTCACTGGGATTAAAAACTTCACCTTCCATCAATCCTGCTTTGAGGATTCGGTAGATGGCTTTTTCCATTGCAGGAAAAGTGTCGAGCTTCTTCAGGAGTGCCCAGTGGTCGAGCCGGTCGAAGAATTTCTCGATGTCGCCGTCCAGGACCCATTTGGGGGTCTGGCGTATGTTTAGACGGATGTTGATCAGAGCGTCGTGACAGCCTCGCCCCCTGCGGAAGCCATACATGCTTCGTGTGAAGCGCGCTTCCCATTCGGGCTCAAGTGCCAGCTTGATTAATTGTTGAAGTGCTCTGTCCGAAAGGGTGGGGATTCCCAAAGGTCGGACGTCTTGCGACCCCGGTTTTGGGATATTTACCCGCCGAACTGGATCTGGCTTTTTAGTCAGTCGTAGGGACTGAGCCAATTTCAGCTTTTGGTTATCGGACAAAGTCTTCGCACCGTCTATGCCTGCCGTGTTCTTTCCTCTGCTCTTCTCTGCTGCCAAATGGACAGCAAAAGCGCGGGCACGGAAACTTTGGACAAGTCGGAGTTGTGCGTGGTGCATTTTTTCGTAGTCATTTTTTTTTGACGCTCGGAAAATGCCTTTTTGAATTTGGAAGATCTGTCCCTCGATAGCATCGAAGTCGAGTTCTTCCCATGATTGAATTTGTTTCTTTTTCATAAGATTCTTCAGGTTATTTCGGTCGCCTCCTGTGAATTCGGCCTATCACCCCGATTACAGGAGTGCATTCGCTTGGTCACAGGCCCTACCCAACTTGCAGCCATACGGCGGATCACCTGCTCCCTGTCCTGAATAGAAGGGGAGAGGCTGCTGTGGTTTCCTCGTTTCCCGGAAGTGATTTTCGTTGAATTAGGCCGGACACTATCCGCCGGGGATTTCTGCGTCATTGGTCCGAGCGGTATCCCGACCGCCAGGGACTGAATCCCGTTATCGTTTGATTCCTGCGTATCATTAGAATTTTCGCAGGTTCTTCATTACGACAGCTTAACGTGTCTTGCTGGACGTCGACCTTTTCAACTGAGGCACGCATTGGCCAAGGATCTACCCCTCGGCCATCACGTATACTCCCGCTACGCCGCGCTGGCGTTTTCCATGCCGACACGACGGGGAGTGCCTTCAACCAACCAACATGGCGGCAGGAATCGCGCAGCAAAAGCTGTCCTCACCCGCTCACCTCCGAGACTCAACGCAGGGTTTGGACCTGCAGCTGTTACGATCCCAAGGCCGAAGCCAATTTCACCCGTTTCGAGTCGCTTGTAAGTGATTTTGAAGATTAAAAAAATTGAGTATTGGAAATGTCAAAGATCAACGCGCGGTGAAAAATCAACGCTACGACGCACTCTCTTCCGAGTCGAAGAATGCCTTTAGTTGAGTCGCTTGGTAAGCAGTTCGTTCAGATCCTCAGCGAGAATCAACCAGGTCCCGAAGGACACGATTGGATTGATTTCCCCCCGATGAATCATTTTGCGAAGCGTCGAAACCGGAATGCCGATCATGACGGATACCTCCTTCAGCCGAAAGGCCAGGCGGTCTCCATTATTGAGGGCGTTCTCGATTTCAGTTTTGCTCAGGTTGGGCATCCCGGAAGGGAATCACGGGAATTTGCTTTTTTCAACGCTTTTGAAATCTTGTAACATCCTAACTTAGAACAATATAAAGAAAATTGTTGCGCAGCCGTGATAGTCACTGGTGACCGCGGAAATTTCGATAGACTAAGGATTGAAGAAAGGTAGTGACCCTGAAATTTCCGAGAATGCTGGGGCTCTGATAACGGGGTGACTCTATAATTTTCAGAACAAGTAGTTGATACTGGGCGTAGTGAAGGATTTGGCGTCGGATCTGTGGCGCGAATGCGTGAATCAAAAACAGCATTCAGTTCAGGTCCTGCTCGCTCTGTGCGTTCAGAGGCAATTCAAAATGGCTCCAGCCTTCCGGCGTAACATCCACATATTCGGCAGTGAGGAATTGGAGAGGGCTCGTCCCAGGTAAGAAAAAATCACTCACTGGATGAAAGCTTCTCCGTTCCAGCTGTTTCGGCTTTGGGAAACACGGGCGATTTTACAAGCGAGAAGATATCACCCTCTATATCAAACTTCTCAAATTTACCCAATCGCGATGGATGAATCTTCGGTGAAGGGATTCCTTTCACTTCCGCAAGCTCCTTTATGAGCTTTTCCGATTCCCAGCGCATCTTTGCCGCATATCGGAATATTTCATGAGCTCGGTAGTGTCGAGTTTCCTTTTCCATTGATCTGTCGAGTGTGAAGCACCAGTTCGTGAAGCTTTCGAGTTCTTGATATTCTCCAAACGATTCCATTTCCGTCAGCCTCCTGGAATTATTTCGGAGAGCTACAATGAACTCATTCATATGGCGGCGGAACTCGTGGAAGCACGTCTCAACTCCTTCCATATCCGACACATTTTCGAGTGCACACAGGATATCTTCTGCAAGCTCTCGCGATTTGCCGGGAATCGAATTAAGAACTTTCTGTCGTTTTCTATCAAACTCATACCGGAGGCGTACAAGAAGGTTTTCGACGGGGGGCTTTGATTTGAGTCCGTCCCAGGTCGCGCCTTTGAACACTTCTGCGATCTCTTTTGCCGAGTATTCAATGCCTTCCTCAAAAAATTGGTAGGCATCAACCGAGCCTCGCCGACATTCAATCTCATCGAGCAGTGCTTCCGCTCGTAAGCGCGCTGCCTCGAATTCCGAATTGAGAAAAGGTTGGTCAAATCCGAAACCTTCGATTTTTCTATTCCGCTCCGGACGAGGGAACAGCTTCATTAGCTTAAAAGTGAGATCCGCAATCTGCAGTGTGCGATCCGAAAATGATTGTTGATTGTCGTTGTCAGGCATTTCTTGTTAATTCGGTTTACTGGCATCCGGCTTTTTGCTGGGCATTGCTTTCAGTTGAGGGAGGTCAGTGAGGCCTGCGTAGTATTCTGAAGTCACATTCGGGCTGCTATGTCCGAGAAATTTTTGAGCATAGAAAAGTCCGAAAGTGGTGGAGACAAAAGAGCCGAATTCCTTCCGAAGCCTGTGGCAGGGTTTCGGGTCATTAACTCCCATTTTTCGGAGCCACACTACCAGTGTTCTGTGTGCCTGATCACAACGATAGGTAACTGACTTTAAATCGGTTTCGGGATTTCGAGCTACCGGATCGAAACCATCAACAACAAAGGTGTCGTTTTCTTTCGCTTCTACAAGTGCCCCCCAAAGCGCGTCGTCTACGGGAATGACACGAGACTGTTTGGACTTGGGAAGGAAATAAGGAGTTTCCCGAATCTCAATGAAACGCCTTCCGGCTGCATCGGTCATAAACCAATCCCACTGCGCATTATCGGCTTCATTTCGCCGAAGGCCCAGCCCGAGTTCAAGCAGTAGAAGCGCGTACGAATCGCGATGAGGGTGACGAAAATCTATAGCATCGCGTGGGCGTAAGTATGATTCAGGCGGAACGGCATTCGAGTCACCGTCGCGCAGCTTCAAGGCTTCTTTCCAAACTGTCTCTACTACTTTTCGTGGTAGGGGTGAATAAGGGGCGATCTTGATCCCTTTTATTTGCATACCCAGGAAAGGATTCATCACTTCCAGACCCTTTCGGCGATATCCCTGCAGTGCTTGCGCTGAGAACAGCGAGGCTGCATTCCTGAGAATTCCGTTCAGGGTTGTCCTTACGCTCTGGTCTTGTCGACTTTCTTCGCGCCCCAACCTCAGATATGCGCGTTTAAAACTTTCAACCTTCGCGTCAGTGAGATCTGCGATTTTTTTTACCTTTGACCTTTCAGCCACGCGCTCAAGGCTGCGGATGTAACGTTCCCGGGTTGGCCGTGAGGGAGGCTGATCAAACTCCGATGATATTTCCCTGTAGAGATCCGAAAATTCCTGAATGGTGGGATTTGCTGGAACCTTGTCCCTGCGCTTGGAGTGAATTCGTATTGCATCCTCAAAACCGCGGCTCTGAATGTCAGCCATGATTTTGCGCGCCTTTGCATTAGCGTCTTTGATGTTGGTGTGACCAGTCGAGAAACGCCTTCTCTTGCCTTTGTACATGAGCCGCATAGAATAGAAACGACTTCCCTTTTGCTTGTAAAGAGAGAAGACATTCGCTGCGGAGGATTGATCTTTTTTGCTCATCGCAAATTGCCCTATGCAAAAGCCTAGGGCAATTATAGGTCAATCCAGAACGCGCATCAATCAACCAAAATGAGCCAGGGTTTACTCCGAATTGAGCTGTAACCCTTAAGGAACGTGATTCTCACGCTCACTTTGGGCGATTATGATAGATTCCCGTTTCCGCTTGGAAAAACACTCATAATCCCTTGGTCGTCGGTTCAAGTCCGACCGGCCCTACTCTTTATTGTTGGCCGAGGTTCGGCTATCTCCTTTGGTTTCTGCGGGAGCATCGTTTAAAGCTGCCGTGCTCCCAAAATTTCTCGAATTGTGATCCACTCTGACCGGAAACAGAGGTCTTGCCTGAATGGTGCTTGGTTGATTTGTGGAGTTGAATAAGCGGTCGTCACCTTTAAATTTTCTGATGATCCGACTCTGCGTGAGTAGCTTATGAACACCAACGGGTTTGCAGGAAACAAAAAAGCGTCCCCGTGAGGACGCTTTTCAGAGTTCAAAATTGAAATGAGATCACTGGTTTCAGTCAAGTAAGTCAGCAGGGACTTTGCCGCCGTTTTCTGCAAGTTTTCCAAGAACGGCTTTATTAAGTGCGATGTTGTCTTCTGCAGTGCCTTCGTACCCTTCGATTCCGATCTCTGCGGCGAGTTCCTTACGGGACCCGTAGCTCGAATCCATGCCTACCAGCTTCAACAGATCGACGATTGATTTACGCCAGTCTAAATCCTCAGGGTGATTTGCGTTCATTTCATCGAGTTGTGCTTCCACATCGACAGGTTCGGGTACTGCGGCTGCAACGGGAGTGGCCTCCGGGGCTGCATCGCCTGCTTCACCAACAACGCCGGCTTCGCCTTCTTCTACCGCTGTTTCTTCCGCAGCCGGTGTTGCTTTATCTTCGCTGGAACCGAAGATCTTATCTTTTAAATCGGAAAAGAATCCCATGGGATCGGATCCTAGCGTTTTGGGTAGCTCACGCAAGAAGCAAAATTGTCAAAAATGAATAATTTAGCGGCTCGTATATTCGACTGCTACGGTCTGGCAGGGTTGATTCGGCGATCCAATAGGGTTTATTCGTGAATAATGAAACTAAACGTCGCTGATATTCCGGATGAGGGATTGCACTTCAAGGGGCAGTTCGACCACGATATCTTTGAGTTGTCGGAGAACGATGATTACAAAGTGCTGCAAAATGTTAAATACGATTTCAAGGTTCGGGATCTTGCTTCGGTCGTTTTTTGTGAAGGAACGCTCTACGCACCGTTTGAAGGGAGGTGCCCGCGTTGTCTTGAAGCTTTCCCGGTGCACATCGTGATTCCGGAATGGTCTGCAGACTATCCTACGGAGTTTGAGGATGAAGATGAGGAAGCTGCAGAGGCAGCTCCGGTCGATGGCGTGATAGATTTAGAGGCGCGTATTCGCGAAGATCTGTTGCTGCAACTTCCCAGTCAGTGTTTTTGCGAGGACTATATCGAGGACCGTGAGTGTCCGGGGGAGTCTGATGCGCACTTTGAGAGTACGGAGCATACTGAAAGGCTTGAAAATGACACGTGGGCGGCTCTCGATGGTCTCAACCAAGAGAAATCTGATTGATGCGTTGACTTTTCATAAAAAGGAACGTTAATCCCGCTCTTTCACAATTTACCCACCGGAACAATGGCTGTCCCCAAAAGAAGAACCTCTAAAATGAAGAAACGTTTGCGCCGCTCAGGTCAGCGCTGGCGTGCCCCTAAATTCAAGTCGTGCCCTGAGTGCGATAGTGCCGTGCCATCTCATCAGGCTTGCCCAAGTTGCGGCTACTATGGTGGTCGTCAGGTTCTCGTGGTTGACGAGTTCTGATTTTTGGTAAAAAAACTTTAATTTTTGCTTTTCTGAATGAGCCACCCTGTGCAGGGTGGCTTTTTCTTTTGTGTGCACATCTGATCTATGAAAATTGCTGTTGATGCCATGGGGGGCGATCATGCTCCCGGGGCTATAATCGAAGGGGCTATTAATGCCCTGCAGGAGTATGATTATATTGACCGTTTGTTCCTTGTTGGTGACGAGGATCAGATTGAAGCGGAATTGAAAGCCCATGCTTTCGCAGACGTGCGTTTACGAATTCATCACGCGTCGGAGGTCGTAGGAATGGAAGAGTCAGCTGTGAAATCGGTGCGTCGAAAGAAGGACTCATCGATTAGTCAGGCCGTGAATCTGGTAAAGGAAGGCGTTTGCGACGCGATTGTCAGCGCAGGCAATACAGGTGCAGCTGTTGCGGCCACTTCGATTAAGCTCCGAACTTTACCCGGAATTGAGCGCGCAGGTATTGCCTCCCCGATTCCGAACGAATATGGCACTGCAAATATTGTTGATGCAGGAGCCAATGTCGATGCCAAGCCAGTTCATTTGGTTCAATATGCGATCATGGGGGCCGTTTATTCGCAACATGTTCAAGGGAAAGCAAATCCAGTTGTCGGCCTGATGTCCGTTGGTGAAGAGGATGGCAAGGGGACGGATTTCACCCGCGAAGTTTTCGATATGTTAAAGGAGACCAAGCTGAATTTCCGCGGCAATGTCGAAGGGCATGACCTTTTTGAAACGGAGTTGGATGTGATTGTCTGTGATGGATTTACGGGAAACGTGATCCTGAAAAGTGTGGAAGCGACTGCAAAGGTTATGTTTAAGTGGTTGAAGAAAGATATTAAGTCTTCAGCTGTGCGGCAATTGGGTGCTTTAATGGCAAAAGGGGCATTCAAGCAGACCCTAGAACGGGGCAACTATGAGACCTACGGAGGCTCTCCGCTGTTGGGAGTCAACGGGACCTGTATTATTGGGCACGGATCGAGTTCACCCCGAGCCGTGAAGAATGCGATCCGGGTCGCTGCAGAATCTGTCCGGCATGGGGTGAACCCGCATATAGAAGAGGAAATTCAGAAATATTCTGGAATACTTTATTGAGGGCCGTTCAGAGGAGTCAAACTTTTCTATCGAAACGCTTGTCCAACGCGCTCTTTTCGATAGGATTTCGATTTCTTTCATACCATGTCTGTTTCTGACACCAACGCGAATCAAGGACCCAAAACTGCTTCTGCTGTGCGGATTGCAGGGACCGGGAGTTATCTTCCCGAAAAAGTCCTAACCAATGCTGAATTGGAAGTGTTGGTAGAGACCTCTGACGAATGGATCACCAGTCGGACGGGGATCAAGGAGCGCCGGATTGCAGCAGAAGGACAACTCACCAGTCACATGGCGGCCAAAGCTGGAGAACGGGCCCTTGCTCAAGCCGGTATTGCGGCAAGTGATGTAGATCTCATTATTGTCGGGACCATCACTCCGGATACAATTACTCCAGCTACTGCTTGTTATGTGCAGCAACACTTGGGGGCGTTAAAGTCTGTTGCGTTTGATGTCTCAGCTGCGTGTTCCGGGTTCCTATATGCCCTCGAGATCGCACGGCACAGCGTTGGTGCTGGAGCTTTCAAAAATGCCCTTATTATCGGAGCTGAAAAGTTGAGCGCGTTTGTGAATTGGACTGATCGTAATACTTGTGTGCTTTTCGGTGACGGCGCAGGTGCAGCTGTGCTTGTTCCATCGGAGAATGGCGATGGAAAGATCCTTTCTTCCCATCTTGGGACAGATGGAGCCCAGGCCGAACTGTTAAATATCCCGGGAGGAGGTGCGGCTTGTCCAATTACTATCGAAAATGCGGATCAAAACCTCGCGGCACTTGCGATGCAGGGACGGGAAGTCTTCAAGCATGCGGTAAATGCCATGCGTCGTGCCAGCGAACAGGCCATTGCATCAGCCGGTCTTCAGGCATCGGACATCAAACTTGTGATTCCTCATCAGGCAAATATCAGGATCATTGATGCCATTGTTGAAAGGCTGGATGTTAATCCCGAGAATGTTTTCATCAATGTCGATAAATATGGCAATACTTCAGCCGCGGCAGTGGCGATTGCCCTCGATGAAGCTCATCGACAGGGGCGTATTGCAAAAGGTGATAAAATTCTCCTTGTAGCATTTGGAGCTGGTCTGACCTGGGCCAGCGCAGTGATAGAGTGGTAGGATTTGTATTTACTTTAGGGTGATTATGCCAAGGGGGCGGTGGTCACGTCCCTTAACTTACCCTTTTCATTTGGGCTCCACTTAGTTAGCTTTTCCGTGTGAAAAACCTTCTTGTTCTCTTTGTCCTTCTAGGAGTGGTCGCCCCGCCTCTGGCCGGTCAGCAAAAGCCTAATTTTATCGTCGTGATGGTAGATGATATGGGGTATGAGGGTGTCAGTTGTTTTGGGAACCCATATTTCGAAACGCCTGAGATTGATCGCCTGGCTTCGGAGGGCATGCGGTTGACTGATTTTCATTCTTCGGGCACAGTTTGTTCTCCTACACGCACGGGTTTGTTGACAGGGCGATATCAACAGCGTGCGGGAATTGAAGCTGTCATTCATCCGCACGCAGACCATCCAGAGCACCGAAAAGGGCTCCAGCTTTCGGAAATTACGTTCGGGGAGGTGTTAAAGAAAGAGGGGTACATGACTGGCTTGATTGGGAAGTGGCATCAGGGATATCCCCAAAACTCCGATGATTTTCATCCTCAAAACCACGGGTTCGATCAATTTGTTGGATACCACAGTGGAAATATCGATTTCATCAGTCATATCGGTGATCACATGCTGCATGACTGGTGGCATGGGCGGACAGAGACTGAGGAAGATGGTTACTCCACGCATCTGATCAATAAATACGCTCTCGAATTTGTAAAAGAGAATGGCGCGGACACCGAAAAGCCGTTTTGTCTCTACATAGCGCATGAGTCGATCCACAACCCGGTTCAATTGCCGGGTGATCCCGTTCGGCGAACTACAGAGGCTTGGAATCGGTGGAGGTGGCAGGATCATACATCTGAAGAGCGAATCGAGAAATACAAGGGGATGGTGATGCCGGTTGATGAAGGGATCGGGCAATTGCGTAAGGCGTTGATTGATATGGGAATTGAAGAGAATACCTTTATTCTCTTCTTCTCAGATAATGGGCCGTCTGGAGATTTCCCCAGTGGAAGCCCGAAGCTACGAGGAGGAAAGGGGAGTGTTTATGAGGGCGGACATAAGGTGCCGGCGATTGCATGGTGGCCCGGCAAAATCGATGCCGCCAGCTATTCAGACGTGCCTCTTATCTCGATCGACGTCATGCCAACGCTACTATCTTTGGCGGGTGTCGAATCGGTGGAGCGCTCACTTGACGGTGTTGATATTTCTCCCGTGTTGTTCAAAAACGAATCGATCGATGCAAGGCCGCTATTTTGGGCTTCTCTTTCAAATGGTGGAAAGCGATCTGAAGCGTTTCGAGATGGAAAGTGGAAACTTGTCGTTCAACATCCGAAAGCAAAGCCAGGATCATTTGAAAATGAAAAGGTTGAACTCTACGACCTTGCATCGGATCCCGAAGAGAAAGTCGATCTTTCGGAGCGTGAAACAGAGCGTGCGGCTAAAATGCTGGCGAGGTTAAAAGAGTGGTTCACTGAAACCAGTGCCAGTTCTCCGTTACAGCCAGGAGGATGGAAATAGCGGGTAATTACCCCTAAGCTTTCTCAAGGTACATACGGATTCCATCCGCGCACATTTCGGTTCCGTTGGCAGCCTGAAGGGCCTGCAATGCCTGAGGTGAAAGGTTCACCGAGAAAGCTCGTTCCATTTGAAACGCGGTGTAAGCGACCTGGAGTGCCTCGGCTTCGAGATTTTCTGACAGGCGATCTTTTACAAATAAAACGGCATCACGAATTGCATCTCTTACGTCTGTAAAGTGGGAGTTTGGTTCAACTTGGATTTCACCAAAGTGAGTGAGAAAGCAGCGTGAAAAACCTTCGCCAATCAGCCGGTTTAGAGAGGAAAAATAAGCTTCCTGATCGAACTGCGGCGGTGCGGAGGTTACTGAAATATAGTTCGTTCCAGGAATTTTTGCACCGGCTGTGTCGCCAGCGAAAAGAGTGTCATCGATAGCAAATGCGAGGTGATGAAAGGCGTGACCGGGCGTATCAATGGCCCGGATTTTCAGACCCGCGACTTCTGTTGAATCATTGTCTTCCAGACTGATAATCATCTCTTCGGGGGCGGGCTGCATTTCCCCCCAGAGCTCATCGAACTTTGCACCATAGACCCCACGGGCGCTTTCGACCAGCCGGACGGGATCAACTAGATGCCGGGCCCCGCGGCGATGGACGTGAACCGGGATACCCTGATTGGCCCACCAACCGGCCGCCCCGGCGTGATCGAGATGAATGTGGGTTACAAAAACTCCTCGAATGTCCTTTGAGGGGGAAAAGCCGAGATTTTTGATCTCTTTCAGGAGGTGTTCACGGGTGGTTTCAGGACCGGTTTCAATCAGAATACCGCCTTCGCTCGTTTCAACAACAAATGCGGCGATCGAGTTTGGAATATCCTGAAACTTAAGGTCAATCGTATGTATGGTGTGTGTTGCCATTTCGGGAAATTAAGCTGAACGAACCCAAAAACCTGTTATTTTTCCCGATTGTTTTGAAATTACTCATGAAATTTGCATAGCCTGCGATCTGGCCCGTCTGACAGGAAACTAACCTACCAATCCAATGACCAACGACAACGAATTTGAACTCCTCACTTCATTTCTCCAGAACATGGAACCTGAAGTAACGGGCCACGCGGCAGCACCGGTATCAGCTGATGAGAAAGAGCTGATCGCAAAGTTCGCAAAAGGCGAATTGGGTGACGAAGATTCACGTGCTGCGCTAATCTCAACGCTCGTTCAAAACGAGACGGCTCTGCAATTGCTTGCTGACGCGGCAAAAGACATGAATTAATGTTCGTCGATGACGAACCGCTTGAATTTCATAGCTGACCCGGAACTGACTGCGGTGCGCAGTCACCTTCAGGACCGCCTGGAGGGTTGGGTTGACGGGCTTGATCCGGGGGAATTTCAGCAACTTCTGGATCCGTTGATGCAAAACGAATTGCAGCGGACCTTTAAATCCGTCAATGGAGCGGAGGGTACCGTCTGGCTGGCGAGCGGAGACGGAGATAACTTGGTGGCCGTATTTAACTCCGGTCCGAAATCTCACCAGCTCATTGGATTTGAGCAGCCCTTGGGGCAAGGGATTATCTCAATGGTCTATTCTCACGAGCGACCTTATTGTGAGAACGAGATCTCAACGAATGGGGATACGCATGACGACACGCTCGATAAGAAGATTGGCACGGCTACGACGGCTATGATTGCTGTTCCGTTTTATTTTGCCTACGGCGTTCGTGGCGTCATTTCCTGTGTTCAACTTGAGAACCAGGTCGATGTCGTCGGTTTCAACACATCAGATGTGGATGAAATCGTTGCAGCGGCCTCAGTAGTGGAAAGACTGATTGATGGTCGACTCATCACCGCAGCGCTGGGCCTTGATGATGTCTAATCCTGAATTACCTCTGTCCTGGCCGACTCCTGCCGATGCTCTGTCCGCGATTCAAACGGCGAAGGGCCGTGGTGTTAAAGTTGCTATTATCGATTCAGGTATCGACTCTACCCACCCTGGGCTAAATGGTGTGAAATTGAGTGATGACATCGTGGTCTCCAGCGACGGACTGCGGATGAGAATTGAAGTGGGAGATGGAGAAGATGTTTACGGCCATGGAACTGCAGTTGCAGGAATATTGAGACGCACTGCGCCGGAGGCTGAAATTGGAAGTTTCCGGGCGCTGGACAGCAAGAATCACTCGCGGAACTTTGTGATTGCAGAGTGTGCGCGACAAGCCATCGAACGGGGCTATCACATCATCAATTGCAGCTTTGGTTGCCGCGGATTGCCTAAATATGTGATGGATTTCAAAGAATGGGTAGATGAAGCCCATGTTGCCGGAGTTCACGTTGTGGCCGCCTGTAGTAATGTCAGCGCATCTACACGGGAGTGGCCTGCACATTTTGCAAACGTGATCAGCGTTGGAACTGCTGATTGCCGGGATGCCGAGCTAATCGGGCGTCCGGGCGAGATGGTGTCGCTTGCTGCCAGTGGCGAACGGGTCAAAGTGGCCTGGCTGGATCACAGCTGGCGGATAGAGACCGGAAGCAGCTTTGCCGCACCGGTTGTCGCCGGATTGGCTGCTCGCATATTATCAGCCTATCCGACGATGCCGAAAGGGCTGATGCTACCGCTTCTGGAAGCGGTAGCGAAGTAACAACAACGGTTACTTTGTTTGAACGTTTGTTGCGCAAGGTCCTTTTTGACCTTCACCAACTTCGAATTCCACTTGCTGACCTTCATCGAGAGAAGCGTAGCCTGAACCCTGAATCTCAGAGTGGTGCACGAAAAGGTCTTTTCCTCCTTCATCAGGAGTGATAAAACCATAACCTTTTTCTGCGTTGAACCATTTAACGATACCTGTACTCATATTACTTTTTTAACTTTCTTGTTTGGGTTGAAACTACCAGCGTAAAACAAGAGAAGCCAAAAAGGCAGGATTCCGGTATTCGCAAAGATGTTTGTAAGGCGGACCGGTAGCAGGTGGATTGTCCTGCGTCAAGGTGTAACTCGTTCTATCCTCCCGGCGATCTGTCAGATTCGTCCTTCTTCGATGTCGTAAACGTCGAACCAATAATAAACGATTTTATCTTTGGGCAGGTTTTGAGGTATGTAATCCTCAAGGAATTCCTGCAGCTCGATCGCCATTTCTGAAATCCGTGTGCACCGCTTCTCGTTGTTCCAGCGAATGACTTCACGGCGTTCCTGTATTTTGGAATTCTTAATCAACCACTCTCCGACGGTTTCATCGTCTGCACCGGTAGCGACAAAGTCTTTAAAGGAGGCCGCTGAAATACCAGTGAAATCGAAGAGCAAATTGTCCAGAGGACAATCGAAATGGTATTCGCCCAGAGTTTCAGCAATGGCGGCTCGACACTTGTCGAGTGTGCGTGCGGCAATGACGTATCCGCCGATTGTTTCACGAGGGCTACGAGGGAATTCTTTATTGAGGTCGGGTGCGTTCATTGTTTGATTGTCGACGGCTGCACGCGCCCGGGATTACAAGTAGGTTAGCTTTTCCTGTAAATTTTGATATCGTCCACAACTGCGTTTTTCGGAACAGCAAGTCGGAGCATTCGTTTTGTGGGGTGGTCAATTCCTTCAGAGCTGAAGCTTCCAACCTCTTTTCCGTCGATCGAAACAGTCATCGTTTCCCCGATGATTCTTACTTCCAGTTGATACCATTTGCCGGTTTCCAACTTGTGATTGAATTTCTTTTCTCGGCTCTGTATCGCCTTCCTCTGTTCGTCGGTGAGCGTTTTAGCTTTCTTGGCAGCGTGTGTCGCCATCGCCATGCTGCCCAGCTTCAGATCTTGAATTTTGACGTCTTTAATACTAATTCTCGCCGCCGTGATGTGTCCGGCGTGTACCTCTTTGTATTTCAGGTCGGCAAAATTCAGGCCCAGACTGTCAGTTTTGTCTTCCAGCATGAACTTCATTTCCACACTTCCGTCTTTGAATTCAGCTGGGTGGGTCACTGAAACGCCGTGATCGGCTGTTTCGTGAATGTAAATCCGCATGGTGCCATCTTTGAGATCCACCTGCTTGTTGCCATTGGCACGACTTTTGGAATTGGTTCCCCAGCCGTTGCCGGGTTCATCTTTCAACTCCTGGGATTCAGAACGCTCAAAGTCGTCTTCGAAAATGAGTTCGCCTTTATTATCAGCAAAGAGCAGGGGAGAGGTGATCAGCGCGACAATAGTGGCGAAAATTCGAGTCATGGAGGAAGTTTTACCTGATTTGACGCACTAGGGGAAGTTGCATTTTCGTGGGATTTCGGCGGTATTACCACGGCGTAAATCTGAGCCCGAAAAGAGCAAATATGCTCAACAGTAGGATGATAGTAGCGGGAAGAAACAGTGGCTCATAGTAGTCCACCACCCCTGGGCGTTTCTCGAGAATCACGACTTTCTTCATCTCATCGATCTTTCTGAAGACGCTGTCCAGGGCTTCAGGGGTGATGGCGTTAAATACCTCGCCTCCACTGGCCCTCGTAATTCGAATGAGCGGATCGGAAATTTTATCTCCGCTGAGCATGATGGTAAATACCGTGATGTTCTCTGCGCGGAGTCGTTCGATGACAGGTGTATCCAAGGGTGGCTTGATATCGCTGCTTTCGCCGTCTGTCATCAGGATGATCATCCGATCGCCGCTGGGACGCTCAGAAAGCATATCTGCTGCCCCATAAAGCGCTTTGCCGATCTTGGTGATTCCCCACAGTTCATCTGGCAGTCCCCGGCGAGGTGTTCCCGGCGGATCAATCCTCGGATTGTCAGGTTGGATGAAGCTCTTTGAGAGCGAAATTGACTGGGTGTCCAGTGTGAGCGGCACCCAATGAATAAAGTGACGGGAAAAAATGGTGAGCCCGAAAGCATCCCCTTTGCGGTATGAAACGAATTTCTCGATGGCATCCATCGCAGAATCGAATCGCCGATTACGCCCCTGTGCCTGTGAACCGTGGTCTTCGGCCATGCTACCCGAGGTATCGAGGAGAAACTGTACATTGTTGAGCTGCCGCTCGACTTCAGGCGGAGTGTGAGTCAATGGATGCGCGAGAAAGAGAATCGCCACTGCTAGAAGCATTGATGGGAGACTGTTGGCAGACAACACCAGGATACGCAGGATGCGACCACGGCTCTGCTCTCCATGGTCAAATGGTAAAGCCATTGGTTGACCACGTCGGGCCCATTCCCGGAAGGCCAGGATCACAGGCAGGGCGAGCAGACTCAGCAACTGAGGATGCTGAAATATCATAGAGTAACCTCCCCGGTGTAAGGTTTGATCACAGCAAGAATGTCTGAGTCAGACACAGTTGAGGACGGATCGTGCAACCAATGCTGCAGCTGCTTCAGAGCCTCACGTGTCTTTTCATTGCGACTGATCTGTTTAAGCGAATCTCTCATCTGCTGGTCACCGAGGGAAAGCTCTTTGCGCCAGCATTGAATGAGGGCCATTTCCATCTTTGCTTTGGCTGTCGTGTCGAGAGAACCTGACTTAATCGCCTCAAGATAGGCACGCAATTGCTCCGCCAGTGTGGGGAGGGCCTCTGTGTCATGGTTTTCTTCTACAGTCTTCGGACGCTTGTAGAAGATCAGCAAAAACAACCAAACGACCCATAGAAATATTACCACGGCAAGAAGCTCATAGTAATGCCCGCCGACTTCGACTTTTACTTCCTCGGTTTCCTGGATGCGGGTGTCTAGATCTTTGGATAATTGCGGGTCGCCGGTAAATTCGAAGTTTGGTAAAGCATCGAGATCACTCCCATCCTCCGCAGTAAGGTAGTCCTTGAGGTCGAAAGTGCCGGAGCGATTGACGATGTATCGAATATCGTAAATACGTCGATCCGGTTTCTCAATCACCTCTGCAATTCGGACATTCACTGCCACACCCCATTTGTAGGGAGCTACAGCGAGCTTCGGGCCGCTATAGGTTACGATTGCAGCTTGTTCGACTCCCAGCGGAACTCGCAGAGTATCCTGTTTAGGTCGCGTAAAGAACCAAATGGAAATCGCACTGAGCGCAATCACTGCAAAGGCTGTTATCCACCGCCCTTTTCTGCGTTTGAAGTGTTGAAGCAGTGCCATGCTTTATCTTCCAGTGCTGCCGCCGAATCCACGTTTATTGAGAAAGTGACGCAGCCGTCCGAGAATCGGTTGGTCGGTTCGAAGATAGAGATAATCGATCCCGAAACGAGAAAGTTCACTCTTCCAGGCTTCGCTGTTGACGAAAGCGCGACGGCCATGGCTGACGAATGACCGTCCGGACTCGGCTTCGCTTCCCCGGAAGATACCCGCGCCCTTGACGTTCAATTCTGCGGGATCCTGAAGATGAAGTACAATGCAATCGTGCTCCTGGCCGATGACCTTGAGCGATGAGAATGCCTCAGAGTCGTGCAAATCACTCAGCACAATCACCGTGGTACGCCGCCTCAGCGACGGGGCCACTTCGCGAATCCGCTGTGCCAATGACGTGACTTCAGTAAAATTGTGATGGCGCAGCTTGTGCGACCACTCCATGACGAGGTTTCGCGAAAGCGTTGGCCGCACATGTAGCTCGCGATCTCCGCACCCCAATAACCCGACCGGAGTGACGTTGGTTTGGGCTGCCAGCGCTATCCCTGTCGCAATACGGACCGCCCAGGCATACTTACTCAGCGGCTGTGATGTCACGCACATGGAACCCGACGTATCCAGCAGCAGATAGAGGGGGATTTGCTTTGGTTCCTGATACTCTTTGATATAAAGCTTCCCGACCCGTGCGGAAACCTTCCAGTCTATTAGCTTCACAGGATCCCCGGGGACATAGGGGCGGGACTGCGCGAACTCCAGTCCACTTCCGTGAAAAACAGATTCGTCCTGTCCGAAGTTCAGACTGTTGGCCAGTTGCTTAACCGTGACTTCGAATTGTCGGGCGTCAACAGGATCGGAATCGAGAGTAATCTGGCGTTTCATAGGCAAAAAAGAATCAGCCGGATGATCAGCCAAGCCCGGCGAGAATTTCCTCCAGAACCTGGGCTGCAGTGTGTCCCATGGCAGAAGCTTCATAACTGGCCCGGATCCGGTGAAGCACCACATCTTCGGCCAGGTCGAATAAGTCTTCGGGTGTTACGTAGTCACGATCATGAATGACTGCCCGTGCGCGGGCAGAATTGACTAGCGCAAGACCGGCCCGGGGACTGCAACCAAAATCCAGATGCTCTGATTCGCGGGTGCGGCGAACCAACTCCACGCAATGCTTCACAAAGACCTCGCTCACATGAACCGCTTGAACCGCTTCCATAGCGCAGACCAGATCGTCGATCGAAGCTCCCGGTGTGTCTTCGATCATGTCAAAGGCAGACCGTGGAACAGCTCCTCCGTCTTCCTTTTTCAGACCCATTCCCAGTTGTCGCTGAAGGATGTCCTGTTCCTCATCCTGACTTGGGTACCCCAGTCGGTGCAGCAACATGAAACGGTCCAGCTGCGCTTCCGGTAGATCAAAAGTCCCCGATTGCTCAACCGGGTTTTGGGTCGCGATCACGAGGAACGGCATCGGCAATTTCAGGTTTTGTCCGCCGATGGTTACTTTCCTCTCCTGCATCGCCTCCAACATGGCTCCCTGAACCTTGGGCGCTGCCCGGTTGATTTCATCCGCCAGCAGCAGGTTGGTGAATACCGGGCCGCGGTGAATTCGAAAGTCACCGGACTTTTGATCAATGATCTCTGATCCAATGATGTCGGAGGGAAGCATGTCCACCGTGAACTGGATCCGGTTGAAGTCGAGATTAATCGCCTTCGCGATTGTGTTTACCAGCAGCGTTTTTGCCAGCCCGGGTAATCCCTGCAAAAGGAGGTGGCCGCCGGTGAGCAGAGCGATCAAGACCCGCTCGACGACAACATCCTGACCGACGACGATCTTGCCGACAGATTGACGAACGCCGTCAACGAATTGGCGGGGACTTTGGGTTTCAGTAGTGGGTGTGGACATGAAAAATGTTTGTCAAAAAGGGTGGGGGAAGAGTTGCTTCGTTTAGGTGGCGATTCGCAGCCACTTGGAGGCAATGGTTCGGAGGTCGTCCTCAGGAACCGTTTGAACGTCGGCGTCAAAGCAGGCTTGCTCGACCCGCTTGAGGTCCGCTTCGAGCTCCAATCGCTGTTTTTCTTTAAGATTTACCAGTGGGCTGGTGCAAAGCCTGCGCAGGAGAGCCACCACCGCAAAGCCATCGACTTCAGCGGGCATCGTGAAAACATCGCGGGCACGCAGCGGACGCTCTTTGGGTGTCCGACGACTCATGGCGATCGCAATGACAATGATGACCAGCAACAGTATTCCCCCTCCGATAATAGCGGGCAGGAAGTAGGGATTGGCGGCCGCAACCTGGACCACTTCGCTGGCCGTGACTTCACGACTCAGTTGAATGGTTGGATCAGTCAGTGTCGTGAGGTTCATGTCGGTGTAACTTTGAAAAACCGCAGTGGCACCGGCCGCCTTCACTTCGGGAAAGCGATAGTTAATCGGAGTTTTAGAAGCGCGGACCTGATCCCCATCAAGAGATATCGTCCAGCGTCGTTCGGAGTGAGGGGCCACCTCATCGCCCCAGGTATTGAACTCAGTGATCTGAAGCCCCTCGTGGGTATTGATGTTTCGGACTGCCACTGTGTCTGCCGACTCGAGATCCAAGAGATCATCGAGATCAGGAACGAGCCCCGTGGCTGTTGCTTTGATTTCCAGATTCAGAGAACCGTTGATGTTAAGTTGGCGATTATCGAGAGTCTGAGTGACTTCAATCTGAGAGGCCGGACGGGCTTCAACCGAATCAGTGGCTACCTTGATGATCGTCTCGGCGGATTCAGCTGGAATCGTGACCGGCCCACTGAGATCGACAAACTTTAAGTCGAGTTTTACAGGCGGGATCTTGTCAACGCTGGCGTCAATCGCGCGGACGTGAAGATACGCCAGAATGGTTTCCTCCCACCCGACTTCCGCGGTCTGCCGGGGCTTCGCATCAGCCGTTGCGAAGGTGATCGTCTGAATATCGAAAAAGGGTGAAAGCGATTCCGTTATGTTGAGTTCCAAAAGGTCACGCGGTCCCTGTGCCGTGAGCATTTTCCTCACGAGTGGCGACGACTTCGTTGGTCTGGTTCGGCCTGCATCCTCCTCATTGCTCAGGTATTGACCAAAGTTTGCCGCCCGTCCCATGGCTTCGGTGTGGACGATACTGACAATGATTCCGAAATCCTGATCCCGTCCTACCGTATTCGGACCGTCCACCCGGGTTTGCAGTCTCACCTCACTCAGCAGTTGATCGAGATAGTCGACCTTTTTCGTAGCCCCAAGCGTGAAGGGATTATCTTTTGTTATGACCAGTGCGCTTGCCAGATAGCGATATTTCAGGTCCTCATGAAGCGGTTCTTCTTCATCGGATAGTCGCTCATTTACGATCCTGGCAAATAGGTTGATATGTGCGCTGGATGCTTTCCCTGGCAGGGCTTCCATCTGTTCGCGAATGCGATTCAATGCTGCCCGGTTCATGGCCTTGGACAAATTAATTTGACCGTTTGAACCGATTCCCAGCAATCCGTTAAACCAACCAAGATACGCATCGACCCGATATTCACCGGGAGTGAGATCAGCGACCTTCTGACCATAGGATTCCGTGCCGCGGTTGAAATAGTCCTGCGCTTGCAGATTCTTCTCCTTGTATCCCGCCAGTCGGATTTGCGTGTCGCTGGAGACCAGTTCTTGAAAATATTCAAAGTCACCCCAGTCCACCAACAAAGTGCCGGCCAGAGTCAGCGCACGGGAATTGTCTTTATGGCTGGCGGCCCATTCGTCGATGAGCTGCAATGCCGTTGTATATCCCTCCCGCACCATCTCCAAAGTCTGCTCTTCGTTACGCTGAGTCATCCCCGATTTCTGAACATCCATCGTCCGCCAGCGTTCACCGAGATTCCCGCTCATACGTGAAAGGATCAGGAAAAACAGGGGTTCATCCATTGTCGCCATCTTACCAAAAACCTTCTCAATGTGACTGGTTCGATAGGTTTCCGCATTGCTGTAGGCCAGGTCGAATGCATCGACGACTTTACTGTAATCCGACGGGGCGATCTTCGCCTCGCGAAACAGCGCCATCATTCTGGCTAGACTGGTGATGTTCTTCTCCATCATGATTGGAGTGACCGGAATTCGGGTGCCTTCAGGCAGATTGAATTTGCGCCGCAGGCTTTCGGGAATCTCCGGATTGTGTTTCGTGGCCCAGATCCCGAGAAAATCCTCAGCGAGTGCGGCCCCGGCGCGGGGACTCCGCTTGCCAATTTCCACGATTCGTTCTGCCGCCTGATCAAACTGAGCACCAGTCAGAATCAATCGCGAAACAGCGACATCAATCCGATCACGCGTTGCCGCCGTAAGTGACTCTGCCCATTTCCCTGTGGGAGCGTGAGCCAACATATCTTCGGGTAGGACATGTGTTCTGGGGCTTGAGGCGGTCTGTTGTGTGAATGTATTTTCTGCTTCCTGAGCCCAAAACCCTGCCATCAATTCAATGACCTGTGCCCAGGGTTGCTCACCCGGAGAAACGAGGCCGCTGAGCTGGTTTGCTACAGCCGCCTGCAAACCGATATTCGAAGTCCTCGTTTCAGCGTTTGCGTTTCCATCGCTCTGAATCTTACGCTGGAGTGATGCGATCAGCTTAATCGCCGTTTCCGGTTGCGATTTCACTAGATCGTTAAAGACAGGAGCGAGCGTTGCGTGTGGAACCTGGTTGATCACCTTGGAGATCGCGCTCATTGCTTTAAACCGGTCAGAGCCTCTTGCGCCGGATGTCTCGGCATCGATCAAAATCTGAATGTTGTCATCCCAGATTTCCTGAACTTCGGTACGCTGAATCGTCTCGCGATCTTCCTGAGTCGCCACAAACGCCAGAAGTTCTTTGCGCACCTTTTCGTCTTCGATTTGATCGATCTTGTCAGTGGTCGGCAAATAGGAACGCGCCAGATCTTTGAACCCGCCGGCGATCAGAACACGGGCCGCCAGCAGGCGCTTTTCGGGATCCTTACCACCCAGTGTATCCGATCCTTTTTGGAGCCGGTCCACCAGCCAGTAACTCTCACTCACCGGCACTGCGATCCCCAGCAACTGCCCGAGTCTGCGAACGTTGTCGCCGGTGATCCCTTCGGGAGCTGCATCAGCAATCCCCATGACATCCTCGAGCTGTATCACCGGCTTGCGGTTACTCGTGAGGTCTTCCAGCATCTTGTTATAAACCTTCACCGCAAAGTCATCGGGCATCGTGCTCAGTTCCTTGCGAACCCCACCCCAGTCCCCGGTTACGAAGTGGAGGAGAAACCGTTCATTGGCTGGAAGGTCTGCCGGTTTTTCGGTTCCCACCCGCTCCAGGCTTCGGAGCAGCTCGCTGGCGTCCCGATAAAACTTATGCTTCAGGATAGCCTCGTATTCCTTGAGCAATTCAGCCGAAGGACCGGCACTTTCAGCAGGCGGTTGCTGCTGTGCGGTTGCGTTAGCTGCCGTGGCGATGATAACCGCGCAGGTGACAAAAAAGCGAATCAGTTTCATGAAAGAAAATCGTAGTTCAGGATTTACGAACCCGGCGTCGTGAGCTTCTCAAATTCCTGGAAATCAGCGCGCCCGTCACCGTCCGGTGCGGGAGGTCCGGGAGCGAGTCCGGGAGGGCCTGATATCAGCGCGGCCGCCGCAGCCGCTCCTGCCGGATTGCCATTTGTGTCTTCTTTGATCAAAAGCGCCGCTTCGAGATTCTTCTGCGTCGTTGCCGTGATTCCCTGAACTCCCTTGATGGCTTGTATCGTGCTGATCGCTCCGGCCGGAGGCGGGGGAACGGCTTGCACCTTGTTCGTGGCGACGGCTTCGATCCCTTTCACCTGTTCAACTCCCATCGGCGGCTGTCCGTCTTCAGCCGGAGGATTCGGCGTTGCTTCCTTGCCCGGGGTCTTCACACCTTTGACCGTGTTGATTCCATCCACCTGCGTGCTGCCCGCGACGGCTTCGATCCCTTTCACCTGTTCAACTCCCATCGGTGGCTGTCCATCTTCAGCCGGAGGATTCGGGGTGGCTTCCTTGCCGGGGGCCTTCACACCTTTGACCGTGTTAACTCCATCCACCTCCTTGCTTCCTCCCTTCGGCGCTGTGACCGCAGTGGGAGCCGGTGGTGCTCCCGCTGGTGGCTCTTCTTTTTTGACGCTTTGCACTGCATCCTGCTTCACTCCCTTAACACCGTTCACGGCATTGCCCGCTTTGTCGGGGGTAGATGCCGGCTTGTCATCCGCCATTAACAGGCTGGCGATAAACAGGGCGATTGCGGTTCCGCTGATGGTTGTTGCGAATTTCATGGTTGGATTGTTTTTGCCAGTTCGGCCGCGACACGGTCTTCGTATCGGGCCAGAGCGCCCGGCTCCTGATGTTCCGCGAGAAAGCGGAAGAGCTGACGCGTTCGTTCTGCGTAGGGCCGCCACTCTTCCTCGGCGGCTCCGTTTGTTTTCAAAAGATAAGTCGCGTAGTAGTTCGCTTTCCCGAGCATTTCGCGAGTGGCCCGGGTGACCTTGGCATTCTCTCCGTGGGCCTGTGCGGTTTCCTGCAAAAGCTGATTCAAATCCTCAATCGCACCGGCCACATCAAGCATCTCCAGTTTCGCCTTCGATTTGGCAAGCCTGATTTGGTGGAGAACCAGCGGCTTCTCGTCCCGGGGCAACTCAGCTGTCAGCTTGTCGTATTCCTCAATGATCGTCGGCCAGTCCGGCTTTTCAGCGCGTTCCAGTGCGCGGATATCATTCACATGCTTGCGCGCTTCAATACGAACCAGCTGTTCCTGTCCCTCGTTAAAATGATAGTAAACCGCCGCGACTGGACACAGCAACCACAGGAGGGTGAAGAACTTTCTCATCGAGCAGGAGACGCCTCCTTCCGCCGTCTGATCGAGGCACCTTTTCCAGCCCGGGATTCAACCTTCCAGTCCGTGCCAAAGAATTCCAGGGCAACCGGGATCGTTGCGAGTATCAAAGCCCCGGCCACCATTGCAAAAACCGCCCACTGCTTCAGAGTCAGTCCCTGTTGCGGCAGAGCCAGCGGAACCACAAGATCGCCCAGCGCATCAGTTGCCAGATGTCTTTCGTTCACATTCTCATAGCTTCCCCGCAAGGAAGTCGCGATCCACTGCAAGGTGTCAGATTCCTGCCGGGATTGGTGACCATCGATATAACTGCCCTTTAAAGGATTGCCGAGACCGAGCACAAACACCTCTTTAACCGATGCAGGAGGGGGATTGATCGTCGCCAGGCTGGTCGAATCTCCGTCCGTCAAAATAATCAGTCGCGTACTTCCTTTGGGAAAATTCGCGACCAACTCCAACGAAGCATTCACCGCCGATCCAAGATCCGTCTGGCCAGGCGGCATGGCATAAGTGAGTGGAAGACCGTTAAAGACATTGCGCACCAGCTCCGGATCCCGGGCTTCCATCACCACCGGTAGTGATTCCGTGTAAAAGCCAATCACTCCAAACCGCAAGTTCCCACTGACCCGGCTCAGAATCGCATCCACCACTTCCTGCATCCGCGCATGGCGGGTAAGGGTGCCATCCTGCCCGGCATCCGGTAGAAACATGCTGGGTGACAAATCACCCACAAAGATGAGGCGCGTTGCCTCGGAATCAAGACGCTCGTCAGTATCCGAATCCTCAGAAGAATTCAGGGTCAACATCAGCACCGTAACCAGTCCCCACGCAAAAGCAGAGAGACTCGCCACTCTCAGGAAAGGCACCGCATGTGTCCATTTAGAAGGGGCCGCGGACGGGCCAAAAGCGAGCCTCGCGGCGACACGAATCCGCCGCACGTGCAGCCATTCGGCCAGCGACACGAGCGCCAATACAGACAAAGCAGAAATGATCGGAAACATGCAGGAGAATGCGGCGCACCTGAAATTCCACAGGCCAGCCAAAAGCATCGTGATTTGAATGGGAAACAGGAAAGACGTCAAGCTCAGTAGAGGCGCAAATCCGCGTGTTTCCTGTCGTTGTATCCCTTGAGCCTCAAAGTGGAAAAATTGATCATCAAGTTCAGTCGCCGCCAGGTGATTGCTGCGCCTCGACGATTCAGTTCCGAAAGTAAGGGGTGTCATTGAATACCTCCGAATTCAGCAAAGATCCTCCGGGATTCTTCAGGGAATTTTTCCAAATTCCACTACGAGCTGCCTGCTGTTACATTGAAAACCGATCATGGGACCCGCCGCCGGTAAAGCGTTCTTCCAAACCACAAAGAGCCGGTTAAAAAGCTTCAATCCATATTTCATAAGGGACGCAGGCGTTACAATAGTCGTATCCCGTTTGTGAATATGCCTGTGTAATGCAACAGAGGTCGCTTCGCGTTCGTGCAGTGAGTGTCGTGCCATCACGAAAGCCGTTACCCGCTTCTGCAACGGCTCATGTGGAATTACAGAAGCCCTTTCACGTTTGTGAAGTGACTTCTGTAATGGCCCGATTCCTGATTTGTGAGAGAAAAACGGCCGATTTCTATTACAGCGGTCATATCACAAACGTGAAACGACCTCCGATGCGCAATCCGCGTCAGTTTCGATTTCTGAATCTCATCTCGACCAAAATTGCGGGTATTGGGCACTCTACGCTCCGATCCCGGAAGCCGCAACCGGTTGGGGGATTGCTCTATATAAACGAATTGCGGCATTACCCGGGGGCATTCAGGAATCGGGAGCGACCCTCGCTTTGAAATCAGGCTGAAGGATCAAACTGGTGATGCTCAATTGCGGCGACAACTTTCAGAAACAAGGGACTCCCGCCCCTGTCATCCCGACGCAGGAGGGACCTGCCCCCGGCTCTTAAATTACAAAGAAAGGGCAGAGGGATGAACGACATCTCACGCTCCCGCCCTGCGAAGCCGTTGATGGTCAGTTGAAGTGTCAGCCACCTTTGGCTAGCATAAGGCTTCGGGTCAGATCCTTCCTTCGTCAGGATGACAAGCGATGGCGCTTCCCTCTATGAGCGCGACTGACAGGGGCGTTGGGTAAAAATCGATCCAACAGGGTCTGTTCGATGAAGTAACCCTATTGGATCGTTTAACTGTATTCATTCAGTCCTTCGTGACTTTGCTGTCCCACCAGGTGGCGTTTGGTTTGAAGTTTGGATCGAGAAAGTTGGCGTGTTGTTTTTCCAGCTTTTCCATTCCCTGACTGCTCGCCTGTTCGAGCTGTTTCAACTTCTTAGCGGCATCAAAACGATCGTCCGGCTGGGGGATTTTTGCTCCGGTTTCGGCGATCCAGGCGTCGAGTTTCGCACTGAGTGTTTTGACCTTATCGGCGTTGGCCGAGGCCACATCTTTCTGCTCACCGATGTCTTTGCTCAATTGATAAAGCTCTTCGCGCCCGTCTTCGTAATACCGGATCAGCTTCCAGTCGCCGGAGCGAATGATGGATGATGGCTCGCCGCCCTGATTTCCGTAATGTGGATAGTGCCAGAAGAGATCGCGCTCGGCCAACTCGCCACCTTTCAAAACAGGCACGAGACTGACGCCGTCGACGTGCTGTTTCGGCTGTAGAGGGAGGCCCGCCAGCTCAAGAATTGTGGGGTAGAAATCGGTCCCGGTTGCCGGTATTTCGGTGGTGGAACCGGCTTTCGTCACGCCGGGGGCGCGGACGTAGTAGGGTTCGCGAATGCCGCCCTCCCACTGCCGTCCTTTTCCGCCGCGATAAGGCAGGTTCGAGGTCGAAAACGCATCGCCTGAGGAAACGCCTCCGTTGTCAGAGGTGAAAATGACGACGGTGTTGTCGTCCAAACCGAGTGCTTCGAGCTTGTCGAGGACGATCCCGATGGCGGAATCCATCGTCTCGATCATTCCGGCATAAATGGGATTGTCCTGCACCTGGCGCACGCCTTTGGTGCGGTCAAAAATGAAGCGCTGATCCACGCCTTCGCCGCCTTTGGCTTTTTTCTGGTATTTGCTCCAGAGGTCTTCGGTTGTCTGAATCGGACCATGGACGGCGTAAAAAGAGAGGTAGGCAAAAAACGGTTCGTCTTTGGATTCCTCGATAAACTGCGCCGTTTTCTCCCCGAGATGCAGCGTGAGCGATTCGCCTGGTTTGCCTTCTTCCAGATGCGGGTTCTTAAATGGAGCGAAGAAGCCGTTGTAAGGAGAGCCTTTGTGGCCCCCGCCAATGTTGATGTCGAATCCGTGCTTAAGAGGGGAGAATTCATCGTCATTTCCCATGTGCCATTTCCCGGCGAAAAAGGTGCGGTAACCTGCTGATTTCATGGCTTCCGCGATCGTTGTGTCTTCCGCGGGAAGGCCGTGGACATAATCGGTGGGCAGGACTTTGTCATTGCGCTTCCATTTGGTTCCCGACGCTGCGCCGATCCAGTCCGTCACGCCATGCCGCGCGGGATATTTCCCCGTCATGATACTGACCCGCGACGGGCTGCAGACCTGACACGTCGCGTAGCCCTGGGTGAATCGCATGCCGCTGTTCGCGAGCTTATCGAGGTTCGGTGTTTCGTAAAACTCACTGCCCTCTACCCCGACGTCTTTGATCCCATAATCGTCCGCAAGGATGAAAACGAAGTTGGGCGGGGCGGCATAGGTTCGAACCGCGAGGAAAAGGAGCGAAAACAGTGTGAGGGCACGAATTGAAACCATAAGACGCCCAGCTAAACCTGAGCCCTGCATGAGTAAAAGCAGATAATTGTGCGAGAAACCTGTAAAGCACTCAATCGGGGCCGCGCCATCGCGCCGTGTTTGAGGCTTTCCCTTTCAAAAGCAGAAGATGACAATCCCATTCTTATTATGAAACGCTGCGTTCAATTCATCACTCTACTCTTGGTCTCCGGATCGCTGTCGCTATCAGCTCAGGAGGTGGTCAAGCCGCCCAAAGGATTTCGGGCTTTGTTTAACGGTAAAGACCTTTCGGGCTGGCATGGATTGAATCCGCATTCGGTCGCAAAGCTCGAAGGCGAGAAGAAAGACGCCGCTTTGAAGAAAATGCGCGAGGAATTTGCGGATCACTGGCGGGTCGAGAACGGCGAGCTGGTTAACGACGGTCACGGGCCGTATGCGACGACCGATGAAGATCTCGGCGACATGGAATTTCTGCTGGAATACAAAACTGTAGCGGGCGCGGACAGCGGCATTTATCTGCGCGGCACGCCGCAGGTTCAGATTTGGGATAGGAACCAGAAGTTTAATCCGGAAAAACCCACCCGGCGGCCGCATCTCGGATCGGGCGGGCTTTTCAACAACACGCCGGATACTCTGGGGCGTGACCCTTCACGAGTGGCGGATAAGCCTTTCGGTCAGTGGAATACGGTTAAGATTCGTCAAATCGGTGCCCGCACCTGGGTGTGGCTCAACGGCCGGGCTGTCGTTGAGGGGGCAGTGATGGAAAACTACTGGGACCGGACACAGCCGCTTCCGGCAACCGGGCCTGTGATGTTGCAAACCCATGGCGGGGAGATCCGCTGGAGGAATATCTTTGTGCGGGAAATCCCCAAAGCTGAAGCTGAACGTTTCCTGTCTTTCAATCCCCTGATCCCGAACCCAACTGAGTATGATGTTTCCTATGGCGATCATCCCAAGCAACTCATTCATTTCTGGAAAGCGGAATCGGACAGCCCCACTCCATTGTTGTTTTTCATCCATGGGGGCGGTTGGATGGGTGGAGGCCGGATGAGTGGACTTTCAGGGATCATCAACTCTGTTCTGGACGCCGGGATTTCTGTCGCGTCAGTTGAATATCGCTTCATCCCCGAAGCGACTGCGGACGGTGAAGTTCCGCCGGTGAACGGTCCGTTAAGCGATGCAGCACGGGCTTTGCAATTTGTGCGCAGCAAAGCTGCTGAGTGGAATATCGACAAAGAGCGGATTGGCGCTTCCGGAGGTTCTGCCGGGGCCTGTTCGTCTCTCTGGCTCGCGTTCCACCCGGAGATGGCTGACCCGAAGAGTGACGACCCGATTGCCCGCGAATCAACCCGGCTGTTTTGTGCGGCAGTGAGTGGGGCACAGACCACGCTGGATCCGAAGCAGATGGTGGAGTGGACACCGAACAGTCGTTACGGCGGTCATGCCTTCGGCCTGTCTCCTTTCTCTGAATTCCTCGCAAAGCGCGACACGATTACAGAATGGATCGCGGAGTATTCTCCTTACGCTCTGGTGAGCAGTGATGACCCACCCGTCTACCTATTCTACAATGCACCACCCGCGATCGGGAAAGATCAGAAAGACCCGACCCACACTTCAAACTTCGGCGTGAAATTGCAGGAACACTGCGAGGCCAACGGGGTGAAGTGCGAACTGGTGTATCCCGGAGCGGAAAACGTCAAGCATGCCACCACGCTGGAATACCTGATTGCGACTTTGAAAGGGGACAAGTAAATGATCAGAGGTTGGCACGGTTGAACAGGGTCTGATCAGCGATCAAACCCTGTTGGATCGTTAAACACCGTCTGGTTGTTGCGGCTAGGATGGCCGCAGAGGCGGAATCCTCGGACCGCCACCACCGCTGTTTCCGGTTTCGTGGGCGGCGAGAGCCTGAAGCAACTCATTAGAACCTCCTCCGCCGGGGAGCAATACGATGTCTGCATTGCCCGACAGGATCTCCTGAGTTTCCAGAACTCCGAACAGGGTTTCAACAACCTCGGCATCTTTGCCGATTTCGCCAAGAGCCTCACCCACAAGTCGGGGACGTACTGCGTGGGCCTTCGCAAACTCAATCGCGGCTTCGCGTTCGGCTTTCGATTTGATGATATCGACCTGGTTCTCACCCGCCTGACGGATCAGGGAGGTGACCTGACGCAGGCGGTTGACGACCTTCTGTTCAATCTGTTCGATCATGTGATCGTCACGGAAGTGAACCTTACGGATGTAAACCGAACCGAGGGCGTAGCCCCAACTCTCAGACTTCGGAGAGACCTCGGCGCGAACTTCACGGCTCATCTTGTGGCGATCCTGCATCATGTCGTCCAGCGGCATGTTGCTGAGGCAGCGGACGGTGGTGTTGGTCACATTGGCGCGGAGTGATCCTTCGGGGTCGGTGTTTTCAAAGAGGTAGGCGACGGGATCGCTGACTCTCATTTCATACCAGACACCGATACCGACGGGAGTTCCTTCTTCCGAGTTAACGGGGCGGCTCCGGAGATATCGCTGATCCATCCGTGTATCGAGTGTGTAAACTTTGCCGAAGTAGCGGACGAGAATGACTTTCAGACCGATTTTGATCGGAAGAAAGTGAAGTCCGGGTTCTTCAATCGTGCCGATTACCTTTCCGAACAGGACAAAGACTTTGCAGTGGGCTTCGTCGACGGTGGTGAACCAGAGGCCGAATTTGAACAGGCCAAGGAGGATAGGAATGCCGATGAGCAATCCAAGGAATGTAACAACAAGGGCGATAAAAAATGCTTCCATAATAATATGTTGGTTCTGAGATTACCCTTCTGCGTGAATGACTTTTTTGGCTTTGCGGAACAATTGCAGCCGCACGTTTTTGAGGTATCCGGCCAGTGAGGCAGAACCGCCGTTTGCTTTGAGAGCTGAGAGCTCAGCGGCAACGCGTTCGAGAGGTTCGACTTCGGCCTGAACCCGCATGGTTTGAATCTCAACGGCCCGTTTGGACTGCTCGATCTTCTGATCGGCCTCGGCTTTTGCCAGACTGATGTCCGCGCTGACTTCGTTGTGAGCGGTATTGATCGCAGCGAGGGCGGATTCGATGTCCTGTGGCGGATCAATTCCGGTGATCAAGGAAGCGTCCAACTCAATGCCGTAGCGGGCGGCTGAGCTGAGACACTCGTTGGTCATTTGCTCATTGAGTTCGTTTAAGTTCTTCCGCAAATCATTGACTGAAACGCCTTCGATTTCCGAAGATTCACTGTCGCCGCTGCCTGGAAGAACGTCTGCGATTTCATCAGGGAGCGCTTCAGTGGGGATGAGCTTACTGTCGGGTGCGTCGAAGTTAGCGATTCGCTCACGCAGGATTGACACGAAATACCCCATGATGTGAGCGACGGGATGTTTCACGCCAAAGAGATAGGCATAAAGATTTTCCTCGCTGACTTTGTAGCGCATCTGACCGGTGACTCCAATGTTGAGCTGATCTTTGGTGACGGCTTCGAGGATCGTTCCTTCGTTATTGGCGTATCGGTTTTCGGGATCGTAGGCGATGCTGGCGGTCTCGATGGCGATGTTCACTTTATGAACTTTCTGCCAGGGCATCTTAACATAAGGCCCGCCGGGCCCGATAACCCGCAGTTGAGGGTAGTTGTAACGGCCCTTGTGTTCATCGCTGAGATGCTCAGCGATAGGCAGTTCGAGCGTTGATTTGCCTTTAATGCGTTGGGCTTTACCGAAGCTGGTAATCACAGCGCGTTCATTTTGTTCCACGGTAAAAAAGCCGGTCAGCACACAGCGAACGACAAACCATAGAACACCTCCTAACAGAATTCCAAGCGAGATGGTCATGACTGGAATGATTGCGCGGGAGTGCCGAGGTGGGAAGTAGAAAATGACGAGAGTTTTATAAAGCTATCGCCAACGGTATGACGCAGATGCACCGCACAGATAAAGAGCGAGCTAAAACGTGAATTTTTCCGCGTTTAGCTCCGGGGAATGGGCTAACTGACGCCAGTTAGCTCATATCCCTGAGGGCAAAGGGCAAACTGGCGACCGGGAAGCCGTTTAGCAATCGGGAACGAGCAAAACGACGACCGGGAGGCCGTTTAGCAGTCGGGAACGAGCAAACCGACGACCTGGAAGCCGTTTAGCAGTCGGGAACGAGCAAACCGACGACCGGGAGGCCGTTTAGCAATCGGGAATGAGCAAACCGACGACCGGGAGGCCGTTCAGCAATCGGCAACGGGCAAGCTGACCACCGGGAGGCTATGAATGTCCTGGAACCTGATGGAATGGCTGTATGATTAATCATGCAGGTATGCGGTGGTGCGACCGAGACGTCTCGCCCCCACCCATGAGCCGGGAATGGGGAGTTGCTTTTTAGCGGGGCATCTCAAAGGACGTGGGGCGAAGCACCACACTGAGCCATGGCCCGCCCTGGGAAGCTATCGAATGGCCATATAGGGAGGTTTGGTGGTCTGAAAGTTGCATCATAGAGGAGGCAAGGGGAGTGCCTTTCCGTAAAATAAGAATGGAGCCTCGTTTCACGTTCGGAATTTTGACGATTCCCGCTACATTTCGGGGCTTTGTCGAAAGAAAAACCAGCACTCTCTTCCTCCCTGATTCTGCTCGTGAGCGGAATTCTATATGGAATTTTGTGCGTCCTGTTGTTGTTATTGTCCGGCCGGTTCGCCTACGAAAACAGCAATGACTCGATGCCGACGGGAACCTACCTGACGATTCATGCGGGGCTCTTTGTCATCATGTTACTGGTAGGAGGCTGGTTTGTGAAAAAGAGAATCGATGCGGGGCGGACGGGAGTTTTGACTGTGATCGGGTTTGCTGTCTTATTTCGCGTCATCCTAATCCCGTCGACACCGATTCATGAGAGCGACTTTTATCGCTATTTGTGGGACGGGAAAGTTGCCTCGGCGGGGATCAATCCTTTTCTCTACGAGCCCGGAGCTCTCGAACTGTGGGAAAAGGAAATCCCGTTACCCTTTTTCGATCCTGACACAGGAGTGATGTGGAGAGGAAGGGAGTTTTCGGATTCAGAGGCCGTAATTCTAAGGCAGTTGGCCGAACTGCGGGATGAGAATCCAGAGTTGTTTGAAAGAGTCAGTCACAAGGCGGTCACGACCATCTACCCGCCAGTTGGTCAGGGAGTGTATTGGGTGAGCAGTGTTCTTTTCGGGGATTCATTGGCGGGTTTGAAAGTGATATTGGTGGCTTTCGATATCGGGGTGATCCTCGTCATCGTCGGGCTCTTGCGTCAGTTGAGGAGAAACACAATGGGGGTGATATTTTATGCCTGGAATCCACTCGTGTTAAAGGAGTTCGCTAACTCGGCCCATTACGATTCGGTTCCCATATTCTTCACAACTCTGGCGGTCTATTTCGCGGTGAAGTCACATGGTCGAGTCATGGTGGGGCTTTCATTGGCAGCGGGGACATTGGCAAAGTTCTTTTCGGTCCTGCTGATACCTGTTCTAACGATTGAATCCCCGCTGAGGAACAATTGGCGCGGATGTTTCCGGTCTCTTGGTCCAGCTGCAGTTTTCTCTGTTGCGGTCGGGCTGGGCTTTCTGCCCTTCCTCATCTGGGATGAAGCAGGTTTCGAAAATGTCTTTCGCGGTCTGACCACATACAACGGACATTGGGAATACAATGCCGGGCTCTTTGCTGTGTTTCGGAATCTGCTGCCTTTCGCTTCGGCAAAGCTGCTCTCGGCCGGCCTGCTGATTCTCGTAGTGGGGATTCTCACTCTGATTCCGACTCGCGATCACCGGCACCTCGTGTGGAAAGCGTTCGCTGTGGTGGGGGCGCTCTTTGTTCTCAGCCCGACTGCGTTTCCCTGGTATTTCGCCTGGG
Organism: Verrucomicrobiales bacterium; assembly: GCA_048267005.1. GTDB lineage: Bacteria > Verrucomicrobiota > Verrucomicrobiia > Verrucomicrobiales > DEV007 > JABDJT01. The sequence goes on along the minus strand of JBLWYI010000003.1, from coordinate 69,688 downwards.
TGTTACCGTTTCTGTGCGTATTTCCGCGAGTAAGTTGGTTGATGATGGGGGCGTTGTTGCCGCTCAATTATCTCGATTTTCACAGTGCGGAATCGATCCCTTTCGCCCATGCCACGTTTTGGCGGATCCCATCTCTTTCCTGGATCTGTTGGGGCGTGTTTTTCATTCTTTTTTGTCTGGAATCCATCATCACCCGCCGTAAAAGTAGAGGTCATGTCAGCCTCACTTGAAAACAAGAACGCCATCGTAACCGGAGCCGGAAAAGGTATCGGGCGGGCCATCGCTGAAACCTTTGCTGAGGCGGGGGCGCGGGTCGTTATTCTCGATTTTGACGAGGAATCAGGTAAAGAGGCGGCTGCCGCTATTTCAGAAGCAGGTGGCAAAGCGGCCTTCGTTCAGTGCGACGTGTCGGATCAGAAATCGGTCAAAGCAGCTCTGGCTACCGCTTCGATCACCCACGATGGATACGATATTCTTGTAAACAATGCAGGGATTGCCCATATCGGAACCGCAATCACCACGGGGGAAGAGGACTTCGACCGGATTATGCGGGTGAACGTAAAAGGTGCCTACAATATGCTTCATCTCGTCCTGCCGCTCATGGTGGAACGCGGAGGAGGAGCAGTCCTCAATATGTCGAGTGTGGCATCGGTTGCCGGTCTACCTGATCGCTTTGCGTATTCGGTCAGCAAAGGAGCTGTTCACACCATGACGTTCTCTGTCGCCGCTGATTATATCAAAGACAAGATTCGCAGCAACTGCATCTGCCCGGCACGAGTCCACACCCCATTTGTCGACGGCTATCTGGAAAAGACCTATCCCGACAACAAAGAGGAGATGTTTCAAAAATTGAGTGAGGCCCAGCCCATCGGGCGAATGGCTCAGCCTTCTGAAATCGCGAAGCTGGCTCTTTATTTATGTAGCGATGATGCAAGCTTCATCACCGGTCAGGCCTACGAAATCGACGGGGGCTACATGAATTTGCGCGGTTAAGTAAACTTCGTAAAAACCTTTAGGAATGCCTGAAACTGAACTTCCACCCCTGCCGCGCAGTGAATTGCAGCGGGTGGTGAGGTTTCTCCGCCATAAAGTGGTAGGCGCTGATCTTTCGATACCGGAACGGGAGAAGGTCATTTCTGCCCTGGCGATGTTGTGGCAGTCGACAGGGTTCACGTCCCCTTTTGATTGGGGCACATGGATCGAAGAGATGGGAGGCAAGGACTGGGCTGTCAACTTTGATACAGTCGCGTCAGCAGATCTCGATACCATTCGCCGACTGGCAACGACTCACCTTCGCATCAATCGTTTTGTCGAAGGGCATTTCGATCACCTTGTTGATATCGGGTATCTGACCCGCGTCTATGAAAGGTTGAAACAGCTTGAACTGAATCACGAGTCGTAATGGAGGCGGCCCTTCTAGATCAGGTGGAAGTCGACTTTCCCGATCCGGGAGTGAAGAGATTGATTTCTCTGGTCGAAAGAGGGGAGACGGATAGCATTCGCTGGACTCCGGCTGGAAACCCATCTGATGCCCGGCTCGAAATGTGGGACGATCTGTTTGCCCGTGAATCGAGCGTCAATTCGGTAGCGTGCACGGTCACCATTGAACTCGATGAGATTGCGTGGCTACCCTCTCTGTTTCATGCCGCAGTCAGTTGGCTGGGAACTCGGGACGTCCCGATCGAGGCGGTGCAAATCTGTGTCGGGGCTGAATTGTTGAATCGTGATGACTGGCTGGCTTCATTTGACGTTGAGAAGACGCGGCATTTGTCTATCGAGCAGATGGATCTACCGGATTCTCCAGACTTGCTCCCGAAGGATCAATACCGGGCCGTCAGAAAAGACTCGTGGAAGTTTGCTGTTGATGCCTGCCCGGGAACGAGACTCTCTGCCCGCCAAATCTTTGCCATTCGGCTGTACACTCTGGAGTTTTATCTCTCCTATCACCGGGCACTGCGAAACCCTGACGCAGCTGGTGGCGCGATCTATTGGGAAATGATGCCCTTGATCGCAGTGATGGATGCCGGGCTTGAGAATTTGCCACCGGAACCCGGCAGAACTTTTCGCGGGGAATGGAATCGTGATCCTGAGAAGACCGCAAATCGCCGCAGTCTCGAAGAAGGGGGGGCGATTTTGGAGCGGTCCTATCTGAGTTCTTCCCTTGATGAACGACACGTTTTACTGATGCGGAGCGGTTTCCTGTTCCGCATCGACGGGGAAACGGGACGCGACATTTCGATGTTCTCTCCCTTTGTTCGCGAGAAAGAAATTTTGTTCGGGCGTGGATTGATCCAAAGAATCAATCGAATCATCGAAGGAGAGGATAAGCTTTCGATCGAGCGGGATTTTGAAACAACGGAAGCAAACCCTGGATGGCGTTTGGCCGGCGAATAATACAGGTATTGCTCCCACGATCAGGCGCAGCAGGTTCTTGAATCACCGAACGAAAAGTGTTTCGCTTTGCTAATGAATCGACGCAATTTTGTTCGCCAGACGACCGCCACCACGCTCCTCACTACTGCTGCGGGAGCTGTCTCCATCTCAAAAGCTCAGGACAATCCGAGTGACCGTATCAATATCGGAGTGATCGGGGTCGGGAAACAAGGGGTGTCAGATTTTGTGAAGGCAATGAAGATGCCTCAGACACAGATGGTTGCCATGTGCGACGTGGTGGAGGAGCGCAAGAATAACGGTAAAAAGATCGCGAACGATTTCTATGCCAAGCTGAACAACAAGCCGGATTACGATGGTGTGGCAGTCTACGAAGACTTTCGGGAATTGCTCGCGGATGATAAGATCGACGCAGTGATGGTGGTGACACCGGATCATTGGCATGCGATTCCTGTTGTTGCCGCTGCCAAGGCCAAAAAGGACATCTACTGCGAGAAACCCATCTCGCGAACCATCGAAGAAGGCCGCGCTATGGTGAATGCGGTTCAGGCGAACAAAGTTGTGTTCCAGACCGGGAGTCAGCAGCGAAGTGAATACGACGGAAAATTCCGGATTGCGGCGGAACTGGTAAGAAACGGTCGGATTGGTCAGATTATATCGGTGAACATCGGGATTGGTGACCCGAATGTGCCTTGTGACTTGCCGACCGAGGAAATCCCCAAGGGTACAAACTGGGATCTCTGGCTTGGGCCGGCCCAGGAGCGGGGCTACAACGAAATCCTGTGTCCGAAAGGCGTCCATAACCATTTTCCGGCCTGGCGTCGCTATCGCGAATACGCCGGCGGTTCAGTTGCCGACTTCGGTGCTCATCACTATGATATTGCCCAGTGGGGACTTGGAACGGATGACACTGGTCCGGTTAAGATCGTTCCGCCAGCGGATCCGAATGCAAAGCGGGGGATGCGGCTTATTTATGAAAACGGTATCGAGATGATTCACGGCGGCCCCGGTGGCACCACCTGGATCGGGACGGAAGGGATTATCACGGTTGATCGTGGCCGGTTGGAGATTATTCCGGGGGACTTGCGGGAGAAGAAGCCAATCACTGACAAGGACGTTCGACTCGAAAATGCTGGCGGACGAAACGGCGTCAGCCACATGGCCAACTGGATTTCAAACGTGAAGAGTCGCGGTAAGTGTATCTGCCACGAGGAAATTGGACATCGGACAGCGAGCCTCTGTCACATCACCAACATCGCCTATCAGCTGGATCGTCCCCTGGAGTGGGATCCGAAGAAGGAAGTCTTCGATGACTCAGAGGCGAATAAGATGGTCGCTCAGGAAATGCGAGGTGACTGGAAGCTGTCTTGAATTGATCATCAACAAGGGAACGCCTTTTAGAATTACTTCTCCTGACAGCTCCAGAATCGGAATTGGTATTGATTTGGGCGGCACCCAGGTCAAAGGAGCTTGTTTTGATCTCGATTCCCGGGAGCTTCTGGCGAAGTCTATCGTTCCAACTCGTGATGGTGAGCTGATCGCCGGGAAACCGGCGTTTGTGGCTCAAGTGGAGTACTTAATTTGCGAACTTGGCGGGGACAGTGCCGAACACATCGGGATTTCAGCACCGGGTGTGGTAAATCAGGATGGTAAATCGATCAAATTTATGCCCGGACGACTGAGCGGGCTGGAGCATTTGAACTGGTCGGATGTCATTGGGAGGCCCGTCGTTGTGTTGAATGATGCACAAGCGGCATTGATCGGTGAACGATGGCAGGGAAGTGCCCGGAATTTGAATGACGTAATTCTTTTGACGCTGGGAACCAGCGTAGGCGGGGCGGTGATTTCCGGTGGTCGATTGCTGAAAGGGCACAATGGCAGGGCAGGGCACCTCGGGCATATCCCCATCAATTACAATGCCTCCCGGAGCGAGACGGGCATGCCCGGCAGTCTTGCCTGCCTCATTGGAAATCATAACATTGTCGAAAGAACGAACGGCCATTATCAATCCACACATGAACTGATCGATGCCGTCAGGGCAGGGGATGAGTTCGCTGAAAAAGTCTGGTCGGAGTCGATACGGGCATTGGCGGCCGGGATAGCCGGTTTGACCAATGTGTTCGATCCGGAAGCTGTGATCATTGGTGGCGGGATCAGTGAAGCGTGGGATGAGATTGAGACGCGTTTGGCTGACTTCCTGGATCAGTATGAATGGCGCCCCGAAGGAAGTGGAATCAAGGTAATAAAAGCAGGGTTGGGAGAATGGGCGGGAGTCTATGGCGCGCTGGCAAATGCGATGGATGAAAATGTCGGATCGTGAGTTATGATTGGCCTCGATTTCGATCAAACAGGGTTGGATCGATGAACGGACCCTGTTGAATCGAAGTGAGCCGCCTTTCATTTCATGAGTAACGAATCCATCACTGACGACCTGAGCCTGCTCGGGCATTCCGAAAACCGCCTTCCACAATCTCCTGACGAAGCAAAGCTGGAGACATTTCCAAACCGGAATGCCAAGCGTGACTTCTGGATTGAGCTGGATTACCCGGAATTCTCCTCGCTCTGTCCGGTGACCGGGCAGCCCGATTCGGCTCATCTGCGGATTCGCTACATTCCGGACGAATTGTGTGTGGAGACCAAGTCTCTTAAATTCTATCTGGCATCGTATCGAAACACCGCTGCCTTTAATGAGGATATCGTGAACCGGTTGCTCGACGATTTGGTAGCGGCCACTTCTCCCCGGAAAATGATCGTGTCCGGCAAATTCTCCCCGCGCGGCGGCATTCAGCTGACAGCCACGGCGGCCTTTCCCGACGATCACGAACCAACTAAATAAGTTTTTAAAATGAAGGTGGTTACACTGGTCAGTGGGGGGATGGATTCGGTGGTGGCCTTGCATGACGCTGTGGCCGCCGGGCATGAAGTGGTTGCGGCGGTGAGTTTTGACTACGGTGCAAAGCACAACCATCGGGAGATTCCCTTTGCGAAGCTTCATGCGCAATTGCTCGGGGCGTCGCATCAGGTGATTGACCTGAATTTTATGAACGACCTCTTCAAGAGTGATCTGCTGAAGAGCGGCGGAGATATTCCCGAAGGGCATTATGAGCAGGAAAACATGAAGCAGACGGTGGTTCCGTTTCGAAACGGGATCATGCTTTCCATTGCTGCGGGATTCGCGGAGAGTGTCGGAGCTGCGGGGCTCGTAATTGCCGCCCATTCAGGAGATCACGCGATTTATCCGGACTGTCGGGAAGATTTCATGAAACCGATGGGGGAGGCGATCCAGGCCGGAACTTATGCGGAAATCGAAGTGCTCCGCCCTTTCATCGCGATGAGGAAAGAAGACATCGCCACGCGGGGGGCGGATCTTGGCGTCGACTTCACAAAAACATGGTCCTGTTACAAGGGCGGAGACATCCACTGTGGTAAATGCGGAACCTGTGTGGAGCGAAAAGAAGCTTTCGAGATTTCCGGAGTCGTTGACCCTACGGTTTACGAATGATCGTTCCATTTGAATGGCAGATTTAAGGTGCCGTTCAAGATTCTATTTCAGTTTCTGAACCAACTGTTCCGCGGAGTTGGAAAGTTCGTCTCCCAAACGGGAGATGCCTTTCCGGACGTCCGGAAGCCAGTCTTCCGATCCGGAGAGGCCCTCTAAGAGGCTGGATTGGAAAATTCGATATCCAACAGCAAGCCTCCTTTGGGGATTACGTTCAGTTTACTGGGCACCAAACGGATCAACCGGAGCTTCAGCTCCGGCTTCCGTTCCAGGGGAGCCCTCTTCGCCACCATCCTCTTCTTCCTCTTCCTGATTCGCTTCCTCAGTGCCGGTGATGCCGTTGTCGATAATTCCCAACGCCCTGAGGTTTTCTTCCAGAGACTGAATTTGACGACGTAATTCGTTGTCGGACTCAATTCCCCCCGGGATGAAGAACCCGGTGAAGATCGGGTTTCCGTTCACATCCAGCACATAGTTTCGTGTATCACCAAAACCTACGGCAGGCTCGTAGGAGATAGAACCGCCGCCGGGCAACTTACGATGTGGGTAGAAATATTCTTCTTCCTGGTCATTCGCGTTGGCCGCTACAGGTCCAAGATTGACGAACTGTCCGTTGAGAATGAAGCCGATATTTCCATCGAGGACGAACAGGTCCGCTCCTCCAAATGAGCCGAAGATAGACGCATTCGGGAATCCGGGAACGCCGGGGTCGGTTGGGTCGACCGGATCAATTGGGTCCACTGGATCAACCGGGTCAACTGGATCGACAGTGGGCTGAACCACAATCGGTCCGGGAGAGGTGATGGTGTCGTAGTAGAAGCTGGCACCAGCGGTGTAATTGGTGGTGTCTGCTGTCACGGCGCCCCCTGTGTTAATGTTGTTCGCCCAGTTTGGCACCAGGTTTGTATGCTGATTGGCCATGGTGATCGCGCCAGTGGTTGGGTGAATGACGGTGATTGCAAACTCCGTTGGGAGTTGACCGTTTGGATTCGAATTCACTCCGGCATAGGGCGTTCCATTTACGTTCGCATTGATCGCAATCTGATTGGATGTGCGGTTTGGCATGTAGAATCGCAACTCACCGCTGTCGGCTGAGGTCAAGACGCTATCAGCATCCACGATCAGTCGACCTGGTCCACCGCTTGCTCCGTTGTTCACACGGCTTACGGCGATGAAGGTGTCTCCGGTCAACGGCAAGTCAGGGGCGGCGATCCGATCCACGTGACCAATGATGGCGTCGGTCAGATTAACATCGAATCCGGAGGTGACCTGAATGTCTCCTACGCGGCCACCCGTTCCAGTGCCTGTGCGATCGCCGTGTCCGATTTGAGCTGGCGAAGTCGCGTTCCCGCTTCCGTTGAGATTCACGTCATTGACTGCGTGGACATAGGTGTTGCCGCGTTTCACGCCATCAGATCCGATGCCGCCGTTGCCGATTTGGGCGGCTGCGTTCACTGCCATGCCGCCTTCGATGTTCACATCGTTGGCCGCGCTGACGATCACATCGCCATTGAAGCTTGCCGCGAGCGCTTCGTAACCGCCGCTACCGATCCGGGCACCGGTTGAGAATGCGGTGTCTGAAGCGATGACGTTGATGTCTCCGTTGCGAGCGGTAACCATGATGGTGTCGGTTGGTGCTCCGAGGCTACCTGACTGAGCAAACCAGCCGCCATGCCCGATTTGAGCCACGCTGGCAATACCCGTTCCAGCATTCAGATTCACATCGATCATGGAATCAACTGTGATGTCACCAGTTTGGGAACCGCCCATGATTACAGAGCCACCGTGGCCTGCTTGAGCGTAAGCACCGGCATCTGATCCATTGAGATCGATTCCACCAACTGTGGTTCTAAGGGAGATATCTCCGGAGGAGGCACCGCCACTGCCGGTTCCGCCGCTACCAATCTGAGCGTAGCTATCTGCGCCGTTGGCGTTGAGATCGATTTCAGTGGCTGCGACGGTAATGTCTCCATTCTTCGTGCCGTTCGAGTTGGGGCCGCCATGTCCAATTTGAGAGAAGGAGCCGTCGCCTGCACCTGCATTGAGTGCCAACGCACCTGATGCGGCTCCGGTGGTCAAATCAACCACGATTGAACCCATTTGATTCGCTGATGTCGCGGCTCCGCCGTGTCCAACCTGGGTGGCAGTGCCGTTGAGCGCTCCACTGTTGAGTGAAAAGCCACCTTCTTTACCCAGAACTGATATGTCTCCAGTGCCGGCTACATTGGCAATTCCAGTCGCGGCATTGTAGGACGTTGGGTTGAATCCGATCTGAGCGAAGGCGTCGATCGACGCTCCTGAATTGAGGGTAATTCCGTTTCCGAAGATATTGGTGTCTCTGGCTGCTGAACCCACGTTGAGGGCGCTGGTCTGGCTGCCATTGCCAATGTTGACGAATCCGTTGTTGTTGCCCCATGAGGCAGTGTCTCCCTGAATCAGTGTGATGTCGCTCGCGGTGAACGTAACCGGAGGACAAACGATGTGATCCGGGTTGTTGACTCCACCAAGTGCAGTCGGGTTGATCGCGAAGCCTGTGATACCGTCCCACCCTGCAACCAGATTAACGGCCCCGATGTTGTTTTGAATATTGGCGAGGACGTTGATGCTGCCGGTTGAGAAGATATTCAGGTCCATTGCCGTCTGTAGAACCAGGTCATTGACGATGTTAACGTCAGCAGGGCCGGGGTTTCCGCCCTGCTCAAGAATGGTCAATGTGTCATCTGATCCGCCATCAATATCAACCCCGACGAGGTTGAGGGTCATTGTAGGACTGACGAGTGCGTAATCCCCGTCGAGTGTGCCACCATTCGAGTGATGTCCCAGGGCAATCGCTTCTCCATTGGGTGCCATTGCTGTGATGGAGGTTCCTGCATTCAGGTAAATGTCACCCGAACGGTTTCCTGTGCTGGTGTCAGAACCATCACCGTGGCCGATTTGGCTGTAGGCGTTTGCTCCTGCGGCGCTGTCGAAGGAGATGCTGCCGACATCGGCTGTGATGTAGATACCTCCGGACTGATTGCCGTCGTTTTGGAATCCACCGTGACCGGCCTGAGAGAAGGCACCGTCTCCGGCTCCTGAATCAAGGCTGAAGCTTCCTGTGGTTGTCCGGGCGATGATCTTTCCGTCGCGGGTGCCATCAGCATCACCAGCTGTTGCATCGATTCCACCGTGACCGAGTTGGGTGTAGGCGCTGGTGCCGCCGCCTCCGGTGAAGGCGATGTCGGTCACTGCGGTTACCATAATGTCTCCTGCGAATGCCCCGGTTGCATCGGTTCCTCCGTGTCCGAGTTGAGAATAGGCATTTGTAACTGATCCGGATGTGAAAGCGATGCCACCTGTGGCTGCATCAACGGTTATGGTTGCCGCGGAAATGTCTCCATCGGACTGGTAACCCCCATGTCCGAGTTGGACGAAGTTTTCAATGCCTGTCGCCGGAGTCGCATCAAAGTTTACTGATCCGCCAGCATTGACCTCGATGTTTCCGGACTTGGTTCCATCGGCCCTGAATCCTCCATGGCCGAGCTGCGAATGTTTCCAGTTTCCAGTTCCGCCCCCCGCTGCAAAAGCCACATCACCCGTCGCGTCGACCTCGATGTTGCCCGAAGCATTCAAAGTTCCGTTGGAGACTCCACCGTGCCCAAGGTGAGTGAAGGCGCGGTCTGCCGTTCCGGACGTGAAGGTAACGCTTCCTCCATTGGCAGCCACGGTAACTTCTCCCATCATCGTTCCGTTGGATTCGTCGCCACCGTTTCCGAGCATTGCGAATGATACGGTGCCTGATCCCCCGGTGAAGTCGACTGAAGTGCCGGCTGTGAGGCTGACGTTTCCTGTGAAATCCCCGTCAACTGAACGACCTCCATTTCCGAGCATAGCAAAGGCGTCGCCTGAAGCTCCGGCGGTGAAGGTGGATGCCGCTCCTGATGTTGCGGTGATGTTAGCCGTGATATTTCCGGTCATCCCATTGCCTCCGTGACCAAGGTGGGCAAAAGAGTTGGAGGCATTCGGAGCGGCTCCCTGTAGAGACGCAAGGAAGGTCAGGGCATCACCGGCGTTCACCGTGATGTCTGAAAGAGCGTTCCCGCCAATCACAGTATTGCCAAGTGAAACGCCGCCATGACCGAGCTGAGTGTATCCCCCTGCCTCGCCGAGAGTGGCGTCGAATATGATGGATGCTGAGGCGTCAGCATTGATGGTTCCATCAAAAGTGCTACTTCCTACTTCCCAGCCACCATGGCCAAGTTGCGAAGATCCAACCCACTGGTTCCCACCTGCTGCACCGGAAGCAAACAGGATGCTTCCATCATCGGCATCTACATCGATATTACCAGTCTGGTTACCGGTGGTGCGGAAACCGGCATGTCCAAGTTGGGTGTAACTTTCGCTGCCTTTGGCAGAAAAATCGATGTTTCCAGTCAATGACTGCACTTTGATGTTTCCTGTGTGATTTCCATCAGCCTCGCGGCCACCGTTTCCGAGTTGTGCGTGTGACCGGGTCTGAATTCCACTGGCGAAGGTGATCCCGGTGCCCGCGATCGCAGAAATGTTGCCTGTGAAGTTACCCGTTGTGTTGGTGCCGCCGTGGCCCAGCTGCGCGTAGGAGTCTCCTGCGTTTGCTGCAGCCGGGAGATTCGACCCAAGGAATTGAATGTTCCCGCCGGCTCCAACTGTGATGTCTGAGTTTAAGATCGATCCGATATCTCCATCGGCATCGTAACCGCCATGACCGAGTTGAACGTATTCTGCAGCTTCGCCTTCGGTCGCATCGAAAGTGATGTTTCCAGAGGCATCGAGATTGATCATTCCGTCATGGGTGCCTTTTGCCTCCCGTCCGCCATGGCCGACTTGAGCAAAGGATGACCATTGGGATCCCCCGGTTGTTCCGGATGCGAAGCGGATGTTTCCGGCATCGGCATCGACATCGATATTTCCAATGTGATTGCCCGGAGCCCTGAACCCTCCATGACCGATTTGAGTGGAGGCTTCCGAGCCGTTCGCATCAAAATTGATGTCACCCATAGTCGACTGAACTTTGATGTTGCCGGACATGTTTCCGAAATTGACGGGAGGGTTTACGCCGCTGCCGCCATGACCAATTTGGGTGAATGACCAGGTTCCGTTTCCGGAGAGGAATTCAATGCCGCCGCCGGTGGCGATGACTGAAATATCATCTGAGAAGTCACCTTTTGACTCGCGACCTCCGTGGCCGATTTGAGCAAACCCGTTTTGTGTGTCGGCACCTGTGAAATTGATCGGGCCGTTGTTCGCGGCAACAGTAATCGCCCCGCTGGCGTTTCCGTTCGACTGGTGGCCTCCGTGACCAATTTTGACGAAGTTCTCGCTGCCGGTTGAAGCGGATGCGTCGAATTCGATTTGACCGCCTGCAGTGACATCGATTGTCCCGGACTTCACGCCGTCAGCTTGCATCCCGCCGTGACCGATTTGTGCAAACTTCCAGTTCTGAGTTCCGCCACCGGATGCGAAACGAATATCACCGGAGGCTTCAACATCGATATTTCCTCCGAGTGTGAAATCTCCACCTGCCTGATAGATACCTGCGTGACCAATTTGTGCATAGGCACGGTCGTTTGATCCCGCATTGAAGACAATATCTCCGCCCATGGCGCTGACAGTAATCGCTCCATCTGCGTCACCGCGTGACAAGTCCCCGCCATGACCAAGGTGGGCAAATGTCTGAAGTCCGGAACCTCCAGTGAAGGCAATGCCACCATTGAGCGCGGAAACGTTAATCAGACCAGTCTTATTACCGACTGATGTGTCTCCTCCGTGTCCGAGGTGGGCAAATGCTTCTGAAGCTGTGCCACCCATGAACATGATGGATGTTCCGGCAGTAACGTTGATAGCTCCATCGAGATCGCCATTGTTGTCCTCGCCGCCATGGCCCAACTGTGCAAATGCTGCGGTGTCGCTTTCGGTCACATCTCCTCCTGTGAAAGAGATTGAACCGGTTCCATCGGTTCCTGCATTCACCGTGATCGCTCCAAAGTGGTTTCCGTCGGAATTTGATCCACCGTGACCGATCATTGCATATCGGCGCTGATCACCTCCGCCGGCGCCGTTGTCTTTGCCTGCGGTGAAGGTAATATCATTTCCAGCGGTGACATCGATTGTTCCTGAATGGGCTGTCGTTGCGGTGCGCGCGACTCCACCGTGGCCGATCTGGGTGTAGTTGTTATTTCTATCGCTCGCAGCAGTGGCTGTTACTGAACCTGCTGTAGCGGTAACCACGATATTGCCGGTGTAATTTCCGGTTCCTGATCCGACGTCTGTGTAACCGCCGTGGCCGATCTGGGTGTAGGCACGGTTGGCTGCACTGTTTGCTGTCGGATTGGAGGCGAGGGTGACATCACCCGTTGCAGTGGTAACTGTGATGTTTCCGTCGAACCCGGCTGCGGCAGAGATTCCATTATCACCGCCATGTCCGATGCTCGCAAAAGCTTCCTGATTAGAGCCTCCGGTAATCGCTACTCCGTTTTGAGCCGTGACGGAAATGATTCCATCAGCGTCGCCCACAAAGTCATGGCCACCATGGCCAATCTGAGCATTGGTGTTTACGAAGTTGGATCCACCTTGAAGCGTCAGTGAACCACCGGCAGCTCCCGGGATGGCGTTACTGACATTGTTCAGGGTGATATTGCCGCTGGCATCGCCATCGCGATCAAATCCGCCATGCCCCACCTGAGCATATGAACGTTCGCGCTGTCCACCCGTCACAGAAATATTGCCACCGGCAGTGATCGAAATATTTCCATTCATGGTTCCCTTAGCCACGATTGGGTCCTGATTGAATAATCCTCCATGACCAACTTGAGCGTAGGTCTGGTTTGAGTTGCCAGCCAGGAGTGTCACCGTTGAGCCGGCAGAAAGGGTGATATCCCCGTCGAGGTTTCCTTCAACGTATTGTCCACCGTGACCAATTTGCGCATAAGCCTGGGCTGCATCATTGTTGTTATCAAGAGCTGAACCCAGGACGCTGATAGATCCTCCTGCAGTTACGGTAATGGTTTCACTTGCTGTGGTGCCGCCAAGGGTAGGGGTCACCGTTTCAAGGAAATCTCCTTCGTGCCCCCCGTGACCAATTTGTGCGTAGGCATTGGCATCGACACCGGCAGTGAGGCCAACATTTCCTGCTGTTGCCTCGACATTAATTGATCCCCGTCGGATCTCTGACTTGGAGTTCTGGCCGCCATGACCGATGTGAGCATAGGCTGAGGTGCCGTTCCCACCTGCAAAAGTGATGTTGCCTCCGGAAGTGGTCACGTCAATCAATCCGGTTTGGTTTCCAATGGTGTTTTGTCCGCCATGACCGATCTGAGCGTAAGCTTCAGTTGTATCGCCTGCATTGAAGGTGATTCCTGATGAGGCGGAGACTCGAATTTCACCGTCGACATTTCCGTTATGATCCTGACCGCCATGGCCGATCTGGGCGAATGAAGTGGTGTTGCTTTCGAAGGTGTTTCCGGCGTCGAACTGGATGGCTCCGCTGCCATCGGTTCCGGCATTAACTGTGATATTCCCCATGTGATTGCCGTTGGTGCCGGTTCCGCCGTGGCCAATCATAACATAGCGACGTTGATTTCCGCTTGGACCGCCGTTGTCGGCATCTGCATTGAATATAATATCATCAGATGCATTCACTGTGATGATCCCGGAATGTTCATTCAATGCGGTGTTGGCTGCTCCTCCATGACCGATTTGCACAAAATTGTTATTTCCGTCCAGCCCGGCGGTTCCAAGGATGCTTCCCCCCTGAGCTGTGACCATTATATTTCCGCTGAAATCGCCGTTGGCGTCATTATTGTTGTAGCCGCCATGCCCGATCATTGCGAATGTCCGATTACCTCCATTGGTTCCAGTGGGGTTGGCTGTCAGCACGATGTTACCGGCAGTGGCGAGCACGTTGATATTTCCGTCAAACTCCAAACCTCTGGTCTCGGTTTCATCACCGCCATGTCCGATCATGCCATAGGATTCTTGAATCGCTCCTCCAAGAACTGAAACGCCTGTTCCTCCTGCGGTTACTGAGATGTTTGAATTGGTAACGTCGAAGGTGCCTGCACCTCCGCCGTGACCAATTTGAGCGAAGGTTCTGTCAGCTGTGCCTCCGGTTGCTCCGACGCCGCCATCAGCAGAAACAGTAATGTTTGAGTTCAAGATAGTCGATGTGGAGCCTCCTCCGCCGTGACCGATAATAGCAAATGCATCGTCTCCGCTGCCTGCATTCAGGGCCAGGCTTCCATTGGTGCTTACATCAATCGTTGCGTTGGAGACATCTCCTGTCATCACTCCACCGTGTCCGATCATCGAGTAGGAAAATCCGGTTCCTCCTCCGTTCAGAGTGATACCGCCGTCAGCACTGACATTGATATTGCCCTGTTTGTTTTGTCCGGCAAGTCGGCCTCCATGACCGATTTGGCTGTAAGATTCGGCTCCGTTTCCACCGGAGAGAGTCAACATGCCGGTCGCATCCAGCGTGATGTTGCTGGCTGCATTATCGATATTCTGATCTGATTCCCAACCGCCGTGGCCGAAATGCGCAACCGAACGGTCTCCGTCACCTGCACTGATCATGGCGTCGACAATTCCGTTGACCAAGACGTTCCCACGAGCAGGTGTAGTTGGCATGTTGTTACCGCCATGACCGATAAGGGTATAAGCGTCAGCACCGACATCACCGCCAGTCATTGTCAGGTTGCCGGTTCCCGCACCATTCAAAGTGACATTCCCCTGTCGGGCACCTCCTACGCCGTAGGCGCCATTGCCGATTTGGGTGTAGGCACGACTCCCTTCGCCAGAGGTCATTGAGATGTTATTGAAGTTTGTGATCGTAATGTTGCCAAACCGGTTTCTTGACTGGGACTGACCTGCACCGTGTCCGATCTGAGAATAGCTATCCAGTCCATCGCCTCCATTGAGGACGACATCGCCGGGATTGCAGAAGTCGATAGTGATTTCCCACGACACGTTGTTTTGGCGATTGTCCGACGACTTCAACCCACCATGTCCGATGTGGGTGTATGCTTCATCGGCATCACCCGAATTGAGAATCAACCCGCTCTCTTTCAAGTAGAGGTTGATGTCTCCCGGGGTATCTGTCCGCAGATCGGGAAGGTTATCGTCACCCACTTCAAACAAGTTGTGATCATCGCGGAATCCAAGCTGAGTGTAGCCGAGGGTTGACGCCGGGTTGTCGCTGCCATTGAGCACGATCCCGTGCGCGGCAAAACTGTTTGTTCCGCCACGTGAACCTATTGCGACACCGTTTGTCTGACTGTCAGATCCGATGGTAAGCAAAGCGCCGCCCACTCCATGAGCATTACAATTGGTAAAGTCGAATGCTGCCTCTGTGTTCTGTGAAATCTCAGGATCGCAGTAGTCTCCACCGTTGAAGAGGACGCTTCCATTTCCACCTAACGTCAGGCCGGTGCCATCCCAACCGGCTACAAGCATCACCTCGCCGGTGCCGAATTGCTGGTAGCTGCTCAACATTGTGAGGTTGCCGCCTGTCAGGATATAAAAATCGTCGGTGTTGTTGACCGCGACATCCGGTCCATCAATCGTGATGTCAACATCATTGGCTATCGCCAGGTTCATGACACCGGCTGCAATATTTCCGCTGATCATGGTCTGGATGTCATCGACGGCGCTATCAGAAAAAGTGGTGCCGGAATTGCCGACCAATTGAAAACCGTCTCCTCCGGTGTAGTCGCCTGAGGCCAGCCCTCCATTGGTTTGATGGTAAATTTCGGCATTGTTTCCGCCCGCGCCGTTAATTGCGGAAATGACTCCGTCTGCAAACAAGTGCACTCCGCCTCCTCGCTGACCTGAGCTGGTTGTTCCGTCTCCATCACCATGTCCGATCATTCCATAGGCGTTAACGACTGCTCCTCCATCGATATCAATATCTCCTGTTATGGAGATCGCATTGATGTTGCCGTCCATATCGGCAACCGTGTTCAGGCCTCCGTGCCCGACTTGAGCATAGGCTCCGGAATTATTACCGGCTGTGATGGCAAGAGTTCCGTTTCCAACGACGGTCACGTTTCCACTGAGAGTAGTCGCCGTAGCCCCCGGACCTCCGTGACCAATTTGTGCGTAGGCACCGGCTCCGCCAGGAAATGCATTGATTGTTACAACTCCGGCTCCTGCATGAACGCAAATGTCTCCTGTATGGCTGGCATTGGTGCTGCCGGGGCCTCCGTTACCAATCTGGGTGTAAGCATCTGTACCGTTTCCGCTGGTGAGAGTAACATTGCCCGTAGCTGATGAAATCTCAATAGCACCTGCACCGCCTGATCCGATCTGAGCGTGGGCATTTGTCCCGTTTCCTCCGGCAAGCGTCACGTTTCCAGCTGTCGCAGCCAAACTGATTGGGCCGCTTGAGGCTATTCCATCGGAAAGGACTCCTCCACTTCCGATTCTTGCGAAGGCGTTGTCTGCATCTCCCGCAATCACATCAACGGATGTCACGTTCGATCCCAGAGTGAGAGTTCCGGTTCTGGCTCCATCCCAGTCGACTCCTCCATTCCCGATCATAGCAAATGATCCAAGATTGTCTCCAGCCTGAACAGAGAGCGAGCCACCTGAGTTGCTCATGGTAATTGCTCCAGTGATGTCTCCCTCGGATCCTGCCAAAGTGCCGATTCCACCGTTCCCAACCATGGCGTAGGCTCCGGCAGTATCGCCACCGTTGATGGAAATGTCGCCTCCTGCTACTTGATTATTCAGGCTGATATTCGCTGCAATTGTTCCGCCCGCATTGTTACCGCCGTGACCAATTTGACCGTATCCTCCATCACCGGCTACAGTGAGCGAGGTCAAACCTCCAATGGTTATGTCCCCGGACTTGTTTCCGGTTGAATTGGTTCCACCATGGCCAATCTGAGTGTATGAACCTGCTCCACTGCCCGCGATCAGTGAAAGCGGGCCGTTTCCTCCAATGCTCATGCCGGTGGATGGATTGTGGTGAAGGAATATTTCTCCTGTCAGATTACCTGCTGCATTGGTCCCGCCGTGACCCAGTTGACCGTAAGCTCCGATTCCGGACCCGCCGGTGAGACTGAACGCATCACTGCTCAGCAAAATTCGACCGGCAAGGCCGGCTCCGCCATGATTTCCCGCTATGCCGGTTCCACCGTGACCGATTTGGATGTAAGAACCGTCACCTGTTCCTGCTGCAAATATGGCGTCCCCGTTTGTTGCACCATGATCGGAACGAATCGCAATTGACCCACTATGACCCGCTGCAACAGAGCCGTTTCCTCCGTGGCCGAACTGAACAAAGGCACCATTTGCATCGCCGGCGTTCGCCGTGACGCCGCCTTCTTTCATGTCGATGTTTATTGAACCGATTGCGTTCTGGCCGGCACCGGTCGGACGGAATCCAATTTGAGTGAAGGCATCAACATTTGTGTCGCCTCCATTCACAACAAGACCATATCCAAGGATGTTTGTAGATCCTCCACGTGAACCGATGGAGATTCCATCGATTTGAGTGGTGATTGTGTTTCCATCACCCGCATTGGCATTGTCTCCGCCGATGTAGACTGTGCCTTCACGATTGCCATAATTGTCTGAATTCGCACGAACATCCCCAACATTGAAGCCGGCAGTGCCGGGAGGACGCAAATTGAATGTGAAAGTTTTGTCCAGACCGGGACGAGCAGAATCTGTGAGATCAGAGTCCCAACCAGCAACCAGATTCACAGAGCCGGCAACTCCTCCGTTGCTGTTCTGGATGGAGGCGTTGGCATGAATATCCTGTTCTGCAATGAAGCTTAGAGCGCGGTTCTGATTGTAAAAAATATCATCATTGATGAAAATATTTCCTCCTCCCGCAGTCGGGTTGTTTGCATCATTGACGTGGGCTATATAGGCCGTCTCACCCGCACCGATATCGGAAACAACCGAGGCCCCGTCTGTGGGAGTTCCTCCCTGGAAAATGATGTCGCCGGTTACCTCGGCAATCGTTGGAGAATTGACCACGGCCCCCCCACCAGCAGTCCGATGACCAATGATTCCATCGGTTGTAAGCAGGTTGCCGTTTGCCGAACCTACAAACACCTGGTCGGAACGGTTGCCGGTGCCCGCGACAACTCCGTCGCCGGATCCAATCATACCGTATCGGGAATTTGCAGTTCCACCGCGATTGACAGTTACGTTTCCGTTATCAGTCCAAACAAAGATACCAAACCCTTCGTGGTCGAAATCGCCATCGTTATTGCGACCTCCATGTCCAATCTGGCCATAGCCACCTGAATCAGCGGAACCGCCCTGGATGAGGATGTCTCCCTGTCTCGAAAACGCAATAATCATACCCGACTTATCGCCATCTCCATCAGATACTCCTGCTGTTGCGTCATGGCCTCCCAGGCCGATTTGAGCGTAGCTCGCAAATCCACCTCCACCCTGAACGGTGATGTCATTTTCTGCGGCGAGGACAATTCGAGACCCCAAATTGCCTTCAGCGTTGTGGCCACCGTGTCCAATTTGAGCGGCTGTTTGGCTGGCCGTTCCCCCGGTTAGACTAATCCCACCTGAGGTTTCGATGTCGATGCTATGTATTTCAGGTTGTCCGAGAGTCACACCTCCATGATCTCCGTCGGCATCCTTTCCGCCATGGCCGACCATGGTGTATGCGTCGATACCGCCCATGGTCGAGTCGAGGGTAAGGCCGTTGGTGGTTCCGTTTGTAATTGTGACGCTGTCGAGGCCATTGATCATACCATCTCCGTTGACATCGAACACGTCAGTGAATGATCGGCTTGCCACAGCGCCCACGTCTTGTGCACCATTGTTCGCCCCATCGGCAACAATGGTTTCTTTAAGAGATCCGGAAGTGAGAACAATCGAGCCTTTGTGACCAGCATCAGCCGATGCACCTTCGCCGCCATGGCCAAACTGAGCGTAGGCTGAATCACCGCTACCTGAGGAAATATTAACGTCACCGCCAAATCGCCCGATGATGTTTCCGGAGTGCTGTCCTGAGTTCAAGGCGCCACCGTTTCCGATTTGAGCATAGGCCCCCTGGTTTGAAGAGGGGTTGGATCCGCCCGTCAAGTTGAGCCCGCCGTTTACGGATACCAGAGTAATCTCTCCGGAATTCCCGGTAGAAGCAGAATCTCCATCGGCTTCATCCGCATCGAAGCCGCCATGCCCCAATTGAGCGTATGCGCGATTACCGGAACTGCCGGCAATCGTGATATCACTCGTTGCCAGCATTTCAAGACGTCCACTGTGGTCACCTCTGGCCTGATAGCCACCATGGCCGGCCTGCGCATAGGAGTTCGTACCCGCCCCTCCCTGAAACGTTATTAATCCGGGAGTGCTGAAGTCGAACAAATCTGCAGGGTTGAATCCGGCGCGCATGCTGATCGACCCATCGTGATTGCCCACTCCGCTGATGCCACCGTGTCCCACTTGAGCGTAACCATTGCTGCCACCTCCAACAAAACTGATATTTCCTCCGGCCAGGAGCTTGATATCACCGGTCACAGAATCAGTAGCCAGGTATCCACCGTGTCCGATCTGCGTGTAGGCGTTCGAACTGGTTCCGCCGTTTCCGGTAATATCGCCACCAGCAGTGACAATAATGTCGTCACTCTTGAGACCAATGGATCTTGCTCCCCCGTGACCGATTTGAGCGTATTTTTCAGATCCCGATCCATTACCACCATTCAGGTCAACATTTCCGCCCACATTGATCGTGATCACACCGCTTTTTGTTCCATCGGAACCACCTCCGGTGAAGTTGGCTCCTCCACCGTGTCCCACTTGAGCATAGGATTCACTGGAGCCGCCTCCTCCACTGATCGTCAGGTTTCCGGAAAGGGAAGTCAGTGTAATGCTGCCACCGTTTGTTCCATCCGAACTCCGTCCGCCGTTTCCAATCATGGCAAATGCTCTCGCACCGTTTCCAGCCAGGACGTCGATATCGTCGACGGCCTTCACATCAATCAGACCGGTTTTGTTTCCTGCCGAATCTCTTCCCACATGTCCAATAGCTGCCCAGCTGTCAGCTGATCCAGCCATTCCGCCCACCAGTCGAACCTTGCCCATTCCGGCTGTCGTCGCTGCAAAAGTGATCGTATCTGCTCCAACCGTTCCGTCGAAATCACCCAGATCATTGAACATTCCGGGAGCGACTCCCGTAAACGATCCGGAACCTGCGCTGACACGAACATCACCCGTAGAAGGGGCGCTACTCAAACCGCCATGTCCAATTTCGGCGTAGTCACCGGCGTTTGCACCTGACATAACGATCACATCCTGCGCCGCTCGAACCGTAATATTTCCAGTACGGGTACCTGCGTTATCCGACCCACCGTTTCCGATCTGGGAATAGGCGGCTCTCGTGCCTCCGCTGTTACCGGCAGTCAGACGGATACTTCCTCCGGTGGAAGCCACACTGATGCTCCCACCGTTGGTTCCATCCGCGTCCTGACCTCCATTCCCGATCTGAGCGAAAGTATGCGAAGAAGACCCACCGGTAACGGCAATGTCTCCACCGGCGAGAACCTGAATATCCGCAATCTGACTGCCGGTAGCATCATGCCCCCCGTGTCCGAGCTGTGAATACGCTTCGGTGGCTCCTCCTCCGAGAAAGGAAATGGCTCCTTCAGCCTGGGCACTTACCATTCCGCTCAATGTTCCTCCCGCTTGAGCGCCTCCATGACCCAGCTGAGTGTAGCCCTTCGATCCAGTGGCAGCCGTCGAATCAAACAATATGTTGCCCCCGGCATTCACATCGATAATTCCGTTGTGATTCCCATCCGCGTTGTATCCGCCATGACCCAACTGCGCATATTTCCAGTTGTTGGCACCTCCGCCGGATGCAAACAAAACACTGCCGGATGCATCGACGTCGATTTCACCTGAAGAAGTACCCGTTCGATTGACTGAGGCATGTCCCACTTGAGCAAAGGCACGATCTGCACTTCCAGCATTGAATTCGATGTTCCCTCCCTGAGCGGCTACTGTAATCTTCCCTGATTTGTTACCATCAGCCTCGTCACCGCCGTGACCGATTCTGGCGGAACTTAAATTTCCGCTTCCGCCGGAAAACAGGATCGAGCCTCCTGTACTGGTCACAGAAATTTCACCGCCCTGGACTCCGTTTGCCAGGCGCCCGCCATTCCCAATTTGAGCGTAGGCACTGCTTCCCACATCTCCGCCGCTGAAACTAATCGTTCCTGCCGACATGACGGTGATCTCACCATTATGTGCACCGGCAGCGGATCCGCCACCATGTCCCAGTTGCGCATAGGCATCCTGTCCATCACCGGCAGCAAAGCTGATGCCAGCAGCTCCCGAATTCACCATCACGATTCCTTCATGGCTTCCTGCGCTATCAAAGCCACCGTTTCCGATTTGCACATAGGCCCCGGCGCCGTCTCCGGCATTGGCGGAAATACCATTTCCGGCCAACACTGTCACGTTTGCGTTGTGACTACCCGTGGCGCTGTATCCACCATTACCAATCTGCGCGTAGGTTTGAGTAATACCTGAATCGCTTCCGCCGGCAAGCCCCCCTGCATTCAAGTTCACATTCATCGCTTCGACGTGAACGACGTTTCCTGTCAATCCATGGCTTGCGTTCGCATTTTTACCGCCGTGACCGATCTGAGCATAGGCATCGATCGATCCACCGCCATTCAAAGTTAGTTCCGCGTTAGATGCCAAAACCCTGATGTCTCCATTGGTCGCACCACTGGCATTGGTTCCTCCATGACCAATCTGGGCATATTGTCCAGATCTTGCAGGATCCGAGGCAACTTCTTCTCCTCCTTGAACTGTAATCAGAGTCGCATTCTGAGCATCGATTTCAATGTTGCCGGATTTCGTTCCGGTATTCCCACGGCCCCCATGTCCAATTTGTGCGTAAGACTGGTGGCCTCCTCCGGCAACGATACTCAAATTGCCCTGAGTCGTCAGGGTGATATCCCCTACACTGGTCACGCCACCCGTGCCAACGCCGCCATGACCAATTTGCGCAGAGTTGGACCAGCGTTGTCCTCCTGCCACTTCGATGCTGGCAGAATTGCCGACTACAATATTGCCTGTCCTGGTTCCTGAATTGGCGATCACTCCACCGTGACCGATCTGGACATTCGAATCGAAACCGTTGGCATCAGAAATCAAGCGCAAGGCTCCTCCACCTCCAACAGCGGCCCCCAAGCCTCCATTCGCAAGTGGATCAAAATTCACGAAAATATTCCCGCCGAGATTTCCGTTTGTCCGGAAGCCTCCATGCCCAATTTGAGCAGCTGCTCCACCGGTTCCATCCAATAACTCCACTTTGCTTCCCACTACAACGATTTCACCGTTGAAATTCCCGTCGTTATCCCTGCCACCGTGTCCGATTTGGGCGAATGCGTTTCCAGCCCCGGCAATCACTTCAACATCACCTACCGTCGTACCACGATCTGCACGAACCGAAATCATACCGCTGAAGTCTTTAACGTTCGAGTTCCCGCCGAATCCACCATGCCCAATTTGAGTAGCAGCGCTGCTACCTCCGGAGTCCAGGAGAACACCAGCTTCTTTGGCTTCAACCATGATCGCTCCGGTGGCATTTACAGCAGCGGCGTCTGTGTGATAGCCGATTTGAGAGTATGCCCCAGTGCCGCTTCCGCCAAGTAGATCGACACCGTAACCAAGCACATTGGTTGCTCCGTCACGACTTCCGACCGCTACACCATTCGCAGAAGTGGTGCTACCCACCGTTACGATATCGAGGGCGCTGCCGCCAAATCGAGTCGCATCGAGAAACCCTGTGTCTTTTATTTCAGTGAAGTCAAAGGTAAAGGAGACCGGCGGACAGTATACCAGGTCCAGGCTTCCGTGACCTGCCGGAGTCACTGCTCCCATGTTTGTCACCATTCCTGTCGGAGCAAACCCAAGACCATCCCAGCCGGCGAGAACATTCACATCTCCGGAACCCGCGTTCTGCACGCCATTGAGGAAGGTGATGTTCCGTTGAGAGAACAAATTCAAATTCGCGGTGGAATTGTAGTCGGCATTGCTGGCAGCCATCACCAGTTCCGAAGTCCCCAATGCACCAATCGAAACTTCTCCGCCCGCATTCAGCAGAGATTCAAACGGATCCCATTCGTTATTTGTTATGGTAAGCGTATTTGATCCCGAATTACCGGTTACATTGTCAAGTCCCGCGGCCAACAGAGCGAAGTTGTTTCCGGCAGTAAAACTGTCGAAGTGCCCGATCTGAACGTCATCTCCATTGTTCACAAGACTGATTTCGCCCGTTGAACGAATATACATGCTCCCGTCATGAACGTTGTTGGCGTTGTTATTTCCATCTCCATGCCCAATTGCTGCATATCGATTCCCGCCTCCACTTCCGGAACGCAGCTCAATGTCACCATCAACAGACACTGCGATAGCACCGGAATGGTTTTCAGGGACATCAGCACCGCCATGGCCAATTTGTGAGAAGGTATGATTATCGTTACCTGCGTCGAGAAGTAAATTGCCTTCGGACACAACGGTGATTTTTCCAGAATGAGCTCCGTCGGTATTTTCTCCACCGTGCCCAATCATCGTATAGGAGCGCTCACCATTGGTGAGGTTGCCATCATCGCTGATAAGCGAAATTCCGCCGCCTCTCGCCACCACTGTGATATCACCAATGTTTCCTCCGCCGCGCATCTCTCTAACTCCATGACCGATTTGAGCTGAGCTTCCGCGGTTTGTTCCGGCTAGAACATCAATTCTTCCATTCACGTCAACGGTGATGTTTCCATTGGACACGCCATCTGCCCGGACGCCGCCATGACCAATGGTTGCGCTATTTTCCCAGACATCAGAAGGGGAGGACCCAGCCGCTAACATGAGGTCTCCCATTTCAGTTGTTACATCAATATTGCCGGTCTTAGTTCCAGATGCCTGGTGCCCTCCATGTCCTAATTGTACGCTGGATTGACTTCCGCCGGCGCCTCCCCGGAAAGTGATTCCGGTTCCCGATGTAACTGATATATTACCAATCTTATCTCCATCAGACTCGTATCCACCATGTCCCAATTGAGCAACAGCTCTGGTTGCTGTGCCTGCCGTAAAATTGATTTCGCCACCCGCATCGACGGTGATGTCATCACTCTGTGAGCCGCGTGCCTCGTCACCGCCATGTCCTAACTGTGCATAGGTACGCTCTCCAGACCCCGCTGTGAAAAGGATGTTTCCATTTCCCCCTGCTGTGACTGAGATAAGACCGCTGTGTTCCCCGTAGGTGGCACGACCTCCATTGCCCAGGTGAGCGTAGTTGTCGTTGGCTGAACCACCTGTGAACACAATGTTGCCGTTGTTGTTCGTGGTCACTGTGATCGATCCTGTCTGACCTTGTCCTGCGGGGACATTGTTGTTGATGAAATCGGAATCATATCCACCGTTTCCGAGTTGCGCAAAAGACTCGAGTCCGTCGCTGTCGGTGTTGGTTCCCAATCCTCCTCTGAAGTTGATGCCTCCTGCTCCGGCGGTCACAGATATGTCTCCATCGTGTGCACCTCTGTAGGCGAAGCCTCCCAAGCCGAGAAGAGCATATGCCCGGCGATTGGTTCCAGCTGTGAAGTTGATAGCATTTCCGGCGGTTACGTGAATTCCGTCGGTCAACCCAAGCGTCAACCCGGTTGTGCCAGTCAATGCTGCTTGATCCGAAGAGAGGTCACCGCCCTGATCATCGGCGGTTCCCCACCCGGCAACAGATCCTCCGTGGCCCAACTGAGCAAAGTGATAGGTGTCTGTAGAAGGGTCGTCTGCGCTACCACCCTGAAAGTTTATTGAACCGTTGACCGATGTCACTTCAATTGCGCCATTGTGATCTCCACCGGTTTCCATACCACCATGTCCCAGTAGCGCATACTGAAGACGCCCAGCATTGGAGCCAACTCCCCCATTCAGAACATTGTTTCCTCCAAAGAAATTGATGTCTCCATTCACAGTGCCGACTTTGATATCTCCGCTGTGGCCCAGGCCTGCAACGTAGTCGTTGCTAAAATTGACGTCACTGTTGCGACCGCCGTGTCCAAGTTGGGCGTAGGCATTTCCATCATCACCCGGGTTATTGATTTGTTCAGATGCACTGCTGGTTCCGGCTGCGAAGACGATTCCGCTCTGTGCACTGACCATTATGTCACCGTTGTGACCCCGGTCTGTAGATGATCCAGTCGAAGCTCCTGATCTCACCGCCCAGCCGCCATTACCTAATTGAACAAAGTTTTGTCGGGCGTCTCCACCGCGGAACTCAATAGCACCTCCGGATGTGACAGAGATGTCGCCATAAAACCCCTGTCCGTCAGTTCGGCTTGAAGCGTCGTAGCCACCATTGCCAAGCATCGCATAGGACTCACCTGGATTATTTGTAGCAAAAGGTCCGACAGCCCCTGTCCCACCAGTGAATTTGATGTCTCCTGCTGCCGTGACTGTAATATCTGAACTCTCAGCAACAGCGGTTGCATCGAGGTCTGATACGTCAACATCACGGCCTCCGTGCCCCAATTGGGCATAGGAGCGAAATCCGGTTCCTGCAACAAAGTTGATTTCTCCTGTACTAAAAGCGTCTGTTCCTCGCGCAGTAACATCAATGTTTCCAAAAAGCTTTTCGGTCTGGCGACCTGGGTTTGTGCCGTCATAGCCGATAAAGCCGCCATGGCCAATCTGGGCAAAATTCATCTCATTCGTGCCACCGTTGACATTGACATCATTGCCGGCATCAACATTGATGTCGCCACTCATTTCCGTAATTCGGCCATCACTCCAGATACCGCCGTGGCCGATCATTCCCCAGGCTTGTCTGCCTGGATCTGTGTAAGCGGGGCCACCTGTTTCACCAGCTTGAATCTTCACCTCGTTCTTGGCATTGACCATGATATCGCCAGTGTGGCGGTTGCCAGCAGTGCTTTCCCGCATCCCTATTTGGGAGGCTGTACTATTGGCACCGTTCGTTCCTGCGATCAGGTGTACGTTATAACCCAAGACATTCGTCGTTCCGGTGCTTGCTCCAACACTCACCCAGGTATTCGCCCCGATTGGTGAGGCTGCTGTCAGTCGGTTTTCGCCCAGGACTACTTCGCCTAGTGTCATCCCATTCGCGTTACCGTATTGCATGTCAACGCGGTTGCTTGTCGTGTCGGCCTTCACGACGCTCATGTCAAAGTGGCCTGTATTTGTGCCGAGCCCCCCGATTGGAATGACCACTTCACACTCGTTGAAATCCAGAGTGACCCCGGAGTTTCCTCCTAAGACATTGCCAACATAGCCTGCAACGACATTCACATCACCACCATTGGATTGCTCGCGGCTGCGGATCCGATTGATAAAATTGATGTCGCCTTCAGACAACAAAGTCAAATCTCCTTCACTGTTGTAAGTCAGATCCGTATTCCAGAGAATACTGGCTGCACCCGCATTGAATGTAACATGGCCCCCTGAATTTAGGAAGGGCGTAAAAAATGCGTCACGATCAGCGTTGTTTACGGTGAATAGCGCATCACCTTCAAACGTTGTTCCGTTTGAAAGCTCGCCCGCCGACAGGATCAAAGAATTTGGGCCGGCAACTGCTCCGCGATGCCCAATTCGTGGGGTGTTCATGCCCCCACCGTTTGTGTTTGTTCCGTTGGTAAATGTCAACTTTCCGTCTACGACGACCGCAATGTTTCCTGAGTTGGTGCCGTCTGCCGCTGATATATCGCCGTGACCGATGGTGACGTAGGAATTACTGAAGTCTCCACCGATCAAGTCCAGATCACCATTGGCAATGACAAGTTCAATATTCCCAGTCTGGTTACTGTTTCCAGCACCAGCTATACCGCCAGAGTCATTGCCGACGCCACCGTGACCGATGGCGACAGAAGCCTCGTTCTGGTCATACAGTGCTTCAAGCCGCGAATTCGGCGTCCCCATAGTTCCGGCGAGATTAGCCACCACAGAGATGTGGCCATCCTTGGTGCCGCGCCCATGACGACCGCCGTGACCAATCTGGGTAAAGCCGCGATACGCTTGACCACCCACCATGATGAGTTCGTCCTGCGTCCGGACTTTGATGTGATTGTCGACCCCCGTAGTCGGATCGTTGTCGTTGTCCGCGTTGTCCCCGCCCCGCGTGCCCACGTCGCCGCCACTATTCTCCCCGGCACCCCCGTGACCAATCAGCGCATATTGTTCCCGGCTGTTCCAACCGTCGACAGCCGCACCGCGAGCGCCGCCTGCATAGAGTTCCAGCGATCCGGCCGAAGTGACTTCGATCGTTCCGGATTGGCTTCCGGCAGTATGGGTTCCACCGTTGCCAATCTGCACATAACTGCGGTAGTCATTACCCGCCTCAAGGATGATGTCGCCAGTGGTCGTGGTCACGAAGATATTGCCGCTGTTGCCTAGTGAGGGGGTGGTGTCCCCATTCGGATTGTCCGCGTCAAAACCGCCGTGGCCTAGATGGGCGTAGCCGTAGTCTGTGTTGGTGCCGCCATCCGTGGCGTCCGTGTCAATCGAACCGGTGAGAGACAGGCTTCCGCCCGTTACATTGATATTTCCCGAATGATCCCCGCGTGCCTGATAACCGCCGTGGCCCAGTTGGGCATAACTGGCGTTGCCAGCGCCACCAGCTGCTCCATCGACTCCAGCAGTGAAACCAATATGCCCCGACACAATTACCGTGATATCCCCCGAGTGGTTGTCCTCGTTTCTAATTCCGCCATGTCCGAGTTGGGCATAAGTTACCGCATCCGTGCCGCCGCTAAAGAGCAGGTCACCTGCGGTCACATCAACGGTGATGTCGCCGCTGTTACCAATGTCGTCGTTGAACCCGCCTGTCAGGCCTTTTCCGAGCCGATCGGAGATCGAATTCGCAACGTTATCCTCGTCGGTCTCATAACCGCCGTGACCGAGCTGGGCATAGTTGTTATCGCCGTGGAAACTGGACGTAGCGCCAGTGAAGCGAACTGTGTCTACAGCGTCCACATCAATGGCGCCGCTGTGATTGCCGATCGATAGCAATCCGCCGTGACCCAACTGTACGTAGGCGTTGTCGTTGTTCGATGTTGTGGTGGCCGTGGTGGCCTGGAAAGTGATACCGCCCGCGCTGTTGACGGTGATCGCTCCATCATGATCACCATGAGACTGGATACCTCCATGCCCCAGTTGAGAATACCCGCGATAGGAACGGCGCCCTGCTCTGTCGGCACCGAGGAATTCGATGTCCCCGCCCGCATGAGTTGTCGTTACGCTGATGTTCCCCTCAAATCCCTTGAGCGTCGCTTGAATGGGAGGTCCGAATTGATTGCTGTCGTCATCGGTAGTAGTTGGATCATAGACAATCGGAACCAATGGGTGGATTCCGGCATCTCCGTTATCGTCGGGATCATCATCCAACCCGGTTTCAAGCGTGGCATATCCATTGTTACTGTCGAGAGCTGCCAAATATTGATAGCTTGAAAGGCGACCACCGTGACCGATTTGGGCGAAATTTCGGCCTTCACTTGCTGTGCTCGTATTGGCTTGAACTTTCACTCCGTTTCCTGCGGAAACTGTGATGTCACCGAAATGATTTCCCATCGATAAATCGCCGCCATGCCCGATCATTGCGTAAGACTCGTTCCGTGTTCCGCCGAGCAAGTCAACCATGCCCATACCGGAACCGTCAGAATCTGCCGTGACAAAAATATCGCCGTTGTGGCCGTCTCCATAGGCAGAGTCCGGGTTAGCGATGGTTGCATATCCTCCATGTCCGATTTGTGCGAATGCACGATCACCAAGGTCGTTTCCACCGCGAAGAATGATATCGTCTGAAGCAGATACAGTTACTGTTCCACTTCTTGTGCCAGGTCGGAAGGTGCGGTCGTTTCCGCGTCGTAAGCGAAAACGAGGTGTGCCGCCCTCATCATTTCGTGTGCCATAGTCTCCACGCCCACCATGACCAATCATGGCATGTGAATCCGATTCCGAAGCCCGGAAAAAGATGTCCCCTCCGCCGGCTGTAACCATGATGCTGGCATCAATGTCACCGGATGAGTAAAACCCTCCGTGACCAATCTGGACAAAGGTCTGATCACCCTGACCAGTCGAAGTCGTTGCAAACACTCCGGGGTTATCAATCTCAAACTGCTTACGGTCTGCATCAAATTTGATATTTCCGGCGGTTGCTGTGACGGTGATATCACCGTCATGGTCACCCGCGACTTCATTCCCTCCGTGTCCAATCATGCCGTGAGTCCGATGTCCGGTCCCGCCGATAAATGAAATATCACCAGCAGTCGAAGTCACATTAATGTCTCCGGAAAACCCGTCGGTGAAGTAGAACGGTGCATCAAAGGTTTCATTCTGAGGCCATGGGAAAACCCAAACACCACTTGGCAGTTGAACCGGAATTCCCAACGTGTTCGCATAGTCCGAATCGATGGCTGCATTTTGATCATTCGGTGGACCTGCTACATCATTATAGTCCCGCATGCTGAAATAGCCGCCATGTCCGATTTGAGCGAAATTTCCGTTTGCGTTGCTGTCATCAATTCGGGGCCCCTCCGACGCCCCCGCAATGAAATTGATATCTCCTCCGGCAGTCACATTGATATCTGCGGTCTTGTCTCCGTAAACGTTTTTACCACCGTGACCTAGGAGAGCATGGCTTTCCCTGTTTGATGCGCGGTTATTATGGTTTTCGTCTTGATTCCCATCACGGCTGAATGTGTAAACATGAGCGGCGAAGGGGACTAATTGACGTTCATTTGCAGTAGTGCCCGCGGTGAAGTTGATGTCTCCGGCTGCATCCACGGTAATAAACTCACCGACCCGGCCCAGATTTCCGTATTGGCCGTAACCACCGTGTCCCAATTGGGCATAGGCTCGTTTCTCGACGTTGTTTCCATCAAAGGAGCCGGTGCTGGCTGTGAAATTGATGTGTCCAGCACCTCCATCGGCGTTGTTGGTAGTGACTGTTATATTTCCAAAATGATCTCCGTTCGTAATATGTCCGCCATGCCCCAGTTGAGAATAGTGGCCGTAACCGCGGACACCTCCAGCGATGAAATTAATATCCCCGGCTTCACTATGCACTGTGATTGCGCCGTTATGTCCCAATGCGCCGGATTTCCCGATATTTACTCCCGCCGAAACCTCCCTCGAATCACTTCCGTTCACATCGGCGTTGTAACCCCCGTGGCCTAATTGAGCATAGTTATAGCTGATGTCGTTGATGCCCGCATTCGAATCTCCATTTTCCCCGGAATCCCCCGGATCTCCGTTGCCTCCAGTGATCAGGTTTCCAACATTTCCATTGTCAAATGCGGCAGTGTGATTGTCGATCAGTCCTTTTCCTCCAAGAAAGCTGATGTCACCACGCGAGGCGACATTGATAGTGCCTGAATGCGAACCTCCAACGGCCGCCCGGCTTTCGAATCCACCGTTACCGAGTTGAACAGGTGTCTGCTGATCATTTCCGCCTTGAAAAGTGATGTCTCCCGTACGGCCCGCAACAAATGCGCCTGAAGCATCGACACCTGCCCGGACATCAATGTTGCCGGTATGGCCCGTTCCCACCGTTTGAGCAACTGAATTTAGGCCTCCGTTCCCAATCAAACCGTAGGCACGGTAGGAGCGATTTACGATAGGGTTAACGTGATCGTAGTTTGCAAAAACATCGGCGGCATTGACCGTGTCGGAGGAAATCGCAGTTGTGAACTCCACCTCTCCAGTCGCATAGTTGATCGTCCCAAATTCTACAAGTCCCGTCGCTGCGTCGACAATTTTTCCCGCTCCGTCATCGACATGGGTAACGGTGGAACCCGCGTAATTATTGACTGCTCCCGTCAAGAACTCGACCGTTCCCGGAGTGATATTTCCGCTCATCAACATCGTTTTCCCTCGGCCACCGGTCAAAGCAGCGGCTTGATCCAGGAATTGTAATCCCAGGGTTCCACCCGTTCCATCGCCACCGTAATAAGCATCGAATTCGCTGATGTCATTTGCATCCTGATTCGTCCGGTAATCCTGGTATTCTCCTCGTCGGGTTACAAGTTCAGCCGGAGTCATTCCCCCTTGAACCGTTATATTGTTTCCGGCAAACACCTCGATATTTCCGGAGTGAGTCGCATCATTGTTGTGCCCGCCATTTCCGAGATGTACAAAACTGCGGCGATCTCCTGCAAGAAAGTTAATGTTTCCATTAGCACCAAGGGCATGCACCCTCGTGGTTTCTGTGGAACGGCCTGAATCGCCCTGGTCATCAGTGGCACCGTGCCCCAATTGGGCATAGTTATAGCCATCCACACTGTTATCGTTTGCTCTGCCTCCGATGAAGTTAATTGCGCCATCAGATGCGGTCACCGTGATGTTTCCGTGATGATCTCCACCTGTCGCGTATCCACCATGGCCCAGCTGAACCCAGTGAAAACGCCCCAGGCCATCTCCAATTGAGGTATTCCCGGGGGCCCCGCCTCCCAGAAAATTGATGTCTCCTGTGGTCGTGCTTACGATGATGTCCCCAAAGTGCCCCTGACCTGCAAAATTGTCATTACTCAGATTCACGTCAGAGTCCCAGCCACCATGACCGAGCATGGCGTACAATCTTCCGTCTTCATTGGCATTTTCCAACAGACTGACAGTTCCTGCCCGAAAATTGATTCCTGTCTCTGCCTGAACAGTAATCGTGCCGCGATGGCCGTCTCCACCCGGACCTGACCGCGCGCTGCGCCCCCCGTTGCCCAATTGCGCGTAGTTGTCCTGGATATCTCCTCCGCTGAATGAAATGGCTCCACCTGTTGAAGTCACACTGATATTACCATACCAACCTTCGTTGGCTGCGCGGGAATCTGAATAGGCACCGCCGTTTCCGATCTGTGCCCACGATTCTGTAGCTCCATCAATACCACCGACTCCCGCACCAAAAGTTATGTCTCCTGCTGCGGTGATTGTGATGTCAGAATTTACCCCGGTGAGAGAATTCAGCGTTTCAGGGTCGACATCACGTCCCCCGTTACCAATATGAGCCCAGGAGTAGACGCCCTGTCCACCGTTAAATGTGATAGCTCCCGTTCGGGCCGTTACATTGATAGTGCCACCGATTTCACCAAGAGGATTGTTAACATCGTAACCAATTCTACCTCCGTTACCAATCTGTACCCAGGTATCGCGGGCGTTTCCTGCTGTGCCATTGATGTCCCGTCCGGCGTCTACCACAATATTTCCAACCAAACGGTCCCGGCCGCGCCCCTCATTGTCGAAGCCTCCGTGACCAATCTTTGCCATTGCCGCCCTTGATCCCTGGGTGTTTGGGCCGAAACCAGGGGTGGCACCAGTCAATGTGACATCCCGGGTTGCCTGAACTGAGATGTCACCGGTGATATTATGGCCGGTCGTGCCATCCCGAACTCCAATCTGCGCCGCCCCGCCCCAATCCGCTGTTGGGTCTGAACGACCTGCTGCCAAAATCACGTCGCGCCCCAAAACGCTTGTTTGCCCCTGAGCTGCACCAATCGTTGTGTAGCCATCCTGAAAGGTCCCGTCAGCTTTCTTTCCAACTATCACATCTCCATCATTGTTTCCGAAAGCTGTCGCCAACTCACCATTGTCAAATCCGTCCTGCTTGATGGCTGCAATATTAAAGCTGCCTGTTATGATTTCAGTTGCAGTCAAGTCCTGAGCAGGTGCTCCGATCCCCCCGTTCCATCCGGCGACCATATTGACATTACCGGTACTGCCATCGAGACGGTTTCGAATTCTCCTGGCGAGAAAGAGGTCGGTTCCAGACACAAAAGTTAGATTCTTTGAGCTGGTATAATCGAAATCAACATCAGACCACTCCACGCTTCCTGCTCCGCTTGTTCCAATAACGACGTCACCGATTTCATTAACAAGATAGGTGCGAAACCAGTCGTCGTAGATGTCACTCTCAGCATCGTCGTTTGTGATTTGAAACAGGTTATTGGTTGCGGCAATTGTGTGATCAATGGAGCCGGCGATTACAGTGAGATCGCTGTCCATCCCTCCTGCTTGCAGTGCAAGCGTTCCCCGGTGCCCGATTCTTGGGTGCTGGCCTGCGTCAGCACCTACTTGCAGACTCAGTTCGCCG
Organism: Verrucomicrobiales bacterium; assembly: GCA_048267005.1. Lineage (GTDB taxonomy): Bacteria > Verrucomicrobiota > Verrucomicrobiia > Verrucomicrobiales > DEV007 > JABDJT01. The sequence goes on along the minus strand of JBLWYI010000003.1, from coordinate 36,710 downwards.
TCCACCAGAACCGTGATGTTTCCGGACACGTTCCCGCTGTCGCTGTGCCCGATTTGCGCATAGGTATTTCCCTGGCCACCACCTATCATATCCAGATTGTTATTGCGGACGATTACCTCAATATTGCCCGTGTGAGTGCCGGTCCCTGATCCACCACCCGGTCCCCCGTGGCCAATATGTGCAACGCCTTCGTTGCCTATAGCATTGCCCGCCAGGACGGAATTCATTCCAACAGAACTGGCTGCCCCTGACAGGATCGATATGTTTCCACTGTGGCCAACGCCGTCCGGGGAGGCTGAACGCAATCCCCCATGTCCAATTTGCGCCCAGTGCCGATCGTTCAAGTTGTCGCCCGCTCTCAATTGAAACTCATTCGCTAGCCGGATTGTGATATTGCCATTGTGAGCACCATCTGCGTCGTTACCGCCATGCCCAATCATCGCATAAGAATAATCATCAATATTAGCAACTGATCCGGCTCCGCCACCCTGTAAGTAGAGAGCCCCTGATCCGGAGAACAATCCGGTCGATTGGTCAAAATTACCCGTCGATACGTAAATGGTGCCGGAATGAATGCCGCGGTTGGCGTAGCCGCCATTCCCAAGGTGAGCTGGAGCCCGTGTCCCCCCCCCGGTGAACGTAATGTTTCCGGTGTTGGTTCCCACGCCGAGAGTTTTAACTGAAATATTTCCGCTGTCGCCGATATCTGTAGTGACATCATTGTTCAATTCAGTTTCATCCCCGCCATTTCCGAGCTGGGCATAGGCAATGAAGCCCTGGCCTGCAGTAAATGTGATTTCGTCCCCTGCGATGACGTCAATAGTCGCGGTCTGACGCCCTCTTGCCGCATAACCTCCATTTCCAAGGTGGGCGTAGTTCTCTCTGCCGCTTCCTCCGCTGAAGACGATGTCATTCCCGGCCCGGACTTCGATCACATCGGTCATCAGGCCCTGATTGCCGGTTGCCGAACGTCCGCCATGGCCAAGCTGTGCATAGTTCACGTCTTCGACGCTGTTGTCATCGCCGTCTCCTCCACCTGTAAAATTGATAGAACTCGTCGCGTTAGTGACATTACCAGTCGCATCCATTCCGGCACGAACAGTAATGTTCCCGTGGTGATTTCCTTCCGTTGCGTAGCCGCCATGCCCCAGTTGAGCAAAGTGAAACCGGCCTGTGTTATCCGCACCAGCACCAGTGCCGCCTGCTGAGAAGTTGATGTCACCAGAAGTTGTTATCACAGAGATATCACCCGAATGAGCCCAATTCGGATCTGCATGAAAATCATTGTCTGAGCCGGCGGCGTCTGAGTTATATCCACCATGTCCCAATAAAGCATAGAGCCGGTGATCATCGTCGTTTCCACCGTCGTCAATCCCGCTTCCGGCTGTAAAGTTAATACTGCCGGTGGAATTAACGTTGATGGCACCTGTAAAACCTTTTGGGGTCGCATCTGTTCCAGAGCGTACATCCATTCCCCCGTGCCCGAGTTGAACGTAGTCATCGTCACTGTTTCCCGCGACAAAGTTGATTCCGACTCCCGCATTTGAACCTGCGTTCACCGTTATGCCTCCAGAGTGACCTCCGTCCGCGTCGTAACCTCCGTGCCCGATCTGTGCATAAGACCGGCTGTCATTAGTCCAAACCGTTTGGTTGCCGGCTAGAAATTCAACTTTTCCCGTGGTGGCGGTTACGGTGATTTCCCCTGAGTGAGATCCCTGGGTGAAGGCGCCACCATGACCAATCTGCGAGTATGAATACTGTGTGGTTCCTGTACCGTTTCCTGCATGAAATATTACATCCGAACCGGACACTGTGATGTTGTCCGAATTTCCAGGTGTATCGTTTCCGTCATTGTTGGGGCCATCACCGTCATACCCGCCATGTCCGATCTGGGTGTATGCCCGTAGACCAGCTCCACTCGAGAAGTTGACCGCTCCAGTCGCTGCTACAGTGACAGTTCCGCTATGGTCGCCTCTTGCATTTGTACCGCCGTGGCCAATTTGTGCGTTCGCATCAGTTCCGTCGCCGCCATTGAAGGTAATGGCTCCTCCCGCCAAAACATCAATGATTCCTGAATGATCTCCAGTCGCACTTCTGCCACCGTTTCCTATCGATGCATGGGCATCGTTTGCGTTCCCGGCGGTAAAAATGATGTTTCCTCCTGCGTCAACGTCGATCAGTCCACTGTGACCATTCCCCGCAGCCGTACTGTTGCTATATCCGCCATTTCCAATCTGAACATAGCTTCGGGTAGAGTTCCCCGCTGTTCCCGTGATATTCCCACTTGCCTGCACGGTGATGGTTCCAAAATTGCCCTGAGCGGTGTCTGCCTCATATCCCCCGTTTCCGATTTGGGCATATCCGTTTTCGACCGTTCCGCCTGAAAGGGAAATGTTTCCACCGAGAGCTCTCACGGTGACATTTCCTCCCATCGTGTCAGCCCGGCCTTCACGACCGCCGTTTCCGATTTGGGAGTAATTCCGTGCATCCGCACTCAACGAGATACTCCCTCCGCTGGAGATCACTTCGATATTTCCCATTTTACTTCCCGTATCTTCCTGGGGGGACCAGTCGCCGCTGGCCCGGCCTCCGTGACCAATCTGGGTGTAGGTATCAACATCTGTTCCTGTCCCTGATGTCAGTGTAATATCTCCACCTCCGTTTACATTAATACTCCCTTGCAAAAGGTCGAAGCCTGATCGCGCGCCCCCATGACCGATTTGTGCGTATGCCTGGTTTCCGGTTCCTCCCTGAAGGGTGATCGCCCCAAGAGCATCTATGTCGATGTTACCGACCTTGTTCATCCCCGGGCTTGGACGTTGGTTCAAACTCCCATGTCCGATTTGGACATAGGCGCTGGTTCCTCCACCAGTCATCGTTAAATCACCATCCAGTTTGATCCGGATATCGCTGTTATTTGTCTCGCCACCCAAATCTCCGATCAAAACCGAGCGGTTGTTAACGCCACCGGTGATCGTCAAATTGTTACCAAACAAACTGGTCGTTCCGTTTCGGGTGCCGACATATATTCTATCGTCAGCTGCGCCCACCCCTGCATCAATAACGATCGATCCTGTCGATGAAACGATCCCTGCATTTCCATAGCTGTTTGCGTTACCCTCGAAAAGCGCAGCGGTTGGGTTTTCCGGCTGAAAAAGCCCCGTCACTCCTTCATTTCCCGCATTCGGGGCTCCAGTCGTTGCGTCCCACCCGGCCACCAGAAGCAAGTCCCCATCACCCTGATTTCGTAATCGACTCTGAGTTCCCTCAGTCGAAAGAATGTGAATGTCTCCCGTTGCCAGCAATGACAGATTATTTGGTCTGTCAAAATCTGCCCGGTCGGTGATATAAATCGTGCCGTCGGATCCCCCGGCCGCAGTGGTTGCGATAACAACATGCCCCAGACCCAACTGAGTGTCGATTTGGCTGCGAGTGATCAAATTCGCCGCCGCAAATTCACGTGCGCCTCCGTTGGTGATCTCAATATCAGCCGGATCCAGTAGTAAGGTTCCGTTCTCTCCTTCTCCTGTGCCCAGCAAATTAACTGTTCCCTGAAATGCCAATTGCTCTACACCAGAAACTTCAACAAAACCACCATTGCCGATGGCGCCTCGTGCCCGTGCACTGATCTCTCCCTGATAAAGAGTGTTTCCATCGGACCAAACCACTGCTGTTCCCGCATTGCCGTTTTGAATCGCATCCACTGCAATCTCCGCACCTTCAGCAATTGTGGTGATTTGTGAATTAATAATGTTCGAGTTGCTGCCCTTAAACCCTCCACCGATCCGCACATCACCACCTCCGGTGCCTCCACTGGCGTCAACAACCGCTGTTGGTGCGATCGAAACATTGCCTCCCTCGATAATAGTGCTGCCACCCAAGCCTTCTGCACCACCGACATTGATCTGCCCGCCAATCGTCGAACTGTCCACACCCGTCACCCTGACGAAGCCACCATCGACCGAGCCTGTTGCCGATAAGAGCGAATTCGCTTCGGTCATTACATTGTTCCCAAGCAGCGTTACTGTGCCGCCATTTCCGTTTGTTCCGTTCGCTGAGACTACGGCTCCGCCTCTGACATTGATGACATCAGCAGGACCGCCATTCGGTCCCAGCATTGCAATCGTTCCCCCGTTCCGACCATTGGCCAGAACATTTCCAGTGACTTCTATATCTTCGCTGATCACTTCAACCGTGCCGCCATCTCCATTTCCTTCGCCACTGGCATCGATCGTTCCGCCCAGGCGTGCCTTCGCGGCTTCAATGAGAATTCTCCCGCCATCACCACCCGGCATCGTAGCGCGAATCGTTCCGGAGTTTTGAACCATTCCCGCCCCTGCATTCAAGAAAACCCGTCCGCCGCTACGGCTTACGCCTGTTGCCCGGATTGAACCACTATTGTTGATCGCCAGAGCGTAGGCATTGCCGTGCGCCTTCAACTCTACGGCAGCTGCTGAGATCGACCCGCTGTTATCGACCAGATTTCCGCTGGTGCCTGCTTTCACAAACACTCGTTGCCCGGTTGCGTCCGGATTGGCGGCAATTAACACCTCACTGCCTGCTGCCAGACCAACCATGCCGTCAGGTGCACTAATCGTACCTGTGTTCTCAACGGTCTTGCCAATCAAAAATACATCCCCGCCGATCGCGTTGATCCGACCCATGTTTTTTACTCCTGCATTGCTGTTTCCCTTAAACAACATGTCCTGTCCCCCCAGGAAGTCCGCATCACTCACATCCAAAGTAGACAGCACCAGTCCCCCGACATCGATCCGTCCACTTGGCCCCACGAGAATCCCGTTCGGGTTGATCACAAAAACTTTCCCGTTAGCCTTCAACGCACCGTGGATTGCAGTTGGATTTCCGCTGATCACCCGGTTAAGAACAGCACTGCCAGTTCCCGGTTGCACAAACTGAGTTGTCTCTCCCGCTTGAATGGAAAAGTCAGCCCAGTTGATTATGGCTTTGTCAGTGCTCTGGTTGATTTGCAGGAAGCCGTTGAGACCGTCTCCGATTTCAATACCGCCGTTCACTACAATGCCACCAGTCGGATTGCCGTAACTGAGTGAAGGGAAGAAGGTAAGCCCGGGGATCAAAAGAGACACTACCATTACTCTAAATGCAGTAGCGCCTCTCAAGGAGGGAAGGGGATTTTTCATAGGTGCTTGTAGGGTCAATACAGCAATTAAACCTCTTCAAAAATTACCTTGAGAAACACAAAGGCGAGTGTGGGGGAACAAGGAACTAAGTTGGAGAGAGTTGAAAAGGAATTGTTGTAAGCACGCAGATTGATGAAAATCTTTAATCCCGTCAATATAAAGGTGTTGCGAGTATTGCGTTTTTGAGGTGGTGAAATTGGAGTTTTCTCAGATTTAAGAGTGTGCGCCCTTAGGTGTTGCAAGTTGTTGATATAGAAATACAAGCTGAGGGTGTGGTAAGGCGGTGCGCTGGCTTTTTCCCCTTAAAAGCCTTATGTTTTTCCTGTAAAGTCCAACATATTGGCATTATTCCGGGGAAAAAATAATCCTGTTCAATCATCTAATCCTGACGAAAAATCCCTCCTTCTTATATGATTCTCTTACGCATTCCGCTCCTTGTTCTTGTCCTCATCGCCTTCAATGCCGTGATCTTTTCCAATCCAGGGCTTCTCGGTCCAGCAGCAGATCCTGTCTTCTCGATGACGATGCCGTCAGGGGATATCTGGAACGTCTCAACGAAAGACCTCCTCATCATGGGTGGTGTTTTGCTGCTCTATTTGGAGATCTTTAAATCCACAAAAACAAATGTCAGCTCCATCATTGAGCATGTGCTGTCATTGTTTGTTTTCCTCGCGTTCCTCATCGAATTCCTGGTGGTGAAAAACGCCGGAAACTCCACCTGCGTTATTTTGATGTTGATTTGCCTCCTCGATGTGATTGGGGGATTCACCATATCGATCTCAACCGCACGCCGTGATTTTGGATACCGCGGTGACTAGGAAACCTTGCATTTCGATCATCCGATAAAACCAGTGTCGACAATCTTGTCGGGGCCATCTGCGGCTTCGGTTGCGAGAAGATCACAGATCTCGTTATACTTGTTACCTGCGTGCCCCTTCACCCATCGCCACTCGATTTCGTGACCGGCGATGGCTTCATCCATTTCCTGCCATAAATCGACGTTCTTGAGGACTTCGTTTTTTTTCTTCTTTGCCCAGCCGTTCTTCTTCCATCCCTGAAGCCAGCCCTTCGTCATCGTATCGACCAGGTAGCGGGAATCGGAGTAAATCGTCACAACACAGGGTTCCTTGAGTGCCTTCAATCCCTCCAGGGCGGCCATGATTTCCATCCGGTTGTTTGTCGTGGTGTTGAAGCCCTGGCTGAGTCGCTTCTCGTGTTTTCCAAACAAGAGAACCGTCCCGTATCCACCGGGACCGGGATTGCCGCGTGAAGAACCGTCGGTGTAAATTGTGATCTGTTTTTTTTCGCTCACTGCCTACCCGTGTACGAATCCATTCTTCTGTTCAACTTCAAATGCAGAGACGTTTTGCGTGGGCGACTGAATTCGGTAACCTACGAAAATTGATACAATCTCAATGAAACTCGAATACAAATCAGTTGCCATTGGCACAAGTCAAAACTGGGGTGGGTCGAGCGGGAAGATTGACACCGACGCTCTTGATGTTGTCCTCAATGACATGGCCAGAGAGGGCTGGAAGCTCCACAGCATTGAAGGTCTTCAGCACACTGCCGGAAGCAAAACTCTCCTTTGCGTTTTTGAGCGGGAAGAAGCTCGTAACTGAAACTCGGGCGAAGTTAGGAGTGCTTTGGGTTCGGAGATCGCCGCCAGGCAAACCAGAACGCCAACACGCTGGCTACAAGTATGAGAATCCAGGTCATTGCCGGACGATCGAAAAAGTGAAGCAGAGAATATTTGAAGCTCGTATCCTGAACAAAAGGCAGTCTCTTCCACACCGAAAAATTTCCAGCGAGAAAAGCGATCATAGCGGAAACCAGGGCAACCCACCGGGCGGGGCATCGATTGTTGAGGCCTGCGCCCAGAGCCACCATCGCTCCTGGAATGGCAAAACCAAAAACACCACGGTCCGCAAGGTACATAAAGATGAGGTGACCTATGACCGCCCCAAGCAGTGCGCCGCCGATGGTAAAGAGTGCCCTTATTGTCATGTATCAGGAAGCCTAGTCGATTTCGCTGGCGTTTTCGACTGATTTGGCAAAAGTGGAAAACCTCGACAGCCCACTTATGAAATACCGCGAAATACCTCACACAGATCTCAATGTGTCACTCATTGGCCTCGGAACGATGACCTGGGGTGAGCAGAATTCTGAAGCTGAAGGTCATGAACAAATGGACTATGCCGTGGAAAAAGGGGTGAATCTCTTTGATGTGGCTGAGATGTACCCAGTTCCCCCTCGACCGGAAACCTGTCATGAAACTGAGCGCATCATCGGAACCTGGTTCGCCAAAAACCCGACGATGCGCGATAAAATTACCCTGGCCACCAAAGTAGTTGGCCCGGGCTCTCATGTATCCCATGTCAGGGGAGGGAACTGCAACCTGGACCGGGAAAACATCGTAGCGGCATGTGATGCCAGTTTACAACGACTCCAGACCGATCGGATCGATCTCTATCAACTTCATTGGCCTGACCGTCCTGTCCCCCTGTTTGGCGGCCGGGACTATTCACATCCCAAAGAAAATAAATCCGTTCCCATCGAGGAAACTTTGTCAGTGCTGGCCGATCTGGTGGCTGAGGGGAAGGTGCGATATGTCGGGCTTTCCAATGAAACTCCCTGGGGAGCGATGAAGTTTCTTCATGCCGCAGAGACTAACCCCGATCTACCGCGGATGGTCACCATTCAGAATTCCTACAACCTTCTCAACCGCTGCTTCGATGGAGGCCTGTCTGAAGTCTGCCTTCAGGAGGGGATGAGGTTGCTGGCTTATTCCCCGTTGGCGTTTGGGCGTCTGTCAGGGAAATATCTTGATGGGGCCAATCCCGAAGGGGCGCGTTGTACACTGTGGGAGCGTTTTGCCCGATACAATGGCCCGAATTCTGATGTCGCCATCGCAGAGTATGTTGACATTGCTAAAGAAGCGGGGCTCGATCCTGCCCAAATGGCATTGGCCTGGATCAATGGGCGGGAGCATGTCGGAAGCAACTTGATAGGGGCGACAACAATGGAGCAGCTCAAGGCAAATATCGACAGTGTTGATATCGATCTTCCGGGTGAAGTGAGAAAAGCGATCGACACAGTCCATCATCGCATCCCAAACCCTTGTCCCTGAGCGAGCTCCGACGACTTGATTGCGGGTCCGTTTGTCGCTGGCATGATTGCCAAATACGGTTATTTTCAAGCCGTGAGACCCTGCCCATTGTTCACAAAACCTGTCTGCGTGATTGGAATTTTATTCCTCTCATCACTCCTGGCGCGAACTCAGGAGGTAGACGCAGATTACCATCTTTTCACACCGAAACAGGGGAACCCGATTGAGGCCAAGCTTCTGAATGTGTCGTCCGACTGGACAAAAATGCAGATTCAGAACAAAGAAGGACGAACTTTTGAAGTCGGAACCAATTTGGTGAGTCTGGATGATCAGCAATACATCAAGGACTGGATCAAGAACAAACCAACGAAGTCCGATTTCGAACTGGATGTAAAGATCTCAAAAAAAATCGGATCAGTGGATCGCAAGAAGTATTCCGGGACTTATGACCTGGAGAAAAGAGATGTCACTTATTCAATCGAGATCCTTAATAAATCAGTTGAGACCCTTCCCACACCTAAAGTCGAATACGTGGTGCTCATGGCCGATGGTGCCGAGATCTACGAGTTGAGTTCAGGAGGATGGTCGTATACCTCAGACGAAACCCCGGATGTGACCGGAGTCAAAGGTGAGGTCGATTTCGAAGATTTGACTTTCAACCGGGAACAATCCATCACGACTACTCCGCTAACCGTCGACAAAGTTGTTGGCGACGGAAACTTTGTTTATGGCGAGGATAAGATGCTTGGGGTCCTTGTTAGGATCACGACAGTTGACGGCACGGAAGTAGGCCTCTATCGCAGCAGTGAATCGGGGGCTGATCGCTACACTTGGGAGGCTGCCGTCGAGGAGGTTGGTGGTCGAAACGGGCGTCGGCGACGCATGATGATTGATCCACCCGGGGAGGCGCGCGCCCCCATGAGTTATTCCCTGGTGAAAAGTGTCAAAGTCGAAGGGCCAATTGATGTGGGAAATCGAAACGTGCAGTTTGATGCGACAGTCTCCCCCAGCGGAAACGGGAGCGGGGTCATCGTTGCTGTTGGTGGCCAGGTTCGCGGATTTGGTGTCTACCTTCAGGATCGGAAGATCCATGTAATTCAGCGAAACAATGGTGAAGAGAAAATTATTTCGGCGCAAACTCCGCTTGGGGAATTTAAGTTAAGTGCCTCGTTGACTGCTGATACCTTGACTCTCCTCGTAGACGGTCGAAGTGTCGCTGAGGATGATAGCCTCGGGCTCTTCGAAGGGCCAACTATTGAAGGAATTGATACCGGTTTGGATTCCGGGCCAGATGCTCAAAAGGTGGGGGTATACGATGGTGATTTCCCATTCGCTGGGACCATACGCAACTCGACGCTGGTTCTCAGTGGGGATCAGTGAGCTCAAGGGACTGCTGAGTCTTTGAATGTTTTCAATGGAACCAGCACATCTGACGTGGCTTCGAGTCCGAAGTCGGTGTCGATCTTGAGCGGTTCGCCTGCCTGGCTCAGAAATATTCGGATGCCGGTTTGGTCAATCGGAGGTTTAATCTCAATGAGAAAAACCGGCAGCTCCCGGCCACCAAACACCGCAGTGCCCCGTTTGGCTGAAATCTCCGGTTCAAAATTGTCGGCGGAGTTTGCCAACTCCTTCAGGACTCCGGAAGCCAGGCCTGAAGTGAGTGATTCAGGCAAATCAGGCATTCCTTCTGAAGAGCCGCTGTATTGGAAAACCGGAAGCTCGTTCAAAGTCGCTCTTGCCCGGATCTGAGGTGGATCCCCCAGTAAATCAATCACTGCTTTCACCTGTTGGGCCGGCAACATAATGGTAATTTGAGCGGTTTTCAGTTTGGCGGGATCGCTCTCATCAAACGCCATCGCGATTCTCCACGATACGATGACCTTTCCGGCAGAAGCTTCCGTTCCCGTGTTCTCATACAGCGAGCCGGTCATTGAGAGCGCCCGGATAATTTCGCCGGGATTCTTTGCGTCTTCGCCATAGCTGCCGGAAATTGTTGCCTGACCAATTCTTTTCCCGTTTTCCAGGATCGAAAATGAATCTGACTCATTCCATTTAAAGAAGGCATCAACGGCCTCTTTTTGATCCATCTCAACAAATCCCGAGCCGTAGGGGGTCCAGATGACCCACACCAGCCAGGAAGTGGTCCCGATCCAGAAAAGAATGATGAAGATTTGGAGGAAACGGACCATTACGAAAACATAGGACCATACACTCCCCGTTCCGAGGTGACGAACTCGAAATCAATTCATCAGTAGTTGGCACTACAGGTCGTTGGGTTCGACAGGGGCCGGTTCTGTCACAACGGCCGGGGTCGCAGGCTCAGGTTCTACTGATGCTGACTCCGGTTCGGGAGTGGCGGAAGGATCAGTTGCGTTGTCAGGTTCAGGGGATGGAGGCTCGGTACTCGGCTCTGGCTGAGAATCGAGCGGAGGCGACTTATCTACCGGGGCCGGGGAAACAACCGGCGCGGCAGGTTCGCTCACCTCTTCAATACTATCAGGACGGTCCCCTGATTTTGAATCCAGGAACTCGACAGCCTTTTGGATCAATCCGAATTGATAGAGGATGAATGCCACGGTGGCGATGAAGATAATCTTCAGTACATCGAGCCAGAAACGACTTTGAAGGGAAGGGGAGCGATCATTGGTTCGCTTCACTTCGTTTTCGAGTTCAGCCACCTGATTGTTCAGGTTCTCCAACTGAAGGAGAAGTTGCGGATTTGAGGTCTCAATCACCGGAATTGGTTCAGTGGGGTCACGCTGGTTTAAAAGCGCCGCAGCAGCGATGGGGGAAATCGGTCCGGAGGGATCATTCCTGAACCCGGTCATCGTAGAGCCTGTTCCCGATATTGGAACGGTGTCGGTGTCAAAGTTGGAGGGTAAGCTGACTTTCGGGATCTGTGCCTTCCTTGCGGCTGCTTCCGCTTCAGCCGCTTTCAAGGCCTCCTGTTCGGCTATCGCTGCGGCCAGCTTTTTTGCTTCTTTCAATTGAGTGTGGGATTCCAGCACTAATGATTCAAGGTCCTCGAATTCGACCGGCTTGGAAAGAAAGTGCGTCGTGAGGATGTCATTTGTTCCTAGATTTCGAAACTCACCCTCAAGCTCGTCCGAGGGGTAACCCGTGATCATCATGACACTCAGGGGATGTGGCGGCGCAGCATTCAATCGACGGAGCACCTCGATTCCGTTCATGCCGGGCATCTGGTAGTCGAGCGTCACAATTTCGATCGACTTCTCGTTCTCAAGCAGTTGAAGTGCCTCTGCTCCCGTCTTTGCGACAAAAACTTCGCGAAAACCCACATACTCTTTGAGAAAAGTCTTCAATCCCAGCTGAAAAGCCGGATCTTCGTCGACGACAAGGATACCTGCGCCGTTCAAAGAATTGACGGGCACAGATGAGGGCTCGACGTTTGGCAGGGTCACGCTCATTTGAGTTAAGGGAGGGGCGTTATTTAGACCAAATTCTCAGGGGAAGGCAAGAATGGGTTTGAACCATTTATTCCGGAAATTACAGTGGAACCAACGAGTTTCAAAAATTGCAGTAGGTCCGGCTGCTTTTTATCACAGCTACTGAGATCACTAAGAAAAACAGATAATATCTTTGAGTAGCCATAACCCGCGTTCCATGGCAAATTTGATCAATGAGATCGTTTGTGATTTTTCTGATAGCTGGACTTGCTCTTACTTCATATGCTGAGGAAAAGAAGTTTGCCGTCGTAGATTTGGTGAAAGTCTTTGAGGCCCACCCCGATACCAAGACGGCAACAACGCAGTTGACGAAAGATCGCGAAGTTCTTCGGGATGAATTTAAGGAAAAATCCAATTCCCTTAAGAAAACCCTTCAATCTCACCAGGAGTTGATTCGGGCCGGGAAAAGAGAGGAGGCTGCGGAAAAGCTCAAGGAGGCCAACGAGTTGGAAAAGGCGATCGCGACCCTCAGGACGACTCAGCAGCGTGATTTGGAAGAGAAATTCCGACAGACCAAGACCCAAATTATCAATGCCATCTCCAAGGCTGTCCGTTCCCACAATTCAGACGGCCAATACGCGGTCATTTTCGATTCTTCTTCAAATTCTTCGAACGGATTACCGCAGGTGATTCACGCACCGGGAGCAACAGACATCACAGCGGAAATCATCAAAGCTGTTTCCGCAACTGAATGAGCCAAAAGCCTGTTGTAACACTTCCGGTCGATCATCTTTCCGAAATCTGGCCGGACCGGTTTCGCTCGGCGGATTTTCGACTCGGTGCCCTGCTTCACTCCGCTTCGGTGAACGGTTCGCTTAACACCACTCTTTCAGTTCTGGAGGGTATGGCGACACAAAACGCCAGCTTCAAGCTCTCTGCGCTTTTCGGGCCTCAGCATGGATTCGATTCCACCACTCAGGACAATATGATTGAGTGGTCCGGTTTCCGCCATGACCGGCTCGGAATTCCCGTTTTCAGCCTCTACGGCGAACATCGTGAGCCGGTATCTGAAATGCTCGATCCAATTGATGGGCTTTTTGTTGATCTTGTGGATGTTGGGAGTCGTTATTATACTTTTATCTGGACGCTTTTTCTATGCATGAAAGCCTGTGAAAAGGCTGGGAAACCCGTCATTGTGGCTGACCGTCCCAACCCAATCAACGGGGTCTCAACGGAAGGATGGCCGCAGGACCGGGATCACCTCTCGTTTGTCGGGTTGCATCCCATCCCGCAGCGCCATGGGAAAACGATTGGCGAATTAGCTGTTCAGTTCAAAGCGGAAATATTCCCGGAGGTTGATCTAACGGTCCTGCCTATGACCGGCTGGGAGCGGGAGATGTTTTTCGATGACACCGGTTTGCCGTGGGTCATGCCATCGCCCAATATGCCGACTCTGGATACAGCAGTGGTTTATCCCGGCATGTGTTTGCTGGAGGCTACCAATCTCAGTGAAGCCCGGGGCACCACCCGTCCGTTTGAGCTCTTCGGCGCACCGTATATTAAAGATTCAACTGTGTTCGCTGCTGAACTTGAAAAACTGGGCTTGCCCGGTGTCCGGTTTCGGGAAGCATCGTTTCTGCCGACTTTCCAAAAACACGCAGGCGAAACCTGTCGGGGAGCTCAGATTCATGTGATCGACCGGGAGCAATATTTGCCCCTCAAAACCGGGGTGGAGATACTCAAACTTGTCAGCGAGCGATACTCAGGATTTCGGTGGAATGATCCTCCCTACGAATACGAAACAGAGAAGCTTCCGATTGAAATTCTCCTGGGAAAACCGCTGGGAGCGGTCTTCGGGGGAAGTGCCCAATGACCCGGAAGTCGGCGAAAAGCAAAAGGGGGCAAAACGATCCAACCCTGTTCACTTGTCGAACAGACCCTATTGGATCGAATTCCTATGTGGATCTGGATCATGGACATTCCCCGCCGATCACACGAAAAAAGGGGCGAATGAATTCCCGTTTTAGTATCTTTGCGCTGTTCATCGCTTTCGCCGGAATCTTAACCGGGCAGGAGAAAACCACGCGTCCCAATTTCGTCATCATTCTCACCGATGATCAGGGATACGGTGATCTCAGCTGTTTCGGCAGTATGGATGTGAAGACTCCGCGCATTGATCAGATGGCGTCAGAAGGGGCCAGGCTTACATGCTTTTACATGGCTGCGCCATACTGCACGCCTTCCCGCGCTGCGTTGATGACAGGAAGTTATCCCACTCGAATTGGCATGGGAGGAGGGGTGAACCTCTCAGCTGATCCCAGGGGCTTGAATCCTGAAGAAATCACCATCGCCGAAGTCATGAAATCGGCGGGCTACAAAACCGGCATATTCGGGAAATGGCATCTGGGAGATCAGCCTGAGTTTCTGCCCACCCGGCAGGGGTTTGATGATTTTTTCGGCCTGCCATACAGCCACGATATCCATCCGATGAATCCAAAAGGGAATCGTAAATTTCCACCGCTTCCGTTGTTGGAAGGGGAGAAGGTGATCGAGTTGGAGCCGGATGCGGATCTGTTCACGAAACGCTTTACCGGGCGGGCCGTTCAATTCATCGAGGAAAACAGGGACGAGCCATTCTTTCTCTATGTTCCGCATCCCATTCCACATCGCCCCGTGCATTTTACCGATCCCTACATGGAAGGGGTTTCCGACGAGGTAAGGAAAGCGCTCGCTGAGGAGAAAGTGAACGGCACCGTTAACTATGATGTGCGGGACAAGCTCTACTTCAGATCCCTCGAGGAAATCGATTGGTCCGTCGGGCAGATCCTTGATGCGCTGAAGGAACAGGGCATCGATGAGAATACGGTAGTCATCTTTTCATCAGACAATGGCCCGGCTCGTCCACCTGTCGGGATCGGTTCCGCCGGGCCCTTGCGAGGTTCGAAAGGCACCACGTGGGAAGGCGGCCTCCGGGTTCCCACCGTCATACGCTGGCCGGCTGGGATTGCACCGGGATCGGACACCGATGAACTCCTCACCGCCATGGATCTATTGCCAACCTTCGGCAGGTTGGCAGGTGGGAAAATTCCGGAGGACCGGGTGATCGATGGGAAGGATGTCCTGAACGTTTTGACGGAGGGGGCGCCCAGTCCTCATGAAGTGTTTTTCTATCATCGGTCGAATTTGCTTCAGGCTGTTCGTGCCGGAAAATGGAAGTTGCAACTGGGCGGACCAAAGCAACACGGCGGTGGAAAATCCCTGTTCGATCTGGAATCGGATATCGGTGAGACGAACAATGTAGCGGCGCAGAACCCTGAGGTCATTGCCCGACTTCGGGCTTATGTGAAGGATTTTAAGTCAGATATTGGTAGGAATAAGCGACCGGCCGGGATCGTGAAAAATCCGAAGGCGTTAACGATCGGTCAAAGGAAGGAGTAAGAATTTTTGTCCGGGTATTGTGTCATCTCGGTTTACTGACTGAATCCGGGGAGTTTCAATTCCCGGTTGAATTCTCAGGGCTTTCTTGAAGTGACCCTCGGATGGTTTGTCGCCGATTAACGATGATGTTCACGTTTGAGCTGGCGTATTGGAAGTGAGAGGGCTCCCGCTTGGGGGGATCATTGATCAAATCGAGTCACCGGCGTTGTGACTAAACTGCCTGGTTTTCATAGGGTTTTGGGCAGATTTATCTGGAAATGAATCTGTCGCTCAAAACTCTGGTTAATAATCTTTGAAATCTTGAACACAAAACAGAGGAAATATTATGAGCAATCAAGAACAATGTCTAAGATCAGGTTTCTGAACTCTTGTTATCAAGGTGGGCATGCAAAAAATAGAGGAATTATCCTAAGGTGGAAAATTCAATGTTTGAATATACTTTTCTCTGTTCTCATCATCAAAAGTTTGTCTTCACATTTGTAAGCTGTTTGTTCATACTTGAACTTTCAGGACCGTTCTGAGGCATTTTTTTGACTGTGATATGAAACAGGTGGCTCCATTTGCTGATTCTCCATTCGATGACCCAAATTTCTCATCGGGAGACTTTCTGTTGTTCTCCACTGATCATTTGGGGCGCATGCGGGGCATGAATTTGGAAGGAGGGCTGCTGGATGAACGCATCTCAATCACGGATGCTGCGATCACCCGTTTTAAAGAGGCTCTCAAGCAGGATCAAACGGCATTGGGGATTCGAAAGAGCAGGAAGCTAACGAAGAAGAGGATGCGGGTTTCCCTCCGCGGAGATGTCGAGCGGGTTGTCGCGGGAGTGATCAGTCATTTTGGGCGCAAATCTCCTGAGTTTAAAAAGGTGGTGCCCCATGGACGCGAGATCTTTAATACCGCGCCCGATCACGCGATCGGAGATCACCTCGGTAATTTGGTGACTTCCGTAACCAAGTTAAAAGACAAACTGGGGCCTGATCTTGGGTCCGGTATGGTCGCTCTGGCTACGGAGCTGCGCGATTCGTGGCAAACGGTTTCCGCTGAAAGTAATGAGGCAACCGGACGCAAGGCGGCAACCGAAGAAGCTAAGCGGGAGGCCCGCGCTGATTTGTCCTGGGTGATGTATGAAAATTTGATGACGCTGGTTTCAATCTACCCGCGTCAGCGCGACAAAGTCGGGCAGTTTTTCCGTCCCTGGTTGCTGGGGAAGAAGACTTGAGAGAGTGAGTCTGGGGGCAGCCGTCCAGTCAGTTTTCCACGGCTGGTATGTCGCTTGACTTTAGAATTTGAGCGAGCGGAATAGATCAGGTGTGACGAGGGAACTCTCTCCCGGAAGTGGAGGGGTTCCCACACGCTGTCATCCCGACTTAGGAGGGAGCTGTCCCTGGCTTCCCAATTGGGAAATGAAGGGCAGGGGATGGGGGACGTCTCACGCTCCCGCCCTGCGAAGCCGGTGATGCTCATTTGAAGTGATTGCTGCCATGCCACCTTTCGGCTTCGGGTCAGGTCCTTCCTTCGTCAGGATGACAGGTGAGGTGGGCTTCACTGAGGGAGTGTCTTTTTCCGGTAAAAACTTCACACTTCAAAAGGTCTTTCACTCTCGCCCTGCGAACGTTGTGAGCGTATTGATGAGGTTGCTTTCCAGGAAGGTTGTGGGCTTCCGCACGCTGTCATCCCGACGCAGGAGGGACCTGTCCCCGGCTCCCAAGATAGAAATAACGGGTAATGAATGAACGGCATCTCACGCTCCCACCCTGCGAAGCCGGTGATGCTCAGTCGAAGTGATTGCACCTTTTCCACCTTTGGGCTTCGGGGCAGGTCCTTCCTTCGTCAGGATGACAGGCGGGGAGAGCTTCACTGAAAGGGGACGCTTTTTCCGGTAGAAATCTCAAACTTTAAAAGATCTCACGCTCCCGCCCTGCGAAGCCGGTGATGCTCAGTTGACGTGCTTGCACCTTTTCCACCTTTCAGCTTCGGGGCAGTTCCTTCCTTCGTCAGGATGACAGGTAGGCGGGGCTCTTCACTGAGTTTCCATCGAAGGAACAAAACGCTGGCGAACTATGCTTCCCGGTTTTACCAAAAGGACGGCAATGATGATCGGACCTGTGTTCATCCGGGGGAACCAAGTGCTGGTTGTGTCAGGAGGCGTCTCACTTTCCAACACAAAAGAGATGCTCTTCGCCACGAATGAAGAGCTGGTTGCCGATCACGGCTGGGGACGCGTAGACTTCTTCGCCGACCTGACTTTGGGCGACGATCTCCAGCTCGGGGCCGGGTTTCACGACGGTGATCCAGCCTGAATCGCCGGTGAAGTAAGCGAGACCATTGGCGGTAATCAATGAAGCACTGTGTCCGGGGTCTCCGGCTTCTTTGGGAAGGAGACGTTCGCGCCAGAATCGTTTGCCGCTTTTGGCATCGAAGCAGCTGGCAACACCGTTGTCGGCTACGACGAGGAAGTAGTCGTCGATGGCGATGGGGCTCGGGACGTAACTGGCACCGGCGGTGTCTCGCCAGACTACGTGGGTTTTGGTGACATTGCCGCTTCCGGTCGGGTCGATGGCCATCATGTGTTTCTCGGGGAAACCGCAGGTGAGGAAAAGGAGGTTCAGAGTTTCGTTGTAAACGAGAGAGGCGACGTATTGCTCGGTGGGGCCGTCGATCAGCCAATGTTGTTTGCCGGTGTCGGGATCGTAACTGGCTACCGACAGGCTCCCGGAGAGGATCATCTGGTTTCGGCCGTCAATCTTGCGGATGATCGGGGTGCAATAACTGCGGGTCTTGTTGGGGCGATCGGTTTTCCAGATCTCATCCCCTGTCTTCTGGTCGAGGGCCACTATGTAGGCATCGCCGTCGTGGTCTCCATTGATGATGACTTTCCCGTTCCACAAAACGGGGCAGGAACAATAGCCGTGTTTGCTGGAGAAAACTCCGGGGCGCTTTTCCCACAGCTTTTTGCCTTCAAAGTCATAGGCGGCGACAAACATATCGGTCTCATCGAGGAAGCTGACCCAGATGGTTTTGCCATCAGTGACAGGGGTGCTGGAAGCGCGGGAGTTGAGCCGGTGAATTCCCTCGAAGGGGGCTTCGAGGACGGTTTTGGTCCAGAGGATCTCTCCGGACTTCCGATCGATCGACATGAGGGAGCGGGTGTCTTTTTCCTCATCGGCTGAGACGAGAAAGATGCGGTCTCCCCAGATGACAGGGGATGCATGGCCAATACCGGGGATCTTTGTCTTCCACGCGGTATCCTTTTTGATGTCGAACTCGAAAGGGAGATTCGGTGCGTCGTGAACGGTGCCGTCTCCCCGCGGTCCCCGCCAACCGGGCCAGTTTTCATCAGCCGAAGCGGGAACAACAGCGGCCAAAACAGCAACAGCGGCACAAAGGGAGCGGAAATTCGTCATTGCCGAAAATCTGAGGGCGGATTGGATTTTTTCAAATGGCGGGAACGTGACGGGAACTCCTTTTTAATCTGGAGAACGGCTGAAGTTTTGTTTAATGAATTTCCATGCGTTTATTGAAACGATGGCAGGCGGAGACCGTGATCAGATATGACGGGACGCGGGCGTATTGCATCAAAGGGAATCTGTCCCCTTCGGTCCTGCGGGACGTGGATGACATCTTTGAACGTTCCTGCCCGGCGGGGGCGGAGATATGGATCAGCACCAAGCCACGATTGACCTTTTCGCCTGAGATTCCCAAGTCGGTTCATCAGGCGTTTCGAAATACGGTTTTAGGCGTTTATTAGTTCAACACATGAAAGTTGTTGTCGGTGATATCACAACGTTGTCGGTGGATGCCATTGTCAACGCTGCGAACTCAAGCTTGTTGGGTGGTGGAGGTGTTGATGGTGCGATCCATCGCGCGGCCGGGCCTGAGTTGTTGCAAGAATGCCGCTTGCTGGGCGGTTGCAAGACAGGGGATGCGAAGTTGACGGGCGGGTATGACTTGCCGGCCAAATACATCATCCATACGGTGGGACCGGTGTGGAATGGTGGAAGTTTGGGGGAGCCTGATGCACTGTGGTCGTGCTATGAGAAGAGCTGTCAGATCGCAGTGGATCACGAAGACATCAATTCAATCGCTTTTCCCTCGATCAGCACGGGGATTTTCGGGTATCCGATCGAAAAGGCCGCGCAGGTGGCGACGGAGGTGTGTGCGGGTTTCGCTGATCAGCTTGAGGTCACTTTTTGCTGCTTCTCGCCGGCTGATGCAGCGGTTTACCGCGGCATATTGGGCGAGGATAAATCTTCTTAATTCCTCCCTGTTTATCCCCGTGTTACGATAGAATCCGGAGTATGTCAGAGTTTATGAAGCCTAAGAATTCGATTTTTCACCGGTGTGTTGCCGTCGCAATTGTCTTTGGAGCGTTGTTTGGCTTTCTGGAAAATGTTGCCGGGCAGGACACTGAGAGGAAAGGCCCGAGTCAGGATGAAATTCAACGATTCAAAGATCTCACAGAAGAACAGCGGCAGGAATTCCGTGCCTTTGCGAAATCAGTGGTTCAGAATTTCCCTGAGATGTCGCGGGAGGAGCGGGGTGACATCATTCGAGCGGGTTTAGATGCGATCGCCAATGGCAAGGAGTTGGATTCGGCCGTGATTGGTGAACCTGTGGAAGTTGAAACGATTGATCTGTGGCCGGATGTGATGCCGGGGCCGGCCCCCCAGGTGGATGGCAAGGAGCGGGATGTTTCAACGCCGGACGCTGATTTGATCGCTGATCGCCCCGTAATTCGACTGGGACATGTTTCAACGCCGCAGATCGAAGTTTATCGCCCGAAGGCATTCTTATCGAAACGGTCTGCTGTCGTGATTTGTCCCGGCGGCGGGTTTCACATTCTCGCCCGGGATCTTGAGGGCACCGAAGTTGCCACATGGCTGAACCGAATGGGGATCACGGCCGTGGTATTGAAGTATCGGGTTCCGACAGCGGGGCATGGGAGCGACTTGACTGCAGGCGAAGGGAATCCGGATTTTCTGATTCCGAAGAAGGCCCTGGGACCGGTTATGGATGCGCAGCGAGCTCTGGCACTGGTTCATGCCAATGCGGAGAAGTGGGATCTGGATACCGACAAGATCGGGTTGATGGGATTCTCCGCCGGGGGACAAACCGCTGCTTTGGCGGCTATTGCTGCCGGTGAATACCTCTACGAAAAGACGGATGAGAATGATGAGGCCTCCTGCGGCGCCAATTTCGTGATGTTGATCTATCCGGGTGGGTTGGCTGATGACAAAACAGGGCAGCTCAATGCTTTTGCCAAGCCAAACCAGCTGACTCCGCCGATGTTTTTTGTTCACGCCGCCAATGACCGCGTGACCTGCCTGAGTAGCGTTGCGCTTTTCGGAGAATTGAAGCGGGTGGGGGTTCCCGCAGAGTTGCATGTTTTCGAGACTGGCGGGCATGGCTACGGGTTGCGCCCGACTGCTGAAGAGATCACGTCGTGGCCCGGGCTTGCCCGTCAATGGTTGGAAAAACGCGGGGTTTTTGGTGACTTGCGTTGAGTCGGATTTAGGCGAAGGGGTGCATTCTCATTTCGACCTATGGCCATCATTCAAGATTGGAAGATTTCAATGCGCGGGGCTCAATGCAGCCACACGGAGAAGCCGTTTGAGGACGGCGATGACTTCTTTACCTGTATATTTGACGACCCGGAATCGGACGGCTTTATCCGTCGTGATTTCTCGGTAGCGGCATGGAAAGAGATCGAGCCTACGCTGGAAAAGAAGCCGTTTTCATTCTGGAAATCGACCTTCAAAGTGCCCGAGAAGATCGAGAAGCAGGAGGTTCTGGAGAAGAACTCTGCAGAGGGAATGCTGCGGAAGATGATCGAGGAGGATGACGCAAGAACCGAAAATGCCCGCTACATACTCGCTCTCATGCTGGAGCGGAAGAAGACATTGGTGCCGACGGATGTCCAGGAAACCGAGACCCGCAAGCTGTTGCTCTATGAGCACAAAGAATCCGGTGAGGTATTCATCATTGCTGACCCTCAGCTGAAATTAGCGGAGATCGAAGATGTTCAAATTGAAGTGGCTGACCTGATGGCCGGCAAGCCGGTCGGAGGGGAAGTGGCAGAGGGGGAGGCGACGGACAGCGAGGACGAGGGTGCGAAATCGCCTTCTCCTGACGAAGAGGGCAACACCGACGAAGAAGACGTGGAGCCGACTTCTGCTACCGAAGAAAATACCACCGACGAAGAGGAAGTGAGTGGCGAAGCTGAAAAGGAACCCGCATCCGAAGTCGAGGAAGTCGAGGAAGTCGAGGAAGTCGAGGAAGTCGAGGAAGTCGAGGAAGTCGAGGAAGTCGAGGACCAATTACCCGAGTAATCCCTGATCGTAGAGACCGGTAAGGAACCTGGCGAGCCACATCACGCCACCGCCGAGTAGAGCTGTGAGGAATCCTCCGAGTCCAAAGATCAGGCGGTTCCAGACTCCGGTGAGGCAGGTGCGGAGGTTTTTCGATTTGAGGCGAGCCCAGGCTGAAGGGAAGAGTTCCCCAATCAAATAGAGGGCGAGCTTAAACAGACCTATGGCGAGCAGAATCAGCCCAAGCGTGTAGATCAATTTAAATGCAACTGCTGGTTCAACCATCTTTCCTTTACGCTACGACCAGACATTGTTGAATCGCTGACTCAACCCTGTTGACTCGATTCCGGTTGAATTCCGCGCTGAAGCGCATCGATGAGCGGGCCTGCCGGCGCTTTTTCCCGGGGAACGAGGATGCCATAATTCTCTTCCACTGTGGTGCGATATTCCTCGGATCCTTCGCTCAACTGAACGTGGGCATCCCGGAGCTGGTAGTGGGGAATATTCGGGTAAATATGATGGATGAGATGGAAATCATTTCCATAGCCGAGCACTGCCCATCGTGTGAAGGGATCGGCATGGATAATCCTTGAATTGTCGAGCGTCCCGGTGCCGGCGTTGGCGTGCTGATAGATTTCCCGAAGCAGCATGAGATAAGGGAACATGTAAATGAGAGGAAGAACCCAGAGCAGCAGGTAGGCGAGGGTGGGATCCCATCCCGTTATGGCACCGACAAACGCGAGGGCGGTGTATTGGGCTGTGTAATAAGTGAGCCGAAGCAGGCCGGCTGCTTTAGCTGAAATGGCAAGCCGGGCGCTCTGGACGAAAGCCGATTTAGGAAGAAGCGCCCACACTGTGACACCAATCGCATAAATCCCAAGGGCACTGGCCCAGACCGGGACTTCATACGCATTGAGGAATCTCATGCCGATGACATACCCGGCGAGGTAAATGATGCCGAGAATCGTTGCGTTCAACCGACGTTTCTTAGGGCTGTCATCTTCGGGGATCGGACCGTGTCCTGATCCCACTGCTATGACCGAAAAGAGATCGAGGAGATTGGCAAACACAAATGGGGGCCAGAAGAACTTCACGTAATAGACGAAGATGAACGAGCGCTTGGGCATGGGGAACCGGGCGTAGAGTCGCTCGGCTTTTCCGCTGCCCAGATTGGGGTCCTGCTCTGGGTCATTCGGATGAAGGTGATGAGGCAGGTGTTTGGCCCGGTACTTCATGAGCGAGCCGTAAACCGGATAAAAGCAGAGTAGTTCTGCGAGGATGTCATTCCATTTCCGGTTGGGAACGAGAAGGTTATGAGAAGCTTCATGACCCATCAGGCCAATGCGGTGGGACACACAGCCATTGAGGAAGATTGCGATTGCCCAAACCGGGATCTGAGATGCCCAGTGGAGGCCCAGGCTCTCATAATTAAAGTGGAACCAGAGTGCTGCTCCGGTAACCACCGCCAGTGTGAGGTAATCGAGGAACAATCCTCCCAGGTTTTTCCAGGGGTGGACTTTTGCCAGCGAACGCAATGCGGTCGGGGCAATCAGCGCTTTTTTTGTGTTGCTCACGGTCAGAAAATAGCAGGATCAGACGTTTCCGCGACTACGGTTTTTGTGTTTTGATTAAAAATTGGCGAAAAAACGAATCTTGATTTATGAGAGTTTGATATGCTTCCCCGGAAGGGATCGTCCAATCAAGGACAAGCCAGTCAGAACCGGGGGCTTTAGTGCAATGATAGAATTATTTTCATATTTTCCTCGCGTTTATTTGTCCAACCCTATTGAATCAAACTGCTCAAATTGAGCAGCAGTCGTTGATTCGGGTTCAGCAATTGGAATATATAAAGTAACTGAAATTGGAGCACCCGGAGAGCTTCTTAAGAGCCCCCGTCGCAGAGTAGCGAAGCATGCAGCCATCCTCATGGAACAGCGAAAAGTCTGCCGAACTATACCGGTCGCCTCAGTGGGGGGAAACCTACATTCAGGTGGATGATGAAGGGTATGTGTTGGTTTGCTGTGATCCGGAAAACGGACGGGCAGAAAAAGTAAGACTGGCTGATGTGGTGAAACATGTCGAGGCACAGGGGGGCTCTCTGCCAGCGCTGATACGGTTTCCATCGATCCTGTCCCATCGAGTGCACCTGATTCAGAAGGGGTTTTCAGATGCGATCAGATCCAGGGGTTACCAGGGAATGCACAGGCTTTGCTTTCCGATAAAAACCAACCACCGCCGAAGGGTAATCTCGAATTTGAGGAGATGTGGTGTTGGGCTTGAGGTCGGAACCAAAGCTGAACTTCTTATCGGAGTCAGTGAAATCCTGCAAGGCGAGAACCTCCCGTTGCTTTGCAATGGCTACAAAGATCACAGTTACCTTGAGTTTGCTTTACGCCTTTTTCAATCGGGCATTAAGCTGACGATCACGCTTGAGAACCCCAGAGAAGTCGCTGCGCTTATTGAGTTATCCGGTGAGATGGGCGTCAGGCCGGACATCGGACTCAGGCTGAGGCTGGCCACCTTCGGAAAGACGCGGTGGGCTGAGTCATCCGGAGATGAAGGCATGTTTGGTCTGTCTACGCCGCAATTGATTTGGGCAATCGATCAGTTGAAGGAAGCGGGGCTGGATCAGAAGATTGTTCTGCTGCATTATCATCTGGGATCTCAGGTTTCTGACTATAAGTCAGTTGCAAATGCCGCACTGGAGGCTGCCAAAGTTTATGCTGATCTTAAGAGCGAAGGGATACCGGTAAAGACCATCGATATCGGTGGAGGGTTGGCTGTGGAGTATGACGGAACTGATTCTGAATCCTTCAACAGTAAGAACTATTCGATCGAAAAGTATGCAGAGGCTGTTGTCGATGCCATTCAAGGACAGTGCTGGCGCAGTGATGTGGAGCATCCTGATATTTTCACGGAGAGCGGCCGGGCAGTCGCTGCTCATCATTCAATTTTCCTGTTTGAGGTGTTTGGGAGTCCACCGACTTTCAACAATCCCTTCCTGCCCGCGGAAGATTTCGGTTCCAGTCTGAATGAATTGCAGGAATTGGCGAACGCTGACCCTCCTGAAATGGAGAAGGTCAAGGAGGTGTATCGAGACCTTTGTACAGATTACGCGAACGGGAAGCTGAATCTAAGGCAACGGGCTGAGGCTGACCGTCTCGTTTTCAATGTTCGAAAGTCCATGAATGGACAGGCCAATCGAATGTATTACGGGAACTTCAGTATCTTTCAGTCTCTCCCTGATGTTTGGGGGGTGAACCAAATCTTTCCCGTAATGCCCATTCACAGGTTGAATGAAGAGCCGACCGTGAATGCCAGGATCTCGGATATTACATGTGACAGCGATGGAAGGTTTCGAGACTTTCAAACGGCAGAGGGTGATAGCTTGCCGTTGCATCCATTGGATTCCGAGCGTCGCTATGTGTTGGGTGTTTTTAACGTTGGGGCCTACCAAGAGACGATTGGAGACATTCACAATCTTCTGGCGAGGACCTCAATCATGTCCGTCCTGATTGGTAAAGAAGGGACACCCGAGTTCCGCCTCGACAATGAGCCTGATAACGTGGCTTCTGTCTTGGAGCCGGTTGGCTATGTGGCCGGAGAGGTTTTGGAAGAAATCTTCAGTCACTTCGAGGCTGCCGTCTCAGAAGGGAAGCTAAGCGAAGAGGAATGCGACCGAGCCTACTCGCAAACTTTCGAGATCATGGATGCATCCACTTATCTGAATCTCCACGAGTCAGAGAGGGAGTTGTAGTCAGGGTATTTACGCTTCGGATACGCGAATCACAAAGAGCGTCGTATCATCCCGCCCGCATTCACCACAGGCGTATTCAAGCATCTCGTTGGCAATTTTTTCGGGGGATGAATCCTTTTTCATTGCCCGTTCCATAAAGTAACTGATGCGATGGTCCCAAAGACCATCGATCAATCCGTCCGAACAGATGATATACCAATCACCTGCGTGAACCTGATCCTGTCCCATCTGCGGCGCAATGTATTCGCAACCTCCTGCGATGGCCTGCATCAAAATATTGCGCCTCGGATGACTTCTGGCCTCCCTTTCGCTGATTTGCCCTTCGCGAAAGTATTTTCCGACCATCGTCTGGTCCATGGTGAGTTGTTTCAGCTTTCCCTCGCGGAATCGATAGAGGCGACTGTCTCCTACATGGGCGAAATACATTTGTTTTCGAAAGAACAGACTGCAAACCAGAGTTGCACCCATATTTCCAAGTCCTTCCCGGGAACCGGCTATTCTTCCCACATGCTGGTGTAAGTCTTTCACCGACTTCTCGAGGATTTCGAGAAAGTTGCCGGCACCTTTGAAGCCTCCCAGTTTTCCCGGTAAAAAGCGTCGCAATTCGTTTACCGCCAATTTGCTGGCGATGTCACCACCGCCCGGCCCGCCCATGCCGTCACTCAAGGCAAATATGACACCCTCCTCATTGACTGGACATGATCCGTTAGCTTCATGGTTGTCAGCCCAGCCGTTGCGGGATCCGAACACGGCGATTGAGTCTTCGTTACACTGTTTCGAATTGCCGGGTTTTGTGGCACTCGCCCATTCGATCGTTAACGTTTCGACGGCATCTTCACGCTCCAGAATCTGGGCAAGTTCAAAATCGATCACACAGAATCGTCCCAGCCACTGATCATAAGTGATATTCCGCACAAAAGGGTCGTCATGAATGACCCCATACTCCTGTTTTAGTTCTTCGAAGATCCTGTCGCGCTTTGCATCCGACAATTTTTCGACGGGAGCCCCACAGTTGGTGGTAACGATCGTTAACGTATCGGGATCCGACTCCAGAAGTTTAGGGACGTAGTCACAGCCCCGGCGTTCGAGGGTTTCGAGGACTAAGACTTCATTCGCGAATCGCTTGTCGGCGTCCGTTCCCCGGAATTTCTTGTAAATCCGGCCATCGTATCCAACATGGACAGTGGAGCGGATGCCATCTTTAGCGACTTTCATAAAATTTGGACTGAACCCTTGGATTGATCCCTAAAAAAAATCAAGGAAAAGCCCTGCATTTGAAATCACATTCACTTCATCTTAAAATTGATCCGTATTTGCCAGCCAACCTATGAACCATCCGAATGCTAAAGTTGTCGATCATCCTTTTGGAAAAGGAGTGATTGCCACCGGGCCGATCAAGAAGGATGAACTGGTCGAGAGTTTTGATGGCGAAATTTACTATGGCGTTGGCGTGGAGGACTATCCGGAGGATGTCATTGATTACCCGATCAGTTTCGGGGATGATCGCGCACGACTTTCATCCGGTTTTGCGCATCGCCTAAATCATTCCTGTTCACCCAATTGCGGCATTCGGGGGAATTTTGATATCGTCGCGATGCGGGATATCGAGGAAGGAGAAGAGCTTTGTTGGGATTATGATATGTCGGAAGATTCGGACTGGTTTCTCGATTGCCAGTGTGGAAATGACAATTGCCGGGGAAAAATAAAGGGGTTTCGGTTTCTGCCGGAGGAAAGGCGGAAAGAATATCGTGGATACATATCCGATTGGTTATTGGAAAAGTATGGTTTGGAAAAGTGACCCTGATCCTGAGAACTGGGTGGAGGAGGATTTCATTTACCGAGTGAACAGTATCTGTTCGGTAAACGAACCCTCTTTAGTCGTCGGGACATAAAATCTCTCTTGGAATCGAGGTGAGCTTCGGCCGAAGAGATATGTGTTTGAAGCTTGACGAACTCGCCTCTGTCAGTTCATTGAAAACAGGGTTTTCGCAGGGAAGTGTGATGGAGAATACAGAATCACAGGTCATCAATGATTTGAAAGAGTTGCGGAAGTGGGTGGAGGCCGATCCAGAAACCTCCAGGGCTATTCGCAAACTCGAAGATCGCAGCATATTCCGCAGTATTATTGCTGTGGGCACGGGGTACTTAGGATTTTCCCTCGCGCTCTACCTCATTTTCGTAGGACATTGGGCTGGAATATTGGCGGCGGTCTTAATTATAGGAAATCGTCTCCAGTCATTCGAAAATTTGCTTCATGAAGCTGGCCACGGGAACCTGGCACGGTCACAAAAGGTGAATGATTGGATTGCTGAATACCTGATCGCCTTACCTATCCTGAAATCATTTCCTCTCTACAAACCGATGCACCTTCGGCATCATCGTTATTTGGGTGACCCGGAGAAGGATCCTGATTTCATTCCATCTCCTAAGCCGGGAGAGCCGGCCATGGCGATCTTTATGAGGAAGTTTGGATCCCGCCTCTTCATCCGCCACGCACTGATCGGCGAAATTCTAAGGTGTTCCTGGCTCGCCAGGTTCAAGCTCGTGGCATTCTGGGGAGTGGTGGGCGGAATACTGTTTGCCCTGACCGATGGTATGACTGTTCTGAAGTGTCTGGCCTGGTGGACGGTGGCGCGTCTGACGGTTTATCATTTCCTGATGGTGTTTCAGGAGATATCCGACCATCAGGGGCTGGATCCGGGAGGTGTCTTCAGCTTTTCACGGAATGCACCGTTGGATTTTCTCGCCCCTGTTTTCCACCCTCATTACAGCGGGCTTCACCTGACTCATCATTTGCGTCCCAAGGTTCCATTTTACAATCTCCCGGAGGCCGATCTTATCTTTCTATCACATCCGAAGTATGCGGAAGCAGCCCGTTGCGAGACGTATCTCACAGGGGAGAATTCTGTGGTGCAAAGTTGGCGAGGCAAGCAGTTGAAGCCTACAGAGGACGGTTCCTAACTGTGTTTACCGGATACCGCCGTTCCCGGCCAGGGGGACTGTCTGGGTGAGACAATGAATCCCGCCCTGACCCTTTACGATCTCGTATGCGTTGATCGGAACAATCGTTCTGCCAGGAAAAGCACTGGAAATGATTTCACATGCTTCATCATCTGTCCGCTGGCCGAAAACCGGGACCAATACCACCTCGTTGCCAATGTAGAAATTGGCGTAACTGGCGGGAGTATCTATCCGGCGAATCTCATGCCAGCAGGAATTAGGTTGGGGCAGTTCGATAGTCTGATATCCCAGGGCTTTCACAATGTCTGTGTAGCCGCGGATTCGTGAAACAATGATCGTTTCCGGAGCACAAAACCGGGTGGAAACGTCGACGTGGCCTTCTGTGTCGTCACCGGGTATTGAGGGGCAGGGAAGCCAGTGAAAGGTGTTTGCTCCCAATAAATGATGAAGCTTTTGCTCTGCTTCAGCTTTAGTGAGACCGGTGTTTCGTGAAAAAAAACAAGGCTCGGAAATCAGGATGGTGCCTTGTCCGTTTGAGTCGATGGCGCCACCTTCAAACGTCAGGCCGGACTCTTCGATGGGAAAGCCGGCGGCCTCTGCCATTTTTCCTGCGGTGGAGTTATCCAGATCATGAGGGGGATACTTTCCGCTCCATCCATCGAAGAACCAGTCGATCCCAAGCAGATCCCGGTCATCATTCTTCAACACAAAAACCGGTCCGTTGTCCCGGAGGTAAGGTTCTCGAAAAGGCACATCAAAACACCGGATCCGTGCCCATTGCTGAGGAGTGAGCTTTGATTCCAGCCAGGTCTGTTCCTCCCTGTCAGTGAAGTTGATGAAAACCTCTTCGCCGGGCAGTAAGGCGAGGACAATTTCCAGCATCGTTTCACGAATGACATCGAGCCCGAACTCAAAGCTTTCGCCCATTAAATTGGGCCAACTCAGCCAGGTGGCTTGATGGGGCTCCCATTCTCCCGGCCATCGGCGATTCTGCCCGGAACTATTTGTCATCGAGAAAGGTCTCTGTAATTCCGGAGTAGGTCTCCCCTCTGCGGTCGCGAAAGAAGTTCCACATCCGTCGCAAATCTGCGATGCGATCGAAATCGACATCAGCGAGAAGAATTTCATCGATCGCGCCTGCTTCAGCGATCACTGTTCCGCCGGGATCCACCACAAAACTCCGGCCCCAGAATTGGATTGGGGCATCATTGGGATTGGGGCTGTTTTCTGTCCCGCAACGATTGGCGGCTGCAACAAAGCAACTGTTGGCTATGGCGTGGCTGCGTTGAATGGTCCGCCAGGCATCAAGTTGGCTATCACCGATCCCTGCTTCGAGGTCCTCGGTGTGCCATCCGATTGAGGTGGGGTAAAAGATAATCTCAGCTCCGGCCAAGGCAGTAAGGCGGGCAGCTTCAGGAAACCACTGATCCCAGCAGATGCATACGCCGATCTTTCCATACCTCGTCTGGAATGCGCCGAACCCTGTGTCGCCGGGGGTGAAAAAGTATTTCTCATAGAACTGCGGGTCGTTCGGAATGTGAACCTTGCGATAATGCCCTGCGATTGAACCGTCGGCATCGATCACAGCGGCCGAATTGTGATAGACGCCTTCCGCGCGCTTTTCGTAGTAGGGCAGAACCAAAACGATCTCGAGTTCGCTTGCCAGGTCCTGAAACTGCTTCACAAAAGCGGAATCCATAGGCTCCGCCAGGTTAAAAGGGGCTTCCTCACAGGTTTGGCAGAAGTAGAGTGAAGCAAACAGTTCCTGAAGGCAGATCACTTTGGCTCCACTTGTGGCTGCTTCCCGAATTAAAGTGATCGATTTATCGATATTTATGTCGACCTTTGCATCAGCAGAATTTTGAATGAGTCCGATTTTCATGAGGTCTACGTTTTGCAATTTACTCTAGCAATCAGGTGGGAGACGTATCAAATAATTCCGACAAAACAAGAGAATCGGGCTTGTGGAAACTACGTGTGCGAATTGTTCTCGCCGCATCGTGGCCGAATGCCATCACTTATATCCTCTTTGCGCTGAGGTTTGTATCGGATATTTATTTTCTCGGACAGATTGGTGTCTCCAATCAGGCGGCCTGGGCGACGGGTTACGTCATGATTCTCATGTTCCTCAGTTTCGGGATGGGGATGTTGTTTGCGGTGAATTCGATCGTTTCAAAAAATTTCGGAAGGCGTTGGTATGCCGTTTGTGGAAGTGTGACCTGGCAGGGGATTTGGTTTTCCTTGATCTGTGGGATCGGGGTGGTTGTCCTCTACGTGTTGGCTCCGATGATTATTAACCTCTTCGGGCACGACGCCGAATTGAGAGAACTTGAGCTCAGCTATCTCAGGATTGCCCTGGTCTCAACGGTGTTTCAACTGGTGGCGTGGGGAGTGATACATTTCTTTATTGCGATCAACCGGCCTTTCTTTCCGCTGTTCATTGCTTTGATCACTCTGATCGTCCATGTCTGCTGCAACTATGTTTTCACTATAGGGAATCTGGGCTTCACCAGGCTGGGCATCAGCGGGGCAGGGTGGTCGCTGGTGATAAGCTCGATTGTGATGGCCGGGACGGCACTCTTGTTCTTCACGGTGCCCAAATCTCTACGCAAATTCCACACTCGAAATGCCAGGCCCAGCTGGAACTGGTTTCGAAAGGTGACCGCTGAGGGCTTTCCCATTGGAGGACGCCAGATCATCGACGAGTTTGTCTGGAATGTAGTTTTGATTTGGATCATCGGGCAATTCGGCCCCATTCATCTGGCTGCGGCGGCTGTTTTGATCTCGATCCTGGATGTGTTTATCCTGGCGTTCGACAGCATCGGCATGACCAGCGTTTCTTTGATTGGCAATGCGATCGGTTCGCATAAGATCGGAAAGGCCGAACGCTGGAAGTTGACGTGTCTTCTCATCACATCGCTCTACGCTGCTGTTTCAGGGATACTTTTCTACTTATTCCGGGAACCGATTGTATCTGTGTTTTCCGATTCGCCGGAAGTGACCCAGCTTTCAGTTGCTCTGGCGTTTGTTATCCCGGTGTTTCTGCTGATCTACGCGATATACAGCACTTACGATCACGCTCTGTGCGCCACTGAAGACAACGCTTGGCCGTCTGTGGTAAGTCTCATCTGCAGTATCGTGTTCCTCGGCGGAGGGGGGATTATTCTCGTGCTTTATTTCTTCGATACGGGGTCATACGGGGCGTGGGGGTTGCTCCTTCTGAACGTTTTTGTGGTTGCTGTCCTGTATGCTGTCAGGTGGTCGTTCGGTTATTGGAAACCTGAAAGGCCAGCCATTTCTAGCGAGTGAAATTTCGGTAGTGAAGTAGACGGGGTACAAAAGAACGCCCGGCCAGCTTCACCAAATGGTGGGTCACTAACCGGGCGTTACAAAAAACAGGTAAGCCTGTCTCGGAATCCTCCTGCCTCAGTTGAGGAGGCAGGGGAGCCGAGTAAGTGGTTTAGGAAACCTCCGCGATTGTCTTGGAAACACGGGCAACGATCTTATACGGATCGCCTTGTGAGTTCGGACGACGGTCTTCAAGGTAGCCTTTGTAGCCATCTTTGATGAAGTTGACCGGCATAC
The DNA here is from genome assembly GCA_048267005.1 of Verrucomicrobiales bacterium. GTDB lineage: Bacteria > Verrucomicrobiota > Verrucomicrobiia > Verrucomicrobiales > DEV007 > JABDJT01. The sequence continues at coordinate 4,983 of JBLWYI010000003.1, read as the reverse complement.
GGATTGACGCTCCGCGGTCGCTCAGGCCGTAGCTGAACTGATCGATCGACTGAGTTTCGTGCAATCCAGTGAGGCGAAGGTGGTTGTCAGGACCGTAAGCAGCGATGTGCTCTTCCATGTTCTTCTCGAACGCACCCATAAGCGCTTCAAAGTATTCTTTGCCACCTTCTTCACGAAGTCTCTCAGTCGAGAAGTTACAGTGCATACCGGAGCCATTCCAGTCGCCCTGCCATGGCTTACAGTGGTATTCAACAGAAACACCGTACTTTTCGCAAAGACGCTGAAGGATATAACGGGCAACCCAAACCTGGTCACAGGCGGTAGCTGATCCTTTTCCGAAGATCTGGAATTCCCACTGACCCTTGGCAACCTCGGCGTTGATGCCTTCGTGGTTAATGCCGGCGTCGATGCAGATATCGAGGTGCTCCTCAACGATCGCACGAGCAATATCACCAACGTTTTCGTATCCAACACCAGTGTAGTAAGGACCTTGTGGTGCAGGAAAGCCGTCATCCGGCCAACCCAAAGGACGTCCATCCTGATAAAGGAAATACTCCTGCTCAAGCCCAACCCACAAGCCCGGATCATCAGGGATCGTGGCACGTGTGTTTGATGGATGCGGCGTTCCGTCTGGCAGCATCACCTCGCACATCACGAGAAATCCGTTTCTGCGAGTGGAATCAGGATAAAGAGCAACCGGCTTAAGGACACAGTCTGAGCTACTGCCCTCCGCTTGCTGAGTAGATGATCCATCGAAGCCCCAATTCGGGCAATCATCCAATGACCATGTGTCGGGGTCTCCTTCTTTAACCAAAGTTTTTCCGCGGAGATTAGCGACAGGCTCGTATCCATCGAGCCAGAGGTATTCTAATTTGAGTTTAGCCATATTATTTTATGTTTTGTTAGGTTCACACTTTAAGGAATTGAGGTCCTTAATTAGGAACCTCGGGTTGAATTTCCGCGCCACAAAAAAGCAACTTGCGTGCCAATGTCCAATCGAAATTATTGAGAGTTCGAGAAAATGCCTGAGAAATGGAATTAAACCGGTTCTCTAATCGAATTCAGGCCTCTTCGTTGTCCTGAAAATTCAAAATCAATGAGTCCGGGTAGGTCTGCTCAATGATCCGTACAGTCAGATTGAACCAAAACCCGCAGGAATTGAGAATGCCGCTGTCAGCTGTGATTGTGATCGGATCGTTCCCGCGCAATTCCTTTAAGATCGGATCCGGGTCGGCAACAAGTTGGACCTCAGTCTTGAATCCTGAGTAATCAAGCGAGATTTCCTCAATCAACTTGCGGAGTCTGCCGCTGTTTGAAACCGGCCGGTCGAGATACCAGATCACCCCACTTGGATTTAGAGCATCAAGTGCTGTATGTATTGCCGTCAGAGCTTCCCGGGTATCCGAAAGCACCCGGTAGTTCCCGTGCATGCTGGACATGTCGCGAACACAGCCATCCCGCCCTTTCAGGAGAACGCCCCCGCCAAAAACCGCTTCGATAGTCGTTAAAAGATTGAAGCCATCAATATGAAATTCACAGCCAATGACTTTTTCGACCGGGAGTTCCTTTACATTGCGAATCAGCAATTCGTCGTCAGAACAAGCCGACCTGTTCACTGCGATTCGTTGTCTCGCCTTCAAAGCATATCGGTCGCCCACAAGCTTCCCCGCCGCCTTCTCAGGATAATCCCGTGATTTCAGCCATGAATAGTCTCTTACCGCACGCCGAAGGTCATGCCACTCTGATTCGGCGAAAAGACTTTTGTCCTGCGGGTGCGGACCTCTCTTTTTTGAAGGCATTATTTTCGGCACACTTTCGAGTCAATTTTGTCACGATGGACAATATACTCAGTTTCCAATGCCTCAGCCGAAAACATTGGTGCTCATTTAATGAGGCGCTAACCCCCGATGTTTTTCGCTGGCAGAATAGCGCGACTGGTATCAAAATTGCATCATGAGCGATATTGAAAACTACAAGTCTCTTAAAGGATTGCCCCCTCTGGCGGGAGTCACTTCGTTTGAAGACGCGGCGGGACCGGGGCTCGGTGTCGAAGCGTGTGTAAACCGGTTGAAGCGGCTGCATTACTCGATGCATCGGGTCTGGTCGATCTGCCTGGCCAGGCTCACCGCCGAATCCATTTACGAATTGAAAATGGGACTGTCTCATCATGCCTATCTAGCTTCCGAGCACGTCACCTTGCTGCGGGAGCGCGTAGCAGAAATGCGCCACCCCCCGCTGGGACTGGATAAAGTCCCCGATGTAAACCTGGAAGCCTTCTTTGATGAAATCCTGATGTCAGATTCTGCGTTTGCGCTGATGACCGGACTCTACCGGGGGGCGTTGCCGGCGATACTGGAATCACTCGACCGATACCTGGTGGACACCAACAGGCTGACGGATGCTCCGTCGGTCCGAATCATGAACATTATGCGTCCGGAGCTGGTCTCGATGCTGGGTTGGGGCGACGCTGCAGTTTCTGCCCTGGAAAAAGAAGCTTCTGACGAACAGCGCTCTGAAATGGAGGTCTGGGTCGATGAACTATCCAGTTGGTTGATCGCAGCAGGGCAGCTTGATGGCACGGATGAGCCGGCGGTCGATGATATTTCCACGGCAACCCGGTTCTCAGGCAAAGAGTGGGAGTATGACAGCACTCCAAGGCGGGATGAGCGGTTTCCCGATCCCTACAACATGGGCGTTCACGCTGAAGAATTCCTCTACGATCCGAAGTTCGAAGATCGCGACAAAGTTCTCATGATGCTCTACAAGCGCATTCGGGAAATCGATGTGCCGGAAATGATGGCGCCCATCATGTATGAAATGGTCAACGCGACCGGTGACGAAGAAGGGGGAGGGCGTCCCTGGAAATTTTACGCGGACCTGACACGGCAGCTTTGGGATGAAGCCCGCCACGCTATGATGGGGGAAGTGGGCTTTGCCCGGCTTGGATTGAATTGGCCGGAGCTTGTCATGGTCAATTTTACCTGGTCAAAGGGACTCAATGAGCAACTGACTCCGAAAGAACGACATGCAGTGCTGTGGTTTATCGAGCAGGGATTGATGAACAAAACAGGAAAGCGTTTTGAATGGGAGGTGGGAAAAGCTTCGGGCGATCCGTATGCGGAGTTAATCCAGGATTTCGATTGGGCCGATGAAGTGCTTCATGCAAGGATTGGGCGGGACTGGTATGTCAAAGACTTCGATAATGTAAAAGATGCTGCAGCGTACGGCAGTGAGTGTTGGGATAAAGTCATGACAGACTGGGAACAATGGAAGAAAGATGGACTCACCGAACACCGCAACTGGTGGCCGGATCTGTATACCGCCGCCTGCAAAATGCGGGGCGAAGAACCTGATCCCGAGACTCTGGCATTCAGCGAGACCTACGCTTCGACCCGCGCCGATCTGAACCGAATTTCGGCGTCAGGTTAATTTGCTCCGCGATTATTAATGAATAATTTTTGACAGCACTCGTCTTTGATGGTGAGAATCTAACCACACCAATCTTATGAAAATCTTATTCGCTCTTATCGCAGTCGCTTCACTTGGCCTTTCCAGTTGTGCATCAAAACCAAAGGAAAGCGTGTGTTGCTCAGCTAAAGCAGCTTGTTGTGACGGAAGTGGCTGTGCCTCTTGCTCGTCTAAATAAGCAGGCTGTAGGTCCAATATGAAGTCGCAGCCCGGGTATTCCGGACTCGCGCTTCACAAATTGGCCACGTTTGACCAATTAACTGTCTTCCTGCCTGAAGATTCGGTTTTCGGGCAGGAAGCGCAGCAATTGCTCAACTACAAAATCCTCCTGACGAAGCTCAGTCGAGGAGTCGTAGGACACTCTTTTGGTCTCCTGATTTTCGATCAGGGACAAATCCGCCAGCATGGGGTCTTCCGGATACAGGTCTGTAATCCGGTTATACATCGCGGTTGGGAAACGCAGCGGGCCAACCGTTGCTGAATGAACCAATGCGGGGTCAGCGACCGCATCAAAGATCTGCTCGATCAATTCCAGATATTCAGGTTCAAATTCAGGGCATTTGATCAGGGGATCCAGACGCAGTCCCACGTTCCAACCCTGTTCGGTCAACGTTCGGATACTATTGATTCGTTTGGCCACAGGTGCCGTGCCATGTTCCACCTTTTTGGAGATGGAATCCGGAGTCAGACTGAAGGCGGTGATGATATTCGGCGTCGGCTCACAGGCGAGTAGGGGCTTGATGTTGACGCTTTTGGTCCTCAATTCCAGCCACGCCTTACTTTGATCGAGTGATTGAAAGAACGGGATGAAATCCGCTGCAAATCCCGTCAACGATTCCATGGCGAGGGAGTCGCAGTCGTATCCCGAGAAAAAGCAGATAGGAAAATCGGTGGAATCAGCGGAATCGATTTCGTTGCGGATCGCGGTTTTGAAGTCTTCACCATTGATGAAATGCACATAGTTAGCTGATCGGTACATGCCCTGAAGAAAACAGTATCGGCAATCGTATAAGCAGTTCAACATGTGTGAGAAATACATGTTTTTACCAGTGCCGATTGAATAGTCGGGGGGCGTCGGGAGAACCAGATTCCCATACTTCTTCGCGAGAATTAAAGATGGGTGAAGCTTCTGAAGCCTGAAGTTCTGATTCCTCACGTTGAAGACTTCTCCATATCGGTCACAGGGAACGACACTCGAGTTCGGATGCTTGGCGATGATCTCAGAAACTCGCGGATGTTCCCGGATCTCGTCTTCGACGTAGATAATGTTCATTGCTCAGATTTTCCTGCTGCGGTCAATTCGGAATCAAATTGTGCCTGATAAGCCGCTTTGCTTCTTTCGTCTACGGCGCATCGGGATGCAAAAGTAAACAGAGCTGAGAGCGGCTAATCTACCTGACGGAGTCATAACATTCGAACTAAGGGATGAGCATTGAGTGGCTATGTCAGCAAAATTGTGTAAACGGTGTTTTGCTTTTTTAGAGTTGGTTAGCATTTGCGCCTTCCAACAGGATC
>JBLWYI010000002.1:285245-407994 GCA_048267005.1 Verrucomicrobiales bacterium | reverse complement strand
TCGGAAGCCCGGTCATACCGTCGATGCGACGAATTGTTTTTAGACAGGATTAACAAGATTAACAGGATTTGTCTGAACAGGGCCTGTTGGATGGCTCGCTGGCTTGGAATCCAATCCTGTAAATTCTGTTAATCCTGTCCAAATATTTCGGAAGCCCTGATCGGTGGCTTCGGGGATTGGCTCGAAAGAGCCACCGCCATACGCAATTCTACGCTGGACCTTCGTTAGGCGAAATCCTATGATCATGTTTGCTGGTTTGTCCTTTAAACCCCTGATCGTTATGCATTTTCGAGTTCCTCTGCTAATCGCTGCCTCTGCTCTGGCTTGTCTTTCCCCCGATCTAAAAGCTGCGCCGGATTTCGAGAAGGATGTGAAACCAATTCTGGAAGCCAACTGTTTGCGGTGCCATGGATCAGGTAAAGAAAAGGGCGGCCTGCGGATGCATACCAAGGAGCTGTTCTTTAAAGGCGGGGATACGGACAAGCTGGTGGTGAAGGGGGATGCGGAGAAAAGTATTCTGATCGAGCGACTGATGCTGCCGCCGGAAGACGATGAGATCATGCCGCAGGAAGCGGAGCCGCTGAAGCCGAAGGAAGTCGCTATTTTGAAAGAGTGGGTCAATGCAGGCGCGGAATGGCCGGGTGACATACGACTGAAGCCGGGCAAAAAGCGCCTCGAGCTGACCGCGATCCCTGAAGGGGCACCGAAGTCTAAAGCGGAGATTTCTGAAACGATCGATGCGCTGATTGATCACGAAAATCAGGAGCGCACCGCGAAGAAAGCAGAGACGATTGATGACATGGCTTATCTCCGCCGGGCGACGGTGGATTTGATTGGTCGGATTCCCCGCACGGATGAGATTGCTCAATATCAGAAGTGGTCACCGGATGAGCGCCGGGAGAAACTCGTCGACAGGCTGCTGGAGCATCCGCGGTTTGCGGATCGCTGGACGGTGTTTCTCGCGGATACTTTGCGGGTGCGTTCCAATGTGACGGGTGGTCGTGAGCTGCTTGCCTGGTTGCACACGAATGTCGATGAGAACACTCCGTGGGATAAGGTGGCGTTTGAACTGATCTCAGCGAACGGTCGGGTCTCGCAGGATCCAGCGGTCGGCTTTCTCCTGAATGACAACACAGACCCGATGTCGATGGCGAGTGCGGTGAGTCAGGTATTCCTCGGCGTGCGGCTTGCCTGTGCGCAATGCCATGATCATCCGTTTGATGACTGGCAGCAGAAGGAGTTTTATGAAATGGCGAGCTTCTTCGGGAAAACGATTCAGCGTCGCAATGAGTTTGCGCGGACGACTTACACGATGGAGCAGAAGGATTCGAAAGTTCTCTGGCCGCCGGAGCGGGAGAATCCCCCTTCACGGGAGGAAGTGGCGCCGAGGTTTCCTTTTGAGTTGGTGAACTATGAGAAGACGCCGCATTTCATCGCCCGGTTTGAGAAGCTTCGTGCGGCCGAGGAGAGCAAAGTCGCAGCGGTTGAGAAGGGCGTCGATCTGGACAGCTTGATTGACATTGATGCCGGGCCGAAGAAGAAGGGCGGGGAGATCAGCTTTGATGTGTTGAGTGAAGCGAAGAAGGCGAGTGCGGATCTGGACGTGCACTCCGACCTGGCGAAGAAGAGTGCGCTGCGCTCGGATCTGGCATCGAAGGTGACTGATCCTGCCAACCCCTATTTCGCACGGGCATTCGCCAACCGGGTTTGGTCCGAGCTGAATGGGCGTGGGTTTGTCGAGCCGCTGGATAATTTCTCTGAGTATCAGGCCAACTCCCACCCTCAGACATTGGAGTACATCGCGCGGGAGTTTATCGCGACCGGGTATGACATGCGTGAGTTGGTCCGGATGATCATGCTGACGGACACCTATCGCCGTGGACATCTGATCGGTGAAGATGATGTGACTGAGTTGGCCAATGCCGAGCTTGCTTTCACCGCCAGCCCGGTCCGCCGAATGTTGTCGGAGGCACTTTATGATTCAGTTGTCATCGCCGGGCATCTGGAGTCGAAGAAGTGGCGTGCCGGCGAGAACGTCCGCGTTGTGAAGACTCAAATCCGCGTCCCGCTGGGTCGCACAGTCCGTGAGCCGAAAGAGGGCGAAACTGAGATGGCGATGATGACCCCGGGCAATGGGGATGCCATGAATATGTCTGCCGGTGCCGGTTACAGCCTGGAGAACAGCATCGAGATCGACTTCAAGAAGGTGTTGGCCGATTCAGCTGATCAGGAGAAGGAGCTGGACTCGATGAAAGCGATGGAGGACGCCAAGATTGCTGAGGAGAAACGTAAACGTGAAATGGAGGAAGCCGCGCGTCGCCGGTTGGGACCTCAGCGATATGCTCTGAAGACCGTCGAGGAAGAGGTGGATGACAACCCGAGCTTTAACAGCACGATGCGGATGGCGTCACCTGCGCCGGCCGATCATTTCCTGCGGGTGTTTGGTCAGCCAAGCCGTGAAGGTCTGGGAGAATTCCGTGATCACTCGCCGTCTCTTCGTCAGGAATTGATGATGTTGAATGGCAAAGCCACTCACGAAGCAGCGCGGGTTGGAACGTTGGAGCCACTTTACGGTTTGCTCAGTGAAGCGAAGCCCGATTTGGAGAAAGCGATTAAAACTGTTTACCTTGAAACTCTCACCCGTGAGCCTGATGCCGAAGAGATGGCTGATGCCAAAGCTGTCCTGTCCGGCAGCGAAAGCCCGATGGACGGCATGTCCGATCTGCGTTGGGCGCTTTTGAATTGTCACGAATTTAGATTCCTTCCCTGATCCGATCCTGTCTCGAACCTTCACCCAAAACTATCATGAACACCCAATTCGGTTGCCAAGACTACCACAACACCACGCGCCGGAACCTGCTCAAGGGAGCCGGCCTGACTTCGCTTGCGACATTCCTCGGGATGCCGGTTCGCGATCTGATCGCAGCTTCGCCTAAAGCGGCCACTGCGGAACACGTTATCCTTTTCTGGAACGGTGGCGGCATGAGCCACATCGATACCTGGGACCCCAAGCCGGGCCGTCCGACGGCGGGTGAGTTCGCGCCGATCAAGACGAGTGCTTCCGGTGTCGAGATCAGTGAGATCTTTCCAAAGCTGGCCAAGCAGATGCACCATGCGGCGCTGATTCGTTCCATCGCAGGAACCAACGGCGACCATGGCCGTGCAACCTATGAGTTGCAGACCAGTTATCAGAATGTCGGCAACAGCACCGTTCACCCGGGCCTCGGTTCCATCGTGGTGAGCCAGCGGGACTCACTGGGTGACTTGCCCGCGTTTGTCTCGATCGGAGGCCGCGCGCCGAAGGCCGGATATCTGGGCCAGACCTGCGAAGCCTATTACGTTGGCCGTCCCGGTGAGCGCGATCCGTATCTCACCTTTCCCGATGGCATCACTCAGGTTCAGGGGAACAAGCGTCTCGATATCCTGGCGAAGATGAATCTGAAGAAGACCAAGCAGCTCAGCTCTGACGAAATGAAAGCCGCGGAAGTCGCCTTGAACGATGCGGTGGACCTGATGAAGAGCCCTGCGCTTTCCGCGTTTGAGCTGGAGAAAGAAGATCCTAAGACTCTCGCCCGCTACGGCGAAACGGAATTCGGTCGGGCAGCTTTGCTCTCGAAGAAACTCGTTGAGAAGGGCGTGCGCTTCGTGCAGGTGAACCGGGGTGGTTTTGACAACCACATGAATATCTTCGACGCGATGCGGAACCACGGCGAGACAATGGACCCCGCTTTGGCGTCATTGATTGAAGATCTCTCCGTGACCGGAATGATCGACAAGACTTTGATTGTGGTGATGTCTGAGTTCGGCCGCACCCCGCGGATCAACAACGACGGCGGACGTGATCACTGGGCGAAGGTGTTCAGTTGTTTCATGGCCGGTGGCGGCATCAAAGGCGGCACCGTGATTGGTTCCTCCGACGAAGACGGCGCCATGCCGGATGAGAATCCCGTTCAGGTGAGCGACCTTCACGCGACTGTCCTTCATGCGATGGGGCTCGATCCGAAGCACGAGATCATCACGCCGCAGGGCCGTCCGATGACGTTGGTCCGGAAAGAGGCGAAACCAGTCCTCGAGATGTTTGCGTAATCACCGCACCGATTTCGAAAAGGCGCACGCTCACATGGGCATGCGCCTTTTTCGTTTTAGAACCGATCTATGCGTTTTTACCAAAATCGGCTACGCTTTACCCACATGACGCGTGTTCTCCCGTTCTCCCTGCTTGCCGCAGTTTCTTTTTCTGTCAGTGCTGATGATTGGCCTCATTTCCTGGGGCCGAATCATGATCTGCACTCAGCTGAAACGAATCTGAATCTTGATTTCGAGCGTGAGGACTTCAAACCGGTCTGGGAATATGAACGAGGCAAAGGTCATGCCGGTCCCGTGGTGGTTGATGATCACGTCGTCTTCATTCATCAGAAAGACAGCAACGAAGAAGTGGTGTGTCTCAAAGCCGAAGACGGCTCTGAGATTTGGAAGCACAGCTACGCGGTTGAGGTGGGGCAGAACTTCGGGATTGTTGATGCTCCGCGCTCCAGCCCGGTGATCGATCCGGCCTCAAAGACAGTTTACACGCTTGGTAACGACGGTGATTTGATCGCCTTCAAGCTGGAGGACGGAAAGATCCTCTGGCAGATCGATCTGAACGAGAAGTATGGTGATGCCCCCACCTTTTTCGGGCGTGGTTCCAGCCCGCTGGTATTCGGGCAGAAGCTGATCGTTCATGTGGGTTCTCCGGGGGCGTTCGCCGTCGCGTTGGATCTCAAGGACGGGTCGGAGATCTGGAAGACAGCCCATGAGTGGCACGGCAGCTACGCCTCACCGATCCCGGGAAAGATCAATGGCGAAGACCGGATTCTGATCTATGCCGGCGGCAAGACCGATCCGCCCACCGGCGGTCTCGTGTGCCTGAATCCTGTCGATGGAAAGATCGACGACGCTTTCCCATGGCGGACAACGAACCCAACCAGCGTGATTGCATCGAGTCCGGTGGTTTGCGGGGCGAATCAGGTTTTTATCTCCGAAGACTACGGCAAAAGCGGCGCGATGATTCAGATCGATCAGAACTTCAAGATGGCTCTCGCCTGGACCGCCGAGCATCTGGGGTGTCAGTTTCAAACCCCAACTTACCACGATGGACTGCTGACCGGCTTCGGTGGGACCGGTGGGTTGATGGTCAGCTACGACGTTCAGTTCGGCCGCATGCACATGGACGAAACATTCATCAAACTGACGATTCCTCATAAAGGACGCGACCTGCCGGTGAACATGGGCCGCGGATGTTTGATCTGGGTGGACGGGGATTACATCTGTCTGGGAGAGAACGGCACACTGCTTCGTCTGGGGATCGACCTGCGTCAGAAGCCAGTCGTCATCTCAAAAGCAATGCCATTCTACGCTCCCGAAAGCTGGGCGCCTCCCGTGATATCAAACGGCCGGCTTTACCTGGTGCAGAACGAGCTGGGCTCGAAGCTGATTTGTTATGACGTGAGAAATAAGTGATTTTACGAGTCAATAGGGTTGGTTCATTGATCCAACCCTGTTGGATCGAAACGGATGAACGACTCTTTCAAAAAGCAGCTCACAGAAACGCTCGGAGAGATCCGGGAGGCCGGTCTCTACAAATCAGAACGTGAAATCACGACGCCTCAGCGATCGCAGATCGAGGTGGCGTCGGGGGAATCGGTGCTGAACCTTTGCGCTAATAATTATCTCGGCCTCGCGAGCCATCCAGATGTGGTGCAAGCGGCGCATGATGCTCTGGACCGGTGGGGATACGGGCTGTCTTCGGTGCGTTTCATTTGCGGGACGCAGTCGATCCACCACGAATTGGAATCGGCGCTGAGTGATTTTCTCGGGACGGAAGACACAATCCTTTATTCGTCCTGCTTCGATGCCAATGGCGGGCTGTTCGAAACTCTGCTGGGGCCGGAGGATGCCATCATTTCCGATGAACTGAATCATGCCTCGATCATTGATGGCGTACGTTTGTGTAAAGCGCAGCGGTTTCGCTACAAGAACAACAATCTCGAAGATCTCGAAGCGAAGCTGAAAGAGGCTTCGGAGTCGGCCCGCAACATTTTGATCGCCACGGACGGGGTCTTTTCCATGGATGGAAGTATCGCTGATCTGGCAGGGATTTGTGATCTGGCAGACACCTACGGAGCCATGGTGATGATCGATGACTCCCACGCCGTCGGGGTAATTGGCGAGACCGGTCGGGGTACGCACGAACATTGCGGGGTGATGGGTCGGGTGGATATCATTACCGGGACACTCGGCAAAGCTCTTGGCGGAGCGAGCGGGGGCTACACCAGCGGACGGAAGGAGATTGTGGATTTGCTCCGGCAACGGTCGCGTCCTTATCTGTTTTCGAATTCTCTCGCACCGATGATGTGCGCCGCGTCGCTGAAAGCGATTGAGTTGTTGCAACGGGATTCGGGGTTGCTGGATCGGTTGAGAGGGAACACGGCTTTTTTCCGGACAGAGATCGAGAAGACGGGGCTGGAAGTGTTGCCCGGGGAACATCCCATCGTTCCGGTGATGCTGGGCGATGCAAAATTGGCTGCCAACATGGCGGACGCGCTTTTAGCAGAGGGGATTTATGTGATCGGGTTTTCATTCCCTGTCGTGCCGAAGGGGAAAGCACGCATTCGGACCCAAATTTCTGCGGCACATTCCAGGGATGAGCTGGAATTCGCCGCCCGTAAGTTTGGAGAGGTGCGGAGTTCGATCAACGGGTGACGGATGGGGGTTTTCGAGGTAGGATCAGCCCCTCAGCATGCCTCTTACGAAAAACCCGAGCTCAGAAAAACCTTCCAACTCGAAGCTAACCTCGTTAACGACAGGCAAGCTCTCCAGTGGTGCGATTCGTTCGTCTCCGTGGCGGAGGCTTTCGCGGATTTTAGGGCGGAGAAGGCATTCAACACCAAGGACCGAGCAGTCGATGTTGCCGGTTCTGATTCAGGTGTTTGCCGGTTTCACCAAGCTGGATGGTGTTGTTGTGGAGGCCGAGATCGATTCGATTCTGGGGTTTTTGCGATACGATTATCCGGAGACGGTCTATTCGGAACTGCGCGAGCTGTTTGTGGCGGCGCTTCACGAATCGCAGGATCTCGATGCCATTTCAGAGGATCTTTCGGCACGGTTGCCTTTGGAGGATAAGATTCTCCTGGGGGTTCAGCTTTATGTTCTGATCAGCCGGGCAGGTTTGCCCAAAGAAAACCTGATTACTTTCTATCAATTCATGACGACCCTCGGGGTGGCGTCGGAGGCGATCAATATTGTGTATCAGCTGAACACCAGTGAGTTGGCTGATGATGACGACGAAGAGGAGGAAGAGGTCGAGCAGGCTGAAATTGAGCCGCTCGAAACGGTCATCTTCAGTCAGGACGAGGCTGCTGATGTTTCTTTCAATTCCCTTTCTGAAGGTCATCAGGTGGCTGCGTTTCGTTTTCAGAATCTTGTGCTGATCAAGAACATCGGAACGGAAACTATTATCGCGCGGGGGCGACGGATCATCGAGGGGGAATTCTGCCGGGTCTATGAAGGGCAGCGTATTCTGATCGGGGCTGAGGTGCTCGATTATCAGGACCTGGTGTTTTACTTCAATGCCAAGAAGGACGTGTCGTCGGTTCAGCTTTACCTGGCACAGGACAACAACGGCACCCAGTTCATCGAGAAGGTGCGGTCCAAGCAGAGTTATCTCGGGGTGAAGTTCGGGTTGAAGATTGAGATCACGGTGTTGCAGGACATTGAGGCAGCAATCGGAGATCGGCGCTTATTCAAAGGAGATGAGATAACGGTGGGATCGCGTGAGCGCCTTACTTTCGATGACCACACTGAAATCACCTTTGGGGAGCTGCGTCGCCGGGCCAGGGAGATGGGCGGCCGCTTTGACATGCTGCCGAACCGTTCGGAGTATCTCGTTTCAAATAATCCGGACCGCCTCAGTCAGGGGGATATTCTGCTGACGCCGGGACAATCCGGTGATGTGCTGTTGCGGATCAAGTGCAACGTCGATGAGAAGACGGGAATTCTCGAAGTCCTCGTATCTGACCGGCCGATCCTGGTCAGCGGACAGGCGATTCGCGCTGGAGGATCCTGCACGTTGCAGGAAGAGGAGGCCATTACAATTGGTGAAGGGCAATACCTGCGCTGTCACTTCGGGGATGGCATTCTCGAAGAAGAGCGCAACGTCATTAACACGCTGAAGCTGCGTGATGTCTGCCACCGGTTCTCCAAGAGCAAAACGCAGGCGCTCGATAATATTTCCTTCTCGGTGCAACGGGGTGAGATGGTTTGTGTGATGGGCCCCAGTGGTTGTGGCAAGAGCACGCTTCTGAAGTCGATCGCCGGCCAATTGAAACCGCAGGAAGGCCGCATCGATCTGAATGGTGTCGATCTCTATTCGCAACACGCCAATCTCTCTTCCTACATGGCGCTGATCCCGCAGGAGGAAACGTTTGATCCGTTGTTGTCGGTTGAAGAAAACCTCGATACTGCTGCTGCGATTCGGGCGCCGCATTTTAAGGCTGCAGAACGAAGACGGCGGGCGGATGCCAAACTGGTTGAGCTGGGATTGAACGAGATCCGCCACCGCCTCGCCGGGGATGGACACACCAAGAACCTCAGTGGTGGGCAGCGGCGTCGACTCAATGCCGGGGTCGACATGATCGGGATTGCTGATGTGTATCTGTTTGATGAACCGACCTCGGGTTTATCATCGAAGGACTCAGAGCACGTTCTGGAAATCATCCGCGGGCTGACCCACAACAAGATCACGCTGGTATCTATTCACCAGCCGAGCAGTCGATTGTTCCACATGTTCGACAAGGCGATCCTGCTGGATAATGGCGGGAAGCTTGCCTTTTGCGGAACGCCCACCCAGATGCTGGAATACTTTTCGGAGGCTCGCGAGCAGGAAGGGGTGAATCGCACGGCGTTCGGAACGTTTGGAGCTGCCCGTATTCCCGGGGAGAAGGCCCGCGCTGAAGTGCCGCTTTCCGCACCGCTTCCGGCCAGACAACTGACGCCGGACTTTGTCTTTGATGTGTTGGAAACGCCTCTGCTCGATCTGAGCGGAGACGTCATCTATGAACAAAATGAACGAGGTCACCTGATTCCGGCTCGTCGATTCAGCCCGGCTTTCTGGGCGGATCGATTTCAAACCTACCGGCTGCTTCAGGAGGTTAATCTGCGGGAGATCGAACCGGACAGCTCTGCCACGGTGCAGATGCAAAAGACGCCGCAGCGACCCCGCCGGACGTTTCACGATGACTGGGTGCGTTTTCTCAATCAGTTAAAACGTGCCTTTTGGAGCAAGCTCCGGAACCGGGCCAATCTGGCGACGACGTTGCTTGAGGCTCCCGCGCTGGCGTTTCTTGTAGCGATCGTTTTGCGTTACAGCGAAGACGGCGCCTACAATTTTGCGTCGGCTTTTCACATCCCCACTTATCTATTCCTGTCGCTGGTGATTGCGCTTTTCCTCGGGCTGACGAACTCGGCTGAGGAGGTGATTCGGGATCGCAATATGCTGGAACGGGAGCGGCATCACGGGATTCGTGTGTCTTCGTATATAATCAGCAAAGTTTTGTCGCTGGCGTTTTTCTCACTGATTCAGTGTGTTATTTACCTGTTCATTGCTGATTGGATTCTCGGGATTCGATCGATGTTTTTCTATAATCTCTTCTGGATGTTCGGGACATCACTGGTGGGAGTGGCTGCGGGGCTTTTGATTTCAAGCATGGTCTCCAGCCCGAAGACGGCGGCAAATATCATCCCGTTGATCATGATCCCGAATATCATCCTGGGTGGTGCCTTGATTAAGTATGATGAAATGAACCGCGATGCGCTCGACATTGTCCGATCGGTTCGCCAGTGGTTCGGTCCGGCTCAGACCGAAGAGGAGGCTGAAAAAGACAGCCAACTGCAGGTTCCGTTTATCTGTCACCTCATGCCGCTGCGCTGGAGTTATGAAGGGGTGATCATTTCTCATGCCGAGTTGAATCCGGCGAGTTCCTTGACCAACTACATCGAGACAGAGCTGAACGAGATCGGTTCGATTCCTGTCAGCGAAAAGCTGTCCGACGAAGAGGCGACCCGGCTGGCCAATGCCAAGGACGCCCTCGCCATTATTCACGGGCTTGAAGGAACCAGCCCTGAAGATGTTTCCCAAAAAGTAAAGGATATCAGGCAGGGATTGATCAATCGTGACTTTGATCCTGAACCTTTCTTTGAGCCGGTGACGCCAAAGAAAGGAGGGCGGATCTACACTGCCGAACAGATTTATGTGAATGAGAAAGTCTGGAGGTTATTCAACCGGGCAGAAGTGGAGCGTCGCGATTATCGGAAAGAAGAGCGTCCACCGAATGTGTTCTTCGGCCGGATGCGGCAATATCCGCTTCCTTTCTCTCTCCCGTGGAATCCATTTGCTCCCGCTCCTGATAAGAAAGGAGATCCCCCGAGGAATGATCTGATTCAAGTCGACACACTCCACTTGAATATTTTGGCGATGGGAATGTTTGTGATCGTGGCTCTGGTGTCGTTAGAGATGAACCTTTCAAGGCAACTTCGTCGGGTTTGATCGATTTTGCCACCAACCGCAGCCTCTCTCAAATCATAGCAGACGCTATCTTCATGTCGCAGAAGTTCGAACATCTCCGCCACAAACCTGTATCAGCCCCCTCCGTCCCCGGTGAACTGATCGTGGCTTGCGTGCCGATGCGCAGCAATGTCAACATTTCGGGCATTGCCCGGAGCGCCAGCGCGAACGGTATCAAGCGGCTGATACTGACAGGGAACGCGAAACTGATCAGCAAGATTGCACGGGACGGTGCGGACGAATTGTCTGTAGAGGTTCATCGGACATTGGCGCCGATCCTGGGTAAGCTCAAACAGCAGGGATTCCGGTTGGTCGGGTTGGAGCAAACAACCAACTCTCAGAATTTGAATCATTATCGCTTTGATGACCACACCGTGCTTGTGATCGGAAACGAGCGCCTCGGGATCAATGATGAGATCCTCGCTCTGTTGGACGATGTCGTTGAGATTCCTGTCTACGGACTTCCTTACAGCTTCAACGTTTCATCCGCGACAGCGATGGCGCTGTATGAGTATCGGCGTCAGCGAAATGCTGAGTGAATTCAGCCTCAGGATTCGTCTCAAACAGCCGCAAATACGGTATTTGTCGCCGATTGCGATTCGCTTAGGCTTTTCAGGTTGTGAAAAGACTACGGAAAAACTGTGAAGGCGTCGGACGTCGTGACTTCATCCAAACCGGGCTCGGTGCGTTGGGTGGCCTTGGTCTTACCGACTATCTTCAGGCGAAGTCCATTGCCCCTGCGGGCGGCGTTAACAAGGACACCAAGTGCATCATGATCTGGCTCGATGGCGGGCCGTCGCACTACGAAACATTTGATCCCAAACCGGAAGCGCCTTCTGAAATTCGCGGCACTTTCGGTACGGTGGAAACAACGGTGCCGGGCGTCCATTTCTGCGACACAATGCCGAAGCTCGCGAAGGGGTTCGATGATTTTACCGTGGTGCGTTCCATTGCCCACAGCCAGAACAATCACGGAGCCGGTAATCACTATTTGATGACGGGCCGTCCCACTCCGGTTCCGGTGGGGTGCGGTGCCTTTGTGACCTTTCACCCCAGCTTTGGCTCGGTCGTCAGCCATCAACGGAAAGTAGACCATGGTCTGCCTGGTTATGTCAGCATGCCGCGGGTTTCCCGATCCGGTGGACCAAACTTTCTCGGCGCACAACACGCCCCGTTTGTGATTTCTGACAATCCTGACTCCGAAGGCTTCCGCGTTCGCGACGTGACGATACCAAAGGAGATTGCCGAAGGCCGTGCACAGAGTCGTGCTCAACTTCGTGATTCACTTGATAACTTGAAGCGGATCACGGACAAAGCAGCGGAAGATCCTGCGGTTTCGTTTGACGAATATTATGCTCAGGGCTTTGACCTCATCACCTCGACGGAAGCGCAGGCAGCTTTCGACATTGAGAAAGAAGATGAGAAGACACGCGAGAAATACGGTCGCAACGATTTTGGTCAGCGACTGCTGATGGCTCGCCGTCTCACTGAGGTGGGAGTGCCCTGGGTCACCGTTTATTACGGCGGTTGGGATGATCACCGCGGGTTGTTCGATTCTTACAAGAAAGGCAAAGCAGAGCGGATCGATACCGGTGTTTCCGCTCTGATTAAGGATTTATCCGAGCGCGGGTCGCTGGATAATACTCTGGTTCTCCTGCTCGGGGAATTCGGGCGCACCCCGAAGATCAATAAAGATGCGGGGCGCGATCACTGGTCATTCGCCATGAGCGTTCTGATGGCTGGTGCAGGTGTCCCCGGCGGTCAGATTGTCGGGGCAACTGACGTGAAGGGCTACTACGCGAACGAAAACGTCTACGCCCCGGAAGACTTTGCTGCGAGCCTTTACACTAAAATGGGGGTCGATCCGGCCATGATCATGCACGACACCGCAGGGCGCCCATTGCAGTTGGTGAACAACGGTAAGCTGATCAAAGAGCTGTTCGTATAGGTTCGGAGGAGTCAGAATTCGTCACCAAACGGATCAGGTAGCATCACTCCGCCCGCCTGTTGATCCAGCCAATCCTGCAGAATTTCCACGGCGGCTGCCATGTCGATAATCGCTTTGGAGTTCTTCGCGTTCCGACCGGCGGCGTGCAGTTTCTCCATCGCGCTGACAGTCGTGAGACGCTCGTCAACTTCCACGATTTCGACGCCTTCAGGCAGGTTCTTGCGAAAGCGATTGGTGAAGTTCCGGACCGACTCGACTGCCTTGCCCTCCTCACCGTTCATGTGAAGGGGAAGACCAATCACGATGGTGTTGACCTTCTTTTCGGAGACTATTTCGACGATGCGATCCGCAGCTTCACCGAGATCCAGAGCAGAGACAGTCTCCAGCGGGTGCGCCAACATGCCCAGCTCGTCGCTGAGCGCGACGCCGATTCTTGCTTTTCCGAAATCTATGCCCAGTGAGCGACTCATCTCATGCCGGAATTTTACAGCAATTCATCGGGTAGTTCATCGACGAGTTGCTTGATCTTATCCGCCTCGTCTTTCCTGGCGACAAGAATGGAATCCCCGGTTTGCACAACAATCAGGTCACTCACGCCGATCAGCGCGACCCGGTTTTCCGTTGAGGAAAACACGATGTTATTGGACGCATCAACCTGAGTGAGCGCCCCGCGGGTTTGGTTTCCGGCGTCATCGGAATCGAGGTATTTCGCGACAGAAAGCCAGTTCCCCACATCGTCCCAGCCGATGTCGGCTTCGATATTCAAAATCCTCGACGCATTTTCCATCAAGGCATAGTCGATCGAAGTTTTGTCCAGTTTGGAGAATTCGGCCGCCATGGTGGCAGCAAAATCTTCTGACGCTCCCAGTAGTTTGATAAACTCACTCAACTGAGGGCAGTGGGCGCCCAATTCGCGGAGCAGGGTCGGTATCGTCCAGATAAAGATGCCGGCATTCCACGAGAAGTTGCCGGCTTCCAGAAACTGAGCCGCCAGATCCGGGGCCGGCTTCTCGCGAAAGCGGATCACGTCGTGAACAGGAATCTTCTGATCGTAGTCGTTGATTTCCGCCAACGGTCCCCGCTCGATATAACCGAAGCTGGGGCATGCCCAGTCTGGCTTGATCCCCAGAGTGGCAATGGCACCGGACTTATGGGCCGCTTCACCGGCAGCCAGCAGTATTTCGCGAAACCCCGCTTCATCCGTGATGAGCTGATCCGAGGGAAAGACAAACATCGTTGCTTCCGGATCCCGCGCCGCAATCCAACCCGCCGCGAGAGCGATGGCCGGAGCTGTGTCGCGCTTTTCGGGTTCAGCCACCACGTTTTCCGGTGGGAGATCGGGAAAAAGCTCACGAACGGCCTCGGCCTGGAGGACGTTTGTGAGAATGAGAATGTTCTCGCGGGGAATCACGCCTTCGAGTCGGTTCACCGCCTTTTCAATGAGTGTTTCGTCATCAAACAGGTTGAGAAGCTGTTTTGGCTTTGCGTTTCGGCTGAGAGGCCAGAATCGGGTGCCGCTACCGCCGGCGAGAATGAGTCCGTAGTTCTTGGATTGTTTGACAGGCATAAAACAGGGGTATTCTTTCTAAAAACAGAAGTGAGAAGCGACCGGCAACGCTACTTTGGTACCAAAATCACCAAGTGAATGAGAATTTAAGTTAAATTAATGTTAAATTCTTGAAATTATAGTTAATTATACCTGAAATGACAATGCATTCTGAAGACGGACAAATCCCACCCAATCCAACCTTGCTGGGGACAGCACTTTCTGTTGCTCCTGCCGCAGTCGGATGCGCTGTAGGCTTGCTTCTTGCAGATAAAATGAAAAGCAGAACCCGCCAATCTGTGGCTGGCTCACTTTTCGCCGTCGGTGCCATCGCTACGTTGCCATTGGCCATCGATTACATCACCAAGACCATCAACCGTCCGACCGGGGGCCGTGCCAGCGCGCGCCGTCTTGCTGGAATTCGTCATTCAGGAATTGATCCCGAGATCGACATTGTCGGCGGCGAAGAGTTTTTCGTCGACGAAATGTAAGTGATACGGTTGGAGCGTCGCGCACTCTGCGCAGATAATCCCGTCCATTGTCAAACCAGCCACATTCAGGTCAGGTGTGGAATGACTTCATTGAAAGTGACGGGACTCATCGTGTCCCTGGCATTCCAGTTGGCAGCTCATGCCGCTGATCTGCCAAACATCGTGTTCATCATGTCCGATGATCAGGGGTATGGAGACCTCGGTTGTTACGGAGCGGATGATTTAAGGACACCGCATTTGGATCAGTTAGCGAAGGACGGTGTTCGCTTCACCGATTTCTATGCCAACGGCCCGACCTGCACCCCCACCCGGGCCGGCTTTTTAACCGGTCGTTACCAGCAACGACTTGGGCTCGACAATGCCCTGACTTATCAGGAAATGGGACGGGGCATGAAAGTCGATGGCCCCACCGTCGCGAGAGATCTACAGGGAAAAGGCTACACCACCGCGCTTTCCGGTAAATGGCATCTCGGTTACGATACCGGTCGCACGCCACTCGATCAGGGCTTCGATCATTTCTTCGGGTTGCTCGGTGGCAATCATCATTACTTCCAGCACATGGATCGCATCGGCGTCCCCGATTTGTGGCGAGGGAGAAAAGCGATCGAAGACGACGGCTACACCACCGACTTGATCACGCGCGATGCGATCGATTTCATTCGCGCCAACCAAGACCGCCCCTTCTTTCTCTACCTCTCCCACGCTGCTCCCCATTTTCCGTTTCAAGGCCCCAACGACCGTGACAAAACTGTCGAGCCGAAGAAAAAGAACTGGCAGACGGGTGATCGTGAAACCTACATCGCGATGGTCGAGCGGATGGATCAATGCATCGGAGAAACCCTGGCAGAAATCGACCAACTGGGACTTCGGGACAACACTCTGGTGATATTCACGTCGGACAACGGTGGCGACGTTCATGCGCGGAATGCACCCTTCTCAGGACACAAATCCTCCATTCAGGAAGGTGGCATTCGGGTGCCTTGCATCGCGCGATGGCCCGGGGGAAAACTACCGGCGGGGAAGGTCATCTCCGCACCGGCGATCACGATGGATTGGACGGCGACGATCAGACGACTCGCGGGTTTGGAAGCGGATCCCGCTCGCGAGGACGGTCTCGATCTGATGCCGCTCCTCACGGGGAAAGTTTCCGCGCTGCCGGAGCGGGCCCTTTTCTGGCGGAGAAAGTCAGGCCCGCGCCGCAAAGTCGACAACCCGAGTCGAGCTGTCCGAAGCGGGGAATGGAAGCTCTTTGAAAAGACCGACGGCTCCGGGGAACGATATCTCTACAATGTGACTGCCGCTCCGACAGAGGCCACCAACCTGATCCTCAAGCATCCAGAGCTCGCCGCAAAACTCAGTGCCGCACTCGATGATTGGGAGAAATCCGTCGCTGTGGATTGATCCCTCATCATTTCCCCGTGCGGCGCTGCGCGAAAAGCCATTCCCAGACATCTTCCGTCGGGTCGCAGTCCGGACTCGATACCGCCGTCGAGAATTCAGGGTTCGACTGGTCGCCCTGGTAGGTGAATGCGAAGCCGTTCGACCCGTGCCCCACACCTCCCAGAGTTGTGAGCTTCATGTTTCCTCCCGCTGCTTTGGCCTTTTGAAACACATCCTCCACCAGCGCGTAAGGGACAGTCGTGTCCTGCTCGCCATGGAACGCCCACACCGGCACATGTTTGAAGACGGCCGGATCATACCAGGGCGCCAGACATCCCGCGCTGGGAATCCCCGCTGCAAATCGATCAGGTTGTTGAGCCAGTGACTCAAATGTCCCGGCTCCCCCCATCGAATGCCCGATCACATAAACCCGGTCCGGATCGATCGGCAGCTCCGCGTTCAGTTGATCGAGAAGCTCAAAGACCAGTCCCAATTTACCATCGGGAGTTTCCGCCACAAAGCCGGGTCGCTTCTTCGCGACCTCCTGCCAGATCGCAGGGTATGATGCGATGTCGTCCGGCCCGATCTCCGGGGCTGATCCCGCAACCCGCCACACTTGATCCGACTGCGGCGACACGACATAGCACGGATACTTCTCCTGGAATTCCGGCTGCGCCACCACCCCGTTCCAGAACATCAGGTTCTTCAGGTTGTCCGTCCCTTTACCTCCCGCCCCATGCAGGCTGAGTATCAGCGGATACTGGTTCCCCTCCTCGATCGCCGGGGCAAAGAACCGGTATGGCACACCTTTGAAGTCTTTCGCTTCATAAACCTCAGCCATTTCTTTGGCCGAATAGCGCGGCACATCCGGGCGCGGCGGTTTGACCATTGGCCCTTCACCCTCAGCCATCTTCCGGCTCTGCCCCCGGAATTGCTTCACCTCTTCCATGGTGAGCTTCCCGTCCTTATTTAAATCAGCTTCAGGATACTTTTGCTGGAAGCGGGCCAGTCTCGGATCAGGCTCCTGCGCCGAAGTAATATTGACCAACAGACTCAGGAAAAGAGAAAAGAAAATGCGCGCCATGACCTGAGAGGAAACCCTGCTTCAGGCCATGAGTTGCAATCGATCACCCGCCCCCGATGGGCCCCGCAATCAATGGTGGTGAGTTGAAAGGTGCTGCTTCAGCAGATCCTTTCCGTAGTCATTGCCGTTCGGCGTGCGGACGGTTGCATGAATATGATCCTTCGTTGCCGTGTTGCCCCTGCCCAGCGCGATGGGCCGCTGATGATCAAACTCGATGAGAACCACCGGGCTGTGGATCCGGTAGTAGAAAACGGAGTCGGTATCCATCCCGCCGATCCAGGCAAAGCGCGTTTGATCAAGATGCTTCTCGATCTCCTCCATCTTTACCTTGGCGTGTCCCTCCTTCAGGTTGTGGATCCACAGGCCCGTCAGCTCGAGAAACGCCTTCTTCTGATTCGCATCCAATTCGGAAACAAGCAGGCCTTCGTAGGGAATCACCACGTTGTCATGAAACGCCTCGGTATTGGAATTGGTCCCGTCCTTTTCTTTCTTCAGCACAGCCTTGGCTTTCTGTGCGTCGGTCAGGCTGTTGGCCAGCGCGAGAGCCTGATCCTGTTCCTCCTGCAGCACGACCGTTCCCTCATATTTTCCTGAAGGAGCCCGCACCGGTTCCGAGCCGAGAAACAACGGCGTCATCACCACCTGATCACCGAGCACGAAGTAATTGATGATGCAATGATGCCCGTCGAACTGAAAGCCCCACGGCTTCGTGTCCGATGGCTCACCCATCACCGTGATAAAATACGCCCACCGACCGTATCCATACTCGCCCTCGCGATTGCTCAGCTCGGCGATGGTATGATTCAACTTCATGATGTCCTGCGTCGTCTTGAGTCCCTTCGCACTCAGCCCCGCCCCCAGCAGACCAAAGCCAAGTTTCCGCTGTTCTTCCGACATCTCCTCGAACGAAACACCCTGACGCGGAAGACTGTGCTGGTTCGCCCAACGCCGCCACTCGCTGTCATCGACAGGGAAAGTGGTCTTCTCGCGCTGTTCTTCAGTGAGCCCTTTGAGAAAGGCCACTGCTGCCTCCTTCACTTCCTTTGTCGAGACGCCGGTCGACTTGATCTCAAACAACCCTTTCTCGACCTTTCCGTCGGTAGTCACCCCGACAAACGGTTCCGCGATGGCCTTCTTCTCCAGCTCCGCAAACCGGTTGCCGCCCCCTTTGCCTTTTCCCTTTCCTTTCTGCTGAGCATGACCAGTGATGTGCAGGACACAGAACGCAGCCGTAACAACAACGGCCGGGAGAACGAAAAAGTAAAAGGCACGGGATTTCATATTTGAATGAACCACACGCAGAGAAAAAAGTCACGGTTCACCCGCGATTCTCCCACACTTGAACGTGTAAGCGATCATTCTCGAGCGCCGCACTTATAGTAAGACCGAGCGCCACGGCACAGGCTTTTGAAAGCGATAACCCAAGCCCTGCGTGACTGCTGTCCGTGCGCGCCGCATCTCCTCTCCAATAGCGATCGAACAGCTTCGGGACGTCGCTCTCGACGAGACCCGAAGTCGTGTTTGCTATCTCAAATCCCCCCGGCACCTGTTGGATCACGATCTCCCCGTCAGGCGGCGTGTATTCCGCTGCATTGGAAAGCAGGTTGTTCATGATGTGGCGCAACATGGCCGGATCCGTCTCCAGAAAAGCATCCGCTTCAAACCGAAACGAAACCCCGATACCTTTGCTCTCCGCTTTCCCCTGGAAAGGCTTCCAGCAATCCAGAGCCATTTGCTCAAGGCCGACCGTTTCGACCTCCAGCGCCATTTCCCCCGATTCCCAGCGTGCCAGACACAGAAGGTTTTCAATCATAGTTTCCAGCTGAATGGCAATCTCCAGATTCTCCGTGTGCGTTTCCGCCCCTGCCTGATCCGGCCATTTCAGGGCGACTTCATTCAGCATCTTGAGTTCCGCCACAGGCGTTCGCATCTCATGAGCCAGATCCGAGCTGAACCTGCGCTCCCGTTCAAAACTGGACTCCAACCGGTGGAGCAATTCATTGAGCTGTTTGTAGATCGGCTGCAGTTCAGCCGGCGAGCCCTTTGCGTCAAAGCGCGCATCCAGAGAATCTGCATCAATCTGATTGGACTGCTCAGCCAGCTTCCGCAGCGGCTTCAGTCCCTGACTCAGCGCGAGCCGGACCAGCAATCCCGCGCCCACCGCCGCGATCAGTCCGACAACGACCAGCCCGCTGAGAAGCGAAGACAGTGCGTTCCTGACTTCCGTCGTCTCCTTGGCCAAAGCCGTCACCATACCGAATTCCCCTCTGGAACCATTCCCCTTGGGTTTCACCATGCCTCTACTTTTCCCTTTGGCTATGCCGGCATTCGCGTTTGTGAAGATCATCTCACGAACCTCGCGGCCGTCAGCCAGAGTATTGTTGATGAAGACCGGAGCCGCCCCTAAATCAACCGAAGGGAAATTCAGACTTGCGTCACCCAAACTCACAGACCTTTCGAGCGTCTCGCCCTGCAGGTTCCATTTTTGATAAAACGAATCGCCATCAGGATCGCCGTAAGCAGGCAGTCGGGCCTGTACCAGCCGGGAACCGGGCTTCCTTGGAAAAAGAGAATCCTCGTCCCCCCGGGAAGTGAAACGAACCAACTGCGCATCAACAGCCAATTCAGCATCCAGTGATTTCAGCAATCCCTCCCGAACAGATAGGTAGACCCCTGCGCCGGCTGCGGAGAGAATGATCGCAAGTCCACCGAGGAGCCACAATGTCAGGCGATCACGGATCGAGTTCATCACTCAGTTCCGCTCCTCCAGGATGTAGCCCTGCCCCCGACGGGTGTGGATCAGCGGTCTGGAATCTTTCTCTGTAGCGATCTTCTTTCGCAACGCACAGATGGCCGAGTCGACCACGTTGCTCATCGGGGAAACAATGTCGTCATAAATATGCTGTTCGATCTGAGCGCGGGAAACCACCTTGCCGGTGCGTAAGATGAGATGCTCAAGCAGGGCGAACTCGCGGGGAGTGAGGTCCAAAACCGTCCCCGCCCGGGAAATCACCTTAGCCGCTGAATCCAGCTTCAAATCCGCTACCCGGATTTCATTCGAGGCTTGTTGATAAGTCCGGCGACACAACGCCTCGACCCGGGCCAGCAACTCTTCCAGCGCGAACGGTTTGACGAGATAGTCATCCGCCCCGCTCCGCAATCCGTTGACCCGGTCATTGATTCCATCCTTCGCGGTCAGAAACATCACCGGCGTTTGATTCCCGTCGTCGCGCAATCGTTTCAGGATTTCCAGACCGTCGAGAGACGGCAACATGATGTCGAGGATGGCAGCATCGTATTCATGATCCTGCGCCATCCACAGCCCTTCCTCCCCGTCACCCGTTGCATCCACTTTATAACCCGATCGACGCAGGGCCAATGCCACCGTTTCCCGGAGCCGGTTGGAATCTTCAACGAGGAGCAGACGCATGATGTGACTCAGAAACAAAACGATCCAACAGGGTTGGTTCGATGAACTTACCCTGTTGGATCGAAATATCAAAAATGGTGGAGATCAGCCTTTACCTCCTTTGGCACCTTTTCCGCCCTTACCGCCCTTACCGCCCTTACCGCCTTTGCCTCCCTTACCATCTTTGCCGCCTTTGAAACCTTTGCCGATCCCTTTTCCTTTTCCGCCGGGGCCGCCTTTAACGTTTCCGAAGCTGCGGGCGAACTCCGGAGGGGAGATGGCACCGTCACCATTGAGATCTTTTTTGGCAAAGGCAGCACCCACATCTTTCTTGTCAGCATTTTCGAACCGTTTGCTGTCCGCCAGCTCTTTCACTGTGATTTTCCCGTCATTGTTGCTGTCGACCGCATCGAAGATCGCTTTGATCCTGGGAGCAACGGGGCCACCTTTTGCGGCCGCCGGTCCACGTTTTGCGTCGGGACCTTTGGGGTCTTTGACATCTTTTTTGTCATCCGCGACTGCTGACATTGAAAGCAAGGCGGTGAGGGCGAAAGCCGAGGCGATTTTGAGGATGGATTTGTTTCGTTTCATATTTTTTCCTGGATGTTTGAGGTTTGAACTGATTGGGGACTGTAGGGCAGCGAAGATGACGGGAAGATGACGTGCCGGAGGTTTTTTCACGCGGACTTTTCTCCATCGCGACCGGCGGATAGGTAAGTTACTCAGGACGGGGCTCCCTTATGAAGACAACCTTTCTCCCGTCCCGGTTATCTTCCCCCGCTTTTGTGACCAGATTGCCCAAGTTCCGGTGAGGCGGTCGATTCCATTTTGGAAATGACCGTCGAACGAGTGCCGGAGTGGTTTCCGAAATAGAAACCGCCACTGCATCCATACAGAGCCCATTTCCGAAATGGAAATGGCTGATGCATGCTTACAGAAGTCGTTTCCAAAATGGAAACGACTTCTGTAAGCGTGCAATGGTGGATTCCAGCCTGGAAACGGCCATTGAACGGCTACAAAGGTCTGTTCCAACTCAGAAACGACGGCTGAACCGGGTAGAAGGGGCTCCGGACCACTAAAAAGATGATTTTCGCGAGGAAAGATCAGTCGTCACCTTCGGTTTTCCAGATTAGATCGCGCTTTTCCAGCTCAGCCATCTGGAGGTCGAACTTTCGGTCGCTGATTTTCACATAGATGCGTTGCCCTATGAATAAGGCTCCGGCAACAGTCGCGGCGACCCATTCGGGAAGGACAATTGCCAGCAATGCCCCGCCGAGGACACCCAGCAGGAGCCCTCCGACAAATCCGGATTGAGCAGCGCCACGGGGAATGGCTTCGATCACGTCCCGGTGAGATGGGTGGATGAGTTCCTGAATATCTTTTGGCATATCTGACGGGGTTTCTGAAACCTGGGGGATCCAGCGAAGGATGACAATCTGAATTGAAATTTCCTCCCTTGAATTTGCCGCCTCAACAACGAAACTCGGGGGAAATTTTTCCCGCCAATGAGCATTGGAGTCAAAGAAATTGCATTTATCGGCTACCCCGTCACGGATATGGCGAGGTCCCGGCATTTCTATGGGGAAATTCTCGGTCTGGAGGAGTCAGTCATCCTCGACGGAGACAACGAAGACCCTCACTGGGTCGAATACGATATCAAAGGACAGACTCTGGCCCTGGCGAAAGCCTCGGAACACTGGCAGCCCAACCCTCACGGTGGCGGAGTCTCCCTCGAGGTGGCTGATCTGGAAGCTGCACTCGCTCATTTGAAGGCCAACGGGGTCGAGCCTTCCATGCCCGGCATTGGCGACTTTCCGGCCTGCCGGATTTCCGTAATTCCTGACCCGGATGGCAACGGAATTGCGCTTCACCAGCGAAAAGCGCATCACCCGGATTTCACGTAAGACCCAAGTTTTCAGTTTCAAGTTTCAAGTTCACCGACTTCCGGTATCTTCCGCACAAAATTTTAATCATCTAACAGCAAACTCATGGCTATTCTCGTAGACGAAAACACCAAAGTCCTCATTCAGGGCATCACCGGATCATTTGGCGGACGCCACGCCCAACTCAGCCTCGACTATGGCACCAAGGTGGTGGCCGGCGTAACCCCGGGCAAAGGTGGTCAGAAGTTTTCTGACGTGGTCCCTATTTATGACACGGTTGAAGAAGCCGTCAGTGAAACGGGAGCCACCGTTTCTGCTATCTTTGTTCCCCCTCCATTCGCTGCGGACGCAATTCTGGAAGCGGTTGATGCAGGGGTCGACCTCGCCATTGCCATCACTGAGGGAATTCCCGTTACAGACATGATGCGGGTTCGTGCTGCGATGGAAGGCTCAAAGACACGTCTCATCGGGCCAAACTGCCCCGGAGTTGTCACTCCCGGAACGGGCGAGAACTCCCACGGCGGTTGCCGTATCGGTATTGCACCGGGATATATTCACAAACGCGGTAAAGTGGGTGTGGTTTCCCGAAGCGGAACGCTCACCTACGAAGCGGTTTGGCAACTGTCAGCCCTCGGTTTGGGACAAAGCACCTGTGTGGGTATCGGTGGTGACCCCATCAACGGCACATCTCACATCGATGTCTTGAAGATGTTCAATGACGATCCAGAGACTGAAGCGATCATCATGATCGGTGAGATCGGCGGTACAGCGGAAGAGGACGCGGCAGAATGGGCAGCAGACAACTGCAACAAACCAATCGCCGGTTTCATCGCCGGTGCGACAGCGCCTCCGGGACGTCGCATGGGTCACGCGGGTGCCATCATCTCAGGCGGAAAAGGAACCGCTGAAGCGAAAAAAGGCGCCATGCGCGAAGCAGGGATTGTTGTCGCCGAAACGCCAGCCGAAATGGGCAGCGCGTTGGTCGAGGCCATGGGATGATCCCGCGTTTTCACGAATGAACAGGGTTGATTCATCGATCAGACCCTGTTGATTCGTTGGGATGCCTACCCAGCCTTTTCCTGTTTCAGCAGATCGTTATCGCGATTTTCGGGAACGGATTTTTGATCTCGGCGGGGTTCGGGAGATTTCCCCTGCGGAAAAAGCACGGCTGGATTCGATCCCGGAGCTGGAGATTCAGGCCCGATGGTTCGGGGGTGAGTTTGGCCGGCAGTTTTCAACGCCGGAAGGTGAACCGGTCGAGATTGTTCAGTTCGGCCACTGGAATCACGGGCCGGGACCGGATTTCACAGACACCGCCGTAAGGATCGGTGGTGAAGTCCGCACGGGCGCGATCGAGATTGATCTGGAGGTGGAAAGTTGGGAGGCGCACGGTCACGGGGCGAATCCTGAGTTTAATGATGTGGTGCTCCATGTGTATCTGCGTGCCGGGGAAGGGCGCTTTTTCACCCGAACGGAGAACCACCGTGAGGTTTCCCAGATCCAGATAGATCTGAAGCTGTTGGCTGATTCCCGGCCGGTGCCTCTCAATATACCGGAGGCGAGACTGGGGCGATGCTTTACGCCGCTTGCCTCGCTCACCGCAGAGAAAGTGGATTCTCTCCTGACGGCGGCAGCGCAGTTCAGGCTTCAACAAAAGGCCCGCCGGCTCCAGAAAATCGGGGAGACGCACACCCCGGATCAGGCGTTGTTTCAGGCCATAGGGGAGGCACTCGGGTTTCGTCATAACAAGGTGACGATGGCGGTTCTGGCGCAGCGCCTGCCCATCTCCAGATTGCGGAACCGGCCGTCGATCGAACGCGAAGCGCTGCTATTCGGCGCAGGGGGCTTCATCGGGCACGAGCAATTTGAGGCGACCGAGGATCCTGATTCGCGGGTCTATCTAAAAGGGCTGTGGGATCACTGGTGGAAGTTGCGATCCGAATTTGAGCCGGATCCTGCCTGTGCTCTGGAATGGAAGCTGGCGGGGACACGCCCGACGAATCACCCGCAGCGCCGGCTTGGTGCTCTTGCCGCGTTGCTGGATTCATGGCCGACTTTTGCGAAAACAGTGTTCGATATAGAATCGGATGACTGGGAGAAGCGGGCCTACGATCAGCTGGTGGATCTGGAGCACAATTTCTGGAATTTTCATTACACCCTGAAGTCGAAACCATCGCCCAAACCCCTCGTGCTGGTTGGGAAAGATCGCGCGCGGGATATCCTGGGGAACCTTTTGTTTCCCCTGGCGGTGGTGAATTCGCCCGAAAGGAACTGGGCGAGGTATGCCAAACTTCCTGCGGTGGATTCAAACGAGAGTCTGCGCCGTGCGATCCTGCGGTTGTTTGGCGAAGAATCCGCCCGGGGGAAGTCATTTTCGAAGCGGTATTACCAGCAGCAGGCTCTGCTTCAGATCTACAGCGATTTCTGTCTGGAAGATGCCAGCGAGTGTGCGGACTGCCCGTTTCCAGAGCAATTGGCCCAGTGGGCGTAGTTAATCGACAGCTTTAATCTCAAAAAACGGATCCATGCTCATCGCTCCTTTGTTGTCTATCCTGTCTTTGCCGCAGGCGATCAGTCGGTAACTTGTCATCCCGGTCCGCTCATAGCGAATGGGTAAGTGGGGGCAAAAACGATCGCCGGGAACTTCGAAAGCAGAGAGATCTTTTGGGACTTGCCCCGTTCGCATCAAATGGAGCTCTAATTCACAGCTGATAATGGCGAAGTCCAGGAACTGCTGACGTTGAAGGGTTGTTTCACCGATTTTACTGAATGTTGGCGTCCCAAAGCCGAAGAATTTAACCGCTTTGTAGGGTTTTGAGCCGCGGTCATGACTTTTTAAGAATCGATCCAGTCGAGTGACATCGTAATCTGCCTGAATCGAATCCGGCCCGCCGAATATGGCTGCGCCCCAATACTCTCCGTATTTTTTCATGCCCAGACTGCGGTGTCCCTTCGGCATCAAAGAGTTAATGAGACATTCGCCCGCCGTTATTAAGTCATCCACGTCACGAGAAGGCTTTGAGAACTCCTTTAACGAACTTTTCATCCTGGAAAACCAGTAGGAGGGCCATCCTTTTACGCCTGAGTGTTCATAATGTTCAATTTCTTCGATCGAATCGGCGACCAGTGCTACTTCACGAATGCCTACCGCAGCTATGTCCCGGGTAATTTTTAGTTGCCTGAGTTCCCTTAAGAGACGGGTCAATTGTGCTTCATCCCACTGTCGGGATCGTATCCCATCCCATATGGCATCTTCTATGATCGACATTGCGGCGAGTTGGACCAGCAAGCCGATCAATGTGTGGCTCTCGCGAATCCGCTGGCCGAACCGGATTGCGGCGATTAGCTCCTCAAGCGCTCTTTCGTCATCACCTGTTTGAAGGTGAACCCTTACCCTCGCCTTCAGGATCTTCATGAAATCATTGATCCCTTTTATATTGGGGATTGCTCGCTTCCAGCAAACACCTGACCGATCTGAGTCGGCGATTAAGCGTGAGATGGCAGGGGCGCCGGTCGCAAACAATGATTGTAACTTCTGCGCCGCTTTGGCATCACTCATTGATGGGGTGGGGGATACCAGGTATTCCCGGAGCGGATGGAGAGCGCCTTCTTCCCAACCGGCTGAGGCGTAGGAGCCGGGTTGGGTTCCTTTGGGCCATTCAGTCAGTTGGGTCACAAGCACAGGATCGGTTGAGTTGATCCACCCCGACAAAGTTGGTGACTTGAAATAATCCTCTTCGGGCGTGATTTCCCGAAAGTGAGACTCCAGGTCAAAGCTCACTCCCTTTGCAGCGTAGCTGGACTGAAAGTTCCACCAAGCTAATCGTCCGTAGAGGTCGTAGCCAAAGTAGACGGTAGCCGTGAAGGCCAGGGCTTTGATCCACCAGCGCCCCCAATACGGAATAGAACGCCACAGTTGAAACAATTTCGTTTTCACTTTCTTGCCATCTCCTGAACAAGAAGGCTACCTGGGTTCGCAGGATGTTCAATTTCTCGAATGTTCAGAACAACCAATTCCATTGCTGACCTTCTTTTGGATTTTGTAACATCGGGCGGTCTGAGCGATATTCATTGCTACACGGACGCAATCTGATGGACCGAGAACACGAAGAACAACTTGTACTGGATGTGCAGGCAGGAAATCTGGAGGCTTTTGCCGAGCTGATCCAGATTCATGGTGCCCGTCTCCGGGCATTTGTTGCGATGAAGTTGCCGGTGCCGCATTTGATTGATGAGATTGCTCATGAAGCGTTCGTGTTTGCCCATCATCACATCAATGATTTCCAGGCAGGAACCAATTTCGGGAAATGGCTCCGGGCGATTGCCTTTAATTTGGTGAGGAAAGAAACGTTACGTCACCAACGTGTTTCGAAGAATAACGAGAAGTTTCTGGAGCATTGCCTGGTCCAGAGTTCGAACACATCGGGATTTGGCCCTGAGGCTCCGGTTTTTGCCCATTTGGAAGAGTGCGTGAATCAGTTACCTGAAGGACAGCGCAAACTGTTGGGGCTGAAGTATAAATTCAGTGAATCGACCCGGGAAATGGCTGTGGCGTTGGATCAGAGCGAAGCCTGGGTGCGGACAACCTTATGTCGAGTGCGGGCTGCACTTCGGGAATGTCTGGAAAACAAAGCAGCTCAGGAGGCGAGAGCCTGAAAACATTGTTTTAATATTGTGAAATCAGAACTCATAGATGCATTTATTAACGGGGAGCTTTCCGGTGAATCGGAGAAGTTCTTTCGTAAATCCTTGCAGAATGACGCCGAGCTCCGCGACCGCTACTTTGAACAGTTGCGGATGCATGAGGCTTTGAAAATCCTCATGGAGGATGAATCCGAGGCGGAAGACTTCGCGGATGGAGTTGTCGCGCAGTTGCGGTCGGAGGGGGCTGATTTGGATGGATCTCCGGAGCGGAGCTTTGCAAAGTCTGTCCTCACAGAGATTCTGGAAGAGCGACAAATAGCGGACCGCCTTCGTTGGCCTGACATGGTAAAGGCCGGGTTGGTGGCAGGTGTCGCAGCGGTGTTTCTGGTGTTGGGACTGCAAAAAGTGTCCATGGAGTCGACAGGATCAGCGACTCGCGGGGCTGAAGTAGGCAAAACCGAGCAGTTTGTTGCCCGTATCACCGGTATGGATGGTGCCTCCTGGTCGGCAAAGACGAAAGAGGAAGTGCGCGATGACGGCTGGATCAGTGGGAGGGAGTTGATGTTGGAGGCCGGTGTTGCCGAGATCACATTTAATTCAGGAGCCCGGGTTTACCTTGAAGGGCCGGCGAAGTTGAGCCTTGAGCATGCCAATCGCGGGTATCTGGAATTTGGGAAATTGACTGCTGAGGTGCCGCCGCGTGCCTCCGGGTTCGTCATTAATACTCCGCGGCTGAATATTCTGGATATCGGAACCCGGTTCGGGGTTTCGGTTTTAAACAATGGAGATACGGAAGTTCATGTCATGCAGGGGGTGATTGAGGCGAGCCGAACCAGTGGGAACTCGGTGCCGATTCGTATCACTGAAGGATTGGCGGTTCGTGCTGATGAGCGAACTCGAAGCGAGTTGGTGCCGATCGATTACGCAGGAGACGAATTTACGTTGACGATTCCGGAAGAATCCCGGTTGAGCGAAAGCGGTTACATTCACTATGCGTTTGATGAATCCGGCGGGCCTGAGATTGAAGATCGCGGTCAGGGAATTTATCGCGGTCCGTTTGATGCCAGTCTGACGGCTCGCACTGACGGGGGGAATGCCGATTTCCCCACGCCGAAGCGATCAGCGGGTCAGGAAGGGGGCGGTCTGGTCTTTCAGTCGGGAGAACGGTTGATCGCAAGACTGCCAACAGAGATCATGCTTGATGAAGCCTTTACGATCAGCTTCTGGGTGAAGATATCTCCGCGCGGGCCTCATTCTCAAACGACATCAATGGTGACACTGGGGCGGCCTGAATCTTCGAAGTGGGACATCACCTGGAATGGTAATCGCGACAATGGGGTGGAGAACGCGTTGAAGGTATCCTTTGGAAAGGGGCACGTGATCGGAACGACAGATATCCGGGACGGTCAGTGGCATCATATCACCGTGCGTTTTCTGGGCGGAAAAGATGCGAATTTGGCGACTCATGTGCACCTGTTTGTGGACGGAGAACTGGAAGCGATAAGTGGTTCCGTTTCTCAGGTATTAGAAACGATTCGCGCAGGTGAACTACAGATGGGGTCTTATGGGGAAAGTGGATTCGAAGGATGGATCGACGAACTATATTTACATAGAAGCGCTCTTGAGGCGCCTTTGGTTGAAATCAGCGACATCAAGCCCAAACCCGACGGTTTTCTCCGATAAAACCCCTCTTTCTGTAACAAATAGCCCGTCTGGGCGATATACTTTTTTGAACTACTTTCAAAAACCACGTAGATTCTATTCCCCCCTTGGCACACGAACGAAACCTGAACTAACTAACTGGCTGAAAATATAAATAACCATGAATAAAATCAAACCTCTGAAACTCATGGTCTGCGCCCTCGGCGTATTTCTCGTGGCTGGCACTTCGGCATTTGCCGAGATGCGCACGTGGACTGCATCCGATGGACGGACTCTGAAAGCGGAATTCCTCGGAATTACCGGTGCCGGAGCCAACACCATTATCCGACTTCGGACTGATGCTGGCCAGGACTACCAATTTCCTCTCTCAAAGCTGTCCGATGAGGATCAACTTTGGGCGAAAGCCAATTTGCCCGAGGATCCAAAGGCGCTGGCTGGCGAGATTGATAAGTTGATGCTCGCCAAGATGAAGAACTCTTACTACGAGCTGGTGGAAGAGGGTAAATCTCTTGCTGCCAATACCGATTTAACCGCTGCGGAAAAGCAGAAGCGCGCAGAGGAAATCAAGCGCGAGATGGAAATGTGTGCGCCGAATCCGAAGACATCGGATGAGCAGTTCCTGCGTCGTATCTATTTGGACGTTGCCGGACGTATTCCTACTTATGAGGAAGCTAAGAAGTTCCTTGATGGCCGGAGCAAGACTAAGCGTGCCGAGTTGATTGACGAGCTGTTGAACTCCGATGCTTATGCGATGCGGATGTTCAATTACTATTCCGATCTGCTTCGCGTTCGTGAGGGAGTGACAATGATGGGGAATGGGGACCTCAAAGCTGATCCTTACATCGAGTGGATCAAGCAGAGCATTAAAAACGACAAGCCTTACAACGAGTTTGTTAAGGAGATGATCGCAGCAACCGGTAAGATCTGGGACAACCCGGCGGCCGGTTTTATGATTGCTGATTCGGGGATGCGTCTTTGTAACCTCTCAAACACCTTCACAGTGTTTATGGGCACAGAGATCACTTGTGCGCAGTGTCACGACCATCCGTTCGAAGAAGTGTATCAGATGGATTTCTACAAGATGGCAGCGTTCATCGGAGATACCGAGACTCGCAGTCGTGGTGGTGGAATGATGATGATGGGTGGTGGTAATGACAAGGCTGAGCTTTCCCGGATGAATAAGATCCTCAAGGAGGGCGGTAAGCTTCGTGAGCGTGAAGATCAAGACCGTCAATTGGGTCGTATGTTCGGCACTCACAGCATTAATGTGAACGACACCGGCCGGAATCAGGTCAAGCTTCCTCACGATTACAAGTATGACGATGGTGAGCCGAACGCGAGCGTTGATCCAGGCACTTACTTTGGCGACATTGTTGATCTTGAAAAATATGAGACTCCCCGCTCTGCCTTTGCTGACTGGGTGACTTCGAAGAGTAACCCACGCTTCACAATTAACCTGGTGAATCGCTTGTGGAAGACAGCTTTCGGTCTTGCTCAGATCGAGCCTGTTTACAACATCCCCGGTCACCTCGAAGGGCAGGCTCAGAACCCTGAGCTTCTCTCGTTTCTTGAGGGTATGATGAAGGATCTCGATTTCAGCGTGAAAGACTTCATGCGTGTGATCTACAACACGGAAGCTTATCAGCGTGAAGCTGAAACGCTTTCACCTTCGCTCACTCAGGTGGACAACGGGACCTATCATTTCCCCGGACCGGTCCTTCGCCGGATGAGTGCGGAGCAGATGTGGGACTCGTTTGTAGCTCTGACGACTCCAAACCCTGATGCCATGGTTCGCCGCGGCTGGGAAGAGTATAAGGACATCATGTATACTGACACCACCAAGCTCAAAACAGCTGATGAGATCTGGGCTTGGCGTAACCGGTTCGGACAAATTGGTCAGTTGGTAGACACCGCTGGTGATGCGACGGGTCGCGAAGTGGGTAAAGTGGGCCGTATGCAGATGGTGCGGGCTTCCGAGCTTCGTCAGCCACAGTCAGCGGGGCATTTCCTGCGCATGTTCGGACAATCCGACAAGCAGTTGATTGAGAATCAGTTTACCGGCGGTTCTTCGCCACAGGTGATGGCGTTGCTGAATGGTGAAATCACCAACAGCATTCTGACCAGTCCTGAGGCTTATCTTGTGAAGGAGATCATGAACCCAAGCAATGGCGATCGTCTTTCCAAGAGCGAGAAGATCGAGAAGATTTTCCTCAGTGTTTTGGGACGTTACCCAAGCAGTGAAGAGATCAATAAAGCAAGTTCAGGCATGTCGAAGAAAGATCGTGATGCCTCAGAAAATGATCAACTGGCCGCTGAGGCCTCCGGCATTGGTAACGTTGTTTGGGCTCTCGTGAATGCCCGTGAATTCATGTTCATTCAGTAAATTTCAGTGCTGAATTTCAAATCATTTAAAGATAAAACAGTAAACCTTAGAAAATTATGAAAGAACTATTGAACAACCTCGACGAGCAAAGCCGTCGCCAGTTTGTGAAGGGATTGGCAAAAACATCCCTCGGTGTCAGCGTTCTCCCGATCGCCGCCGCCAGCCCATCTGTCCTTGCGGCAGGTGGTGGAAAAGCAGAGAACTGCATTTTCTTCTACATGAGCGGTGGGATGACCCACATGGACACCTTCGATCCAAAGCCGGGAACTGAAACCGGTGGTAGGACGACCGGTGCTTCGACCGGTGTCGCTGGAATCGAATTGGCTGAGTTCATGCCTGAACTTGCCAAGGGATTCAAAGACATTGCGGTCGTTCGCTCGATGACTCAAAAGACTGGCGATCACCGTGGGGGGTCCTACTGGATGCACACAAGCTACCAGCCTCGTGCGACAATCGTGCACCCTTCAATGGGTGCGTGGATGCAGAAGATGATGCCGAAGCGTGACACAACGCTTCCTTCATCTGTTCTGATCGGAGCAGGTGGTAATCACCCTGCTGCCGGCTTCTTTGGTCCTTCTCACGCGCCACTGCCAATTGGTGATCCTGAGAAAGGTGTTCAGAACTCAACTCCCTGGAAGGGTGTTGAAGAAGACGTTTTCAAGAAGCGGATGGAGCTGATGAATACGTTTGACGATGGTTTCCGTCGCAAGTTTAAGACTGATGAAGTTCAGGCTTACACCGAGTTCTATGACGAGACTCTGGAGCTCATGAAGAGTGAAGATCTTGATGCGTTCATGGTCGCCAAAGAGGAGAACTATCAGGGTAAACTTGAGAACTACGGAAACGGACGTCTCGGTAAAGGTGCCTTGCTTGCCAAGCGTCTTGTGAAGTCCGGTGTTCGTTTTGTTGAGGTGAATTCAGGCGGATGGGATATGCACAACGACCTCTGGGGCGGTGCGATTCAGCAGCGTGCGGGTGAGCTTGATAAGGCACTTGCTGCTTTGATTGCAGATCTCAAAGCTGAAGGTCTCTTCGAGAAGACTGTGATTGCAGTTGGAACGGAATTTGGCCGGACACCGAAGATCAACGCAAACGGCGGCCGGGATCACCACCCACGTGTGTTCTCCACAATGTTTGCCGGTGGCGGTATTCAGGGTGGACAGGTATACGGTAAGTCCGACAAGCTCGGAATGGCCGTGGAAGAAAATCCAGTCACCCCACTCGACTTCAACGCGACGATCGCTTATGCGCTCGGAATCGATTTGAACAAGGTGGTCTACGCACCATCCGGACGTCCGTTCCTTATCGCAGGCCACAAGCGTGACCCGGATTCGAACGAAATCGTGACCGAAGGTCAGCCGATCATGCAGTTCTTCTCCTGATCCGTCTCACCTGAATCTAAGATTCAAATACACAGGAGCCCGGAAGTTAAGACTTCCGGGCTTTTTGTTTTTATACTGGAATCACTCTACTTACACCGACTCCTTGCACGTCGTACCGCTTCATTCTAAAATCGACGATTCGTTTACGAGATGACTCAGCGCGATTTCAACATTCTCCTCCGCGAAGTGTCGCGTTCGTTTTACCTTTCGATGCGCTTTCTACCGCGTCGAATGCAGGCCCCGGTCAGCCTTGGTTATCTCCTTGCCCGGGCTTCTGACACCTTGGCGGACACTGAAAGCGCACCGGTGTCATTGCGAATCGATGCACTTACCCGGTTCCGTGAGTCGGTTTTAGATAGGCAGGCGTTACCAAAGCTGGACAGTTTTTACAGACACCAATCTCTTGCGGGAGAGAAGGAGCTGTTAAAGAAACTTGATCATTGTCTCCTGTGGCTGGAGCGGTTTGAACCTGCCAATCAGACAGCAGTTCGAGAAGTGTTTGATCAGATTACGAAGGGGCAGCTTTGGGATTTGGAGAAAGCTTCCGAAGTTCGTAAGCGCCCTGTTTCTCATGAACAACTGGAGAACTACACCTATTCGGTAGCCGGATGTGTTGGGGAGTTTTGGACAAAGGTTGGATTTGAAAACCTTGGTAACAAATTCGGGAATCCGGACAATCGCGAAGCATTGATGCATTCAGGAAAAATGTTCGGGCAGGGCTTGCAGTTGATCAATATTCTCCGTGATCTGGGCGAGGACCTCGAAAATGGTCGCTGCTATCTCCCCGTGGATAAAACGATCGAACAGGGTTTGATGAATGATCCGACCCTGTTGGTTCGGGAAATGAAGGTGTGGCAGGCGATCTGTCGTGACTGGATTTCTGAGGGCTGGATTTACCTGGAGAATCTGCGTCACCACCGGGTTCGGTTTGCCACTGCTTTGCCGCTGATTATCGGAGAGCGGACGCTTTCCAAACTTGAAGCAGCGGGAAATGATGTGCTGACTCATCGTGTAAAAATCGACAGGAAAGAGGTGAAGCAGATTCTTTGGAAATGCTGGTGGGCTAGGAAGAGCGTGGAGAAATTGCGGGAGATCTAGCGATCGGTCGCCGATTTCGCGCCAGTTGACCGACTGGCCGATTTCAGGGCATCTTGCCACTGTGAATTGGTTTCTGACTTTCAATTGTTTGGTGGTGTTTTCGGTGGCGACTTTTGCTGAAGAGTCGACGCCGGATCCATTGGCGATTTTGCAGGAAAATTGTGTGCGTTGCCACACCCCTGCGAAGCGGAAGGGTGGTTTAGTTATGGATTCCCGGGATTCTCTTTTGCGAGGCGGCGATACAGATTCAGCAATTATCCCGGGTAACTCGGGTGAGAGTTATTTGATGGAAACATTGTTTCCTGATCATGATTCACACATGCCGCC
Organism: Verrucomicrobiales bacterium; assembly: GCA_048267005.1. Lineage (GTDB taxonomy): Bacteria > Verrucomicrobiota > Verrucomicrobiia > Verrucomicrobiales > DEV007 > JABDJT01. The sequence continues at coordinate 374,157 of JBLWYI010000002.1, read as the reverse complement.
CAAGGGGCAGCTCAAGCCCGGTGAGATTATTGCGTTGGAAGAGTGGATAGATGCGGGAGCCAGATGGGACAATGCAAAGTGGGAGTTGCTGAATAAACCGAAAATCAAAGAGGTTACCCTTTCGAAAATGCCTGAGAATTATCGCCCGGTCCTGGCAATGGCGATTTCCAATGATGGCAGATGGCTGGCTGCTGCCCGATCCAACACAATTGATGTGTATGAGGTATTGCCGGATGCTGACCCCAAGAAAATCCCTGCGTTTGAGATGAGAACTTCTTTAAAGGGGCATCGTGATGTTGTTCAGTCACTGGCTTTCTCCACAGATGGAAAGCGGCTGGCATCTGGCGGCTTTCGAAAAGTTATATTTTGGAACGCCAAGGATTGGAAACCGGAGCGGGAGGTTGAAGATGCCGGTAAATTGTCTGGTCGAATGACTGCGATCGCATTTACGAAAGATGGAAACTCACTGCTGGCAGCGGATTCACTGCCTGCTCAAGTCGGGAAGATCCACGCAATCGATGCTTCAACGGGAAAGGTGAATACGGTTATTGAGTCAGCTCATGACGATACCGTGTTTGATCTTAAATTCAGTCCCGACGGCTCACTTTTCGCCACCGCATCTGCAGATAAATTGGTAGTGGTTCGTGATTCCAAAACCTATGATCCCGTCATGACTCTGGAAGGACATACAGGTTTTGTCTTGGCGACTGCATTTGGTCCCGAAGGAAAACGAATCGCTTCCGCCGGAGATGACGAAGCGATCAAGGTATGGGAGGTAAAGACAGGGAAACAGATCAGTAGCTTTTCGACGCGTAGCTCGGGGCCCGTGACCGGGTTGGCGTGGACATCTGATCCCGACAAAACGGCCGCCAAAGAGAGAGAAAAGGATGCTGAAAAGAAAGAGGCCATCAATACGGATCGCATTGTCTCGATCAACGAATTGGGTAAGCCCGGGACATTCACTGATCTGGTTGAACATGAGGGTGAGCAACGATCTACGGGGGCCAGGGAGAAATCCCACATCCCGGCAGAAGAATCGTTGGCTTCCATGGCGTATGATCCAAAATCACTGATGCTGTATTCAGGAACGGAATCTGGAACCGTTTTTATCTGGGACAAGGATGGGAAGCGTATTCAACAACTGGATGCCCCAAAAGAGGAAATCGCAAAGATTGAGAAGGCGCCATGAAATTTTCAGTTCCATTGTTCTTCGTCATCCTGACAACCGGTTTTTCAGCGAGAGCTGAGTCTCCGACCGTTTCCTTCGACAATGACGTTCTCCCCATACTCACGAGAGCGGGATGTTCGGCCGGGAGTTGCCACTCGAAATCAGGGGGGCAGAATGGTTTCGAGCTATCAATCTTTGCCTTTGATACTGACTCGGACTATCACGAAATTGTCTTTGATTCCCGTGGACGACGGATCTTCCCGGCAGCACCTGAAAATTCTCTCTTGTTGTTGAAGGCTACAAATTCAATTCCCCACGAAGGCGAGAAGCGGTTTGAACCCGGATCGGATTTCTACAATACGATTGCGAAATGGATTGGCGAAGGCGCCCCGCGGCATATTCCCAATGAACCAACAATTGAGAAAATCACGGTCTCTCCCCCTGAAGCGGATTACAAAAAGGGCGAGTCTCGGCAAGTCTCTGTAACTGCGCACTACTCGGACGAATCAACTCGTGACGTGACTCACCTCTGTGAATTTCAATCAAATGATGCCGCATTTGCTGAAGTTGATCATGATGGAAAGATCAAGGCAGGTTCTGTCCCTGGGGCGGGAGTGGTGATTGTTCGTTATCTTGCTCAGGTGAGTAACACTCGTGTCACGATTCCGCCCGACAAGACGTTGCCTGAGTCCACTTACGCGAAGCTGAAGACCAACAACGAGATCGATCACTATGCCTACGAACGATTCAAGAAATTGGGATTGATGCCTCCTGAATCCTGCTCGGATGGTGAATTTATCCGACGGGCAACTCTCGATGTTTTGGGTAAATTGCCGGAGGTGAATCAGATCAAAGCTTTCCTGGCTGACAAGAGTCCGGATAAACGCAGCAAGTTAGTTGATGAATTGCTGTCTGACAAAAACAGCATCGTATATGGAGACTATTGGGCGACGAAGTGGGGGGATCTTTTGAGGCCCAATACACAGCGGGTCGGGACAAAGCCAGTCTATCTGCTTGATGATTGGATTCGTCGAAAATTCAGGAAGAACACTACCTGGGATGCGTTTGTTCGGGAGCTCCTGACGGCTCAAGGCAGCACACACGACTTCGGTCCGGTTGCGATCTTTCGCGATAAGCGGGAACCGGCTGACATGGCGGAGTTTGTCGCCCAGCTTTTTCTTGGTATCCGGCTCAACTGCGCGCGCTGTCATCATCATCCCTCGGAAAAATGGGGCCAGGATGATTACTATTCGATGGCGGCATTCTTCGGATCGATGAAACGGAAAGGGCAGGGGATATCCGCCCCGATTTCAGGTGAACCTGAATATTGGTGGTTCCAGTCGGGAGGTGAAGTGAAGCATCCTGTCACTGACGAGGTGATGAAGCCGAAGGCGCCAGACGGGCCTGAGTTTGCAGAAATCGCAGAGACGAAAGATCCCCGCGAAGTGCTGGTGGATTGGATCGTCTCTCCTGAAAATCCGTTTTTTGCCAAAGCCATTGTTAATCGGTTGTGGGGCGAACTTTTTGGTCGGGGAATTGTCCACCCGGTTGATGACTTCAGGGAATCAAACCCGGCAACGAACGAGCCGCTTCTCGATTGGCTTTCCACAGAGTTTGTTAAGAACGGATACGATCAGAAGAAATTGCTGCGAACGATATTGAACAGTCGCCTGTATCAACAAAGCTCTCTCCCCACGGAGCACAATCTTACCGACACCCGAAACTTCTCGCGTTCTTATCGGCGCCGGCTTCCGGCAGAGGTGTTGCTGGATTCACTGTCCGGCCTCACAGGCACGGTTGAATCGTTTGATGGGTTGGCGAAAAACTCACCTGCTATGCAGCAATGGAATCACAAGTTCTCGAATGAATTCCTTGATGCATTCGGACGGCCCGATCCAAGCGCCGCCCCGCCATGCGAACGGGCCCCTGAAAGCAGTGTGGTGCAGGCTTTGCACCTCATGAATTCAAAAGAGCTTCAGCGTAAGCTGACTGAAAGCAAAAATGAATGGTTTCAGAGATTGGCCAGCGAAGAGGACGCCTCGAAGGCGGTCGACGAGATTTACCTTTCCCTGTTGTCCCGGAGTCCCAGTGATAAAGAACTCAAGCTCTCCACCGACTATTTGGTAGCAGTCGAGAAAAGGCGGGAGGGAATCGAGGACCTTGTCTGGTCGTTGATCAACACCCCGGAATTTGTCTTCAACCACTGATTAGAAATCGAGGTAAACCTCGGCCCGGCGATTCTGGGAGCGACCGCTTGGGTCATCGGTTCCATCGCTCTTAAAGTTCGGCCGTAACGGCTGGGTCTCACCAAAACTCTCAGTCACCACTTGGTTGGGAGCCACTCCCATATCCAACAGCACTTTCCGAATCTGAGCCGACCGGCTGTTGCTGAGTGATTTATTATACTCATCAGTTCCGAGAGCATCAGCATGTCCGTTGATTCGAATTTTCCGCTCTGGATTTTCCTTCAGAATGGTAGCAACAATTTTAAGCTGACTGTTGGCGCGGGAAGTCACTTCCTTGTTGTCGAAATCAAAGTAGATGACAAGCGATTCGCCCCCTTTTGGGTTCTTCACCATCGGTGCATAGGCAGTTCCTCCTGCTCCCGCTTTATCGGCCAGGGCTGTGAGCAAGGCATTGAAGGCCAGACCATTGATTTTCCACTCGTTCTCAATCTTCGCCATCTCAAGGGCGAATTCCGATTTTGAACTATCGCTTGGATTGGTTTCGATACGGGTCAGCACCCATACAATGTTTTCACGGTTCAGAGTCACGACGAGGGGTTCGTCTTGACGAAGCTTAAACTGACCTTCCTCTACAGCGATCATGAGAGCAGCGACACGCTCATCGGTGATCGTGTTTGTGTCGGTCATTCCCCGCGCAAGATTGAAATTTCGATCGACCACAGCTTTCGAGAAAGCATGAGCCACCGTCAGAGCATCGGCAGACTCAACACCGGCAGGTGCGGGCACGTTTGGTGTTCCTCCCTTCGATGCGTTGGGGGCTGCAGGCGAACCGGGAGCTGTTGGATTTGCTGGATCCACTGTGGCTGCGGCAACATTTGTCATGTCGACTTCGCCGATGAACTCCGCCACCTCAATTGGCAGGGCGATCTTCTCTACCGTCCAACCTAAATCCGGTTTGGAAATAACGTCCGTATAAATTTCGGCAACCTCAGGAGCGCCTTCCGGCAATTTCGCATCCGCACTTTTCTTCAATCGGATGGCCCATCGTGAAAAGGAGCCCGCAACTTTCGCAACTTGTGCCGTTGGGCGACTCTCGTCGACTTCAAACGAAGTATCGGCGATCAGCTTCGATACCTGAGCCTGAATCAAGGGCGTAGCAGCGTCAGGCCCTGCCATCTTGAGGAACTGTTTTGCGTCCCGTTTTTTTACAGAATCCGAGAGAGCTCCAAGTAGGGCGTCCGCCGACTGGTATAGTTTTGCCTCTTCTGACGGCGTTTCTTTCGGTGCCTCGTCGGACTTGGCGACTGATGGCTTTGGAGTATCCGGTTTTGGCTCCACAGGTGGCGGAGTAACAGGTGCCTCGACAACAGCGGGTGCTGGCTCAACATCCGGACCGTCGACTTCGACGGGTTTTCCAAATTTTTTAAGAGTGATTAAGGAAATACAAAGCCCTACGAGGACTATTCCAAAAAAAACGAACGCCTGAGTTTTGTTCATGGAGCAAAGCGGGAAAGATTCCCGTTACAGTAGCCCCACTTTGGTTTGCGTGAAATTAAATATGTTTACACTTTCGTAATTCTCAAAGGTTTCGTGATTTTCCCACGAACCATTACGAACAGCGATGACCCTTTGAGAGTCGAAACCTTGCGGCAAAGACCAGTTTCACATGGTCTTTTCGTCTTCGGTCGCTGGTGCGTCGGCCTCTCCGCCGTCGCTCCCGCCATCCATCACAATCCCGGATTCAGCGGCAAAATCTGCCAGGGCCATTTCCTCCAGCGCTGTGCGTTCCGCTTCCATTTCGTTGAGATCGGTAGTGTCGATGCTGTCTTTGGCAACACGAGCGCGGCCTTTTGCCACTTCCTTCTCTTCGCGGACCATCTCTTCGAGACGGTTCAGGGTGTCACCGGCGCCGCCAATTTCACTGATCATGCCGGCCGCCATCTCATTCAATTCAGCAGTGGCTTTGGCAATCTTCGTCTCGGAAATATTACGCTTGAGCGATTCGATCTTGTCGCGTGCAGCTTTCACCGCAACGTCACGGCTGCGCTTCAGCTCGTCGTAAGTTTTCTCCGCTGATTCCATTTGCTCGGTGTTCGAAGCGAGTTCCTCTTTCACCTTTTGGAGACGGAGCGCGTATTCACCGGCAAGTTTCCGGTTTCCAGCTTTCAAATGCGCGGAAGTTTTTGCGGTGAGCTCCTTCAATTCACGGCGTTCCTTTTCCACCTGTGACATGAGGCGCTCACAAAGACCGGCATGGGCGGCCAGACCTTTGTTGTACTCAGATATTTGTTTGCGAAGATTTTCTTTCTCCACTTCAAGGAGAGCTTCGGGATTCTGCTTTTCAAGACCTGAGACAAAGAGGCCGAAAAACCCACGGATAAGATTGCCAATGCGTTTGAACATGATACTGGGTCGGTAAATGTGGTTTGGTTTAGTATGAGACAACAGATGAACCGTAATCACAAGCCGGTTTTCAAATCCGACGATTACAAATTGGAATTGCCATTGTAGGATCCGATTGCACACTGAAAAGAATTCATGGCCGGAACTCCAGCAGAACTCAATCAAGCGCTCTACGCACTTCGCGACTATCTCGAGAATCAACGGGAACGCGGACGCGAATTGATCGATTTGGCTCCCGAATCATTGGATAAACTCGACCGGCTTCCGGGGGCGTTGATGAAAATGCTGGCGCCGGATCCAGCGCCAGCCACTGAGTCCGTTCGGGAGGAGACACCGAAGTCGACGGTAGCAGCCGAAACGGTGATTCCCTTGTCTGATATAGATCCTCCTGCCGATTCAGTTCCGGCAATGACGTTACGGGGGATCGAAATTCTGTCACCCGAAGGCGACACAAAGCGGGATAAATTGAACAACCTCTTTCGGATGGCCAAGGCCTGCAAATCCTGTCGTGGTCTCGGTTCCCTTCGGGATCAGATGGTGTTTGCAACAGGCAATCCAGAGGCAGATCTCATGATCGTCGGCGAAGCACCGGGGGCAGAAGAGGAAAAGCAGAAGAAGCCCTTTGTGGGACCGGCAGGACAAAAACTCGACGGGATCATGAAAGCCATGGGCTTTGCTCGCGAGGATCTTTACATCTCCAATATCGTGAAATTCCGCCCTATGATTGGTGACGGACGTTTCCAGGGGCCCAAAAACCGTAAACCAACACCCGAAGAGATGGCAGCTTCGGTCAAATATGTCCTGGCTGAAATTCAGATTGTAAAACCGAAGGTGATCATTGCCTGTGGTGGAACCGCAGCGGAGGGGTTGCTCGATTTGGGCGGGTCAGTCAGCAGTATGCGCGGAAAGTTCTACGATCTCTCGGGAACACCGGTGATGGTGACCTATCACCCCAGCTATATTCTGCGCGCAGAGTCTGACGCAGACGGCGGTCGGCCGAAAAAGCGAATGGTTTGGGAAGACATGCTGAAAGTGATGGAAAAAATGGGCCTGCCAATTTCTGAAAAGCAGCGAAATTTCTTCACATGAGCGAATTGGAAGTGTCGACAAAGGCGGGCTCGCCGTGGAATAAGGTTTTCTGGCTGTTCGGGTTGCTGATTGTCTCGGGGTTGATTGTGTTTTTCTCGTTTATCTGGATCTCGAAGCAGTCGATAGATGCCACTGCCGAGACAGTGCGGGAGGTCTTTAAACCGAAAGAGGTCGTTCAGACCTTTTATCAATGGCGCGAACTCCAGGTGGAGGGGAACGAAGGAAATATTCTCGAAGTAGCCACTGCTGGTGCGGTCGAAGAGTTCACCCGTAAAACCAATTTCGAACTCTTCGGCAAAGTGATGCCGCTCGGCACGACTGTTTCAGAAATCACCGTTCCGGCCGTCTATCGATTTCACATCGATTTGAACGGGGAGTGGTTTGTCGAGGCCGACGGATCACGACTTATGGTCATTGCTCCCCGATTGAAACCCAGTCTGCCGGTTGCGTTTGATACCGGCGGGATACAAAAGAAAACAAAATCAGGCTGGGGCCGGTGGGATGGAGATGAAAACCTGGAAGCCCTCGAGCGTGAGATTACCTCGAAGTTGAATCAGCGGGCAGCGGATGAAAAGACCCTGTCAAAAGCACGGGAGAAATCCCGGGTCGCAGTCGCAAAATTTCTCAAAACCTGGCTCATCAACCAGGCGATGTGGGCTGACGGCAAGTTTGAAGAAATTGTCGTGATATTTGAAGACGAGAAAGAAGCCTCGCTCATGAATCAAAAGCCCGTTCTCCAGCTGGAGAGCGAACCTCTTGATTGATCAGTCCTCTTTCTTCAGCAAATGACGAACCCGGTCGTATTCGGGATTCACACATTTGTCACCCCAGCGCTTCAGTGCACACAGCAAGCCGATGTCAGATTCCGGAGCCTGACCTTTGTCGCCGGTCTCCGCAATCCATTCAGCAAGGATCTGGCGATGCCGTTCCAGTTCATCAGCGAACTTCGGATCTTTCGCGAGGTTATTGATTTCGTGCGGATCGTTATCCAGATCATAAAATTCCTCCGGCTCCTTTCCGTCCGGGTCGAAGAAAATCATCTGGGTCTCATTCATTTCCCCTGCAGCCATCATCGCCCGCAGCTTTTTGGTAACCTCCCACCCGTCTTTATAAGTCGGTTGCATAAAAGGCCGGTCGTCCGTGTAGTTCCGCAGGTATTTGAACTTCGGTGTCACCACGGCACGAATCTTCTCAATCGTATAATCGCAACGGTCTCGGGCGGAAATGACGTAGTTTCGCTTGTCGAAACCATGCGCCATAAAATTGTTCCCCTCCATCGTCTCCGGGATCGGTAACCCGGCCAGGGCCAACGAAGCCGGCGCTATATCAATGCTGCTGATAAGATCATCACGAACGCTTTTCCCGCCGATTTTAGGCCCGGTCACCGTCAGAGGCATGCGAATGCCACCTTCGTAAAGCATCTGTTTGTGACGATGCAGTTTGTATCCATGGTCGCTGAACATGAAAATGTAAGTGTTGTCATAAAGCCCGTCACGCTTCAGCGCGGCGACAATTTTACCGACTTCCTCGTCGGTCTTCAGCAGGCAATCGTAGTGAAAAGCGATCTCCTCCCGGACTTCCGGAACATCCGGGTAATAAGGCGGAACAGGGACCGCAGCGCGATCTGTCACTTTTTTAACACCCTTCCTGTATTTACCGCCCATCAACTGAATCTGCCCGAAAAACGGCTGGCCCTCTTTACGTCCCGACCAGTCGGTGCCGTCTTTGGCACCTTTGAATTCCGGTTTGGAGGCACGGTCATACAGAGTTGGTATATCCCATTCAAAATTGAAATCGTCCTTCCCGGTGCCTTCGTTGAAAGTGTAATAGCCTGCCTCCTTGAAAATCTGCGGGACCGGTTTCACTCCTTCAGGCAAAACATTCTTGTCATATTCACCCATCGACTTTCCGCGAAAAGTCGCCCGGCAACTTCGGTGATTGTGCGCCCCGATCGTTGTTTGCATCATTCCGACGATGGTTCCCGACCGCATTGCGGAACACACCCCGGCCGATGTGTAAAACCGGTCAAAGCGAACGCCGTCTTCCGCCAATGCATCGATATTCGGTGTCTCGATGACTTTATCGCCATAACAGCTGAACCAACCGCTGACGTCTTCCAGGTAAATCCACAACACATTGGGTTTGTCCTGAGCTGATAAAGGAAAAGCTGCGAGCGCAACCAAAGCAAAGAGAGTGAACCAACGGGATTTCATAACCTGACTTTGTCGAAATCACGCCACAGTCGCAAGACCACAATCGAACGAGATTTCCCCGGTTTTTGCGATAAAGTCGCAACCATGTTTACTGGCATCATCGAAGAAGCAGGCGAGATCACTGCGATCGAGAAGATTGAAAACGGCGCCCGCCTAAAGGTTCGGGCGGGTTTTGCCGATGAATTGGCTATCGGCGAAAGTGTCGCAACCAACGGCGCCTGTCTCACCGTGACAAAGGTCGAAGATGGAGCTGCGAGTTTCGATCTGCTCCACGAAACCCTTCGTGTCACCAATCTCGGCGATTTGGAAGTGGGCTCGATTGTTAATCTGGAGCGCTCCCTCGCGATTGGTGATCGGCTCAGCGGCCATTTTGTTCAGGGCCATGTCGATCGAACCTGCGAGATCATCTCTTTTGAAAAAGTCGGAAATGATCATCGATTGGAAATCGAATTGCCTGCCGAGTTTGCTCATCTCGTCGTCCACAAGGGCTCCATTTGTATCGATGGCATGAGCCTCACCGTGGCGGAGTTGGGTGACTCAAGTGTCACCATCTGGATCATTCCTCACACCCTCGAAGTCACCAATCTGAAAAATGCCGGAGCCGGCAGCCGCGTGAATGTTGAGTTCGATCTTCTGGCGAAACACATCTCACGAATGGTCAGGAAAGAAGCAGATTGAATCGGGCCGGATCGAGAAACGAATCGAGCAGCAACTCCGGACCGGGATTCTGGATCTCTCCGATCCGTGAGTCAGCGACCTTCTGATAGAGCGCAGCTAGTTTGTCGCCGTACGATCCAACACTGTACGATTGGCGAACCAACCCTGTCTGATCGTGAATCACTTCACTTGAGCAGGGCAGGATTGGAGGCGGTTCAACCCCGGTTGGGTTTCTGAGAATGGTTGTTTGAAACGGTTCGCTCAGCCGGCCGAAATCGATGCTCTGATCGCAGATCATTGAATCCAGCGTTTTGGCGGAGGAATCGGCTGACGGGATTCGTCCGTAGGCTGCGTAACTTTCCTCAAGGGCGGAGGTGACCGCAGCTTTTAGATCGGCTTCATTGATTAAGGAAAGCGGGACATCAAACCGACCGTAGAGGTGATTTAAGTTCACCGGAAAATCGGCCGTGATATCGATCAGGTCACGCCCGACCACAGACTTCCCTGCCAGCCACGGTTCGAGGAAGGCGAGGCCAAAACCTTCAGCTACGCTGGTTGTGATCTGTGCATCGCACCAGCCGACCAGATCTTTGTAATCATAGCCGTGATTCCCCAGCTTCACCGGAAGCTTCAGGTCATCCACCATCGATTCCCAGTGTCGGTGAATCTTCAGCCAGTCCGGATTGTCCGGTGCGAGGGTGGTGGCGAATTCCGCCTCATCCCGATGCAAGTGCGCATGCAACAAAAGCTCACCGACATTCTTGCGGCGGATCGCCCGGGTCGGGTAGAGGTAAAACTTCTTCCCTTCAGCAAAGGGTCGGTCTGCAGGAGTTGTCTCCGTTACCAATTCAGAGACCGCATTCGGCAACATCGAGAGCCGGTCGCCGGGGAAACCAACTTCCCGCAAAATATTCAGGTCACGCCAGTTGATCGTTGCGTAGTGAATCTGTGAAGCCTGGGGCCACAGCTGTGTTCGCGGATCGTATTCCAGCTGAGTGCGGAAGTTCCATGGGCGTCCATCTTCGGCAAAATCGTGGCTTTGCAGTAGAACGGGCGATTCCCGGGCGATTTCTGCGACGACCTCCGGCATGTGCACATTTTTGCCGAGTGCGTGATTGTGAAAGTGCCACAAATCAGGCGTCCCGGCCCGTTTCCGCATTTCGCAGGCGATTTCAACAGCCGATCCGGACATCCGGTAGGCCAGTTCCGGGATCACTTCGAAGTTCGGCAGTCGTTTTTCGATTTCAGGCAAAGGGGCTTCACCCGTCAGCACAACGACCTCATGCCCGAGCTTTTTGAGCGCTGCGGCCGCCGTCGCTATCACCTGCGTCACGCCGCCGCGTCGAAGGTGATAGTGGACGATGGCGATTCTCATTTTATGCCCCGCGACTTCCGGTATTCTTTGATCTCAATCATCGGAGGGCGTTCCTCCTCGATGATCTCTTTCAAGGTTTGTTCGTAGTGTTCGCCCTGCGCCTGGAACTGACGGAAATGTGAAGCCATCTCCGGCAGCCGATCGATCATGTCGTAGCTTTCCAGACGGTTGAGAAAACTCTGGAGAATCCCGAAGGCCATTTTCCCGAGATCATTGGTGGTCTGATTCCGGTGAACCCGTGTTTCCAAATCGGTTTGGGCAAAAGCTTCCAGACCGAATTTGTGCCACACATCAATGAGATGCGAGGTCTCGACACCATAGCCGATCGGAAAGGGAATTTGCTCAAGCACCTTGCGACGAACGGCGTACTCACCGGAGAGAGGCTGAACCATCGCTGTCAGTTCAGGGAAAAAGAGCGAGAACAACGGTCGCACCAGAATCTCGGTGACCCGTCCTCCACCACTCGGGCGAATGCCATCGGAATAAGCCAGCGGCCGATCGTAAAAAGCTTTCGCGTAGTGGATCTCATCCCGGTAAATCAGCGGCGCGACCAACCCGGTCACAAAGCGTTTATGAATGTTGCGGATGTCAGCATCCACGTAACAGATGATATCACCTTTGAGTTGGTGGATTGCTTTCCACAGATTTTCCCCCTTGCCGGGTTTGAATCCCTGCTTCGGCAAAATATCAGCGGAGAGGTACGTGTCCGCCCCGAAATTCGCTGCGACCTCCAGCGTTTTGTCCGTGGAACCGGAGTCGATCACCGCGATCTCATCAACGAGGGGATACAGGTCCATCAGCTCGCTTTTCAGAATGATGACCACTTTCCCGATCGTTGCCTCTTCATTGAGCGTCGGGATGCAGAGACTGATCTTGAGACCTTTGCGCTCCTTTTCGGCGATGAGTTCTTTGATCTTCCAGAACTCACCGTGGTGAAAAGTGTTGGTCTGCAGCCAACTTTCAATCGTCTTGTCGGGATTCATGATCGTTGGGTGCGAGGTCATTGTTGTCGATGAACAACAGAGTGGAAACGATTTGAGCGAGGCCGGTAAACATCGGTTCGATGTTCATGTATTCCTCTTCGGTGTGACGGTTTCCGCCACTGGTGATTCCCAGGGTAAGCCCGGGGATATTGCGGTCGAGCAGAGCGGAGAGTTCCGAAATGCTGGGTTCGATTTCAATATTGATATCCAACTCCTGCATGATCTCACGGGCTGCTTTGACCAGCGGATGAGTAAAGCCGATGTCACCAGCCGTCCGGGTGGCTACGATTTTCAGGTTACAGTCGGCTCCGGCGTGGGCATCGGTTTCGGCGACGATTTCTGAGATTCGCTGATGAATCCTGGTCACCGCTGCCGCGTCTTCGCTGCGAATTTCAAACCGTAGAGATCCATTCGTTGGCGGTACGTTATAACCGGAGCCGGCTTCCAATGAGCCGAGCAGAATCTCCGCAGCAGGTTCGAGAGGAACTTCGATGGCAAGGATTCGTTGGACGATTTTCGACAGCACGGCAACCGTCCCCGCCGTGGTCCCGGATTCATTGGCGTGCGCTTCGATCTTACCCCGCAACATCGCTGTACTGGAAAAGCTCAGGCGTCCCAGTTGGATCCCTTCCAGACAGATGCCTGCGCAGATTTCTTTCGGCGTATTATCGAGAAAAAACCGCATGCCGGCCAGATCCCCCCGCCCGAAACTTCCCGTTGTGCCAACCAGCAGCAGATCGGATTTTAAGCGAATATTCAACCGTTCGAGGATGATCGGAAGTGAAACCAGGGCACCGACGCCTGCACTGTTGTCGGCGATTCCTCTCCCCGCCAACCGTTCAGGACTCACGGCCACGGTGTGGTTCTCACCCGTGTGCCAAATCTTATCGGCGTGAGCAGCTACGAGGATCGTTCGCCCCGATTCACTCGAGCCGGGCAGAAATCCTGCGGCATTTCCGGCTTCATCAATCGAAATACTGGCGAGCTCACTCTCGCGAAACCGGTCTTTGATAAAGTTAGCCAGATTCTCCTCGCGCCCCGTGGGCGAAGGAATTTCCCCGGCATTGATCATGTTTCCGAGCACGATTTCGCTCAGTCCTTCCAACGCATCGCGAAAGCAGGTGGCCTTTTGTTCAGAAACTGGGTTTTGATTCGTGGAAATCGTCACTGGGCCGAACTTAAACGCAGGAATTGAGCCTGCGACCTGATTTTTTTGTTCCGGATTTGTCAGTTAAATCCCGTTTTATTGCAGCAAATTCAGTGCTGGCCGGAGAGCGGCTCAGGGCTTTGGAAAAGGCAACGGAGGTGGTTTGATTGGCGGTCCACCTTTGGGCAATGGGGGCAGTTTCTCACGAATCATTTCACCCAGCTTTTCCAGAGCTTCCAGCAGTGGAAACGCCTCTTTGCCATCGGTTGATCCCGTCCAGGCCGGCTTCAGTTTTTCAATTTCAGGATGCAAATCGCGGGCTTCACCCACCATCGAACCATCTGCGGCATAAACCCGAACCCAGGCACCTCCGAACCGCTGATTGGCTCGTGAGCGGTCTGATCCCGTAGTGATTCCGAAGTTCGTGATGGAAAGGGTGGTTTGAGTCTTCTTAATTCTCAGGTAAGTCGCCCCTCTGGTTTGGGTGGTGACGCGTTTGCCCGCTTCAATGGTGGAGATCGATTCACTCCCCGGCAGATCAATCACATTTCCGGATTCATCGATCACATACAGTATGTAACTCATCACCAAATGGTTAGCGTCCAGATTGGCCGATGTGTTTGTCAGGTCGATATCGTAGTGTTTGTATTTTTCCTTCTCTTCCGTTTCCAGAATCATGGGAATGTTTTTAGGCAGACCCGGGCCGCTGCTGGTTTCCTCATATTTGCCAATTGGGCCGATGCCGTCCCGTTCCCAGATCCGCACGCTGATTTTGGGTGTTTTTGGCGGATTTTTTTTCCAGCTCGCGACATATGCCTGGTCTTGGGCCGATAATTTTGCCACAGGCCACTGGGCGAGGTTCCCGTTTCGGGAAAGTACCACATGATCACCTCGAACACCGACCAGCTCGGCCTCCACTTTTCGGCCCCCGTTGTCCTCGAAAACTCGCGCCCCGGCGGGATGACACCATGACAAAGCGAGTGCGAGAATGGAGGTGGAAAACGGGAATCTCATGACAGGTAACCACTTATATAGGGATGTGATGATTGAAACAACGAAAACAAGTCCCGAAAAATCAGCGGGTCCTGAAAACGTGGGAAAGTAGCGGGTCGTTATGTAACGTTACAATGGAACCCGCTAAAATAGCGGGTCGTCATGCAGCGTTGCAATGGAACCCGCCAAAATAGCGGGTCGTCATGCAGCGTTGCAATGGAACCCGCCAAAATAGCGGGTCGTCATGCAGCGTTACAATGGAACCCGCTAAAGTAGCGGGTCGTCATGCAGCGTTACAATGGAACCCGCCAAAATAGCGGGTCATCATGCAGCGTTACAATGGGACTTCGTAAAATCCCGCGTCGCCATGCAGCGCGGCAAAGCGTCATTTCGACTGAAATAGAGATTCGATATTGGTGCTTTTAGCCGGGAGGAAATTCCGTCAACCTCCCTTCATGAGCCAGGACATCCCCTACCACACCATTCTCCAGATCGTAGGAATCATCTGGCCTCTCATCAACCTGGTGCTCATCGCGGCGGCGGTCCTTTTGTTTCTTGCGGATCGCCGATTGCACACCATTTGCCTGATCATTGGCTTTTCGGTCCATTTTCTCTATGGAATTTGGCAGTTGGTGGGACCGATGTTGATTCTGAATCAGGAGGGTGGGCAGGAGGCCTGGCTGAGTACTCTCGCAATCAGTTCGGGGATCAGCATTATCGCCCATGCGATGATTGCTTATGGTTTGATCACTGTGGGATTGATTCAATACCGCAAGTCGAAGCTTCCCGGGTTTTCGAGCGGAGAGTAGGGGGTAATTCGGTAGGCTACGCCTGTCTTTGAAGTGATGTTGAGTGAAAGGCTTAACTTTCATCAAGAGCGGGTTCTACCGGATTGACTCTGACTTCGCAGATTTGTAGGCTTCAATTAGAAATGAAAAACCTCGTGATCGTATTTTTTTTAGTTTTCACCGTGGTTGAAGGTAGAACGATTGAAGAGACCGAGTCAGGTGGCATTGCGATTCTTGATCCATCTGGAAAGGCGTATTTTCCAGAAAGTAGTGGCTCTTCGAATGTTGCTAAAAATCTCGCGGCACTCAAAGAGCCATCACTGTATGCGCTTGAAGGCAAAGCGGACGTCAACGTTTTCAGGTTCACTTGGATTCCAACAAATCAAAAGACGATCAGTTTTCGCGCATACCAGACCCTTAACAAAGGCTGCTATATCGATGTAAAACGTCTTTCCGGTGCGGGCGGGTATTATATCGGCGAAATTGAACTATCCGCTGAAGTGAGAATTTCCGACGGAGAGTTTAACTCAATGCGTGATCTTGCGAAAAAGGACAGTGTTAGAGATCCATTTAAAACACTCAAACCGGAAGTTGCTGACATCCTCACTACAACAGGTCAAAATTGGATCGTAGAGGTTGTGACCGGAGGGAAATACTATTTTGCTCAGGTTGGAGATCCTGAATTTCTGCAAACCGTTACTCCCGAAAATGCCAAAAAAGCTGGTGTTGAATGGACTGGTGAACCGTTTGAGGTTCCTCCGTTGGAACCCTTCATACATTTCTGCGAACATTTTCTTGCCTTCACGGATATGAAACTTCCAACTAGGTCTGTGAGTGGTATGGATTGGATTTTTGATGGTGGGAATGGGGCAAAGGGCTCACAGTTCGGGCAAGAATAGCTATTACAAAATCGACTCAACCATTCAACCACCAATCAAGATGAAACCACGTTTCTATTTCGCCGTTATCCTTGTCGCATTCGCATTCACGGCCCTGCCTGCGGCTGATTTGGAAATCGAACCTGATTCCGATTACTGGAAGGAACTCTACGATCCGCCATACAAGAAGCCGACCGAGGTCCCAATCGGAACGGAGCTTCGCAAGGAATTATTCAATCTTGTGCGCCCCAAGCTGGAGGCTATTGCCAAACAACCGATCAAGTTCCAGGGGAACATGAAAGCCTACCGCAACTGGGCTTTGTTCACCGGACAGTCACTGGATAAGGACGGGAAGCCCGTCGCTTATCCCGATCTGGGAAACTCTGATACGGTTGCTCTGTGGTTGCGTACGGTTGACGGCTGGAAGCTGGTCGACTTTTCCGGCGGACACAGTGATGTGTTTTACCTGATCTGGACGGAGCAATACGGGGTACCGAGAGCTCTGATCTACCGCGAGGCTGAGTGACCGGTTATTTCTTCTCTTTGTCGTCCTCTTTGGCCCCGCCGCTGAGCTTCTTCACCGCAGCGCTGTCCGGCGTGAAATCCCAGGGTTCGGTTTCTTCGCCTTCGAACTGATCGAGGAATGCGCCTGATGAAAAGGCGAGATAGAAATTGGCATCGCCGGTGCCGTGGCGGGTGGCAGCGTAGACTTTCCGCATCGCGGGCAAAAGCGATTCCGCTTTCGGTCCCAGCAATTCGATGGCGCGGCAGGCGCGGAGTGCGCTCCACCAGTCTGCGTGCGCCAGATCCCGCTCCAGTGTTTTGAGGGCTGCTTCCCGAAGTTTGTCGGAGTCTGTTGCGAGCCATGAGGCGGCTTCGATTCTTACGGAAGGATCAATGTCCTCAAGAAAGGGCGCCACCTGTTGATGTAACTCCACATCTTCCGCCCGGATATTGCGAAGACCGATAACTGCCCAATAACGCTGAGAAGGATCACCGCTCTCCAGATACTGTTGATACGCTTCAGGATTCTTTTCCAGTCCGACGAGATCCGCCACTTCCCAGGCCGCTTCCAGATCAGGTTTGTGATTTGTCTTCCCAAGCAGAATGTCGCGGAATGGCGCGCCTTCATCACGAATGTATTCCTGCTCCACACTCTCAGGGATCGGGGCGGAGTCGAGCATTTCGACACGCATCGATTTGAAGGCGGCCCGCAACTGAGCCAGATTCGCGGTGGCTTCTGCATTCATTTCCCGACCGACCAGATTGCGCAGGTTCATCGGATCTGCCTCACAATCGTAAAACTCTTCGGCTGGCTTCGTTGGTCCGGCGTAGGCTTTCTGTGCGTCTGTCAGGGTGTCAAACTTTGTCGCAGCGATCTCATTGATCTCCTGCCGGATTTCCCCCAGATCGGAGAACACGCTCGGCTGATTCAGGCTGAGGTGCGGCATGTAGTTTCGAATGTAGAGGTAGCGACTGTTCCGCACGGATCTTGCCATTTCATGAACTTCATCGACCCGATCCCTCGCTCCGTAAACAATCTCGCGGGCCTTCGCATTTTCTCCGAGAAAGGGCATGCCCTGCATGTAGTCCGGGATATCCATTCCCAACAACGACAGAACGGTGGGAGCGTAGTCGACAAAAGAAACGGGCTGGTCCGTCGTGCTCCCGGGTTCGGCCGGAGCGAGGTGCTTCCATTTCTCCGGAAAACGAATCATCAGCGCCACCCGCATTCCTGAATCATGGAGCAATCGTTTGTGCCTCGGCATGCCCGAGCCATGATCGCTGTAGAAAAAGACAATCGTGTTGTCAGCGAGTCCGTCTTCTTCCAACTCGGAGAGAATCCGTCCCGTGTTCTGATCCATCAGTGTTACACAGTCATAGAACCGTGCCACGGTCCTCCGCGTCACTTCGGTGTCCGGGTAGTAGGGTGGGACGGGTGCTTTTTTCGGATCATGAATCTCGGTAGCGGACAGCTTTGACTGGATATGTTTCTGGAAAGCTTCGTAGGGCCAGACCATGGTTCGCGACTGGTGCGAGGTCATGTCATTGAAGACGGCGAAGAACGGCGAAGCCGAATCCGTCCGGTCGCGCCAGTGTGCATCGGGGCCGTTCTTGTTCCACGATTCCGCAACAATCCGGTCGTGGTCGCTCGTGTTGTAATCCGTCTTCACATTGTTGGTGGTGAAGAACCCCGCATCGCGCAGGTAATTCGGAAAACCAACCACCCCTGTTGGCACGGGCATTTCCGATCGCATTTGGTGTGTGCCCATCGATTGCTGGTACATCCCGGTGATGAGACAGGAGCGTGACGGTGAGCAAACCGGGGCGCTGGCAAACGCATTGGTGTAGAGCACGGATTCCTTTGCCAGTTTATCGATGTGAGGAGTGGTGGCGTATTCGTCGCCGTAACAACCGAGCAATGGGCTCATGTCTTCCGCCGTGATCCAGAGAATGTTCGGCTTCTCGTCAGGGCCGGGTTTAGGGGGTGAAGGTGGTTTCACCGGCAACTTCCGGGCGCGGATGTTGCGAAACTTCACCGTGCCGCCTTTGCCGTGATGTTGAATCCCGAAATACCCCGAGAGGGATTTCGAGTCCGTGATATCAGCGATCAGCGTGCCGTTGAGATAGGTTCGAATGCGTGGTCCTTCCGCAATGACTTTGAATTTGTTCCAGGCTTTGGGATCCACTCCGCCCGCTGCTTCGAAGCGCTGCTTATATTCTGCGTTGTCTTCCTTTGCCTTCGGGAAAAGCCAGCCTCCCAGTCCGATCCCGTAGACACCACCGGATTTGCCGGGATTGGCTCCGTCGATCTCGCACTGATAGCCCTTCGGTTTGCCTTTCTCCCCCGTGCAACGGAAGGCGAGGCCGGAATTGAAATTCACTTCCCTCGCGTCTTCCGGCAGCATCACCTCCAGCTCGGCTTCGAAATTATCGAGCTTCACATCCGTCGTCACCCAGCAGTTCGTTTTCGTGTAGAGATGCAGTTCCCCGTCCTTTGCTTCGAAAGTGATCACCTCCTCGCGAGGCGTCCATCCATTCGTCGTCTTTCCATCGAAGAGCGGGATCCAGTCCGTTTCCTGAGCAGAAACAACGGCAGAAGACACGAAGCACAGCGCAGCGACTCCAAAGAAACTCGCACGCCGGAAGAGTTGGGGGAAATTCATGCCCCGATTATGAAGGCGAACAGGGAGTAGGTGAAGCAGGATTTCAGGCAACTTCGTGTGAGTCACCTTCAGCCCTTAGGAATGCCGCAGTTCGACTGGCGTCGTGCTACGACACCATCTCCCAGCGATTCAACTCCAGCCCGGCACCGTGTGGGCCGACGCCGGCGATGGCCATGCGCTCGGATGTAAACATACGTTGCGCCATCTCCTGAACGTCTTCGGGTGTTACGGCGCGGACGTTTTCGAATACTTCGGCGGGGGGAACCCATTCGTCAAAGGCCAGCAGGGATTCGCCTGACCACATCATCTGGGATGATGTGTTCTCCAGGGCAATACGACTCTGGCCAATGAGATAGGACTTGGCTTCCTCGAGCTCGGATTCCGAAACAGGCTTGTCGCGGAACGATTTGAGGATCGCGCCAATCATATCGAGGGCTTCGGTCACGTTCTCGGGGTCAAGCGCGATGTAGGTGTGAAGAAACCCGGCGTCTTCAAAGCTCATGATGTCGCTCTGGATTTCGTAACACAGGGCGGCTTCCTCGCGCAGGACCTGGAAAAGGCGGGAGCTCATGTTTTCACCAAGCAGGACATTGAGCATCTTCATGGCGTAGCGCTCGGGATGAACGCGGGAGACTCCCCGGAAGCCGACGGCGATTTGTGCCTGCTCAAGGTCTTCGCGGGCTTCGAAGGCGAACCCCTGGCTTGGAGGGGCAGCTTTCTCGAAGGTCATTGGCTCGGATCGCTGTAGGTCGTAGGTCCGCTCGTAGATCATGGCGGCGGCGCGTTCGTGATCGATGTTCCCGGCAATGGCGATGACGGTTTCCTGCGAAGCGTAGGCGCGGTTGTAAAATGAAAGCAGCTCATTCCGCCCGATGCCGTTGAGGCTGAGCTCGGTGCCGGTGATGGATCGGCCCAGAGGATGATCGGAACCCCAGGCGGCTTCACTGAGAAGGTCTTCCAGCATCTGTGAGGGTTGATCCCGCACCATGGCGATTTCTTCAAAGATCACGTTCCGTTCACTCTCGATATCACGAGTGTCGAAAACCGGGTATCGATAAAAATCGGCGAGGACATCGACGAGAGGTTCGATCTGATCGCAGGGGCCTTTGACGTGGTAACAGGTGTGGTCTTCCACGGTGAAGCCGTCAAGACTTGCGCCGAGGCGTTCGATCTGGCGGGAGATCTCCTGTGAAGTGCGGGTCGGTGTTCCTTTAAAAAGGAGGTGCTCGGTGAAATGAGCGATTCCGTTTTGATCCCGGGTTTCGTGGCGGCTGCCGACTTTGGTCCAGAATCCGACGGCGACGCTCTCCATATGAGGCATCGATGTGGTTGCGAGCTGGACGCCGTTGTCGAACGTCGTGATTTGAGTGTCTGAGTTCATCATCTTGCTCACATTCCAACCGCGTTGCGAACGCGATCGAGGACTTCGCGGGCTTTTTCCCCGGCTTTTTTGGCGCCCGCTTCGAGGACGCCGTCGACGTAGTCGGCATCCTTGAGAAGTTCTTCGCGACGCTCACGCATGGGAAGGAAGAAGTTCCAAATGGTTTCAAAGAGTTCCTGCTTGTAGAACCCGTAGCCTTCCCCGCCTGCGCGGAAGGAGGCCTCCATCTCAGCGACTTTATCCGCATCCGCGAAAAGCTTGTAGAGCTGCACGATGTAACTCGCATCGGGATCTTTGGGATCTTCCACAGCGACGGAATCGGTCACGATACGCATGATCTTCTTACGGAGCTTTTTCTCGGTCTCCTCAAAGATCTCAATGGTGTTGTCGTAACTCTTGCTCATCTTCTGTCCGTCGAGGCCGGGGACCACGGCGGTCTGTTCGCGGATCCGTGGCTCGGGAACCACGAGAAGGTCATCGCCGTAGCGGTCGTTGAACTTCATGGCGATGTCGCGGGTCACTTCGAGGTGCTGCTTCTGGTCTTTCCCGACCGGAACCACATTGGAATCAAAGATTAAAATATCCGCCGCCTGAAGAACGGGGTAGGCAAAGAGTCCATGTGACGGGGAGATACCGGCAGCGATTTTGTCTTTGAAAGAGACACAACGCTCGAGCAGTCCCATCGGGGTGACACAACTGAGAATCCAGGTGAGCTCGGTGACTTCCGGTACAGCGGACTGACGCCAGAAGGTGGCTTTTTCAGGATCCAGACCGCAGGAAAGGAAGTCGATCGCCAAATTGCGCACGTTGGTTTGCAGCGTGGCAGGGTCATGGATCGATGTGAGCGAGTGGTAATCGGCGATGAAATAGAAAGCGTCTCCTTCGTTCTGCAATTTGATGGATGGTTCCATCATGCCGAAGAAATTGCCGATGTGGAGGCGGCCGCTCGGTTGAATGCCGGATAAAATGCGCATGTGATGTTTCGTTGGTAGCCGTCCTGCGAGTCAACAGGGTCTGTTCGATGAATCAACCCTGTTGGTTCGTTTGACGGGCGGTGAATGTCCGATGAGACGGGGGCTTGTCAACAATGTGGAAAGCGTGTTGATTCCCCTCCCGAGAAAGGTTCCTGATGGCGGTTTTAAAACGATTCGAAGTGTGGCTTCTCCTGCTGGTGATAGTGGGTGCGGTGTGGTTTGTTTTTCAGGCGCCGGTGGAAGAAGAGAGCGGTGATTCACTTCCAGAGGAACCTGTGGCGAAGGTGGAGGATGCTCCTGATGGAAAGTCAGAGACGGACAGTCCTCAAACCACCCAAAGGGAAGTGAAGGACGCACCGAAGTCCGAATCTGCTGATAATCCGGTGGTTGCAGACCCTGATTCTGAGCCGGTTGCGACAGTTTCGACCGCAGCGGGACGGTTCGAGATTCACGGGGCAAAATCGGTGACCGAGGGAGACGGGAGTGTGGTGGAGTTTACTGTTCAGGGAAAAGTGGATCAGTCGCTGGAATTGGTTTCCCCGCAGGTGAAGCTGGTTACGGAAGGCGGGGAGGAGTTTGACCGGTTCTTTCTGCCGTTTGATCCTGCGCCGGTATTGGAGCCGGGCGATGAATCGGAAGCGTCCCTGAAATATTGGGTGCGGGGGGAATTGAACGAAAAACTATGGTTGGAGATAGACGGTGACCGCGTCGCGGTTGACCTGGAAAAACGATGAGCAAGAAGGCAAAGAAAAAGAAGCCCGCAGCATTTGAGGGCAGTCTCATCGCGTCGAATAAGAAGGCGCGACGGGATTATCATATTTCAGATACCTACGAGGCAGGCATTGTGCTGAAAGGCACGGAGGTGAAGTCGATCCGTGATGGAAAGATCAACCTGGCGGACTCGTATTGCCGGATCGATAAAGGCGAGGCGTGGCTCTATAATTGCGATATCCGTCCCTACGAGGCGGCCAGTCATTACATTCATGATCCGCGGGCGAACCGCCGGCTGTTACTTCATAAGAAGGAGATTCTGAAAATGCAGGCGTTGACCGATCAGCGGGGCGCTTCGATTGTTGCCCTGAGGGCATATTGGAAGAATCGCCGGGTGAAGATCGAGCTGGGGATCGGAAAAGGGAAAACTCACAACGATCAACGGGACGATATCAAGAAGCGTGTTCAGACCCGTGAAGCGGAACGGGAAATGGCGAGATTCAACCGGCGGTAGAGGATTGATTGATTGATCTTCGTCCGGTTATTTTGAAACGGTAATTTCGCTCATGCTGTCGTATTCGACCATTCTCATAGCGATCATCCCCGTATTCATGGTCGTGGGGGCCGGCTTTCTGATGCAGCGGAGAAACTGGATCGGTGGCGAACAGGTTGAGACGGGAGTGATGCGGCTCGGGCTGAATTTTCTGATCCCCTGTTTCATCCTCAATGTCGTGCCGGGGAATCAGGCGCTGGAGAAAGTGTCATCCGCGACCTGGGCTATGGGTATCGGGTTTGTGGTTATTGTGATCGGGTTCGGCATGGCCTGGCTGGTGAGCCGAATCGCGGGAATGAAGCGCGGGGAAGGTGCGCGAACCTTTACCCTGGCTACCGGGGTTCAAAACTACGGTTATCTCCCGCTCCCGATCATGGCCGAGCTGTTTCCCAAAGATGACGGGCCTCAGGGATTGATTCTGGTTCACGGGCTGGGGGTAGAACTCGCGGTATGGACTGTCGGGGTGGCGATTCTGGCCGGTAAAGCGAACTGGCGATCGATTCTGAACGGCCCGTTTATCGCGACGATCGTTGCCTTGTTTTTGAATTTCACGGGGCTCCATGAGCACATCCCTAAGATCGTGAAAACCTTCACAGGGATGATGGGTGTCTGCGCGATCCCTATGGCCATCTTTATGATCGGCGCGACGATGGCCCGGTTTTATGAGAAGGATGCTTTCAAAAGCGGGGACTCAATAAAAGCGGTCATCGTCAGTTGCGTGGTGCGACTTGGGATCATGGCCGCAGTCATCATGTCGGTGGCGATCTACCTGCCGATCTCGATGGAGTTGAAGCAGGTGCTGGTGGTTCAGGCGGCGATGCCGGCAGCGATTTTCCCTATTGTGTTGGCGCGCCTTTACGGAGGGCATCCCGCCACGGCGATTCAGGTGGTGCTGGCGACATCGGTTGTATCGATCGGGACGGCACCACTGGTGATTGCGCTTGGTTTGAAATGGCTCGGCTAGGCGGGGATAAGCCTTCTCCATTGCAAAGCAGTTGCTTTGCATGTTTTTTCGAGACGTTCCTTGAATCTATGTTGCTGCAAAAATTTCTCCGGGCTTGGCCATTTGAACGCGGTCGTGATCGTTTCTACAGGATGCTGCCGGAGAGTTTTCTGGAGAAGCTGGA
This sequence comes from Verrucomicrobiales bacterium, assembly GCA_048267005.1. GTDB lineage: Bacteria > Verrucomicrobiota > Verrucomicrobiia > Verrucomicrobiales > DEV007 > JABDJT01. The sequence continues at coordinate 350,364 of JBLWYI010000002.1, read as the reverse complement.
TGCCCTGCCGGATCCAATTGTGATGAAGTCAGGGACGCGATTGTTTTCGCGGAAAGGCGACTACCTGTCCCGTTGGTTCAAGTGCTATGGCGAATATGAGCAGGCCACAGACGAATTGCTGACTGAGTCAGCGCAGGAGGGCGAGGTGTTTCTCGATGTCGGAACGAGTATCGGGCTTTTCTCCATCAACCTGGCGAGGCTGGTGGGCTGCAATGTTGTGTCTTTCGAGCCAAACCCCACCACGGCTGAGTGTTTGCGCAAAGGTGTGGCTTTGAACGGAGTGGAGGATAAAATCCGCGTCTTTGAAGTGGCCGTCTCCAACGAGGAAGGGACCGCCCATTTTGTGGATCATCCAACGAACTCCGGCAGCTCGTCGCTGGAGTCGGGCGAGCCGGGGAATCAAGCCGGGGACCGGTATGAGGTGCAGGTGGTGCAGCTCGATACCTTTGGCCCGTTCATCGAACATATTGGTTCACTGGATCAACCGATCGGTGTGATAAAGATGGATGTGGAAGGTGCTGAAGAATTCGCCATTGAGGGGATGGCTGGGTTGCTGCAAAAGCATTCTCCGGTCCTCATCGTTGAATTGGTGGAGGATCAGCTCCTCGCTTTCGGTTCGTCCAAAGCAAAGCTGATCGATCGGCTCAAGACGATCGGCTATCACCTGGAGCGTGAATTCGACGGGAATGGTGTTTTCCGCAAAAGCGTGAGCCGGGTATAGTTCAGGGTGTAGTAGGCTTTCCCATAGACGCAGTGGAAACGAGTTGCCGTGAGCTCAATGGGCAAAAGATGCGGCTGCATTCGATTTGCGGGCTGGATCCCGGAAAAGTTAAAATTCTTCGAACCTTTTACCTCCGGCCAACGACTTTGGAGGTGAAGAGCGAATTCGATGAAACGCGACCCCAAACAAATAGCCGACGAGTGGTTGGTAATGCGCAGTCAGGAAGGCTCCGCCGCCGCCCTCGACGTCTTGCTGCGAAAGTGGCACCGACCGCTCTGGTTGCGGGCCTGCCGATTGACCGGCGACGAAGAAACCGCCAATGATGTAACACAGGAGATTTTGCTCGCCATTGCCCGGGGCATTCGAAGGTTGAACGATCCGGCCCGCTTTCGGGCGTGGGCTTTTCAGATCGCATCCAACAAGAGCCGCGACTGGGTTCGCCGCCGTGGACGCGAACGCCGCAATCTTGAGACCGTTGAAGATGCGGATTCCGAACCGTCATCCGACTGGCTGTCAGAAGCCACCCGCGATGACCGAATTCAATCAGTGCGGGACGGCCTGAAACGGTTGCCGCTCGAACAACGGGAAATTCTTCATTTGCACTACCAACTGGGCTTCACGCTCAACGAAATCAGAGAAGCAGAATCGATCCCGGTCGGCACGGTGAAATCGCGTCTTCATGCTGCCCGGGAGCAGCTCAGGAAACAACTTTCTACAGAACCCTCCATGGAAACTTAAACCTCTAACGAAACAATAATTGTTATGAAAGAAAATAATGAAATTGATGACATAGTTCGCGACGCTCTGGGCGCCGAGGACCGCAAACTGTTCGACAAATACAGCGGAGACATGTCTGTCTTCGAGATGATCGGAGAATCTTTCCGCGGGCGAAACCGTTGGCTCACGGTCTACGCATTTGTCTGGACCTTCGCTTTTCTGGGACTGGCGATCTGGTGTGGCGTCCGGTTTTTCCAACTTGATGCAACGACGGCTACAACCAAAGAGATGATCGGCTGGGCCGTTGGCTTTTCCTTCAGTATGATGACAGTGGGCCTGCTCAAGATCTGGTTCTGGCTGGACATGCAGCGGCATGCCACGACCCGGGAGATCAAACGTTTGGAGCTGGCCATCACGCAGCTGCGTCTCGGCGGGGAGTGAATACCGTTTTTCAGATCGTGAGTTACAGTGTCATGGGGTAAATTTTCACGAACTCAAGATATCGCTGTAACAAATTGGTAACAGAATGATTGCAGGATTCGGTCATGAAAAGATCGAATCAAAAAGAAAGAAAACCGGACCGGGCGTTCACGCTGATTGAATTGACAGTTGTGGTCGTCATTATCGGAGTATTGGCCAGTCTCGCGATGCCCGCCGCAATGAGGGCGCGTGACAGGTCGTCATTAAAAGCGGCACACATTGAGCAGATGAAAGAAGCTGCGGGGAATCATCGGATCCCGTTTGAGAAAGGTGACCGTGGAATCATTCCAATTGTGGAGGCGTTTAGCGCGAATCTCAGTCTTAACTCCGATTATCAGCGTGTAGGTCTTGAGGTCTACTCGCGCTATCAGCTTTCGGGGGCAGGGACTATTTCATTTCGCGGTTCCAGAGAATCTGAACAGGATGTTCGGGTGGAGATCCCTTTTCCCGAAGGGACGGTGGAGGCATCCAATGTCTATTTTCGTTTCATATCGGACACGGGTAGTTCGATGGAGCCCGAAGATGTGACCTACCACCAGAAGGGGATTTTTTGGACCGGGAAAGTTCCAGCAGGGGAAACGCTGCATGCGGAATTTGGATTCACTTCGCTGGGGACAGAGGTGGCGGCCATTGTATTTCCGCCTGCTCGACGCCTTTCAAATGTCGCCCTGACACTGGATTTATCGAAATCGGAAGCGCGGGAAATTACATCCTATTCATTGATCCCAACGGAATATGACGAGGGGGTTTACACATGGAATTTCGACAACCTGGTTTCGGATCGAAATATCACAGTGAAGATCCCCGGCGCAGAGAGTCCCGGAGGGCGGCTCCTCACCCTGTTCAGGTTTGTTGCTGTGGCGGTCTTTCTGTTCGGTGCGGGTTTTCTTTACATGAATGAATCGAAGGCACCGGGAAGACTCGACAAATTCCGGTTGGGGCATTTCTCTCTACTGGCCCTCACCTACTCGCTGTTCTTCATTATCTTCGGGGTGATCATCTACCGGGAGCATCTTACGGTTGTGCCGGCTCTTCTCATCGCCGGCGTCTGCTCAATCCCGTTGCTGATGATTCATGTCGCAAAAATTACGGATGCATCATTTGCGGTCCGGCACATCCTGCCGTTGGCGATAGTGACGCTCGCCCTTGTGGTGACGGGTGTGTATGGCGGCTCCTTTCGTGATTATGGGTTTCTCCTCCTGCTGATTGCGGTGACCGCTTACCTGACAATCACGTTTAAACCGAGGCGTCGTGATGACGGCGATTTGGAAATGGACAACGATCTCACTCCTTCAATGTCTTGAGATATGCCATGACATCGGCAAGTTCCTGTTCTTTCAGGAGCACACCCATGGGGGGCATGGGGGAAACTTCCGCCTGCCAGCCTTCGGCCATGACGGCCTGCGGATTGACGAGGCTTTCCAGGAGATAGTCTTTCTCCTTTCGCGATGCGATGCCATCAAGGGGCGGTCCGATCGGGCCGCCTTTTCCATCGACCACATGACAACGGATACAGGCAGCGATCTGGTGGGTGTTGAAAATCTGTTCACCCCGTTTGGCGTCGCCTTCTGTCAACTTCGGTTCGTCCTCGGCGATCATTTCGTATTCCACCTCGTGCAGGGAAACGTCATCCCACCAGGCCTTACCAGTAGACTTTCCCCAACCCCCAAAGAGACAATTGATGGTCAATTCAGTGCGGTCCAGTGAACTGAAGGTCACCTCGACTTTACTCCATTCTTTGGTCTGACGAATAAAGGCATTGGTCCGGGAGCCCCGTGGCTGGCTTTGCACTTCGTGGGCATTCATCTGCGCGCCGCGAGCACCCAGAACCCGGACTGTCTTGACCCAGCCAACCATCTTGTAGTCGGTGTTGGGTTTAACTTTCACTTTGGCAAACATGCTGGTGTCGGCGCCTTTCTCGGAGGCGATCCACAGACTGTTCTTTCCGGTACGGGCATTTTTTGTATCGATGCCAAAGCCAGCTTCACCGCTGTAAGTCCGCTCAGTCCAATCGGCAGGTCGTCCTTCGCTGACTTCTTCGAACGAAGGATTCGGCAGGAGGTTGGGGCCGGTGATCTGTCCTTCGCCACGCTTCACATTACCGGCACCGGAGGCCCGAAGCGCGATGCCCAGCCATTCTTCTTCGAGATTTTCCGGCTGGTTGATCAATTCTTTTGCCGCCATCTCCACGCGTTCGCGATCGGGGAAGTGGGCCAGCTTGGAAAAAGCAGCCAGTCGAACGAGTGGCTCCTGCGCCTGGACTACGGCGGTGTCGAAGAAGAGTTGCATACCATCGTCGGTGTTGGGAATGGCCCGGATCGCGTTGCGCTGAAGCACGGGATCGTTCGGCTTAAGAAGCGCCAACTGATGAGTTTCTCGGTCGAGTTCTCCCAGACCGTCGAGCGTCCAGAGCGCGTGGGTTCCAAGATAGCCGCCTTTATCCGCGACAAGTTTTTTCAATTGCGGGACGATGCCGATCCGCTTTTCTGCGACCAGGATGCGCTGGGCGGTCAGCCGCCAGAATTGATTGTCACTCCCGAGGGCTGCAACAAGATCATCGTCTGACGCCCCGGCGAGAGAAGTGATCCGCGGTTCGGCTGCACCTTCCCATTTTACCTGGTAGATGCGGCCGTGCTGTTTGTCGCGGTTGGGGTTCTCGTGAGCATTGCCTTTGCCTTTCACCCCAGCGTAACCACCGCGCGCCACCGTCGGAGTCGGGTTGTGTTGAATGATGAAGTTATACCAATCGGCCACCCAGAGATTCCCGTCGGGCCCTACCTCGGCTGCCACAGGAGAGAACCATTCATCGGCACTCGCGAGAAGGTTGGATCGATTGATGGCTTTGTAGCCCGCGCCATCTCTAACATTCTCAAAAATGCCCAGCAGGTTTCCGGTTGGGCCCCCGATGAATGCCATGCGATCCCGCCACGGACCGGGGAAATTATCGGATGTCGCAAGGGCGTAGCCTGCCCCTGCGGTGTATTGGCCGAAGGCATCGACCTGACGAATATTGGGCGTGATGGGATCAAATGTAATCCGGTCAGTGATCATCTTTGCGCTCATGCCTTTCTTTCCGTCAGCGTAACCTGTCTGAGGGAAGCCGCCAAAGAATGCCGGGTTACGATTGGCGGTGGATCCAAATACATCACCCGCAGCATTCAGGCCGAGGCCCCAGGTGTTGTTATTGAACTGATGAAGAAATTCCATCGCTGATCCATCCGGCTTGAAACGGAAGACGCCTGATCCGAACTGCAATTTCTCTCCGCCCACTTCGCCGTTGAATGATGAATATCCGACCGTGCCGTAGATCCAGTTGTCGATTCCGTAGCGCAGGTTGGATGGTCCGGCGTGGGTGTCATTGACGCCCCACCCGGTCATGAGAGTGGTCTTTACGTCGGCTTTGTCGTCGCCGTCTTCGTCTTTGAGAAAGAGAAACTCCGGGGCCTGAGCGACAATGATGCCGCCGTTCCAAAACGTCAGCGACGTGGGGATGTTCATGCCCTCAGCGAACACGGTGACTTTGTCGCACTTGCCGTCACCGGAGGTATCTTCCAGAATCTTGATCGTATCATTCCCCGAGCCGTCGCGAACATCGTTCGGGTAATCGACAGTCTCCGCGACCCACAATCTGCCGCGTTCGTCCCACGCCATGAAGATGGGGTTCACGATTTGGGGCTCGGAAGCGAAGAGCTTGAGATCGAACCCGATCAGGGTCTGAGTGTAGCTCATGGAATCTTCCGGTGACAAGGGGATCTGCTTGGGGAGCGGTTCCGGCCGGTTTTCGTAGTTGGGGATGTTATCGGCTTTCTCGTAAGACAGCGGCGTGCGGTCGTGGATGAACTTCTGGTAGCTGGCCAGTCTTGAGTTTCCAATCGCCCAGAGGATTCCCTTCTTCAAAAGCTGTTGGAATCCTTCAGTGGACCAGACCCGTTCATCGTGCCCTGAGGCGGTATAGAAGACGCGGCCCTTTCCCTGATCCCGAACCCAGGTCCACGGTTCCGGTTCGGTGATGTTGTCATCGGCTCCCGCAACTTGCCTTACTTGCAGGACCGTGCGGCCTTCGGCGTTGTGGTTGTTGTGAACATAGGTTTCATCCCAGGCTTCGAATTCAGGAACATCTTTCACCGCGCTATGATCCGGCTTGAGGGTTCTGAGCTTGAAGACTCCGGTCTTATGTCGCGCAAACCTTCCACCCACCATCTTGTCGAACTCCGGCTCGTTCTGGAAGCACCAGCTTGCGCAGTGAACCGGCACGAAACCGCCTCCACTCTCTACGAAGGCCTTCAAGTTTTTCCACTGCTCGGGGGTGATGCTCTGGTGATTTGCATACAGCAGTACCGCATCGAACTGGTTCAGGTAATCGGCGTCATCAAAAGCAGCTTCAGGAGTGGTGACGTAATCAAAGTAAATTCCCTCCCGCCCAAGCGCCTTTGCGATCATTGGGTAGTAAAGGTCGGAACGGTGGTTCGTTGCATCGTGCCCTAGAAACAGAATGCGCACAGGACCGGAGTCGGCTGCGAGTGTTGTCGTGACTGACAATACTAACAAAGTAAGAAAAAGGTGAAGTTTGGTTTTCATGAATTGAGACAAAAGGATGGGGGTGCCTACGATCCAACAGGGTTCGATCGATGGCTGAACAGGGTTGGTTCGTTCGTTGATTATTTGGATTCGGCGGAGCTGACTTCGATCCGGTCGATACCCACCATGTAGTTGGGAACAGCGGCGGCGTTTTTTCCCGTGATATGGACATCCACCTGGAGGGGCTCACCCGGGCTGATGTTTACGTTCTCGAAATAGAGCGGCTCACCGGGCAAGACGTCATCGGTGAAGAGATCGGTTTCCTGAAGCTGTCCGTTGATGGATACCTTGATGGTGGCGTAATCTTTTGCGGTGGTTGTGAAGAGCGAAATGTTTTTGGTTCCGGGCTTGAGCCCCGGCAGCTTAAAGGTAAAGACGTCGCCCGGCTTTGCTCCGGTCCACCAGAGATGAGCGTTTTTCGACCAACCTTTGCCAAAGCCGGACATGGTTTGGGCGACGACCCTGCCTTTCTCCGGGGCGAATTTTCCGACCAATGATTCGCCCTCGATCCGGGTCACTCCCCGGGCGGGGGGAGCGACCGAACTTGTCGCCCGCATTTTGCCCTGCTTTTCTCCGGGTAGCGGAACCTGTTGGGGGCTGGCGAGATATTTCACCAGATCAGCCACCTGATCCAGCGGGAGGGCGTCAAATAATCCGGGGGGCATCAAAGACTGAGGCATCTCTGTCCGTGTTTTAATGTCGGACTTTTTCACATCAATGAACACACCGCCGGGCATGGAAACGTTGAAGAAGTCAGGCGACTCTTTTCGAATCATTCCGCTGACCGTCGAACCGTCGTTCATGGCAAAGATATTGAGCATGTAGTCTTTTCCCACAACAGCACTGGGTGCGAGGACGTTCTCCAGTACATATCCCAGGTCGGCACGGTTTGAACCGGTGAGATCGGGGCCCAGAGCGACTCCCGCCCCGAACATTTTGTGGCAGGTTCCGCAGGTGGTCGTAAATGTTTGCCGGCCGCGGGTGGCATCAGCTTTCGCCATGACCGGAGGAGCCAGCTTTTTCTTCCAGCCTTCAATGGCTTTTCCCAGTTGGGCAAGATCAACGGCACCGCCACCGCGAACCCAATTCTTATCGATCAAAGCGTTGATCTCATCGTTCTTGAAGTGGGCAAATTGATCTAACATCACAGGGGAAACCAGTGATGATGATAGCTTATCGGTGTCGACCGCTTTCAGCAATACCAGCGCCATCTCCGGCCGGCTTGCGAGAAGGTTGATGGCTTCGTTTCGTTGTTTTAACGGAAATTGATCCAGTCGGCTCACGATCGCATGAGCGGTTTCAATGCCGGGGTTGGCACGCAAGGCGGGCAGTAGAACCGGTCTCATCGGTGCCACATCGAGCAGCTCACGTGCGATGGAACCGAGTTCGGGGTCATTACCGATGGTGAGCAACTCCACTGCCTTATTGCGATCTGCAGGCTTCCGTTTCCCGTCCCGGGCTACCGCCCTCCACTTGGGGAAGAATTCGGGATCGCCGAATCGTACTCCCAGCCGGTCCAGAGGATCGAGCACAGCGCGGTTGTTTGCTGCCAGTTCGCGTCCCCGTTGCTTTGCTGCCCCCCAACTTGGCGGTTGCCCGACTACCGGTTGCCTGGCAAGTGCAGTGAGCATTTCGTTTGCCCGGGCGATGTATTCAGCTGCATTTTTCGCTTTGGAAAGAGAAGTGATCACTGCATCCCGGCCTGCCGGGGTAAGCGTGCCGCGCCGTGAGATGAAATCTTTGATCTGCGGCCAGCTCGTTTTGTTTCTCATTGAAAAGGCCCGGGCTGAATCCAGTTCGATGAGGGGTTCGATACCATACCAGCAGAGAAGCGGAATGTTAGGGTCGTGAATACTGCGTCCGTGACTGATGAGGTTCTCAGCAATGCCCCAGCGTTGTTCGAGAGGTAAACGCTGGAGTTTGGAAGCGAGGTAGCGACGCACCACCAGCGAAGAGTCGTCTTTCGCAAGGGCCTCCATTACTGCAAGGACATCGTCCTTGGGTTCCGCGAACTCAACCGCCCAGGAACGCAAATACTCGCTGGGGTCGTTCAGCGCCGAAGCGATCAACTCCGGTGTGATCAGTCCGCAAACGTATCGGGTCCAGAATGCGCGGAGACGAAGTGGCACATGATCAGCGTTGGATTTTTCGAAAGCAGTCAGAGCGGTGGCAACGGCCCGGGTGTCGAGTTTTCCGGAAACACTCCGTTCCTGCAATAGACGCTGCGCCTGTCTGGCATGAAAAGCATTGTCGTTCCCCAGAACCTGGACCAGCTCGACATCACTGCGGTCGGGAAGATCAAGGGCAGTTGTCTTTGCATCACCGTAGCGAACCCGAAAGATTCGTCCGTTGGCCCGGTCCCAGATCTCCACATCACGATGATGACAGGTCTGAGGATCGACCCAGTCGGAAAAGTAGAGCGCGCCATCCGGTCCTAACATGACACCCACACCTACGAAGTCATGATTGTGGGTGAAAAGAAAGTCGGGTCGGTGACGCGCGACATAACCGGACCCTTCTTTTTCGAGATGCTCTCTCACGATGCGATGACCGTGCAGGTTGTGAAAGAACGCGGCCCCGCGGTATTCAGCAGGGAATTCGTTGGCCTGATACAATGCGAGCCCGCAATGCGCATGCCCGCCGCCCAGCGCTGACGTGTCCGACGGAGCTGAAGGCCGGGTTTTCCCGTTGTCTCCCCAGAAGGCATGCTCGCGAATGTTGCCGGCGTAGTGGGCATGATCGGCAATGGTTTTGATATCATCAAAGGCTGACTGATTGAAGTGCTGACCGCCCTGTCGATGATAGAGGCCGCCATTGGTGAGGTGAAAGAAATGCGGAATGACACAGGCGCTCACAAACCAGTCGCCATATTCATTGAAATCTGTGCCCCAGGGATTGCTGGTCCCCTGCGCAAACGCTTCGAACTTGTGGGTCACTGGGTGAAACCGCCACAGGCCGGCATTGAACTTCACGCGATCGGCTTCGGGTGTCCCCGGCTTTCCAACGACTGAATGGGTAAACACTCCGTGACAACCATAGAGCCAGCCATCAGGGCCCCAGGTAAAAGCGTTCAGTGTTTCGTGGGTGTCCTGATATCCCCAGCCGTCCAGCAGCACTTCGGGCTCGTCATCCGCTTGATCGTTGCCATCCGCATCGGCGTAAAACAACAGGTTGGGTGCGGCCCCGACGTAGACACCGCCAAATCCAACTTCCAATCCACTGGCCAGATTGATTCCTTCTGCGAAGACTTTGCGCGTATCAAATGCACCATCACCCGTGGTGTCCTCAAATATGACAATGCGGTCCTTTCCTTTCCCTTCCGGTGCGCGGACCGGGTAGGTGTGACCTTCAATCGCCCAGATCCGCCCGCGAGCATCAAAACACATGGCGATGGGTTGAGTGATCTGCGGCTCGGCTGCGATGAGATCAACCGAAAACCCTTCGGGCACTTTCATTCGCTCAAGTGCTTCCTTCGGTGATAAACCTGAACCGTATCCATCCTGAGGTCGGCCGCCGGGTGTCTTCCAACGTTCTGCTGCCGCAACTTTCCCGTCCGCTTTCTGCAGGTGAATGGCCAGACCTTTCTTGTTCCCGCTGATGACGTCCGGTTTTCCGTCAGCGTTCAGGTCGACCACCTTTACCTCTACTCCGACACCGGAATCGCGATCAATCAGGTGAGGGACGAATTCAATGCCGTCATCAGTCACGGTGTTCTGAAACCAATACAGAACCGGCTCCTGCAATCCGCCGGGATCTTTTCCCTGATGGGCCAGGTAACGTTTGCCGGTTACGAAATCCTTGCGACCATCACCATCCATGTCCGCCAGTGCAAGAGCATGAATTTGTGAAAAGCACACCCCGTAAGGGTTGTCCTGTGAAGTCTCCCCGAGGATCAGGTGTTGCTGAAATTTCCCGGGTTCATATTGCTCAAACCATGCGAGCCCGTAACCATGGGCTTTCAGGGATGAGATGATATCACTGTCGCCATCGCCATCCACGTCATCGACCAGAATTTGAGCTCCTCCCGGTATTTGCACAATCGTCCAGCGGTGTTTCTTCCACATTCCACCCAGCTCGGCGGGTTGCTCATACCAGAAAGTCCGCTGTACAATATCCAACCGTCCGTCGTTGTTAACGTCTCCCGCGCCGAGACCATGCTCGAATCGCCCGCCCGCTTCTTTTGCCGGTGATATCGCGTGCCATTCCCATGGTTGAGTGGCGTCATCACCCGCCTGATAAAATCCATAGGACGTTTTATGAGTGCAGAGGATCTCAGGCAGGCCTCCCGGCACGATGTCAATAAAAGCTGGCGACTCATTACTAATCTCCGGCGCGATCACATGCATCGGCCAGTTCTCTTTCGCTTCAGAATCTGTTCCCGGGTTCACATAGAGGCGTGCTTCTTTTCCCGGGAACCCATAAACCAGAACATCCTCTTTCCCGTCCTTGTTGGCATCGACGACATAGCAGAAGAAATTATCGGAATATCCTTTCTCAGCTACAAATGAGTCTCCCGGGGTAAAGCGATGAGATGTTTTGAAATCCGGCCCTTCAAACCAGAATGGACCGTAGACCAGGTCAGTCTTGCCATCGCCATTGATGTCGCCGGAATCAGCGCCTTCAGCATAGAACTCTGAAGATAACCGGTGCGACTCCCAGGAAGGGGGGGCGGCAAAAGCTGCTGTTACAGCGGCAAACACTCCTGTCGAGGCGACCAGGGGAAGTATGAGATTTTTCATGATGAAATGACCTGTGGGGACTTTTGGTGAATAAAGGCGGGCATTCATTTTGAGGGGAATCACCGTGATTATTCGCAGATCATACCAAGAACGATGGTTTGAAACCATTCTAGAGTCTCATGGCCCAATTTTATGAAGAATTGGACAAGCGGTGTCATGGTGAATCCATTTTTCCAGACACCTGGGCACAAAAAAACTCCGACCGGAAGACCGGGCGGAGCTTTTTAAAGCTTAAAGCTAAAGTGAGGCTCACTCAGTAGCTTCTTTCACTTTAGTAGCAGCTTCGTTGACTGCTTCTTTGGCTTTTTCGCCAGCGGCAGCAGCAGCGTCAGTCACTGCTTTTTTTGCCTTCTCGCCTTCTTCTTTCACAGCATCGCCAGCTTTCTTAGCTGCGTCAGCAGTTGCTTCTTTTGCGTCGCCCGCAGCTTCAGTAACCGCTTCTTTTACTTCTTCGCCGCCTTCTTCAGCTTTCTCGCAGCTTACCAGGGTGAGTGATGCTACAGCCATTGCTACTGCACTCATTTGTCCGAAAAATTTAAGGAGTTTCATAATAATTTTTTGTTTGTTAGATCTTTGGTTTGATCAGCCAGTTCTGACTGATGGCGTGTACATGCCACAGATACAGGCAATTTGCAATGCGGCAGCGGGGAAATGAAAGCAAACTTTCTGTTACCGTCCTTTCAGGGGCTGTGCTAGATTCCGCCCCCCCCGCTTCTCAGCGGGTTTGTTTTTCGAAACCAAACGAAATTACCTACCAATACTAGTCCATGAGCCAGCCTCGAAGCCTGTTTGAAAAAGTGTGGGATTCCCACTCCGTGCGTCAATTGTCCAACGGTCAGACCCAACTTCTCATTGGAACTCACCTCATTCACGAGGTGACCAGTCCTCAGGCTTTCGGAATGCTTCGCGACCTGAATCTCACCGTGAAATATCCGAACCGGACTTTCGCAACCGTGGATCACATTGTTCCCACAACCGCCCATGTGGAACCCTTCGCTGATCCATTGGCTCAGGAAATGATCAATGCACTTCGCGAGAACTGTAAAGAGTTCGGCGTGACTTTCTTCGATATTGGTAGCGGTAATCAGGGTGTGGTTCACGTGGTGGGACCGGAACAGGGAATCACCCAGCCGGGGACCACGATTGCCTGTGGTGATTCACACACCGCGACGCACGGTGCATTTGGTGCCATCGCGTTTGGAATCGGCACCACACAGATCCGCGATGTGTTGGCCACTCAGACCATGGCGATGAGCAAGCTGAAGGTTCGCCGCATCAACGTTGACGGAGAACTTCCTCCCGGTGTTTACGCAAAAGATGTCGCACTTCACATCATCAAGCTGCTCGGTGCAAAGGGTGGTATCGGTTATGCCTATGAGTATGGCGGTTCGATTTTCGATAATTTCTCCATGGAGGAGCGCATGACTGTTTGTAATATGTCGATCGAGGGCGGAGCCCGCTGCGGGTATGTGAATCCGGACGAAACCACCTTTGAATACCTCAAGGGTCGTAACTACTCACCGAAAGACGGCGATTGGGATAAAGCGGTCGAAGAGTGGACTGCGGTCGCCTCTGACGAAGGTTGTAATTACGATGATGTTGTGAACATCAATGCGGCAGATATTGCGCCGTCAGTGACCTGGGGGATTTCTCCTGACCACGGTATCTTTGTGAATGAAAACATTCCGGATCCAGCCAATGAGTCCGACGAAGACAAGCGTATTTCAATCGAGGAAGCCCTTGAATACATGAAGTTGCCGGCTGGTGCACCCATCGCCGGGACGAAAGTTGATGTTTGTTTCATCGGAAGCTGCACCAACGGTCGTCTCTCTGACTTTCGTGAGGCTGCCAAGTTCCTCAAAGGTCATAAAGTCGCTCCCGGCGTGAAAGCTATCGCTGTTCCCGGTTCTGAAATCGTGAATCACCTCTGTGAACAGGAAGGGATCTCCCAGATTTTCCGTGATGCAGGGTTTGAATGGCGTGAAGCGGGATGCTCAATGTGTTTGGCGATGAACCCCGATAAACTCGAGGGAGATCAGCTTTGCGCGAGTTCCAGTAACCGGAATTTCAAAGGTCGTCAGGGAAGCCCGGTTGGCCGGACGGTTCTGATGTCACCCGTCATGGTCGCTGCAGCCGCAGTGACCGGTGTGGTGAGCGATGCCCGTGATGTTTTCGGGATGGGTGAGAAAGCGGCGTAATCACCGTGATTCTCCCGCTGCCAACCCGGTGTCGACAGATTCCGTTCCAATAATGTAGAGGTCGAGGATCGCTTTGACCCGGGCGAAGTATTCACGCACCCGGGTCTTGGTGGACTCTTCGAAGCTGACGTGTTTGCTCTCCAGAGCCACAGCGTTCAGCCCGACCCGGTCAGCGATGAAAAGCGCCCGGTTCACATGGAAATCATCCGAGATGATTGTGATTTGGTCGCAGTGATACACCGATTTTGCGCGCAACACAGAATCCAGCGTCCGGTGCCCTTCGATGTCCGGAGTGATCGCTGATTCCGGAATCTGGTAGGTATCCCGAAGCCGAGCGATCATATCCCGCGGTTCATCGTAGTATTTAGAATCCCGGTGTCCGCTGACAATCAGTCGATCAACCTTTCCGGCCAGGTAAAGCTCCGCCGCAGCGGCGATACGATTGTCAAAATGCGGGTTGCCCACCTCCGGGGCGACTTTTTTAGACGTTCCCAGCACCAACCCAACCGGCTTTTTATCAATGGACTCCACCGTATCCGACACCCGGGAAAACGTTGAGAGAATGACCCACAGATTACAACCGACCACGAACAAACAGACTGCGAAGAAGGGCAGTTTGATCAGCCAAAAGAAAATCGAGCGTCCACGTTTACGAGCCATGATGCAGAACTCCAATAAGACGGACCGTTGGAAGGTTTCTTGGAGTGAATCGTCCGGTAATTTGCACCAATTCTGGAAAATTTCTATTTCCAACCGCCCGAACAGCGTCTCCGTTCGTCCTCTCCCATTTTATGAAGACTGTCCTCAGGATTTTTGTTTATCTGCGCCGCTACCCATCCCTCGCAATTGCTCAACTGACGTGTGCAATTCTGATGACCGTTCTGGTTATTGTCTTCCCTGATCAGGTTGGAAAGGTGACGGGTGATTATATTCCCAATGGAAAGACACGCGAGCTCTGGATAGCGGTGTTCATCATGGCCGGGGCGTTCCTTGCCACCAACCTGTTCAATGCTTTGCGCATTATCCTGAACAACACCTTCGAGCAAAAGGTCATTTACGATATCCGATCAGACCTATACGCAAAAATTCAACGGCTCCCGATGCGTTGGTTCGACAACAAACGGACGGGTGATGTTATGACCCGTGTCACTGAAGACGTGACCAATATGGAACGGGTCTTAATCGACGGCATCGAACAGGGCGTCGTAGCCACACTTCAGATCCTGGTGGTGGGATGCTTCCTGTTTTTTAAAAACCCCGGTCTCGCAGCTATTTCGATGATTCCGATCCCGTTACTGATCGCTGGTGCGGTTCTTTATACAAGGAAAGCGCCGGAGCGACACCGCCGCGTAAGGCGTGCCACCAGTTCAATGAATTCACTGCTCCATGACAATCTGGACGGGATTCAGCAAATCAAAGCGTTCACCCGTGAAAAGGCGGAGCTGACCCGCTTCAACAAGTCCAGTGCCACAGTTCAAGATGCGACACTGTATCTGATGAGAGCGTGGGCCGCTTACAACCCCAGCATGGAGTTCTTCCGAAACATTGGCTATGTCCTTGCCGTTGGATTCGGGGGCTATTGGGTGATCACCAGCACGGACGGAACCGTTGAAGAGCGCATTGGTATTCTCACCGCATTCCTTGTGACGCTGAACCTGTTCTACGAACCGGTCACCCGCCTCAATCAATTGAATCAGATTGTTCAGGGCGGTCGCGCGGCCGGTGAACGGGTCTTTGAGATTATCGATGCAGAAGAAGAACCGGATCTCGACGAAGGGAAACTGCTGCCGCAGCCGGTCAAGGGCAGGGTGGTTTTCGAAGATGTGAAGTTCAGCTACGGCGATGAAGAGAGCCCCACCCTTCTGGGGGTGGACATTGAAGCCGACCCCGGCCAGACGATTGCATTGGTGGGGCAGACCGGTGCCGGGAAATCCACCATCATTAATCTTCTGACCCGATTCTACGAATATGAGAGCGGCAAGGTCTCTGTCGACGGCGTTGAAATCCGGGACCTCAAGAAATCATCACTGCGTGGCTCGATGGGATACGTCACTCAGGAGAGTTTTCTGTTTAACGGAACGGTTCGTGAAAACCTTGAGCTCGCCAAACCTGATGCCACCGATGATGAAATGTGGGCCGCCCTGCGAGCGGCCAATGCCGAGAACTTTGTCCGCGAGTTTTCCAAAGAACTGGACACCAATGTGGGCGAGCGCGGAGTGAAGCTTTCAGTCGGGGAGAAACAACGGATCGCTATCTCCCGGGTCATCTTGAAAAATCCTCCTCTCCTGTTGCTGGATGAAGCGACCGCCAGTGTCGATACTGAAACGGAAAAGCTGATTCAGGATGCGCTTGAGAATTTGATGGCCAACCGTACCAGCTTTGTCATTGCCCACCGGCTCTCTACCGTTCGAAACGCCGACCGGATCTATGTGATGGATCACGGAAAGGTCATCGAAGAGGGCACCCACGATGAACTGATCGCCCGCGACGGCCAATACGCGTTGCTGTGCCGGAAGAGTCTGATCGCTGAGAGTGAGCTTTCTTGAATATCTGTTGGAAGCCCGTCCTTCTTTCTTCCATCTGTTTTGTTATGGCCCGTGGTATAACAGGGCGGTTTGATAAAGGGATAAACATCAATTTGGACACTTGACCAAAAATGAGGTCGTCTTACTGCTTGGGAAGACCTGATTGCGGATCGAATGTCAGAGGATACACAACACTTTTCAAATCCGTCAGGACAACTGATCGTTGAACCTTTTTTGCATCGCAGAGGAGGAGACGTTTATAATCCTTTTACGGGCCAAACTTTGTCTGATGGAAATGTTCTGGCGGAACAGGTCAAATCGCTGGCAGACGGTCACAAGGCAATTGATGAAATGCCAGTTCATCAAATCCAATTGTTTAGGAGAGACGGTTGGCTGGTTGAAGATGAAGGTCGCGAACTGGCCAGACGCTTCCGATTGCGTGTTGCGACTCTGGAGGCCAGTACAGTGTGCAACCAATCCTGTTTTTTCTGCCCGGTATCAACAGACCGCCGGGATGCTGACAGGATGGAGATGGATTTCTACGAAAGCATTGTCCGGCAATTGGCAGAGTATCGGGATACGCTTGAAGGGGTTTTCATGATCAACTACAACGAACCCACTGCTGACCCCCGGTTTGTCGAGCAGGTCACGATGTTGATACGCCATGGATTGAAGCCTGCGGTGAATACAAATGGAACCGGACTCAGTCCAGAGGTTGCAGACGCTGTGATGGACCTGGGTGGAATTCGTTTCCTCAGTGTGAATCTATCTACGATCGACCGCGATAACTACAAGCGGGACAGGGGGCGGGATCACCTGGACAAAGTCCTGCGGAATTTGGATTACGTCTCATCGCTGCAACTCGCCGAGCAGATGGATATCGCCGTGCTGGGCAGTGAAGATGACGAGCACGACCGTCAGTTCACCGCAATTTCAGAGCGTTACGGTGAAACCTGTTTCAATGTGAAAAAATTTCCCATCATGAACCGGGCGGGATGGATGGACGATGGAGATCGACCGGCTGAGCCGATTGCTTCTCTAGGGGGGTGTGAAAATCTGGGGTCACGTCCAATTGAACACGTACACATCAACCCTGCAGGTGAGTGCATTCTTTGCTGTCAGGACTATGGAAGCAATTATGTGATAGGAGACCTTCACAATGCTTCGTTGAATTCAATTCTGAGTGGTGACAAGGCTGCGGCGATGCGACGTCAGGCCTATGGATTGGAAGACGCCGCTGATGATTTCATTTGCCGACACTGCACTTTTGCGATTTGCCGGTCTCAGCCCCGAACGGTTGAAGAAACTTCATGAAGATCTGTTTTTTGCTGGATCGTCCTGTGCTTGGAGGCGGTGTCAAAGTCGTGTTTCAACTCGCGGAAGCAGCTCGACTGACGGGGCATGACGTGGAAGTAATGGCAGTCGGATCTCGTCCTGAATGGACACAACGGATTTTTAAGGGAACCTACCGTGACACCAACCTTGAAGAGGTTTCAGAACGGCGATTTGATGTTGCGATCGGCACCTACTTCACCACCCTGGAAAAGGCGCAATCGCTCAAAGCTCAGCACACGATACACTTTTGCCAGGGATTTGAAGGAGACCTTGAACACCTGATCGAACAAAAGGAGAACATCGACAGTGTTTACCGGCTGCCTTTTCCGGTGTTGACGGTGAATCCTGCGTTGGGAAAACGTCTTGAAGAAAAGTTTGGTAAGACCTGGGCGTTTGTTCCCCCTCCCATCGATGAGGCTTTTCAGGCCGGCTTTCGGTGGAAACCGGCACGAATACCGGTAGTCGCCATCCCTGGAATTTTCGAAGCTCCTGTGAAAGGGGTTCGGCAATGCATCGAATCGGTCGAGTTGTTGCGTTCGGGAGGGTGGCAAATTCGAACGGTGAGGTTTTCGTCGTTGCCGTTGTCGCCCGATGAGAAGGCGCTTCATCAGCCGGACTTCTTTTTTCATGGAATTTCACCTGAGTCGGTGGCTGCTGAGTTGCGCAAGTGTGACCTGTTGTTGTTTGGTTCCCGCCCGGGAGAAGGTTTCGGCCTGCCCATGCTCGAAGCTGCCAGCGCCGGAGTTCCTGTGGTTGGAAACCGGTTGCCCTCTCTTCGCCTTGCAGGAATTCCCGATAGAGATCAGGTGCCGGTTGGGAACGTCTCGGCAATGGCGGGAGCTGCGGCTGATTTGCTGAGCGACCCCGGGCGATGGCGGCGCACCAGAAAGAAGTTGATTCGTATTTCCCGATCCCGGTTTGGCAAAGAGTCTGTCGGACGCCGGCTCGAAGCAGCGTTGAAGTCCTTAACCGGAGATAGCGGAGAATGAAGTCCTCTCCATCAGACCTCCCGGTTATCCGCACCATTGAGCCCGGGGATGTGTTGGCGATCAACAATGAATTCAATCGGGTTTTCGGACAAACCCGGTCACTCCGGGAATGGAACTGGAAGTTCGGAGAGCACGGTTCCCGAAGCGAGATTCTGGTGGCGGTCGACGGGGAAGAGAACATCGTGGCTCATTATGCCGCTTTGAAAATCCGGATCGTGCACCACGGCGAACCAATCGATGCCGGCCACATCGTTGACATCTTTTCCAGCCGGGAATCTGCTGTGGTGCGACACCGGATTTTCCTGAAATTGCAGAAAGAATTTCACCAGCGCTTTGGTGAATCAGGCAGGATGCCTCTTCAGTTTGGTTTTCCCGGCGTCCGGGCTGAAAGATTGATTAACGTCACAGGTGTCTGCGTAAACGGCAGGCCGCTTCGTATCTGGAAGGATGATCCCGAGGCCGCCCGAATCTCTGAGAAAATATCCGGTTGGAAGGTCGGGGAAAAATACAAAAACGGGGAAATAGACCGGTTGTGGGAGACCGCGAAGTCCAGACATCACTTTTCCGCTGTTCGTGATGATAAGTGGCTGCGCGACCGCTATACAAAACGCCCCGGGATCAATTATAAGATTCTAGTCGTCAGACGTTCATCGATTTTTGGACGAAGGGATATTGAAGCCTGGGGTGTGTTTCTGGAGAGAGAAGACAGGGTCTTATGGGTGGATTTGGAGTGGAATGGCAGGGATGAATCGGTTCTGGATGCACTCTGGAGAGAAGCGAAATTACGATTGTGCGCCGAAACAGAGCGGGTAATGGAGATCTGGTTGGACGGTGATCCAACTGTGGAATCATGGCTTGAAAAACGACACTGGAACCAGACACTCTGGACCGATGGCCCCCGGGTCAGTTTTGTAGTTTTTGAGCCTTTGGATCCCGCAATGACTTTCAACGAAAAGATGCGACTGACCGCCGGTGACACCGACCTCGTGTAACAGAAACTGCCCCTTCAACTTTCATGACAGTAGAACCGGAAAACAACGAGGATGAAGGAGTTCGCTTCACGGCGAACAATCTGATCGAAGGTAAAGTCAGACTGAAAAAGGGAGAAAGCGGGACAGTTGTTTTGCAATGTGATGGAGAGGATGTCAGGACGGGGAATCTGACTCCCGATTCATCAAGTGGATTCAGATCATTCAGAATCACCGTTCCGGATGAAATACTTGAGGGTGGGTTTTCCCTATTGAAAGTAAGGCATGTGGAGTCCGGCAGACAAGTGGGCGATACACTTACGACCGGAAGCAATCCTGAATCTCTTCCCGATGCCCCCTGGCCAATCAGGGCATCCTCACTGAAGGCTCGACGGATCTGTATCGTCGCGCCCCACCCGGATGACGAATCACTGCTTTTTGGCGGGGTCATTCTCAAACACCGGCAGGAAGGGGCTGAAGTCAGTATTGTCTGGATGACGGACGGCGAAGGGGGAGGTGACTCCGAAATCCGAAAGGCGGAGGCCGGGAAAGCGGCTGCATTCCTGGGCGTGCGGGAATTCTCTTTTCTGGGTTACCCTGACGGAAACGTGAGATCCTGCGAAAGCGATGCAATTCGCAGATTGGTGAAGTGGTTTGAATCCACCCGGCCTGAAGTAGTCTATACTTCTTCACCGGATGATTGGCACCGGGACCATACAGCGACAGCTCGGATCGTGTCGTTGGCGGCAGTCAGTTCAAAGGTTCCTCAATTGATTGCCTTCGGGGAATTCTATCGTCCCATTCGACCGAATCTGATCGTCAATATCAGCCCGTTTGCTGACGCAAAGAAGAAGGCCTGCAAAATTCATAAGAGTCAGCTCAAGGTTCACGACTACTCAAAAGTTGCCATGGGGTTGAACTCCTATCGCGGGTTGCTTTTGGAAGGAAAAGATCATTTTGCAGAGGCCTATTATGTCACTCAACTCCGGGCGGAAAGCTATCCGGTGGATGACTTTTACCGCTTCCAGCATGTGGCAAACCGGAGGATTGAAGCCCCCCTCAAATCGTTGGAAAGGAATCAATTGCCGGTTCGGAAACTTCCACCTGAACCACAGGGCGGGTGGCCTGAAATTGATCTCTCGGTTCTTACCTACGAAGCCGAAGCGGACGTCAGTCCGTTTCTGGAAAGTTTGCTCGCCCAATACTATCCCACGGATCGGATTCACCTCCGGATTCGTGACCACTCCCCTTCAGAAGATACCTGGATCACCTTGAAGGCGGCAAAAGACCGTTGGGGAGCCAGCTTCGCGACATTCGAAATGGAACGTGGGAAAAATCTGGGCTTTGGCGCGGGTCATAACCGGAATTTTCAGAAAGGAACATCCGGGCTGCTTCTGTGCAGTAATGTTGATCTGACCTATGAGCCGGACACCTTGATCGAAGCGGTATCCACAGCCCTGGAAGCACCGGACAAGGTGGCTGCCTGGGAGTTTCGTCAGAAACCCTTCGAGCATCCCAAGATCTACGACCCTGTCAATCTGGCCGCCGACTGGTGTTCCGCCGCCTGCCTGTTGTTGAAAAGACCCGCCTTCGAATCCGTCAACGGATTTGATGAAGTGCTGTTCCTCTACGGCGAGGACGTGGACTTGTCGTTCCGGCTCCGGTCTGCTGGATGGATCTTGCGATATTGTCCCAATGCGGTTGTGATCCATGGAGCAAACCGTGACCCGGAAAAGAATGTCCGGCCGCAGTATCGGCACCTTCATTATGCCGATTTCCTCGTCCGGCTGAGGTTCGGTAACCATGTCGACCGGCGTCGGGGCTGGTCGAGTATTCGTCGAGGAATCGAGATTGCCCGGGACTTCAATATACCCTCGAAGACAAAATGGAGGGAGTGGACAGACCTGGCGTGGAGCGCGTTGAAGATCGCAGCCACCCGCCGGAAATTCCGGTATCCTTCGCGGCGCAGCGCCTTTCGGATTTTCAATGATCCTGAAGTCATTCAGCAAGTCTCCACCATCAAGAAGCCGGTGCGTACCTGGGAGAAGAAAAAGAAAACGAAATCTTCCGGTCGTTTTAAGGAGAGAACTTTTTGTTTCCACGGCCTGGGAGCCGGCGTCAGACTCGATCCGCTGCCCAAGGGGTGGACTCCGCTGGTCAGCATCGTTGTCCGAACAGACGGAAGCAGAGAAGGGCTTCTCAGAGAAGCCCTGCGTTCAGTGAGTCACCAGACATGGCGAGCTATCGAAGTCATTGTTGTTCAGGATGGAGGCAATTCAATGAAGTCAGTCGTCGAAGAATACGAAGGGGATTTCCACAAATTGCAATTTCTCGACATCCCGAAATCCGGGCGTTCAGCAACTGGCAACGCAGGCCTGGTTGCTGCGACCGGGGAGCTGGTGGGTTTCCTTGACGACGATGACTTACTTCTGGCCAGCCATCTTGAACTTCTCATTTCCAAGCTAAGCAGCAGGCCGGACTGCCCTGCGGCAGCTTCCTTTGCTATTGAGGTGCCCACCATCATCACCTGCCCAGCGACGCCCGTCTATCGGGAGTTCGGGTTGCGAAACCGTCATCGCAAATCATTCAGCTATCCGTTGCTCTGGAGAGAAAACCTTTTCCCCATTCAAGCAGTGCTTTTCAGAAAGGAAATGTATCACCGTCACGGTGGGTTTGATGAAACGCTCACAGCGCTTGAAGACTGGGACCTCTGGATTCGGTATTCCCAGTCAGGCCCGTTCCTCACGGTGGGTAAATCAACTTCGATCTACCGGGTTCCAGCAGAGCCGGAAGAAGCCCGCCTGCGCCAGAAGACACTCGATGCCGGTTACAAAACTGTTATCTCAAAACATCTGCACAACCGCCCCAACCTCACCATCAAACAGATGAGAAGCTGATTGTCACCGGGCCGGGAACCGGGGAATATCCTCCACCTTACAGAGCGCAAGGTATTTGTCGGGAAATGATCCATCCACCTCGCTGCAGTCTTCGACGATTCGGTCAATGGGAGTGGGAAAAGAAAAAGGGGCGGCTTCAAGGTTAAGCGGCCGCCACAACCCGGTCAGAATGTCCTGATTGTCCGGTTGGTCGCAAAAACTGGTGGCAAGGAGTAACCGGATTCCGCTCCCGGTGATGCGGTTTAATGCCTGTTCGATGTGATCATAAGACAAGTGGACCAAACAGTCCCTGCAGATCAGGACATCGCATTCGGGCAGCGGACTGTTAAGTAAGTCAATCTTCTCGAAACGAATCCCGGGCCGTTCCATTGAGCGGTTCGAATCAATGAGAGCTTCGACAATGTCTCCCCCGATGTACTCGATGTCCTCAGGAAGCGCCCTCCCCATCCAGTTAAAATCCCCACAGGGAACATCCAGAACTGAGTTGATTTGGTGGCGTTTCAACAGATCTGGAAATTCAGCAATAAGCTTACCGGTTTGCTTGAGATCGGATCCCGGCCGGATACTGACTCATTGCCGCCCCAGAGACGGTGATCATGGATGTAGGAAAAAATAGGTTCAGGATCCTGAGCATGCAGAATAGCCTCTTCTTCAGGGGTGAGTTTCGAGGAGGAACTGTCAGATGTGCTCGAAGGCATAGCGTTTGACATGATCGCAATCTTAGACTGAACGTTTGCAGTTTCATACCCGGCGTCTGAACTCTCATCGGGAACAAAACCGAACGGTCCCTTTAACTTCAAATGATCCCCCGATTAATCCATCAATATTGGTGCAATTTGTCCGAAACGGACGATCCCCCGGCTGACGTCGCCGCCGTGATTGAGGAGACCGCAAAGCTCTCCCACCCATGGGAACACCGGCTTTGGAATCGGGAATCCATCGGAGCAATTCTGAAATCCCACCCCGACCTTCTAAGGGTTTTCGAACGGATTAATATTCCTGCGATGAAAAGCGATCTGGCCAGGATCCTGGTGCTCTATGAATTCGGGGGGCTCTATCTCGATGCTTCATGCGTACCGAGATACGACTACAGTGCCGAAAAATTCATATCAGATCATGCGGCAGGTGCCCTTATCGTCGCCGAGTCTTCTGAGAACCCGGCAATTCTCATGAATCGCCTCGTGGCAACCGAAGCGAAGAACCCCCACATTTGGAACATCCTGCTCAAAGGATTTGAAGCCGTATCAGAATCGATGGCCAGGGGAGACCGGAGCATCGACGTCTGGAGCCTCACGGGGTGCACCCTCTCCGATTACATCAATCAGCACGCCTCATCGATTGAAGGGTTGCATCGATGGAATTTTGAAGAGGCATTCGCCCTTTTTACCCGGGTTTCATGCCAGTACAAGACCGAGCCACTCGGTCAGTGGGTTGAACTTCAATCGGGAAACCTCATCCCGGTTTATGGCGGGAGTGAGGTGAAACCCCATTCAGACTCGCTCTAGCCCGGGAAGCTGAAATATTCGTTGAATGCATCAGGATTCCAATTGAGCTCGCGGAAAGTTTCGGCGAATTCCAGAATCCGGGAAGCCCCCGTGTCGTTTTGGGGGATAGCCAGCCAGTTCTCATCCTCAACAGAGTCGAGATTTTCTTCCGCCAGTTCCGGCAGAGTGCCATCACCGCGACTCACCCGGTAGACACGGTATCGGTGATCCTGAAAGGTTTGATACAGTTCCTGGACAGACGTTCCGGCACGGCTCAGCCACATCTGCTGAGCTTCTATGTAAATCAGCGGGCTGCAATCTGTGATTAATTTCTCCGCCCCTCTCAGTACCTTGGTTTCAAAGCCTTCGACATCGATATGCACGTATGAAACCGGAGCCCTGTCGTTTTGCTCATAGATTTGATCAAGCGTGACGGCCTGTGTGCCTTCCGTTTCCGATTGAGTCACATGGACGATGCCGGTGTTGTAGGGAACATATCCCTGTGGTTGCAGTTTCTCCGGGTGATCCGAGGCGGCGGCGCAGAGAGACGTCACATTCGTCAGATTGTTGAGGCCAAGGTTTCGTTCAAGCCACGCTGCATTTCTCGGCTCGGGTTCGACCGCAGTCACCCGGCCGTCCGGAACCAATTTTGCGAATGGAATCGTCTCTGTTCCGATGTTAGCGCCGATGTCATAGATGTGTTGATCGGGTTTGACGGCGATTTTGGCTGCCATCACGGAGACCCAATCGAAGCATCCTGCAGCCCGGGCGATCAAGGCCACGCTGTTTTTTGGATCCCCGACAAAGCGACTCCCCAGAATCATGGGGGCATCACGCTCTCCATCCGTGTGAGTCAGCAGGTATTCGGCGCATTTGGGAATAAATGAAGCACACAGGTAGGATTCACCTGCGGGTGTTTCCTTGAACCAAACTTGCAGCAACTCAATGATGAATTCTGAAAAAGTTCCGGGGTCAGTCGGCCATTCGGAGGAACGCTCTGCTGCTCCGTTTAAGAAGGCTTCGATTTGTTGCAGTGCGGGAGGCATCTGGTAGCTGGCTGCCATGTTAAATGAATTCGGCCCGTGAGGTCTTGCAATCGTATCAGGGGAGAGGAACCGGACGCCCTGAATCATTGCGGGAACCTTAAGGGCTGCCTCAGTTTTAATTCAACTGCAATCACCACCGTGCGAGTCGACCCGGTGGCTCCTCCGGAGACAGGGGAAAGCCGGCGGTGGTTCAGAAAACCAATCGGCACTGCGGCTTCCCACCCGTCAGCCAGAGGGTTCTAATTTTGCGAAGGCTGTGCGATGTGCTGAATTCACTTACTTCGTCTTGAAGAGTGGGCTCAATGCAATCTCGCGAATCATCGAGCGCACGGGATAACCGTCGCCTTTGACCTTTGTGAGAACAGCCTCGACGTCGTCGGAATCAGAGAACTCCACCGTCCTGCCGAGCGCGTAGGTCATCATGGACTCCACCATCTGATGAGCCAGACGATCTTCGTTTTTGAGTAAGACGGTTTTCAATTCCTGAACCGATGAAAATTCAGAGCCGTCCGGCAAGGTGCCGCCGGGCACGATCGGAACCTGTTTGCGGCCCACCTTTTCGGTTTCGCGCCAGCGCCCGACGGTATCGAAGTTTTCCAGACCGAAACCGATGACGTCCATCTTCTTGTGGCAGGACGCACACACCGCCTGCTGTTGGTGAAGCTCAACCATTTCCCGATTGGACTTCGGTTCTTTCGATGCCGAGCTCAGTTCCGGAACATTCGGCGGGGGAGGGGCCGGCTCGTCATGGAGAAGCTTTTCCATCACCAGCGCCCCGCGAATCACCGGCGAGGAACGTTCGCCGTTCGAGCCGGTTGTGAGAAAGGCCGCCTGCGTTGTGAGCCCGCCACGCGGGGAATCGGGCGGCAGGGTCACCTTCTGAAATTCATGCGTTTTGGAATTGGGCACATCGATGCCGTAGTGCACTGCGAGCGCATTGTTTACCGTGATGAAATCCGAATCGATCAGATTGCGCACCGGAAGATTTTCGTCGATCAACACCCCGAAGAATTCTTTCACTTCCTGTTTGGCATCCTGTTGCACACCTTCGTTGAACAAATGGTATTCCCTGTGATCGATGGTGATGGCGTCGTAGCGATCAAACTCGGCCCACTGACTGATGAACCCGTCACGGAAGCGGGTGGCTTTCGAATCGGCCAGCATGCGATCGATTTGCTTCGAGTAAGTTTCGGGATCAGAAAGGTCCGCCGCGTAGAGTTCCTCATCCGGGGGGCTGCTCCAGATGAAATACGAAAGGCGTATGGCCAGCTCGCGGTTATCGAGCGTGCGGCGACCTTCCGGTTCGGCAGGGCCTTCTTCCTGGATGAAAAGAAATCCGGGCGAGGCAAGAATGATTCCCATCACTTCGACCATGGCATCGCGGGGATTGATACCGGCTGCGATGCTATCGAGATATCGCTTCTGCAATCCGGCGATGTATTCAGAGTCGGGCATCTTTCTCCGAAAGGCTTCGAAGGTAAACTTCTCGATGAAGCTGTTCACGTTTGAGATTTCCCAGTTCATCGGCTTACTGCCCGTGGGTTGGCCGGGAAACAAAATGTCTTCAATCCCGGGGCGCTGTTCAGGATAGAAGGGGCCTTCGATCTCCAGCCAGTCGATGTAAACCGCGGCCCGCGGTTCGGTGTTATCCCCCGGCCCATCAACCTTGCTGATGTAGCCCCGCATGGTGTTGATCGTATAAAGCGGGACATTCTCCCGAACACTGAGCGACAGGTGAGAATTCCCCATGGTCTGGTTCACGCGCATTTCGATGGTCTCCGGTTTCTCAGGGGTGCCGGCCATTCTCATGGTGCCGCGGATTCGATCGCGATCCCATAGCCGAACCATTTTACGGATCTCTTCGGGCTCTCCGACGATGCCTCCATGAATCCGGAAAATATGTTCACCCCGGATATCGACATGCCGCGAGTTGCTGGCCCACTTCGCCACATCGGAAATGTAAACGCCCTGATCGATCAATGGATACTTCAGGTAGTTCCGCGGCAGCTCAGCGCGTGAGTCCCATTGTTGAAAAATGATCTCCGCCTCGCCCTCGTCTTTAAATCCCATCTCTTTCCAGTCTTTGCCCTCCTTCTTCATCGCCATCTTGCGATCGAGATCAGCCACCTTCTCCCGCATTTTTTCCGTGACCCGTTCCTCCGGCTGGACCCGTTGTTTTGAGGGTTCTTTCCGCTTCGAATGATTGAAGCGGAAGGATTCCATGGCGATCTTCTTCCCCAGCTCGAGATACTTCTCAAAGTGCGAGGAATTGAAATACTGCTCCGCTCCCACTGTGTCGAAACTTGCGATTTCACCGTCTTCGGGAATGTCGTTGAGGGCGACATCGAAACCAAAGAGGTCGCGGATCGTTGCGGAGTATTCCCTCTGATTGAGTCGCCGCATTTTGATCTCCCCGCCATGATCAGTGAGCCGGTGGCGCGCTTCGTTGACAACTCCGGTGAGAACGTCGAGCGCGTTGGCAAGCTCTTCGTCCGAAGGCAACTTGGCATCCTCCGGTGGCATGTCCCCGCCGTTGAGTTGATCCAGCACATCCTGCCATCGCTGCGCCGTGTCGTTGTTGGTGATTTCCCAGGTGACTGTGTCAAAGCGCACCTGCCCTTTCTGGCGCTTAGGTCCATGACACCGGATGCAGTATTCCTTGAGAAACGGCTCCAGCTCTTTCCTTGCCTGCGACATCGATTCTGACGTCGCGACTTTTGCGCTGTCTTCCTGCGCAGTGCCGACCAGGGAAACGAGCGCGCCGGCTACCCACAGAAGGGGAAAATACTTCGCCATAAGAACAAAGGTGAAGTTTAACTTAGCAACTCGGGAACAATCCCCGTGCTGTGGCTGAAAGAATCCTGTGGCACCCCGGCCTGCTGCATCAAGGTGAGCCAGTAGTTTGCGAGGGGAGTGTCTTCCTTCGGCAAAATGATGTGCCGCCCGTGTTTGATGGCTTTGGCACCGCCGCCTGAAAGAATCGCCGGAAGGTTTTTCAATTCGTGTCCCGAACGCAGATTGGTTCCATAGCTGACGATGCAGTTGTCGTACAACCGGCTGCCGTCGATATCTTTCGCTTCTTTGAGGCGATCCAGAAAATGCCCGAACAGTGCGGAGCACTTCTTGTCACGCTCACGGGAAGCTTGAATTCGTGGTTCGGAGAATCCGTAGTGGCTCAGTGAATGCGCCTTCAATGTCACTCCCATGCCGGCGAGCAGGTCGCAGACCGGTTGGCGATAGGTGACCACTCGAGTCGCATCCGTCTGCAGCGCAATGATGATCATGTCATACATCAAGTGAATGGCTTCTTCGCCGGTTAAGCCCTCGGCCGGTGCCTGAAACGGAGCCTCCGGTTTCGGAACGTCAGCCCACTGAGCCTGTCGTTCGAGCCCTTTTTCAACCTGACGCACCCCTGTGAAATATTCGTCCAGCTTTTCCTGATCGCCCTTGCTGAGCGTCCGCTTCATCCCGCTTCCATTGACTCGAACGAGGTCGAGAATGCTCTGCTTGTTCTTCAATCGGGCATCAAGCGCTTCACGGGAATCATTCGGGTTGGTAAACAGCGTGTAGAACAAATCGAGAGGGCGGTTGATCCCCGGCAGAGGGTTGCCTGATTCATCCCATGCCAGCGAGAGGCCTGCGCCATGCCCCGAATTCTGGCCCCCATCGACTTCCCTGGCTGAAAGAGTGAGTGACGAATACCGGGTGTCTTTTCCGATGTGGTTCGCAAGAATCTGGTCGCACGAAATGGAGTTGTGAAAGCGTTTCCCGGGAGTTCCCGCTACGTTGGCACCTGTCAGGTAGGAGACACTGCCGCCATGGGGATCGGTCGCCCCGTGGTTGGAGAGATTGGCGACCATCGTGATGTCATCCTGGTGTCTCTTTAGGGGGGAAAGTCCTTCCGTCAGCCCAATGTCGGAAAACCGGCCGGCCTTGTCCGGGTAAAACGTGTCTTTGGTGAATCCGAATCCGCCACCCAGAAATACCACTCGTTTTGGAGGTGCTGCTGAGGCCACTTTTGAAGAGGCAAATGTTTCGAGAAAGGGAACAGCAAGAACGGAACTTCCGACACGGAGAAAGGATCGACGGGAAGAGGCGTTGGTAAAGAAAGTGCTCATGAGACGATGGATAAACAACCGGTTAATAATGCGGTAATTCCAGAAGAAAGGCCAATCGATCCGGCATATGATGTACTGGATCCTGCAAGGATTCACACGATCGTGCTGGGCATTTCACACAACGATGTGTCCGGTTGTCGAAAATGACCAAACGACCTTCTATCTTAGTGATCCGAATACGGATTCTGTTCAAAAACGGGACTCGCCGGTGGATGACATTTTGGAGGTCCGGCACTTTTTCGGCGTGGTTGGTGATGCCGAAAATGGAAGTTTCCACCCAATGTTTTCATCAGGCGTGCCTCAATTGAGGTATGAGCAAAAAAACGCACTTTTCGCCATGACGGAATCCGGGCATGAGCAAATAAACGTTTAGATGCTCATGACTGGAATGAGGCATCAACCATTGAACGTTTATTTGCTCATGCCTGAGTTGGAGCACGACCAAAAAAACGTTTGTTTGGTCACCCCTCAACTGAGGCATCAGTCTCTTAAGCGTTGTTTGGTCATGCCTCACTTTGGGTGGGAGTCACCAAACGTTTGTTTGTTCATGCCTGAAATGCGGTATCGCCGAAAAAACGTTTATTTGGTCATGCCCGAAATTGGAAAGCCAAGCAGGGCGGGGGTTCCGGGCGTTTTTCGGAATCGCACCGCGAAGGCAACCATTTCCCAGTGAAAGGCCCGTTTTGCCCATTTCAGGGGAGCGTAACGAGTCAACAGGGTTGGTTTGTCGAACAGACCCTGTTTGATCGAAAACGGGCCCGATGGTTGCGGATCCCGCATTTTCAATAAAGGCCAGCCGCCGGCACAACGGGGAGGGGAGCGATCTGCTCAGAAGAAGCGGCGTGCTGGAACGATGGGGCGCGGTTGGCAAATCCGGACGATGCAATCCTCGAAGCTTTCCTCGTTGCTTAAGATACCGATTTCCACCCGGAGGAAATAGATGGGCACATCCATGCGGGCAAGACGGGGGAAGCGCACCGAATCTTTCTCAGTGGTGATGATCATATCGACCCGCTTTTCGACGCAGTCATTGATGAACGAAATGATCTCCTGCTCGGTGAACCGGTGGTGATCCATAAACCGGCAGGTGGTCTCAATTTTTGCGCCCAGTTTTTCGACTCCTTCTTCGAAGCTCTCCGGCACGGCGATGGCGCTGACAGTTCCCACTCGTTTGCCCTGCATTTCATCGAGGGTGATGATTTCCCGCGTCTCGATGTTCTCAAGATGCTTGGGGCGGTGTTCGCATTCGATAATTTCAGCCGTCCGATTGTAGCCGCGAATCTCTTTTTTAAGTTCTTCGTTGGGCTGTTCGTTGCACTTGGTGATGAAGATGTAGGAAGCGCGCTTCAGATTTTTGGGGGGTTCACGCAGGGTTCCTCTGGGGAGCATCTTGCCGGTGCCAAAGGGCTGCCAGCGGTCAACCAGAACGATGTCGAGCCGGTGACGAAGTCTCAGATACTGGAGCCCATCATCAAGCAGGAGTGTGTCGGCGTTCAGCTCGGAGATGGCGTGTTTCCCGCTTTTCACCCGGTCTTTATCAACCACGACGGGGACATCTTTCAAATTTGCAGCCAACATGTATGGCTCGTCCCCGGCGGTTTTCGAATCCAGAAGCAGAGAGACACCGTCACTGACGACCCGGGGCGGGTTAATCTCGTTTTTGCCCTGAATTTTACCGATGATCCGTTTCATCAACGGGGCTTTTCGGGATTTGTAACCGCGGCTGAGAATGACGGGACGACGGCCGCCGTCTTTGAGTGCCCGGGCGAATTTTTCCACCACGGGAGTTTTCCCCGTTCCGCCGACGGTCAGGTTTCCGATGGAAACAACGAGGCAGCCGAGGTTTCGTTCCCGGATAATGCGGTTTCGATACAGGTAGAGTCGCAGGTCCACCACGCCCCGGTAGATCCTGGAAAGCGAGCTGAGAAAAGCCCGCATGCATCCAGCCCGGAAACCATTCCGGCGATCCAGAATGACATCCACCGCGAACTGTTCGAACTTCTCTAGCTGGCGACGCATATTTTGGGGGCGGCTACGGTCGTGGATTTGAAGGGTGGCGCAAGTGATCTATCAATTTCGACACATCATTTGCAAGATTCATCAATGCCCCGAACTTCCCGACCATGACAAGAATTGACCATCGCCAGCCGGATGAAATGCGGCCGCTCACTTTTCAGGCGGATATTGCCAAACACGCTCACGGGAGTGTTCTGGTGAGCTTTGGGGACACGCAGGTGATCTGCTCGGCCATGATTGAGGACGGTGTTCCCGGATGGATGAAGTATCAGGGCGTTGAAGGAGGATGGCTTACCGCTGAGTATAATATGCTTCCGTATTCCACGCTGAGCCGGAAATCCCGCGACATCAGTCGGGGAAAGCTGGATGGGCGGAGTTCTGAAATTCAGCGACTTATCGGGCGTTCAATTCGTGCCGTGGTGGATTTGAAAGCCCTGGGGTCACGGACATTGTGGGTGGACTGCGATGTGCTGCGGGCTGATGGAGGCACTCGCACAGCTTCTATCACAGGCGCATGTGTCGCGGTGGAGATGGCATTCCAGCGACTCATTGTGGCCAAGAAGCTGAAAGCGTCTCCGCTGAAACAAATGGCGGCGGCCATCAGTGCGGGAGTCTTTGAAGACGAGTGTGTTCTCGACCTGAACTATCATGAGGACGCTGCGGCGACCGTTGATTTCAATTTCGTGATGACAGATGATTTGAACCTCATTGAGATGCAGGGAAGCGGGGAAGAGGCGACTTTTACAGAGGAACAGATGCTGGAAATGCTGCGGTACAGCAAAAAAGGGGCCGCAGAGATTACTGAAAAGCAGCGGGAGACCCTTGAAAGCTTTGATCCGACGCTTGATTTGGCGGCAATTGATCGCTTGATGTAAATTCCCGGGCTTCGTCCTTGACGAATCGGGATTTCCGCCGAAATTCCCCGTCCTGCGCCGCAAAGGTGACCGCAGGAGACCACGAAACTATTTTATTTCTCAACCGGTTTAGAACCATGGCACGACTTTGTAAAATCACAGGCGCGAAAGTGACTTCCGGCCGCCGGATCCACCGTAGCGGTAAAGCCAAGAAAAAGGGCGGTATTGGACGTCACGTCACAAAAACTGTGAAGCGTCAGTTCAAGCCGAATCTTCGTCAGAAGCGTGTCTGGGTTCCTGAGCTCGGAAAATACGTCAGCGTAAAGGTGAGTGCTCGCGGTCTCAAAACGATCGACAAGAACGGTGCTTACAAGACGCTGTCGAAAGCAGGTTTGATCTAAAGTCCTGCCCCGAAGTTTAAGAAATACTTCGGAAAATCCCGGTCTTGTGTCTAAGGTGGCCGCATGCCCCCCCGGACAAAGTGGGTCATTGCAAAGAAGCCTCCTAAAGCGTTAGTAGAAACGCTTGCGGCAGAATTTGGATTGGCCAAAACAGTTGTGTCTCTCGCGATCCAGCGAGGATTCGACAACAAAGAATCGCTCTCGCAGTTTCTCTACCCGAGATTGCAGGATCTTTCTGATCCTTTTCTGATGCCAGGAATGCAGGCGGCTGTTGATCGCATTTTGCTGGCGGTCCAGCGGAAGGAAAAGATCGCGCTTTACGGCGACTACGATGTGGACGGGGTCACTTCGATTGCTCTTCTCTATCACACGCTGACTCAATACGGGCTTTCGCCAACCCGGTTTCTGCCGGCCCGGCTTGAAGAAGGGTACGGGCTTTCAAAGGATGGGATTGAACGGGCCATCGAGGATGTGCACCCAACCCTTTTAATTGCGGCTGACTGTGGAACCAATTCCCGGGATGAGGCAATTTTATTGCGTGAGCGCGGTGTCGATTTGATCGTTTTGGATCACCATGAGCCTTCATCTGAAGGGGTGGCGGATTGTGTATCGGTGGTGAATCCCAAGCTTGGCGACGATTATCACTATCTCTGCACGGCAGGGGTTGTTTTCAAAACGGCACATGCACTCCTGAAGACTTCACCGGTTCCGGGGTTTGATCTGCGTGACTATCTCGACCTCGTGGCGCTGGGTACTGTGGCGGATATCGTGCCGCTGGTTGACGAGAACCGGATTTTTGTACGCCGGGGGCTCCAGCAACTCGATCGAACGATTCATCCCGGGGTGCAGGCTCTGAAGAATGTGGCGTCAGTGGGATCGCCGGCAAGATCCGGTGATGTTGGATTTAAACTGGGGCCGAGGCTCAATGCCGCTGGTCGCCTGGATACGGCAATGGCTTCGCTGGATCTTATTTTGTCGCAGGGAATGGAGGAAGCAGAGTTCCTTGCCCGGGAACTGGATGCGCGAAATCGTGAGCGCCAGGAGCTGGAGCACAAAACCCGGGAGGAGGCTGAAGCGATGTTGGAAGCGATGGATTCCTCGATGCGGACAACGGGGATTGTTGTCGGTAAACGCGGTTGGCACCCCGGCGTGGTTGGGATCGTGGCGTCGCGGATTTCAAAGAACTATCATCGTCCGACTTTTGTCGTCGCGTTTGATGAAGATGATGTGGGTAAGGGAAGTGGTCGCAGTGTGGAAGGCGTTTCCCTGGTGGAGGCGCTTGATTCCTGTCGTGATCTCATTCTGGCCGGAGGTGGTCACGACATGGCTGCCGGGGTGAGTCTGAAATATGAAATGCTGGAGACTTTCACAAAAGCCTTTGCCGCACATATCGCTGACACGGCGACGGCAGATATGTTGGTGCCTAAGCTTCGGGTGGATGCCCAGACAACGCTGTCTGAATTGACGATCGAGCTGCTCGAAAGCTACGAAATGCTTCGTCCGTTCGGGTCAAACAACCCTCAGCCGGTCTTTATCTGCAAAGGTGTGGATCTGGCGATCGAGCCGCGTGTTATCAAAGAGCGGCATCAGAAGTTCCGTCTTGTGCAGGGGGATACCCACCGTGAAGCGATGTATTTCAACTCTGCTCACATCGATTTACCGAAACCGCCCTGGGATGTGGCGTTTACGATCGACCGCAATGAATTCCGGGGGCTCACCGGCATTCAAATTGTGATCCAGGGGATACGGAAGTCGACCGCCTGATCTACTGGTTGGCCAGTTCGCTCGCTTGTTTTTTGGCCACCTTAACAAAGTCCTCTGCCACGGATTTTAGATTTCCGGTGTGCAGAATTCCAATCACAACCGGGGCAAAGTCATTTGGCGGCAACGGGATGGCCCGGACCGCGTCGCTCAAAACGATTCCCGGAATCTTCAATGTCACTCCATAGCCAAAACCGGTCGCAACGTAACGTTGAATCAACCCAACCTCGGACACTTCCATCGATGTCTCCCATGCCAGATTTCGTTTGGCCAGGCCATCTTGAAAAAGCTGTGACAACCTTTCGTTGGGGGGAAGAGTGATCAGTGGCTGGTTGATGATGCCGCCCATGGCAGAGTCAAAGACGTCTTTGATTTTCGTGACGCGAGCGTCTTTAGGGACGATTAAGATCTGGGGGAGCTCGAGGATTTTTGTGGTCTTGATACCCGGAGCAGTTTTGCGATGCAGGATAGTAATGGCAACATCGGCTTCCTGTTTTTGAAGGGCTGGTTCCATATCGGTGGAGTTCACTTCGCGAAGGGTGACCCGCAGCCCGGGGAAATTTGCTTTCACTGCCTGTAAAACGGACGGCAAGTGGTGTCGCAGGACGGTGCCTGACGCGGCCAGTCGAAGGTGTTGGCTTTCTTCACCGGACAAACGTTCGGCCACCTGGTCCAGCCGAGAAAAGAATGGATACACGAAGTCGTAGAGATCCTCACCTGCCGGGGTGAGGGCAAAGGGACGACGATGAAAGAGCTTCACGCCGAGACTCTTCTCCAGCTGCAGAATCTGACCTGATACTGCCGGCTGCTGGATGCCGTATGGCATTTTACGAACCGCCTCGGTAATGCCTTCGTATTTGGCGACAAAGTAAAACAACTCGAGGTGATGGACATTCAGGCTCATGAATCGGGTTCAACAGAGCCGGTTCGTTCTGCAAACCCTGTTGAAGGTCCACGATTCAACCCTGTTTCGATGTCATCCTAACCCTGTTGCCTCGTTTGGTGCCATTCCAAAATGGCCCGGTGATTCTAAAAATCACTTTTTGCCGTCGATGTATTTCTCGCGACAGGCGACGACGGCATCAAGCATTGTTTCGGCTTCCTCGCGAAGCTCGGCGCTGAGACTTCCTGCCGCGTGATTGTGGCGACGGTATAGTTCCGCGAGCTTTAAGCGAATCTCTTCCGGCTTCATCTTCTTGGGATCAATACCGCAGAGAGCTTCGGGGGTTTTTGCAGAGAGGTCGGGTTTGTTGGAGACCGCAGGAGGGATTTTGCCGGGGGAATCAGAAGTCTCTTTCTTCTCTTCTACCGTCTTTGATTTCTGCGGGGTGACCGTTGATTTCGTGGCGGGTTTTTTCGCCGCCGGTTTAGCCTTTGAAGCATCGTCAGCCGAGGATCCGTGAAGGAGCTTTTTGAAAATTTTGCGAATGCCCATGTTCTTTTTAAGCAATCTTGATTTGTTTGAGATATGCGGTTTTGCGTTCCACGTCCTCGTCGGACAAGACTCCTTCACCACGGTATTCGATGTCAATGTCGTGCTTCAGCCCTGATTCAGCATCGAAAATCTGGGCGCGAACCCGTTGGTTTTCGTCATAGGAGTATGTCACCGTAACCTGACAGCCTGCCTTTCGACCAGCAGGAACTTTAAGAGCGATCTTCCCGACAATGTCGACATAGCGTGGATCTGAATCTTCGCCCTGGGTGATTTCGACTTCGATCAGGTCTTCGTTGTCTTCAGACGTAATGTAAGTCTGAGACATCGAACATGGGATCGGTGTGTTTTTGGGAATCACAACTGAGTTTTGCACTGCGGCTTTGCCGGTTTTAGCATCTTCAATAATCGCGAGTGTCCCGTAGCTGTGGTTGCAAACTTCTGACACGCGTCGACTGCGCTGAGCAAAAAGGGCAGCGCCCAGTGCGACACATTCGTCCACGTTTCCGCAGGAGATCGGAGCTTTGCCGAATTGTTCTTCCAGCAGGTTGCTGACTTTGGGGATCCGAGTGGATCCACCGACGAGGACTACGTGATCGATGTCTTCAGGGCGAAGATCGATTTGTGACATCGCCTGTTCGACCAGCATGACCGTTCGGGTGAGCAGTCGTGAGATGGCCTTTTCAAATACGTCCCGTGAGAGATCGATCCGGGCGATTCCGTCCGTATCATTGCCCACGGTTTCAGATACTTTCTGCAGTTTGGAAAGCATCTTCTTTGCATCTTCACCCAGCGACAAACAGCGGCGGCGCTGGCGTTCATCGGTAAAGAGCTCTGCTCCGTTTTGCTTGCGATATTCGTCAGCCAGCAAAACCAGGAGGGTTTCATCAAAGTCTGATCCTCCAAGGTGGCGGGCGCCTTCGGAGAGAAGAATGTCGATATTATCCCCGTCAACTTCCAGGATCGTAATATCGAGAGTTCCACCTCCCAGGTCGTAGACGAGTATCCTTCCGGAAATGTCCTGAGTGTGTGCGTAGTAGAGAGCTGCCGCGGTGGGTTCGTTGACGATCCGTGTCACGTTCAATCCGGCAAGCTTGCCGGCTGTAACGGTGGCCTTCCGTGCCAGCTCATTGAAGTTCGCCGGGACAGTAATGACCACGTCACTGATCTCCCCGGCAATTTTGGAGCACTCCTTCTTGAGCTTCGAAAGGATCATCGCGGAGATCTCAGTCGGAGTCCATTTCTGGCCGTCGATCTCCAACACATAGGATGGGTCATCCATGTGCTTCTTGATGTGATGGATCGTCCGTTCAGGGTCCCCGCCGTCTCGAGCGGCTGAACCGATGAGTTTGATGCCATCAAATTGATCAAAGAAAACCACCGATGGAGTCAAACGTTCCCCGTCAGCGTTGGGTACGATTTCTGGGTTTCCATCAGGCCGCACGTGGGCGAGTGCCGATGTGCTGGTGCCTAAATCGATGCCGACAAACCTTGCTTTAGCCATGAATTAGGAGTTTTGAAGAGATGGAAAATTTGAATTGAGGAAAGGGTGGCCAAGATCGTTCGCTACGGCAATGTTGCAATCGTCATTTCATTCAGTTTTGACAATTGAGCGCTCAAAAGTCACGAACTTTGTGATGACAGGGAGGCCACTAACCAAGAGTGACAACCTCAGCTTTTCTGATGATAAGCTCACCTGAACCATCGTCAGAACAAGTGTATCCGGGGCGCGTTGTCTCGACGATCGTGGTTACGCCTTCTCCTGAACCCTGTTTGTTCTGGACAATCTTGATCTTTTTCCGCAGCTCGAGCTCCAGCGCTGTGCCCGGGGCAAAGCTGAATTCTTTAATCGAATTGTCGGCTAGGAAATCGAGAAAGCTCTCGCGAAGCACCTTCAACTGCTGCGACACTTCCTGGTCTTTCTTGTGTTTCGAATAGCGGGAGATCAGGTCGTCAATCAAATCGATCTTCTTGATCAACTGATGGCTGAGCACCTGGATTGTCGCAGCGTCAGGCCGGATCGATTCGCGAAGGATTTTCTGGTAGCCTTCGTATTCCTTAATTTTCTCCTGGAGGTCGCTGAGTCTTTCCTCGTCTGCTTCATTGGAGCTTGTTTTAAGAGGAACTCCGGGAGCTCTGTCGAGTTCAGCTTTGAGTTCTTTGATCTGCTGGTTCAAATCCTCCCGCTGATTGAGTAAATGATCCACGGTTTTCCCTTCCAACTCCCGCTTGCTCTCCAACGTGGCAAGCTGCTCCTGATTTCTCTCGATGTCAGACTCAAGGATACTCGCCAGTTCGATCCGATCCTCCGCCAGTTTGAGATCACGAAGTGTCCGATTCAGCTTTCTCTCATTCTCTGCGAACTCAGCCTCAAAGTTTGAGACGCTGAGCTTCAACTCATTGAGCTTCTCTTCGGCGATTTTCGCTTCCTTCAGTTTCGCCTGGTGCTCAATGTCGAGCGTGCGGGCTTCAGCGAGCCGCGCATCGATTTCTTTGAGTTCCTCTGCCGCTGCTTCTAGGCGTGACTTCTCTTTCTCCCGCGTTGCGATATCAGCGGCAAGCGAAGTGAGTTGAATGCCCAGCGACTTTTGGTCCTCATCAAACTTCTGATAAGCCACCTCGGCTTCATCCCGCTCCGAAATTGCTTTGGCAAGGTTTGAGGTAGCGACATCGAGCTCCGATTTCTTTGCGTCGAACTCAGCCACGATCTTCGTCTTCTCAGAAAGCGCTTTCTCGACTTCTGCCCGGGCGGGAGCGAGCTGCTCCTCGGCTTCCTTGAGTTCAATTCTCCGCTGCTCCAGTGATTTTTCGGTTTCGGCCAGCTCCAGCTTCCCGTGCTCCAGTTTTTCCCTCTCCGCTTCCAACTCCTGTATGCGCAGGTTGGCTTCTTCAGTGGCCTTTTCATTGGCAGCCAGTTTCTCGTTGGCCGCCTCCAGTTTTTTCTCGGTGGACGCCAGAACTTCCTCGGTCATCTGCAACGCGCCAATCTCAGACCGGGCGTTCTCAAGTTGCTCAGTAAGTGTTTTGGCTTCGGCCCGTGATTTTTTGAGCTCAGCCTCAACCTCTTTGAGCTTTTCAGCAGATTCTGCGCCCGACTTTTCAAGAGCTTCAGTGGCCAGCTTTGCGGCAGCAAGATCTGCTGTGAGTGCCTCTATTTTCGCGGTCGCGTTTTCGAAGTCAGAAGTGACAGATTTGACGGTGGCTTCTGATTCTGACTTCGCCTTCTCGACTTCCTCAATCGTTGCTTTCGCGTCAGCCAGCTTCCCGGTCAGGGATGAAGCTTCTTCTTGGGATTTTGAAAGCTCATCTGCCGTTTGTTCCTTCGCTTTCTGAATCGAGTCAGCGTTTGATTTCGCTTCGTCCAGACGGGTGGTCAGTGACTTCACCTCAGCTTTCAGCGTTGTCAGTTCCGTATTGGCTTCATCCAGTTTTGCGCTGGTATCGTCCTTCGCTTTTTCAAACTTGTCAGCGGCCAACTTGGCGGCGGTTAGCCCCGCGGTGAGTGCGGCTATTTCCGCAGTCGCAATCTCAAGATCAGTTCCTGCCGTTTTCGCTTCGGTCTCTGTTCTCAGTTTCTCCTTTTCGACATCTTTCGCTGTCGATTCCGCGACCGCCAGTTGTTTGGTCAGAGATTCGATTTCGGCCTTCGCTTTAGAAAGCTCCTCCGCCGTCTGATCTTTGGACTTCCCGCTTTCGTCGGCCTTTGATTTGGCTTCGTCCAGACGAGTCGTTAATGATTCAATATCAGCCTTGGATTTCGCCAGGTCCGCCTGAGATTCCTGCAGTGCCGTATCAGCATCTGCTTTGGCCTTTTCAAGATCGGTGCGGCTCTCTTTGGCTTCTTCCAGACTCTTGCGAAGCGAAGCGACTTCCGATTCCGATTTTGCCAACGCATCTTCTTTGGCTTTGAGAGCAACAGCGGTTTCGGATTTTGATTTCTCAACCGTCTCCACTCCGGACTTCGCGTCATCCAGCTCGGCTCGCAGTGCTTCGACTTCCGACTTGGACTTAGCCAAATCAGCCTGCGACTGCTGAAGCGTGGAAACCGTGTCCGCTTTGGACTTCTCGACGGTTTCAACCTCAGACTTGGCTTTCTCGAGACTTTTAGTAAGCGACTCGACCTCTGCTCTTACTTTGG
The DNA here is from genome assembly GCA_048267005.1 of Verrucomicrobiales bacterium. GTDB lineage: Bacteria > Verrucomicrobiota > Verrucomicrobiia > Verrucomicrobiales > DEV007 > JABDJT01. The sequence goes on along the minus strand of JBLWYI010000002.1, from coordinate 310,967 downwards.
CCAGCTCATCATTTTTCTTCTGAAGGGCCTCTCCGGCTTTTACTTTCGACTCTTCGACGGTCTTTGCGCCGGACTCAGCTTCGGCGAGTTTGGATGTGAGCGTTGCAATCTCTGCCCTGGATTTCTCCAAGTCACTTTGAGTCGTCTCCAAAGCCCTGCCGGATTCGGACTTTGATTTTTCGGCAGCCTCCACTCCGGATTTCGCTTCCGCAAGACTTGCGGTAAGAGCCGCGACTTCGGCAATCGATTTCACAAGTTCGGCCTTCGTGCTCTGCAATGCGCCTTCGGCTTTACCCTTTGAATTTTCCGCGGCCTCAACCCCGGATTCTGCTTTGGTAAGGCTGGCGGTGAGCGCTACAATCTCAGCTCTGGATTTCTCCAATTCGTCCTTCGCGTTCTTCAGGTCGTCGCTGGTTTCAGCCTTCGACTTCTCGAGGGTTGTCGTGAGAGAGGCGACTTCAGCCTTGGCCTTTTCCAGGTCCTCCTTCGCTGTTTGTAAATCGGCTTCGGTTTCAGCCTTCGACTTCTCTGCGCCTGCTTTGGCTTCGGTCAGGCTGGCGGTCAGCTTAGCGACCTCCGCTTTGGATTTCTCCAGGTCGTCTTTCGCTGTTTGTAAATCAGTCTCGGTTTTGGACTTCGATTTCTCGGCTCCCTCTGCGCCTGCTTTGGCTTCGGTCAGGCTGGCGGTCAGCTTAGCGACCTCCGCTTTGGATTTCTCCAGCTCGTCCTTCGCTGTTTGTAAATCAGTCTCGATTTTGGACTTCGACTTCTCGGCTCCCTCTGCACCTGCTTTGGCTTCGGTCAGGCTGGCGGTCAGCTTAGCGACCTCTGCTTTGGATTTCTCCAGCTCGTCCTTCGCTGTTTGTAAATCAGTCTCGGTTTTGGACTTCGACTTCTCGGCTCCCTCTGCGCCTGATTTGGCTTCGGTCAGGCTGGCAGACAGTGTGGCCACCTCCGCTTTGTATTTCTCCAGGTCGCTTTGCGCGGTCTGTAAATCTGCTTCGGTTTTCGACTTTGATTTCTCAATGTCGGCTGTTCCGGATTGTGCTTTCGCCAGATCCTTTTTAAGAGAGTCGATTTCCGCGTTTGCCCGGTTCAGCTCGTTGGAAACTTCTTCAAGCTGGGTGTCTTTCTTCTTAACCGCGGCGCCAGCCGCAGTCGCTGCCGCCAGACTCGCGGTAAGCGCCGCAATCTTTTCTTCCGAAGAACGGCTCTCTTGCGAGGTAAACTCTGAAGCATTCTTCAACTCAGCAATTTGCTTCCGCTGAGATTCAATTTCAGCACTGGCACCCCCGAGCTTTTCGCGCATGGCGCTGAACTGCTCACGGGTCTCGGTCAAGTTAGACTGGAGACTCTCTGCCTCCGCTTTCAATTCCTCATAAGTGCCCTTGTGGACACTGGTTGCCTTTGTTGATTCAACTTTCGTCTTTGTCGCTTCCAGTTCAGAAGTCAGCGAATCAATTTGGGCCTTCAGCTTTTTGACTTCGCTGTCGCCGTAAGCCGTTTTCTCTTCCGCCAGCGATTTGGTCTTCTCAATCGCTTCAGATTTCTCAGAGACTTCTGCTTTGAGGGCTTCAAGCTTGCGATCGGCTTCCTGCCTGGCTTCTGCCAGGTCGGCTTTCAGGCTGGTTACCGACTTTTCGAGTTCTGCCTTCTCGGAATCCTTTGCTGCCAGTTCAGCCTCAAGTTTCGCGGCCTTGTCTTCAGAGGAGGATGCGCCTTCGGCCGCTTCTTTTTTCAGTTCCTCGATCTCTTTACGAGCTTCAGCCAGTGCGTTTTCTGTTTCCTGCGAAGAAGACTTTGCGTTCTTTGCTGCGACAGCCTTGGCTATGACCAGTTGCTGCTCCAGATCCGCTTTTTCCTCTTCAGCAGCTGCCAGCTTACTCTTAACGGTTTCAAACTCTTCGATCGAAAGCCCTCCCGGGACCGCTCCTGTCGGGCTGGTATCATTGCCGCGAGCGGTGGGAGGCGCCGCTGTCACTTTTTGAGTGCCAATCGAATTTGAATTGGATTGTTCGACTGACTTTACCGGAACTGTGCCTCGACCTGTGGGAGCGACATTCCGATCCCGAAGAGGGACCACCGTTGGCTTCGCAGGTTTGCTTTTGGCAACGATTCCGTCCCAAACTTCATCACCCACAAGAATTTTGCCGGGTAATGTACCCAGTTTGATGGAATCTCCTCCTTTGATGACCCCTTTTTCGATCCGCATCCCGTTGACAAAGGTGCCGTTGAAGGAATCGAGATCCTTTATCTCATAAGTATTCGCATCGATGCGTGTCAGTTCAGCGTGATACGCTGAAACATAAGGATCTTTGACTCGAAAATCGTTGTCCTGCCGACGTCCGACCGTGATTTTCCCGGCCGATAGGTCATATTCGACCGGCTTGTCGTCGTTTTGGGTCTTGATCGCAATTCTTAGCATCAACGCGGGAATTTGCCCGGGTGGAGGAGGTTCACGGAATCATACAGAATCGGAATTTTATTAAAAGCCCGAACCAAGACACGCATGAGATGGTTTTCTTAATAAACTATAAAATTAAGAAATCCGCACGTCAAACGTTGCTACTGACTAAATTTGGCCAGATGAGGCCATTTTTCCCCTTATCGCGGCTCCGGTCCCGGTCGAATCGAACAGGGCTGAAAGGCCGTTCCTGACTGGAATGGGGGATCCACGACCCAATAGGGTTTGATCGATGAAGCAACCCTGTTTGATCGAAATGCCATCCCACGATATTCCGGTTGGAAAACGACCGCTGAATAAAATTTTATGCGTTTGATGCTGAAATCTAACAAATTTCAATGTCCCGGGAGGCAAAAACGCCAGTGAATTGCCGCTTTCGCTGGCGGAATAGACCTCTGCACCGGTTCGACTGTCGTTTCCATTTTGGAACTCAGTCCTGTAGGCGTTCGAAGGTCGTTTCCATTTTGGAAACGACCATTGTAAGCATACATCAGGCATTTCTAATTTGGAAATCGCCCCTGTATCCATACAACGGGGGTTTCTATTCTGGAACCGGCTGAATCACCCGTTCAAAGGCCGATTCTATTCTGGAAACGGCTGTTGAACGGGCATTTTGCTGCCTAATCCGGAGCCGGGGGCGTAAAGAGACGGCAAACGGGCAACGGTCGTCACAACGGGGCCGCATTTCTCACGACCGAAGGCAGTAAGGTGAGGGGAGCAGGCGCTTTTCAGGGCCGGGACGCAGGATGTGATTCCACAATCGTCGTCCAACTCGATCTTTGGCTTCCCCCGGGAGGCGGGATTTCCTAAGACTCGGGAAAATCGTAATCCTCGGCAAAGCGCTCGATATTTTCCGCCCGGCCGGTGGATTCGTCCACATCCACGATCGCCCCGCGCATGGCAACCGTTCCTTTGGCTACGGGAAACCTTGCTGGCATCGAGGTTTTGAAGCGTTCGATAATGGGCTCCATCTTACGTCCGAGGATCGATTCGACTCCGCCGCACATGCCTGCATCGCAGAGAAATGCGGTTCCGCCCGGGAAAATCTGCTCGTCTGCCGTCTGAACGTGAGTGTGGGTGCCAACCACGGCAGAGACCAGGCCGTCCAATGCGCGACCCATGGCTATCTTTTCGCTGGTTGTCTCGGCATGAACATCAACAAAGATCACGCTGACCTCTTCCTCTTCACGAAGTCTTTTGGCTTCGGCTTCGGCGGCGACAAACGGGTTTTCCAAAGGCTGGGCCATGAAGGTCCGCCCCTGAACGTTCATCACTCCCACTTTCCCTTTTGCGGTTTCGAGGACAACGGAACCATTCCCGGGAGTTCCGTCAGGGTAGTTCAGGGGGCGCAGCAAGCGGGGTTCGGTGTCGATGTAGTCAATCACTTCGAATTGATCCCAGATATGATCCCCCGTCGTGATTACTGCGGCACCCGCACGGAGCAGATCGATGCTGATTTTGGGGGTAATCCCGCGACCTCCGGCGGAATTCTCGCCGTTCACGATCACAAAATCGATCTCGCGCTCCGCTTTGATCTCTGAAAGCCGTTGGCACACGGCTTTGCGACCGGGTTCCCCGACAATATCTCCTAGAAATAGAATGCGAATCATGTTAATTTTGAGACTCAGTGGCGTTTCCATCGTCGGGGTTGCTTCCCTCCGCAACTTCGAATCCCGATTATCCGGTGACTTGTATCACCAACCAAACACACCATTAAATTCTTGAGGAACTACTATCTGGCCATTCCCTTTGCTTTGGCCCTTGGCGGCTTTGCCGGTGTCTTTGGTGTGTATTCATCGAATCTGGATGCTTCTCTCCCGGATAAATCAACCCCTGAGCCCCTGTCGGCTCCGCGGCCGAATCTGGCCCGGCTCGGTGAGCCACCGGACTGGTCGAAGCTGGATGTCTATCAACGAACCATCACCCGGGCTGAGTTTGAGCGACTCCTGAACCATTGTTACTCCAGGTATGATTCGGATCATAACGATGTGATCCAGATCTTCCCGGACCGGGCACGCATCGCGAAACAATCCAATCACGCGCCTGCCGGGTGGTATGATCTTTATTTTCTGACGGATCGCCGGAAGACACCCGGGATTGAGCGGTCCTGGACCCCGCCGTGGCAAATGGAGAGGCTTCCGCCGAACAGCAATCAGCCGCTTCAGGGAATTCATATTGCGATCGATCCCGGTCACATTGGGGGGCAATGGGCCGATCTTGAGGGCCGGAAATATGTCATCGGAGAAGACACGATCCCTGTTGAGGAAGGGGAGATGACTCTGAAGGTGGCAAAGATCCTTGAAAGGGACCTGACGGCATTGGGCGCCACGATTTCTCTGACCCGATGGGAGGAAGAACCCGTCACGAAGCTGCGTCCCGATGATTTGAAAACAGAGGCCCGGCAGTGGTTGCTGGCAAATAAGGGAATCGCTCCGGAGTCACTGGTCGATTCCACTGCCCGCCGGTTGTTTTATGTTTCCAGTGAGATTCGCACCCGTGCGGAACTGGTGAATGAAGAGCTGAAACCTGATATTGCCCTGTGCCTTCACTTCGACGCGGCTCCGTGGAAGAACCCCTACAAACCGGCCTTTCGGGACAAGAATCATCTGCATCTTATTATCAATGGATGCTACAGCGCCTCCGAAATGAGTGAGGATGATACCCGTTTTGAAATGCTGTTGCGGATACTCCAGCGGGTCTATTACTATGAGCTGGGACTCTCCGAGGAAATGGCCCACGCCATGGCGAAGGAAACCCGGCTGCCTGCTTTCAGTTACGACGGGAAGAGTGGTAAGTCGGTGAACTCAAATCCCTACATCTGGTCTCGAAACCTGCTCGCGAACCGGACCTTCATGTGCCCGGTGGTCTTCTTCGAGCCGTATTGCATGAACAACAAAGAAGTCCATGCGCGGGTGCAGGCAGGGGAATACCGCGGGCTCAAAGAGTTCAACGGCATTTACCGGAAGAACATTTTCCAGGAGTACGCGGATGGTGTCACCACCGGTCTGGTGAATTACTTCCGTAAAGTCCGCTGATTACTTACAGCTCCATCGGGAAGTGGGAGAGCTGCTCGAGACCGTTTTCCGTGATCCAGAAATTGTTTTCCAACCGGATCCCGCCGTTCAGCTCGTCGCTGTAAAGCCCGGGTTCGACAGCGATGACGTCGCCGATTTGGAAAGTGTCATCCCACCCCGGATTGATCCGTGGGACTTCGTGGGCGTCGAGGCCAATGCCGTGGCCGAGATGATGGAAGAAGGCGCAGCCGTTCCAGCCATCGAGCATTTGTTCTGCTTCCCGAAAGACTTCGGCGCAGGAAACCCCGGGAGCGATGCGGGACTTGGCCATCGCCATTGTCTCCATGACCCGATCATAGGCTGCCAACTGCAAGTCGGTCGGGTTGCTGTCCACTGAGAACGTGCGGCACAGATCACTCCGGTATCCACGGACACCGACACCTACGTCGAGGCAATAGAGTTGGCCCGCTTCGATTTCCCGGCGCTCGGCAAACCCACCGGGACATCCGGCCTTAAAGTCCTGCCCCCAACCCGAGAGCATTTCACCGGCCGCTTGTTCGGCGGCTCCCCGCATCGCGATCATCACATTCACCTCGGTCACTCCGGGTTCAATGATGTCGCGCCCCGCCGCGTAGGCTTTGTCAGCGCAGCCGATCGTGAACTTCAGGGCCTCGATTTCATCACGATCTTTGGATCGGCGCAGGTGCTGGTATTCAGTCGAGATATCACGGCAGGCCGGGCCTTCCACCAGAGCGGAGGGTGTCATCCAGTCCACCCCGACCGCTTTCGCTCCGGCCAAAGCAGGGTTCATGACTTCCATGACGCATCCCGAAAGGTTTTCCCTCAGGGTGAAAAGCTCGTTCGGCTTGTAGCTCAGCACCTGATCGGCAGCGGGAGCGACGGGCGTTTCATCATGAGAAGCCACGACGACGTCGCCATCCACCGGCACCCATACCGCCGTCTCAGTCAGTGGTTGTGCGTGCCAATAACCGGTCAGGGCATAGACATAAAAACGATTCCAAAAGAAGGCACCGTCCAGATCAAGTGACCGGCACAGCGAGCGCAGTTTCTCCTGGCGTTCGCGACAGAGTTCGGGATTCAGTGGCGGGGGCGTTCCATGGATCATGCCCGATCATTAGCGGAAACCATCCGTGGACTCAACCCCGATTGACTGCGCGATTCGGCTCGTAACTTCCTTTGCGCCCGTGGATGAAATCGAACAACGCCAGTTCCATCGGGCGATCGGTCCGCACCAGGTAATGTTCAGCGCGGTTCCGCTCACAAATCTTCTGAATCGCATTGAGATGAGCGTTCAGGTTCTTCTGATAACCGGCGCGGGCGGCATCGGGGTCGATGTAGAGATCCTGCCCCGATTCCGAATCACGAAAGTGGGTGGCTTTGGAAAAGGTGAAATCAACCTCGGCCGGGTCGAGGGTTTGAAACACCACGAGATCGTGCCCGGCGGCCGAGAGATACCCGAGATGTTTTTCAAGAAGCTCGATTGGCGCCAGCAGATCAGAGATCAGAATCAGTAAACTGCGCTTACGGATCACCTCAAAGATGCGCTTTAACGGCGCAGCCAAATCAGTTCCCGTTCCGCGTTCTGCCCTGGAAAGCTGAAGCATGAGGCGCCGCAAATGTCCCGGACGATTTCGTGCCCGGACAAATTGATCCACCTTTTCATCAAAGGTCGTCAGCCCGACCGCATCGCCCTGACCCATCAGGAAGTGCGACAACGTCGCCGCGAGGGTGGAAGCGTATTCCGCCTTCGAGAATCCCCCTGAGCCATAGGTCATCGATTTGCTCTGATCCACCATCAGGTAGCAGCGCAGGTTGGTTTCATCTTCGAACTTCTTGATGAAAACACGATCGCTCCGAGCCAGCACCTTCCAGTCGATGAAACGGGGATCATCCCCTTTCACATACTGACGGTATTCGCTGAACTCGACCGAGAAACCGTGATAGGGCGATTTGTGAATCCCTTTCCAATACCCCTCCATCACGACACGGGCACGCAGCTCAAGCGACTTGATTCGCATGAGCGCAGCGGGATCGATGTAGTTTGCGGATTGGGAGTCAGCCATCTTAAACTTTCTCTGCGGTATCCGAGACGAGGCGCTCGATCACTTTATCAACCGTGATTCCTTCAGCTTCGGCGCGGTAGTTCACCAGGACGCGATGTCGCAGCACCGGCCCGGCCATGGCGCGAATGTCTTCGAACGTCACGTGCGCACGGCCCTGAAGCAGCGCCCGTGTCTTGGCTCCCAGCACGAGGAATTGTGCCGCCCGGGTTCCTGCGCCCCAGTTGACCCACTCGTTCACAAAGTCAGTTGCGTTGTCCCGCCCCGGTCTTGAAGAAGCCGCAATCCGCACCGCATAGCGAACCACATCCTCAGCGATCGGTACGCGTCGCACCACTTCGTGGCACTTCATGAGATCCTCACCGGTGAACAGTTTGTTGACCGGCTCGGCCCCTGCGCCCGTGGTCTGCTGCACCACCGAAACCTCGTCATCTTCGCTGAGGTAATCGATCACCACGTTGAACATGAAACGGTCCAGCTGTGCTTCAGGAAGCGGGTAAGTTCCCTCCATCTCGATCGGGTTTTGTGTCGCCAGAACAAAGAATGGTTTCTCCAGCTGAAGACTCGTCCCCGCCACCGTGACCTGCTTCTCCTGCATCGCCTCGAGCAACGCGGCCTGAGTCTTGGGAGGTGTCCGGTTGATCTCATCCGCCAGGATCATGTTGGCGAAGATCGGTCCCTTCGAGAAGACCAGCTCGCGTCCACCATCAGGAGTGTCTTCGAGGAGCTCCGTGCCTGTGATATCCGAAGGCATCAGATCCGGCGTGAACTGAATCCGGTGGAACGATAGATCAAAGACCTTCGAGAGAGTCGAAACCAGAAGCGTCTTCGCCAGGCCGGGAGCACCCGTCAGCAAGCAGTGTCCTCCGGAAAGCAGAGCGATCAGGAGTTGTTCGACGACATCCTTTTGGCCGACGATGACTTTCGAAAGCTCCGCGCCGATATCGGCATGGGCATTGCGCAGGCGTTCCGTCATTTCCCGTTCCATTTCGAAATCGGGGTTGGATTCTTTAGGAGGGATAGGAGGAGGGTTGTGTTCGTCGCTCATGGGGAAAAAAGAGGTTTCAGGTGTCTGGTTTCAGGGGTCAGTCTTCGATCTTGCGGATCAGGCTGTTCAGCATGCGGCCGATCTCTGAAGTGGTTGTAAGAATGTCCGAGCTGTCGTTTTGATTTAGATAATTGAAGTCTTCGGAGAGCATAATCTGAGTTTCGATTTCATACAGTGATCCTCGTGAAATGTGAAGGAATCTTGCGTAGTCAGATCTCGAACTGCGAGCATGACCTTCAGCGATATTTGAGGGGACGGAAACGGCTGCCCGTCTCAACTGGGAGATCAGACCGAACTTCTCATCGTCAGGGAATCTGCCGGTCACTAAATATACCTGCCGGGCGAGAGCCATTCCCTTCTGCCAAACAATCAAATCTCGATAGCTCTTAATCCTGGTCATTGGCAATAATCTGATCCCTGAAACCCGACACCTGAAACCTTCTTCTCCTCTCAATGCGTCAGCGCATAAAAAACAATATTGATCCCCAGTGGGTAGGCATACTTCTCGGAGAACTCGCGGAAGTACCAGGGATCGGTTCCCTCTTCCTCCCAGCCGTCACCGAGATCGGTGTTCCAGCAAATGATCATGCACATGCGCCCTTTGTCGTCATAGACCCCCCGGTAATGAGGAACCTCTGAGCCGGGTTTGTTCCATTCGTAAGTGATGCCCTGCTCGCGGCCCATCTGGGCCATCCCCACCGCAGGGATCTGGGGCTTGAGCGGCAAATCAAATACGATGTGAAAAATGGGATGATCGAGCTCCAGATCGATCGGTTCGCGGTCGGGAAAGATCTGCTTCAGCGCCCGGTAGAATCCGTTCCATTCATAGGTCCCCCAGAAATCATCCACCATGATGAAGCCGCCGTTGAGAAGGTAATCCCGCAGGATCTTGGCTTCTTCATCCGTGATCCAGATATCACCCGGCTCGATCATGTAGATGAATGGATAGTGACGCAACTGCTCTGGATCGATATCGACGACTGCTCCGTTGGGATTCGTCTCGAGCGATGTGAGCTGCTGGAGGCGGTAGGAAAAGTTCAGCTCACTGTCAGGGTAATCGATCAGCCACTTCGAACGTTTCCCCATCCAGGTCCCCGAGTTGTAACGAAGCCGGGCAAAGGTGAAGACATCGTTGGGCACTTCCTGATTCACCTTCCACGTCGGAAATCCATAGTGCCGGCCGCTGCGAAAATCACGGGGATCTTCCGGCACTTCGCCGTCCTGAATCCCGAAATACGTCGGCTTGTAATTCGTATTCCCCAGTCCGTTGCGCCCTCCCTGATCCGTATCCTGTGCGAGTAACATTGTCGCGCACCCGATAATGAGGAGATTAAGAAAGAGGCGGCGTTTCATAGAGAGAGTTACGATCCAACAGGGTTCGTTCGATGATTCAACAGGGTACGATCGTGAAAGTCAATTCCCTGACCGTGCGGGCGATTCCGCTGGTTTCGTGCCATCATCGGTTCCTGAGGGAGCCTCAGTGCCGGGGGCAGGCAGTGCCGCCGCTCCCCCGCCGAAAGGATCGCCTTTCGGCTTTCCGGCCGGAGTGGCTTCAGGGACTGCTGCTTCCTCTGGTTCTTTGAACGTCAGCAGCAACTGATGCGCGTCGCGAAAGCGGGGTGACTCAGCCAGTGAATCGAGCAGATAACGTTTGGCACGGGTTTCGTCATCCGGCTTGATGAGCTTGGCCAGTCGATAGCGCACTTCAGACGGATTGGTCGGACGCAGCTTGAGCAGCTTTTCAAAAGAGGTGACGGCTTCCTTCGGCTTACCTTTGGCCTCCAGTGCGCAGCCTTTGCAGTAGTGCAGTTGTTTCGAAAACGGATTGAGAGCGTTGGCGCGATTCGCATTGATCACCAGTTTGTCCCAGTTCTCTTCCTCCAGATCGATATCCATGAGGCGCGCATAAGCCGTGTGAGCTTCGGATGACTTGGCTGCCCAGTCGCGCAGGGCGGCCGCTTCCTCTTCCGGCTTCCCAAGAGCCCGGTAGGCCATCGCCTTCATCTGGTAGCCATTGTAGTGTTCCAGGTAGTCCGGAAACAGCTTGATCATTTCATCCGCCGATTTGATGGCTTCCTCCCATTGTTTCCGCCCCAGCAGATGTCGTGTGTGGGTGTCCCGCGCCCAGAAATTCTTGATGTTGTGGTTCAAGAACTTCGCAACCTCAAAGGGGTTCCGTGGATCCACTTCTTCCGGCCCCGGCTCGGTGAAGTCGACCCCGGGAGCGAGGTTCTTCGCGAGATCTCTGACGTGTTCATCGAAGTCGATCTCCAGGTTCACCATCTCGGTCGTGTTCTTCGCGATGGCATCATTGATGAGAACACCGTCTCCCAGGTCGGTGAGGATTTTCTTAAAGCTCTCCAGCCCGTAATTGTCGATCAGGTATTCCACCACCAGATACGATTCATAGTAGGCGAACATGATGTGTGCCCCGCTCTTCGGGTTCAGGAAAGCGCTGCTCAGTTGGCTGATTGGCGTGAGGTCGCCATCTTCGAGAATCATCTTCCGGTAAGTGAGCGTCATCCGCTGGCCCCACGTCTTGTCGCGCTGCATTTCCTCATAAACCGAGATGCCTTCACTGAGCCAGCGTGGCATCTTGTTCTTCGTCACCGTCAGGGTCACCACGTGAGTGAACTCATGCCACAATGTTGCCTCCCAGTTGTTCTTGCCGTGGGCCAGACCGCCGGGGCTGTTCATGGTGACGACGGAACCAAAGCAGGCCCCGAGAATGCCCGCGCCGCCGAGGTTACCAAAGGTCCGGATCGCAAAGTCCTGTTGCTGCGGGAAAAACTCGACCAACACCCGGTCTTTCAACTCCAGTCCGTATTTCTTGCTGACCACCGCGTGTGATTCCTCGAGCAGCTCTACAACCCGGTCGCCGTAGATCTCGACTTCATTGGCCGGCATCCGGATCGTGAAATGTTCCGTCTCGATTGTCTCCATGGCATCGATCTGTTTCTCCAGAATCGTCAGGTTGTAGGCCAACACATCATAGGGATCTTCTTCGCTGATCTCGCGGGCGAGTTTGAAAGCCGTCTCCTCATCCCCGAGTCGCATGGAGTCGTGTGCCAGCTGCAACTTGGCATCAAGAAAGGACTCATCCATCGCCAGCGCTTTCTTCTGTGCCTCGGCACCTTCCGCGAAGCGATAGTTTCGCGAAAGCACCCGACCGATAGTGTGATCGATCACCGGATTCTTGTCCCACACCGACAGCGCTTTGCTGCGGGATTCCTCAGCCGCTTTCAAATCATGCTTCGCGAGGTTTTCCAGGGCGGACTGGTAGGCCCAGGCCAAAGGCTCAGCCGGATTGGTGAGCCGTGCCCGGTCGATCAATTCCTGTGCCCCGTCGTATTGCTCCGAGTCGATGAGGTATTCCGCCATCAACAGGATCGAATCGACATGCATGGGATTGATCTCCAGTCCTTTGGTCAGGTGTTCGATCGCCTTCTTGCGATCATCCGGGAAAAACGCCTTCGCCAATCCGAAGCGCAGGTCGGGATTGTTTGGCTGGTATTTGATGGCTGCCCGGTATTCTTCCGCGGCCCGCTTGTAGTCCGACTTCTCCAAAGCCAGTTGCCCTGTCGCGATGTGGGCCTCGACCAATCCGGGGTGAGCCTCATTGGGTTTACGCTTTTCTTTTGAGCGATCCACCTTTGCCGGATCAAAATATTGCTCCATCACTGTGGCCGGGTCGGCCCCGAGTGCGACGCCCGCTTTGCCCAGTGCCACGAGGTCGAGTGGTTTGCGGTCTTTGGGATTCTGCTTGAGCGCAGCTGCGTTCACCAGATCAAGCACTTCGGCGGCTTCTTTCGTCTTTCCTAATTGGGAGAAGAGATCGTAGACCTCCATCAATGCCGGGATGCTGTCTTTGTAGGAAACCGGGATGGCAGCTGCACCTTCGAGCGCTTCCTCGTATTTCCCCTGGCGAAAAAGTGACCACATCCGCAGAGTGCGCCAGTCGACCGACGGTTGGCCGCGGTTCAATGCGTAACTGGTAGCCTGCTCGACAATGTCGTATCGACCTGAATCGAAGAGCTCACGGACCGGCGGCAGATTGTCCTCATCGAAGAACTTCTTATAATCGGCCTGCGCCCCGGCGTTCTCCGAACTGGAAAACCACAACATCACGGTAGCGAGAAAAGTGAGCGATCGCAAAAGGGCCATGGGAAGACTCAAATCGATTTCGCCCCGATCGACAAGGGGAGAAATGTGTGGGGGAGAAGCCGGCCCTGATCGTGATTTTCAATGATTAAGCCTTTCCCGTTGATCGCCCGTTTCTATAATGCAGCAGCTTTATGGGAATCGAAAACCGTGACTACATTCGAAATTCAGGGACCAGCGACTGGGCCATCTGGTCGAGCACCTTCCCGCAGGGGTGCAAGTGGCTGATCATTCTCAATATTGTTATCTTCCTGCTGCAGATCTTCATCACGCAGCCCGCCGCCGTGCCGGATCTCACTGACTTGGCGGGAGACGAAGACATTCCGCCGGAGATGCTGGAGGAATTCGACCATCACATGCCGCATGTTTCCGTCGTTCAGGAATGGTTCGAGTTGGAAACCGGCAAGGTCCTCCAGGGGCAGGTCTGGCGGGTGATCACTGCCGCCTTTTGTCACAGCCCGCTGGATATCTTTCACATTCTTTTCAACATGCTGTTCCTCTGGTGGTTCGGCTGCACCCTCGAGAGGATGTACGGGACCAAAGAGTTTGTGTGTTTTTACCTGTTGACCGCCCTGGCCGGCAGCTTTGCTTACATCGGGCTGGATCTCGTGACCGGCGACCGCGTGCCTGCCCTGGGCGCTTCGGGTGCTGTGATGGGGGTGGTCATGTTGTACGCCCTGCATTTTCCGAGGGAGCAGATTCGCTTCATGTTTTTCCTGCCCATCGAGATCCGGTGGCTGGTCTTACTCTACGTGATCTATGATCTGCATCCCGTTCTCCTGGCTTTGGCCGGCATGCCGGTCTACTCAGGGATCGCCAACGCCGCCCACCTCGGCGGCCTGGCATTCGGGCTGTTGTATTGGAAACAGGACCTGCGTGTCAGTAACTGGTTCGGGAAAATCAGTCGCGAGCCCGGACCGGGTGGCGGGAGGAAACCGAAGAAGAGAAGCAATCCCGGTCCCACAAGCGGCGGCAACAGACATCAGCCTGCCAACACGCCCGATCCATTCAAAGAAGAGGTGGATCGCATTCTCCAGAAGCTGCATGACCACGGAAAGGAATCCCTCACCGACGAGGAAAACGCCACCCTGATCAAAGCCAGCCAGCAATGGGGCAGTCGGGATTGAAAGCGCCGTGGCACCTGATCCGGAGGGGAGGATGCCGCGGGACCCCGAAAAAATAAATGCGTCGGATACGACCATATCCGAAAACGCATCCCGGCGTTCAGATGCCGTTTGCAGATTTCGCAATGGGCATCCTACGCTTCAGATGCCGTTTGCAGATTTCGCAATGGGCATCCTACGCTTCAGATGCCTATTCCTGGGACGGAAATACCCATCCTAAGCTTCAGTTGCCTATTCCTGAGACGGAAATACCCATCCTAAGCTTCAGATGCCTATTGCGAAAATTGCAAAGGCCGAAAACAGCTTCTCAGAGCCAAAGTTGCCCCATTCTGTACTAGGAGATACCTCAAAGATGGCGTTTTTAGGCAAAGAGGCCGTTTTTCGCGAAAAAAGCGCTTCCCCCGCCGTGCGGATCGTCCCGGTAATTGTCCGTGATCTTACCTCAGGGCGCTTTCGAATGTTCGGAATGTCCTGCACATGTCCAGAACCCCGACACCACCAACGTCTCAATCCGCCAAATTCGGCGCCAGCCACTTTTCGCCTTCTTCCATCGTCATGCCTTTCCGTTCGACGTAGTTTTCCAACTGATCGCGTTCAATCTTGCCGACGTTAAAATAACGGGCGGCTTCGTTGAAGAAATGCAATCCGCTCACTGATGAGGGCGGGAACATGGCGTAACTGGTGGTCAGCTCCATGCCGATGGAGTTTTCGGCATCGAGCAGATCCCATAAAATGCCTTTCTCGGTGTGATCAGGGCAGGCGGGATAACCGGCGGCAGGACGAATTCCGCGATACCGCTCTTTGATGTAGTCCTCCACGTGCAGGCCTTCGTTTTTGCCGAAGCCCATGAAATCCCGAACGCGCTTGTGAAGCAGCTCGGCGAGACCTTCAGCAAATCGATCAGCCAATGCCTGAATGATAATCGCGGTGTAATCATCGCCCGCGTCACGGAAGGTCTTGGCGTATTCCTCGACTTCATTCCCGGCGGTCACGGCGAAGGCTCCGATGAAATCATCTCGCCCACTGTCCTTCGGCGCTACAAAATCGGCGAGACACTGAAACGGATTCCCCTTTTTCACTTTCTCTTTTTGCTGACGAAGGAAGTGGAAAGTCGTGAGTTTCTCGGTCTTGGAGAAATCAGCAAAGACTTCGATATCTTCGCCGATGGAATGCGCGGGGTAGACACCCCACGTCGCGCGGGCATGGACGCGGTTGTTTTGGACGAGGTCATCAAGAATCCGCAGCGCGTCGTTGTAGAGCTTGGTCGCCTCTTCGCCGTGGTCTTTGTGCTTGAGGATTTTCGGGAAAACGCCGCGCAGCTGCCAGGAATGGAAAAACGGGGACCAGTCGAATACATCGACGATTTCCTGCAGGGGAACGGGATCCCACACATGTTTACCGATCGTCTCGGTCGTGGCGATTTTGGCATGGGCCCACTCGACCTGATACTTCTGCCGCTGAGCTTCTTCGAAGGGAATGTAAACGGCCGTCGACCCTTTTCCGGCGTGGAGATCACGCTCTTTCTGTTCCCGTGCTCGATGATCAGCGATGAATTTCTCGCGCAGGTTATCAGAGAGCAGGGAGTTGCAAACCCCTACAACCAGTGAGGCATCGATCACATGAATGACGGGCTGGCTGTAGTGCTGGCTGATTTTGATCGCGGTGTGAGCGCGTGAAGTCGTTGCTCCGCCGATGAGAATCGGGATCTTCCACCCTTTTTTCTCGAACTCTTTTGCGTTGTAAATCATCTCGTCGAGCGACGGAGTGATCAGCCCTGACAAGCCCACAAAATCCGCTTTGTGTTCGATAGCGGCTTCCATGATGCGTTCGCAATCGACCATCACACCGAGGTCGATGACCTTGTAGCCGTTACAGCCAAGCACCACACCAACGATGTTTTTGCCGATGTCGTGAACATCTCCTTTCACGGTGGCAATAACGAAAACGGGAGCGTTATCCTCCGCGCCTTCTTCCTTTTCCGCTTCCATAAACGGCAGCAGATAGGCGACCGCTTTTTTCATCACCCGGGCGCTTTTAACCACTTGAGGAAGAAACATTTTCCCGGAGCCAAACAGCTCGCCGACCACGGCCATTCCCGCCATGAGCGGGCCTTCGATCACATCGAGTGGCTTCCCGAGTGACTGTCGTGCTTCCTCGGTGTCTTCTTCGATATAATCAGTGATGCCTTTCACCAGCGCATGGGTCATCCGCGCCAACACATCGCCTTCGCGCCAGGACAAATCAGGGCCGGAGTTTTTGTCACCGCTCAGGTGTTCGCCGGCAGCTTTGAGTTCTTCGGCGTAATCGATCAGCGCCTCGGTGGCGTCCGGGTGCCTGTTTAAGAGCACGTCTTCGACGAGTTTCAGCAGCTCCGGCTTCACTTCGTCATAGACCTCGAGCATCCCCGGATTGACGATTCCCATGTCCATCCCCGCGAGTCCCGCGTGATAGAGAAAGGCTGCGTGCATCGCTTCGCGAACGACATTGTTGCCCCGGAAACTGAACGAAATATTGGAAACCCCACCGCTCACTTTTGCGCCGGGGAGGTTTTGTTTGATCCACCGCGTCGCTTCAATGAAATCGACCGCGTAATTGTTGTGCTCTTCCATTCCCGTCGCCACGGTGAGAATGTTCGGATCAAAAATGATGTCTTCGGGATTGAATCCGACTTCATCAACGAGAATCCGATAAGCCCGTTCGCAAATGCGGATTTTGCTTTCGTAGCTGTCTGCCTGGCCTTTTTCATCAAACGCCATCACGACAACGGCCGCGCCGTATTTCATGACGGTTCGGGCGCTTTTCTTGAAGGCTTCTTCGCCTTCTTTGAGGGAGATTGAGTTGGCGATTCCTTTACCCTGAAGACACTTCAGACCTGCTTCGATGATCTCGCCTTTCGACGAATCGACCATGATCGGCACGGCTGCGACATCCGGCTCGGATGCGAGCAGGTTCAAAAACCGTGTCATCGTCGGGACACCATCGATCATACCTTCGTCCATGCAGACGTCGATGACCGGGGCGCCGTTTTCGACCTGCTGACGGGCGATCGCGACCGCTTCCTCCAGCTTATCTTCTTTGATCAACTTCTTAAATCGCGGTGAACCGGCCACATTGGTCCGCTCCCCGATCATGAGGAAGTTCATTTCCGGCGTTTGATTAAACGCTTCTGAACCACTCAATCGCATCGCATCAGTTGCGACAGGGACTTCGCGCGGTGCATGACGTTCTGCGACCTTTGCAATCGCCGCGACGTGTTCGGGGGTGTTTCCGCAGCATCCGCCGATGAGGTTAACGATTCCGTTCTTCGCAAAACCATCGAGGTAATCCTCCATGTGATGCGGCTCCAAATCGAAACCGGTCGGTGCGAGCGGATTCGGCAAACCTGCGTTCGGATAGACAGATACAAAGGTCTCAGCAACTTTGGAAAGCTCTGCGAGATGCGGTTCAATGAGATCGGGTCCGAGCGAGCAGTTCAGTCCGACGGCGAGTGGTTTCGCGTGAGCAATGGCATTCCACATCGCTTCCACTTTCTGGGCGGAAATCATGGTTTCCCCGCCACGCCCCACCGCTGCCGATACGATGATCGGATACTCGACGCCATCCTCGTCATACACTTCGCGCAAAGCTACCAGTGCCGCCTTTGCATTCAGTGAATCGAAAATGGTCTCCACCATCATGATATCCGACCCGCCTTCGATCAACGCCCGGATCTGGTGCTTGTAGGAATCCCGAACCTGATCAAATACGACGACACGAAAGCCGGAATCCTCTGCGTCGGGCGAGTTCGTCAAGGAAACGGTCATCGGCCCGATGGCCCCGGCGACATATCGTTTGCGACCGGTCTTCTCTCCAATCTCGTCTGCCCATTTCCTGCAAAGCTTTGACGACTCAACATTGATTTCCCATGCGAGGTCTTTGAGGAACTGATTCTCACAAACCTCTCGCTGAAAGAAGTCGGGATCCTTCCGCCCCGTTCCTTTTTCGCGGGGGTCTTCCACAAAAAACTCGGACTGCGCCAGCGTCGTTGCAGAAAAGGTATTCGTCTCGATGATGTCCGAACCCGCTTCGAGAAAGCGTTTGTGGATATCGCCGATCGTATCCGGCTGAGTGAGGGAAAGGATATCGCCGTTGTTCAGCAGATCCTTTTTGTTGTCTTTAAACCGCTCTCCCCGCGCATCAGATTCCTGAAGGCCGTAGCCACGAATCGTCGTTCCCATTGCCCCGTCGAGGACGAGGATGCGTTTTTTGAGTTCTGTAGTGAGTTCCTGGGTGAGAGTAGACATCGCGGGAACTTTACACGAATCAACAGGGTCTGTACGATGAACAGACCCTGTTTGATCGATTTTTTTGCTTTTTAGAATCGGATCCTGGCACCACCGAAGGCAGCGGTGCTTGGAGCTTCGTATCCGGTTGTGGTCTGATATTCCTCGTCGAGGAGGTTTTCGACACGACCGAACAGCTCAAAGTTTTTGGTGACGCGATAGTTCGTGAAGATCCGAAGCACCGCGTAATCGTTCAGGTAAACGCCCGGATTATCGAGGCGGGTGTCTGCACCGCGGACTTCGGCACCGATGTCCCAGCTTTCGATGGGGTGAAGCGTGATACCGGCAGCAAACGTGTGCTCAGGGCGGCGTGGGAGTGTGTCACCCGGAAGTCCTGCAAATCCACCGAAGTAGAGGCCATCACTGACGATGGCGTTCAGCCAGGTGTAGTTGGCGTAGATTTCGACGCCTTTGACCGGTGTCAGGATACCTTCAACTTCGATGCCCTGAGTCTCGGTGTCGACAATCGCCGGAAACGCGGGAAACCCGATGGAATCGACGAGGTTTTCGATATCAGCATTAAAATAGGTAACTGAAAGGCTGCCGGTGTTCTCAGGGAGAAACTGGCGAATCCCGGCTTCCCATGACTGGCTTTCCTCGGGGTTGATAAGATCGGGATCAACAGATGGATCGAGAAACACGAAGTCCTGACCGCTAGGAGCTTTGTAACCCGTGGCGATTTTTCCGAAGAACTGAGTATTGGTCTGCTCAACCGTGTGCATGAGCTGGGCTGAGTAGGTGGTCTTGCTGTCGAATGAATCGTGCTCATCGTGACGAACGGATGCGAGCAAATTGAAGTTCGCAGGCAAATCAATGTCAGCCTGTCCGAAAACACTGGTGAACGAGTATTTCTTTTCCGAAGGCAAATTGAATGGTCCGGGGATCAGTGGCGTGCGGGCGAATTCGTATTCGTAGAAGCCACCGCCGAGGGTGAATGTCGCGTCATTGGTGGGGTGAATGTTCAACTGCGCTTCGATCTCGTTCGAGGTTTGGTCGAGCACATTGTCGTTGAAGAAAACATCCTGTGAGGCAACAAGCTCGTTCGCGTTGTAGCTGTAGAAAGCTGAAATGTCCCAGTCGTCACGCTCCATGGTGAAGCGGGGCGAGAAGAGGTAAGACTCATTCTCATTGATTTGTGATTCGGGGTAGAAAGCACTGAGGCTTGAACCGGGAACCTGAAGCGTGGAGTCCTGATAGAACCCGAGAACGTCAATCCAGGTGCGGTCGCCGATTTCCAACGCAGCGTTGGCGCGGATGTTGACGTTTTCGAAATCATTTAAGGGGCGGTCGTTCGATGTCTCAACCCGCGACATATCAAACACAATACCGAGAGGGCCGTTGGTGCCGGTGATCTGGGCTCCCTGACGGTTGGTGTCAAAGCTTCCAGTTTCCGTATATGCCCGGAGGGAACTTGGCTGGTCGAGTTTCCGCGCATCTTTAATGCGGAGATCCAATGCGCCGGCCATGGCGTCCGATCCGTAGAGAGAACTCACAGGGCCTTTGGAAAGCTGAACCGAATCGAGGTAAGTCGTGTCGATGAGCTCGAGATTGTAAATCCCTGCGAGACCGGGAGCGAGGCGACGTCCATTCAGCAAAACCACGGTGTGATTTGATTCCTGACCACGCACGAAAAGCGAAGTCTGGGCACCCAGGTGACCTGTCTGAACCACACTCACACCAGCGAGATGGCTCAGCACGTTTTCCAGCGAATGAAACTGATGCGTTTGAAGGTAGGCATCGGAGATGGTGTCGACGGAGGGAAGAACCTCATCCATCGATTTCTCCGTTTTGGTGGAAACAACGGTGGTGACGTCGAGTGCCGCCAGCCCGTCATCATCCAGAATGAGGGCGTCAGCATAGGCTTCGTTGTCTCCGGGATCCTGTGCAAAACCAAGTGACAATGCAACAAAAGGAGCTGCTGCTAAAAACAAGCGAGAGGTGATTTTCATGTGCGTTTCTATTTCGTATAAACAAATCTGGATTGATTGATATGTTATTTCAAGGCAGGCGCAAGGTTATTTTTCGAGAAAGATCTTTTTTCCCGGACAGGCCCGGAGCTTCATTGGAATCCATCTGAAAGCCCCGGCTGTGGTGGGCATCCAGTTAGAGGTGTCAGGCCTGTTTTAGACAGGCGCTTAATTGCTGCCACCGAGCAACCGCTGCTCAAGATCCCGAACCAGTCCCTGAAATTCAGGGTTTTGCGGGTTCGTGCGCAACGCCTGGTTGGCGTAATTCAGCGCTTCTTCAATCTTCCCGCCGTCACGCATGATGGTTGCGATTCCGGTCAGGTATTCCGCATTGTAGGGATCGAGCTCCACGGCCCGTTTCAATGGTGCGATTGATTCTTCAAACCGATCCAGTGAGTTCAGCGCCACGCCGTAGAAGAAATGCGACTGCGCGTGATTCGGCATCAACTCTGTTGCCGCTTTCAATTCCGTCATCGCTTCATCATAGCGTTTTTGGCGAACCAGAAACCGGGCAAGGGCATCATGGGCCAGCCCGCGGTTTTCATCCACCAGGGCATTTTCGACCGCCCCGCGAAATTCTTTCTCCGCATCAAGAATCCGGTTCTGGCCATAAAGCAGTTCCGCCAGATTCACCCGTGTCGGCACATACTCCGGCTCCACCTTGATCCCGGTCCGATACGCCGCTTCAGCTTTCGCAGTGTCACCCAGGTCGGTGTAAAACAACGCCAGCCCCATGTGCCCGGACGCGCGATCAGATACCGCCATTTGCTGATCCACAAATTCCTCAGCGGCCTTATCAAAGTCCGCCCGCTGCTCTTCAGTCATCAGATTCGCGGCCGGAGCCAGAATCCGCGCTGCCTCCGTCCGTATCGAGCGCACCGGATCTGTCAGAAACCTGGCCGCCATTTGCAAACGTTGCTGTGGCTGGAGCGGTTGCAGTGCCCCCAGCGCCTGACGCCGGATCGCTGGAATCGGGTCATCCAACTGAGCTGTAATCGCCTGCAAACTCTGCTGCGTCGGGGCGTGACGCGTCGCCATCGCCTCAATCGCCGTGGCGCGCACGATACCCGGTTGATCGCGATCCCCGGCCAGAGCGATCAGTTTATCCAGCGAATTAGCCCCGCCCGAGCGGCCCTCGGCCAGCAGTTCACCATAGTGAGCATTCCGCGGACCTTTGCCCCACCATTTGGTGAAAGCCTCAGCCGCCCAGTCGACGTCCTTGTCCTGGTGACAATTCGTGCACGCGTCCGGCGAATTGGTTTTCTTCGCCAAATCCGGACGCGGAACCCGCAGACTGTGATCACGCCGCGCATCCACCACCATGAAGTTCTTCGTCGGCATGTGGCACTCCACACACTGGGCCCCCGTGCTGGCCAAATCATGAAAGTGATGCGTCTCCGCATTGTATTTTCCGGCGTCATGACACTGCAAACACAGGGCATTTCCTGTCGCGACCAGTTTCATCGAGTGCGGGTTATGGCAATCCGTGCAACGAACCCCCTTGTGATACATCTTGCTCTGCACAAACGATCCATACACATAAACCTCCTCATCGATCTGCCCGTCATGATGATAAAGCTGATCACTCAGAACCGATGGCGTGTGAGTATCGTGAAAGGATTGCCCGGCTTCAAAGTTCGGGGCCAAAAGCTGGCGATGAGCGTGACAACGGGCGCAAGTGTCCACCTGCACGTTCGATTTCAAAGGCTCTGTCCGTTCCGGCTGTCGAGTCTCAGGGTTCAACGCCCACCCGCCCTCAGTCGGTTCTTTCAATGTCACCACCAGCCCCTTCGACTTCAGATAATCAGATACACCTGACGTATCGATAGCATCACCGTCCGCACCGGTGCCTTCCCCGCCAGCCTCTGCCGCCGCCCACTTCAAATGCTCCGAGCCCGGACCGTGACACGCCTCACAGCTCACATTCATCTCCGACCACGTCGTGTTGTATTCGTTCTTCTCCGGATCAAAATTCTTCTGCAGGTCCGTCGAGTGACAGTCCGCACACATGTAATTCCAGTTAAAGTGCCGACGCGTCCAGTGCAGGATATCCGTCGATGGGATTGGCTCATCCGGATACAAATGATACCAGCGCTGCCCGCCTTCCTCCTTCGGGCGCGAGTCCCAACACACCTGCAACGCCTGGTAGCGCCCGCCCGGGAACTTGATCAAATACTGCTGCAACGGGTAGTGGCCAAACGTGTAATCGATCTTGTAATCCACCTGTTCGCCCTCAGGCCCTTCCGTATTCACCCAGAACTCCTCACCTTTCTTATAAAAGCGGGACTTCTCCCCGTAGTGATCAAACTCCACGCCGGAGAAATCCCCCAGCACATTCTCCGCCGTTGCCGGCAACATCGCCTTGTGATGGTCGCTCTGCATCCAGTCCGCGAATTCCTTTTCGTGACAGCCCTTGCAATCCTTCGCCCCCACATAGCTGGCTTCCGGAATCTTGTGATAGGGCGAGTACGACTCCGCAGCAGCAAGCGGCTCAGTCTCCTCCGCTTTCTCACAGGAAACCAAACCAACAAATCCAAAGGCCACACACACAGCTGCCGTTCTCACACAAAAATTCGTCATCTCGTCAATACTACGAACCAACAGGGTTCGTTCGATGAATCAACAGGGTCTGATCGTTGAATCAACCGCAGAATGGTGGGGGCCGACCGCTTGACAGCGCACAGATATTTTTGCAATCTTGATGCCGAAACACCATGGCAAACAGAAAACATTGCCTCGTCGTCTCGCTCCCCGACGGACAGGCGATTGAGAAAGAAACTTATTATCTCCTGACGGCGCGGAAAGTCAGTGTGGGACGGGGCACCGAAAACGGAATCGTCTTGAAAAACGATGCTGTCTCCACCACTCACTGCGAACTGCGACGCAAGGGAACCAGCGGCTTTGAAGTGGCCGACCTGAGCTCCACCAACGGTACCGTTCTCAATGGCGAAGAGCTGACCGGAGAGTTCCGCGAACTCCGAAACGGCGATGAGCTTGTCATTGGCTTGCATGTGAAAGCCCGGTTCATCCAGATGGAGGAAATTATCGACTCATCGGGAGCGACGGACGAACCGGTTTCCGGAGCCGTCACCCGCAAACTCACAAGGAGCCCCAAGCCTGAAATCAATCCTGTGGCCGCCGCCATGGCCCGCGCCGGAAAGCCTGAGCCACACTGAGCGCGGCATCACTCTTCGCCATCATAGTAGTCGAGCTGCTCTGATCGGATGAGCTGTCTCTCCGGTGATCGCACCAACCATTTCCCACTGTCGGGATAGTGACAGGATTCCCCGACCGGATTGTCGGCAATGACATAAATGATCAGGTCGCAATCAACACCGGTATTGGTGATCTGGTGAGCCTCGCCGGGTTTGAACAGGAAAGCGTCCCCCGGCTTTATTGCCGATTCCCCGTCATCATACCGAACAGTTCCCGTTCCGGAGATCACATGATAAAACTCCCACTGCGCGCTGTGAGAATGAAAAGGATAAGGAGTCTGTCCGGGTTCAAGCCGAAGGATCTCCACGTCAAACGGATGCCGTTCCTCCAGATTAAGAGACTCGGGTTTGCGCCCGAGAGCTTCGGAGACTTGCTTTGCCGAGCCGCCGAATTTCCCCTTCGGTGAAGTCCAGCTGTCGTCTTCCAGTTCGTTGGTGTTGATGATTTTCATGGCTTGTCTGGCCACCGCCCCTTCGGAAAAGCAACCTTGAAGTCCGGGTCGATCTCGCTTCCCGGCCCGAAGAAGACCGCGCCTCCGGTCGCTGCGGCGAGTTGCTGCATTTCATACGGAGCAAAGCCCAGCTCAAACGGCACCCGAACATAAAGCCGGGTGCCGGATTCCTTCAGAACCGACGCCAGCGGTTCCAGGCTCATATTGAAGCCGCTGTAGTTTTTGCCATTGGTGAATCCGTTTGTGATCATATACATCGCGTCCAGATCATGATCACGAATCAGCTTGGCCGCTGCAAGGGAGAACGTCTTTGCCTGGACCTCAGCCCGGGCGCTGTCGACCCTTTTCACACCCAACATCAGTGATTCATAGAACCGCTTCGGATTGTCGCTGTTTGCCTCCCGGTTCGCGCGAAACTCATCGGCTGCCTGATCGATCCCGCGAATCGCGGCAACTCCGAACTCCCGCTCGGGACGGGAGCTGGTTTTTGCCAGATTAAGGTCGGTGGGGACGTAGCCCATCCCCATAAAGACACCGAGCCGCTCTGCTTTGATGAGGGACAAGTCATCTTCCAGAGCCCTTCGCTGACACAGCTCCGAATATACCTTCTCGTGACGATCCCCCACTGTCTCTTCATCGAGAAAGGGGATCAGTGTGGTATTAGATATCAGAAACTTTCCGTACTCCGGCAGATGAGGCCACTTCTCCCGCTTCTGGATGAAGTGAAGCGCGTAGCGTTCGTTCAAGTCCTGTTGCCAGTGCGGTGACTCGGGCAGTGCCGCCAGTGATGCGTAAAACGGGGGCAGTTTTCGCCATTTGCGAAAGACATAGCCTTTGCTGTCAGCCACCGGTTTCAGCCATTCACCGGGATAGGCCGTGGGATGAAGCGGATCAATATTCGCGTCGCCGCCACCTCTTCTCCACCCATACCCTGATCGAATCGACTCCGGCCAAATATGATGGATCATGAGCTGGCGGGGTTTATCCCCGATCGCCGGCTCTTTGTTTAAGACAGTCTCCAGAGAGGGGAATCCAGAAGAGTCACTCAGGCTTTTCATGGAAGTGATCCAGAGCACCCCGTTCACTCGGGGCGTGTTGAACAATGCCTCGAGCTTCACCACGGCATTCTTTGAGGCCGGGGCATCCAGAGCTCCCGGTCTTCCGATCATCGATCCCTCCATTTCCATCAGGACAACGGGAGAGCGTTCCGCCTTCTTTAATTCCTCGTTGAGAAAAGCGATTTCCTTTCGCACCTGCGGAATGAGATGCCCCATCTCCGGCGAGATATCGAGCAGAACCCCAAGCCGCTCTGACAGGTAGTCGTTGAGTTGTTCCTCGTGTTCGTCCGCGGACGTCCAGAGGGAAACGCCGCAAAGAAACAAGGCAGAAAGCAGAATTCTCAAAGTGGTCACTCGACAGGGTAGCATGATTGAAATCGACTTCCACGGTTCAACCGACACAACGACTCCGAAGTTGCCCGACCGCATCGCAGCCTGCCATCGCAGCACCCCGATAGTCGTCGATGGTGACCGCGGAGTCCTCTGGTTTTGCTTCCTCCGAAACGATTCAACAGGGTACGATTGTTGGATCAACCCTGTTTGATCGCACATGATTTCCAGTCAATCGCGGCCTGAAGGGGCGCCCGCACAGAGCCCGGGGCTTCAGCCCCGGGAAAGAAAGAAATGTTTATGCCGGCCTGAAAGGTCGGGCGCGAATTCTACTGCGGGGATTCGCGCGCGCCCTTTCAGTTCGCCTCCTAATTATCTCACCCACCCGGGGCTGAAGCCCCGGGCTTTGTGCTGACGACCCTTCAGGCCGTTTTTCCACGAACATTCAAGTGTCAAAACTATGGGCGAAATGCCTGTTCGATCGTC
>JBLWYI010000002.1:0-285145 GCA_048267005.1 Verrucomicrobiales bacterium | reverse complement strand
CCTGAGTCCCCTGAGTCCCCTGAGTCCCCTGAGTCCCCTGAGTCCCCTGAGTCCCCTGAGTCCCCTGAGTCCCCTGAGTCCCCTGACTCATCGGGATCGGAAGGGCTTGCCTTCGTGGATGGTCGAAGGAGATGCTTCTTCATGTAGTATTCCATCTGCCGGGGTGAGTCCGGATAGAGCATCGTTAACTCCGCCATGGTGACAAATAACTCGCGTTCCAGGGCATAGCGGGCCTTGCGCCGGTCGGCCTCGGTCTTTCCTTTTTTCCCGGTGGCAGACAGACTGATCTGATAGATCTCCTGCCACTGCTCGAGTATGGCGGTGGCATCTGCCACAATCGTTGCTCCCAACACAGATTGATGTTGGGTGACCCCTTCGACCATCGCGACGAGATTGGCCTCAAGCAAATCATCCTGCGCCCTTAGAAACACACTGCGACCTTTGGGGAAAATCTCCTTCATCTCCGGCGATGGCTCGTTGAAGGCTCCGACAACCCGGCCATGGATCGGGCGAATCATATCAGGCAGCTTAGCGCGGAAGTTGTCTTTCAGGAAATTGCCTCCCTTGCGTGCTCCCAGTTGGCTATGGTCGACTCGAATGCAGGAATACAAGGTGTTGAACGCGCGGGAAACTGCCGTGATCCTCTCGGTAAGTTTGCCGTCGGGGTTGCGGGTGATCATTCGTTGCAGGAGATCAGTGGTGAAGGATACCAGATTGGATATACTGATCTTCGGCGTCCGGAACGGGTTCTTAAAATAAGCGAAAACATCTCTCATCATTGGGTGGGTTGGATATATCAAGGTCGGATCGGATCCGTTGGGTTTGAATGACCCAAATGCCGGTGAAGACATCGGGGGCTGACCTCACGAAAGTGCTTTTTTCGCGGATTAAAAAGGTCACTGGGTCGTTTATGCTGTTTTTCGGCAACTTTTTTCACTTTTTTTGCCCGCCCCGGGCAAAATTCCGGTGCAATACCCTATTCTGATGTGGAAATGACCTTCGAACGCGTGATCTGGCCGGTTCCGGAATCGAAACCTCCTCTGCACGCCTACAGAGGCGATTTCCAAAACAGCAAGGGCTTCTGAATGCTTACAATGGTCGTTTCCAAAATGGAAACGACCTTCGAACGCCTGCAATGAAGGTTTCCATATCAGAAACGACTGCTGCACGGCTGCAGAAGGAAGTTCCGGAATGGCAACGGACATCGCATAAGGGAAACACTGAACCGCTTGCCGCTTTCCTGTTCCAACCCCCTGCAAATCCCACCCGGGATGTTTCACTCGCCGTTTTTTCGGGGGGACAGGGGCCGGTACAGCGGGCGGGCGGAAAATGCCGCTTAAGCGGTAAACCGCTGCATTCGCTGGTTCACCTCATCCATGGGAAGGCCAATGACATTGGTCCGTGACCCATTGATGGCTCTGATAATCATTGTTCCGTGATCCTGGGCAGCGTATGCCCCGGCTTTATCCATAGGATCGATCAACCGGTGGTATTCATCGAGCTCGGCTTCGGATAAATCCTTGAATTGCACCTCGGTTGCCACGGTGAACTCTTCGATCATGTTTCCTGCCTGATGGATGAGACAAACGGCGGTGAAGACTTCGTGAGACTTACCATTCAGCGAGCGGATCATAGCGGCAGCCTCCTCCCGGTCAGCCGGTTTTCCCAGAGCGGTGTTGTCCCGCAAAACAAGGGTATCAGCTGCGAGAACGACTGCTTCAGGGTGTTTTTCTGCAACGCATTCAGCTTTCAGCCGGGCATTGTATTGAGTCAGGTCCTGAATGCTTCGGGCCGGGTCATCAATTTCCTCGGCATCGGGCGGGACGACGGTGAATTGGTAGCCGGCTTCCTCCAACAGATCACGGCGGCGGGGGGAACCGGAGGCGAGAATAAACGGGGCGTTGAGTTGTGGCATGAAAAGTAAGCAACAATCTCTTGATTCGTCCCAGAGAGCAACACACATTCAGCGCCAATGGAAAACGTCATCATCATCGGAACCGGTTGCGCCGGTTGGGCAGCAGCAATCTACACCGCTCGCGCTAACCTGAAACCTCTGGTCATTTCCGGGGAACAACCCGGCGGGCAGCTCACGACGACGACTGAGGTGGAAAACTACCCCGGCTTTCCAGAGGGCATCGACGGCCCTGAGTTGATGATGAACATGCAGAAACAAGCCGAGCGCTTCGGAACGCGGGTCGATTACGCCCTCGTGGAGAAAGTTGAGAAGCAGGCCGACGGCACCTTTCTTTTGAAGACCACCAACGGGGAACTTCAGGCTAAGACGGTTATTATCGCAACCGGAGCCAGCCCGCGCCACCTGGGTTTGCCGAACGAGAAGGAACTGATCGGCCACGGCCTGACTTCCTGCGCTACCTGCGACGGGGCATTTTATCCGGATGTGCCGGTGGCAGTGATCGGTGGAGGTGATTCAGCCTGTGAAGAGGCCACTTTCCTGACTCGCTTCGCCAGCAAAGTCTACCTGATCCATCGCCGCGACGAGCTGCGCGCGTCACCAATCATGGCCGACCGCGCTCTCGCCAATGAAAAAGTCGAACCGGTGTGGGACAGCGGTGTGACAGCTTACCTGACAGATGACGACGGGAAAGTCCGTGCGGCGGAGATTACTAATTTGAAGACGGGTGAAAAATCCGAGCTGGATGTGAAATGTGTCTTCGTTGCGATCGGCCATATTCCGAACACGCAGTTTCTGGTCGATAGTGATCTGGAGCTGGATGGTGACGGCTACATCAAGCAGGTTCCGGGCACGGGCAGGACAAATATCGAAGGGCTCTTCGCCGCTGGTGATGTCGCTGACCATGTTTATCGTCAGGCGATTACCGCAGCTGGAAACGGCTGCCAGGCAGCGCTGGATGCCGAGCGTTACCTCGCCGAAAACGAGTAATTCGAGGCTTGATCTCGTCACGCAATCACGGTAGTATCGCGCCCGAAACGCGAACTTCTTCAATTCGAAACATGAAACAGGTGGTACTTTGTACAGCGGTGGCGGTAGGTTTAGCAGTGGCAGGCAGCGGTCAGGCTCAATTCCATAACAAGGACGAGAAAGGGCAGGTTGTCGTCAATCGACAAGCCCAGAGCAATGCCATGGTGCAAAAGGGCCGGGCTCAAATTGGCCGGGGCATCAACAGCGGCATGCTTCAGGGGGCTTCAATGTATCTCCCCAGCTGGGCCAGCGAAAAAGGCATCCAGCTCAGCGAAATGGGAGCCCGGGGATCATTCATTCTGGGGCAGACCGTTCGCCACAGCGATGGTCGTTACACTGAAACCACTCGCGAAAAGGTGGTGAGTTCATTTGCCAAATCGACTCAACCTATTGAACAGACGACTTTCAGCCCTGAAGGCATTGAGCTTTCGAAACGCCGAATCACGTTCGATGAATATGGCAATCCCAAGGAAGTCATCATTCGGGATGCAAAGGGGAATTTCAAATATCGCGGGCTCCTGGTCTATGATCCAATGACCCGCCGCCTGAAGGAAGAGCAGATTTACGATGTGAACAACATCCTGCTTCGCCGGAACATTCAGGACTACGATCCCGCAGGCAACATGCTCCCTTATAAGAGTGTGGATTATGTGGCCAATGTTCCTGATGATCTTGAGCTGGTCATCACCGAAGCGGGTGAGAAGGCAAAGGCGGAAGGCAGACCTCCAAAACGCTTCTTCCAGTTCGGTCGGAAGAAAGACGAAGCCGCTGCTGCCAGCAGAACGCTTGCTCCTGCCGGATCAGTGGTTACCACCGGCCCGGTCACTCAGGAAAAGGAGAAGAAAGGCTTCCTCAAAGGGGTTTTCGGTAAGAAGGGGAACTGAAAGAATCGTTCCCGGCGTTATCCGGGCTGATTTTCACTGATGTCGAGTTCGGTTCGCCTCATTTTGATCCTGGCAGTCATTGCCGTGTCCCTCTCAGGATGGGTGTGGGGTTTCAAGCACTGGCAAGTCGCGTCCGGTGCGAAATTCAGCGACGACGAACTCGATATGATCAACCTGCAGGATCAATTAACCGAAGTCATGGCGGAGAATGAGCGTCTCGCAGCTGCTGTTCGGGAATTGACAGAAAAAGCAGAGGGTAAATGAAAATCTCTCCTCACGGGTGGACTTTTGCCAATCCTGCGCCATAAATTCCGCTCCAAGATCTTAATCCAGTGAATCTTTTGGTACAAAAATTTGGCGGGACCTCCGTCGGCACTCCTGAGCGCATCCGCAATGTAGCGAAGCGCATTCTGGAAACCCACCAGTCAGGCAAGCAGGTCGTGGCGGTTGTTTCCGCGATGTCCGGAGAAACCAACCGCCTCATTGCCCTGGCTGATGAAGTCACCGGCAAGGATCATTACCCGACTGAGCGGGAGATCGATGTGCTTCTCGCGACCGGTGAGCAGACGACGATTGCTCTCACGGCAATGGCGATCAATTCGATGGGTGGCAAGGCCGTTTCTCTGACCGGGGCGCAGGCCGGCATCGAGACCGACGGCGTCCACACCAAGGCCCGGATTTCCAATATCACCCCGAGTGAAGTTCAACGCCTGCTTGATGATGGAAACATTGTGATCCTGGCAGGATTCCAGGGGAAGACTCCCGACGGCAAAATCACGACCCTCGGCCGTGGTGGATCTGATCTGACCGCCATCGCGATGGCTGCTGCCATCGATGCTGACCTTTGCCAGATCTTTACCGACGTCGACGGGGTTTACACCTGTGACCCGCGCGTGGTCCCTGATGCCAAAAAGCTCGACGAAATCAGCTACGATGAGCTGTTGGAAATGGCCAGCTCCGGCACGAAGGTGATGCAGTCGAGGTCAGTCGAGTTTGCGAAGAAGTTTGGCGTATCCTTTGAAGTCAGAAGCAGTTTGAATCAAAATCCCGGAACCCTCGTTAAAGAAGAAACCATGAGTATGGAATCCGTTGTCATCCGCGGGGTCAGCTTAGAGCGTGATCAGGCGAAAGTCACCATCACCGGCGTTGCTGATCATCCTGGAACCGCCGGCAAGATCTTTGGTGCCCTGGCCGAGGCAAATTTGATCATCGACATGATCGTTCAGAACGTGTCGAAGACAGGGATCACTGATATTTCCTTCACGCTTCACAAAGACGACCTCAAAAAGGCGGAATCAGCTCTGGAAGCGATCACTCCCGCTCTCGGGGCTGACATTTCACTCGAATCTGAGAGCGGCATCGCGAAACTCAGCGTCGTGGGGATTGGGATGCGCTCGCATTCCGGTGTGGCGGCGGAAATGTTTCAGGCGCTTTCTGACGCCGGTGTGAATATTCAGATGATTTCGACATCCGAGATCAAGGTCACCGTTACAGTGGCCGAAGGCGAAATTGAAGCTGCGGCCAAAGCCGTGCACGACAAATTCGGCCTGGCCGGGTAATCGATCCGTGGAATTTGGTTTGGAAAAGCGGATTGATCCCGTATTTTCCAACCATGTCATCGAAACGGGGAGGGGAGTCGAGAGCGCATCGACTCCTCAAGCAGGCAGCGCTTTTCTGGGCGCAGCAGAATGGCTACCGTGCTGCGGGATTCGAAATCCGGATCCCCAATTCCCGATACCGGGCGGATGTAGCCGCAGCACGCATGGAGCGGCCTAAATCCCGTGAGGTGGCCATCACTCAGACCGCCGTTTTCGAATGCAAACAGGCGCGGCCGGATTTCCTCAACGATTCACGGCTGGAGGGGGAATCCCAACGCCGGCTGGCGGATTTGAACCGGCGACGGCAGAAGCTGGAGCAACTCATCGGGTCGCATTATCCGAATCTGCGGGCGGGGGATTCGCTCTTCCCCGAGTTTCAGACCGCAGATGTCAGCGGGATTGATCATCAGGGGTACACGAAGGTGATCGCCGAGATCGCTCTGCTGGAGAAAGCTCTCTTTGGCCGTACCAAGTTCGACAAGCTGATTCGCTATCGATGTGCCGATGCCTGCTACCTGGTCATTCGGCCCGGAATTCTGAAGCCGGAGGAGGTCCCCGCAGCCTGGGGAATTCTTGAATCCGAGACCTCCGAGCTGGATCTGGAAGAGAGCCCGGTCCCCGCGCTGAAACTGGTCCGATCACCGGCGCGGATCGAAGTTCGCGATGCGCTGCGGCTCGAGTTACTCCATCAAATCGCCGTGTCCGGAACCTGGAAGCTCAATCGGGAATCCGGTATTGAGGAATCCTTCGCCTTCACCCGCAAGGGTTCCACGATCCAACAGGGTTGAGTCAACGAACCAACCCTGTCTGTTCGTGGCGCCTTCAGAACCGGCCTTGCGGTTCGGACTCTTCTTCATCATTCGAGTCCAACAGCTGTTCCAGCATTCTCTCGCGCCCGTTCATAAATCGCCTGGTGATTTGAACGTGTTCGGTGTCCTCGTAATCAACTTTCGCAAGGCCGCTTTCATCCAGTTGATAAATGGTCGCCTCCGGATAAGCCATGATTATCGGTGAGTGTGTGGCGATGACAAACTGGCAGCTTTCTCCAATGAGGTCGTGCATTCGCACAAGAAACGCGAGCTGACGACTCGGCGACAGAGCCGCCTCCGGTTCATCGAGAATGAAAAGGCTTTGATCACCGAACCGGTTCATAAAAAGAGAGAAGAAGGATTCGCCATGAGATTGCTCATGAAGCGACTTGCCGCCGTAGGACCAGATGATGGGATTGCTCACCCCCTCCTCTTTATCCAGTTTCTCGATCTCAGACGCCACATTGTAAAAGCTCTCCGCCCTCAGGAAGAAGCCGTCCATGGGACGCAGGTGGGACTTTGAGAGGAAAACGTTCCGATACAAATCAGAGTGTGAGCCTCTGGTTTCGAAATTGAAATTCCGCGTTCCACCTTCGGCATTGAATCCCATTCGCACGGCGATTGCCTCCAGCAAGGTGGACTTCCCCATCCCGTTCTCACCGATCAGGAAAGTGCATTTCCTGTGGAAATCGAGTCCGTCGGCCAATCCTGAGATGGCCGGTATGCTGTAGGGGTACTCATCGAGCGGGCCGGGTGCTTCGAGTTGGGCTTTGAGGAGATAAGGCACGGCACAAATTTCCCCACTCTGTATGTCAAAACCAGCGCAAAAATTACGTGTATTCCTTCAAGGTCGGGTTTTGATACCGGTCGTGAAATTCAACCCGTCTCAGTCAAGAGTCTCGCTTCCGCACCTTCTCGTCTTGATTGGAGGAGCGCTTTTGATTGCGTTCGCCCCTATTTTTGCGGTGCTCAGTGCAGATGTCTCTCATGTGGGCATGTGGGACTCCGCCTTTTGGAGGGTTTTCATTGGTGCGATCGCCATGGGGCTTTTCCTTGCCGTTACAGGAGGGCTGCGCTTTTCAAAGAAGAAAACATCCGCGTCGCCCGGAGGATCAGGCGGTTTGTGGTATGGATGGCTGTGGTTTCCGGGCGTGATCTTCGCGGGGGATTTCTGGGCGTGGCATTGGTCTTTTGAATACACTTCAGTGGCGAATTCCACCTTGCTCGCAAACACCGCGATCCTCTGGGTGACACTCTTTGCGTGGCTCGTGTGGAAAGAACGCATCACCCGGCAGTTTACCCTGGGAGCGACCCTGGCTTTTGTCGGGATGATCGTGCTGATGTTGAGCTCGACGAACCGCGAGCCTCCCCGCAACGGGAATCCGGTGATTGGGGATTTCCTCGCGCTTCTGACCGCGCTCTTTTACGCATCGTATCAGTTGTCGATGAAACATTACCGGCGTGAGCGATCCGCTCCCTTGCTGATGTTTTGTGCGAGTGCGGTGGCGGCGTTGATTTTGTTTCCGTTGGCGTGGTTCCACAAAGATCCGTTCTTTCCCGACAGCGGACTGGGCTGGTTGCCGCTTATTGGGATCGGGGTGGTATCCCATGCGGGTGGGCAGGGGCTGATCGCATGGAGTCTCGGGACACTTCCGTCCAGTCTGGCGTCAGTGGTGCTTTTGATCCAACCGGTGGCGACGGCCTTTCTGGGGAAGTGGATTCTCGGGCAGGAGTTGGTCCCGTGGCAGATCGTCGGGGCAACAATCGTTCTGGTGGGGCTTTTCTTTGCGATACAGGGGCAAATCGGGAGGTCGGCGAAGCGTCGTCAGGAGCAGGCTTGAATCCTTCCGAATATCGCCTAACGTCCCGTCCGGAAAAAATGAGGATGAGGAGGGATGGCTGAGTCCGGTTTAAGGCGCTCGATTCGAAATCGAGTGTAGCGCAAGCTACCGTGGGTTCGAATCCCACTCCCTCCGCCATTTAAATAGAGCAAAGTGCCTTTCGTTCGGAGGTTGGTGATCGAAGCGTTCAACGGTTGCTGAACCGAGGTGGCCGCAATGTAAAATGACTTGGCCGAATTCCGTAAGGTGGCGCATTGCCGGATGTGGCGATCCCTGCTGCAGGTCCCAAGTTTACTCAGAGGCTCGCTGAGCTTTCCAAAAGAGTGCAGCAAGGGCAAGTCAGCGGACTTGCTCATTGTCCTGCTAAACTTCTGTATAGTATGGCCCCATGTCCCTGATGAAAAAGTTCCAATGCGGTTTCAAATAATGATACAACATGCTCAAATCTACCCAACTGGTAACCTTGCCGCTCAATACAGTGAAAGTTTCTAAAAACTATCTCGTTTTATAATTGGATTCGATACAACAATTGCTGAGTATGAGAGGACGTTAGATGATGGATACTCCTTTTCGACTCGCCCAGTTTGCTTTAGTAGTCGTGTTGTTGCTTCTGCCCGGGTTCTATCTCACGATAAAGCCTGCGGCACGTTTCGTGGGGTTGCCTGACATTTCTGACGTTCCCCGGAAACCCGATCAAGCAGACCCGGTGGCCTTTCGCTTGGGTATCCGGGAACCGTTGGGCCTCCTCATGCTGGACAGATCCAGTTCGATGAACACTACGGACCCCAAATTCATGCAGACTTTGGCGGCGGAAGCTTTTGCGTATTTCTACGCCCATTTGATGTACGAAGATGTGGCAGTGGGTGGAGAAGAGGGAGCTCATTTCGCCATCCTGCTCTATTCAGGAATCGGATCTGGAAATTTCACCATACTGGATTGGAATGAAAATTCAAAGTTCCTGCGCCTCATGCCGACCGGAAGAAAGGAAGACATCCCCACTGCGATCGAGGTAATCAACAAGCGATTGGTAGACACGATGGGGTACCCCGGCAATGACAAGCGAGGGGGAGGGACGCCGATTTGGGAAGCGGCTCAAGCCGGAGCCGGGCTTGTAAGAAATTATCGCGCCGCGTTCCCATCAAACGATCGGGTATTTTCTGTGTTTATGACTGACGGTACTGACGAAAACCTGAAACGCGGCAAGGAGATGTTGGAGCGGAACTTCGGTGGCTTGTCTTGCGTGACTGTGACACTCACGCAAGAGGCAGGAGCGATGCGGATGTTGCCGGAGTTTTTAGCTGGATTGGAGATGACGGAGGTTACAGCTACCAGTGCTTTCAAGGGGACCGGTTACAAGACCCGAAGGGATGAGCGAGTTTTGCCGATAGTGATTTCCGGCAGCGACTCACGTCCTGTTATCGAAACCAGCGAGGGCGATGAGTTGGACGTGCGGGGCAGGGATGGCCTCTACTACGCACTCTTTGACCCGCGCGCTATTCGTGGTGAGGAAGAAGTGTCGCTTCGAATGACCTCAGGGAATGGAGAGGTTAGTGTGTTTGAGAAGGCGGGCTGGACCCTCGTGGTTGATCCCCATTACGTCGACTTTTTGTCGCCTCCGCCGAACAGTGCAGAAGTACGGCTGGAATATACCGGTCAACTGAATATGCCCATCAATCAAACTCAGCAACTGGATCTGCTGGATGAATCCGGTCAAATCGTGAGCCAGGTATCCGTCACTGCCACCTCATCCACGCAGTATCTTGGAAAACTCCCTCCTGCAAGTTTCTTTGATCAGCTCTCCGGAGAAGATTTTGCAGTGCAATGGACGCTCGATGGTAAGAAAA
The DNA here is from genome assembly GCA_048267005.1 of Verrucomicrobiales bacterium. Classification (GTDB taxonomy): domain Bacteria; phylum Verrucomicrobiota; class Verrucomicrobiia; order Verrucomicrobiales; family DEV007; genus JABDJT01. Next base: position 275,228 of record JBLWYI010000002.1, on the reverse strand, counting down.
TCAGCTATCCCTTCCGGGTGAACAAGAGTGTAGTGGTTCGATTCTTTGAAAAGAAAACCGGCACCACCAGCCCCATTGTTGACTGGTTGCCATTTTATCCCACCTCCCAATAATCGATGAATTCGGAAGACATCGTTAGAGTCACAAAGTTCGCAGTATTGGCTGCAGTTTTTTTGCTGCCCGGTGCGCTCTTTACGCTCAAACCCGCCGCTGAGTTCCGTAATCAATCCTCTGAACAGGAGGCAGCCTCACTGGCGGATCCTCCTGCACCAAAAGCCACCACCCACACTCTGAACCTTGATGCTCCGTTAGGAATGCTGGTTCTGGATGTATCCGGCAGCATGAGAGGCTGGAATAGAGCGCTGGGGGATTGGGATCTATCCAAGGCTAATGATCCGGATTTCATCCAGACATTGGCCAGTGAAGCTTTCGCCTACTTTTTTGCTCACCAAATGATGGCGGAAGCTCGTCAGGGTGGTGCCAGGCACACTCACTTGTCGGTGATGATGTATCCCGCGCTACCAGGCGACGCTCACAAAGGGTGCCGCGTCATCAACTGGGACGACAAAGGAATGTTTTTGCCTCTTTTCCCCAGAGGCGATGCCACAGATATACCTTCGTCATTGCAGAAAATATCCGCGAGACTGAGAAGTGAAATGGGTGATCCAGCCAATGATTTACGTGTCGGTATGTTAACTCCTCACAAGGACGCCATCGATCAAGCTGTTGCCGTGGCGGAGGCCTACAGAAAATTACACCCAGCGGCTCCGATTTATTCTGTCTTTATGACCGACGAGGAAAAACCAGAGTTCCGCCAGCAGGCGAACGAACTCACCAAATTCACTACTTTTTCGACTGCTGTGGCTATAAAAGATCGAACTGAGTGTGAGCGAATGCTGCCCGAGTTCTTAAAGGCGCTGGATTTGGAAGAAAAGGACGCTACAGCAGATTTCAAGAGCACCGGCTATACTCTCCGCGCCTCGGACCGCCCCGTGCCGGTCGTGATTCTTTCAGATGGTCGCCCACAACTCAGTTCAGGAAGCAGTCAGGATACACTCGACGTGTTGGGTAGAGACGGCATTTTCTACACCGTGTTGGATCCTTCCCTGATCTGCGGCAAATCTTCTGCCGCTAAGGTTCGGGTCACATCTCCGGGCGTGAAGCAGGTATTAGTATTCACCCGGGGTGCATGGCTGTTGCAAGTATCGCCCGCAGTGGTCAAACTGGCTGATCCTAAACCAGCGAAAGTGACCCTGGCATACACTGGGACTCCGAAAGAACAACTGCCAGCTACTCAGGTGTGCCGACTATTGGATGAGACTGGACTCGAATTGGGGCTTCTGGACCTCCAAAGGGACCCTGCCAGTGATACCCCGCTCTATCAGTCTGATTTAGAACATGCAAATGAGTTCGAAGCAGCCGGAGGTTCGCGGTTTGCTCTTGAGTGCCAGGTACAGGGGGTTAAGGGCATGCGTCCCGTTTGCCGTGCGGAATTTAGCGTCGCAAAGGTTCTGCGATTGCGCTTTTATCATCGGGATGAATCTCAAAGTGGAGCTACAATTGATCGGATACCGCTATATCCGGAACCATAAGCAGGTTTAGATTACCATATTACACCGCCCTCTATGCCGGCCAGTATACAAGACGAAGAAGAAATTCGAAAGACCATCCGCAGCACGCGGAAAAGTCTTCGTACCCAGGTTTCGGTGAGAAACGCCATCGCCGTCCTGTTTCTTCTCGCAGTGTTGTTCGGGATTATCGCCAGTTACCAAGTCTGTAAGTGGGTCGCCGGACAACCTCAGGTCCAGCCGTTTGATTTTCAATACGCCGCTGCGGAGGACTGGCAAATGACCTTTGAAGTGCGTTACGATGAGGGCGGTCTGCCCATGGCTGTGCGCCGAATTCCCGCTGCAGAGCGCATCCTTCCTACGATAGAGATCGATGGAAAAAGCCAATCTACTCCATTGCCCCTGCAAAAGACCACCCCTTCATCCCAATCAGTTAACCTGCCTCTGGAGTTTAAGGTGCCCCGGGGCACGATTCCCGGCACTTACACTGCTACCGTCGTTTGTAAATCCCTGGACGGTAAGGTAGAGCGACACCTTACGGCAACGATCGAAGCGCTGGACGCCTTTGCCAGCTTCCGCAAGGCGTTACTCTACTATCTCGGAATTACTGCCGTTTTTGCTTTCTGGTGCTTCCGCACAAATCCCGCACCATTTGGCGTCATTCACACGCTCAATGGTGTTACCACTTACAACAATGATCGGGCCAAGGATCGAGTCGTGGAGGTTAAAATTGCCAGGGATTTGCGTTATCGGCGGGTGCTCTTTGCTCTACTTGCAATCTACGCTCTCATTTACTGGATTAGTAGAGGTGGTTTGGGAATCGACATTGCAAGTCCTGTTGGTTTAGGGGTGATTGCCGCCTGTTACGTGGGCTTCATGGCGGTATTCTTTTCGGCTCAGCCAATCTCCCGCTCGCAAAAGTCGTTGAGTACGCTCGACCCGGATATGCCTTCAGGGGTTCTCGTCTATGTCCGAACCTTCCCGATTTATGGCGGCTCACGCGGCGTATCGGTAGCACTTTGGGTGCTGGAGGAGAATCAGGAAGAGCGGGCGAATTGGAAGCAGATGTCCCGATGGCCGCAAAATCTTGCTCAGATAAGAGACCGCCACACTACTTCAGATCTTCTTTACAATATCTCCAGCGACCCCTTAATGGACGACGACTTGCCTGACCCTATCCTAGCTAATGCTACAAGAAAATTTGCCTTTGGATACTCCAAGGGAAAAGACTAGACTTTTTACTTCATCCCACTCGACATTAATGAACAATACGAATCCTGAACATGAAGACAGCAGCGGTACGGATCAAATGAGCCTGCGTACCATCGATCTACTGGCTGGATCTATGAGTCCGTTGGAGATCGATTACACTCGATTAGATGCGTTAAAGACGCTTCAGGCCCCGACCCTGTTTATCGGCCTGGGGGGAGGTGGAACCAGGGGCGTATCTTTTTTAAAGAAGCTCTTCACCAATACCTTTCAGGGCCATCTGCCTCCCGGTGCAGGAGAAGTTCCTGCCGGTTACCAATTCCTGGCATTTGACTCTGATCAAAAAGCAAGGCCGGGTAATATGGCCGTTGATACGGAGTGGCATCACGTCGGCGTCAATGGACTGGGGTTTGGCGAATGGGACAAATTGCGCACGTCACCCCAATTCAGGGATTGGATCATGACTGACATTGAGGAAGCGGGGATCATGGACGGCTGTAAGGGATTTCGGAATCTGGGAAGGCTGTTGGCTCAACTTGCCGGTTCCCGAATCTCCAAGGCCATCAAGCAGGCGGAAACGCGTGCACGAAGCTATGCCAACCTTGACCAGAACCAGGTTCTCCATGTCTATTTGTTCTGTACACTCGGTGGCGGTACGGGGTCCGGCATGCTCTTGGAGACGACCTTCATGTTACGTTATCTGTTCCGCAATCTGGCAACGATCAAGATCAACGCCATGCTGGCCTGCCCCGAAGGATTTCCTCAGCAGGACGAAGAGGCCAGCCAGACCACCCGGGCCGGTGTCTACAGCGCTCTGCGTGAAATTGATCACTTCATGACCGGTAGCAGGCGGAAGGAAATGATTGATGAGTTGGAAAGGGAGCGTCCACCCGGCTATCTTGGCGGAGAAGGCAATGTAGGCGTCTACAACATCCCCAACAGTGACGCGTGCGGTCTTTATTCCAGGCCATTCAACCTTTGTTTCCTTTTTGGACATCAAAACGAAGGCGGAACAAAGTTACTGACTGAGAGCTCTGACATGAGTGCCTTCATGGCCCGAATGGCTTTCGCCCTGACGACCTATCCAGCTTCGGAGGATGGGCAAAATTTTGCGTCCAACATGGACAATGTCCTGGGGCAGCATCTCAATGAGAACAATGTAAAAAATGGGGCAGGGCTTTACTACATGGTCCCGGGTATCATGTCTATCCATGCACCCGTTGCCGAAACGTTTGATATCGTTACTCTGCAGGCCGCAACTCATTTGCTCCGTGATATGCGGACTGGGGGAATCTCCAATGAAGAGACCCGAGTTGAAGCTGAGTCCCTCCGTCAAAGGACAGATACCACCTTACCCGCGCTTACGGAGTATCTCCGGGAAAAAGTGGAAAGACGGTACGGCCCGCCCAATGTCCACATAAAGGCAGCAGACGAGGCACTCAGTGGCGATCGACATTCGGCAGCTTCGAAAAAGATAGTGTTTCGCGTATTCAACGAAACGGTGGGGGTGGAAGACCCTACCAAGGCTGTTGATGAACTGCGAAAGGAAGTCTGGTCGGAGGTTATCTCTGAGGAAGAGCGCAATGAACGCAGTTCAAAGGATGAGCCACCGACAATTGAAGAAAGTCTGGTTAATTTCAAAGAACAGCTTTTGGATGCCTGCAATCAGGAGATGATCCAACCCAAGCGCCGGTTGGCTGTCGTAAAGGACATGCTGTTGGATCTGAAAATCATTCTGGATGAACAACTGAATGACGCTTTGGCCAATCGAAACGCAGCGGAAGCCAAGTATTTTTCCAGAAAGCAATCATTCGAAAATGATCGCACCAAGACAAATCATTTCTATGGGCAATTGGACAATGTCACGCAGGATGATGGCCTTCTGGACAAGCTCATGGAGATACGATTGCTGGGCGAGGTAAAACGCAATTATGGCGCGACAGCTACTCAAGCCTATCGAACCTGGTTTGATTTCCTTCTGCAACCTCTGCTAGTCACCTACATTGAAGACTTGATCAAAATTGTAGACTCCATCCGCGCGGACATCACTCAATACGAGGGTGCCTGTGAGCACGCGGAAGTCGAAATGAATCACTATATAAAGGAACTCGAACGCTTGCTGTATCAGCAGGAGGAGGGGCGCGGAGGAACATTGGAGGACACCGGTTATCCTGTGGACACCTGTTTCTCTTTAAATATTATGAATGGATCATGGAGGCAAAAATACACAAAGGTCCATAATCTCGCAGAAGCGACCACTGTGCAGACGCTCATTCTGCAACACCACTCTGATTGGCGCCCCTTTGACGCGATCCAGCGTCAACGCAACATTGCTGAGAATCGCACCCAAGCTAAGCTTAGCACGTTTATTTCCGATGACTTCTGTGCTGTCTTAAAGGCTCATTTTGATCGGGAATACGAGGCCTATAGCATGTGGGAAGGAGGCGCGGGGCTACGTCGATCCATGGAGTTTGCTATGCCCTCAAATTCCGGTAAGCCACCCATGCAGCATTGGATGGAGGTCCTCAACAGCAAGTGCAAACCTCAATGGGACACCAATCTCAATCAACTCAAGCTTGGTCAATTGCCGCTGGTCATGACCATGTTTGCCGGGCCTCCCAGCGTTACCCAGGCCATGGCGCAGGCTGGTAACTTCGCCGGCGGCCTCAACCACTCCCTCAGCTACGAGTCCAATCGCCTCACCATGCTGCGATTTGCATACCCCATCGGACTGCCCGGCATCAGCTCCATTCACACTCCGTTTCGCACCACCTACAACCTCAAGGTCAAGATGGAGGAGGATCATCAAAAGGCGGAAGGGAAAAATCCCACCTACCGTCGTTCGGTCTCATGCTACCCGGACAGTTGGACCTGGAAGGATCCTGCGGAGACCTATGATGATGGCGAAGAGTTCATCGGGCATTTCACCAGTATGATGATCTTGAACCAAGTCGCTGAGTCCAAGTTCCTTGCCGCCGCAGACAAGGAAATCTTCGCTAAAGCTCTTGAAGCAATCGCGGACCAGCGGGGCGGACCACGAAAGAAGGGCCTGGGTCTCTTCATCCGCGGTGCGGAAGAATTCTGGATGAGTCCGTGGTTTGAAATCAATCGTGACCGCAAAACCATTGAAGACCCGGAACCCCTGCTACTCCTCGGTCGAGGGGTTGAGGTTGCCTTCAGAACCTACCGCAGTAGTCAGGATCTGGTGGACTCTGGAAATCAGTGGGATCAGTGGCTGGACAAGAATCGCTCGGCCTTGCTGGTGGAGGATGACTTCAAAGCCATCAAGAAGGAGGTTTCCGACAAACTCAACGACATGCTGGAGAATGCTCCTCCAGGCGAAAAGGCATTCTCCCTGCTTAATCGAATGCTCCTCACGCTTCGTTAAAAGGTCACGCTGACCATGCCGCCAACCAGACTTCAGTTGCGATCCCTTACACAGGGCGACCCGTCTCACGACCTTGTCTGGGATGCAGACGCGGACATCTGCATTCTGGCGTTGGACAAGTTCGGACAGGAATGTGTGAATTTGGCCCGAAAGTGGCATCCGGAATTATTCGCCCAGCCGCGCCTCAGATTGTTTCGATTTGAGGAAGTCGAAGAAGACGGCTGGGAGAGATACCCTCCCGGCTCCCTTGAAGAGCCGGACGATCTTGACATCACTCTCGCCAAGTATCTGAAGCAAAACAGCGCCCGCCTGAGAGAGACGGCAGCGCAGTTTTTTAACCAGACAAGTCTCGATAACCAGCGTGAGTTAGCGCGGATCGACGGGGCGCGTCATGATCAATGCATCTTGGTCGGTTCTGCGCTCAATGTCCTTTCCATGTCCAGGGCCGTCACCCTTTGCGAAGAGTTGTTTACAGATGCACGCCTCATCAACGTTTGGCGTATTTGCTGCCTGTGGGCAAGCTCCGAGGAGACAAGACTACCCGCTGCTGAAACCAAAGAGGCCATCCATCAGTCGTTAAGTTGGGCGCGGGAAGGTTTCACGCGACTTGGCAACTGCTTCACCAAACACGAAACATCGGAGTTTTTACCGCTCGCGCCACAGTTGCTCGCCGGTCGCTCGCTAACTCAGTCGTCTCCCTTACTCCCGCGTCAGGATTCCAGCGTAATACTTGCCAATGCAATGATCGGGCGCATCTACCAGATTCGCACCCGCATCGAGCACGGAGCGTCGGAAACAGAAGCCCAATCAGTTTTGGAGTTTGATTATCAGTCCTATGCCAGATCAGGCGAGTCTGTCGGGCACCGTCTTGATCCGGAAAAACCTTTTCATCACCTCGGAGGTTTTGTCGTCCGCGGGGATGTTGACGGCGTGTGCCGGGCTGCGGCTTGCGCACTTTTAGCAAGATGGCATCTCCTGCTGGCCAGGCAACAGGCACCTGAAGCAGCCGATTTGGGTCCCGCTGTTGAACGGGGTGATCAAGATCTCAAGAAGTGGATCGACCAACGGGTTGACCGTATCTTTGACGGGGTCACCAACCGGATGGCCGCAGCGGGCCTGGCACGCAGTGACGCATCAGGCAGCTTCGGGCACTCATGGCTTCAGGCTGTCTTATCATGGCAACAGGAGCGGGAAAACTGGCATAAAAAGGCGTCGGAGTCATTCAGTTGGGAGATCCTCAGCGAAAAACCGCTGGAAGACTGGGATCAGGCGATGCAAGAGTTCGACCTTGTGACCGATCTCTTCTTCGTCAGAAGTCGGGATGCATATTTGGAAGGCTTTCGAGGAGCCTTTCTTCGATCATGGGATGGAGCTATCCGCAGCGGTATGGGTAAAGCGATCGAAAAAGAGATCTCTGAACCTGCATCCATCCACTTCCGACCCAATCTCCTTTGTCGCCGCCTTGTCCATGCCGTCAAAGCCCGGCTTGTTCTCGAGCAGACCGCCGCTGAGCAAGCGGAAGATAGCGCACAAGACAAACAACCTTTCGACGACGCGACGATTGAGGCCACCCCGCCCGTTATCAGCCTCCGGCTTGCACGATTCAAAAAGGCGCTGCGACGAGCTCCTGCTCCATGGCTCTGGTGGTGGCTTTTACCCGGCTTCACGATCCTGGGATTGCATCTGTTTCAATTGATCGACTTTGAGTTCTACAGCCAGACGACTCCTGAACTCGTCTTTTGGTGGAGGTTGGGTTTTGGTGCTGCTGCGGCCATAGTTGCCGGAGTCGTCTCCTATTCCTGGGGGCGCCGCTACAAGAGACGCCTGCAACATCTCTTCGAGCAGTGGCACACTCTCAAGACCGAATACCACTTGCTTCGCCTCGCTCAACAAGCGCGCGAATCCTCACGATGGGCATTTGAGCGCGCCCATGCCTTTCTCGATGCAATGGATCCCCCGGTGGAACCTCCCTCCGGTGAACCGCCGCCCGGGTTGATAATGTTACGTCAATACCGTGAGGTGTCGAAACACGCTGCCGCGTGGTATCGACAGGAAGCATGCGCTCAGCTTCGACAACTCCAGGGCTCCAACCGCGAGCTCGTCCTGCCTCCCTGGCCGGAAGATGACGACAACGCCTGGAGTGAACTCTATGAACTTTGTGCTGACTTTATCGGCCCGCAGGCAGGAGCCGAAGGTGTCAAAGAACTACAGAAAACATTAGGAGCCATTCTTCAGTTCTTCCGGGGCAAGGGAGGCGTCCAACATCTGCCTTGGCTTCAACTGGAAGAAAATCCGGAAGAAGACGAACTCCCCCGGTGGACGGCGGATATGAAACCGGATATGCAAAATGCCGCTGATGGATGGGTGGTCGACAGGTCCAAAGCTGATCCTTGCATTGACACCATTGCGACTTGGCTAAAGGCGAGTAGCCAGCGTCCTTCCTGGCCTGTCACCGAGTGGGTTCGCAATAGAATTCTGCCTGCAAGCAAAGTCGAACCAAAGGTTCTCAGTTGGATAGAGAACAATCGACTTCCTGTTTTCCCGTTGCGACACAGTACCCTGGCCGCTTCCCGTGCCATCGCCCCTGACAAAGATGCTTTTACTGACGCTTTTTTCGATAGCAGGGAACGCGGCAACGTCATCCAGGAAGATGGCTTGCCCTTCTACGGATTTATCACTACCAGCACGCCGGTCGGATTGGAAGACACGCTTTCACAGTTTGAGCTTCCGACGACAAAAAAGACCCCTGTAAGGCGAAGAAGGGTCACCAAAAAGAAGACAGGTTCTAAGGAGAAGCCGGAAGCATGAAAGCCCCTCGAATACCCTGGTTTGGACTCACCCGCCACCTGCCGGCAGGCTGGCACCCACCTGCGGCCAACTGGCGGGAATTGCTCCTCATTGGCTCGGGTATCGGCACTTGCCTGTTGGCTCTCTTCTATCTGTGGCAAATCATCTTTTATGATCACTGGATGCAAACCCATCCCTTTGATTCCGAGCGATACTTGTATCTTCAAATCGTGGTGGCTGCTATGCCTGTGGTGATCGTGCTAGGGCTCAACTGGTTTGCCGGATGGTTTAAGCCCCCTCAGGAAGGGTCTGCAGTCGAAGGTAAATGGTCCCATGGTGGCTTGCTCTTGTTTCAACTGCGGGAAGCCCACGGGATGAAGGCTCTCAATTTGTTCTTATTCTTCGGAGCCATATGGGGACTTTCCTTTTGGTTGATCCCGCTAATACCAGGCAATAGTTGGCCGGAGCTGCCCTTTTCCATCTGGCATCGCCAAATGCCCCCACTCGTTTCTCTTGCCGTCACCGCCTTACTCGGGCTCAGCACCAAGCGCCAACGATTTCACCCGCGCGCATTTCGTCTTCTAGTGCCAGTCTGGCTCACAGAAATGCTCAGGCGCATAGCCTTCAGAAAACCATCTTCCCATTCATGACTGCTCCTTCTGATGTCGTTTTGCCGGATAATCAATCTGACTTTTTACTGCCGATTCTCACCGGGGAAGATCTCACAGCCATCAACCGTCCATCGGATTACGGAGCACTGGGCACTCACATCGGATCAGACACCCAACTCGCAATGGAGCGCCTCCTTCGTAAGTCGGGTGGTAGACTTTATCAGGAAGACACTTTCCGGGGTGTCCACCACCTTCTGAATCTCTATGACGGCCCAATGGAAGGGATCGGAGTGCTGGAAATGAAGCGCCTCTGCGCTCAGCTACTCTCCCGGGCTCGCGTCTGTAAGTGGAACGACCTCACCTTCTGCTCCCGCATTCTCTCTACAGTTCAAAATGGCATCGAGTATATGGATGATGAATCCAGCACTGGATATCAGGAATACGGACGTTTCCCCCTCCAGACTCTGGCAGAGCGCAAAGGCGACTGCGAGTGTTCCGCGATTCTTGTTTGCTCTCTACTTTCCATGTGCGGCTTTGACAGCGGTCTCGCTATCCTCTTGCCTGCTGACTCCGAATCCGGCCACGCCATTCCTGCCCTCAGGCGCCCCGAGTATCGGGGGCGGTTCGCACCTCGGTTCTATGGCTGGCTCAATGGCCTTGCTAGAAGCCGTCTTGTGCCCCAATACCTTTTCGGAGAAGCAACATCTCCGGATGGCGGACTCTGGAGGCCCGCCACTGACTTGCAGGCTGACACTATCAGCTACTTTGTTCCCCTTGCCGCCGACCCAATGGTCTACTGATCAACAATTGATGAATGCCTCTACTCTCAGCGGAAACCCAGTGTTTCTGTCTTCCATGTAAACCAATGGCACGATTTTGCAAACAAGCCGGCTGTAAACTAGCTAACGACCGCACACCTTCAACCGGCACTTATTGTCCGGAGTGCGGTTACACCCTAAAATCCGGCACATCCCCTTTACGCAAGGTTATCGTGATTGTTTTATTGGCGGGTATTTGCCTCGCCGTTTGGCGCAACTGGCCCAAATCAGAGAACGGCCACACTCCACCACCTGTCGTTCAGCCACCTCCAAACCCGGTTGTTCCACCGTCAAATTCATCGAGTCTCTTTGCTCAGGCCGAACAATTGGCAGACGCCGTTCACTACCCATCCGGCCTCACAACTAATCAACTCGCGGAGGCTCTTGCCCGTTCAGGCAAGCCGGAGGAGGTTCGTGATCCGAGACTCCTCGCTGCCATCATCTACCGATGGGTTGCTAAAAACCTCCCCTACGATGTCGAATCCCTGAATCCCACCAGTCGCGCTCCGCAAGATCCTGATCAAGTGCTCAGGCTCCGTAAGGCTGTCTGTGAAGGATACGCCTGCCTCAGTGAAAGCCTTCTCAGTCATCTACAGATCGAAGCTCGCATCATCCACGGACTTGCCCGCACCGGGGAAGATTGTATTGGCCGCAATCTCAGCCTGAAAAATGATGGCCACGCCTGGTTGGCTGTCAAATGGGACAACCAATGGCACCTTCTGGAACCCACCTGGGCAGCAGGCAATGCGGGCACCGGCGGATTCAAGGCCAACTTTACCTGGGAGTGGTTCGATACCGATCCAGCCATATTCATCTACTCCCACATCCCCGAACAGGATTCAATGCAGCTCATTTCTCCGCCTCTCAAAAAGACCGACATCGAAAACGCCGCCAAGGTTGATCCTGATTTTTTTCGTTTTTTTGACATTTCTCCGGTCCCCCTCATTGCAGGTACCCTCACCGAGCTGCCCTCACGCTGGCCGCTGAAACCCGGTCACAAAATCAGTGCCCGGGTGAAGTCGCTCAAAGGCGGCGCGACCCACCGAGCCCAAATCGCATCATTTCCCAATGGTGAGGCAGAGATTCGCTTTCCCTCTCTCCCGCCGGATGACTATCACCTCTCTCTCTACGCTTCCACTGCCAACTCTAATTCACTCGCTTTCTGTGCTCGCTACATCCTCAAACAATCATCGACAGCTCCCGCCACCTCTTTTCCCACCTTCTTCAAGGCCTATCACGATCTCAACGCACAACTCCACGAACCCATTGATGGAACTCTCAAGGCCGGAACGTGGCAGCGATTCATTCTGGAAGCTCCCTCCGGTCTGACCTTTGGTCTACAATGGGAAGGTGAAACTACGATTCAGTATTTGACTGCTTCCTCGAATAAAACGCGCTACGAAAAGCGTCTCCTGCTTCGGCCCGGGAAACTCAAGCTTTGGAAAATCGAAAAGCGGCAGATGAACGGGCTGGCTGAATTCGAAAGCAAGTAACCGTTGGTGCTGTTCCTCTCTTTTGGGTGCAAGACTTCGTTCATCCATCTCAACTTTCTGATTAGAAATATGTTTCAGTGATTGGTTTGAACCCGAAAACATGGTCGGCCACAGACCAAAGTTCACATCTTTACGCAAGGTTTTTTGATTCTTGCTATCAATCAGTGATACCCCATTGATTCATGGCTTCAAATTCCGATCATCACGACGAATTCATGTCGCTGTTCCTCGAGCATCAGCCGAGGATCTACGGTTATGTGCGCAGTCTACTTTTTCAGAAATCCGATGCGGATGATGTGATGCAGGAGACGGCGTCGGTCTTGTGGAAAAAGTTCGATCAATTTGAGCGGGGCACGCATTTCGATCGCTGGGCTATGCGGGTGGCGTTTAATCAGGTGCGGTATTTCCGGCAGAAAAAGGCAAGAGAATCAAAACGATTGCAGTTCTCTGACACTCTGGTGGAAATCCTCGCAGAGGAAGCGGAAGAAATGACGGATCAGACCGAAGAGATGGCGGGTGCGCTGGCGAGCTGTGTAAGAAAACTCCCAGACAAAGACCGGCAGCTGGTCGCTTGGCGCTTCGAGGAAGGAGCCACGAATCGATCGCTATCCAAAAGAATAGCGAAGTCGGAATCGGTGGTGAGTCGCAACTTGTCCCGGATATACGAGTCGTTGATGCGTTGTATCACGCTCCAACTGAAATTTGACGGAAAGGTAGGGTAACTCGATGAAATTTTCTGAACGGGAACTCATTCAACGAATCACCGCGGGAATCGAGGGTGATCTCTCTGCGGAGGAGACGGCTGAGCTCGATGAACTTTTGACTGGGAATCCTGAGGCGCGGATTATTTACCTTCGCACTATACAGATGCATTCGCTTTTGGAGGCTATTCATCCCGAGGCAAACGATGTTGCCATTGAGGAGGTTGTCGGTTGCAAGAAGCTGATCCGCTTTTCACGGTCGCGAATGGCAACCGGTTTGGCAGTTGCGGCTGCTGTTGTGATTCTTGCGATAGTGACGAGTTTCTTCACAAATCAAAAGGTTCCGACCACAATTGCCACTCTAATCCTTGCGGAGGATTGCGAGTGGAAGTCTTCGGGCGATGCGCCGGTTGAAGGGCAAAGACTTTCACCTGGTAGAATTCACTTAACCGGGGGAACAGCGGTAATCCGCTTTGATAACGGTGCGGAAATGGTGATGTCGACAGACTCCAGCGTGGACCTGAATTCCGCCGACTCTGCGAGTCTGAAAACCGGCGAAGTCATTATCCGGGCGGAGGAAGGTAGCGAAGGTTTTCGACTCGATTCACCCCGCGGCGAGATGACGGATCTGGGAACCGAGTTTGCGGTGCGGGTTCTTTCCTCCGGGGAAACCGAGTTGCATGTTCACGAAGGCGAAGTCGCGGCAGGAGAATCGGTCGTTACTGCGGGGAGAGCCGTGAAATTGCTGAAGTCCGGCAATTCCGATCTGCCCATCAATGCACCCCGGTTTTCAGAAACGATCCGGAAGGCAAATCCCAAAGAGAGGCGAGATCTCATGACCGCATACGAAGGATTCTATACTGAAGCCGGAGTGTATTCGCCTGAGGAAATGGATTTGGGGAAAGGGTGGCAGGGACCTTGGCGGCTCCGAACTCCGGAGGAATTCGGAGAGAACGGTGACGATACCTTTTCCGATATGAAAATCGGCTTCGGAAAATTGAATGTGGTCTGGCCGGTTCGGGGTGGGGAAAAGGGAATGCTCGAATTGCCCCCGGGTCGCAACATTCGCTTGCGACAATTGAGCGAGGCGATCGACCTTTCCAAAGACGGAATCACCTATTTCAGTTTTCTCGCGGGAGAGGTCGCGGATAGCGGCGTGTCAGGGGAAGCCGTAGCGCCGCTCCCGAACATCAAGCGCAATGATTTTCGCATTACACTGCGTTCCAGCGAAGACTACTTCGGGGAAAGTCTCAGTGCCGGTTGGGCGAAGAACCGGCAAGTCCGGGTTCACACCGATCCCGGTGCGGCGTTTCGATCGATCCGGCAGATCCCCGAAGGCGAAACCGTTTTCTGTGTGGGAAAAATTATACACTCAAAGAGGCTGAGCGATCAGGTGCAGTTTCGATTTTATCGCAGCTCCGATTCCCTGGATTTCGCGGAGCCGGCGGAGTGGGACATCGAGACGAGAGACCTGAACCTCTCGGCCAATCTGGACCTGCTTCTGATCACCTCGGTTGGTCAGGCGACCCGCTACGTTGACGAAATTCGCATCGGACCAACCTGGCGATCGGTGACTCCGATCGATCTTGAGAAGCTCGATGACTAGAAATGCCCATCGAGAGACGATTCACGATGAAATTCTCCCTCCGTATTGCTGCACTTGTAGGCTTATTGACCACGGCTTTGTTTTCGGTCAATGGGAATGCAGAGCCTGAGAAAGCAGGGCGTGCTGCAGGCGTCGACTTCAACCGTGAAATCCGTCCCATTCTCGCAAATTACTGTTTTGAGTGTCACGGTCCCGACGAGCACGGGCGCAAGGGAGACCTTCGTCTCGACATTGCTTCAGAAGCTCACGCTTCGGCGATCCTGCCGGGAAATGCCCAGGAAAGCCCCTTCGTGGAAAGAGTCCTGACGCACGACGAATACGATCGAATGCCCCCACCGGATTCGCCGCGACAACCCGGTTCCGCCGAAATCAAAAAGTTGATCCTGTGGATCGATGAGGGAGCCAACTATGACGAGCATTGGTCGTTTGTTCCTCCGCTGGTTTCGGAGGTGCCATCCGTAATAGCGACCGACTGGAAACGAAACGAAATCGACGCATTCGTTCTTTCTTTGCTTGAAGAGAAAGCTCTCACACCACGAAGCGATGCCGAACCCGGTGTTCTGGCACGACGTCTGAGCCTATCCCTCACAGGCCTTCCGGTATTGCCAGAGAAACAGGCGGAGTTTGAAAAGGGCTACAACATTGATCCTGACAAAGCGATATCCGACTGGGTGGACGAGTTGCTCGCTGCGCCCGCTTTCGGTGAACACCTTGCCTGGTCCTGGATGGATGCGGGGCGCTATGCCGACACCAATGGTTATCAGGCGGATGGTGAACGGGTGATGTGGCCGTGGCGCGACTGGTTGATTCGGTCACTCAATGCCAACATGCCCTATGACGAGATGACACGGCAGATGCTGGCGGGTGACTTGTTGGTAGATCAGGAATGGGAGAGCGGTGACTGGATTGCTGAGAGGGACGATAGCGAAATGTTAGTCGCCACGGGATTCTTGAGAAACCACCGTTATGACACGGGCAGTGGAACGATTCCGGCTGAGTCAAAGTTTGAGAACGCAGCCGACCGGCTTGAAACAGTTGGCACGGTCTGGATGGGGCTGACGATGCAGTGTGCCCGTTGTCACACCCACAAGTTCGACCCGATCGAACAACGCGAGTATTATTCGATGCTCTCCTTTTTTGATAATGTGCCTGAGTTTGGTTCCGCGCTGAAAAAGGCATCCCACCCGTATATCTACACGCCGGACGAGAAAGGTCGGGCGAGACTGAAGGGTTTGCGCGAAAGACTGATTCAGGCGGAAGCTGACCTGGAGACAGTCTGCCACAAGCACAAAGCCAGTCAGGAAGAGTGGGAAAAGTCCTTGTCGGAACTGCCAAAGGCGGAGTCTGTTCGTGTCCGGCGTGGCTTGAAGCACCGGTTTGCCGAATCGACTCTCACTTTTGATGGGAAACGTTCCGTGTCCGAATCCAATGAGCCTATCAAAATGCTGGCGGGGAACCAGAAGTGGTCGATCAGCTTTTGGTTTCGCCCGGACAATTTTAAGAAGGGAGCTGTCTTTTCCAGTGTCGAAAAGCCTGAAGGGTATCGACCCGGGATTCAAGCCGACTGGGTCGATGGCAGGATCCGGATCCGACAGGTGTGCAAATGGATCAACAGCTACATCGAGTTTGAGAGTGTCGAAAAGCTCGTTCCGGGAAAGTGGTATCACGTGAGTTTTCGCAGTGACGGGCGCATGCAGGGAATCGGTTATGAGGCCTCACTCAACGGGGACGAAGCAGCGATGAAATGCACCCATCCGGTCACCAATGACGCCTCGGATAAGGCTGGCAATGCCCCGCTTGTTCTCGGGGGTAGTCCGCTCATGCCCGGCTTTGAAGGAAAGTTGCGGGACCTTCGGTTTTATGATCGGACACTGAATGCAACGGAGGTCGCATCTCTCGCCGATGCTCGAGGAATCGGCGAGATTGCTGCAATCGCGCGCCATGATCGTTCGGTGGTGGAAACTCAGATCCTGCGACATGCCTACCTGGAGAGCACGACTTTGCCTGACGAAATAGCGAAAATCCGCGCGACTCTTTTCGAGTTGGAGAAGGAGTGGGAAGGGGCTATCGAGGAAACGCCTACGACCATGGTGATGCGGGAGGTCGACCGAGGTCCGACATTTCTGCATCCGACGGGCGGTTACGATACCACGACTGAGGAAGTCGCCGCTGGCACTCCGGCTTTCCTCACGGAGATGAGAGCGGAAGAGGCCAACCGGCTGAGTTTCGCTGAATGGCTGATGGATCCGCAACACCCTCTTACCGCTCGAGTTGCAGTGAACCGGATCTGGCAGTTTCTGTGGGGAAGGGGATTCGTCGATTCACCGGAAAACTTCGGGATCCAGTGTGCGGAGCCTGTCCATTCGGATTTGCTCGATTGGCTCGCCTTGGAATACATCCGGCTCGGTTGGGATACCAAGGCACTCATCAAATTGATCGTTACTAGTCGCGCTTACCGTCAGGATTCCGGTGCCGCAGCCGACCTCTGGGAATCCGATCCACAGAACCGCCTGCTCGCCCGTGGCCCTCGCTTTCGTCTCCCTGTTCAGAGTGTGAGGGATCAGGCTCTTTTTCTGAGCGGGCGACTCGATGACACTTTTGGAGGTCCCCCCGTGTTGATCGATGAAGTGAAGGGCAAAGACGAGAAGGCAACCAAGCTTCCCTACGAATTTTCCGACGTGCGACGGACGATTTACACCTTTTGGAAACGGAATGGGGCGCACCCCATGCTCGCGGTTTTTGATGTCGTTGACCGAAATCAATGCGATGTCAGGGTCAACCGAACCAACACGCCCCTGCAGGCATTGGTCACCCTCAATGAACCCGGTCTCGCTGCCTGCGCCCGCGATTTCGGGAATCGGGCCAGAGCCTCCTCGGAGGAGGAATCAGCACAACTCGACTGGGCCTGGAAAGCCTGCACCGGGAATTCTCCAACCAAGCGTGAGGCTTCGCGCTTGGCCTGGGCCCTGGACGAGTATCGCAAAGCTTCGGACGGCGACGAAGAGCTCGCGTGGACGGCTCTCGCCAATGTCCTGCTCAACCTCGATACCACACTCTCGATCCATTGATTCCGTGATGAGCGATCTTTTCTCAAGTTCCAAACCGCTAACAAGGCGCAACCTTTTCAACGGTGCCGGCAGCCTTCTCGCGACGACGGCTCTCCAGCAATTGCTCGGTTCGGGATCGGCGATGGCGGCTCGACCGGCGGCGAACCCTCCGGGGGTGAGCGGATTTCCGGATGTCGCCCCCAAGGCCAAGCGGGTCATCTATTTGTTTCAGGCCGGCGGTCCTTCCCAGATTGATCTTTTCGACTACAAGCCGCTTCTGAAAAAATGGGATGGGAAAGACCTGCCCGACTCAGTCATGGATGGGGCTCAGTTTACCGGGATGGTCGCCGGGCAATCGAGGTTTCCGGTGGTGGCCTCGAAATGGGGATTTCAACAGCATGGACAATCCGGAGCCTGGGTCAGCGAATTGTTTCCCGAGTTTGCCAAAGTGGTTGATGATGTCTGCCTGATCCAGTCGATGACCACCACCCAGGTCGATCACGATGCTGCGATCACCTACCTCCAAACCGGGCACCAGATTGCGGGGCGTCCCACGATCGGTTCCTGGGCATCGTATGGTCTCGGCAGCGAGAACAACGATCTTCCAGCGTACGTCGCTCTCCGATCGAAAGAGGGCGGATCCTTTCTCGTCGATCGGCACTGGGGTTCAGGTTTTCTCCCCTCCCGCCACCAGGGAATTCGGGTAGGCGGCGCCGGTGACGAGCCCGTCCAATACCTGAGCAACCCTGACGGAATCACGAAGCGGATTCGCAGCCGCACCATTGGCGACATCGCTGCCTTCAACCGGATGGAGGCCGAACGGGTCGGCGATCCCGAAATCGAAACGCGCATTTCCCAGTTTGAGATGGCCGCGCGGATGCAGACAAGTGTCCCCGAACTGGCCGACATCAGCAACGAGCCGAAACATATTCTCGATCTTTACGGTCCCGACGTGACCGAGCCGGGAACCTACGCCTACAATGCGCTGATGGCCCGCCGCCTTGCCGAACGCGGTGTGAGATTCACCCAGCTTTTCCAGGGAGGGTGGGATCAGCATTCCAATCTGCCGAAGAACATCGAGAAATATTCCGCCTACACCGATCGCGCCAATGCCGCGCTCATCATCGATCTGAAACAGCGAGGCATGCTGGAAGATACTCTCGTCGTCTGGGGTGGCGAGTTCGGCCGGACCGTGTTTTGCCAGGGGAAACTGACTCGCGACAACTTCGGTCGTGAGCATCATCGACTCGGCTTTACCATGTGGATGGCCGGTGGCGGTGTGAAACCGGGTCTGGTCTACGGGAAAACCGATGACTGGAGCTTTCGCGTCGCCGAGAACCCCGTTTCGACCCACGATCTGAACGCCACGATTCTGCATCAGTTAGGCATTCGTCACAAGCAGCTGACCTATCGTTTCCAAGGTCGCGATTTCCGGCTGACCGATTTGTATGGGAACGTGGTGGGCGACATTTTGCGATGAAAAGCCACAAGATTTCCCATCCGCCTGCTATCCAACAGCGATGACCAGATCAACCACGCAACTTCGCTCACGAATCAACAGGGTTGGTTCACCGAGCCTACCCTGTTGGATCGTGTGCAGCCTTTTGATTTTCGGCGTAGCAAAGGGCGAAGAGCTTCCCGCTCACCTTTACGCCTTTCTCGACCGGCATTGCACCGAGTGCCACGACGACGTTACTCCCGAGGGCGATTTGAACCTGCTCGATTTGAATTTCGACCCCGAAGACACCGGAAACTTTTCGAGGTGGGCCAAGGTATTTGATCGGGTTCAGTCGGGAGAGATGCCACCGGAGAAAAAGCCGCGTCCTGAACAGAAAGAACTCTCCGGTTTTCTCTCGGATCTGAAATCACCGCTGGTGGAAGCCGACAGGAAACGCATTGCAGAACTCGGTCGGGCCCGGGTGAGGCGCTTGAATCGTGCGGAATATGAAACGGTGTTGAGTGATCTTTTTGAAATGCCACTTCATATCCGGGAAGAGCTCCCTGAGGACGCCCGCAGTCATGGATTTCCCACGGTGGCGGAGGCACTCAACGTTTCATCCGTTCAGGTCGAGGCCTATCTGAATGTGCTCGATTCGATTTTCGATCGGGCGACGACCCTATACGAAAAACCGAAACGACGCACCCATCGACTGACCTACCGCGAGGAAAATGGAATCATGCAGGTGTATCGCAAGGGGGGACCGTTTCACGTCCGTGAGGATGGGGTGGCCTTTTTCGGAACAGAAAAGTTTTCGCATCTGAATGCCTGCATGAGCCAGTGGACCGCGCCGCACACCGCGAAGTATCGGGTCAAGGTTTCGGCCTACGCCCTGCGCTCGGGAGAGGAACCGGTGATTCTTTCTCTGCGAGCCGGTGGTGTGGGGCACGCGGAGTCCAATCATGTTCCGCATGTTTTTCTCAAGCACATGCCGTTGGTCGAAGGAGAACCGCAGGTTTTCGAATGGGAAGGCTGGCTGGAGCGTGGGCATTACTTTCACGTTTACCCGACTTCCCTGCGTCCGATGCGGTTTGAAGGAGCGAAACAGTATGGCTTGCAGGGTGAATTCAAGGAACCCGCCGCCGTTGTTCAATGGGTCGAGGTGGATGGTCCGATTTTCGAGGAATGGCCACCCGCCTCGCATCGTGCCCTTTGGGGGGACTTGCCGACCGAAGAAATTCCCGGAGCGAAGAAGAACCCCGACCCGATCCAGCATCTTGATTCCCCGCCTAACAAGATCGCAGAACCTCGAATGACTTTGAAGGCGGAGCCGGACAAGGAGTCGGGGAACAAATGGGAATACAGCCCCGATCAGAAGTGGGGAGGAGAACCGATTCACCGCACTGCTCCGATTCCGAAACCATTGCAATCCACTCATCGCCTCGTTTCAGAAAATCCGAAAAAGGATGCTGCGAGATTGCTGAGATCTTTTGCGGAAAGCGCATTCAGGCATTCTCCCGGCGACGACGAACTGGCACCCGTTCTCGCTCTGACGAGCCGATGGCTCGACGAGGGCCGTGACTTCGAATCTGCGATGCGGGTGGGATATAAAGCCCTGCTGACCTCTCCGGGATTTCTCTATCGGCAGGGGACTCTACCGGACGGAGAGCTGACCCTGGACGGACCCGAACTCGCGGCGCGTCTTTCCTTTTTTCTCTGGAACGGAGGACCTGACAAACAGCTGCGATCATTACGTGAATCGGGTGAGATCCTCGATCCGGCCATATTGGAAAAAGAAGTGGAACGCTTACTCGACGACGAGAAATTCGAGCGCTTTCTGACAGAGTTTCTCGATTCCTGGCTCGACCTTCGACTGATCGACTTCACGGTACCGGACGAAAAGCTGTATCCCGAATTCGATCCGCTCGTGCAATGGTCGATGGTTGAGGAAACCCGTGCCTTTGTCAGGGAAATGATTCGAAAAGATCTGCCGGTTCAAACCTTGATCGATTCCGAATTTGCGATGGTCAACTGGCGGCTCGCCAAGCTCTATGACCTCTCCCCGGTTGAAGGGATGGAAGTCCAGCGAGTGAGCCTGCCATTGGACTCTCCCCGCGGTGGATTGATGACCCAGGGCAGCGTTTTGAAAGTGACCGCCAATGGAACGACGACCTCGCCGGTTGTGCGTGGCGTCTGGCTGATGGAGCGAATCATGGGAGTGACACTCGATCCACCCCCGCCGGGAATTCCTGCGATCGAACCCGACATTCGGGGCGCGACCACGGTTCGTGAGCTTTTGGAGAAACATCGCAGTGCCGAGAGCTGCGCCTCCTGCCATGTAAAAATCGATCCTCCGGGTGTAGCGCTCGAGAATTTTGATGTGATCGGTGGTTGGCGGGAGAATTACCGGGCTCTCAAAGAGGAGCTGGCCGATGCCAAGCCGAAGTACAGCGCCCTGAACAAGATGCCGGTTTTTTACACCGAAGGTCCGCCGGTCGATTCCTCCTACGAGTTTCCCGGAGGAGATTCCTTTGATGGCGTGGACGGATTTAAGAAGCTGTTGCTGGAGGATCCGCGTCAGATCGCTCGCGGCCTTGTTGAAAAGCTAGTCATCTACTCCACCAGCGCGGAAGTTTCGTTCTCCGATCGTGATGAAATCGAAAGAATTCTCGACCACGCTGAGCCGTCTGAATTCGGATTCCGCACCCTCATCCGCGAGGTGGTAGCGAGTGAATTGTTTAGAAAGAAATAGGAAATCTCATGAAGTCATCCCACTCACTTTCCCGCCGTCGATTTCTCGGAGGAACCGGCGTCACCCTGGCGCTTCCGTTGTTCCATTCCCTTGCACCGGGAAATGCATTTGCCGCAAAAACTGCCGGAGCCGCTCCCGACTATCAGCCCGACGGCGTTCCCCGCCGGATGATCTGCATCTGTAACAACCTGGGATTGCATGCTCCGTTTTACACTCCTGAGAAAACCGGCGCCGACTACGAGGCTTCCCGTTATCTGAAATTGATCGACCAGTTTCGCGACAACTATACGGTCTTCTCCGGGGTGTCGCTTCCAGCTGTCGATGGCGGACACATAGCGGAAAAAAGTTTCCTGACCGGTGCCGCACATCCTGGTAGCGGTAGTTTTAAAAATAGCATCTCCCTGGATCAGTTGGCGGCGGAATATGTGGGAACGGAGACCCGGTATCCTTATCTCGCTCTGACCGGGAAAGGAAATAACTCCCTGTCCTGGACCCGGGCAGGTGTTCCGATTCCGGGTGAGTCGCGTCCTTCGCGTGTCTTCGCGAAATTGTTTCTCGCCGGAAGTGCCGACGAGGTGGACGCGCAGATTCAAAAACTGCGTGAAGGACAGAGCATCATGGACACAGTACTGGATCAGACCAAATCAATCGAGCGAAAGCTCAATCATGCCGACCGGGAGAAGTTCGATGAATACCTGACCAGTCTCCGCGAGGTGGAGAAGCAGATGGTTCGCCAGCAGGAATGGGAGCGGACGCCGAAACCGAAGGTAAAGGCCAAGCCACCAAGAGATATCAATGACAATGCGGACGTCACCGGGAAGGCTCAGCTCCTTTTTGACCTGGCTCATCTTGCGTTTGAAAACGACTCCACCCGGATCATCACGATTCTGATGCAGGGAGACTTTCTCGTGCCGCCGATCGAGGGGGTCACCGAGGGGTATCACACCGTTTCCCACCATGGGCAGAACAAAAAGAAAATCGAACAGCTCGCGATTATCGAGGAAGAGCATGTCCGGCAGTTCGGAAAACTTCTCACCAGGCTGAAGGGGACCAAAGAAGATGGCCAGCCTCTGCTCGACCGAACCATGGTTCTCTACGGAAGCAATCTGGGGAATGCATCGAGCCACGACAACCGGAACATGCCGATGATTCTTGCCGGAGGCGGATTTCAACATGGGCAGCACATCGGCTTCGATCCGACGGACAACTACCCGGTTTCGAATCTCTACGTCAGCATGCTGCAGCGTCTCGGTATCGAGGCCGACCGGTTCTCCACCGGAACCAGCACGATGACCGGGTTGGAGATGGCATAATCCTTTTTTGATCGCTTCCGGAAATGAGCCTACGAACGTCGCCCCACCGAAACCTCGCCTGCGTGGCGTTGTCAGTCCTACTGAGTTTTTCCGGGTTTGCCTGGGCTGTTCCGGAAAAGCCGAACATCATCGTGGTGCTGGCGGATGATCTCAGCGCGGATGTATTGACCTGCTATGGTGGGGAGTCGGTCCAGACTCCGGTGCTGGATGGGCTGGCGGCGAAAGGGATGCGATACACGCACTGTTTCTCTCCGGCAGTCTGCATGCCGTCACGAACGGAATTGCTCACCGGGAAATACAGTCACCGAAACTACCTCGGAAGGGGAAACGTGGCCCCGGGTGAAGCAACGATTGCTTCCGAACTGAAGAGGGCAGGATATGCAACGTGTCAGCTGGAAAAATGGCACATCGAATACAAGGACGGAGCGATACCACCGCAAGCCGGATTTGACGAGTTCTATCATGTTCGTCTCGCCAATAACTATCCGGATCCGGTCGTGAATGTAAATGGAACGGAAAAGACCTATCCTGGCGGCTACGGTCCGAAGGTTTGTCAGGATTTTGCTTTCGACTTTATAGCCCGTCACAAGGGCTCGCCATTCTTCCTCTACTACGCGATGCATCTTCCCCACGCGCCTTTTCATGTTCCTCCCGGTTCGGACCTGCCAGAGGATGCGGGTGATATTCAAAAGTATCTCGCCATGGTCGAGCATCAGGACTTCATGGTCGGCGAGTTGGTTGATCACCTTGAGTCACTCGAACTTCGCGAACGCACTCTCTTGATTTTCATCGGTGACAATGGAACTCCCCAGGAGATTGTGTATCGGTCAGGCGGGCGCGAGATCCGTGGGGGGAAAGCATCACTTCGCGATTCCGGGACCCGTGTTCCCATGATCGTGAGCTGGCCGGGGACTGCGCCAGAGGGTGTGGTGACCGGCAACCTGGTTGATTTCGCCGACTTTCTACCGACCGCGATGGAGGCCGCTGACCTTCAACCCGGCAAAGCCATGGACCTGAGTGGTCGATCGTTTTATCGGCAGCTCCTCGGTGAGCCGAATGCACCGAAGCGGGATTATGCGTTCAAATTCGGTGTTCGCAATGCCGGTCGCGGAGCTGGGCCGAGCGGTGGATACTGGGCGAGAACTCAGCGATGGAAACTCTACGATGACGGGCGGTTTTTTGATATTCCGAACGACCCGCTCGAGGAGAAAATACTGAAGGTCGAGTCACTTCCGGCAGCGACGAAAAGGGCTCACGGCCATTTGGAGAAAGTGCTGAAAAACTCAGGTGCGAAAGAGGCGACCGCCGCATTTCGCAAGGCGGAAAAATCGAAGGACAAGGGAGTGAAGAAACGACCCGGAAGCGTTCTCCAGAAGACCGATTCCTACGGCGGCAATGTCGCGATCAGGGCGGAGGCGACTGGTTTTTTCCGGGTGGAAAAGATCAATGGGCGATGGCTGTTTATCACACCGGAAGGGAATGGTTATCTGCCGCTCGGAGCGAATCACGTCGGGAAATACCTGGATCAACAGGCCGGGGAAATGGGTTTGCTGGAGCGCGTCGGCGGCGAGCGTGAAGAGGCCGCGAATTATCTCATCGACGCGATGCGTGATCTCGGGCTCAATGCGGGGGAAGCCTATGCCCCGATCGCGCCCGAATTAAAAAAGGCGTTTCCGTGGGTCGCCAATATCCGCTTCCCCGGGAAGAGCAAGTATGAGTTCGATGTGTTTGATCCCGAATTTCAAAAGCGGCTGACCGACAGTTTTGTGAAACAATGTGAGGGTTTTAGGGATGATCCGATGGTGCTGGGGATTGCCTGCGCCGATCTGCCGGTCTGGGACGAGCGGCGGATAACATATTTCGAGCAGCTCCCCGAAGATTCCCCGGGAGGGAAAGAGCTGGCCGCGTTTCGGAGAGTGGGGAAATCCGATGCGGCGTTTCTCGGGCATGTCGCGGACAGGCTTTATCGACATTTGAAAGCCGCTACGTTGAAGGCGGCACCAAATCACTTGTTCTTCGGGGAACGCTTTCGACTGCGCGGTGCGCCCGACGAAGTGATCTCCGCCGTGGGGAAATACGTCGATGTCTTTTGCACGCAGGCCTTGATTCTTTCCCCCCAGCGTCCACCGGAGTGGCAACTATTTCAAACCGGAGCCTACGATCACGAGCACGAACTCACCGGTGGAAAACCGATGCTGATCATCGACTGGGCTGCGCCTTTCAGTCTCGGCGACAGTTTTTCGACAGAGCGGGGCCGATTGGAAAAGGAATCCCATGCCTCGACCGAAGCCGCGGAGTGGCTCATCGCCGCGATGCGCCAGCCATACATCGTCGGTGTGTTCAAGTGCCAGTTGATCGGACTCCACGGCAACGATGCTCAGTTTGATGGGAAATCGCGACGAACGTATTTGAAAGACGATGGAACTCCCTGGCCCAGCCGGACTGGAATTACCCGGGAATCGCATACGAGGGCTTTGCAAGTTGGCTATGGAGCGGTGGTGGAAAAGTAGGATGAGGACCACCCTGGCATTGCTGCAATTGCGATCCAACAGGGTTGGTTCGTCGAGCCGACCCTGTTGGATCGTTGCCACTCTCTTTTTGCTCGTCGCTTCGGTTCTTGCGGAAGAGCCAGGTTCGGTGCTTTATCAGGCTGATTTCGATGACGGAAAGATTCCCAAGCCACTCTTCGAGCGATTTCCCAGTATGGAAATCATCGAAGGGGCTCTGGTGGTGACGCAGGGAGCGAAGCACGCGGCATCTCCGACGTTGCCGATTCCGTTTCGTGATGGGGAGTTGCGGTTTCGTTTTCGGATGAACGCTGAGGTGGATTTCTTTTCCTGCCGATTCGAAGACGCGTCACGAGTCGAAAATGCCAGTGCTCATCTCGGTCGCCTGGAGATCCGTCCGAAGGTTGCCTCGCTGAAACTGGATCAGCCGCCCAAGGACAGGGAGTATCGAGAGTCGGCAGTGCTTGCGACGCACGATGCGGATTTCGCGGACGGGGCGTGGCATCAGGTGGTGATTCGATTCGAAGGAAGCACGGTGACTGTCGTGGTCGACGAGACCGAGACGCTGCAGGGAACGCATCCCCATTTTGGAAATGAAAAGATCGGAACGTTCTTTGTGCTCCGTTCCGGAAAAGTCGAGCTCGACGATCTGCGGCTGATCGAGTTCGAAACGAAGACATCCGGAAAGCCGGCGGACCTGGAACGAAGTCTCACGATTTTTCACGACTACGTGGATCCTCTCTTCTCCAGGCACTGCTACGAATGTCACAGTCACGAAGCGAAAAATGCGAAGGGAGGACTCGTCGTCGATTCTCTCAACCCTATGTTGAAAGGTGGCGATCTGGGGCCTGCCCTGGTTCCCGGGAATCCGGAAGAGAGCCTGATTTTTGAAGCGCTGAGCTACCATGACGATGACCTGCAAATGCCACCGGACGGGAAACTCGGCGAACTGGAGATTGGGAAAGTTCGAGAGTGGATTGCCTTGGGCGCGGCCCATCCCAGAACGGGCCCTGCGATCGAGGAGGAAGAGTATGGTGGTCCCCGAGCCGAAGATCTCTGGTCCTTGAAGCCTCTTGGAGAATTTGTCCCGACCCACAGTACAGAAAACGTGGTCGATGCGTTTCTCCTCGAGTCGTTGGAAGAGGCTGGTCTCAACTTCTCTCCCGATGCAAAACCGTCGGAGATTTTGCGGCGACTCCACTATGTGCTCACCGGACTTCCGCCTACTCCCGAGCAAACAGAACGCTTCCGCTCTCTCGCGATCCAGGATCTCGATGAGGCAATTGCCTCCACCACGGATCGACTTCTCGCCAGTCGTCATTTCGGAGAACGTTGGGGGCGCCATTGGCTCGACGTGGCGCGCTATGCGGATGTGAGTGGAGCGACCAATCCGAAACCGTTTCCGGAAGCTTGGCGTTTCCGCGAGTGGGCCGTGCACTCATTCAACAGTGACAAACCGTGGGATCAGTTCGTTCGGGAACAGTTGGCCGGCGATCTTCTCCCTGCGGAAAATCCCGCTGCAAAAACAGAGCAGCTCATCGCCACGGGATACCTCGCGCTTCCGCATGTGCTCGCGGTGGACCGTGACAAGGAACGGCTCAAACTCGATACGATCGATGAGCAACTCGATGTGATCGGGAAAACGTTTCTCGGGATTCAAATCGGATGTGCCCGTTGTCACGATCACAAGATTGACCCTTTTCCGACCGCCGACTACTACGCCATGGCCGGAATTTTCCGAAGCACCAACACGCTCAAGGAGAGCGCCTCGCAGGAAACTCTGGAAACCGCTGGAGCGGAGTTGAAGGATTCTGCCGAGTCTCTCCCAATCTGGATGCGAGGCGGAAAGGGAGTCACGATTCACTCGACCAGTGATGCCGACGAGGCTCGCGACGAACCGATCCACCTGCGTGGGGAGCAGGACATGCTGGGCGAGATCATTCCCCGGGGATTTCCCACGATGCTGACGGCGACGGCCCATCCCGAAATACCGGGAGGAGAAAGTGGCCGGATCCAGTTGGCGGATTGGATTCTTGCCGAGGACAACTCCCTCGCCGCTCGGGTCTTTGTGAACCGCGTATGGCACCATGTCTTCGGGCAGGGGATTGTTCGGAGCACGGACAATTTTGGTCTGACCGGTGATACGCCAAGCCATCCGGAACTGCTCGACTTCCTCGCGGTCAGATTTCGGGATCATCACGGGCATTCCTTCAAGTCACTCATCCGTGAGTTGGTGACGAGCCGGGCTTTTCGACAATCGAGTCGCGCCCTGAGTGCAGGATTGGAAATCGATCCGGAAAACCGCCTACTTTGGCGATCCAATCTCCGGCGCAGTGATGCCGAGTCTTTGATAGATGCCATACAATGGGTGTCCGGAACCCTCGATCTGAAACCCGCAACAGGAACAGTTCCCGAATTCAAGCGCGGCAATCAGGCGAGCACGTCCCAGCTGGAAATCCCCACCGCGACACTCCGTAAACGGGCACTCTACTGGCCGGTCTTTCGCAAGGATATTCCGATCATGATGGATGTGTTAAGCATCTTCGACTTTCCACCCGCGACGGCTCCCCGCGGGCGAAGAGGAGCAACTCGCGTTCCCTCGCAATCGCTCGCGTTGCTGAACAGCCCCATCGTGCTGGATGCGGCGAGGGCACTTCAACGATCCTTACCGCAAGCCGATGATGAAGCGCGCCTCGAAGATCTCTATAGGAGAACGCTCGCCCGAAAACCAAGCGAATTCGAACGCAATGGGGCTCTTACCTTTTTACGAACTTTTGAGAAAGGACTGACAAAAGAGGAGGCTGCTAAACCTGCCAATGTAGCCAACGTCGCCTGGAACCGCCTTTGCCACACTCTCCTGGTGAGCAACGAATTCATCACCATTCCGTAGCCATGAAATCCAGAGACTTCCCCTGTGGACAGATCGCCAGCCCTTTCGCATCCCGTCGTCAGTTTCTCTCACAGACGGCGTTGGGATTCGGTTCTGTGGCATTATCGGGAATGCTGGGGAAAGACGCTGCCATTGCGTCGTCGACGAACAATCCACTTGCCGCGAAGCCTCCCCATTTTCCGGCACGGGCGAAACGGGTCATCATGCTGTTCATGGAGGGCGCTCCGTCTCAGATGGACACGATCGATTACAAGCCGGAGCTGATCAAGCGTCACGACGAGCCACTGCCCGAGTCCGCCCTGCCTCAATCGATTCGCGAAGGGAAGGGGGAAAAGCTGTCCGAGTTCGGACAACTCTACAAGCCGGTGACGGACTTCAAACAGCGGGGGCAATCGGGGCTGTGGATGAGTGATGCGATTCCGCACATGGCCAGTCACGCCGATGACCTTTGCATCCTCAACGGAATGGTCTGCGATAGCACGGAGCATGGCACCGCGACTCAACAGTTTCACACCGGAATGCCCGTCCTGCCACGTCCCAGTATGGGGTCGTGGCTGATGTATGGCTTGGGGGCGGAAAACCAGAATCTTCCCGGTTTCGTGGTCATTTCTCCTCCGGCGGGTTCCAATGTAAATTGCGGAACGGACTTTCTACCGGGAGTCTATCAATCCACGATCCTTCGCGATGCCGATCAGCCGGGGAGTGAGAAGATTCGCTATCTCTTCGACAAGCGGCTTCCGAGAAATCTCCGTGAGGAGCAACTTGGATTTCTCCAGAAGCTCAATCAATCTCACGCGGACTCCTTCGGCAATGATCCTGCCCTCGAAAGTCTTATCGAAGCCAACGAGCTTGCCTTTCGCATGCAGACGGAGGCGCCCGAAGTTCTTGATATCGAGAACGAAGGTGAGGCGGTGAAGGATCTCTACGGGATCGGGGAGAAAGTGACGGACAGCTTCGGACGTCAGTGTTTGCTGGCACGAAAGCTCGCCGAGTCGGGGGTCAGGTTTATCCAGGTGACGAGTAAAGAGTGGGATCATCACGACCAGATCGCGAAGAAATTGCCCGCGAGTTGTCGACAGGTCGACAAGCCGATCTCGGGACTTCTCACCGATCTAAAACGGCTCGGTCTCCTCGATGACACCCTCGTGGTCTGGGGTGGTGAATTTGGTCGCACTCCCAACTGGCAAAGTTTCGGCGTCGCGAAAAAGGCAGGCAAGCCGCCCGGTCGTGGTCACAACCCTTTCGGCTTCAGTCTCTGGATGGCTGGCGGTGGAGTGAAGAGGGGACATTGTCACGGCGCGACGGATGAGTTCGGTTACTCGGCCATTGAAGGGAGGGTTCACATCCACGATCTCCATGCCACGATGTTGCATCTGATGGGGCTCGACCATGAGCGATTGACCTACACTCATGCGGGTCGGCCCTATCGTCTGACCGATGTCTACGGCAATGTCGTACAGGAAATCATAGCTTAGATGAAACGCGAGAGGATGGTGGCAATTCAGTAGTGGGGAACCGGGAAACGAACATGAAACGAAGAAACTTTCTCATCGCTGCCGCATCTCCCGGTGCGCTGCCCCTGCTTGCCGGGGCTGAAAGCGATCCTGTCACTTTCGAGCCGATCCTGGAGAAGAAGCTTTTCCCGGATCCCGTTCGCATCGCATCACTCGACCTGTTCCACCGCGAGGGAACCTGGATGATCCGGGCACGGTCCACTGAGGGCGTCGAAGGCTGGGCGGTCGGCCATCCCGGAAAGTCCGAACTTTGCGCTCCCGTTTTTTCCAAGGTTGTCGCTCCCTTTTTGAAAGGAAAGGACGCCCGTGATCTCGATCGACTGGTGGACGAGGTGTATCTGGCAGGGAGCAATTACAAGATGCAGGGCCAGCTTTTCTGGGTCGCCGTCGCTGCGGCTGAGTTTGCGATTCTCGATTTGTTAGGAAAAACGGTAGGACTATCCTCCGCGGAGATGCTGGGAGGAGCGCGGCGTGATTCTTTTGACCTCTACATCGCCAACAACCATCGTCAGCTCGATGCCAAAGAGTCGCTTCGCAAAATCATCGCGTCGGTGGAGTCGATTGATGCGAAAGCGGTGAAATACAAGATCGGTGGTCGCATGAAAGTCGATGATCAAGTTCCGGGACGGACCGAGGCGCTGATTCCACTGGTGTCGGAGGCTCTCGGCGATCGCTGCACCCTCTACGCCGACGCCAACAGTTCCTATCCCTCTGTGAAGCGGGCAATCGAGATCGGGCGGATTCTCGAAGCGAATGAAGTCGCATTCTACGAGGAGCCTTGTCCGTTCGATTACCTGGACGAAACCCGCGAAGTCGCCGATGCCCTGGAGATTCCGATCGCGTGGGGAGAACAGGAAAGCAGCCAGTGGAGGTTTCAAAAAATGATCCAGCAAGGCGGAGTTCAAGTTCCGCAGCCTGACCTTTTTTACTACGGCGGCCTGATCCGGTCCCTGCGCGTGGCGAAAATGGCAGGCGAGGCAGGCCTCGACTGCACCCCGCATATTTCCGGCGGAGGCTGGGGCTTTCTCTACACCGGAATCTACGCGGCCTGCTGCCCCAATCCTGGACCGCACCAGGAATACAAGGGAATCAACCGTGCGTTCCCCTGGGAAAACACCGGGCGAAAAATTGAGGTGAAGAACGGAGCGATGACCGCGCCGAATGGGCCCGGTCTCGGAGCGGAGATCGATCCGGATTTTACCTCCAAGCTCCAGCCTGTCCGCTCATGATCCAACTTTACACTTCGAAGAATGAGCGATTACCTCAAGGGAAGAGATACTATGACTTTCACCACGCGAAAAGTTCTCGGGCTGTTTTGCCTGTTGCTACCGGTTCTTGCTGCCGCCGATTCGGTTCGCTTTCCTGACGATGCGGGTGTTCTCGATGTCGTGCGAGATTACGGCGCCCGGGGTGACGGAGTGACCGACGATACCGAGGCGATTCAGCGAGCCCTGGACGACGGTGGAAGCAACCGGATCGTTTACCTGCCAGACGGAGAATACCGGATCAGCAGGCAACTGAGATTTCGCCCTTCTGCAGCGGCGGACTCGAGCAAGGGAGGCCACAAGCGGTCCATTCTTCAGGGCCAAAGCCAAGACGGGACGGTGATTCGGTTGATCGATCACTGCCCGGGATTCCAGGAGAAACCAACCCGCATCAGCAAGAAGGATAAGGAAGTGATCGAGTCCGGCGTCGGCGTGATCTGGACCGGCACGACTCCGGCCCAGCGATTCCGAAATGCGATTCGCAACCTGACGATTGATACCGGAAGTGGAAATCCTGCGGCGAGCGGCTTGCAGTTCGTCGCCAACAATCAAGGGTGCGTGCGCCGTGTTACGATCCGCTCCGGAGATGGCAGCGGGCACGCAGGGCTCGACCTGAGCTACACCGGTCAAAACGGACCGCTTCTGGTTGAGGACCTCGTTGTCGAGGGATTCGAAATCGGAGTTCATGGCAATGCCTTCAACAGCGCGACGTTCGAAAGAGTCACTCTTTCCGGACAACGGATCGCTGGAGTCTCCAGCAATGCGTGCCTCTTCTTTCGCCATCTCGAAAGCAGGAATGCCGTGCCAGTCTTCGAATTGTCCGCGTTCTACAGCAATGTCGTCGTTGTCGATTCGCAGTTTTACGGGAAAGGCCGTGAAGGAGTTCCGGCGATCACGTCAGAGGGCCGAGTGTATCTTCGGGATGTCCACATCGAGAATTACGCGGAAGGGTTGAGACACTCCGATCCCGAGGCTGCCGAACTCGCGCCCGACGGCAGAACGGAGATCGTGGAGTACGTTTCGCATCCGCTTACCGATTTCGAGTCAGGTGAGTCCCTTCGCCTGCCGATCGCCGAAGTGCCTGTGATTGCCTGGGAACATGATTTCTCGAAATGGGCGAACCCGTGTGATTTCGGAGCAGTTGGGGACGGGAAAACCGATGACACTCTCGCCATCCAACGCGCGATCGATGCCCCGGGAAAAACTGTTCTCTACTTTCCGAACAAAAAAACTTTCCGAATCGGAGGAAGAGTCGAGGTGCGCGGAACCATCGAGCGTGTCCTGGGATGTGAAGGCGTTTTTCGGCATCCGTCAGGAGACCGTAAGCCTCCGGGAGGTGAGATCGTTCTCGTCGACGGAACCGCTCCCTCGGTTGTCTTCGAACGGATCGACTCGATGTATTCCGGCGTACGCTGGGTTCACGAATCTTCGCGCACCCTCATCGTCGCCAGCACCGGTGGTGAAATGATCCATCGGGGAACCGGAGACTTGTTTCTCACTGATTTTGTCGGCAGCCTCGATATGCAGACACCGGGCGCGTCGGTCTGGGCGCGATCGTTGAATACCGAGGGGAGCGAGCACGTGAATGTTCGCAACAATGGCGGCAAGCTGTGGATCCTCGGCTACAAAACGGAGAACCGGAATGTGAAGATCGAAACACTGGCGGGAGGACTGACCGAAGTTCTCGGGACTCACATTTTTTCCAACAACGCCAAACCGCCGCTCGGACCACTCTTCCGGATCCGGAGCGGGAGTTCTCTGACCGTCGCCGGACACCGCGAGACCTGGTTTGGCAAAGACACTCCCTTCGAAGTCTATTTCGAAGCGGGAGAAGAAACGAAATGGAAGCGAACTCAATTTCCTCGCGGGCGGTTTGTATCCTTGTTCACGATTGAAGAACGTCGGTAAATATCCGCCAGAGAAATCTTTCCATCCTGCCGTCAATGAACTCTCTATATACGCTCAACAAGGCAATGGCGTCATGGCATCGTCTACTGATCCTTTCGGTGGTCTTTTCGATTTCGCTCCCGTTTCTCCATGCGGAGAAAGTAACGGGTGAGTTGGATATTCCGAAAGTCAGCCCTCTGAACGGGAATCAACTCATCCGCCTCCGATCTCTGGTCGACGAAGATCCGGAAGCAATGGCTCTCGTGAAAATCGAGGAGGAAGCCAGTCAGCCTTTTCTGAAAAGGGAGCCTCAACCGATTAGAGAAATTCATTACGAGGGACTCGTAAACACCGATCCTCGTCGAATCGCCACGGTGGAAAAATTGGAGGACATGGCTCGCTTCGCGACTCTTCTGCGATTGTGGCAGGCCACGGGCGATACGACAGTTGCGGCAGCCCTTCGGCGATACATCTTAGCGTGGACCGGCACCTATCGGATCACCGGAAACGATGTGAACGAAAACAAACTCTATCCTCTTCTCTGTGCGTACGAAGCTTTGCGGGACACTTTCTCCGAAACAGAACAGGAAACCATCGACGGATGGGTGCGGGAGTTCGGAAAACGACATGCCAAGGCGGTGGAGAAATCCGACCACCTGACGAACCGGTATGCAAAACATGTCCGGCTTACCGCAGTCTGCGGGATGATTCTCGACAAACCGGAATGGGTCGAGCTGGCCTTTTCCGGCATCCGGCGATTTGTCACGGAAAGCCTGCGTCCCGACGGAACCAGTATCGATCTGGAACGGCGGGACTCGCTGACCTACCACGCCAGCGCTCTGCGACCGATGATCGAGCTGGCGATGATCACCGCCGAACATGGTCGTGAATTGTACACTTGGGAATCGGAAGCGGGCGGCTCCATCAAGAAATCGGTCGATTACCTCGTGCCTTTCGCCCTCGGTGGGAAAACCCGCAAGGAATGGGTGAATTCAAAAGTCGGTCTCGATCATCGTCGTTCCGAAGCCGGCATCGAGAAATATCGCGCCGGTCGTCTCTACGATCCGATGGATGCTTTGAAGGTGATGCAGGAGGCATGCTTTTTCGATCCTGATCTGAACCGTGTCGTTCGTCATCTTAGGGGTGACGAGTCCGGGCAATATTCCTCGTGGCAGAGTTTGGTGAATAAAGTCGCCCGTCCCCGTCCGGTCGCTTCGTTGGGAAAAGAAATCATTTCGACAAAAGCGGATACATGGCGTTCCGCGACGGTATTTACCCATATCATCTGGCGGGATCTCCTGTTTTTCGGTGGAGGTTCGGGATCGGATGGGGGCGACCCCAGACATGAAATGGAGATCGGTGTTTTTCATCTGACCAGTCCCGACAGCGGGTATTTCGACGAGCGGAATCCTATCATTACCCGAAAGCAGTTTGATCTCGATCAGCCGGGAAAAGGCATCACACCGCTTTCTATGGTCGAGTCGGGTGACCGGCTTTTTCTTTTCTGCACGGCGAGACCGGACGACGATCTGCATCCGCGTATCGTCGTGATTGAAGCCAGTGTGGACGATCCTTTCACTTGGAAAAATCTGACGGTGGTGATCGATCAGGATCTTTCCGGGGAGATCAATAACCACGGGGCATCGGCTTTGGTCAATCCGGACGATCCAACGGAACTGTTGCTCTATTTTGCGGCGCTGACACCACCAAAAGACTATCGGATTCTCCTCGCAAAAGTCCCGCTCGCGCAGGTGATGGATCCGACCGCTTATCGATTGGAGAAAGGATACGACGAACCTGTTCTACAACGCGAAAATGGAAAAACGAATTATCCGGCCATCCGCTACGACGAGAAGCGTGAGGAATACGAATTGTGGTATTCGGGGCATTCATTGGACAATCTGGCGACACGTTCCAGCTTTCGGACTGTCTCGAAAAAATTCGACTTCTTCGCTCCTGCAAAAACCGCGGTGATAGATCCCTCCGGCGACCTCACACGGAATGA
The DNA here is from genome assembly GCA_048267005.1 of Verrucomicrobiales bacterium. Classification (GTDB taxonomy): domain Bacteria; phylum Verrucomicrobiota; class Verrucomicrobiia; order Verrucomicrobiales; family DEV007; genus JABDJT01. The sequence continues at coordinate 240,429 of JBLWYI010000002.1, read as the reverse complement.
CTGTTCCTATGCGACCGGCCCGAAATTTCATGATGGATGGCTTTATTACTCGGGACGTCGGGAAGCACGGGGAGACTATCGCGGGATTTTTGTGGTTCCTCCGGAAAGTTCCAATTAGGTTAAGTGTTTTCCGCCAATTCCGAAGTGAACTGCGTTGAACTCCTACCGGCTCAAATAGACCCAGGGACGTGTGATCAGATCGCGAGTCTCTGATCCCTGAGTTTCACGGACCCAGATTTTCACAGGATTCTTATTGTAGTTCCGTTCGTTTACCCCAGTCAGGATCACGGTGCTGTTCTCGATGATAAAGGCGGGAATGTCATCCCTCCATCCCGTGTTCGAATAGACGAAGATACCGGAGGCATCGGTCACGCCGCCGTTTACGGTTTCGATGATGGTTCCAATCTTCTCAGTCTTCATGCCGAGGATCCAGAGCTTACCACCATTGTTGCGCAGCATGGTATCACTTACTTCTGTATTGAGTTGGCGACACCAGGCCCTTTGACCGGGGCGGTGGAGGTCAAGACGGCCCGATAGATCATCGATGAAAATGTCACCACTTCCGTGCCCTTCAACATTGATTCCCATCGCCGAGCTGACAATAAGGGTGCGCTTCGATTCATGACGGATGGTGATCCCCGGGGCGCCACTGCGTCCATTCATGCGTTCGATGATAACTGCGGGGGAATCATTTTCTCCATGGTCGATGAGACGAAGAACCCCTTTGTTCTCTGCCGTGAATCTTCCTTCAAGCCCGATGATCCGTTCGACCGGTCCGTGGATTTCGACTTCACCTGTGAGTTTGAAGTTTCCTCCCGCAGGGAGGTAGACAGTTTTCGCACCGGAATCGATGGCGCTTTGTAGAGCGGCGGAGGAATCTTTTTTTCCTTCTGGATCTCCTCCGAAAGTGATGAGATTGGCCCAATCAGCAGGGTCACCCCAGGGGATCACAGGTGTCTCTTTCACTGTTAGATGTTTTACTTCGCCTGCAGTGGCGAATGTCTTGTCGTGAATTTCACGAAACAAAGCGGCCACGGATCGATGGGATGTATCCTCGGTAACCAGTCCGGGCGAAGTGATATCACCTTTGTCCCTTCCTTTGTCGGAGTGGTTAATGGATTTTGCATAGCCGGAAATCTCGACATTGCGTAAAACCATGTGGCGTTCATTCAATATCCCCGGCGTCTTTTTGTCCGGCCGAAGCCCGCGAATGTTCGAGTCGATCAAGGTGACTGTACCCAGGGAGTTCTTCTCGTTGAAAATAGCGGGAACGCTGTTCTCACTGGCTAGATTACGAACAAAGATCATCTGGTGATAATTGTGCCAACCAAACTTCCGCTGGCCGCGCAGTGTGACGCGCTCGAAAGTGTTCGAATTAACCGGCCAACGGGTGCTGATACCAGTCTCGAAACCTTCGACGGTGAGGTCACGAACCAATAGAGGCCCAATTTCATCGGTGTGGCCCAGATCGAGCCCAATTCTTCCGGAATCTTCGGCGGCTCTGAGCGTGACATTTCGAATGCCTCCCTGATTGCTGGCGTTGAACTGCAGAGCAATAGCGCCAGGATTGCCTGCGCCGATTTCGATGGTAAGATCGCGAACTGCGTTCCGAAAACGCTGCGCCGGTTTGGTCCCGGTCCATATCAGGGCCTTCGAATTCTCGTTCGAATAACCAGGAGTCGATTCAGGAAGCCGGATGGAAGTAAGCTTTTCGCCCGCCCCTTGGAGGATGGTGCGCTTTTGAGCGTTTCCGTTGGAAGTTCCACCCCAACGCAATGTATCACTGACAAGATATTCTCCGGGGGGCAAATAGATGATTCTGTTCCCGCTGGGAAAAGCGTCGAGCGCTGCCTGGATCGCGGCAGTGTCGTCGTTTGCGTCATCTGGAACTGCCGAGAAAGGAGGCCGGGTGACATCGAGCACTCCTCCATCAGTGGGAAACTGAATCGGCGGTTCTTCCGCATTGGAGAGGGAAACAATGACAGAAAGGAAGACGAAAAATAGGGAGAAACGTTTCACCCGAAGATTCTGAATGAGGTTTAAACAGGATCAAGCCCCTCGATCGACTTGGTTCCCGAAGAAAATCTCTCTGTCTCGATGCCAAGGCGCTGCAACATGCTGACGTAGAGATTCGAGAGTGGTTCGTTGTTGGTCTTGTCGAAGGCGATGTGTTGGCCGTGTTTGAATCCTCCACCTGCCAGCAGCATTGGCATATTGCGATTGTCGTGTTTCCCGGCATGACCCAGAGTGCTGCCTTGCAAGACCATGGTGCGGTCGAGCAGCGACTGATCGTCTTCGGTAACTTTTGCGAGCTCATCGACAAGGGTGGCGAGCTCCCGCATCTGAGCAGTTTCGATGGTCTTCAACTGCTTGTGTGAGTCTTTCACTTGCGATTGATGGGTAAGTGCGTGGTGAGGTAGTTCGACTCCCGGGAGGTCGACTTTTGGATTGAAGTTTTGCGTGACGTAAATGGTGATCAATCGGGTGGAATCAGTTTCCAGAGCAAGTTTGACGAGGTCATACATGTTGCGCATCCGGGCGACAAGAGCTCCACCGTCGGTGATGTCCTGAGGGGACTTTTGATCAGTATCCGGCTTCGGCTTCCTTTCCCACGACTCGGTTTGGGCTAGCCTTTGCTCAACTTCACGGAGGGAAGTGAAATATTGTTCGAGACGGGCACGATCCGGTCCGCTCACTTCACCTTTCAGCTTCTTAATCTTTTCGCTGAACGAGTCCATTAAGCTTTGGCCCTCTTTCAACTTTCGCACCTGAAGCTCGATTTGCTCAGGCGATCCCTCGACGAACAGTTGCTCGTATACTTTCGAAGGTTTGTATTCCGACGGGATACGGACACCATCACCGGTGTAGGCCAGGGATCCGTCGCCCCGGCCAACACCGAGGTTGAGCGTCCGGAAGCGGGTCGCGGGACCAATGTGTTCCGCCGCATACTGATCCAGCGAGATTGAATTTTTAAAACCAGCGGAGCGTGGATTCGGTGCCCCGGTCAGGAAACAGACATCAGCTTGGTGACCTCCGTCGACGTAGGGATGACTGAGTCCGCTGAACACAGTGAAATGATCACGATAGGCTTTCAGTTCCCTGAGATAGGGAGAAAGCGTGTAGTTTCGGCCGGTGTCGGCGGGAAAGAATTCATCCGGCATAAACCCGAGATCGACATTGATTGCGACCATGCGACGTGGAATTCCTGAACTGGTCTCTTTGGCGAAAGCAGGGGTCATTGCCTCAAGCATCGGCAGCGCCACGCTGGCCCCGATACCCTTGAGAATTGTCCGCCGATTCAGGTGCCGTTGGGTGGAGATGAATACATTTTTCATGGTGGTAAGTGGCTGGGCGGCTATTTGTTGCGGAAGAGTTCACTCTGAATAAGAGCATGAATCATGGATCTAACGGGATAGCCTTCCATTTCGATGCCCTTAAATATTTGCCTCGCTTCATCCCTGTCAGCAAAACCCAGGGGAGCCCCTGTGGCGTAGATGGTGAGGTGTTCCAGGAGATTGTGCGCGATCCTTTGTTCGTAGCTTTCCAGCGCATCGCGGAATTCGTGAATACCGGAAAAGGTGGTTCCGTTGGGTAAAACACCGGCACTGTCGACATTCGCGCCCATCTTGTATTGAACGCGCTTACCGCCAAAACTGAGGTCGACACCCTTCTGCCCGCGCTCAATTGAGACGCGATAATTATCACGCCATTGCCCCATCACGTCGAAACTTTCGAGAGCGAAGCCCGGTGGGTCAATTTTGGCGTGACAGGAGGCGCACTCTTCCGCTGCGCGATGTTTCTCCAATTGCTCGCGAATGGTCGAGGCCCCGGTCACGTCAGGCTCAATCGCAGGAACGGAGGCTGGCGGGGGCGGAGGCGGATCTCCAAACAAATGTTCAAGAGTATAGGTTCCACGAACCACTGGCGACGTGGTTGTTCCGTTGGATGTCAGTTTGAGAATACTCCCCTGAGTGATCAGTCCACCCCGGACACTGTCATCAGAAAGGTTAACTTTTTGAATATGAGATCCCTGAACGCCTGGGATGTTATAGAGATCGGCAAGACGTTGATTGATCATCACGAAATCCGAATCGACCACATGCATTGCTCCCAGGTTTTCGCGGATCATTTCGGCAAAATAGGCGCGGGTTTCATCAACCATGGATTCACTGACGAGTCCGCTGTATTCCGGATATATATTCTCGTCAGGCTCGGTGAGGTTTATGTTGCGCAGGTTCAGCCAGTAGTCGCAGAAATGCGTGACAAAACGACTGCTCGCGTCGCTGTTGAGAAGTCGATTGGTATGACGACGCAGTTCATCTTTCTTGAGCAGACTCCCGTCTGCTGCCGCATTTCGCAGACCTTGATCAGGAGGAGAGTTGGTCAGAAAAAATGACAGACGGGTCGCCAGAGCCCACGCATCAAGTTGACCCGGCTTCTCCTCACGAAGTAAGAATTCGGGCGATGTGAGAATCGTTCGGTAACCCGCCAGCAGGGCTTCGATAAAAGATTCTTTCGCTTCGATTCGTGCATCGGCAGTTTGCACAGCCAAATCGATGTCGCCCTTTTCCAGCGGACGACGAAATGCACGCTCCGCAAATTGCCCAATGAGAAGGCGCAGATCCTCTTTGGGATTTTCCGACTTCACCACGTAGGGCAGTCCATTTGGTTGCGGATCGGATTTTTTGAGTTTTAAGCCACCCAGTAGCCTTTGATGACTTTCTGGCGGCCATTGTTTTTCGAGCGGACCTTCCAGCTCAAACCAACGAATCGCGATGCCGTAGGATTTGATGTGCTTGTACTTTTCTCCATGAGCCTTGGCTATATTCACAACCCGGTTCGGGGTGGAAATCGCGAGGTATTGGATCGGTTCACCTTCTTTCAACCAAACAGTCGCCTCGCCTGTGTTCGGTTCATTGGGTTGGAGGTCGCAGCGCCCCAGGACGTTTCCGGCGGTATCGTAGAAAGCAACTGTCTCTACCCGATCGCTCGGCAGCAGCTTACCATGATCGTTGAAAGTGCCCCAACCGTGAACGCGAATCTTATAGCTGCCGGTCTGTTGCACATCAAAGGCCGTCATCCTGATATTGTGATTAAACTGATTGTTGATGAAAGTAACGATCCCGTCGGCGAGCGGAGGGTGATCAATATAGGTTCCCGGATCGCGCTTGTTGAAATTTCCTCTCACGTTGGTCACCGTTGTGTCGATTTCCCGACCATTCAGCGGTATGGCCGTTCCCTGCTTCGCCTGAACGTAGAGAGTTTGAACGATCTTCTTCAACTGATCCGCCCCGTTCACTTCGGCGCGAACCACTCTTTTTGGAGAGCGGTTGATCCGGGGAGCCAGGGCTTCGCGGAGCGCGTAGTCCGCAACTTCAAGATATTTGGAAATCGTGACGTGTGAGAAATCGAGAGCGGCTGCACTCTTTCGGTGATGCCCGTCAATTCCGTCCGGAGGCAGTTTTTCTGCGAAATCAACATGGGGTAAATCGAGAATGTCCTTGAGCGAATTCGCGTATTCTTCGCGGCTTAGACGACGCAACTCAGCTCGACCATATTGATTGCGCAGGCCCAGTTCCACACCGGTCAATCCAACTTCAAGATGACTCAGGAAAGCCACCATCTCCTCTTGTTCAGGGCGGGCCTTTTTTTTCGGAGGCATCTCGCCTTTTTCCACCCTCTCAAATATCTGACTCCAACGAAGAAATACATCCGGATCGGAGAGATCACCTCCAACGGAGTAAAGATCGAGATCACCTTCCGCAGTCAGATCGTCGTGACATTCGTAGCAGTGATTTTCGAGAAAGGCTTCAAGATTTGCCCGCTGAAATCCACCCGCTTCAGGCGGGTTGGAAGGCTGGTCGATCGCTCCGGCATTGAGAGCCAAAAACAATCCAGCCGCCAGGGAAGTTTGTCGAGCATGATTGAGCAATGAGTTCATCACAGGTTCATAGCGACTGGAGGCAAATGTTTGCGCTTTTTTGCAACACCTGAGACTCGACTCTTTGAGTCAACCGGGTCTGGTCGATAACCCAACAGGATAGTTTCAGACAAGAGCCTATCACTCCCGGTTCAGGGCAGGAAGAAGAGAGTCAGGTAGTTTGTCAAGCCAGCGCAGCACAGGATATTCATTAGAACCCGGATGACCGCAGAATCCGGTAATCCCTGTCCTGGCGATGAGGAGCTGACAATTCTTAAACTTGGGAGCGCCGGCGGTCACCAACAACTGGGTACAGTCGGGGCCACCGAATGCCAGATTACTGGCAGGCTCTACACCGGTTGGTATTTCAGCAATCAATTCACCTTTACCAGGATCGATCACCCGAATCGTTCCACTGCGAAAGAGGACCGAATAGAAGTTGCCCCATGCATCGAACGTACAACCATCGCCGCCCCCTTTTCCTTTCGGATATTGGAAAACTTTCTCAGCTTTCCCAAGCTGCTTATCGAGCCCCTGAATCGGATAGCGGTCCAGTGACTGCCCGGAAACGTAGACAAACTTTCCAGCCAGATCGACCTCGAGACCGTTTGCTTTCCGGTCGGAAACTTTGGTCAGCTTGCCGTCCGCACCGGGAGTGAGCCGATAGATACCCTGCGAGGGTACGGAAAAGTAAACCTCCCCGTGTTTGCCCATCGTCAGATCATTTCCGCCACCAATCTCATTCCCATCGGCCAGCAAGGCGATCCGGCCGTCTTTGAAAATTCTTCGCAAACCGATTTGGCCGATGTGGAGAATGGATCCGTCAGGAAGAACATGGGTGCCGCCTCCGCCCGGTTTTCCGAGGATTGGATGGACCTTGCCCTCTGCTGTCACCCGGGTCAGCCCAAGATTCCCGGCGAAGAACCACGAATTGTCAGAGGTGCGATAGGTTGGACCTTCGGGGAATAATTCCGTGTCGGTTAGTTTTTTGAATGTCACTTTTCCCAGCTCCTTCACCGGAAAAGAAGTGGCCTTGTCGGGTAGTGAGATACCGGCAGGATCGAACCCGCGCGCCTTAAAGATAGCCGCGAGATCCACTTCGTCTCCGGGAGCGGCCAGAGAAACGCAGCTCACCACAGCGGTAAGCGCACCAAGAAAATAAGTCGTTTTCATGAAATGATTATTTATGCAAATCCGAGTTCTGACCGTGCGTGATCGAAGGACTCACAAATAAGGCGCTCTTCGAGCGCCATCTGATCCGGCCAGTCTTTGTCACTGATTTTCGGAAGGTCTCCGACCTTGCCGGGTTTTGCCAAAGCAATCGTTTTAGCAAGGTCAGAGGCAGCGATCGAATCCATCGTCACCCAGAACTTGTCTTTCAGAACAGGAACTTCGAGCGGATCGCGAGTGATCATCTCGAGATTGAAATACACATCGGGATTTCCCTTTCGGCAGATATCCATGAGCCGTTTCAAATCAAGAATACCGGCTCCCATCGGGACTTCGCTAAGCAGAAACCCGTCTTCGTATTCAGCCAGACCCATGTCTTTCACGTGGGTGGAAACAAGATAGGGTGCGAGTGCTTCCGCAACATCGTAAGGACTTTCGAGGAGGGCAATGTTGTTTCCGAAATCAAAGGTCGCGCCGATGAATTCGCTGTCGAGATGCTTCAACAGCTCCACGTGTTCTTCCGCACGCCAGTCTTTGTGGTTTTCAAAGCCGAGCTTCACCTGGTGCTTTGCGAGAATCGGCTCAGCGCGTTCAAGAGCCGCCCTGGATTCCACTTTAAACTCCTTCCACTCCTCCAGCGTCTCGAAATTTTCGTATCGCCGTCCACCCAGACAGACAGAGCGAAGCACATTGGCTCCGGCCTCCTTCGCTGCGAGAAGATCCTTCTCGAATTTATCCACATCCTTATCCTTCCACGGCAGGCGAACCTGTCCTTCGAGATGAATGTCGAGAGATTCACGGCGATCCCTGACTTTACCGACAAAGTCTTCAGTCCACTTGGCCACACCGATCTGTAGACAACCCGCTCCGAGGTCCTGACAATGATCTAAAACATCAAGCGCATCATTCCAGGGTGGGTTACCGGAATCAGGCGTGCCACGCTTCCTCCAACGCTGCATGTAGGAGGCGATAGTGATACCGAGTTTACCGTTGGTGGCAGGCTTCGCGGCCTGGAGCAAACCGGGGGAGGCCGCGAGTGCGCTCACCGTTGCCGTTGTCGTGGAAAGGAATTTGCGTCGGTTCATAGGGATTCTTTTTCGGGGTTCAAAGGGCCCGGGCCAGTGCGCCGCCATCAACGACGAGCACTTCCCCGGTGATGAAACTGCCTGCATCAGTGGCAAGGAGCATCGCGGGACCGGCGAGCTCATCCGGCTTACCCCAGCGACCGACGGCCGTTGTTGTGGCCCATTTTGCCTGTTGTTCAGCAGTAAGAACGCTGGCTGGCAGATCAGTGAGGACCGGGCCGGGTGCTATGCAGTTAACCGTGATGCCATGCCCGCCAAGATCGAGCGCACTCGATTTGGTAAATCCGATCAGTGCCGCCTTCGTTGCGGAGTAGGCACTGCGCGCCGGATTCGAGCCGATCCCGAACACGGAGGAAATATGGATGATGCGCCCCCACTCACGCGCTTTCATCAGCGGGACAGCCGCGCGAGTCAGCGCCATTACACTGTGCAGATTCAGATCAAAGATCGCGTTCCAATCTTCGTCGCGAATTTCATCGACTGCCTGGGGACGATTGGTCCCGGCATTGTTGATGAGAATGTCGAGCTGACCGAAGCGTTCATTTGTGGAGGAGACGAGAGCATCTGCGGCACTGCGATCTGCCAGATCAACCACTTGCCAGGCAACCTCGACATCCAGCCCGTCGCCGATTTCATCTGCGGCAGCACGGAGCTCATCTTCGTGGCGAGCACAAATCATGATGTTGGCACCCAGTTCAGCCAGACCGCGAGCCATTGCTTTGCCAATGCCTTTCGAGCCGCCAGTGATGAGCGCCACGCGGTTTCGAAGCTGGAATTTCTCGAGCATCATCAGCAGTTTGATTAACTGAGCGGCATGTGCCGCGGGGTGATTACCAATTCGGGCACGGTAGCCCGGGACGGCAGTTTGGCGACGGCGATCGCCATAGCGGCAACGTCTTCGGGGAAAATCATCTTCGCTCGCTGCTCAGCAGGCGGAGGGGTGGGGCGCTTATCAACCAATGGAGTGTTGGCTTCCCCGGGGTAAATGTTAGTCACTGAAACACCATCTTCGAGCACTTCCAGATTGGCAAAATGACCGAGCGATCCCTGGGCAAATTTCGACGCACAGTAGGAGGCACCCGCCAGCTTCATGTTTCGCAGCCCCGCCAGCGAGACGACGTTGAGAACCAACCCTGACTTCCGCTCGCGCATTCCGGGGAGCACCGCCCGCATCGCATTAAAGGGACCCGTGGCATTCACATCCATGACCTGATCAAATTCCGCTCCGTCGTGATTCTCAAAGAGGCGCTCAGGTACATTCATTCCCGCACTGTAAGCGAGAATATCGATCGGACCGGCGTTCTCTTCCGTCCACGTCACAAGTTCGGAGATCTGCTTCCGATCAGTGGCATCTGCAGGGAATACCAACAGTTGTTCACTCACATCTGAATTCGCCTTCGCGTCGTTCAGGGTTGTCTCATTGCGGCTCGAGAGCACGACTCTGGAACCTTCTTTAGCAAAGGCTTCTCCGATCCCGAGGCCAATCCCGCTTCCCCCGCCAATGACGAGAACTGTTTTGTTTTTCAGGTTTTGCATCACTGCATATTTATGAAATAGCAAAGCAGCTAAATGTTTGTGGATATTTTTTTGCAGCGTGGGCTTTCTCCAGCGCCGCCACATTGAGTCAGAGAAATCGCTGCGACATTTATTTCGCGGCTTTCGGCGTCTCTGTCAGTTCCTCCCGAAGCGGTTCATCGACAATAAAGGCCTCAGGGAAGTCAGCGGCATCCACACCGCCCCGGTTGCGCAGTCGTTCAACCCGCTGCCTGCCCTTGCGGGGATTCAAAGGGATGTCCATGCCTCCGAGTTCATCCATTTTCGCGTAGAGGGCATCCTGCATCTGCTTGTGAATGGCGGCGAATTCGGGATCGTGAATGAGATTATTCTGCTCCTCCGGATCAGCCTGAATATCAAACAACTCATCGGTGTCGTAGAGGCCGTAATAAGTAATCAATTTATACTGGTCGCCTCGCAGCGAAAAGTGAGTCGGTGTCATTGGGTAATTCGGCTCCCAGTAGTAGACATAGAGAAAATAGTCGCGCCACGGAATCTCCTCACCCCGGGCCAGCGGTAGAAAACTCCGGCCATCCATGTGAGCGGGCTTCTGCACTCCCATGGCCTCCATCACCGTGGGGGCGATGTCGATGTTGGCGACGACTTCGTCGACCACAGTGCCTCCTTCGATCAATTCGGGACACTGCATCAGCATCGGCACCCGGCTTGATGTCTCGTAGGCCACCCGCTTGTCGATCAAGCCGTGCTCACCGAACATGTAGCCGTTGTCGCCCATGTAGATGATCAGGGTTTCGTCGTAGATCCCCATTTTTTTAAGCTGGTCAGTCACAGCACCGATACTGTCGTCGACGGATCGCAGCGCTTCGCAGTAGCTCTTGTAAAGATCTTCAACGCTGGTGTCCGTATGCAGTGGGAAATCCATCCCGTGCCAACTGTTTCGTTGGTCGAGGAGCCAACGCGGACGGTTCTTCTCGTTGTTTGTCAGGAATTCACTGGATTGAGGCAGCACGAACGGTTTTTCTTCGAGAGAACCGTCATATTCGGGTTCCGGAGTGAATGGACCGTGCACAGCCTTGTGGGAAAGGTAGAGAAAAAACGGCTCGTCGCTGCCGGACTGCTCCTCAAGAAACTCGACGGCGTAGCGGCTCAATAAAGTCGTGATGTAGCCGTCCTGAGGAATGCGTTTCCCGTTCTTGTTGATCGTATAGTTTTCATTTGGCGGGTAATATTTTCCCTGCCCCTTAAAACTCACCCAGTAGTCGAAGCCCGGTCGCGGATCATCCTTTGCTGATCCCATGTGCCACTTGCCGATGAACCCGGTTTTATAGCCGGCCTTCTGCAAATACTGCGGGAAAAAAATTGTGCCATCAGGAACGAGTCTCTGATTGTCTATTACCCGGTGACGAAAGGTATAAAGCCCGGTCAGAATTGATGCGCGGCTCGGCGAGCAGAGCGAAGTTGTGACAAAAGCGTTTTTCAGATGCACCCCTTCTTTCGCCATTGCGTCCATGTGTGGTGTCACCGCGAGAGGGTGCCCCATGAAACCCATCGCGTCGTAACGATGATCGTCGGAGAGAATGAATACGACATTGCGTGGCTTTGCCTCCGCCACCTTTTCAACTTCGACACTTTCCGGCACCGGAATGACTTGGGCAGAAGCATCGAGGGACAGGAAGGTTAAAGAAAAGGCGAAAAGGGAGACCGGAAAGCGCATAGCCCCTCGTAATAGAGGAATTCCCTTTCGGTTTGCATCATTTTTTACCAAATCGAAAAGTTCGCAGGCGGAAGGACTACCCGTTTTCCTGAACTCAGCGAAAGATTGCCCCGGAAATTTCAGAAGCCGCAGCTCCTTGCAATCCCCGGTGAATGTTCGCCGAAAAACCAATCGGCACCGACATGCATTCCGGGAAAATGACCAGTTGCGGATTAAATACGATGTCTCATCTCGCGAATGACCATCAAATCGTACAGACACGATGTCTCAATTCGGGAGATACCGTCAAAGGCTTTGGACAACGTGTCTCATTTCGTGAGGTAACCATCAAATCGTACAGACATGATGTCTCAGTTCGGGAGATACCTTCGGCGACTCTGGACAGCATATCTCATCCCGGGATTCACCATAAAATCGTACAGACAGTGTATCCCGTCTCGGGACTGACCGAAAAATCGTACAGACGCTATATCTCATCTCGCGAACGACCTTCTAAAAAGTGAGACATTTTGTCCCACATTTGAAAAAAGCCACTCCGTGACTCCTGCATGGATCACAAAATCGCACTGCAGCGTCTGATGAGGTGTAGCCCTCAGGCCGAAACCTACCATTTAAGTGATACGGATCAATAAAGAGATCTTGAGAGCCTGACCGGGGTTGGCAATAGAGAAAAAAACGCAAACTCACGCACCCTTGCGCTATAAAGGGGCAATGATGAGAAAAACCTCAATTTTTGCGCTCTATGCATTCAGTTCATCGATCGCAATTTGCGCTCCGGTCACGACCACTGAGGCACTGGTAGCAGCGGTCCGCGACGGGGTTGAAGGTGATGTCATCGAGATTGGTCCGGGAACTTTTGAGCTCGCCCAACCACTGGAACCCGGAACGGGCGTGACGCTGAAAGGCGCAGGAATGGGAAAAACAATCCTGACCCATGTGGCCGAATGGAATCCACCTGTCACGACGCTTCCAGATCCTGAAATGAAAACGGAGGGGATGGATACCCGGGCTTATCTCATTCGGATCCGGGATAAGGCGTCGGATGTCACCTTGTCGGATCTGACGCTCCGCGGGCCTCAACTACACGGGGCGGTTTTTGGATTTGGGAATGAGAATTTGCATCTCCATCACTTGCGAATTGAAGACGTGCTATGGGCAGGTATTCGAACCTTTGCCATGAAGGGGGCAAAGATCCACGACTGCGAATTTGTCGATGCGGGTGGTAGGTGGCAACGCGGCGGGATACCGGGAGTCAAAGGCGGGATCACCGGGGGTGCGATTTTTGCGATCTGGATGAAAGAGAGCGAGATTTCACACAACCGGTTCACGCGAACCCAGATGGACAAACAGGATGAGTTCTACGGCATCAAAGTGCGGCAGGGGAAACGGAGCCGGATTCATCACAACACGATTGAAGTAAACTTTTCGATCGAGCTGCCTTTTGAAAACGATGAAGATGTGGAGATCGATCACAACATTTGTGCCGGCACCATTTCGATTCCGAAACACGCCGGGGGGCCGGTTCCTGAAAGTGGCAAGACATTCCACATCCATCACAACTATTTTCGCGACAGTTACTCGATCGAATTCGTCCGCAACGGTGTGGAGATAAATCACAATCTCTTCGATTTCGATCCGGCGAAAGATCATGGGAATCTCATTTCCGGCTTCGGGAAAGCAGCGGCAAAAGGACCGGCGGTATTTCACAATAATCTCGTCAATAATCCCGGACGCGGTGTGGTTTGGATCAATGAACCCTACAACCACCTCGTGATACGAAACAATCACATCATCACCCGCACCACGGCGACTCCGCGACAGGAAGGGTTGTTCGGGTTCAATCCGGAGTGTGATTTCACAACCTTTCAAATCGTAGACAACATTATCGAGTGCCGGGGCCAGGCCCGCCCACTGCTCCGTAAAGATGAAAGCTATGGTTCGAAGATTGAAAACAACACGCTCGTGAACGTGTCGGACACGGACCGCTACGAAAACCCGAAAACAGAAGCCACTGCCGGCCTGGAAAAACCGCTCTCATTCAAATGCGGTGTCCACGGGGAAATGATTGTCGATGGATGGGATACGCGCCCTGCAACTCAGTGAACTGAAATGACTCGACTGAAGATGAAATTGAAGACTTCCACGATCCAACAGGGTACGTTCATCGAACCAACCCTGTTGCCTCGTAAATTGAAGATGACCCCGGGAGCCGGCTTGAGAAACCTTTGTCGGTTGGCAATCACGCTCTTGGTATTTCTCGCGGTTCGCCTGAGTTCAGCGACCGAAATACCGGAACCGATTATCCCGTTTCTCGATCAACACTGCACCGAGTGTCATGACGATATTTCAACGAAGGGGAATCTCGACCTCATGAACCTGACCTTTGATCCGGAAGACGAAGAAAACTTCGACCGCTGGGTCTACGTTTTTGATCGGGTGCGAAAAGGCGAGATGCCGCCGAAGAAGAAAAAGCAACCGACCGGAGAGGAGAAGCAGGTGTTTCTCGACGCATTGGCCAAACCGCTCGTCGAGATCGATACGGAACGGCAGAAGCATGATGGCCGCGTCGTGTTCCGTCGGTTGAACCGAACGGAATATGAATACACGCTGCAGGATCTGTTGGGCCTTCCCTTTTTGAGTGTGCGGGAAAAGTTGCCGGCCGACAGTGAGGCGCATGGTTTCGACACCGTGGGAGAGGCCTTGAATCTTTCCTACGTGCAGATGACGAAATATCTTGAGACGGCAGACCTCGCTCTCGGCCTGGCCATCGATCAGGAATTAGCCGACCGGGCGGGTACCCATTTTCCATCAGAAACGGTGCGCAAAACGGGTGCGGATATTGGACGCTTCAAAGTTAAGAATGGCGAGATCCAACATTTGAAGGACACAAGGATCGTGCTTCGCCAGCCAAATACTGCGCAAACTCCGTGGCGACTCGGTCCACTGGAACCTCCGGTCGACGGAGATTACAAGGTTCGGGTGAGCAGTTATGGCATGTTCTGGGACGACGGAAAAATCAAGCCGGCGGACCGTTCTCATGTGGTGTCTTTGATGGCTGACTCCGGAATGCTAAGGAGACATTTGGCCACTTTCGATATCTCCAATGATAAACCTGAAGTGATCGAAATTACCGTGCGTCTGCAGGCGCGGGATTCCATCATCATTCACTTCGATTCTCTCGACGACCGCAACGAGCCGATTCGAAACAAAAAGAATGACCTTCCTTACAGTGGCCCGGGGATCGCCTGTGAATGGTTCGAACTTGAAGGTCCGCTTCCTGCGAAACAACCCGACGACGGGCAGCCGGGACTTTTTGACGCCTTGCGTGTCCAGCCATGGACGGAGGATTCCGGTTTGCAGGCACCCCGGGAAATCGTCCGATCCGGGAAACCGCCCAAAAAGAAGGCGACACCGCTCATGGTGGTTTCCGACAACCCGGAGCAGGACGCCCGGCGGCTTATGCTAACTTTCATGGAGCGCACCTTTCGGCGTCCGGTTGCAGATGGTGAAGTTGATATCTATCTACCTCTGGTTCAGGAGCAATTGGCTCAAAAACGAACCTTCCAGGATGCAATGCGCACCGGATTCAAAGCGATCCTGTGTTCGCCGGATTTTCTCTTCCTGAAAGAAGCGAAAGGAAAGCTCGACCATTATTCACTGGCGTCACGGCTCTCTTATTTTCTCTGGAAATCGATGCCGGACGGGAAGTTGCTTTCTCTCGCTGCTAAAGGCGAACTTTCCAGGCCGGAGGTCTTGCGGGAACAAACCAATCGATTGCTGGACAGCCCAAAGTCGGAACGCTTTGTCGAAGACTTTCTTGATCAATGGCTGGAGTTGCGACGAATTGGTTTTACTGAACCGGACAAGCAGCTCTACCCCGAGTTCACAGAGTTGATTCAGAATTCGATGGTCAAAGAATCCCGCGAGTTTTTTGCGGCGATGCTGCGGGAAAACCTGAGTGCCGATCATCTCGTGCGCAGCGATTTCACTTTCGTGAATGCCCCTCTGGCGAAGCTCTATGATATTCCCAATGTCGACGGGGTCGAATTACGCCGGGTCAACTTTCCCGCCGACAGTCCGCGTGGTGGTTTTCTTACTCAGGGTAGCGTGCTGAAGGTGACCGCCAACGGAACAACAACTTCGCCGGTGACTCGGGGCGTTTGGATTATGGATCGCCTTCTCGGCCGGCCCGTCCCACCACCTCCGCCGGGAGCCGGCAGCATCGACCCGGATATCCGTGGCACGACGACGATCCGCGAACAGCTCGACAAGCATCGTGCCCATGAGTCATGCGCAGCGTGTCATCGCAGTATCGACCCGCCCGGGTTTGCTCTGGAAAGTTTTGATGTGATGGGTGGCTGGCGTGATCGCTATCGTTCCCTCGAAAACGGTGACCGTGCGGATGCGAAGGTTTTCGATAAACCTGTCCCTTACAAACTGGGTCCGCCGGTCGACCCCAGCGGACAAACCGCTGACGGGGAGCCGTTTCAGAACATCAAAGAGTTTCGTGAACTTCTCCTGAAGGACAGTGAACAACTGGCGCGAAATTTGACGAACCACCTCATGATTTACGCGACCGGGGCGGAAGTCAGTTTCGCAGACCGCGCCGATGTTGAAGGGATTCTTTCCAACACCGTTTCCGAAAATTACGGAACCCGTTCGCTTGTTCACGCCATTATCCAATCGACCCCGTTTCAAACCAAATGAATATCAGCACCCAAAAACATCTGAAGCGCCGGACTTTCCTGCGCGGTTTCGGAGCGACCCTTTCGCTGCCCTTTCTTGACGCGATGCTTCCGGGATTTGCCAGGGGCCAGAGCGCTGCTGCTGAACCTCCGCAAAGGATGCTCGCGGTCATGACGAACATGGGAATTCTGCCGCAGTATTACTTTCCGAAAACAGCTGGATCAGAGTGGGAAAGCACACCGTATCTCGACGTGTTGCAGGATTTCCGTAAAGACATGACAGTCCTGAGCGGCGTTTCCCATCCGGATGTGGACGGCGGCCATCACGCGGATATCGCATTTCTGACCGCCGCACCACATCCGGGCCGCGGGAATTTCAGGAACTCGATCTCCCTCGATCAGTTTGCCGCTCAGCGGATCGGACAGAACACCCGGTTTCCTTCGCTCTCGATGTTGGTGGGCGTGGAGGGCAAACGAAGTCTCTCATGGACGAATGATGGTGTGATGATCCCCTCCGAGAAGAGCCCCGGTGAAATCTTCAAGCGCCTCTTTGTGCAGGGAACTGCAAGCGAAGTTGAAGCACAGGTGTCCCGCTTACGGGAGGGCCGGAGTATTCTCGACACGGTGGCAGATCGGGCCAGGAGTCTCGAGAAAACTCTTGGATCGAAGGACAGGGATAAGCTCGATCAGTATTTCACGTCGGTGCGAGAAGCTGAACAGCGGCTCCATAAAGCAGAAGAATGGGAGCATCATCCCAAGCCTGAAATCGACGCCGAGCCGCCCAAAGACATCGCCGACCCTACTGACTTGGTAGGCAAAAGCCGGCTGATTTACGACATGGCCAAGCTGGCCCTGCAAACAGACTCCACCCGGATTGTCACGGTGTTTATCGAAGAAGATCACAACCCAACGGTGAAGGTAGCGGGTGTTTCCCACGGTCACCACTCACTGACGCACCATGGCAACAAACCTGAAAACCTGAGTGAACTCCGTCGCATCGAGGAAGCCCAGTTCGGGACTTTCAGGGATTTGCTTACGGGTCTCCGGGATTTCGAGGAAGGCGGCAGCACTCTTCTCGATCAAACGTCGGTGGTTTACGGAACGAACATGGGCAATGCCAATGCGCACTCGAATGACAATCTCCCGGTGCTGCTCGCAGGGGGAGGATTTAAGCACGGACAACACCTCGCCTTTGATCAGAAAAACAACGAGCCGCTTGCAAATCTGTTTGTGAGTCTCCTGCAACGGATGGGGATCGAAGAAGAGCAGTTTGCCAGCGGAACGCGGACACTGCCCGGGCTGGAAATGACTTGAGTTGGAATGATGATCTTCCGTTCCAGGTTCACACTGATTGGATTTGCCTTCGCCTGGCTCTCTGGATTGGTCGTGCTGGCTGCTGACACAGCCCCACCGGTACACTCTCCGGCTGAACAACTGAGATCCTTCGAATTCGCCGAGCCGGGATATCGTATCGAGCTTGTCGCGAGCGAGCCGATGGTGCAGGACCCTGTAGCCATTCAATTCGATGGCGAGGGTCGGCTCTGGGTTGTCGAGATGAGGGGCTACATGCAGGATATTGATCGCACAGGTGCGCATGATCCTGTTGGGAGAGTGTCGGTCCTGGAGGATCTCGACGGTGATGGCATCATGGATAAGAGCACCGTCTTCGCTGACGAGCTGGTCCTCCCGCGAACTGTCGCAGTCCATCCGGACGGAGTGCTTATTGCAGAAAATAAACCGCTTTGGTTCTTCGAAGACACCGACGGTGACCTGGTCGCTGACAAGAAGACATTGGTTGATCCTGACTATGCGAAAGATTCCGCCGAGCATTCTGCGAATGGTCTCCTCCGGGCGATGGATAACTGGATCTACAATGCCAAGGAGGGTCACTGCTACCGGAGAGAGGGTGACAAGTGGACTCGCAAGGAAACAGAGGCCCGCGGCCAATGGGGGATTTGTCAGGACGACAAGGGACGACTCTTTTACAACTACAATCACTCACAGCTCCACGCGGATTTTGTACCTCCGAACACGCTGACCCGGAACACCAATCACGAACCTTCGACCGGACTTAGCGTCGGCGTGACCGCGTCCAATGAAGTGTTCCCGATCCGCCCCAATCTCGCGACAAACAGAGGCTACATTCCCGGTGCACTTGATGAGAACGGAAGCATCAAACAATTCACCAGCGCCTGTGCGCCACTCATTTACCGCGAGACTTTATTCCCCGAATTTGGCGGCGATGCCTTCGTTTGTGAGACAGCCGGTAATCTCGTGAAACGAAATGTGCTTAAAGAAAGCGGGATTTCGGTCAGTGGAACTTTGGCCTACCCCGACAAAGATTTCCTCGCTTCCACCGACGAACGTTTCCGCCCGTGCTGGCTCACCACAGGGCCGGATGGGGCCATCTACATCGCCGACATGTATCGCGGGATTGTCCAGGATGGACCACACATGTCCCCTTATCTTCGCGAGCACAGCATCCAGAGAAAGATGGATCAACCCATCCATCTGGGAAGAATCTGGCGGATCGTGCCGGAGCATTTCGAACAGGAGAAGCGGCCGGCTTTCAGCTCATTGAACGATGCGGACCTCGTAGACCAACTGAAGAATGAGAACGGCTGGTGGCGGGACCAGGCTCAGATGCATCTCGTGGAGCGGAATCTAAGGACGGCCATCCCTGCCATCCGGAAACTGGCGCTCACCCACGCGAACGCCATTGTCCGCCTGCAGGCTCTGTGGACCCTGGAAGGCCTCGGAGATTCGGAACCGGAACAACTGGCGGAGTGTCTCCGCGACGAATCGCCGACTGTCCAGGCGGCTGCCTTTCGAGTCTTACTGAATCTCAATATGCCCAGCGGGGAGCTGGCCCACGCTATTTCAGAAATCACCCGGGACTCGCCTTCTGAAGAAATCACCCTGCAGATGATCCTGACACTGGGCGATTTGGAGATCGAAGAAGACGAACGCTGTGTCCTTCTCCTGCAGTTGTTGATTCCACACGCAAGTGACCCGCTGATGCGGGACGCAGCTCTAAGTAGTCTATCGAAACGGGAGTCTGCATTTCTGAAAACTCTTTGGCCTGAACTTCAGGTGATGGAAACACCAAACCCGGGTATTTCCTATTTCCTTGAGTCCCTTGCTCAGGCGATCATCAAATCCCGTGAACCCGGGGCGATCGTTGATTTGCTGCGTTATCTGGATGCTCCCTCTCTCGATTGGAAGCAAACGGCCCTTTGCACCGGGATTCGTATCCACGGCCCCGAACTTTCCGTCTCCCCGATCAAACTGGCAGCTGAACCTGAAACCTTAAGACACCACAACGATCTCAGCGGTTTTTTTGCATGGCCCGGGTACACTCCTCCCGTTCCAAAGAAGGCTTCGGTGCGGCCATTGAAGAAAAGTGAGCGGGCACTCTTTTCCCGTGGGCGTCAGATTTATCTTACCTCATGCGTTGCCTGTCATGGCACAGATGGAAAGGGTATGAAGCTTCTCGCGCCACCACTCGCCGGTTCTGATTGGGTTCAAGGCAGCAAAGAGCGACTCGCCCGCGTTCTCTTCCATGGCCTGACCGGCCCCATCACTGTCAGCGGAAAACACTATGCTGCGCCAGACATCCAACCGGTGATGCCACCGCTTGCAACTCTCGGTAACTCGGAAATTGCGGCCGTCCTCACCTACGTTCGCCGGGAATGGGGAAATACTGCCGACCCTATTTCTTCAGGCGCAATCAACAAGCTTCGTATTGCGTCACAGGGACGGACCGTACCGTGGACAGAGGAAGAATTGAAGCCTTTTGCCGAATGAGCTGACATCGCAGCCCCCTGTCAGTCAAAACCGGGCAGAAACGCGATACGAATAGGCCCGTTGTGTTGTTCTGCCTTCATCTTGAGCGGGTTTTCACATTCGAAAATTTGCAGCTCATGATCTGAGGGTTCGAGCAACCCAACTGGATCCTCTGCGTTGAGAAATTCTTCGATGTGCGCCGGATCGAGCACCGCCGGCATGCGGTGATGAATCCGCTCGACTTGTTTTGAGGCCGCAGTTGTCAACATCGTGTAGCTCAGTCCAATCTCTTCTTCGCTGTTGGGCTCCCAGAGTCCCGCCATCCAGACCGGCTCCCCGTCCGCGGATTGAAACGCATGAGTCTGCTTTGATCCCGCAGGACCTGACCACTCATAAAACGTCCGCACCGGGATAAGACAGCGGCGCTTCTCCCGCCACGCTTTGCTCCACATCCCGCCATCCAGCTTGTCCGTCCGCGCATTGTTCACAGCGGGATTAAAAGGCCGGTGAAATCCCCAACGCATGATTTCCGGCTCGATCTCGCCGGAATTTTCATTCAGACGAGCCACAACCCCCGGATCGGTCTTGCGAATACCAAACTGTTTCGGGGCATCCTCGATCGCTTCTCGAATCGCTCTTTGCCAACCCACCCGGTTCCGGTCGGATGAAGGCCCAATGTCATATAAATTACACATGGCTTCTCATCCTCTCACAACAGTGGCCCCCGACCAACCGGATACACACTGAAATTTCGAAACCCGGGCACCCAAACGGGATGATCCATTCAACCAAAGTTCGGTGTTTCTGGGAAACCGATTCGAAAGTGATGCCCAAATCGGGGTACGACCAAAAAAATGGCATTTGAGCCATACCGGATTCCGGGCATGACCAAATAACTGTTAAAATGCTCCTACCCAAAACCGGGCATCAACCAATGAACGTTTTTTTGCTCATGCCCGACATCGGGCTCATACAAAAAAGTGTTTTTTGGGTCATGCCCCAATCGAGGCACCGGCAATTTAACGTTTGTTTGGTCATGCCTCAATCGGGGCATCACCATCTCACTGGTCTGTTGGTCATGCCCGAAACCGGGTATCAATGAAAAAACGTTTATTTGGTCATGCCCGGAATTCGACAAGCCATACGGGGCAACGTTTCGGGGCGTTTTGAGGCTGAACGAGGCCATGCTGGCAAAATACACCGCCCAGCCGGGGTTAGCCCTCAAAAGTTCACTATTCAGCCGGAATCCTCACAATCCCGGATGATCCTGAACATCATAAATCGCCTTCCTCGCGGATTGACTCGTTTGTGGCAAACCCTACACTGTCGCTAATCAATTATGGAACTCGAAGCGCCGACGAACGAACACGTCACGACTGTAAAAGAAATTCTCACACGTGCCAAGGCCGAGGTCGCCAAAGTCATCATAGGGCAGGAAAATGTGGTCGATCACTGTTTGATCGCCATTTTCACCGGCAATCATATTCTCCTTGAAGGGGTGCCCGGCGTAGCCAAGACACTGCTTGTCCGGACATTGGCCCAGGTCCTCGGCACTGACTTTTCCCGGATCCAGTTTACGCCCGACCTGATGCCGTCGGACATCACCGGGACGAATGTTTTCAACATGCAGGAAAACGAGTTTCACCTCGTGAAGGGCCCCGTCTTCACCTCTTTTCTGCTGGCGGATGAAATCAACCGGGCTCCGGCAAAGACGCAATCCTCGCTGCTGCAGGCCATGCAGGAACGGCAGGTCACCATTGACGGGGTGAACCATCATCTCGATCACAACTTCACCGTTTTTGCGACGCAAAACCCGATCGAATATGAGGGCACCTATCCGCTGCCCGAGGCCCAGAAAGACCGCTTTCTGCTGAAGGTTGAAGTGGAGTATCCGCTTCGGGAAAACGAACTCCAGCTGGCGATGCAATCACTGGGCACTGACTCTCCGGAAAATCGCCTTGAGGGAGGGAATGTGCAGCCCATCCTGACTGCTGCAGAGTTGGCCAAGGCACGCGAGTCACTTCGCGCCATCACCATGAAGGAGGAACTCGTCGGTTATGTGGTGGATTTGATTCGTCAGACACGGGAGATCGACAGTATCCAGGTCGGGGCCGGCCCTCGTGCGACCCAGGCTCTTTTGCTTTCCAGTCGTGCTTACGCTGCGCTTCAGGGACGGGACTTCGTGACGCCGGATGATATCCGTTCCATGGCATTTCCCGTTCTGGCCCATCGCATCGTGCTTCGCCCTGAATATGAAATCGAAGGCGTCACGGTGAACGAAGCCATCACCCGCTTGCTCGAAAAAGTGGCGGTTCCACGATGAGTGAAATATCAAACAATGCGGCGACCTGTTCCGCCGGGTTACCCGGGCTGAAAGCTAACCGCCCCCCGGGTCTGAAGGCCCGGGCTTTGCGCGGACGACCTTTCAGGCCGTGGTTGCAAACACAAAAATTACGCGGGAACGATCCAACCCTGTTGGTTCGCCGAACATACCCTGTTGGATCGTAAATGAGCCGGTTTGTCCCCAATAACCTTCTGATTTGGATTGCCGCCCTGGTGCTGGTCCCGGCAATCACCATGATGGTCTATGGGGGGACTTTGCAAATGATTGGCCTGGGAATCGTGGTCGTGGTTGCCCTGGTGGCGGTCTATGATTTGCAACAATCCCAGCGCCGCCTTGCCAAACTGGATCTCGAATTCCCCGGTCTGGTTCGCTGCACGAAAAACCGTGACGTCACCATGCCGGTCACATTCCTCAATCGTGGTCAGGACCTGCAGTGGTTGCGCTTCGGGATGAGTATGATTGCTGAATTCCGCGCCACCGAACGGGTGATCTATGACGTGCCGGAGATCAAGGAAGGGAAGACCAAGCAGATCAATTACGAACTGCTTCCCCTGCGCCGCGGGCAATTCTTTTTCCCCACGGGCCATGTGGAAACGACTTCGTTCTTCGGGTTCTGGCTGATCCGCCGGACTTATGACATGAATGTGGAAATGCGCGTCTACCCGGATCTCAGTGTGGAGCGGAAACGGCTTTCGGCTTTGTTTCTCCGTCGCGGAAACGAGGGTTCCCACGCCGTCCGTCAGGTAGGGAAGGGGCGCGACTTCGAGCAACTGCGTGATTACCAGCCGGGCGATGACTACACTGACATTGACTGGAAGGCGACTGCGCGACGGGGAGTTCCTGTGACACGAACGTTTCAAATCGAGCGGACCCAGGAAGTTTATGTGGTGGTGGATCATTCACGATTGAGCGCCCGCGAGATCAAGATGCCGGTTCAGGACGAGGCGATGGGGGAGCTGCTCCTCAGCGATGAAAACGCCGGCGGGGAGTTTGCTGTCACTACCCAGCTGGAGCGTTTCCTGCATTGTTCGCTCGTGCTGGCTTCGGTGGCAGAGCGGCAGGGGGATCTTTTCGGTTTTGTCAGCTTTGCTGATCAGGTGGATCGCTTCATTCGCGGTCGCAATGGTCGCGATCACTACAATGTGGTGCGTGATGCTCTTTACACGCTGGAGCCCAAACCTGTGGCTCCGGATTTCGAACAACTCATGATCAGTCTGCGACAGCGTCTCACCCGTCGCGCCTTGATCGTTATGCTGGTCGATTTGAGTGATCCTCTCACGGCTGAACAATTTTACGAAGCGATCCCCCTGATCAGTCGTCAGCATCTTATCCTGGTGAACATGGTTCGCCCTGAGAACGCGCATCCGCTTTTCTCCCCGATGTCCAAACCGGAGTCAGTTTCTGATATCTACGGGCATCTCGGCGGACATTTTCAATGGCAGGATCTCCGTGAGACCGGCAAGAAGCTCAGTCATTTGGGAGTGGAACTCGGTCTGCCTGATCACGAAGAGCTCTGCGCCGAAGCCGTGTCGCAGTATTTGAATGTGAAGAAGCGGCAGCTGATTTGAATTTTTTCTGCTATCAGCCAATGATGGCATCCCCGACAGGAATCGAACCTGTATCTAAAGTTTAGGAAACTCTTGTTCTATCCGTTGAACTACGGGGACCTTAAGTATTTTTCAAAAAGCTCCCCAAATTACACGGGTGCTTAAAAAAATCCATCTTGTGATTCACGTTCCTTTGGGTTACCAAGGCGGCCCTTTCCAAAAAGACATCAAACGACAGAGTATATCATGATCGAGTATTTGAAGGTTGCCCGGGTAGACCACTGGTTGAAAAACATTTTTATCGTTTTCGGCCATGCGGTTGCTGTTGTTTTGGTTCTGAATCTTGAGGTTACGGGAGATGTCATCACCAATGCCCTTCTCTCACTGATCCCGGCCTGCCTGATTGCTTCGGCAAACTACATTCTGAACGAAATTCTCGACGCGCCGTTTGATAAGCTTCATCCAACGAAGAAGGACCGCCCGATTCCGGCCGGTCGCGTGAAGCTCTCCATTCTGTGGGCCATGTTCGGTGGTTGTATCGTAGTCGGGTTTGCCCTCGCTTTTCTCTGGTTCAGCAACCCGGGTTACTGGATTGCACTTGGACTTCTTCTTCTCAGCGGGCTGGTATACAACATCCAGCCGGTTCGCCTGAAAGACCGGGCGTTTCTCGATGTGATCGCGGAGTCGTTCAACAACCCGATCCGGCTCTGGCTGGGCTGGTATGCGATTGTTGAAACGACCGCGCAACCACCGGCTTCGATCACGCTGGCATGGTGGTGCTTCGGTGGCCTTCTCATGACCGGAAAACGTTATGCGGAATACCGTTTCATCGACAACAAAGAGTTGAGTGGTCAGTACCGGAAGTCTTTCCAGGTTTATTCCAATACTTCACTGATCATTGCGATGATCACCTACGCGAACCTGTTTTGCTTTTGCTCGGGCTATGCGATGGCGACCTACGATCCGCTTAACAACCTGGCCCTGGTTTTCCCGGTCATCATTTTTGCAATTATTGCCTACTTCCGCCAGGCGATGTCTGAGATTGGTGCTCGTCTTGAGCCTGAGCAGCTCATGCAGAAACCTATGATCATCATTTCCACACTGTTATCGGGAGCCATTGCGCTCGGTCTTCTGTGGGCGCATAAGATGGACAAGTTCCACTTCAAAGACTTCATGAGTTCTCCCACGAACTTCGGAGGCTGAATTCATCACCTCACTGGCGGGGATATTCATGCCCCGCTTTGTGAACCGAATTTCAGGTGGGCTTCGTATTCTGGATGCTAGATTGTTTCCATGAGCGACTCCGACACCCCCTGCATCTTACTGGTCGATAACGGCTCTCACCGGGCTGAGGCGACGCTTAGTCTTCGCAAATTGGCGGCGGCATTGTCGGAGGAAGTCGGGCATACCGTGAATCCGGTCTCTCTCCTTCATTCAACGAGGGTCGACGCCGCTGAGTTGGATGGGACACCCGCGCAGATCTTTGAGCCTTTCATCAAGGCCCAACATAAAGCACACGGCACGAATTCTTTTCTCGTGGTTCCGCTTTTCTTTGGTCACAGCGCGGCCATCTATGAATATCTGCCGCAGCGGGTCATGGAACACCGTGCCAATGGCTGGCATCAGCTCGAGGTTCGAATCGCGCCATGCATGGTGGATTTGGAAAATCAATCGGATACCGGTGTGGCTGAAATCCTTGCGGATCTGGTTCGCAGAAAGATCAATGATGAGAGTCTGTCGAAGCCGGCGGTGACACTGGTTGATCATGGGACTCCACGCATAGCGGTGAATCAGGTTCGGAACTTTCTGGCAGCTCAGCTGAAAGATATCCTGGGCGATGATGCCTCGGCGGTCGAGCCGTCATCGATGGAGCGACGGGAGGGGCCTGAGTATGATTTCAACGATCCACTGCTGGAGAAACTGCTGGGGAGACCCGGGTATGAGAAGGATGTGGTTCTTTCGATGCTCTTTATTTCTCCCGGCCGGCACGCCGGTCCCGGTGGAGATATTGCGAAGATCTGTGAGGCGGAGGAAGCGGGGTGTTCAACCTTGAAGACTCACATGAGCGATCTGTTCGCGACTCACCCGGGGGTGATCAAGTTACTGGCCGACCGGCTTCAGGTCGGGCTGGCAAGCGCTCCGGTGCGGGGAGAGGTCAGCGCTCCATCCGGATCGTAATCCCAATCCCGGCGAAGGCATCCTGCACGGCTTTGTCGAGTGCCTGACCGGTGCGATCGCGAAGCAGGGCGCCGTTTGCCCGCTCCCGAACCAGGGCAACGATATCAATCTGACCACCGGTCTTGTCGGAATTCTTCAGGATATCAGGAATAACCAGTGCTTTCGGTGGTACCGGCTCGGCCGGGGGTGAACCGGTGTCGACCCAGTCGGTTTCGGGAACTCCCTCCAGGATCTGCTGGTTCAGCTCGGTCACCTTGGAGTTGTAGGAGTTTACTGCGGCCCGGTAAGTCTCGAGTTCTTCATTAAATCTCCGCACTTCTTCATTGTATCCCTTCCGTTCGACTTCGAATTCATCGACCTTGGCGTTGAATTCACTGATGAAAGTGTCCGTCTCGGTCTTCGCTTGATCGACCAGTTTCAAGTAGGCGGCCACCGGTGCCCCGGGAGCATCAGGTCGGTCCAGATGGATAAAATAGTAGATCAGTAACATCGCATCGCGGTACTCTGACAAAGCCCCGCCCCATTCCGCATCGCCCGGGCTGGAGGATGGCTTTGGAGACCTGGAAGCTTCTGCCGGTAATCCCGAGGTCGATGCAGACGTGTTCTTGCCGCTCTGCAAACCGGGGATTGATCTGGCAATAAGCCGGGAGGGCCGGGTCATTTGGATGACGCCATCTCCATCCCGATATTTTTCCTCCAGCCGCTCTTTGAGGCCGGCTTCTGCATTCTTGAATTCAAATCGACCGTTTTGATAGGGCACTGAAGAAATGTATTCGGATAAACCTTCCGCCATCCAGACAGGAATAAAAGGCAACCAGTCATGCATGACCTGATGGGTGATTTCGTGAATGAGCGTACTGGTATCACTTGAACGCCGCAGGGTGACCTGACTTCCGCTCCGCTTTGCCCCCATTGAAGAATATGGAACCAGCAATTCTTTACGATTGGGAATATAGACTCCTGCCACCTTCTGGCCTGCTAACACGGGAACGGAGTCACCCAGCTGAGCATTGAAGTTCTGGTCATTCATGAAAAGTCCGCGGTAGCGCTCTTTTCCCTCCGGTGGAGTCAGCTTCAAACCAAGTGGCAGGCTTTGCAGTGCCAGGTAAGTCCCTTCATAAACTCTGGCGGCTTCGGAGATGAATGCCTTGGAGACATTCTGATCCGTCTCGAACTCGAAGTGAGGAGTTCTAAAGACACGCGGACCGCCTTCCACGTCAATCTGCCGTGGAGTCTGCGTCTCCTCAGGCATTTCACCCACCGCAAAGGTCAGGCCCTGAGTTTTCAAACGGCTCAGATAGTCACGATCATTCTGGCTCAGCCGCTCCAGCGGGACAATAGCTTCGCGACCGCCTTCGAGTCGAAGAGTGACACTGGTTTTGTTTGCGCTGACGAGGCTGGCAACGAGCGTTTTGCCATCGGCACTGTTCCAGGTGCGTTCCGGCTCTGCTGCCTGGACACAGCAAAGCGCAACGAGTGTCAGCACCGCAGTGCAAAGTATGTTAGCCCGACGAATGATCATCCCTTGCCAAGAATAAATCTTGCCCAAAGGAAGCGGGTTTGTCGAGGGAATTCCCTGTAAGGGGAACTTAGCTTTCGCCACCTTTTTCCCGTTTGGCCCGATCTTTCAGAACCGAGTTTCGCCAGGCGACTGCTTTCTTCACAGCCTTCTCGTATCCCAGTTTATCAACGGAAAACTTGCGGTTCACCGCTTTTCCGAGCTCCTGCCGTGCAGTTACTGTGATCACCCGGCGTTTCTTACCTGACTTGTTTTCGTATTCAGTCAGGCTGACTCCGAGGTGTCCGGTATTGGTTCGCGGAGTCCTCTTGATTTTCCAGAGTGGCTTGGCCAGATCAGCCATCTCTTTCAAGAGTCCATCCCGGTATTCCTTGGCAGCTTCCAGCGCAGGCTTCTTACCACTGTGAACGCGGTCGCTGAAGAGCTTTGTTTTTAATACTCCCCCCCGGCGGACATGCACTTGCCAGCCATGGGTTTTCGGGGAGTCGATTCGTTTGATGTTTTTGATCGATTGGCGGTTCCGGGCTCGCTTCGTCGTTCCGTTTTTTGGTGTTTTTGTGGCCATTGCGTGGAGAGGTTCAAAGGCAAACCGCACCTGAGGGTGAGTTTACACTTTGAGAGTTGCAAAGAAGATAGAAGTTGAAGAAGAAAGGGGAATTCTTCTTCAGTAACAACGAAACGATTATTCCATGGTTCGGAAATAATTGCAAAAAAAAGTTCGGAAGCGTTCTATCACACCGAGTTCCATCATTGGGACGGGTTATGGAAAAATATCGATCGAATTAGGAGTCGCCAACTCGCAATCCCCGTTTTATAAATTTCCCATGCCGAGTTTGAACAAAGTTATGTTGATCGGGAATCTGACGCGTGATCCCGAAGTCCGTTATACCCCTAAGGGGACCGCAGTTACTGATATCGGTCTTGCCTGTAACCGCTCATACACACTCGACAATGGGGAACGACGGGAAGACGTCACCTTCATTGACGTCACCCTCTGGGGGAAAAGTGCTGAGCTGGTTGGTCAGTACATGAAGAAAGGGCGCCCCATTTATGTTGAAGGCCGATTGCAGATGGATTCCTGGGACGACAAACAAACCGGCCAGAAGCGCACCAAATTGAAAGTGGTGGGCGAGAACTTTCAGTTTCTCGGCGGACGTGATGATCAGGGTGGCGGTGGTGGAAACTACCAACAGGACGGCGGATACAATCAGGGCGATGGCGGTGGCTACCAGCAATCCGGACCTCCTCAACATCAGACGGCTCCACCCCAGCAACAATATGCTCCGCCGCCTCAGCAACAGCAGCCCCCTCCACAGCAGGGCGGCAATCCTTCCTACAGTCAGAACGAAGAGGACGACATCCCGTTTTAATAGTCGACGCAGGAAATTGCGATCCGCGTGGATTCGGTGACACCGTGAACGATCTCATCAATCGTGAGCTCGGTGGTGCTTACTTCCTCGTTGGCCGTTTCTTTGTAGTACTCGATTCGTGAAGACAAAAGGTCTTTGATGGTCTGCAACGGATCTTCGGTCTCCAACAGCGGCCGGTTGTGATTGCGGCGAACTCGCTCATAGATCGCCTCCGGTTCCGCTTTGAGCCAGATCACGTAACCAGCCCGCTTCAGGATCTCCCGATTCTCAGGAATTGTCACAATTCCCCCGCCGGTTGCGATCACCTGGTGCTCTCTGTCCGCACAAAGGCTCAGGGCTTTGGTTTCCAATTCACGAAACCCCTCTTCGCCTTTCTCCTCGAATATCTCAGGGATCGATTTGCCCGCCAGCTCGACAATCACATCGTCGGTATCCACAAACCGAAATCCGAGACTGCGGGCCGAAAACTTTCCGATCGTGGATTTTCCGGTTCCCATAAAACCAACGAGAATCAAATTTGGAGGTGTCTTTTCTGTCTCAATCACTGTTGGAAGATAAACAAACGTAAGAATGGGTGAAACCTTTTATTTCATCACCCAATGGCTGAATCGCGAAAGCGGATCGGTTTGAGCATCAAGCGGCTTACGTACCAACAGGGTCGGTTTGTCGACCCAACCCTCCCGGCTCGAAACTCAACCCAAGTCAAAAAGAAGCGTTTGACCCTGTCGGAACATGGCGGACATCTTTCCCCCGAATCATGTCTATCTCCGAAAACCGGCCTGACACGGTCGTCATTTCATATGTCACTCCCTCCGTTGAATGCGGAAAATTTCCCGCAAAACGCGTTGTTGGTGAACGCTTCGAAGTCGGCGCGGATATTTTTAAAGACGGTCACGATCAGTTGGTCGCGGTTGTTAAATGGAGAAAATTTCAGCCCAAAGGTAAAACGGAAGCCTGGCTTGAAGCTCCAATGCGCGACACACAGAACGACCGATGGGTTGGTGAAACGGTGTTTTCTGAAACGGGGCTTTTTGAATTTTCAATCGAAGCCTGGGCCGATGACTTCAAGACTTGGCTGCATGATCTCGAACGCCGGTTGACCGGGGACCAGGAGTCTTTCAATACCGAACTGGAAGAAGGCCGGGTGATTCTCAATGAGGCAGCCGTTCGTGCCGCCACAAGCCGGGCGACGGTGGATGCCGAGGAAATCGATTCGCTTGCTGCAACTCTCATGAGAACCAAGGCGGTCAATGTTCCGGAGATTTTCGGATCAGACCAGGTGCGGGAGCTGCTCGCAAAATGGCCGAACCGGGAGTTATCAACCACTTCCCCTCCTTTGCAGGTGAAGGTGGAATGCAGTCGCGCCCGCTTTTCAGCGTGGTATGAATTTTTCCCCCGCTCTGCGGACGGGACCGGAGAAGTCCATTCGACATTGCGGGAATGTCTGCCCCGGCTCGATGACGCGGCAAAGATGGGGTTTGATGTGGTTTACCTTCCGCCGATTCATCCGATCGGGGAAACCTTCCGCAAAGGAAAGAACAACACGACCAACGCCCTGCCGGGCGATGTGGGTTCCCCCTGGGCCATTGGTTCAAAACATGGAGGTCATCGCTCTGTAGAACCCGCTTTGGGAACGGTGGAAGATTTCAAGTGGTTCGTCGATGAAGCACGGGCCCGCGGATTGGAAACTGCGATGGACTTCGCTATTCAGTGCTCGCCGGATCACCCTTATGTGACGGAACACCCGGAATGGTTCTTCCATCGCCCCGACGGAACGATTAAATACGCGGAGAACCCGCCGAAGAAATATCAGGATATCTATCCGATCAACTTTCACTGTGATGAGTGGGAGGAACTGTGGAACGAACTCCTCGGCGTGGTTCGTTTCTGGATTGAAGAGTGCGGGGTCACGATTTTCCGCGTCGATAATCCGCACACGAAGCCGGTTTCGTTCTGGGAATGGCTGATTGCTGAAATCCAGGTCGATTACCCGGACACCATCTTTCTCGCGGAAGCGTTTACCCGGCCGAAGATGATGCAAACACTGGCCAAAATCGGCTTCACGCAGAGCTACTCCTACTTCACCTGGCGGGTTACGAAAGCCGAGCTGACTGAGTATACCGAGGAATTGACTCAGGGAGAGATGCGGGACTACTACCGGGCGAACTTTTGGCCCAACACTCCCGATATCCTCGCTTATCATCTCCACGACGCTCCGCCGGCGATGTTTAAAATAAGAGCGGCACTCGCTGCGTTGCTTTCAAGCTCGTGGGGGATGTATTCCGGTTATGAATTTTGCGAAAACCAATCGCTGAACGGCCGTGAAGAGTATCTCGACAGCGAAAAGTATCAGCTGACAAAGCGGAACTGGGACAAAGCGGGCAATATTAAAGCCTTCATCGGAAGGCTGAATGAAATCAGGAAGACCCAACCTGCCTTGCAGGAATACGCGAATGTTAAGTTCATTCAGTCGGACAATGATCAGGTGATCTCTTTTTACAAATGGAGTGAAGACCAAAACATCATCCTGGTGATTGTGAACCTGAACCCGCATGAGACACAGGAAAGTCAGATCCACCTGCCGCTCGGCGAAATGGGATTGAAAGAAGGGGAGCGCTTTACGGTGGAAGACCTGATGTTTGAGGAGATCTACCACTGGAGTGGAAGTGCAAACTTCGTTTCGCTCGATCCCCGCTCCAAGCCTCTTCACATATTAAAAGTCGCGCAATAACGCCTATCGTTCTTTCCGTTTCCTACTCCACAGTCCAGAGTTCCAATGCGCCATCGCCTCATCACATTTCTCGTCTTCGGAGCCATTCTTGTCGGCATCGCAGAATGGGACCTCAAGAATCGTAAAATAGGTCCCATCCAAAGTTTAAACGACTGGTGGCTGGAGCTCTGTGTTGCCAACACTCGTGACAAGATCAGTGACCCGGCGGTCACCTTTGTCCGCATCAATGATGAATACGAGCCCCTTGAAGATCTCGGACTCGGCGAAGAAGGCTCCAACGGAGGCGGAGACGCCCCCAAAAATCTCTCGCGTCTGGATTACGCAACGATCCTGGGTGCATTGCAGCAGTTGAAGCCCAAATCTGTCGCCTTTGCTCCGGTTCCTGAGTTTGACGGCAATTCACTCTTCAATCAGACGGATATTGAACCGCTTAAGAAAGCAGCTTCCACACTGCCACGTCTCACGCTCGGTTCGATTGTCTCTGAAACGGGAGATGCCGGAGGCCCTGAATACCCCACTCTTGCCCACAGTGGTGATTTCTCGAAGGTCCGGGAAATCAAGCGAACCGTTCGCAGCCCGGACAGTCAGCTTCTTGCCAATGGCGATCCGGCATTCACTCGCTTTGAAGATGGAGAGATTTCCACGGAAAACGGCACCGTTCGCATTCCGCTCATCGCCCGGCAGGGAGATAAGGTTGTCCCGTCATTTGGGTTGCTGGCTTTATTGAACACCTCGGAGGTCGCGGTGGATAATGTGACGGTTACGATCGAGGCGGATAAGAAAATCATTCAGGTGGGAGATAAATACACCATTCCTATCGATGAATTCGGAACCATGATCGTTCCTGCCTACGCGGGCCTGAAGAATAAAATGATCTCGAATGAAGGGAAAGATGACGAAGCCCACCATTTCGTCACCCTGACCGCGAATCAGGTTCACATTCCGGGAGAAGATGATGATGTTGCCAGAGAATTCATCGCCAAATTTCAGCGGGAACTGAATTCGATTTCAGAAAACCTCGTTATCATCGGGTTTGATCGCAATATCGATCGTCAATTCAAACTCCAGAATGGCGATCAACTCTCACGTGCCGGACTCTTTGCCCGCGCAATCGCAACGATTCAGAGCGGCCGGTATATCGAATGGTGGCCAAACTGGCTTCGATGGATTGGCGTATTGGCGGTTGTTGGACTTGCGTTCATCGTATTCAAGTTCCATCGCTCGAAAGCCGCCGTCTTTGGCCTTCTCGGGTCACTCGTCATCCTGGTGGCGCTCGTCGTGATCTTCAAGGGCACCTTGTCGTGGACCCCGCCGTTTGCGATTATCTCCCTGCTTGTGCTTTTGATTCTGGTCTCGGTGATTTTACCGGACAAGCCTGCGCCTCCGGTGGAGAAGCCGGATGAAAGCTAGGAATTCACCAATCCCGGCCCGGCGGCGGAGATTGTTTGCGAGATTGCGGCGGCAAGAGAATCAGGATCACCGCAGTCTACCATTGTGACCCCGGGGAGATCGGGGATGCCGGTCTCTCTGGTTGTGATTACGGGGATATTGCAGGCGACCGCTTGCAGGAGTCTGGTCGGCCGGTTCGAAATCCAGGCGGGCAATACCACGGCCCCGGCATGTTGTTTCCAGGTCGATGGATCAATTGACGAGACGTCGAGGCCGTCCCAAAAAGTCGGTGATTCCACGTTGGCCCCCATCGTCCGCAGCGGGATCTCCAGTTGACGGATTGTCTCTCTCAATTCCCACGCACCATTCCTTCCGGCGGTTGTTGTCGGAAAAATCAGCTCTCGACCACCCGTTTCGATCGGGGGCTGATCGGGAATTTTCCAGTCGAGTAATTGCACGGTTTTCTCACCTGCAACCTTCGCGATTTCAGGGTGCGAAGTCACCCATGAATGGGCTGCGTCGAGCGCTTCCTGTTCAAGATAGCAAAGTTCGCCATCGACCCGGAAATCAGAAAGAGTTGAGCTCTCCGGCCAGCGGGCGGCTGCGGTATCGAGCTTTTCCTGAAGCAAATAGAGAGGCCAACGCGTCATCAAGACATCGAATTTGCGTCCACCGAGAACACCGGCTTGCCAGAAATACGGGAGCAGCTCCAAACTCACCACGAGGTGATTGGAACGATGCGGAACCCGGCGGATCATTTTCTCTGCCAGAGTTTGATTGAACCTTAAATTCGCAGCCTGGCGTTCCGCTCCCTGATTGGCCAGCCGGCGGGAAACCAGTGAGCGATGAACCACAAAACCGGGAAAATCGATCACATTTGCAAAAGAGCCGGCGGGCCAGGGATACCGGCTTCCCCCGAATTTCCGCTGCGAAGAAAGTGGCGTTATGAGCCAATCGTCGTCGCTGCAATGCTCTGCCATATAATCACCCAGTTCAGGAGAGTGGGAGTCCACTGCCCAGGTCGCAAACTCGCGAAGGCGTTGGGGAATTTTCTTCTCCGGGTGTCTGAAACATGAGGTCATGCCGCAGGTCTCGCAGGACTGAACAGAAGCCCGCGAATCAGGAGCCGTTTCATCAGCACCAGTGGAAGCACCCGGGGATTCCGATGCCAGAATCTGAACGACCAGCTCGCTACCAGTCAGAAACGAGCGAATCTGCCAGTCGCAATCAGCCCGAAATTTCAGATCGACATAATTCCAGAAGATCGTGGCATCACGCCCGACCTCTGCGAGAGATCCGGGAACTTTTCGGGAATGTCCATGTCTCTCAACAATTTCGAGCCCTGCCTTAAGCGCGGAATCATAAAGGGCATTCGAGAGCTGACACAATCCGCCACCGATAGACGGAACAATACAACCTTCCCGCAGTTCCCGTCCTTCGACAAAACCGCTTCCCCGCGTAGGGCGTGGAACATGTGCCCAAAAACTGAAAACTTCCCCCTTGGGCACTGCTATCCGGTCGATGTATCCGGCAGCGACCCGAAGATTCTGAACTTTCCCTGATTCAAGTTCGATTTCTTCGACTCGATCCGTAGATCGAAGAGCACTGCGGGACTCGCCGACAATTTCGGCATCAGGAATCGCGGATTTTGTCAATCTGGCCCCCCGGTTTCCGATTAGGTGATGTCTTACCTGAAACAGTGCCGTTTTTACACGAAAAACGGCACCTTCAAACTTCGTTGGCAGCCTGTTTTCAGCTTCCAGTGTTTCTGGTTCCGGGTGCACCATGTCACCGTATCAAACGGAGTTATTTGCCACAACCTTTCATGTCTTCCCCTAATAATGAACGAAATGCAGGGCGATTGGGTCAAACAACTCTGGTTCGCGGGTTTCCTCCTCCGGAGCCGCTGATGGAACACCCGTACCGGAAATGACCTTCCTAAGCTTAAGAGATCGAGTTCTGTACCGGAAATGACCTTCCTAAGCTTAAGAGATCGAGTTCTGTACCGGAAATGACCTTCTTAAGCTTAAGAGATCGAGTTCTGTACCGGAAATGACCTTCTTAAGCTTAAGAGACCGAGTTCTGTACCGGAAACGACCTTCTTAAGCTTAAGAGACCAAGTTCTGTACCGGAAACGACCTTCTGAAACCTTTGGTTGTGTTTTGATATTTCAGAGTAAGAGGTGAAAATCACAAGAATTCCGGAAATGTTATCATTTATTGAAAAAGGAGCCTCCCGTGAAGAAGCGGAAATGTGCGTCATCCTGATGCATGGTTTGGGGGCAGATGGTCATGACTTCGCAGATGTGGCCCAAATATTGGCCGAAGCGGCATTGCCGGAAAAGTGGCGCTTTATCCTGCCCCACGCTCCGCAAATGCCAGTCACTATCAATATGGGCATGACCATGCCGGCCTGGTATGACATTCTTGATATGTCTCAGCCACGCCGGGTCGATTGGGCGTCCGTTGATCAAAGTCAGGTGGAAATTGAAGCTTTGATCAGTCAAGAATCCGCCGCAAAAGTGGTCCTCGCTGGATTTTCACAGGGCGGGGCGATGGCATTGCATGTCGGGCTGAGAACGGAACAGAAGATTGCCGGAATTATGGCGATGTCCGGATATCTTTTAGAATCAGACGATTACCCCTGTCCGAAACAGACTGCTGACTTCCCGGTTGGCTTGTTTCATGGGAGCGCTGACGATGTCGTGCCGGTCACGGCCGCGGAGCATTCCAAACAAGTTCTTGACGGAGCGGGCTACACTCCGACTCTGAAGGTTTATCCGGGACTGACCCACGCCGTCTGCGATGAAGAAATCGAGGCTATCTTTTCCTGGCTGAAGGGCGTCTAGACTGCTGACTGGAACGATAGTTGCTTTTTGAACCTTTCGTGGTTAATTCGCCGCGCTGAAATCTTTGGGAAGTGGGATGTAAAGAGGGTGTCTGAAGGCGCAGACTGAGCGTATTTTTCCCACAGAATCACAAACACGACACAATTATGGATTTGTCCGAACTGAGCAAAAACGAAACAATTAAAGACGAGAGCAATTTCCTTCGCGGAACGATCTCTGAAGGGCTTCTTGATGAATCGACTGGAGCTCTTTCGAAAGATGATACCCAGTTGACTAAGTTCCACGGGATCTATCAGCAGGATGACCGGGATCTGCGTCGTGAGCGGCGTAAAGCGAAAGAGGAACCCGCGTATTCGTTCATGATTCGGGTTCGCGTCCCGGGCGGTGTTTGCACGCCGAAGCAGTGGCTTGAGATGGACGAAATCGCGAACACTCACGCGAACAAGACGCTTAAGCTGACGACTCGTCAGGCTTTCCAGTTTCACGGGATTATTAAGAAGAATCTTAAAAAGTCGATGCAGGAGATCAACAAGGCTCTGCTCGATACCATTGCTGCATGCGGCGACGTGAACCGCAATGTGATGTCCAACCCCAACCCGCATCAAAGTGCGGCCCATGCGGAAACGCTCGAGTTGGCTCATAAGATCAGTGATCACCTCACTCCACAGACATCGGCCTACCACGACATTTGGCTGACCGATCTCGAAACCGGCGAAAAGACAAAGGTGACCCCGGACGTCGAGCCAATTTACGGCAAGCACTACCTGCCCCGTAAGTTTAAGATCGTTATCGCCATCCCACCGAGCAACGATGTCGACATTTACGCTCACGACCTTGGCTTCATCGCGATCCTTGATGATGACAAAAACATTCTCGGATACAACGTCACTGTAGGTGGCGGAATGGGAATGGGGCATGGAAAACTCGAAACCTACCCCGTCCTGGCTCAAGTGATGGGCTTCTGCACACCGGATCAGGTGGTGGATGTAGCGGAGAAAGTGGTTCTCGTTCAGCGGGATCATGGTGACCGTAAGAATCGTGCCCATGCGCGATTGAAATATACGATCGACGATCACGGTCTGGACTGGTTCCGCGATCAGGTTGAGGAACGCCTGGGATACAAACTGGAAGCCGCTCGCGATTTCTCATTCGACAGCAACGGCGACCGCTATGGCTGGATTGAAGGGGAAGACGGAAAGCTTCACCTCACGCTTTTCATTCAGAATGGACGGGTCAAAGACACGGAAGACTACCCGATGATGACGGGGCTCCGGGAGATCGCAAAAATCCACAAGGGAGACTTCCGTCTCACTGCGAACCAGAATTTGATTATCGGAAGTATCGCAAAAGAAGATCGCCCTGCGATCGAAGAGCTTCTCGAGAAATACGGCCTGAAGAACTGCTATGAAGCCAGCGGACTCCGCTTGAACTCCATGGCCTGTGTCGCTTTGCCGACCTGCGGTCTCTCCCTTGCCGAGAGTGAGCGGTATTTGCCTGATCTGATTACTGATATCGAGGCCGTTCTCGAAGAGTATGGCCTGCGGGACGATGAAATCACCATCCGGATGACAGGATGTCCGAATGGCTGTGCGCGTCCTTACATCGCTGAAATCGCTTTCGTTGGTCGATCACCCGGGAAATACAATTTGTATCTGGGTGGTGGATTTATCGGTGACCGCCTCAACAAACTCTACAAAGAGAAGGTGGAGTCGGAAAACATCGTCGAAACTCTCAAACCGATCATTGCTGACTACGCTAAGAATCGGGAAGAGGGCGAAAAGTTCGGAGATTTTGTAATCCGCACCGATTACGTGAAAGCCACGACCCACGGTCGGGACTTCCATGAAGGCCTTGGCGAAGTTTGATTATCGAGTCAACAGGGTTGATTTGACGATCAAACAGGGTTGACTCGTGAGCATAGACTTTCTTGAACATGTACAGGATCCCAAGTCGATCCTGATCATCAAGCCGAGTTCACTCGGAGATGTCGTACACACGCTGCCGGCCGTTTCGGTTCTTAAGAAGCAATACCCGGACGCTAAACTTCACTGGGTGGTGAATACAGAATGGGCTCCTCTGTTGCAGGGGAACCCCGATCTGGAATCAATCATTGAATTTCCCCGCCGGCAGTGGCGTGGCTGGAGGGATCTTGGCAAAGCCCAACACTGGGCCAGGGAGACCCTCGGCGGTCTGGCGCCTGATTTGGCGATTGATTTTCAGGGTCTGCTCCGCAGCGGGTTGCTGGCAAAGGCGTCCGGCGCTGCCCTTAAAGTCGGGTTTCGGCAGGCGAGAGAGGGGGCTTCTTTTTTCTACGATATCAAAGTCGATATTCCTGACTGGAAAACGAAACATGCGGTCGACCGGTATCTCGATCTGGTGTCCCGAAGCAATGAGCCCATCGTTTTCAACCTGCCTGAGGGTGACAGCGTTCCCGGCCATGATGCCACCGGGCACATACTGCTGCATCCTTTCTCCCGGGGTCAGGGAAAATCGCTGAGCTTCGGGGAGGTGGTGGAGTTTTGTGAAGCTTGCGCGGATCACAAAGTGTTTATTGTCGGCGCAGGGATCAATTGGCCCATTGGAATGAACTTTCCGTCAAACGCCGTCAACCTGCTGGGAGAAACCAGCATTGCCCAGTTGATGCACCTGATGAGGCAGGCGGCTTATATCGTGAGCGTCGACAGTGGTCCTATGCATCTCGCCGCCGGGATCACCGACCGCATATTATCGATCCACACCTGGACAGATCCAATGATGGTGGGCCCATACTGCCGGCAAGGGGCGATTTACCGTGACGGGAAGATCAAACAAGTCCACGAAGTTTCCCCCGGCGAATTTCCGGAAGATCGTAAACGGAAAAGGGGATACCCTGAGGGTTCCCCATTGCTTGCAGAGGGGGCGATTGCTGAAATCGCCGCCCACGTCAAGGCAGGTGTCGATCAGTCTTCCAACTGAGGAAGAACCTTGGCGACACGCTCTTTGAGCTCTTTGCCCGGCTTGAACTTAACAACCGCACGAGCAGGGATTGGAACTGCAGCCTCCGGCTTGTTGGGGTTTCGTCCGATCTTAGGCTTTGTCTTGGTTACCTGAAAGGCACCAAAGTTCCTGAGAACAACATCATCGTTCCGGGCGAGGCTTGCTGTCACCTCTTCAGTAAAGTGCTGAATAATGTCAAACACCTCCTGCTGTGTTTTCCCAGTACTGTTCGAAATTTTTACGACTAGATCGCGTTTAGTTATTGTAGCCATGGCTCGGTTAGATTTCTAAAACGTCTAAAATGAGGCTTTGTTAGGTTTTTCTTACGTTTAGCTTTAGGTCAGAATTCTGCAACCCTGTTCTTGTGAATAAATCAAAAAATTATGGATTTTTAAGATGCGTCAGATCCAGGATGTCCTGATAGGTTTGAAAGTGAACCTTGGCTATCTGCCCCAGCTCCTCCATACCGCTCAATCGGACGAGGTTACCCCCCACTACTTTCACATTATTTGATGCTCCTCTCGGAATTTCAAAATCATATAATTCAGACTTCGCGTCTACCCAATCGATAAACGTCTCCCGTGCAAGGATAGATGCAGCTGCGACGGCAATATCTGATTCAGCCTTAGTTCTTTGCTCAACCTGAATCAATCTCCCGTTTGACTGGAGAGCGTTGAGGATTTCATCTTCGGCGGCAAACTGATCACACAGGGCTCTGGGGCAATCGGGACAGCGAATAAGCAGTTGCTCAATTACTGTGGCGTGGCCCCAGGCCAGCATGCGATTGACGCTCCCAAATGACTCATACAATTCGTTGTAACGGGGAGGCTCGATCGTGAGGACTTCGTATTCGATTTCGGGCGCATCCCTTATTAAAGAGGACAGCTTTCTGATCCGTGAATCGGAAGTGATTCTTTTGCTGTCCATCACCCCTTCTTCGATCAGGAATCGAACCGATTCCCGGGTGGTGAAGACTCCTGCGACTACAAGCGGTCCGAAAAAGTCTCCTTTGCCACTTTCATCCACTCCGATATGGGGGGTAAACCGGTCCGGGTGAAGCTCCTCATCACGACCTAAAGTGGATTCTCCGAGAACCAGAGGTTCCAGGGTATCTTTTACGAAAGTCTCTGTTTCTTTTCCCTGAACGAGGACTTTGGGCCCTTTCTCATAGGCGGTGACATTCAGTTTGTCCCGTTTCGCTGAAAAATGAGCATACGGTTTCTCGGAAAACTCAAAATTCAGGTCAGTGAGGACTCTCCTCAGTATTTCAACTTGATCTGAGGTGATTGCCACGGTGTATGAGATGATCGGTTTTGGCATCTGCTGGGACGACACTTTATTTTATTGGCAGGCACGTTGGCACAAAAGAGACAGATGGGAAATCAAACAGGATGGACCAAACGGGAGGTTGAATCTTTCCAATCCGCAATCATCCAATGGTTTGAGCAGGAGGGGCGTCATGAGTTGCCCTGGAGACAAACAAGGGATCCCTATGCGGTGTTGGTTTCAGAGCTGATGCTTCAGCAGACTCAGGTCAATACGGTCTTAAAGCGCGGCTTTTTCGAAAACTGGCTGGAAAAGTTCCCGGATGTGAGTGCTTTGGCTGCGGCAGAGGAAGATGAGGTTTTGAAAGCCTGGGAGGGACTGGGTTATTATAACAGGGCTCGGAACCTCCAGAAAACTGCCATCAAAATTGTGGAGGCTCACGGAGGGCGGTTTCCAACCTCGATGGATGAAATTCTCGCACTCCCGGGGGTGGGGAGATACACGGCGGGCGCGGTTCAGAGCTTTGCGTTCGAAAAGAGCGCCCCGGTGGTCGATGGAAATGTCGTTCGAATCTTTTCGAGGATATTTGGATACACGGAACCCGTCGACACGACGGGCGGGCTGAAGCAGATGTGGAACTGGGCTGAAGCCCTGGTTCCCTGCCGGGAGGCGAGCGCCTACAATTCCGGTTTGATGGAGATTGGTCAGCGAATTTGCCGGAAATCCGCTCCGGCTTGCGGGGAATGCCCGTTACGGAAACATTGCGCAGCGTTCAAGACTCAAATGTCGATCGAGAGCCTCCCGGTTAAAAAGAACCGGCAACGAATCGAAAACCGGTTTGAGAGCGTCGTGTTTTTCGGCGGGAATGAACGGGTGTTTCTGACTCGTGAGGCAGGAAACCGCCGCAAAGGTCTTTGGCGACTTCCTGAATTCGACCCGAAACAGGCATTAAAGTGGCCGAAAATCCTTCAAACTCAGTACTCGATCACGAAATATCGGGTAGAGCTGTCGGTTCACCGGGGCAATCCGACCGAAATTGACCGGCTGGGGCTCGATGGTGAGTGGTTTGCAATCCCGGGAGAAACGGATCAGTGTGCAATGGCAGCGCCCTACCGTAGGGCTTTGGAGAGGGTAATTGCGGAGGGAGGTCCTGCCAACGGCTGAAAATTGTGTTGTTGCCCAAAAACTTTTCCAAACCATTACTTGCCAAAGTGGCAGAAAGTTTTTAAAAGAAGCGTTCTGCACCGAAATTTAGGGTTGTTTTCGCGCAATCAAGTCGCTACTCTGATAGTGATGGTGAAGTTCCGGAATGGAAAGTGCCTTTTGAGAGAGAATCATAAACTCAGACAGTTATGTGGAAAGTATTTCTAGTTATCGCCGCCGTTACAATGCTTGGGGCCGGAGGCCTCAGCTACATGAACATGAACACGGCCAAGGAGAAACGCGATGAGCGGATCGAACAGCAGGGTGTTCTTGCTGCCCGTGAAGCTGAGCTGAAGAAGACAAAAGAGGATCTGGCCGCTACGGAAGCTTCAATCGTCAAACTGAAGGACGAAACCGAAGAGCTTCAGACCGTGTTGGTCCAGAAAGAAGCAATGGTCACTGAAGCTGAAGCCAAGCTTCAGGCTCTCAATACGCAGCTTGAAGCCGCCAAGACTGAATTGGCGAAGGCGGAAGAGATCGAGCGTGAATTTCCAAACATCGAACAGCTCCGCAACGAGATGAATCAGATTCGCCAACAGATCAATCAGTTGGGAATTGAGATCACCGCGTTGCAGAACAATGTGGCAACTGCCGAGGTTCAAAAAGAGAACCTGGAGAAAGTAGCCAACGAGCTTAGAGATCTGGAAGCAGATCAGAAAGCCGGTCGAATTCGCGGACCCTTCGCAAGTTCTGTGAAGCGGGCCTACAACAGTTGGGGATTTGTGATTATTGAAGGCGGCAATGAGCAGGGCGTTGTGAATCGTGCTCAGCTCGATGTCATTCGCCGTGGCCAGCAAGTCTGCAAGCTTCTTGTAACGGCTGTCGAGCCGGGCGAATCCGTTGCGGAAGTGATTCCGGGTTCAATGGCTCCGGGGCAAACGGTTCAGACCGGTGACATTGTCAAAAAGACTGACAATCCTATTCCCACCAATCAACCCGAAGCAACGGGTGCTGGAGCTCTTATTCCTTCGGCCCCTTCTTCAGACGCTCCTCCGCCGGTTGCGGATCCATTTGGAGGCATGGGTGGCGGTGCTGAGCCTGCTCCCGCTCCTGCGGCTGACCCATTTGGTGCACCTGCGGCTCCCGCCGCGCCTGCTGCACCCGCTGAAGCGGATCCCTTTGGTGGTGGCGGTGCCATGGAAGGCGGAGCAGAGGCTCCTGCTGCACCTGCAGATCCTGCCGAAGCTCCTGCTCCGGAAGGAACAGCTCCCGATCCGTTCCAGTAATCCATTTAGTAAAACGCAGTTATTTTAAGTAAAACGAGGAAAGACACATGAAAAAATTTGTAATGGCCCTCTCAATCCTGGCCATGGGCGGCAGCGCTCTGGT
The DNA here is from genome assembly GCA_048267005.1 of Verrucomicrobiales bacterium. Lineage (GTDB taxonomy): Bacteria > Verrucomicrobiota > Verrucomicrobiia > Verrucomicrobiales > DEV007 > JABDJT01. Next base: position 197,854 of record JBLWYI010000002.1, on the reverse strand, counting down.
TGGGGTTTTAAACAAGACAGATCTCGTTGCTGAGATCGACCTTCTTGCGAAGACAAAGCAAACCCTTTCCAAGGTGGTTGCTGACCTTCGTGAGACAGAAGACAATCTCGCAACAGCGCAGGAAAACGAAAAGCAGTCCAAAAACGCTCGTGATCAGGTGGCTGCCAATGTTTCTGAAACTGAGCAAAATCTGAATCGCACCAATGCCCAGATCGAAGGAGTAAACAAAGATCTGGCTGATACGCAGTTGAAGAAGAAGGAGATCGACCTTGCGATCAGAAAGATCTTTCCGGATGGAAATATCAAGTCGGCAGATGATGTTCGCAAAGAACGGAAGATGCTTGCTGATGCGCTGACAGAGAAGCAGAACAGCAAATCCGAGCTCGAAGCGTCACTGGCGTCTGTGCAATCCGCTCGCGCCAAACAGGAAGAGCGTGTGAAGCAGGGTGAGGCGAATCAAATCGTAAGGGCGCAGCAAGTCGCGCTGAATGGACTTGAAGCAACGGTTATTGCCGTAAACCGCGACTACGGGTTTGTGATGGTCAACGCAGGAAAGAACTACGGTGTAACAGCTGAGTCCTCTCTTTTGGTGAAGCGGGGCAATGAGCGTGTCGCTCGTCTTCGTATCGTTTCCCTTGAGCCCAATATGGTTGTTTGTGATATCATTACCGAATCTCTTGCTGAGGGAGCAAAGATCTCTCCGGGTGATAAGGTGATCTTCGAGAACACCAAGTAATTGATCTCGTTTTTCCAATTTCTGATGAATATCCTACGTGCACTTTCGTTGGTACTCGCTTTTGGCGCAGCTGTTGTTGTAACAAGCTGTGCGTCCAAAAAGAATGAGCCTCCCCGCCCTAAGATGAGCAGCATGCCTCACAACATGCCAGCCTCATGGGAAGCAAATGGCGGCCTGCCGGGTATGCCTACAGGCAATGGCTACTGAGGTGGTCTCTAACTTCCAGTCATAATTCGAAAAGGGAACGTTCTATACGTTCCCTTTTTTGTTTGGTTTGAGGTCAGCGCTGAGATTACGAAGTCCAAAAACGGAAGTGCGCGCAAATTGGAGTGAATGGAAGCCGGAAGGAAGTTTCCGCTTACCGAGGGGAGAGGAAAGCCAATTCGTAGATGGTTTTCGTGAATTCGGAGATCAGCGCATGCCTGCCCCCGAAAATTCACCGGTACCGAATTGACGGGGAATTTACAGGCCCAGTCCCCACTGGAGTAAAGCCTGAGACTCCGTCCAGATGTTCGGGGTTTTACTTCCAAGAACCACCACAATCACACTCTTGTTTCCCGCTTCAGCGGTCGAGACCAGACAGCGTCCCGCAGCATTGGTGTAACCGGTTTTTGCGCCCGTGCAGTAGGGGAATGTCCGCAACACCTGATTGGTATTGTAGATCGTTGAGGTCTTACCGTTCGCAAATCGGAACGTCATCACTTTCGTGCTGACGGCATCGCGGATAAAGGGTTGTCGCATCGCGGCAGCGGCGAGAATGGCAAGATCCCGCGCGGTCGAAAACTGTCCCGGAGGATCCGGTAATCCGCTGGCGTTGGTGAAATAAGAATTGTTCATCCCCAGTTGACGGGCGCGCTGATTGGCTGCGCTGGCAAACGCCTGAACGCTTCCGTATTGATCGCGGGCGAGGCATCTTGCGATGTCATTGCTGCTTCGAACCATCACCGCTTTGAGTAGGTCTTCTTTCCGGTAAACTTCACCCGTTGCGATTCCCATCTTGGTGGGTTCCGCCCAGGTGTCGGATTTCTGAACGGTAATATTTTTGTTCAGATTGCCGCCCTCGACCATCATCAAGCCAAGCAGAAGCTTCTGAGTGCTGGCAACCGGCATCCGCTGATCGATGTTTTTCTCATAGAGGACCTTGCCGCGGCGGGAATCGACAACAATTGCAGCTCGAGCGGTAACCGCAGGAGCGTTGGCGTTGCTTTGCGGAAAATTGACCAGAGTCGGATCAGGAACATCCGCTGGAGTCGGCGCGTCGGGCGGCAACATTGCCGCCGGAGTCGGCAGATCCCCTCCGCCGGAAAACCCGGGGTTGTTCACACATCCGCTCGCAAAGAGAGCCAATCCGGACAGCAAGGCTATCGGGAGGGAGCAACGAGTGAATAGGGTTGAGTTATTGATCGAACCCTGTTGAGTCGCAGCGCAAGTGCTTTTCATGGTTTCAAATAAGGGCAAAGACGCGGATTAATCGCAGAAAGAGATCAATTTGTCGACTGTGAAGCCTTCATTTCTGCGGCCTTGATTTCTTTTTCGATGCGGGGATCAGGTTTTGCTCCGAGATCGATGGCTGTGTAATAGTGGCGCCGCGCAAGTTCAAAGGCCGGAGGTGACTGTTTGAGGTATTGCACTGCCAGATTGAAATGGGCGTCGGTGTAGGAAGGATCAAGCTGGATAGCCCGTTGAAGCTCTTTCACTGCCGCATCCGGCCAGCCGTAGTCGCTCACCACCACTGCCAAATACTGATGCGCCCGGGCGTCCTCCTGATTGAGCGATATTCCATGGGTCAGCGAGGATATAGCCAGTTCGAGGTTGCCTTCCCGGTAGTGAACCAATCCCAGTGTGACCCAGTTTTGAGCAACCTTCGGATTGATACGAACCGCCGAGCTGAATTGCTCACGTGCCGCTGGATAGTTCTGGAGGCGATACTCAGCCATGCCGAGATTAGCGCGGGCCAATTCGTTGTTCGGAGCAAGAGCCACCATACGCTCGTAGCTGGCACGCGCCTTCTCAAAGTCCCCGCCGGCCATGGCTATAGCTCCCTCTTTTGCAAAAGGCTTCAAATTGTCCGGGAGAGACGCTCCTGAATCAACATCGACAACCCCCAGGCTGACGGCTCCCGGCGGAAACTCAGGTTTTGGTCCGGGCTGGGGAACAGGTCGGGCTTTGGCGACTTTGTCAGGTAAGGTCGGCTCAACTTCCTTTTTGGGACGGGCTGACATTCGATAAATCGAATTGGTTGCCGCTTCCCTCTCCTCTGTTGTGGTCTCTTTCTTTTTGTTCGGGAAAGTCACTTTGGGAGTCTGCGCCAGTCCCTGTAGGACCGGCAGGCATAAGCCCATCAGTAGGAGCGGTAAAAGTTGTTTTGGGAAAGGGAACATAAAGTGGGAAGTGCCTCGCGGAAACAGACCTCATAAAATAAACGGCAATTTTTGATTGCACACCAATTGTATTTAAGCTTTGTTCATTCGAACATTGTTTAAAATGACAGAACTTACCGACCGCCAACAACAGCTTCTCGATTTCCTTCATGAAGAGCACCGCAGTTGCGGGATTATGCCATCCACACGGGAGATTCAAGAGCATTTTGGGTTTGCCAGCCAAACCGCAGCAGTCAGTCATCTTAGAGCATTGGAAAAGAAGGGGGTCATTATTCGTCGCCCCGGGAAAGCCCGCGCCCTTGAGTTTGCGGATGCAGTGGCGCGTGAGCCGATTGTTGATATCCCGATTTTCGGGATGATTCCGGCTGGTTATGCAGATGATACTGAGCCTGAGTCTGAGGGCACTCTTTCAGTCGACACCCGTTCGATGGGGGTCACTCCCTCCGCAAAAACATTCGCCCTTAGAGTTCGGGGGGAATCAATGATCGATGCGCACATTATGGACGGGGATCATGTGATTCTGGAAAACCGCAATCCGCGCGATCAGGATATTGTGGCGGCATTGATTGATGGTGAGACAACGCTAAAACGGTTTTTGATGGATGGTCGCCGCCCATTTCTGCGTGCTGAGAACGAGGATTATCCCGATCTGATCCCTGCCAATGAACTGATTGTTCAGGGGGTAATGGTTGGGTTGGTTCGCGGAGCCACCCGTCGCTGGTAAGGACCTTCGCAGGCAACCTGCCCTGAAGGCATTCTAAGAATTTGCAGCGGGCATTCGTCTTTTAAGATGGATGTTCGCTTTTTTCTTTTCAAGAAGAGCCAGGTGTTGCTGGCTTGTCGCGCTGGCGATTTCCCCGTGCTTCTGGCCAATCTATCGTTACTCGGTCGAAAGCCCCCGGAAACTGATAGACTCTGAGGGGGCTCGTCTTTTGCCTGATCGTCCTTCGGTCGAATTCGACAGAGTTGAGAGCCGGGCCATTGTATATTTTGAACGATTTCGCTGGGAGGACGAGGCGAGGGAAAAATTTGGCGGCCAAACCGCTGCCGGAGTCGGGGAAAATTCATTTCTGGACGACAAGCACCTTCGCTTCAGGCGACATAACCTTTCTGTGAGCATTCATATGCAATCCCGGGGCCCATTGACTGAAACTGAGAAGTCGGAAATGGTTCGACTGGCCAAAACGATTGATCAGAGAATCCAGAATCTGGATGGAACCCGCCTGAGCGTTGATACGTTCGGGAACAAGGCTTTTCAGACCTTGATCAAACCGATGTTCGAGATGGATCGTCAACCGAAGGGCATTCTACGCAGATGGGCCAGCTTATTTTAGCGATCTGACATTCAATTTGAGCGCGTTAATACCGTTTGACCACCTTAGGGTTTGCGCGGAGTCTACCGGCCCTAAAATTCTGACCTACGAAAACAAATGGCAGCAAAAATCTATACTGACGAAGACGCTGATTTGAGCGTTCTCCAAGACAAAACCTGTGCCGTAATTGGCTTTGGTTCACAGGGCCACGCCCACGCTTTGAACCTGAAAGACAGCGGTATCAAAGTCATCATCGGCCTTTACGCCGGTTCAAAATCCCGCGAGGTCGCTGCCGACTACGGCTTCGATGTCATGGACACTGCAGATGCAGTGAAAGATGCTGACGTGGTTTTCGTCGCTGCTCCTGACACGAAGATTGCTGCTATTTACGAAGCGGACATCAAAGAAAACCTCACTGATGGTAAGACATTGCTTTTCAGCCATGGTTTTGCAGTTCACTTCAAAACGATCGAAGCTCCAACGAATGTGAATGTAATCATGGTGGCTCCTAAAGGCCCCGGTCACATTGTTCGTCGCCAGTTTGTTGAAGGAAAAGGTGTTCCATCACTCATTGCTGTTCACAACGATGCGGACGGAAATGCAAAAGACATCGCTCTGGCATGGGCGAAAGGAATCGGTGGTACTCGTGCCGGCGTTTTCGAAACGGACTTCAAAGAAGAAACTGAAACTGACCTTTTCGGTGAGCAGACGGTCCTTTGCGGAGGTATTTCCGCTCTCGTAACTGCTGGTTACGAAACTCTGGTTGAAGCTGGCTACCAGCCGGAGATGGCATACTTCGAATGTCTCCACGAACTCAAGCTCACGGTTGATCTGATGAACGAGTCCGGTATTGCCGGAATGCGCTTCTCGATTTCCGAGACAGCTGAGTGGGGTGACGTTGAGGTTGGTCCTAAGATCATCGATGCATCTGTTAAAGAGCGCATGAAAGTGGCTCTGAACGAGATTCAGGACGGCACCTTCGCTAAGAAGTGGATTGCTGAGAACGAAGCAGGTCAGCCTGAGTTCAATCGTCTCCGTGAAGAAGGCGAGAAGCACGAAATCGAAGTTATCGGTAAGCGTCTTCGCTCACTGATGCCATGGCTCAAGGGACGTGACCTTAAAGGTCAGCAGGCTTCCTACAGCTAACGTAGTTCGGGTAGGAAACTGCCTGACATTATATTTTACGACTGAACAGGGTTGGATCGTTGATCCAACCCTGTTTGTTTGTAGGAGGATACGCAGGCCTCCGGCGCAGCCACAAATACGAGTTGGGTGCAAAGGCACCATCATCGTGCCGGTTCACACAACGACCGGTTTCAGAGAGTATTCAGGTTGTTATGAAAAAGCCGATCTCTTTTCTTTTCGCATTCGCTCTGGCGGTTGCATCACTTTCCCGCGGAGCGGATCAACCCAATATTATGGTGTTCCTGGTGGATGACATGGGAGTGATGGACACTTCGGTTGCGTTTTTAACCGACGAAAACGGACAGCCGAAACGGTATCCGTTGAATGATTTCTACCGTACCCCGGGAATGGAGCGCCTCGCCGCAAAAGGAGTGCGATTCAATCAGTTTTATGCGATGAGCGTTTGTTCGCCGACCCGGGTATCGATCATGACGGGACAGAATGCGGCGCGACATCATGCCACCAACTGGATCAATCCATGGAAGAACAATGCCGGTGAACACGGGCCGTCCGATTGGGATTGGGACGGGCTGGGGAAAGGGGATATCACTTTACCCGGTGCATTGGCCAAAAACGGTTACCGCTCAATTCATGTTGGTAAAGGTCACTTTGCCCCGAAGGACTACGATGGGGCTGATCCGTCGAATATCGGATTTGACGTGAATATCGCGGGCGCTGAATTTGGAGCACCGGGGAGCTACTACGGAGAGAAAAATTACGGAAAAGGCACCAAACGGGACAAAAGTGCAGTGCCTCATCTGGATAAGTACCACGGCACGGACACATTTCTGACTGAAGCACTCACGATCGAAACAAAGAAGGTGGTGACAGAGTGCGCAAAAGCGAATCAGCCTTTCTTTCTCTATTTTGCGCACTATGCCGTGCATGCACCTTTCGAATCAGATCCTCGGTTTGCTGATCATTACAAAGACTCTGGAAAACCGGCCAATGCGCAGGCATTCGCCACCCTTGTTGAAGGGATGGATAAATCACTCGGTGATATGCTGGATCATTTTGAGGAGTTGGGGATCGCGGAAAATACATTGGTCTTTTTCCTTGGAGATAACGGCTCGGATGCGCCGCTCGGAGATCAACACGAAGTAGCGTGTGCTGCTCCATTACGAGGAAAGAAAGGGGCGCACTACGAAGGAGGAATGCGGGTGCCGTTCATTGCCGCGTGGGCGAAACCAAACCCCGCCAATTCCTTCCAGAAGCAGCTTCCGATTCCAGCCGGAAAGATTCAACCGCAGGTGGCTGCAGTTCAGGACCTGTTCCCGACTATCCTGGGTATCACAAAAACAGAAGCTCCAAATGGGCACAAAATTGATGGAAAGCCGTTGCAGACACTGCTTTTGGGTAAAGCTGACACCGAACGCGCTGAGCAATTCCTGATGCACTATCCCCATGGGCCGCATCGCAGCAATTACTTTACCACCTGGAGAGATGGTGATTGGAAGGTGATTTTTCACGCGCTTCCAGAGACCAAAACGACTGGGGGATTTATTCAGTTCGATGGCGGGCACTATCAGCTCTTCAATTTGAAGGATGACCCCTATGAGCAGAAAAATCTCGCAGATTCAAAGCCGGAAGAATTAAAGCGGATGGTATCCGGGCTCATCACACAAATGGAGAATCACAAAGCGCAATATCCGGTTGATGATGGACAACCGGTCCGGCCGGTGTTGCCCTGATCCCAGGGTGCCCGCCCCGGCTCCAACGAGCAGGGGACAGCTTACTTTAACCTCTGTCTCGTCAAAATTTTCAAAGGAAAACGATTTTCAGATGAAGGTTTCAAGAGGGTTGATTTGTGCATCAATCTCTGTTCGAATGGTGGATACACGAAATGAGCGAACACAGGGCTACTTTAAAATGGGAGCGCGGCGATGCCGGCTTCGGATACAAGGATTATTCACGAGATCATGACTGGTCTTTCGTTGAGAGCGGAAATCAGTCACTGAAGGCATCTGCGGCTACAGAGTATCTCGGCAGTGGGGACTGTGTTGATCCTGAAGAGGCTTTTACGGCTTCGTTGGCGAGTTGTCACATGCTGACATTTCTCGCGATTGCTTCGATGAGTGGCTTCGTCGTCGACAGTTATGAAGACGAGGCTGTGGGTATTCTGGAAAAGGCGGAAGACGGAAAGCCCTGGCTGGCAAGAGTGGAGATGCATCCCCGGATCAAATTTTCAGGCGATAAGCAACCGGATGAGGCGCAGCTCGCGAAGTTGCACGACAAGGCGCACCACGAGTGTTTTCTGGCGCGCTCCGTGAAGACGGAAATTACCTGGAGTGACTGACCGTTTCGGTGGACATGAGCATGGAGATTTTGTCGGCAGACCGAAGCAAAGGCCCGGCTGAGCTGAGGACTGCCTTTTTCGGTTCGCGTTTTGGTACGGCGTTGATCGCGCTTGAGCCTGAAACAGAACGTATTGCATGGCTAAGCCTGGTATTGGATACCTCAAGCAAAGCGATGCGGTTGAATTTGGCTGAGCTGGAGGAGCACTGGGAACCGGAATCCCTCAAGGAGTGTGATTTGAAGCAATACCTGCAGCAAAAGCCGGGCGACTGGATTTTTGAGAACAATCAACCAACGATTCCTCTGCTGATGCGGGGAACGCCATTCCAACATGAAGTCTGGAATGCGCTGAGGAAGATTCCAACTGGAGAAACCCGTTCATATGCAGAGGTCGCCGAAATGCTGGGCCGGCCAGGCACCCACGCAAGGGCAGTGGGATCAGCGATTGCTAAAAACACGATCGCTGTTTTGGTGCCGTGTCACCGGGTGGTGCGATCAGGCGGCGAAGTGAAAAAATTCCGTTGGGGGATCACCCGCAAGCGTATGCTTTTAGAGTGGGAGCAAGCTGCCCTCAACAACGTAGTTTGACCTCGCGGTGTTTTTTCGGAAAGTAGGGGAAACTCTTTAAGATTTTTTAATATGACGATGCAACCAACAAGAACAGCTTTTGGAACGTGGAGTGGTGGACGCTTTATGCACTTCGGTGAGGTGATGGAAGAAGCGGATCTGGAATCAATGATCCGGCAAGCTTATGATGACGGGATCCGTACGTTTTTGACGGCTGACGTCTATGGCACAGGCAAAGCCGACGAAATGCTGGGCCGGGCTATGAAGGGGGTCGATCGGGATTCCTACTGCCTTGTGGGAATGGTTGGTCACGACATTTACGACGGTCAACGCGCAGGCTCGCGTGGCTATGCTCGCTTTACCCATCCCGAGTTGAGAGACGAGTCCGCCTACGGAGATTATCTGGTAACAGCGACTCAGCGGTCACTGGAGCGTTGCCAGACGGACCGGTTTGATCTCGTCATGTTGCACAATCCTGACTCGACCGGTTATTCCAGCCCGGCGGTTTGGGAGGGCATGAAAGGCCTCAAGGATGCGGGCCTTGCAGGACTGACTGGTGTTGCTCCCGGACCCGCCAATGGCTTTACAATTGACATGGCCTATTGCATTGAGAATTTTCACGAAGCAATTGATTGGTCGATGGTGATTCTAAATCCGCTCGAGCCATGGCCGAGCCGGAATCTGTTGCCGATCGTGAAGAAATACGACGTGGATCTGATGACGCGAGTGGTAGACTACGGTGGAATGTTTCATGATGATGTGAAGCCGGGTCATCATTTCAAGGACGGGGATCACCGGACTTACCGGGCCGCAAACTGGATTGAGCACGGCTTTGAAAAAATCGAAAAGATGCGTGAGATCGCAGACCGTCATAATCTGACACTGTTGCAATTCGCCTGCGCCTGGAACCTGAGTCAGGATCCTGTGAAATGCGTCGCCCCGACCTTCATCCAGGAAGCCGGCGAAGGGTCGCGTCCGGTTCAGGAGAAAGTGAGTGAATTGGCTGCATTGCCAGATGTAAAGCTGACCCCGGAAGAGATTGATTTCATCGCAGACATCGGAAACAACGAAGGTTGTATGGAACTGAAAGGCGCCAGCACGCGCTATGAGGAGGTAGAGCCTGATCGCTGGCCGCTCCGCGAGGAATTGATTCCGGTAGCGGAACGGTGGGGTTTGAATCCGGCGTGGTAATTTCAGTATGCACGAACTTACAGACACTCAAAACGAGCCGGACACGCGAAATATCGCCATTGATCGGGTAGGCGTAAAGGCACTGCGGTATCCGATCCGAATTCGCGACAAGGAGAACTCTGAGCAGGGCACCGTGGCGACAGCCTCTCTTGCGGTGGATTTGCCAAAGGAATACAAAGGCACACACATGAGCCGGTTTGTCGAGGTGCTGAATGCGCACGGCCCGGTTCTGGATGTACATTCGATCTCAGCTATTCCTGCCGAATTGTTGGAAAAACTGGATGCCCAACGGGCGCACATTGAATTTCGGTTTCCATTCTTTTTGAACAAACCCGCACCTGTGACCGGCAAGGAAGGGATGCTTGATTACGAGGTTTCTTTCGATGTCGATGCGACGCGCGAGACGACGGTTTTTACGGTGACTGTTTTTGTGCCAGTGACAACTCTGTGCCCCTGTTCCAAAGCCATCAGTGCCCGTGGAGCTCACAACCAGCGCGGGATCGTGACATTCGCGGTGCGCTTTCGTGACGAACCAATTTGGATTGAGGACTTGATCCGTCTCGTCGAGAAAAGCGCCAGCTGCGAATTGTATTCACTGTTAAAGCGTCCGGATGAAAAGCACGTCACCGAGCAGGCATACGACAACCCGGTCTTTGTGGAGGATTTGGTGAGAAACGTCGCCGCTGCGTCAAACAAGCACGACGAGATCGAGTGGTATCGTGTTGAGGCGGAAAATTTCGAGTCCATTCACAATCACAATGCCTATGCGGTGATTGAGAAGAAGTGATAGCCTTATGAATATCCGCGAGATGGAAGTCAACGATCTCCCTGAGATTTTTGAACTGCGTATTGCCACCTGGCACAATTCCAATGGTCGCGAAGAGCTTAATCAGATGGGAATCACCATTGAATCCGTCTCTGAAATGATGATGAATTGCCACAAAGGGTGGTTGTGCGAGGCGGATTCCAGAATAACAGGGTTTGCGATGGGCGATAGCGATAACGGGGAGATGTGGGTCATTGCCGTCCTCAAAGAATACGAAGATCAGGGAATTGGTCGCCGGCTGTTGGAGAAAGTCGAAGACTGGCTGTTCTCGAAAGGGTGGAAGGAAATCTGGTTGACCACAGATGCTGATGAATCCGTCAGAGCGGTTGAGTTCTACAGACACCTGGGGTGGAAAGATTGGAAGAGGGAAGACGGCGACCGCTTTATGCGTAAATCAGCCTTCTCTTGATCCTGAAAAGCGTGTCTCAGGAATAACACGGAGCCGAACGTAGATTGCAGAACTTCACAGCTCAGACTTCTGACCGATCCACTTCTCGACCTTCTCAGGCTCATATCTATTGAGCTTCTCAAGTAGCGAAACCTGGTCGTCATCAACAAACAGACTGTCGAGATGCTCGGGCTTCAGGAATCGTTGTTCGACCACTTGATCGAGAAATGCGATCAGTGAATCAAAGAACCCGGCCACGTTGAGAAAGGCGCAAGGCTTGGTGTGAAAGCCAAGCTGGGTCCAGGTGAAGACCTCAAAAATTTCTTCCAATGTCCCAATCCCGCCCGGCAGAGCGATAAAAGCGTCCGACAATTCAGCCATCTTCATTTTTCGTTCGTGCATCGAAGTGACGATATACAGTTCAGTGAGCCCGCTGTGCGCCACTTCCTTGTCTGCCAGTGTTTTCGGGATCACCCCAATGACTTTTCCCCCGGCTTCAATTGCACCATCTGCAACCGCTCCCATCAGCCCCACGTCTCCACCGCCGTAAATTACCCGGACGTTCTCTGACGCCAGAAATCGCCCCAACTGGGTTGCCGCTTCCAGATACTCAGGGAGAAGTCCGGGACTTGAACCGCAGTAGACGGCAAGGGAAGTGATTCGCTTCATTTGGATTCCGGGTAAGTGCCGTGGGCGACCGCATCTTTGATCTCGGCAATCGCTTTGTTTTGATTCGGGTTCTCTAACTCATTCACAAATCGTTTCCACTCCGAACGATGATTGGTGAATTTCGAAATCCCAACCAGAAATCTACCGTCTTGGAAATTGCTCTGTTGCGATGGACTCATGATGGCGGCTTCCTCCTCGGCCATCAGTTGCTCAGCTTTTGCGTCAGCCGCTTCGTATTCTCCAAGACGCTGCAGAAGCACGATTTCTCCGAAAATGAAGTAAAGAAACTCGACCTCCATATCAGCTTTCAAGGCATTTGCACAGTCACCAAAGCACTCCAGCAGAATTTTCAATTGCGGGCGCTCGAACCTCACGCTGTCAGTCAATAAATGAGAAGCAACATAATTGCGTGGAATCAATATCAATGGCCACTTTCTTCCTACAAATAGTAACAGGGCCACAACATTAATAAAGAAGCGATAACGCCTCACCCTTTCCCTCTCAACTTCGTTGGTGGGCTCAAAATCCACCCAGCAATACGCATCTGTCAAAAACCAGCAGTCCTCTAAAGGAATGCGCTGGCTCTCTTTCACATTTGTCAGAATTCTGACGTAGGCTGGATGACCGGGTTCGTTGGGGCAATACTCGTAGATGTCTGTAACATGGACTTCGTTGCTCGCGAATTGAAGAAGCATCTCTGATGCTGAGCTGTCCATTGGTCTATCCTAAGGCCGAACCACCCGACCATCTGCCAACTCGATTTTGCGATCTCCTGTCTCGGCCAACTCGGAATCGTGAGTAACCACCACCAGGGTGCGCGATTTCTCGGCCACCAGGCTCATGAGCAATTCCATGACGGCGCGGCCGGTTTTGGAATCGAGGTTGCCGGTGGGTTCATCGGCAAAAATAATCTCCGGATCATTGACCAGGGATCTGGCAATTGCGACGCGCTGCTGCTCGCCACCGGACAGCTCGGTAGGGAGGTGATTGAGTCGATCACCCAGGCCCACTCGATTCAACAACTCTGCGGCCCGCTGACGCCCCTGCTTGCGGCCAATCATGGCTGGAATCAGCACATTCTCGATCGCAGTCAGCTCGGGTAAAAGGAAAAAGCTCTGGAATACATAGCCCATCTTTTCGTTCCGCAGCCGAGCCTGTTCTTTGCGATTGAGGCGATAAAGGTCATGACCATCAATAATCACCTGTCCTTCATTCGGCTCCTCCAGTCCAGCCAGGGTGTAGAGTAGCGAAGTCTTGCCCGCACCGGATGCGCCGCAGAGGAACAGCTTCTCTCCACGCTTGATTGAAAGCGTTACGCCCTTGAGGACTTCGATCTTATTGGATCCGATTTCGAATGTGCGAAAGACATCACGGACGCCGATGATTTCGGAAGAGACAGTGACGGAGGTGGCAGGAGGGGCGGTGACAGGGTTCACGGCAGGATCGGGGCGACGATTTTAGAATGGATAATTGTTATAGGATACGCCTTTACGTCTATCAACGAGCGGGTTTTTCAGAAAAATTACCTTTTGGAAAACCTGTGCCTTAATTTCATTCGAACAGTCTTAAATAGGACTCAAGTTCCGAGTTTGGTTCGCAAAGGATGACATCAAAGGGTTGGAGGCCTGCCCGATTAACGTAACAGTTTCTGGGAAGTGCATCGATGGCTAGAACATTAAAGGCGTAGTTAAAGAACAATTGGTGCTGTCCTTCAGGGTCCCTGATCTTTGTCCAGTTGGCCGCAATAAAGTATTCTTCAATGTCCCGAGTTGAAGCAGGCTCGCCATCATAGTGCGACTGGGTGATGCAAAATGAAACCTGATCATCTGCCCACCGAATCACCGAAGCTAATTCAACATCGTCACCGAAAACTGTGTTCGCCATGATCCATCTTTGTAAATACTCCGTTGGAGTTGCGGGAACAAATTCAAGCATCTCCCGGAATTCGGGAATCCGATGATCATTCCTCAGATTTACATTTCGATGGGATAGAACGCTGGGAATTAAACCAAATTTCGGAGGAATGGTTACTTTGACCATCCGGCGGGTATTGATATCCAGTTCGACCCCGTGTTCGGTCGCGAAATGAATTTCAGTAGACGATACCTGCCGAAATTCCGGCCAAGTTTCCGTGGATTCTATCAGGATCCCGGCTTTGCGAGCGAGAGCAACCGCATGCTCGCTCTCGTTTTTTGAGATACTGGCCCTGTCGTTCCCAGCACTCGCGATGTTCTTGCTACAAAGGTCGCGTAATCTGACACAGAAGGTCTCAAGCGAATCACTTGAGCCTTTTCCGTCGATTTTTTTTTATCTGACGCTTTGTCGCTCATTCTGCACCAAAGTCCGTCGAAAAAAGTGAGGAGTCAATGTGTATTACCCTTTGAACTGGCTCACGATGTTCGTGATCGTCTCTTTGGCGTCACCGTAGATCATCCGGCAGTTTTCGCGGAAGAAGAGCGTATTTACCAAACCGGAGAAACCTTTACCGGCTCCGCGTTTCAGTACGAAAACAGACCGCGCTTTGTGAACGTTGATGATCGGCATGCCGTAAATCGGGCTGCTCTCATCTTCCACTGCGGCCGGGTTCACCACGTCGTTTGCTCCGATCACGATGGCAACATCCACCATCTCGATGATGTCGTTCACGTCATCCATCTCGCAAAGCTGCTCGTAAGGGACGTCCGCCTCAGCAAGGAGAACGTTCATGTGACCCGGCATCCGTCCTGCAACAGGGTGAATCGCGTGACGAACTTCAGCACCGTTCTGCTCAAGAATTTCACCCAGCTCTTTTACGATGTGCTGTGCCTGGGCAACTGCCATTCCGTATCCTGGAACGAAAACCACATTTTGGGCCGCCTCGAGGACGTAGTAAGCGTCTTCGGCCGACATCGGCTTCATTTCACCTTCAACCTCCTGGCCTCCACTGGTTGCTCCGAATCCGCCGAACAACACATTGCCGAGCGTCCGGTTCATCGCCTTACACATGATAACCGTGAGGATGAGACCGGAAGCACCGACCAAACACCCGGCGACAATGAGCACGTTGTTGAGAATCACGAAACCGGCAGCTGAAGCGGCCAGCCCGGAGAAACTGTTCAGGAATGAGATAACCACCGGCATGTCGCCGCCGCCGATCGGAATCACGCCGAGAACCCCCAGCAAAAGTGACAATCCAATAATGACATACAGCAGAGGTGCTGAAGGAGTGATGATAAAGAGCGCCCCGACGACGATCAAACCTACGAAAACCAACCCGTTAACAATTTTCTGTCCCGGAAAGGTGACCGCTGATCCGCTCATCTTCCCCGAAAGCTTCAGGTAGGCGATCATCGAACCTGTGAAGGTGATTCCACCGATCAGGATGGCGAAAACAACAGCGAAAGCGGTGAAGGTAGCGCTTCCCTCGACGCCTTCAGGCGGAGCAAAGGAAGGGTTCTTGGCAAACTCCGCCCAGCCGACGAGCAAGGATGAAAGACCGCCAAACCCGTTGAAAAGAGCCACCAGCTCCGGCATTCCGGTCATCTGGACCTTCTTCGCCCAGATAACACCAATCGCGCCGCCGATGAGCAGGCCGGCAAAAATGTATGCCAGATCCAAATCAGCTGCGAAGAGCGTGACGACCACAGCGAGCAGCATCCCGATCGAAGAGATCAGGTTCCCGCGCACAGCCGTTTCGGCGGAACCGAGCTGCTTCATGCCCAGGATGAAAAGCACCGAGGCGACAATGTAAGCAATGTTGATGATTGTATCCATCTGTCAGAAAATTCTAAATTCGCTTCCGGTCCCCTTACTTCTTTTTCTTAAACATGGTCAGCATCCGGTTCGTGACCATGTAACCGCCGACCACGTTGATGGTGGCGAGAACAAGGGCGGCAAAGCCGAGCCACTTCCCGAGTTCGCTGCCGTCCTGCAGCTTCGTCACTGCCAGAATGGCCCCGACCACGGTGATCCCGGAGATCGCATTCGATCCGGACATCAACGGAGTGTGCAGCTGGCTGGGGACTTTCTGGATCAGTTCAAAGCCGAGAAAGGCGGCCATGACGAATACGAAAATAAGTAGAATGAGTGTTTCCATGTTTTTGCGAGTCAACAGGGTTGGTTTAACGAATCAATAGGGTTGGTTCGTAAAGTCAGTCTTTTTTGAAGCGTTCGTGCACGATCTCTCCGCCGTGCGTGATAATGCAGCCTTTCTGAATCTCGTCTTCAAGGTTGATCTTGATGCCCTTGGCTTCTTCATCCCAGAAGTGGCCAATCATATTGGCGAAGTTCGATCCAAGAACCTGAGAGGCATGTTTTGAAACCCGGCCTTCAAAGTTACCGGTTCCAATGATCGTGACTCCGTTTTCTGTGACCTTCTCCTCACCGAGAACGGTGCCGGCGACGTTTCCGCCGGTATCTGCTGCCAAATCAACGATCACTGATCCGTGTTTCATCTGGGCAATCACGTCTTCACCAATGAGGATCGGAGCGGGACGACCAAAAAGTTTCGCGGTGGTGATGACCACATCGCTCTGAGCACAGATTTTTCCCTGCTCAAGGCGCTGCTTTTCAAGCTGTTCAGGGGTCAATTCCTTCGCGTAGCCCTGATCGGTGGCACCCGTCTGACCGAGATCGATCCGCAATGCTTTGGCGCCGAGAGACTCAGCCTGCTCAAGCGCTTCTTCACGGGTATCAAACGCGGTGACTCGTGCACCGAGGCGTTTTGCGGTGGCGATGGCTTGAAGACCCGCGACCCCTACACCGATCACAAAGATTTTTGCCGGGGAGATGGTTCCCGCCGGTGTCATCATCATCGGTAAAATCGAATTCATCCGGTTCGCTGCGACCATGACTGCGACATATCCAGCCAGGTTTGCCTGCGAGCTGATGGCATCCATCTTTTGCGCCAGCGTGGTCCGCGGGATCATCTCCAGCGAAATCGCGGTCGTCTTCTGTCCGGCAAATTTCTCAATCAACTCAGGCTCGTTGAACGGGTCAAGAAAGCTGATGTGAATCGCGCCGTCTTTGAGAGTGGCAAGTTCAGCGGGGTCAGGCTTACGCACCCGGGTGATTACGTCTGCACTGCCAAGCAGTCCGGCACGATCCGTCGTGACCGTGGCTCCGGCAGCTTCATAATCAGCATCAGGGTTGTCAGAATCGGCACCTATTCCGGATTCCACCACGACTTCAGCTCCAAGAGCGGTGAGTTTTTTCACCGCCGCTGGATCGAGTGCGGCCCGCGGTTCGTTTGTGTCTGTTTCTTTTGGCGCAAAGATTTTCATGGCGTCAAATCAAAGGTCCCCTCATTTGCGAAGGGCCGCTACACTAGCGAAAGGCGTGCCAGTGTCGAACGGAAACTTATACTGAGGGATTAGACCTCTAAATTCAACCAACCATCGATCAAATCACGATAAGCCAGGCCAACCCGGATCAAGATTCCCGCCACAAAGAACACCACCAGCCAGTAAAACACCTTCGGGGTCCATTCTGCGAGCTGATCCATCGCTTCCCCGGCGTCGTCGTTGTAAAAACGGGCCCAGTTGTCAATTTCCCGATCCATCTCGCCCGATTCCTCTGCGGCGGCAATTCCCCGCGCAAAATCATTGGGGAAGGCATCAGGATGCCCAAATATCGGGCCTGACAACTCATGCCCCTGCTTCACGACCTCTGCGCCGGCGAGTGATGCTTTCTCAATGGATCCGCTCAGCGATGCACGGCCTGCCCCCTCAAGCGCTTCACTCATCCGCATCCCGGCAAGCATTTGAATGTGGAAAACTTCGCAAAAGCGAGCCAGCGCGAGAGATTTGCGGGCACGGCCCACCAATGGAATCCGGTTCAGAAAGCGGTCGGCTGCGGCAGATTTCTTCGCTTTCTTGTGCAGCCAGATAAAAAAGAGGACCAGGACAACGACCAGAACATAACCGCGTGCCACCCAGCTGGCCGCGTTGAGTGCCGTGTCCCAGCCTCCATCCGGATCGGCGTCGGGCATGGCGTGCCCCAGCATCGTGATCGCAAAAATCGCCAGCGGAATCGCAATGTGCCCCACAAGCAACGGGTAGGAGAGGCCTTTGAGGATTTTTCCCCGGGTCTGATGTACCCGCCGGAAATGGTCGGATAGATGCCCCAGCCCTTTTTCCAAAAGTCCACCCCTCTCGGAAGAGGAAACAATTTCTATCTCCAACTGCGAAAGCGGCACTCGACTGCGTTTCAGGGAGTTGCCAATGGATTCCCCCGAGTCAATACCGTCGAGGATCCCTACCAACACAGCCCGTTCCCCCGGTTTCAGGCCCGGTTGGGTGAGCATGGAATTGCAGGCCTTCTCAATCCCCATGCCGGACCGGACGTATTTTTCCAAATTGGAGTAAAATCGGCTTTTCGCCTTCGCGCTGAATCGGGCCATCGCGAAGAATGTGCCACGACAGAGAGACGGTGCCAAGCGATCATAAAACCTCCCCGAAATTTGGAATTTTGGATCGGAAATCACTTTCTGAGCTTTAAGACGGTCTTTTCCGTGAGGGAAACTGGTGTCGTAGCCTTTCGAAGGCCATTACCGCGCCGGAAACGGGCTCCGAAAGCTTACAAAACCCGTTTCCGTGCCGAAAACCCCTTTCGTAAGCATGCAGAGCTCGTTTCCGTGCCGATCATCGCTGTCGTATGCTTACAATGGCCATTACCGCGCCGGAAATGGCTTTCGAAAGCCTACGACGGCCATTTCCGAACAGAGGGACTCGCCATTCAGGTCTGGCTTCGAAAATGTGCAAACCAGTGTCGAAAAGGCCGACAAATGGCCCTCATGACGGGAAACGACGGGCGCCTACGGACACTTTGATCATCAGAAAGCTCTCGTCCTCCTCGACGGGGCCCAGAAGAGCATCGGTCCGCACATTGAGGGATTGCACGAGAGCGTCATCTTCCAAAAGACAGAAAAACGGATCGCTCCCTTCTTCCGGATTTTCTACGTTGTCCGGCAGTTCCTCTTTGGAATGCGGTTTTCTAAGCGCATCCAGTATCGTCTTGAGCCGCCCGTCAATGTCTCCCACAACTCCTTTCCTTCCTGCGCTGAGCAAAACGATATCCAGCTCGGCAAACATTTGGTCTTTCTCCGTCACCATGGGAACGAACTCGAACCCGCTCAGTCGATGGCTGTTGCCCGGCCGATGGGTCTCCAGAAACGAGCGATAGGGCTCTTTTGACCACAAATCCCGCAGCTGTGGGTGCAAGGCTTCACGAATCTGATGTTTGTTCAGTCTTTTTGAACGATTTCCCGAAGACTTGATAATTCCGGAATAGGCGAGGGTAAAAACGAGATTCACGATTCAAATTGATACGCCTCGAAGTCGCACGAATCAAACAAGAGAGGGACTCGTGTCCGCCCAAATTCAGACTCGCAAGGCTGGTCGGATTTGCTAGGTTCTGAACCATGAAAAAACTGATTCCCCTGACCGCAGCCATGCTTTTGGCCGGCGGCATCGCCGTTTTTGCCCAGAACAAAGGCAAGCCTGCCCCAAAAGCTCTCAAATGGCGGGTTCAGCAGCTTCAGAAATCGAACAATGAAGGGGCCGCAGCCGGAGATATCAACGGCGACGGGAAAATTGATGTGGTTGCCGGTGAGTTCTGGTATGCCGCGCCTGACTTTGAAGGGAAAAAGGTCCGCAAGCTTCTGCCTTTCGGAAAAGATTACATCCAGAACAACTCAGAGTATCTCTACGATGTCGACGGGGACGGTGATCTCGACATCGTGGCCGGGGCATTCACACTGCCCGAGATTCGCTGGTATGAGAACACCGGTAAATACGATGACCCGGCTGGCTGGCCTTCGCATGTGTTGTGCGACACCGGCACCAAGAACCACGAAGCTACTTTCCTCCATGACATCGATGGCGACGGCACTCCTGAGTGGCTCGAGTCTTCCTGGAAAGCCGATAACCCGATGGTGATCTGGCATTTTGTGAAGGGCGACGACGGCAAGCCTGTGCTGGAAGGGCACACCGTGAGTAAGAGCGGGCAGGGTCACGGGATCGGATTCGGTGATCTCAATTCTGACGGGAAACAAGACATCATCTTCACCGGCGGTTGGTACGAGTGCCCCGCCGACGGTCCCTACTCAGGCGAGTGGGAGTGGCACAAAGATTTTATCCTGCCGCACGCCAGCTGTCCGATTCTGGTGCTGGATCTCGATGAAGACGGCGACAGTGATTTCATCTGGGCTGATGGCCACAGCTACGGCCTTTATTGGCACGAGCAGATGGAGCCACAATCTGACGGCACGCTCACATTCCGCCAGCATCTGATCGACAAGAAGTTTTCACAGGCCCATACCCTTGCCTGGGAAGACATTGATAACGACGGCGCGCCGGAATTGATCACCGGTAAGCGTTATTATGCCCATTCCGGCAACGACGCCGGTGCCGATGACCCGACCGTGGTGCTGTATTTTGACTGGAACAAAGAGAATCAGACCTGGAAGAAGAACGTGATCTCCAGCAAGCCTGCGGGTGAAGGCCCCGGTATTGGTCTGCAAATCAACGTGGTAGACGTGGACGGCAACGGCTGGAAAGATCTTGTGGTCCCCGGCAAGAGTGGAACTCACATTATTTGGAACGAAGGCTGGACGAAGCCAGAGTAATCGTCGTAATCTACTCGTCCTCTTTTTATGTCTACGGAACCTGAAAACGAAGGCGAGCCAAGAGAGCTCGAGCGCAAACCCATCCCGGAAGTTCTCCACTCCTTTTATGAGGATCGGGCCTTCAAGATTTGTACTCGCTGCGGCGAGTCACTGGCCGAATTTGAAGACGGCTACCGGGTTTCAAAGAATTTTAAGGCCGGTGAGGTCATCATCGAGTACGCGCTTTGTTTCCCCTGTCTTCAGGCCATGTTGGATGAATCATCCGAGGAATCCAAGCAGGCCCTGTTTAAGTTCCAGAACGAGCGGTTTCGCGATGTCTCGGGATTTGATGAATGCAATTTATGTGATCGCACCCGTGCTGAGGCTCGCGGTGATGAATATGGACTGGTCGGGATTTGTCAGGGCGAAGACATGCTCGACTCCGGGATGGTCTGCATTGAGTGCATGGAGGAAATGGCCGAGCTGGTGAGTGAAGAGACCCGCCGCGGCTGGGATCGCTTTCGCGAAGAGAATTTCCCCGGCGTTCCCGGAGACTTTGCCCCAAGCCCCGTTCCCGGACCGATCCGGAAGACACCGGTACTGGTCTAATCGAGTACGATCAGACAGGGTCTGTTTGTTGATCAGACCCTGTTGATTCGTTTTGTCTGTTTGCTTTAAGGGATTTTCCCTTTAGAATTCGCGCCCCTAAAAATTTGCTTATGGATCAGGATGTAAACGGAGTTTTGCTCGTCGACAAAGGACAGGATATGACATCACACGATGTTGTTGCTGTGGCACGGCGTACCCTCGGAATGAAAAAGATCGGTCACTGCGGAACGCTTGATCCGATGGCTACAGGGTTGTTGATCCTTGTGATCGGTCGCGCCACGAAGATTCAGGATCTTCTCATGGCTGAAGACAAGGAATACGTCGGTTCGCTGACTCTCGGGGCCACCACAAACACTCAGGATGCTGAGGGCGAAATCCTCGAGGAGAAGGAAGTTCCGGAACTCTCTGAAGATCAGATCAAATCTGTGTTCGATGAGTTCAAGGGGGACTTTTACCAAACTCCGCCCATGGTTTCCGCTATCAAGAAGGACGGCGTGCCGCTCTACAAACTGGCCCGCCAGGGGAAAGAAGTGAAGCGTGATCCCCGCTTTGTCCATGTGGCCAGCTACCGGATCGACGGAATTGAGCTGCCACGGATCGATTTCACGGTCCGCTGCAGCAAAGGTTTCTACGTGCGGACTTATGCGCATGATATCGGAGAGAAGATCGGCTGCGGTGCTCACCTCAGTGCGTTGCGACGGACCAAGTCCGGCAAGTTCAATCTCGACCGCTCGGTAACCTTTGATGAATTGAAGAATGGAAAGCGGGAGGATGTGATTGCGAAGCTCCTGACGCTGCCGGAAGTTTCCAAGCTCCGTGGAGCCTGAGAAATTCATGATTTCACCCTGCCAACCGGACGATGCCGAGGCGATCGAATCGCTTGCATCACGGATTTGGCGGGAGGTTTATCCCGGTATCATCCCGGTGGAACAGATCGAGTTCATGCTCGGATGGATGTATTCCCCCGAAAAGATCAGGGATGATATGGCCTTCGGCGTCCGGTATTTCTGGATCGAACACGGGAGCGAACGGGCCGGCTTCGCGGCTTTCGGTCCGGACCGTAACGACCCGGGGATTTGGTTGCACAAGCTCTACGTCGATCCCGCTTTCCAGCGAAAGGGGCTGGGGAGCTCCACCCTCGCGGACATTGAGCCGATGGTATTCAGCTCAGCCGACCAGTGGCTACTGCGCGTAAATCGACACAACGAGGCAGCCGTCGCTGCTTATCGCAAAAACGGATTCGATATCATCGAAGAACGCTGCTCGGACATCGGCGGCGGTTTCGTGATGGATGACTACATCATGGCGAAACCGTGCCGGGCGAACTGAGGGGGCGCTCCTCAATCTGTCGTTACAAAACGTTCAGGCGATCAATCAGTTCCCGGATCCTTCCGGCCCGTCCCCGCTGCGGCGAGAATATCAGTCGCGGCATTTCACTGAGATGTTCTTCGTTGGCTTCCTCAGGCAGTGCTTTGCAGGTGGAGAACTCACCGCTGGCCAGAATATCCGCAAAATCTTCGTTCAATGCAGCCACCGCAGCGTCTGTGATTTCGTGATTCATCCGGATGACCATCTTTCCGCGAACGAACCGGTAACTGTGGAAGTTCCGATAGAACGTGACGATCTCAGTCACCGCTTCATCGATGTCATCAGTGACCTTGAAAAGGCTGAAGTCAGACTCAGAGATCAATCCAAGTCGCAAGAGGTGATCTTTTACAAACTGCACCCAGGTTTTCCAATAGGTCCCGCCCGGAGCATCGACCATCACGACCGGATAGATCAATGCTTTGCCTGTTTGCATGAGGGTTAATACCTCAAACCCTTCGTCCATTGTTCCGAATCCTCCCGGAAACAGGGCCGCCGCATCAGATTCTTTTACAAAGGCCAGCTTGCGGGTGAAGAAATAGTTGTAGTCGATCAGTTTGGGATCCCCGTCGATCGTGACGTTGGCGCTTTGCTCAAACGGCAGTCGGATATTCAGACCGAATCCGTAATCCCGACCGGCCCCTTCCTGTGCTGCCCCCATGATTCCGTCACCGGCTCCGGTAATCGTCATGAACCCGGCTTCTTTCATCCGCTTGGCAAACTCCAGTGCCGCCTGAAACTCCGGCTCTTCAGGTTTGGTTCGGGCGCTGCCAAAGATCGCAATCTTGCGTTCCCGGGTGAACGGCGAAAATACATTGCTGGAAGCGCGCATCTCCTTGAGCGCCCGGTTGTAGAGCTTCAGGTCCGCATCCATGATCCCGTCTTTCCCCATCTGCAGGGCGGTGATGACCAATTCCTGAACCAGCGGAGCGGAATCACCGCAGTCCCATTCACTGATTAAATTCGCGACGCGCTCGTCGATATCGGGGTCGCCCGTTGTTCCAACGGACTTGGGAATATTAAATATCCCGCCGGCCATGAAGTCGCGCGGGTCTTTTCTGAGGTGGGGGCGTTTTACTTTCGGCATAGTGACTGCGCGGAACATACCCGATAATCCTGTCCTGCGGCATCACGATTTTTTCGCTTTAAAGTCGGGCCTTTTCACTGCTTATTCCCCGCCTTATGTCCACGAACGCAACCACAGACGACACCCGTATCGCCGACCTTCATCAATTGATCGCGCCGACGATACTGATGGAGCAGATTTCCATCTCTGAAAATGCTGCCAGCGTCGTTAAATCCGCACGCGATGAAGCCGCCGCCATTCTACGGGGGGACGACGACCGCGTCCTCGCCGTGGTGGGGCCCTGCTCGATCCATGATGTTAAAGCTGCGCATGAATACGCCGACCGGCTCGCTGAATACGCCAAAACCGTAAAGGATGATCTCCAGATCATCATGCGGGTCTACTTTGAGAAGCCGCGCACCACTGTCGGCTGGAAGGGATTGATCAATGATCCCGACATGAACGATTCCTACGAGATCAATCGCGGTCTTTCCGTTGCCCGGAAGCTGTTGTTCGATTTGGCCGAAAAGGGAGTTCCCGCAGGCACCGAGTTTCTCGACACCATTTCGCCACAGTACATCGCCGATCTCGTCAGCTGGGGAGCCATCGGTGCCCGTACCACGGAGAGCCAGGTTCACCGCGAGCTTGCGTCCGGTCTTTCCATGCCTGTTGGATTCAAAAACGGCACCGGGGGTAATTTCCAGATCGCCATTGATGCCATCCAGGCCGCGAGCAACCCGCACCGTTTTCTTTCTGTGACCAAAGCGGGCGACAGCGCAATTGTCACCACCACCGGCAACGACACCTGCCATATCATTCTTCGCGGGGGCAAAACCACCGGTACCAATTACGATCCGGAATCTGTCGGTGAAGTCCGCAAAGCTCTCGAAGCAAAGGGCATGCAGAATAAGATCATGATCGACTGCAGCCACGCCAACAGCGAGAAAGATTTCCGCAATCAGCCTAAGGTTTGCGAGGTTATTGGCGAGCAGATCGCCGGCGGAGACAGCTCGATCTGCTCCGTCATGATCGAAAGCCATCTCAATGAAGGCGCTCAGAAGATGAATCTCGATAACCTTGGTTCGCTTGAATACGGCGTCAGCGTGACTGATTCCTGCGTGAACTGGGACACCACCGTTGAGATGCTCGACAAGCTGGCCGAGTCCGTGCGCAAACGTCGCGCGACGTTTATTGCGTAGGCACCACCAGTGAGGGGCACCGACCTACTCGTTGCCCCTGACTTCCAGATCCACCAGCACCCCATCCGCCGGTTTCGTCGAAACCCCGGCGCTGGGGCCTGTCTTTGCGTTGACCGCAGTGAACTTGAAGATCTTCACCAGCGCCCCAACGACCAAGCCGACTTCAAGTAACCCCAGCGATCTGCCTGGACAGAAACGTGGGCCGTGTCCAAAACCAAAGTGAAGCATCTCCTTCGCTGGAAGTCCCTTTTCCTCGATTACATCCCAGCGCTGCGGCGCAAATTCATCAGCCGGGTATCCAGTCACCGCTTCTCCCCAGAATTCTTCGCAACGATTGGCGTGCCAAACATCCAACCGAATGTGAGTGTCCTTCGGGATCATCATCCTGCGATGATCAGATGTCTCCACCCACGTATCCACCGTCGCCTTGCGGGGAAGGAAATACAAAGCCGGCGTCAAGCGGAGCGTCTCCTCAAGCACTTGGTTCAGATAGGGGGCTTTCTTAAAATCATCCGGATCATAGACGTTCATTTCTTTCACTTCCCCGTAGACCTTGGCCTGCCACTTTGGGCTGTGAGACAAATGCGAGATGGCCCAGGTTGCGAAAGACGTTGTCGCTTCCATCGCTCCTGCCAGAAAGACCCGGATATTGGCGCGCAAAGCATCGTCCGAGGCATCGGAGTGAAATTCACTCCACAGACCGCGCCCTTCTGCCCGTCCTGACAAAGCAATACTCGTCAGCGCTTCGAAATCCCCGGCTGACTTCTGGAGGATCTCCTCTCCACCAAACAACTTCCGGCCAAAGGCCTGCATCCGGGGCGCAACCGTATCGCGCACCATGTGATCAATCATGTAGACGAGCGACGGAACGTAGCGATCTCTCAATTCCTGGTAATCCACCTCTGCCCCGAAGAAGTTGTTCACCAACATCTCAAGCATCACCACCTTGATCTCCAGATCCATCTCGATCCGGATTTTACGATCACCGCTTTCCTCCTGCATCGTTCGCAGTACTCTGAGCCTCTTCACCACCGTCTTGCGGAATGTCTTTTCAAACCCGTGAAACTTTTGCGGCTGAAAAAGATTTGATCGGCTGAACGGTTTTGCGACCATGCTCTTTTGCCGACGCCAAATGGAACCATTGGCATACAGCAGGGAATCCTCACCTGTGGCGCGAGCAATCCCTGCTGTCGGGCTCGTATCCCGATCAAACTGCCCCGGCTTGTCACCCGTGTCCGCCTGGATCGCTTTAATGATTCCCGGATCCCGCGTTAGCAGAACCGGCGGAAAACCCGCGGCATAGAGGTAGCGATTGTGCTTTTCCCAGCCAGTTACCTTTTCCGTGCCTGAATAGAACGCTTCGAAGATTTTGATCGGCTCCTTGTAGTTCCAAGGAAGTGGCAGAGGCGCTGTCGGACGGCCAAACCCGAATAACGGCACTCGACTTGGCAGGCAATCCCCTCCAAACGGGTTTTCACCTTTCAGCTGTTGCAGCATCCGCTTTGACCAGGTTCGAAATGTCATATTGGTTCAGAGTTTGAGCACTATTGATGAAATCAGCCGCCGCGCATCAGGATGATTTCACGGTAAATTCGGGCGATGTTTCGCGCATCATCAATCCCGCGATGCGGGGTTCCGTCGAACTCCAGCCCCAGATGTTTGAGTGCTCGCCCCACTCCCATCTTGCGGCGTGAGCCAACTACCTCAGAGAATTCCAGCTTCACATTGCGGTGCTTGCCGGCAAATGGATATGGAACTCCGTGAAACTGACTATCCTGTTCAAATTGTGTCCGATCATAATAACCCCACGAACAAAAGTCGTATTCTCCAAGCGAAGCCAGCCATTCCCCGAAAAGGTTCATCGACGTTGGATAATCATCCGCAGAATCAACCTGATCCTGAGAGATTGTGGTTAGCGCACGGCAGAAATCCGTCAGAATCGGATGCCGCACCGGACGAATGAACGTTTCATAATCCGCCTCCACCTCGCCGGTCGCTGATTCCACCGCGACCGCGCCTATTTCAATAATCTCCATTTCATGGCGGGGAAATGAAGCGTCATCACAGCAGGTCGCCTCGACATCAACGATCACGGAAATTGCGGGCATAGGTAGCAATAAGTTAGCATGAATCCTCCCAGTTGGGGGTGCTTTGATTTCGGGCTTGGGCGGCATCACTATTTCGGCCCAATCCCAAGCTCGCCTGCATCCAAAGTTGTTCAGATTTTGGTATCAAGTGTAGGCCATGATTTCGAAAACTCGGGCGCTCCCCGGATTCGCATCCTGAAGCTGATCTCAAGATTCCCACCAGTGGAAATGAAAGCCTGGATTTCAGGCTTCACAGGTTGACTCGCATTTGCGCTGGTGTTTGTTCCCGACCACCTGATTTTTACTGATATGAGCACTCTCAATGCCTCCGAACAACTGCAACTTCTCACCCGGGGAGTAGCCAATTGCATTTCTGAAAAAGAATTGCTGGCGAAGCTTGAAAAGGGAACTCCGTTGCGGGTGAAGCTGGGGGTGGATCCAACATCTCCGGATTTGCACCTGGGACACAGTGTCGTTTTGGAAAAACTGAGACAGTTTCAGGAACTGGGTCACCAGGCAGTGTTAATCATTGGAGATTTCACTGCGCAAATCGGAGATCCGTCGGGAAGGTCCAAAACGCGTCCGCCACTTTCCCGCGAAGCGATCATGGCGAATGCTGAGACCTACACGGAACAGGCTTTTCGGATTCTGGACAAAGACAAGACTGAGATTGTTTTCAACGGGGAATGGTTCAACAAGATGACTTTCGCCGAGGTGATCCAATTGAATGCACGAGTGACCATGCAGCAGATGTTGCAGAGGGAGGACTTTAAGAACCGGATTGCCAATGATCAGGAAGTCCGGCTGCACGAAATCCAGTACCCGATCGTTCAGGGCTGGGATTCAGTGGAAGTTCGCGCGGATGTTGAACTGGGAGGGACGGATCAGCTGTTCAACATTCTGGTGGGACGAGACATGCAAAAAGGCGAGGGGATGGAGCCTCAAATTGTGATGTGCCTGCCGATTTTGGAAGGTTTGGACGGTGTGCAGAAGATGAGTAAAAGTCTTCACAACTATGTGGGGATCTCTGAAGAGCCTGGTGAAATGTTCGGCAAATTGATGAGTATTTCCGATGAACTGATGGCCCGTTACTTCTTGTTACTCTTAGGGGAAGAGCTGGACAGTTCGATCCATCCCATGGAGGCAAAGAAGCTGTTGGGAGAAAAGATTGTGGCCCGTTATCATTGTGCAGAACTTGCGAAGAACTCACGTGAAAACTGGGAAGCGCAATTCAGCAAAAAGGATGATTCCGAAGCTGATTTGCCGGAGTTCGCACTCGGGGAACGTCGCGATGTGTTGGGAGTGGTCGGTGATGCGTTTCGCGCTGCTTTTCCTGATGAAGTCCCGAGCGGCAGCCAAATTCGGCAGCTGATTCAGCAGGGCAGCGTTCAGCTCGATGGTGAGAAATTGACTGATATCAAAGCTGAGCCGGCCTGGTCTGATGGACAGGTCCTGAAGTTGAATAAGAAGCGTCGGGTTAGGATTATCGGGTAAGCTCTGATTCCCGTAAGCACAATACCTCAGCAACGTTCATTGGCGAACATCGTGGATTTGCTGCGTTAGCTTTGATGATTCCGGGGTGTTCCCAATCACACATCCCAAAGCAATGACATTTCGAAGTCGCTGAATTCCTTCTCGAATTCGACGCGTTCACGCAACTCAACGATGGCATCGCTGATACGCATGAGGCGCTTCGCCAGAAGTCGGGAGATTTCGCGATACATTTCAGGGTGTAACGCGAGTTCTTCTTTTGCGCTTCCCATGACGTAAAGCTCGCAATCCGATGTAGCGACTGCGGAAGCGGAGTGTCCCCGATCGAGCAGAACCGCGACTTCGCCGAGGAGGGCACCGGGATTGACGACTGTAGTGACGACGGTGCCGTGCTTTAGAATTTCGAGAGTCCCGGACTTTAGAACCAGGATTTCACCATCTTTGGCGTCCTCCTGCAAAACAGTCTCTCCTTTTTGAAACGAACGAACTGGAAGGTCCCCACAAAGATCTAGTAGATTCGGCATTCGGAAGTTTAGCGTTAGCCGCTAAATATGCCAAAAACTATCTTTCAATGAATCCCGGGAAACCGAATCAGGTTTTACGGGTGATGTATCTGCGAAAGACTCTGAGAAAGAGAAACGCGAAGAAAAGCCCCACACCAAAATAGATAGGTCGTCGCAAGATGCTGCGAATCTCTTCTTTGGTGACGGCGAGCGGGAGATCGAGCACATAGCTGTCCTCGCCGGGAAATAAAACCTGTACCTTTTCTATGGCTTCGTCGTTCACATGGTTGAGAGGGAGAACGCTGAGTATGCCCTCCTTTTTTGCTTTGATTTGATAAGTCCTCGCCGCCGCAGGAAGTGTCGTTTCCCAGGTGGCTTGCATCACAACCGGATCATCGAGCTTCTCAAGTGGTTGGCCGTCGTGGGTAGTGAACGTTATATCAAATTCCGGCTCCTCAACCCCCTCGGGAGAATCAAAAACAAGCTCGACGCGTGTCGGGATAAACGCCCGGGCCTCTTCGAGCATGGCATTCTTTTCTTCCTCGTCACACCGCTGTAGATACCAATAAAGTGTATAGAGCTCGCCATTCGGGTCTTCCAAGAAGCAACGGGGATCGATTTCTATTTCGATGCGGGCTTTGCCTCCGTCGTAAAAAAAACCGCGAACCGGGATGTCCGGAATCGGGTGTGCCTTCGTTGTGACTGCGCCGACAACAAGGAAAATCGATACAAAGAGAAATCGGGTCATAGGCGGAAGAAGCGATAGTTTACGGTTCCCGGCCCGAATTGGAACACCAACTTTACCCCTTATTCGCGCAAAAAATTGTCTATTCAAAACTCTCATAAAACGTTTTAATAGATAAGTGAACTGGGATTCCTCCCGCTAAAAAACCAAAAAAGAAATCAACGTAATGAAACAATTCATCGCTATTCTCGCTGCCGCAATGATCGCTGCAGGTTCCGCCTATGCAGGTTGCGGCAAAAAAGTAACTGTCTCAGGTAAGCTCACCTATGATGCTGATGCCAAGACATTGACTGTGAAAGGTGCTCCGAAGCCAATCAAGCTTCAGGCAGGAACTAAGATCACAGGCAAAGACGGTGCTGAAGCGAAGATCGAAGATCTCGACGGCAAGAAAGTAGAGATCGTGCACGAACACGAGAAAGCAGATTCTGTGGCACTCGCTGCTAAGAAAGCTGCTTAATTGATTTTTGAAAAATCACGAATGAGCCCGGCGGCGAAAGCTCCCGGGCTTTTTTGTGTTCAGAAGGGAACAGCAATCAGTTTCCGTTCGTAGGTTCAAGCATCGACTTCAATGCGGTGACCCTGGCTTCCCGGGCGAGAATTTCTCTTTGGGTTTGCTGAATCTTAAAATCAAAGCCCGACACGGCTTTTTCCTGATCAGCCTTGGATAACTTGATTTTCCGGCTCCGGTTGGCCTCCCTTCTTGCGTCAGCGCGTTGGTCGGCCAGGACTTTTAGATTTCCTTTCAACCTGCCGATGTCTCCCGTGAGCTTTAGAATTTCGGCTCGATAGCCGTCCTGTTGTTTTTGTTTCGCCATTTTGCGTTCGGCGGCCATTGCTTCCTGCATGGCATTGGCAGCATCTTCGCGGCTGAACGTGGGGCGTGTTGATTTATTCTCGACCGGTTTCTGAGCGACCAGGCTGTCGCCGGAGACCATGGCCGGCCGGAAAGAAAATTTCCGCTGCAGGTAATCGGGTAGAATATTGAATTCAATATTGGTGACTCCCTGGTCGTGCTTAAGAGAGGCCCAATCGTTCCCTACCTTTTCCACAATACACGACTTGAGCACCCGGCCGTCCCGCAATTCGACATCTCCGAGAGGTTCACCTTCCAGGTTGGTTCGCAGCTGAGCTTCGTAATTCTCAAGAAGTTCGTTGATGGGCTTGAGTTGGGAAACCAATTCGTCGTAATCCCTTTGCAGGGAATCAAAGTCGTCTCTGACCTTGTCGCGTTCCAATTTGGCTCGCTCGAACTCAGTGATGTTTTCTGCAAACTGTTGCCGGAGAGATTCTGCCTGGGAAGCGTCCTGCGTGAGCGTTTGGTTCTCCTGCTCGAGAGCATAAACTTTTCTCTGGAGTTCCATTGCTCTCTGGAGCAAGGCCGGGTCGGACTGTGGCGGCAGCTTGTCATCTCCACAACCCGCGAGCATGAAACCGCAAACCAACGCCGCCATAGGCAGGTGAAGGCTGGGCTGGAAGTTCAAGCACCGGGGGTTCAACATGGAACGGTAATCAAACATGTATACCAAAGGGATTCCATTTCGATTTTCAAAAACGGGAACCACTCGAATGTGTCGAATTTTGGCTCGTCGTGCCAACCTTAATTGCGCAACAATTCCCGGATGAAGCACCACCTTCGAGTTCCTGTTCTTACCGCAGTTATGGTTACCATTCTCAGCAGTCTGGTGTCTGCCGGCGACCGGCCAAACGTCATCATGATCATGGCTGATGATATCGGCTATGAATGTCTTTCCTGTTACGGAAGTGAAATGTATGAGACGCCGAACATCGACAAGCTGGCAGCCTCGGGAATTCGATTCAAACACGCGCACTCACAACCAATCTGCACGCCGTCCCGGGTTCAAATCATGACCGGGATATACAACAACCGCAATTACATCAAATTCGGGTTGCTGGATCCTGAAGCACACACTTTCGGCCACGCCATGAAAGCCGCCGGCTACCAGACGATGATTGCCGGCAAATGGCAGTTGGGAGGCGGATTTGAAGGCCCGCGGAAATTCGGCTTCGATCACTATTGTCTGTGGCAACTAACCCGGCGGCCGAGCCGCTATCCTAATCCCGGGTTGGAAATTGATGGAAAAGAACGCGACTTTAAGAACGGGGAGTTCGGACCGGATATTGTGACGGATTATATCAATGAATATGTGAAAGCCCGCAAGGACGACGAAGAGCCATTCTTTGTTTACTACCCGATGATTGCCCCGCACTGGCCATTCGTGCCGACGCCGGATCATCCGGACTGGGATCCAACTATGTGGCGGGATGCAGTCAATGAACCGGGAGGTTTCAAGGATCAAAAATACTGGGATGCGATGGTGCGCTACACCGACAAGATGGTCGGCAAACTCGTTGACAATCTCGATGCACTGGGGATTCGCGAGAACACACTTGTGATGTGGACAGGAGACAACGGGACCTACACTGGCATCAAGTCAGAATTCGACGGGCGGGAATACAAAGGCGGTAAAGGCAGTCCCAAAGACAACGGAACTCATGTGGGATTTGTCGCAAGTTGGCCGGGGACAATCAAGGCCGGTCAGGTGGTTGATGACCTGGTCGACTTCTCTGATGTCTTCCCGACTGTAGCGGAGGTCGGCGGAGCCAGGATTCCTGACAATGTTGACGGAGTGAGTTTGGCTCCGTTGTTCAAAGGGGAGAAGCGCGACAAAGATCACATCTACTGCTGGTATGAGCGGGATGGAAAGCGGGACAAGGCCAGCCAGCACACCCGTAATCAGCGATTCAAGCTTTATGCGACGGGGAAGTTCTACGATACGATCAAAGATCCAATGGAACAATCTCCTCTGGCTGTGTCTGAACTGAGTGACGAAGCAAGAACCGTTCACGCAGCTCTCAAAGCTGACCTGGACAAACACGTGGCAGTTACCCGGGAGAGCGATCCCGTTCAGAGTGCCAAACGCGGGGTGGATAAGAAAAAGGCGAAAGCCAAAACCAAAGCCGCCAAATAAGCGACGTTACTCCTCGTCTTTCACCACTTTTCCACCCAGCGACAGGATGCGGGCATTGCCTTTGGCGAATTCAGCTTCGCCGATCTGCCCATCCTGAACGTACATCTGTGAAAGGCCAGTCCAGGCGAGCAAGTCATTGGGACGAAGCGTGGTCGCTTTTAACCCGGCCCCAATCGCCTCCTTGATATTTCCCGTCTTCATCAGGGCCATGCCCAGTGCATGCCATCCGTCGAAGAAATCGGGATCCAGGTCCACGCACTGGCGATATTTAGCTACAGCGGATTCAAGGTCACCAATGGCCAGTTCACCATTGGCGTCGTCAAATAAATCGTCCCGTTCTGAGTGGTCGGACATTCCCTCTATGAGCTGCGGGGAATGATACGACCCTGACGCTCAACTCCGGCGTCCTTGCGACGCTGGTTAAACCAGGCATCAAAAAGACTGATCTGATCCGAGCGATCCTGGCCTGAACCGAGAATGTTCTGGCGGGAATCTTTGGAGCTGTCTTCGTAAAGCTCGATCTTCGAAACATAGGCAAGGAGGAATCCTTCCCCGTTTGGCTTCGGAACAACCGGGCTCACATCACCAACCGGAACTCCTGTGACAGCTCTCATGATGACATTGGCATCATCGATCTCTGCCGGTGGCTCTGATTGTGAGAAATTAGGAATCACGCGTGTCTTCAGACCCGCTTCTTTCGCCGCATCCGCGATCGACTTTCCGGCCTTGGTCGCGTCGAGAACCTTCTGGCGGGCTTCATTGGCAAGATCGCTGGCCTTGCTGTTTGACTCTGAGTTCTTGATCGCTGTCACAATCTGCTCTTTGGCTTGCTCAAGCGTAAGAGGCTCAGGAGCGATTTCGTCGGAGATCTTGAACACGGCGTAGCCGCCTTCTTTCATCTGAAACGGCTCTGTCACAGATCCCTTCGCCAGCGCACCGGAAAACAACCGGGCGAGAATTTGATCTTCACCTTTCAGGAAATCAGGAGCGTCGGAGGGGGCAAAAGCAGCCAGCTCTTTTACTTCAACCTTGTTCTTGGCGACTGCGTTCTGTTTGGATTTTGCTCTTTCGAGAAATTCTTCCGCGTGCTCTGCAAGCTCACCATAGGCATCGTTGATTTCGCGTCCGAAGGCCTGCGCTGCCCGGTCTTTTTCTTCCTGGGTTGCTGTTTCAGGTTGCTCCGCTTGAGTGAAACGAACGACTTCAAAAGCCCGCTTCGTCTCGGACATCAGGTTCTCCTTATTCTCGTCGTAGTATTTCTGAATCGCTTCGTCTGTGACCTCCACATCTTTGATGTAATCATTCCGGTTCACATCCAAAACGGTAACGTCGTAACGCTGATACTGATCTTTGTAGAGGCGGTCGATCTCACTCGGAACGGTTTCAATGCCTGCCGAGAGGAGCTCCTTGATTTTCTTCCAGGCCAGATAGTCACTCACCAGATCCTGGAAGTCACCCATCGTAAAGCCGTTTGCCGCCAGCAGATTTTTCACCGCGGAATCGTCCATCCAGGGCTGATTTTGAAGTGCCGGGAGTTGTGGAATGGCTTCCTGAATTTCTTCAAAGCTGGGTTTGATCCCCAGCTTCTCCGCTTCCTTGCGCAAGATCACCATGCTCAGCATGAAATTAGTCTCGTCATCATCAAGACGTTCCTTGCCGAAGAGGTCCATGGCGAAGTCATACATTCCAAACCGCATCGCCACCATGAAGGTGTTCTTCAGCTTCTGAGCCTCTTTCAACCGGTAACACTTTCCGTAAACCCGAAAAACGCATTCCCGCGTGCCCAGAGTATTTTTTACGAAATCATAGTCAGAATAGAGAAAGGCAAACGCAAACACGATGACAATCGTGACGGCGATCAGGAGACCCTTTTGGATGTGGCGAATGTGAGTTAGCATGACGATAGTTGCGCTATAATTCAGCGCGGGCTGAGAAAGTAGGTAACATCACTTAGATCATCAACCGCTTTTTGATTGGGGACACAAGTGAGTGATTAGCGGGACTGAACCATCCCGACCGAAACAGAACTTGCAGCGTTCTGTTTCAGGAAAGTTTCAATGGAAGCATCCCGGGGGATTCCCAGGTGGAGCGCTTTGAAGTAGTGCTCCTTGGCTTTCATGGCGTTTGGATCATCGCGGGTTGCGAAAAGCACCGCCAGGTTGAAATGAGCATCGCCGTATTCAGGGTCAATCACCACAGCTTCGGTGAAGGATTCCTCTGCCTGTTGGACCAACCCTTTCTGACTGGAGATCACACCCACGCAGTTGTGAGCCTTGGCGTTTTTAGGATCATGACTCAGGCCGGTCTTCAAGCTCTTGAGTGCATCGTCGTGAAGTCCCTGAACAAAATAAGTGCGTCCCAGAAGATAATAAGCGACGCCGGAGTCTTCTTTAAGACTGATCGCCTTCTCGAGCTGGCTTTGTGCATCTTCGTATTTCCCCATCGTGATTTGCACCAGCGCCAGATTACACAGGCAGGGAACATTGTTCGGGCGGTACTTCAGATATCTCTCGTAACCCTCTTCCGCTTCGTCATAGCGCTTTTCCTGAAAGTCCAGTTGCGCAACCTTCTGAATTTGGGCGAGCTCTTTACTGAGCGCCTTCTCTTCAACACTGCCTGCGGCTGACTTGATCTTTACCTTCGGAGTCGTCCGGGGCTGATAGTCAATCGCGTTGTTTTCCACATCAGCAACCAGCTCTGACATCACCGGTGCTTTGAATAAATTTTTCTCCGGCTCGGAAAGTTCAGCTCCAGTGGCGATATCTTCCACGATCGCATCGAGGGCTTCCGTCCGGGCGCCCACGCTATCAAGCTCCGCCAGCAAGAGATCTGTGGCGCGCTTTCTCTGTGACTGACGCTGCAGTTGCTTCATCACCACATTCTTGAGCATGTCGTTCTCAGCCGCGACGACCGGGTTGGCGTCCGCCAAAAGCAGTGCTTCCTCAGAAGTCAATCCGTTCTGGAGAATCATCAGCTGATTCCGCAGTTTCTCGATGTTCTTCAAATACTCTTCGTTTTGCTCTTTCACGACCTGCCATTGTCCGCGCACCTCGGCGAGCTCAGTCTTCAGAACTTGAATCTCCTCAGTCTTCTGCCGGTTCAGTTCCTGAGTGGACTCAGCAAAAGTCTCAATCTGCTTCAATCGCTCCCGAAGATCTTTGTTCTGGGATACCATATCCCGCAGACCTTCTGATGCAGCGTTTCCGCTCAAAGCCATATCCCGTTCCCGCTCAACTTCGCGGAGGGTTTTCTGCAACGAGGAAATCTGTTCCCGCGAGCTCTCCAATTGAGCCAGCAAATTACGATTCAGCTCGACCTGACTCTCCAACTCAGTGTTGGCCGCCTCAAAAAGTCGTCTCCACTCACCTTCGTTGGTCGCATTGCCCCGATTGGCTTCCAGTTGCTGGCGCTCGCGTCTCGCTGCATCCAGTTGTGCCTGCGCCTGACTGAACTTCTTTTCGCTTTCAGCAATTCTCCGGTTCAATTCCGCGTTCTGCTGAGTCAGTGCCGCGATTTGGTTTTCCCTTGCCCGCTCCTGTTGAACCAGTTGCTCGACAATTGATCCTCCGGTCACTGGTGGCGGTTGGTTGTATGTTGGAGGTAAAGTGACTGGCGGATTTTGGACCGTCGTGGGCGGTGTCGCAGGTGGGGTTGATGGGATGACGTTATTTCCCTCAGTAGGTCCGGAATCATTTCCCCAAGTGGGCAGATCAACCTCGCCGGAGCCCAATTGCTGTGTCTCACCCGGTTTGGGACCCGATTGGGATCCGGATCCCGGACGCGAATTCTCCCGGAGCTCGATCTTAATCGTCCGGGTGCGCTCCGTGATAATCCGAATCCGCTCCTTCACAATCTCCGGATGAAAAGTGGGATACTCTTGAGCCACACCTTTTAAGAGTGGCAGCGCGTCGTTGTAAATGTTGAGAGCTTCGAGCAAATCCCCCGCCTTGTCCTTCTCTTCGGCCAGTTTGTTCAACATGTAACCCCGATACCAAATGTCTGAGACATTCCCTTCCATTGCCTGCAGAACAGGAGACGCGGAAGCAAACAAACAGACCGTTGTGACGAGCACAACGAATGCATGAAGCTTCGCAAAAGCTTTGTATTCGAGAATCATTTTCTGCTGGTGTTTCGACCCCGTGTTTCGGCGGGTCGGGATTTTAACATCTTTTCTGATCTTTGTCTCTCCCAATTTATTGGCTCCCCGAACGCAGAGTTATTGCCAAATTCCTCACAAAATTGCAATCCATTTTTTTGAGGGGCTTTTTTTACTGAATGATTGCCAATTATTTAAGAGGGATTCTAAAGGTTGATAAATTCAGCTCCGCAAAATCAAAAAAACGAATCAACCCTGTTGATTCATCGAACAGACCCTGTTTAATCGTGGCACGGAAAATTCTACAAAAACAAACATGAGCACCCGCAAAAACATCATCGCCGCGAACTGGAAAATGAACGTGACGCCTTCTGAGGCGGATGCGTATCTGACAACTTTCCTGGGCACATTCCCTGAAGCGACTTCGGTCGACATCGTCATTGGAGCGTCTTTCGTCACTTTGGCGAAAGCGTCTGAGCACATTTCCGGATCGGCGGCTGTCGATCTTGCCGCGCAAAACATGCACCCGGAGGCATCCGGCGCTTTCACCGGAGAAACCAACGCCGCCATGCTGAAGGAAGTCAGCTGCGACTACGTGATCCTCGGTCACAGCGAACGCCGTGCGCTCTTTGGCGAAACTGACGAGTTCATCAATCAAAAAGTCCATGCTGTGCTCGATGCCGGTATGAAACCAATTCTTTGCATCGGTGAATCCCTTGAAGAGCGTGAGGGCGGTCAGCTTGAAGCGGTTCTCTCAGGTCAATTGAAAGGCAGCCTCGCTAATGTTTCCGCAGAACAAATGGCTGATGTGGTGATCGCCTACGAACCCGTCTGGGCAATCGGAACCGGCGTGACTGCTTCTCCTGAGCAGGCGCAGGACACCCAGAAGTATGTTCGCAGTGTGCTGGAAGAGATCTTCGGCGGTGACATCGCAGCCGCGACCCGTATTCAATATGGCGGCAGCGTGAAGCCGGGTAATGCAGGGGATTTGATTTCCCGGGACGATATCGACGGATTTCTCGTCGGCGGCGCTGCTCTGGATCCAGAGAGCTTCGCAGACATCGTTAAGGCAGCGCTTTAATCGAAGCCGTTTCCTGACAGATTTAACGATCTGGATCGAAAATCTTTACCGCCCCTTTTCGTCACTTATGGCGAGGAGGGGCGTTTTTGTTGGTCTGCGAATCTGGAAGTGGGCCTAAATCATCGTGTTAGCACGTCTTCAATTTCAGGAGTGACCATCAATCGTCGTGATTGGTAGGGGCCGAATTTAGAAGTGAGCTTAAATCGCCGTGTTAGCTCACATCCGATTTCGAACATGAGCTTAAATCGCAATGTTAGCTCATGTTCAAATTTGGAAGTGGGCTTAAATGATGATGTTAGCTCATATCTAAAATTGCATATGAGCTTAAATCTTGATTTTAGCTCATGTTCGAAATCGGATGTGACCTTCCATCCACATTTTTAGCCATATCCAAATTTGGAAGTGGGCTTAAAGACAGGTTTTTGGTGAATTCGGGCTTTGAGTTGACTCAGGGCTTCTCTTCGTAGCCTTTACCGGTTTTCTGACTCACCAGTTTCTCTAGATGTTTCTCCGCAGCGGCTTCGCTCGCCAGATCTTTGGCTTTTGAGGTGCCGTCGGTGCCAATTCGCCCGTAGCGAACGGTCACTGTCACGTCATTGATTGCGACTTCCCAGAACTTGCTGGAT
Organism: Verrucomicrobiales bacterium; assembly: GCA_048267005.1. GTDB lineage: Bacteria > Verrucomicrobiota > Verrucomicrobiia > Verrucomicrobiales > DEV007 > JABDJT01. The sequence continues at coordinate 159,861 of JBLWYI010000002.1, read as the reverse complement.
TTCTCATCTTCGTACTCAAAATAGCGGGCGTTTTCCGAAGGGGGGCCGGCTGTGGGTGTTTCCGCTTTGGCTGCCGGTTGGGGAGGGCTTTGCTTTGCGGAAGCCAGGACAGCGGCGGCTTTCTCATCGGTCACGACCCTGACAAATGATGGGAACCGCGGGACGCCGGCGTTGGACATCTCCTGATAGCGGAACATGATGACGCTGCCGACTGCGGGCGGGTTTTCCCGTTGGCGGTCTGAAAATCCGGTCCCGACAGAAAACTGAGTGCCGTCAGGGAGGCAGACGTTTAGGGCTCCCATTCGCCCTTTGTGTTTCCCTTTCCCGGGTGCATGCGCCTGGACGATGGCTTCTGCGTCATGAAATGTTTTTACTTTGAGCAGGGTGGTGGATCTGCCGACTTCGTAACTCGATTGGGGTTGGCGAAGCATGAGGCCTTCTCCGCCGAGTTCCTCGACCCGGGCCAGTTCTGTTTCCAGATGTTCAGTTCCTTCACAGATGGTGTGATCGAGGAATTCGACATGAGGCAGCGCTGATTTTGAAACGATCCCTTTGAGGTGTTCGATTCTCTCCTCGAACCCGCCGCCGTGGGAAGGGGCATCGAAGACCACGTAGCGGATTTCTTTCCAGTGATCACTTTTATCCTGCCGCCGCACGATACTCACCGTTTTTTGAAAGGCCTGTCGATCAAGCCAAAGCTCGCCATCGAGAGGCTCGGAAGGTAAGCCGTCGATGAACCAATCGGGCGCATGATAGACATTGCCGAGCCGGGAGAGAAAGCGGTTGCCGTCCCAATAGGCTCGAACGCCATCAAGTTTCTCGCTGATCCACCATCCTTTGAGATCGATGAAGTTGTCCCAAGAATGAGCCAGCAGAAGTGGCGGGGCATCCTCTTTGGCTCCGGTCGACTTGGCGCGTTGCGGCAGCTCACCGCCAAGACGCTCTTTTTCTGCGTCTTCTCCCCGTAGCTTGCGAAGATGTTTGCAGGTTCGGCGTTCGATCGGTGCGGACTGATTTCGCCATGCGGGGCAGGAGCAGGAGTAAACGCCACCCGTGTTCTTTAAAAGATAGGGCTTCGCTCCGGAGCCCTTCATTTCTGTTGATTCACCGTCTGCCAGATCTGCCATAATGATCTGTAAACGTTGTCGTTTCGATCGTTTTTGATCAATCTTTTTTCAATGCGCCGCATTGGACCATTGCCGAATCGACTGAACGGGGTGTGGCCTCGCTCTCAGGTCATTACTTCCCTGACTCAGTCGTCAGCCGGACGATAACACGATTGTCATCGCGGAAGTATTTCTTCGCGACGGCTTTCACCTGATCAAGTGTCACCGCACGCATTTCATCAGGAGCTTTGCGGTAGTTGTCCCACCCGAGACCGACGAGCTCATCGATCGTCGTGGTTGAGGCCAGTTGCTTCACACCCTGGAGATTCATGATCTCCTGGCCGAGCCAGCTGGCTTTGGCGCGGTTGAACTCTTCTTCGTCCAACCCGTCGTCGACCATTTTCTGGATCTCATCGATCATCTCCGATTGTACAAGATCGAGTTTCTCGGGATCTGTGGCGACGTAAAAGATAAGGCATCCCGGTTCAAGACCGAGGATACGGGTCGCCCCGACTGAGTAAGCGAGGCCCAGTTCTTCGCGGATGCGAATAAACATGCGGGATGCCATGTCGGAGCAGGCTTCGTCGATCAACTCCAACGGAGCGCTGTCTTCATGCATGAGATCGCAGATCCGATATCCAATGAGGAGGATGGCTTGTTCCTTATCGTGGGTTTCGGTAACAATCTGGCCGTAGCTGTTCTCCTTCGGCATGGCCGGGGAAACCGGGCTGGTGAACGCGCGGTCGCCTTCGGTCATGGTCGCGAAGCGCTCACGGACAAGGTCTTCAGCTTTAGATAAATCGAGATCGCCAAAGACGGCGACAACTCCGTTTCCTCCACGGACGAAATTGCTGCGGAATTTCTCCAGCTCGTTGGGGATCAGCGCGAGAACGGATTCTTCTGTGCCGCTGGAAGTGAGACCATAGGGGTGTTCCCCGTAGATTTCTTTGCGCAGCCGCTGCATGGCTACGGTGAAGGGGCGGTCTGCCTCTGAACGGATACCGGCGATCTGGAATTGTTGTTCGCGCTCAACGGTTTCGGGCAGAAAAGTCGGCTCCAGTAGTGTTTCACCGAGCAGATCGATGGTCATTTCCAAATCGGGGCGCATGGCTCCGATGCCGACACCAAAGGTGTTGTTGCCATAGCTGGCAGAGATGCCGCCGCCAACGGATTCCACCAGTTCTGCGAGGGAATCGGCACTGCGCTTGAGGGTGTCTTTGGTTAGAAGACGCGCGGTAAGGCGGGTGATACCGTTCTGTGCGGAATTTTCCGCCAGCAATCCACCGCGGAATTGCCCGGTCGCCTGAACGTAGGGCACCCGGGTATCAGACAGCAATAAAACGGTAAGCCCGCTTGGAAGCACAATCTTCCTGATGTCGTCTGAACGCTCGGCTTTGCGGGTATCGGCCGGTTTCTCTACGGTTCCGGTAGGATTCAGAGAAACATCGGTGAGTGCAAAGGGGGTGAGATATTTTTTCGCAACATTGGAAATGTCTTCGCAGGTGACGGTCTGGAGCTGATCAACGTAATCTGCTGTGAAATCGAGGTTGCGCGCGGTGATCCAGTTGGATCCGAGATCCGATGCCTGACCTCGCACTGTTGTCAGGGTTGAAAACTGTGAACTGAGCCCCTGACGTTTTACTTTAGCGAGTTCATCTGCGGTGACTCCGCCTTGAGCGATCTTTTGAATCTCTTCGATCGCCGATTTCCGGGCGGCCTGCCGTTTGTCCGGATCGCAATCGATACTGACAATGAACAGTCCCTCATGCGCCGGTGTGTATGCGTAGGCGGAGATTGAGTGAGCCAGTTGTTGATTCTCCCTTACTTCCCTGAAGAGACGGGAGGTGCGCCCGCCGCCGGCGATTGAAGCCAGCAAATCAAGAGCCGGCATATCCGGGTGTGATACGTTGGGGATTCTCCAGGCCAACTGTGTCCGGCTGATGTCGGTGGGAAATTCCTCTGCAAGAACGCGTGGTCCCAATTGGCGGGGTTCTTCGGGCAATACAATGGGCTCATGCCGCTGGCGTTCCAGTTTTCCGAGATGAGTCTCGATCAACTTGCGCGTCTCATCAGAATCCACATCGCCGGCGATGACGAGGAACATATTGTCCGGCGAGTAACGTTTTCTGTAATAGGCGGCCAGATCGTCGCGCTTCAATTGATTGAAGAGATCGAGGTGCCCGATGACAGGGTGTCGGCAGGGATGCTCCGCAAAAGCGGTGCGAAAGAGCAGCTTGGACAAGACGGAAGCCGGATTGTCTTCCCCCATAGCGAATTCCCGGCGAATAACTTCCTGTTCGCGCTCGAATTCATCTTCAGGCAGTTGTGAATCTCCGATAACACTGCACAACACATCCAGACAAGTCTCGAATCCGTCTGAAGGGGCGTCGATCCAGTAGACGGTGCGATCAAAAGAGGTGTAGGCGTTCACATAACCGCCGGCAGCTTGAACGGTTTGAGCAATTTCCGATGCATTGTGGCGCGAGGTGCCCTTGAACAGCATGTGTTCGAGGAAGTGGGACATCCCGGCGCCCATCCAGTCATCTTCATGGATGGAACCGGTTTTCACCCATGCCTGAAGACTCACCACCGGTGCGGCGTGGTCTTCTTTGATGATGATTTCCAGCCCGTTTTCGAGCGTCCAGACTTGAGCGGAAGTTCTGGGAAAAGAAATTTCGTCGTTGCTCAAATCTCCTTGGAGGTCGCGGGTTGATTCTGGCGCTTTGGCACAGGCAACTCATCGGTTTTCTTCGGCCGGAACGGTTCAGTCAGATCTTTTTCCAAATCGATCACGTCCATGAAATCTTCCGGTGAATCGTCAGGCGACTTCCCGAAGGCTCCGACGTCAATCAGTTGGAAGACCATTGCCCCAATGTCATTGCCTGTGTGAACCCCCCATGATTCCAATACGGTCAGAGCCATTGGACCGTATTCTTTCAGGGCATAATCCTTAGCTCCGGCCAGCAGCTCGGGTCCGGAGACATGGCGATGCTCTTCGATCTCATCGCTGCGCAGTTCTTTGACGGTGAAGTCGAGCGCATCCCGAAGAAACAGATACGCATCCATATCGAAACGTTTGTCACGTTCACGGATAATTTTGATCGCTTCTTCAAAACGGATTTTCTGCATACCCATCACTTCACCAATTCAGGGGAGAAGGTCAAGAGAGAATGCCGAAAATTGAGCCCGTTCTCTTAGATTATTCGCTGTCCACAGATTCTTCTTCCGCAGCAGCGGCTTCGGCTTTCTCCCGCTTTTCGATAATTGCATCGATGTGTTCGAGGTGATCCATATGGACCCGACGGCGGAGATGTTTGTTGAAGAGAACTTCGCGAAATGATTTCAGCGATTCCATGGGGAACTCGTCCGGATCGTAGTAAGTCCATTGAGTTTCCTTCTTTAATTTGGACTGGAACCGCCAACTTCCAGCATGCTGGCTGGCGCGGTGATACAACAGTTCACCGTCTTCAGTTCGATCTCGCCATTCGTGCCTTGTCATGTCATAGGTTTGCCATTGATGAGTAACTTTTTCAAATCAACCGCCACAAAGATCGCAATCTTTGTTTTGGGCACCATCATCCTTGGAGCGCTGTTGTCGCCGGTTGTTTACAGTGTTGGCCAGAAAATCGTTGAAGCAGAGACGCTGAAGGGCGGTTGGCTCGACAGTATTCACGACTCGATGGAGCGGGCGACGTTTGCGCGTTATTTCAACAGGGCGCTCACTTTGGCCGCCGTTCTACTCCTTTGGCCCACGATTAGATGGATCCGCAAGGATCAACCGGAGAAGGACCAGCGCGGCTTTCTGCTGTTGGAGAAAAACCCGCGACGCTGGATTCACCTTTTGTTGGGGTTCTTTGTAGCGTGCGGGACCTTGTTGCTCCTCGGTTATATTTACACCCAGGCTGGAGTTTATGATCCGAGAGATCCCGGTAAAGCGCTCTCAAGAATCATTGTGAACGCTCTGAGCTCTGCAATTGCGGTGGCATTGCTGGAGGAATTCATCTTTCGGGGCGCCTTGATGGCTCTCATTTTGCGAACCGCCTCAGCCAAAGCTTCGCTGATATTTCTAAGTGTGTTCTTCGCTTTTGTACATTTTCTTCAGCCACCTAAAACCAAGGCTTTTGAGACGATCTTGAAAACAATGGAGATCGATTGGACATCCGGGTTCTGGATCATGGGTCAAATCTTCGGCCAGTTCGGGAATCCCGCGTTCTTTCTGGCTGAGTTCACCGTGTTGTTCGCGGTGGGCTGGATTCTTGGGTATTCACGGTTGAAGACAAAATCGCTGTGGTTGGGGATTGGGCTTCATGCCGGCTGGGTGTTCGGGATCAAGTTCTTCAGTCCGTTCACCCAGCTCAGCAAAGAGGCAAAGAATGTGATAAAGGCGATCAAAGGAGAAGGCGGGGGGGATACGGTGTTGACCTTGTGGGAGAAAATTCCGTGGTATGGCGACAGCCTGCGAAGCGGACTGAACTCAGCTCTGGTCGTGACGTTCTCAGGAATATTGATTTGGATGTGGTTGAAATACCGGGCGGCAAAAAATCGCGACGCCTTCGAAGATTACCGGAACAATGGCTGATCGATGGTATCGGGACCGGTTTAATAGAACGGTGGATAGCGCTGCGAATTTGCTCTATCCCAATTCCTGTCCCGGTTGTGATGTCCCGATTTCCGGGGACCGGAACATCATGCCAATCTGCGAAGATTGTGGCCCCGGGTTGGAGTCCATTGTTAAACCCTATTGCCGGGTTTGCGGTCAGGCATTCACAGGGAAGCTGGAGCGTGACTTCAGGTGTTCAAACTGCGCGGATCGAAAACTGGCGTTCGACTTTGCGGTGGGAGGATATTCGGCCCACGGATTGGCCCGCAGGCTGATGCATCGATACAAATACGAGCGGAAAATTCATCTGGTCCGGTTGTTTGGGCGAATGATGGAAGCTGCGCTTTCAGATGAGCGGATTGCCGAAAAAACATGGGTTTTAGTACCGGTTCCGCTGCATCGACGTCGATTTCGTGATCGGGGATTTAATCAGGCGATGGAGTTGTGTCGGGTTCTTCGAGGTCGAAACCGCGACCGGTTTTCGGTTTTGAATGCGATCCGCAGGGTTCGACATACCCCGAGACAGGCCGGTCTGGACCGGGACCAAAGGCTTTCGAATTTGCAGGGAGCGTTTGCCCTGGCGAGGTTTCGTCAAGTTGCAGCAAAGCTGAAGGGCAGAGGGGTATTGTTGGTGGATGACGTTCTCACCACAGGGGCCACAGCCTCGGAATGCGCCCGTGTTTTGAAGGAATCTACGGAGGTGGCAGAGGTAGGTGTCATCACCGTACTTCGAGGCTGAGCGGTAATTTGGTTGTGTCGAGGGGCATCCTGAGTACGTTTACAGCTCTCGAAACACCAAATTAGCGATATGGGAATTTTTAAAAGACCATCTTTAAAGCTCGGTAAGAAGAAAACAGATATCCCCGAGGGATTGTGGCACAAGTGCCCGTCTTGCGGTACGACCAACCATGAGGTTGATCTGCAGCAACGGCATCGGGTGTGTCCGAAGTGCGAGCACCATTTCACACTGACTTCCCGGGAGCGTATCGATCTGTTGTTGGATCCCGATTCGTTTGAGGAAATTGATGCCGGTCTAGAATCCGTCAACCCGCTGGGCTTTAAAAGCTATGGCGAGAAAATTAAGAACTATCAGCACAAGACCGGGCTGAGAGACGCCGCGCTTTCCGGTAAAGGGACCATTTGTGATGCTCCGGTGACAATTTCAGTGATGGATTTCCGTTTTCTCGGGGCAAGTATGGGATCGGTGGTTGGAGAAAAAGTGACTCGAGGAATTGAACTCGCCACGGCCGAAAAGCGTGGAGCAGTGATAGTATGTGCTTCAGGTGGTGCCCGAATGCACGAGGGGATTTTGAGTTTGATGCAAATGGCAAAAACGAGCGGTGCTCTGGCACGCCACGCAGAAGCCGGCTTGCCTTATATTGCGGTGTTAACCCATCCGACGACGGGAGGTGTCACCGCAAGTTTTGCGACCCTGGGTGATGTGATTATTGCCGAGCCAAAGTGCATGATTGGATTTGCCGGACCGCGCGTCGTGAAAGAGACGACACACCAGAATTTGCCTCCGGGATTCCAGACGGCGGAATTCATGATGGAACATGGCTTGGTGGATTTGATCGTGCACCGCTCCGACATGCGAGAAAAGCTCGGGCAACTGCTCAATTTCATGGTGCCAAAAAGTGTCGCAGCTTGATTGAATTCAAGTTGCAAGACGTCAGGGACGAACTACAATTCGCCTCGCCTCAGCAAATCCGCTGAGGCAAAAGCCATCTTAGCTCAGCTGGTAGAGCAGCTGATTTGTAATCTGCAGGTCGTCGGTTCGAGTCCGACAGATGGCTCCATTTTCTCTATAAACGAGTTGCAACTTCTGTGACTCGACTGCAATCGAGAGTGTTGTAACGCTTACGAAGTCCTGAATTGCCTTTGGATCGCTGATTGGGCTGTGAGAAGTTGTAATCCAGCAAACATATTCCAAATGCCGGGGCAGTTCTTTCGTGAGCGCATCTGGACGCAAATTCTCACCACGGCGGGTCTGTCCCGGCACCAGGAAGATGCAAAACCAATCCATTCGACTTTGTCGAAACCAACTTTGATCAAGTCATGCGCAACTTCGCGCCGCCGCCTTTGAGACTGTCAGTCAGGACGGCCACATACCTCATGGTCAAATTTTTCGCAGGACACCTGATGGTCTGTCCGTGTCCGACTCCATCTGCACAGAGAAGGGGGTATCCCTATGAAATGGCTTTCATGGATTTCGGGAGTTGTCGTTCTGACAATTGCTACACTCTCTTTCGTTTTGTCATTCCATGCGCTGTCGGTGGAACACATCCCCCCGAAAGCCAACAGACCATTCGCTACTATGGCCGCTACTCCAACAAGAGGCGGGGATGGGACTTCAAACACTCGGTCCGCCCTCCGCTGATGGCCCCGCAGCTGAATGTTGAAGAACGCAAACAACCCATGCGTCAACCCGAGCCCCTCTTCATCTTTCCCGCCCTGAACCCAAAAGCCACCGTGCCTTGAGGCTGCTCTGGCGCGATCTGATCCTGAAGCCCTGGGGAGAAGACCCGCAGCGGTGCCCCTGCTGCAAAGGTGAAATGAAAAATGTCGGCACCATTGTCAAGAAGGAGGAGATCGAGTTTTTTCTCCTCCTGCACGGGTTATGGGAAGGCATCATCTTGCTGCCGCCGCCTCCCGATCCTCCGTATGACATCGAGACGATGGAGCCTCTGGATGTTCCGATCCACTGGAGCTGGAGCGATCAGACAGATCCGCCACCTGAAGATTGATGGCAGGACACACCGGCCGAATGGAATGCGCCTGAGCTGCCGCTGGACGATGGCTACACCCTCGTTCTCGATGGAGACGACCCACGCGAACTCGCAGACGTTCCCACGTTCTCCGTGGGCTGACGGGGCATCTTTTCGCATAGCGAAAACAGCTTCCGGGGAAAGCTGAAGCTCCCCTGTGTCCAGACCCCTCGATTTCTCGACCGAACCCCCCACCATTTCAGAGCGGACCAGTAGATCCGCGGCTCACAGCCATGACTCCAGCTAGTTTTCATGGCCAAATCTCTACATGAAGACAAGATTTCACCCTTTCTTCCCCTCAATCCCGCTAGGTCCGACGTACTGATAAGAATTCCTTGAAAAAGGGAATTCCAATCAGTATTAGTTACTCGCAAAACTAACTCCACTTCTAAACTATCAAAAATGCCTCACATAACGTTTATTCACGGAATGCTAAATAAGCCGGAAGAGAAAGTTCTGACCAGGATCTGGAAAAATAGCCTTTCGGCAGGAGGTTTCAACCTTGACTCTTCGGGCGTGACTTCATCTATGGTTTATTGGGCTGATTTTCTTTATGCATCTCCCTTAAAGGACCAAGGGCCGCAAAATGAGGGGGCAGAAGTAAAAACCACTCCCGAGGATGAGGAAGGCATTTCCGATTGGTTCAAAGAACTCGAAGGTGATGAGCGGCGGTTTGTCGAAGCATTATTGAAAAAGTGGCAGCTCCGCGATGAAGACCTCAAAGAGGGTGTTTACCAACCTCTCGCGCAGCAACCAGGGGGCGGATTTCAAGCATTACCGTTGCCTTCGGGATTCGAAAAAATCGCAATTGCTCGATTACTCAAAGATGTTCACCATTACCTTTTTAATGTTGAATTTTCGCCCCGGCCGGGACCTAAAGTGAAGATTCAGTCGGCTATACGCAAACGTTTTGTTGAGCAATTGATTAAGGATCGCCCCGCAGATGGATTGCATGTCGTCGTTGGTCACAGTCTGGGTACAGTGATGGCATACGACTGCTTGAAAAATGTGAATGAGTGTCCAGGAATAGGCGGGTTCGTTACAATTGGTTCTCCTCTCGGAATTAGTGAAGTTTACAATCATTTCAAACCTCCGTATCAACGAGATTATGCCTATCCCTCTGGAAAAATTAGTGGTTGGCATAATTTTTCTGCTTGGGGAGACGTTGTTTCGCTGGATATGGGGTTAAGGCAAGAATATAGAGAGAACGGCAAAAAAGTCGTTGAGGATGAGATTGTAACGACTCCTGGAGTTTGGAAACACAGTGCGCACAAGTATCTGGCGAAACGCAAGATCGCCCACCAACTGAAGATACTGACAAACCGTCTCTAGGCGGTCCGTTCCAGAGATGAGGCAAACCCTTAAAGGTTGGGGGCAAAAGCTCCGCTCAAAGGTTGATGAGCAGCTACCCGGCGGCGTTGAGGACACTCTGAGTCAGCTTGGCCAGAAAATTCGGAATGAAGGGGCCGTTTTACCCGAAAATGAATTGGTTGAAATCTCGAGCAACTTGATCCGAGGAGGGTATTCAACTGACTCTGAGAATTTGAGTCAGTTTCTTTCTGAAACAGGACAACGTATCTCGGGAAGGCTGAACGATGGAATTCTTTCTGAGGCAATATCAAAACTAGGAAGCGGCTCGTCGCATGAAGAGTTAGAGGGACGATTTGGTGTATCTGGTTTTTTGGAGCGAAATAATTTAAGGCGCCCAAGCGAGATCCCGAGCAATCGTAAACTTTGCGCAGAGATTATTTCAGCAATCAAAGAAACCCCCGCATACGAACGAAGTGTAAAACAGCTTTCTTTGGGCGTACGAAGCGCTTTGAAAATTGGAAAGAAAGATTCAGCGCTCAAGTTTACGGATCAGCTTTTGGAGAAATCTTCGGTCGACACGTTTGAGTACGCTAAACTGGTCAGAGATATTGAAGATGAATGGAGCCAGGACCAAGAAGACCTGACAAAAGGAAGCATTCTGGCTTCGCTTTACTTGAGGCGAACAGTTGAACCAAGTTTAGAAATTGTCCAGCCATTGCCGGGACATCAGGATCGGCAGGGTAATCTACTTTTCCATTTAGACCTAACAGAGGATCTGATGCTGAGTGCCTCATCAATGATAAGGACTTACAGGATCGCAATTGAGCGGCTTACTGGTGATCCATTGGGATCTGGATTTTTAATCAGAGGAGGAAGTCTGAACCTCGAGGACGATGACTCATGGCATGCTGTGACCAATGCGCATGTTATAAGCGAAGACGACAATGAATGGAAGGGAACCCCACCTGCATCACCTTTAGCAAAGGCTTTTGCGTTCCCGAAATGGACCAAAAACAAGGGGCTGAAGCTAAAGGAGATTCTGCATACCTCTCCTAGATCGGAGTTTGATTTCACAGTTGCATCTTTCACGGACAATCTGAGTGACTTCGAAGAATTTCGTTTCGAAAATCTTCCATTTCCTCAGCTTGCGCAACACATCCCTATCAAGGGCGCTTCATTGGTCGGCCTTTTTGGCTCAAGCCGAAACATAGGCGCGGTTCAACTTGGCAGGCTCGACAGGGAAGAAGATGGGAGAATTTATTACAATATGGAAACATTTGCTGGATATTCTGGTGGACCAATTCTCACCAATGACGGCAAAATTCTAGGTCTTCACAGCGCAAAGCCTCCAGAAGAGGAACTGCGGCGCGGTGTTTTCATCCAATCGTTGATCAAGGGGAATTCCCTATTTACCTGAAAATTACTCGGGTGTGTTTGAAAACCTCAATTTTGGAGCCAATCGCAGATTGAGGCGAGCGTGACGAGGTCGAAAAATCGTGAAGCGAGTTTTTCGTATCGAGTTGCGATCGCCGCTTTTCTTTGATTCGCTGGAAGAAATTTTCGACGTGATGGCGGTGTTTGGAGTGCCCTTTATGATAGGGAATTTGAATGGAGCGATTCGACTTTGGCGGGATACATGCTTTCAATCCGCACTCCCTGAGGAATGTGCGAAACTCGTCTGGGTCGTAGGCTTTGTCGGCGAGAATCGTCGCATCCGAAAAGCCATCGACCAAGCCAAACGCACCGATCAAGTCATGGCGATTTCCAAAGTGCCAAGCAAGCGAAGCATTCGTCCTTTCCCGTCAACGAGCGCGTGAATTTTAGTGTTGACTCCGCCTCTGGATTTTCCAATCAATTGACCATCAGGGCCTTCGGGGACCACCAAAGGCATGTTTGTGAACTTTGACACTTGTCGAGTCAATTCCCCACAGCTTGCCTGTAAGCGCATTGGGAGCGGTCGCAATCCAAGCATAAAGACAACTCGTTTCGATATCCAGCTCGCGTGAGACTTCCTCAACAGAATGGCCGCTTTCTACCAGAGCTATGGCGTCTGCTCTAAACTGATCGGTAAATCTGGGTCTTCGCTGATTTGTGTGGAAACTGATTGCAGAAACCAGCCCTAAAAAGGGCCACGACTATGTGACCAACGTTACCGATCTGGAGAGCGGCCGACTCCTGTTCATGACGCCCTGGAAAGACGCTGCGACCATCAAGGCCTTTGCAGTCCAACTCACTGCCTTTCAAGGCTCCCCGGAGTCGATCGCCGAGGTTGCCATGGGCATGAGCCCCGCGTTCAGGAGCGGAGTCGATGCACATCTGCGCAACGCAAAAAAAAGTGTTTGATCGCTTCCACGTGATGATGCTCGCAGGGAATGCCTTTGATGACGTGCGCAAAGAAGTCGCCCGGGAGAATGGCGGTTTGGGAAAAGGCGGGATGTGGGCGTTGCAGGGAAACGAACAGCGTCTTGAGCCCCCTCAATCCCGATAGACCGCCAGATCCCGGAACATCTGCTCCATTGTCTTTTTCTTGCCGCGTTTCTCGTGCTTCACCAGTTGCTGATACTTGGCCCTCTCCGATTTGATCAGCTTCTCAACTCCTTATTCTGATAATCTCCGCAGAATAGTTGTCTGGCTCCTTCATAGAAGAACGCTTCCTGAGCACACTGTTTGTCAGTGATCTCCCGGGCGACATCTTCTTTCACAAAGGTCCAGTTTTCATCCGGATATTCCTTCTCCGATAACGGAAGGGCTCTGATCTTGGGTGTATTCTTCATCGTTTGTCTCCTGGCTCCTTTCCTGTCTTCCGATTTAAGGTGAGGCCGGCTGTGATTTTGCCCTTTTGATCAGAGTAGTAACTCCGTGTAACACTTTAGATGTCCGTGATCGCCCTGAATGTCAACCAGCACCTTCTTGAATTATTTGTGAAATCGGATAAAGGTCTTGTTAATCAACGGTTTAAGATGGCACTGAAGGACATTGCAAGACACACGATGACAAAGGGACTCGCTGATTTGTAATCTGCAGGTCGTCGGTTCGAGTCCGACAGATGGCTCCACTTTCCCCCCTCTCCAAGGAGGTTGAGGTGGTGATTGGATGCTAGAGGAACTCTTTGGATGCTAGAGGAACTCTTTGATTGCATCTTCGTCACCGACCCTGATCAATCGCACTTCTTCGAGCAGGCAGCTGTAAACAAGGAAAGATGCCGCCACTGCTTCTTTGGGAGGCACAAAATAGGTGAGTGGGCCGTATTTTCGGGTGGCGCTGCGCATCAGTTCCTTCCCGTCGGCATCATACACGCGAATGATCACCGTCGAGTTGTGGCCGTTCGGGGTGGCCAGGGCAGAAAATCCGTAAGTGCCGGATTCGGTAAGCGGAATCATTTCACCGGTTGATCCATATTTGGTGTCGAGAACCGCGTTTCCGTTCTGCTCAATCAATTCGCCCCCGGAAGCGATGTTTTTCCAACCGGAATAATTATGCTTCCCGAGTTGAAAGCCGGGGTTGGAGTTCAACGCCTTCTCATCCGGTGTTTTGGCGAATGATATCCGCGTTACCTTCAGCAGGCTTTCGCTACCCGACTTCAGAATAATACGGGCTGAAGCAGCGCTCTGCGGTGAGTAGAAAATATTCGTGTAGAGCCGGGTATTTCTGAAGGGATGCCCGAATCGGAGAGACGTTCCCACTGGTTTGTTGGCGGCATCGAAAAATTTAATTTCGTGGGAAGGAAGGAGTGGATTGAACTTTCCCGGTTGATTCAAGATGGCAAAGCGGGAATTCTCTTCGATCGATTCCGCAGTGCCTTCAAAGCCAGCCTCGATCGTGAGTGTGTACTTTGTGGCTGGCTCAATTTTGAGGTCATCCAGCGTTACTGGACCATCAGAAACCGAAATTGGATCTGTCTGATCAATAATCGTTTGTGCATCGACGAGGGACGAACTCCCTAACGTCGCTACCAAAAGAATTACGATTTTGAGATTGGGAATGTGATCTTTCATTCGATGAGGATAGGAAATTTGCGGTAGTAGAGCGGATGCCCTTGATAGGAAATGTGTGTGGATTCCTGATCTGGCAGTTTCACCTCCCGGTGGCAGGACCATTTGAAAGCGGATTCTTCACCTGATTTGAAATCGAAGGTGGAGAGTGGAATCGAAGCAATGGCTTCCCATCCTTCTTCACTTTCTCGCACCTTTAGATCCCATTGAGAGTCCCAGTTCCGATCCAGGTTTTTCGCATCGTATTTGGTACCCTTGGAATTGAAGGAAAACACATACTGATCGTTTCCACGTAACAGCCAGAATTCGACATGATCACCTTCAGGCCAAATTTCTTTGTCGGGTCGAGGAGGAAGTGCATTTTCAGAGCTGGCGGAGGGAGCTTCCATTTGGAATCGCAATACGAACTTGTTTCCATCGCGGACGGCTTGCAGTTTCGTCTGATAGGGAGCGTCTATGGAATTCCCGTCGCGCGAGGTCAGTTTAAAATCGTCGCAGACGTCGGGTTTTTCCCACTGGATGGAATCAAAATCCCCTGATTGGCCGCGAATCTCATCAATGTTCGCAACGGTCAACCGGACCAGATCTTTCGAGAATCCTTCATACTGCTCCCGCATCCTTCGAATCATGATTTTTGATTCAGGGTGTTTCGCAGCGGCTTCCCCTTCCTTCAATAACCTCAGGCATTCTTTCTCCAATCCCTGGTCGATGATCATTCCTTTGTAAACTCCGGCAATGCTGGCGTGGCAGGCCGTGACGGTTGTGTTCTCTGGATCCATCCAACTCGATTTGATCAGCTCAAAGTAGGCCTGCATTTGTGGAGCTGCTTCGCGATAAGTGCGATCAATGTAGTAATGATAGAGTTCGTCAACATCCTGAGTTGGATCCCAGAAAAGCCGAATCAGAACCCAGTAGTTCATCTGCGCCACATCCCAGCCTAAAGCGCCGTTGCCAATACCGCCGGTGCCAAAATCATTGGTCATCTCCGTGTAAATGAGGGCGTTTTTGTGATCTGGAAGTTTTATGACTTCCCGCAAATTGGCAGCTGCGTAATACCCTTCCGGTGAAGGCTTGGCATCGAAGTATTCATAAAAACCGAGCCGGTCATTCATCGTCAGCCATTGTTTGAAACGTCGGCCCCATGGCTCAGGCTGCCGGGGATCAAGCAGCGGGTAGTGCATGTTATTCGTGGGATAGGGGGCATACCAAATCCCTAAATCAGGATGCACCGCTACTTTGGGAGGCTCAGCAAAATGAATGTAAGCCAGGACATGAATCGGAATTTCGGGACGCAACGTCTTCCAGGTATCCATCGCTTCATTGATGAACATCATGATCTGAGTCGATCGAAACAACGGATCTTTGATCGAATCCGGATCTTTGCATTCCAGAGTGGAGCCGTCTGGTAAGTGCAGTGGAGCCACGCATTTGTCACACTGACAGCAAAACCAATTGTCACCCGGGCCCAGCCGAACATGCTCAACTTTCCGGCCCCACCGTTTTTCGTGAGCCGCCACCTTTTCGGCCAAACCGCGAGCCCAAATCGCCGGAAGCCCCGGGACGGTCAGACACATCGTGCCCTCACCGTGTTTCACAAAACGACGGGACTTTGTGATCGGGTTGTAGCCGAAATATTCGGGATGCTCTTCCGCGTATTTGTCGATAGGGACCGCAAAGTTGGTCCCGAAAGGTTCGATTTGATCAAGATCGAGGAAACCGTCGTAATTGGCCCGGACGTCGCGCGTGTTATCCCGGTTTCGCAACAACCATAGACCTGTGCCACGATGGGCCGGCCAGCCCGGTCCGAAGCGGCGATTCAGAAAAACAGGAATTTCAATGAAGTCAGTCTCAGTCAAATTGAGATCTGAGGTCTTCCCGAAAACAGTTCCGAAATCGTCGTGCGGGCGGGAGAAAATCAGATCTGTGTTTCGTTGCAGAAATTCATACATCCCATAGATCGTCCCTCTTGGGCGACTGCCAAAAACGTAGACATTGCCGTCCTTTTCACGAACGGCGAATCCATCGTTCCCCTTCAACCGTTCAAGGTCATCCGGGTAAGCCGCTGCAAATTGAGTTCCCACAAAAACCTTCACCCCGGTTGTGTCACCCGCTTTATTTACGATCGGAATACGGGCACCGGTGATTTTTTCGATCCAATCACAGACGTCAGTCGTCGCAAAAGTTTCTGCCTGGGAATCATTTGGGGCGATAACGAATTCACCAACCGGTTTTCCGTTTTTGACCAAAGGGGTAGCTGAAATCTGCGCCAACGTAAGATAAGAAAATGCAAATAGAGTGAGGGCGCGCATTCCTATTGAAGCCATAAGCAAATGAAATCAAAGCCGGTGATTTCGACAAGCCAATTTGAGCCGCAATCAGGGATGAAGGATCTGTTCAGGCGGCGAGATTGCGCCAACAATCCAACTGGTCAATTTCGGTAGAAAATCGGTTACTTGAGCATGAAACCCGATTCCACCTCCAACTATTCCCGCCGCCATTTTATTTCTAAAGCCACTGCGGTGGCCTCCGCCGGGAGTATTTCGCTACCGGGTTTGATTGATCTCAAGGCAGCGTCTGATGGAACGGGTGAAACAGATCATTTCTGGTATCGCCTCGCCCCGGTGGACGGTCCGTATATCGATTCCCATCGCGACAACAAGGCGTTTGCCCGCACGGCTGACAAAGTCCTGCTCTCTGAAGACAACGGCAAAACGTGGCCGCACAGCCTGGAATTCCCGGGGGCCGACAAGGTCAATTTCAGCTGTATCCTCGGGAACGGGAACATTCTTTTTTCGACTGAAGCGAAGTTGTATCTGAGCACGGACAATCTCAAAACTCATCGTCAGATCGTGGTGAAGGATCTGGAAGGGAAGGATTACATTGAGCATACCCCGAAAGATCCTGAGAAGCCGGGGCATTATTATCATTCGCTGGATGGAGTTCACACGTGGGAAATTGATGGTGAGGAAATGCTGGTCTGGGGGAATTACACGAACGTGATTGGTGGGGTGGCTCCGGTGAATATTTACTATTCGACCGACCACGGCGAGACGGTGAAGATTGCCTATTCTTTTGGACAAAACCCAAAATTTCAGGAGAAGGGAATTGATCCTGAGAAGGACACCATGATCGGGGACGCGAACAATCCGGTCATCTGTCGACACATTCACTCGGTGATGTACAATCCGGCGGAACGGGCTTTTTATGCCTGTTCGGGAGATATCGATCGGGGTTTTGGCAACGAATGCCACTGGCTGCGCGGCACCTACGATAAGGACGCTGATAGCTGGGACTGGAAGGTGTTGGTGTCGGTTAACTCCAACTCGCGTCATAAATCCGGCGGCATTCACTTTATCGATGGCGAGCTGTACTGGGCGGCGGATGCGAATGGCCCCAAGACGATCCGCGAGACCTACGATCGTGGCATTTTTCACTGTGCGCCGGGTGATCTGGCCAATCTCGACAAGCACACCAATATGCACAATCCCGGATATGAGATTGGTGTCATGATCGTAGAAGATGACTTCTTTATCGCCGCGCATTGTGCTCCGGCCTCGCCTCATGACTGCGGGTTTCTTGTGTCACCCGACAGGGGTAAGACCTGGGCTCAATACGACCTCAAAGAGTTCGGGAAAAGATCCGGAGTGCGGTTTCATCAGAAAAACAGCGAGGGATGGTTTCGCGTGGACCTGCGCACGGGTTGGGTCGATCCAAGTGAAGTGCTTTTCATCAAACCGAAACCGGTGGCGTGAAATCGGTTTTGCTGTTTCGAATGTCGTCTGGTGGGAAGTTTGTTCTTTAATTCGCCCTGTCAATTGATCAGGGTGAAGCCGTCATGGATCCTTATGTTTATCAATATGCCGTCGGCGGGGTGGTGTTCGCTGTAGGGTTATATTTTGCGGGACGACAGGGTTATATTGGTTTTTCGGGGAGAGGAATTCGCAATCTGGTTCTGATGCTGGGCGGAATGCTGTTCTTCATGGTGCTTCAGGGGTACCTGCAATATGCCCCGATGAGCGAAACGGAAGCGATCCCATTCACCGGGGAGGAGAGGGCTGAGAAGTCGATCGGCAAACCCATCGACTTTGGGATCATGGCCGTCTATATCGTCATGATCCTGGTGATCGGCACCTGGTTCGGACGCAGGCAGAAAGGAACCAAGGATTATTTCTTCGGGGGGCAGCGATTTTCCTGGTGGATGATTGCATTCAGCCTGGTTGCGACCCTGGTCGGCTCCTACAGTTTCGTGAAGTATTCTCAGGCTGCCTACAATTACGGGTTTGCCTCCAGCCAGAGCTATCTGAATGACTGGGCGTTGATGCCGTTGTTGCTTTTTGGTTGGCTGCCTATTCTCTATTTTTCCCGGATCACCACCGTGCCGGAATATTTTGAGAGGCGTTTCAATCGCAAAGTTCGTCTCGCCGCGACAGCGGGAGTGTTGGTTTATTTGATCAGCTATGTGGGAGTCAATCTCTACACGATGGGAACTGTTTTTCATCACCTCCTCGGCTGGAACGTGATGGGATCAGCGATTCTCATTGCCGGGATTTCTGCCATCTACGTGACCTTTGGCGGGCAGACTTCGGTGATCATGACTGACTTGTTTCAGGGGGTTATGTTGCTTGCCACCGGAATCGTCCTTCTTTTCCTAGGTATTCACTACCTTGGTGGTGTGGATGAATTTCTGGGCCATCTACCACGGGGGCACCGGCTTGCTTTCAACAACTTTAATGAGGATCCAACGTTTCCTTCTGTGGGGATTTTCTGGCAGGATGCCATGGCGAATTCGGCTTTCTTCTACTTCCTCAATCAGGGCATCCTGATGCGTTACATGGCAACGAAGTCAACGCGCGAAGCGCGCAAAGCAGCGATTGCGATGCCGTTGATTCTGATGCCGATCGCAGCGATTGTGGTGGCTTCGGGCGGTTGGATCGGTCAATCTTTTGTCCAGGCCGGAATTCTTCCTGAAATGGATCCGAAAAAGGCCTTTTACATCACCGCTGAATTTCTTTCACACCCGGGTGTGTTCGGGCTGATCCTCGCAGCGTTGACTGCCGCTCTAATGTCCACGGTTGACACGTTAATCACGGCTGTCTCTGCCATCGTGGTAAATGATGTCTACAAACCGCTGGTGAAACCGGATGCCGATGAGAAACAATTGCTTCGCACCGCGCGGGTCAGCTCCATCGGCGTTACGCTTTTCGGCATTGCGTTGGTCCCGGTTTTCATGCAATTCAAAACGATCTACGCGGCGCACGGCGCGATGACCGCAGCCGTAACACCACCTCTGGTCGTGGCTCTGCTCTTTTCGGTCTTTTGGCGGCGGTATACAGCGAAAGCGGCTCTGGCCACCATCGTTGGCGGATTGCTTGCCATCGGGGTATCCATTTTCATTCCCGAGATTATTCGCCCAATTGCCCACGGCGTGCCTATGGATGAGAATTTCAGGGATAATGGTGAGGGGATTTTTGCCGGTGCAAAACAATACAAATTCATGCGCGCTTTATTTGGGCTGAGCGTCAGTTCACTGATTGGTATCATCGTCACTCTCTTCACCAAACCGGAACCGAAAGCGAAACAGGCAGGATTGGTCTGGGGAACGGTAAAGGATGCCATTCGACACTACAAAGGATCCGACGGGAGTGAGAATGATTCTGCTGAAGCGCTGGCGATGCCTATGAAGGCAGAATCGGAAGCACCGCTCGAAGGTGAAAGAAGCCTGCCCGTAGTGAAGTTATCCGCGGCGGTGATGGAACAGCTCCGTGCCAAAGTCGGTGATCCCATCTATATCACCGATACGCGATGGTGGCTGGGCGGCTTGCAATCGATGCATGCGGTTATTGGAGGACAACACGAGAGTCGAAAAGATGTGGTCGAGATGGGGCCTCAAACTTACGATTCGATTGTCACTGGTCGAAGGCACGAAAAACCGCTAAAAGTGGAGCGCCTCTATTAAGCGGGAGGTCGCAGCAATCTTCGTATCTCTCCCATTTTCATTGGCCTCAGGGAGCGATGATGACGTGGATCCAGGTTTTGAAAGGCGCAGGAAAGTATCATTGCGACGTCGCAATGGGTGACGAGTAAACACGTGGCAATGTCAGGGAGCTTGTCCACTTCCTGAACAAGATCGCAGATTCGCTCCGCTACACGGTAGACCGTCTCGACCTGGCCGGGCACCTTCCCGGGATCAATTGGGTCAACCTCCCAGACATTTTTGTAATGGTGGTCCGGGAGTAATTCATAGTCGCCAAAGTCCCGCTCAATGAGGCGGTGGTCCACTTCGGGGAGAACACCGAGAATCTCACCTGCGATTTCTGCAGTCTCGCGAGTGCGGAGGAAGGGCGATGCGTAAATGTGAAGCGGTGAACTTTTCTGTAGTTCAATCAAAGCTGAGCGGACCGAAGTTACGACTTCCTCGCGACCGGTCTCAGTCAGTCCGTATGCCGTTTCCGCATTCGTGAGTTGGCTCGCCACGACGCCGGCCACGTTGGCCTCGCTTTGTCCGTGTCGAAGCACAAACCACTGTTTGGTCAGGTGAGAGGGGAGAGGGGAGTTGTATTCCCTTTCGGTCATGATGCGATTCTATACGGAGGCAGGCTCCGATGTGCTAACAGGAAGTCAACCTTTCGAAAAGGGTGAACATCTTAACAATCGGGGAGATTACCCTTTACCAAACGCAGCCGTCTTGTAGCGAAAGGCCGGACAACGGAACGACGAATTGAGGTTGCTGAATTCGAATCAGATTTACACTGAAGTCGCCTCGTATATCCTTTCTAAAACTATGAAAATCCCGCAAACTTTAAAACCCGGCGGGAGAGCCTTTCGGGTTATCTCCTGCGCTGCTGTCAGCGTACTCCATCTGGCGCGGTCGATTCGTGTTCCGGTGGGGTGTATTCCGAAAGGCAAGTTGCGTTCGATGTATCAGAATTGGACGGCGGAGATGTTCAAAAACTATATAAATAGCTTTGGGCGCAAGCTTCCTCACGACCAGATCTGCACCCCCCGGCTTCCGGATTCGTTCGAGCCAAAGGTGGTGGAAGGAATTCCCCCCGAGCATCTGTTGAGCGAATCAGATATTCGCGACTTTTACCGTAAAGGATATCTTGAACCGTTTTCTGTGTTCAGCGCTGAGGAGATGGATGAGTTCAGTGATCTCCTGTTGAAACGGATGAAGGAGCCGAGCGATATTTATGGGTTTGTATGTGAGCGTGATCGCCATCTGGATACTCCGGAGATGATGCAGATGATAGCTAATCCTAAGATCAGCGACCGGTTAGCGCAGCTGTTGGGACCGAAGCTGGAAGCCTGGCGTTCCCAAATCTTCTTCAAGCCCCCGGGGAATAACCCGGTGGGATGGCATCAGGCAAGTACCTTCATGTTCGAGGAAAGTTTTTCTGAACCGGCAGTGATTCCCCCCGACCTTTCAGAGTTGTTTCAATTGACGGTTTGGATCGCGGTTGATCCGGCGACGCGGGCTAATGGTTGTCTCAAAATGTTGGAAGGTACCATGCAGGAAGGGATCCGTTGGATGAAGTTGGGCGGTAAGGTCGGTTTCCACGCAGTGAACTACGAGCCTGATTACGAGGTCGATGAATCGAAGATCAATTATGTGGAGATGGAACGGGGGCAGGTGTTGATATTCTCGGAGCGCACCATTCATGGATCTGATGCGAACCTTTCAGACATCAACCGCCTGGCCTTTAACTTTCGGGTAGTGCCAAGTCACGTGCAGGTCTACTGGCCAGGAAAGAAGGTGCATCGGTCCGGTCAGATGGAACAGAGTTTCGATCTTACCAATTGGCGTTCGGTCAAGATTCGCGGTAACGATGACAGCGGGCCGAACCATACGGCTCCGTGGCAGGATTACGTTTGATTTAACGCACTATGAACCTCTCAACGACTGTGGGGCGACTTCGCCTCGCCTCAATTCTCGACGGTGTCTCATACCTGATCCTGCTTGGGATTGCCATGCCGCTGAAATACATGGCTGGTATGCCTTTAGCAGTGCGCATCGTAGGCATGGCGCACGGTCTCTTGTTTATCGCGCTCTGCCTGTGTCTCCTGAATGCGTTGCTCGGGAAAAAACTCTCCTTCAAATGGTGCGTGATCGTCTTTGTCTGTGCGCTGTTTCCCTTCGCTCCGTTCTTTCTCGACCGAAAGCTCAAGCAATTTGAAGAGCCTACCGGATCAACTGAATCAAGTCAGTGATCACCCAGTCCGGGGTGGCATCAAGTTCCGGGTGAAGCCGGAGACTGCGCTGATCCCCTGCAAACAGCGCTGTCTGAAATCCCTCGAGACTCGCTGGATGGATATCCTTCTTCATATCATTCCCGACATACAGCACTTCAGCCGGTTCGATCCCCTGCCCCCGAAAACTCGTTGCCAGCTTTTGGTATAAAGCCCGGGATGGCTTTCCCTCGAGTTCTTCATAGGAAAAGATCATCAATTCAGGATCAAAACCGAGCTCTTCCAAATCCCGGTCGAGCAGGGCCGGAAACAGGTAGCGTGTATAAAACTGCGCGTTGGAAACGATACCCAGCTTCAGGCCACGGCTGTGAAGCTCTTCGAGAACTTCAGCGCAATGAGGCATGGGCCAGACCGGGTTGGCATGGACTTCATAGGTTACCGCAATGGTTTCAATGTCGACGTTTTCTCCTGCCAGATCACGCCACACATCCCGTATTTCCACTTCGGGAAATGCCTTGTTGGATCGGGATTGATGTTCAGCGATCAGTTCGTGATATCGGGCTGTCGCATTCGGGGTCGTCACCCCTGCTTGTTCCATCGCTTTCTCTGAAGCATTCTCCTGAACTAGAGAAATGTCGCCTGCAGCCGAGATCACGAGTGTTCCATAAATATCGAAGACCACCGCGCGAATCCCGTCGAGTGATCTTATGACCGGTGTCTCATCCGTAGAAACGGGCTCAAGAGGTTTTGAATGTTCGCGGATGATTTCAATGGGAGACATCCGCGGAAGATAGCATGCCGCAGAGAGGTTTCATGGCCGAGAGGGAACAATCGGTGCGAGCTTCCAAACCACCCAGGCGCACGCGTAGAGGCAGAAGTCTTTGGCAAGGCCTCCATGCATATCACCGACCGAATCGTAGGTGTTGTTCCAGACGACCAATACAATGAGAAGGGTCATTGCCATAGTTGCAGCCAGCACCGTGAGACGTTCCAGCCATCCAATGCAGATGAGAATCCCTGCAATGATCATCCCGCTGCCTAGGATCATGAGCCAGCCAGCCGGGTCGGGCCAATAGAGCCCGGAATTCTCCACCACACGTGTTTGCATGGCGGTCGGCATCAGCATCTTCGGCACGAGTCCTTCCCAAATCCAGACCAGCCCCAATGCCCAGCGACAGACGACTTTCAGATTGTAGAGCAGCTTCTTGTCTTCAGTCATGATGTTCGTTGATTGGTGTTATCGAAATGCGGCGGTGAGATAGGCGACAGCTGCGCCCCCGTAGCTGACGGTCAGGATCCAGTGGATGGCGGTCTCCTTGGCTTTGCCGCGCCAATTGTCCCAGCCGTAATAGAACCACTGAATCAGGGTTCGGATCGCCCAGAAGAATCCGATGCTGGCGGCGAACCAGCGGGCCATTTCATATTCAGCATTGGCGATGTCCCCGGCAAACCGGATCGTCATCACGCCGAATATGATCAGGATGATACTGATGAACCACTTGTGAACGGTGAAGACCTCCTGCAATAGACGAGGCAGGCCGCTGAGTTCTTTTCTCCATCCCAGCATTTTGTCGAGGCTCATGTTGATACCCGCCATGATGAGTTGCCCAATGGCTGCGGCGATGAGGATTTTATCGAGGTTGTCGAAGATCAGGTTCATGGTTCGATGGCTTTCTATGTTTTGGGGTTGTTAGTCAAAGAGGTCGTGCAGGGCGGGTTCCAGATCGGGGTGTTTGAAAGTGAAGCCGTGGTCATTCAGATGCTTCGACACACAACGCCGTCCCGTGAGAGCAATCACCGGATCACTACCCAGTATTGGAGCTCCAATCCTCACAGCAAAAGCGGGCGCTGGTGGGCTCCACGGACGGTGCAGAATCTTGCGCAACGTCTTCATGAGCTCTGCGTTGGTCACTGCGTTCCGGTTGGTGGCGTTATAGACACCGGCGAATTCCGAATTCTCGAGCGCTTCCATGAACAGAGCGATCATGTCATCGATGTGCAGCCAGCTGATCCATTGCCGGCCATTCCCGATGCTTCCTCCCAGCCCGCACTTCACCAGCTTTGCAAGAAACGGCAGGGCACCCTCATCTTTTCCCAGCACAAAACCGATCCGCAGAACAGCCCAGCGAATGCCGGGCAGCAGGGCTCGTCCCAATTCTTCCTCCCACGCGATACAGACATTGGCGGGCCACTCGTTATTCACCTTCGCCGCTTCGTCGCAGATACGATCTTTCGCGTCGCCATAGATCGCGAGCGAGCTGGTCTGAATCCAGATCGGCGGCGGGGTTTTCACCAGACGAATAGCTTCGCCGAGAACACGGACAGAATCTGTCCGTGATTCAAGGATCTCTTTTTTGTTCTGCGCTGTGGGCCGGCAATTCACATTCTTTCCCGCCAGGTTGATGACCGCGTGAGCCCCGTCGATCTCCATCTTCCACTCGTCAGCAACGGTTTGTCCATCCCAGTGGACGGCACGGCCGGCTCCCTTGTAATTCTCCGGGCTGCGGGTCAGAATGACGGGATCGTAGCCGCCGCGTTTTACCAACTTCGCGGCAAGAGCGCGCCCCAGGAAGCCGCTGCCTCCGGCGAGGATGATTCGTTTGTGAGTCATGGTCATTTGGAGGTTCAGATTACCGATTGGGAAAAAATGCCGCCCAGCTGTAGACAGCAGTGAGGAAGATGAAAACGACCGTGAGACCGTGGTAGCCGACTTTGTAAAACCAATTGGTGAGAAACGGTTTCGCGTCGAAGACGAAGAACTGAACCATCAGCCTGACGAACCAGAAAACAGCGATCAGTCCCGCCATCCAGCGCGCCATGGGTGTCCCTGCTGTCGCAAGAGTTTCCGTGTGAACCAGTGTGATGATCCCGAAGCCGACAATCATCAGCACGATAAACCAGCCGTACACCCAGAACATCTGGCGCATCAGCTTCGGCAGGGGTTTCAGCGTCTCCTTCCAGTTGAGCGCCTTCGGAGCATTTGCACTGGCAATCAGAATGCCGAAATGAGCAATGCCGGCGAGGGTGAGAGCGGTGCTTAATGGATCAAGAGTCATGAACATTCAGTGTCCGGGGGTGATGAGATTCATCATGGGGGCGAAAACCCGTTCGATGAAGGCAGGGTGAAAGAGGATCGGAGCCGGGAGGAGCGCCAAAGCGAGAGTCACTCCACGATTTCGGAGTGGGCGATACTTTCGCTGCGCAAGAAGCCCTGTGGCTTGAATAAAGAAATACAAAGTCGGCCAGCCGAACCCTCCGCGCGCAGGTAGTGAGATCACCAGCTCATGAGCGATGCCTGAGGCAAAGAACCCCGCAAGCGTTCCGCGAACGACACCGAACTTCCGAACCCAGGGGCGAAAGATATGAACACGCGCCCAGTCGCTGAACGCCCGGTTCCAACGCGGTCCCCAGAACTCACCCAGCGTCTTCGCCGCCCACGGCTTCTGCATGATTGGTTCGACCGGAAAGCCGACCTGTTTCCACAGCCCGGCCAGGATCGCGAAACCGCCGAAGTGGAAAAGGCAGAGCATGGCCAGAACACCAATCCACCCCGTGGCGATGGGGGCTTCGATGCCAGGCAAAACCGCGAGGACCATGGCCAGTCCGGTCACCAAAAAACCGAAGGGCGCTGCGAAGCTCCAGATGCGGGGCGGTGTCACGTCGCTCCGCTTCCAGAGAAAAGCGTCAGCGTCCGTGCCAATCCACCCGAAGAAGAGCGGATTCACCCGCTTCAAGCCGCCCGCACTGCGGAAAGCCATGAACTTAAAGCCCGCCCAGAGCGCTCCGGTGATCATCCACATCCAAAGCCAGGCCGGGATTTCAAATACCAGCCCACCCGTGATGGCCGCAACGACCAGCCCGCTCAAGACAACCCACCCAACCCACAACTTCGGTGCATCCGGTTCGCTCAGGTCGATCTCACAGGCCCCGTTCAGGCAGGTGCGGTTTCTCGCGACCCACCGGTAGCCAGCGTGGGTGAGCTGTCGGAAACCCGGCAGCATCGCGATCATCGCCAAAGGCCAGGTAAACCAGAAAAGCCGTGCCAGAAAGATCGCCGCCTCGGCCCCGCCGAAAACACGGCCGTCATGCCAGGCCAGTTTCATCTCCGCTTCAGCCGCGCCATTCTCAAATGGAACCGTGATGATATCCCGCTTCGCCAGCCAGGGCCGGAGCGTCGTCGCTCCATCCGTGCAGAACTGGCACGTGGCATCATAGAAAAGCTCGCCGTTGATTTTTGTTTCAGTCATTTCTGTTGAGAGAGAAATTCAGTGGCAAATAAAAAAAGACATCACTTCAGAAGGCCGAGTGGCTTCAACAATTTGTCGCCCATCTTGAACGCTTTGATCGCGGTCTTGGTTGGTAATTTGTTCATCCGTTCGTAGACATCACTCGCCAGCTCAAAGAACTCGAGCAGGTCCTCGATCTTTTGCTTGGCAAAGACCTCACTCTCATCTTTGGCGTCCTCAGCTTCGATGGCGCAGTTCCGAAGCGTCGTCAGAGTAGGATCGACCTCGCGGCGCTTCCGCTCCGCAGCGATCACCCGGAACATCTCATACACATCGCCCATCGACTGGAAGTGATCACGGCGATCACCCGGGAGATGAACCACCTTCACGATCCCCCAGTTCTGAAGCTCCTTCAGACTGTTGCTCACATTCGACCGGGCCACCCCCAGCTTCTCGCAAATGTCCTCCGCGTTCAGCGGCGTGTCCGACGTCATCAGCAGCGCGTGGATCTGTGCGACCGTGCGATTGATCCCCCACTTCGTGCCCATCTCTCCCCAGTGAAGGATGAAGTTTTGCAGGAATGGAGTGAGATCGTTCATTTCAGTTATTTCTGTCTGGACAGAAATGTAAGAAACCGGGTTGCGCAAATACTTTCTTCAACAGTTTTTCACGAGCCTCCCGGATTCGTTGCCCATCGCTTCGTAGCGTCGGCTTTAGTCGACGACTCCAGAACCCTTGAGCAGAGAATCCGTCGACCAAACAGATTGTCGGACTTTTGATTGCAAATGAGGTCTGGATCTTAATCCCGGTGATTGTGGCGACAACATTCGATCCAATGATTACGTCGAACAGGCATGCAACGGCTCGACAGGGACGTCTCGCCCTACCTGGCCGAAGGTTTGACGGAAGTTAATGAATGGGCGGGAATGGTTTCGCTGGATGGGACGCTGGAAGTCGCCCGAAACTTTGTGACAGAACATGTGGTGGGGCGAAGCGTCCCGCTGAGCCATCGCTTGCCTTGAGAAGCGACCGGAAAACCTTTGAATTCGGCCCTACAGATTGAGGTGGGGTATTTCGACTTCAGTCCAAGCTGGTGGAACCGTGTGCAGATGCTTCGCCGTCAAGCTTTAGCCGAAGATCCCGGACAGGTTCGTCGCAGGACCGGTCGTCCGTCGACTAAAGCCGGCGCTACAAAGGGCCACCATGCCGCCACGTTTCCCAAACGAAACGAGATAGTGCTTGTGTATCATGGCCGTTACAGAGTATCTGGACGCCGAACCATGCAATATCCACTCACGCTGTCTTTCAAAGTTGTCGCTCTCGCGCCGCAGATTTTCCTCTCCGACGCCCAGGGAAACCCCATCTGCTACGTGAAGCAGAAAATGTTCAAGCTGAAAGAGGCCGTCCAGGTCTTTACCGACAGCACCAAATCAACCGAGCTCTGTTCCATCGCGGCAGACCGGATCCTCGACTTCTCCGCCTGCTACCGGTTCACCGATGTTTCCGGCGAGGAGTTCGGTTCCGTGAGACGAAAGGGGATGCGCTCAATCTTCAAGGCCCACTACGAAATCGAGGATGACGGCGTCGTTCAGGGAAGTATCAACGAAGAGAATGCCTGGGCCAAAGTGATGGATTCAATCTTCGGCGAGATCCCCATTCTTGGATTGTTCACCGGATACCTGTTCCACCCCAGATTTTTGGTGACCCGCGCCGACGGCACCCCCATCCTCCGGGTCGAAAAACAACCCGCATTCTTTGAAGGGAAGTTCAAACTCGAAAAACTCGCCGAAATGGACGCCACCGAAGAGATGCGGGCCTTCATGGCCGTGATCATGATGACCCTGCTCGAGCGCCGCCGCGGATAAACGTCTCCGCAAGTCACCATTCGCGGTTGGTTAAAAGCCGTCCGCCTCGAATTCCCTACGCTCAAAAGAGCCGGGGGGACATTCTACGAA
The DNA here is from genome assembly GCA_048267005.1 of Verrucomicrobiales bacterium. GTDB lineage: Bacteria > Verrucomicrobiota > Verrucomicrobiia > Verrucomicrobiales > DEV007 > JABDJT01. The sequence goes on along the minus strand of JBLWYI010000002.1, from coordinate 131,716 downwards.
TCAACAGGGTATGATCGCCGATCCAACCCTGTTCGATCGTGAAAGCCGCCGCCGTCGTGAGTTCAAAACACCAAAATTCGGCGAAGCCGAAAGGCAGCCCGTTTGGGGCAGAAACCGGGGATTTTCATCCCGATTGCCGCTGAACCCACCCCGGGAGACATTTGAGTCGTACTGACTGCCGCTTACGTCATCCAGATTGGCATTTCCATAGTACTGACTGCCGCTTGCGTCATCCGGACTGGCATTTGAGTCGTACTGACTGCCGCTTGCGTCATCCGGACTGGCATTTCCATCGTACTGACTGCCGCTCACGTCATCCGGACTGGCGTTTCCGTCGTACTGATCGCCGCTCACGTCACCCAAACTGCCGCTGACACGGTACCAACCCACATTTGCACCGTACAAACCGCCGCTCACGGAGTACGGGGACCCGCTTTTGCATGGTTTTTTGTTTTTCCTTGAACAGTAATCCCAATAACTTTTAGGAGCACACTTCTCATATAGGGCCTATTGTTCCGGCGCCGTAGAGGTTGCTGCTGAAAGATCCTTTCGATATGCTCTAAATTCTGAATCATTTTTTATCCCAGTGGATAGCGAAATGGTTGTCAATTACCTAGCGTTAGACTTCGTTGAGTTTTTGTATAAACACAGAACAGTGAGACATTTTGCAACTATCTCCTGAACGCCCCAACCGGGGTGTCACTATTTCCCTAGACAATAAGTTGAAATGTCCTAATTTGGGGAAGGAGAAGGAACCAATTTTCATGAGATGTTGACGGACTCTGAAGAACTAAGGGCTGTGCTGAGTCGGATTTTTTCTAATCCAAAATTAATTATAAACGACGTGGCTCGTCCATCTGGGCAACGTGTAGTCTATTTTGCGCAATTTGAAGTGACGGACTTGGGTTGCGATGACGATTCATATTGGATTAACCCTGCTGCGGTGAGTTCTTGGGGGAATGTTGTTGTGAAAGTCAGTAAAGCTCAGAGCGCGCAAGGAGTAGCGTACCTCCAACGAGAGATTGACATCTTAAATTCTTTGAGGTCAAAGAGTTACCCGGTTTTGTATTATAATAATGTCTATAGTGAGGATCCGGAGACTGAAGAGGTGTTTCCTCAAAGGTTGTTCGTTTCGATTGAGGAAATGGTGGAGTCTCGTTCTCTTAGTGAGTTAAAGGGTGAATATGTAACGCAGTCAAAAATTTCTGCATTGCTAATAGATTTGGTGGCAGCGTTGAGACATATTTGGGAGCACGATAACAAGTTTATTCATCGAGATATTAAACCTGATAATATTCTTGTTCGATCTACCGGTGAAGTGGTGATCATCGACCTCGGTATTGTCCGAGAGGAAGGTGAGGTTGGCGTGACTAATACTTATGCGCAATGGGGGCCTTGCACGCCTTTTTATGCAAGTCCTGAACAGGCGACGAATTCGAAGTTAAATATTACGTTTAAAAGTGACTTCTTTTCCCTTGGAACATTAGCCTATGAACTTGCAACTGGAGTGAATCCGTTCGGCTCTCCTGGAGATCCAATCGGTGAAGTGCTGGATCGAGTGGTCAATTACGACCCTCCTAGACTTGATGAAACGCCAGGAATGGATCCTGAATTTTCGGAAGTTATCGCTAAGATGATGGCAAAGGAACCTTACAAACGATATCGCAAAATCGAAAGCCTGATAGAAGCACTTCAAAATTTTATATGAGTCTAAAAATATACCATCAATGCGGGCATTTCACATCCTGGAATAAGGAAGCTTTTGAAGAACAAGGACTTGGTGATGGGTTGATATTCAGCCCCGTACACGAACACAAAGATAGGTTTTCGACTGTATTTTCGGATGATTTAAAGAACGTATCGTTCTTTGATCCACAATTCTATTTGCCGAATTCAACAAAGGTAAAGTTGGAATCCTATGAATTTTTTCCTGAAACGGTCTCAGGAGGGTTTGCGACGGCTGACTTTAGTGTTCACGCACTTGAGGCCGCAAGAGGATGCCTCGAGTTTCAGTTGGAGAATAATTTCGATAGGCTGGTCATTCCTGCTAGGTTCCACGAGCAACTTGCTTCAGATTTCTGTGGTGCTCAGAGTGCTTACACCGTAGTTCCGTTTCTTACTGCGCTAAGTGAACAGGAGCCTGACAAAGAAGTTTTTCTCACACTTCCAGTTACTCAACATATGATTTTGGATCCAGCTTTTCGATCTGAGGTGTTGAATTGGGTTACCTCGTATCCGGAAATTGATGGGATTTACCTGATCATCTCTTTCGACCGGCAAAGAAAGCAGATTACGAGTAGTTCAGTTCTTCGTCAGGCTCTAGAATTTGTCAATGATTTAATGTCTGCGGACCTTAAAGTTGTTGTCGGTTATTGTAATTCCGAAAACATTCTTTTTTCCCTTTTGGGGGATATAGAATTGTCCTTTGGCGCCTATGAAAACACGAGGATGTTTTCGTTAGATAAGTTTCTAGAATCAGATACTCCCAGAAGGGGGCCGCGAGCGAGAATTTTTGTTCCGGGGTTGCTGAATTGGATTCAACTGGAACAAGCTAAGGATATTAGGGAGCGTTTACCTGACCTATGGGCGGAAATTCATATTTCAACCGATGATAGTGAAGCTGCTCTCGAATCAGTAGGTGACTGGGCATTCAATAAAAAAGAACTCTACAGACATCATTTTTTCGCGGCACAGGACCAAATCGGCATCTTGTCCCCCTTGTCTCAGTCAGACCGACACGCCTTAATAAGGCAGAAACTTTTGGCGGCGCGAGACTATTATGAAAATATCGAAGGTGCGTATATTGATTTGGATCTCCATGGATCGGGTGAACATATTCAACCTTGGCTTGACGCAATAAACGGATTTGCTTCCGATCATTTTAATTAGAAAATTCAGACGCAAGCGTCACGTTGGCCCGCCAAAATTTATTGGGTGATCTTGGAGGTTTTTTAATCGGTCGGCATACTATTTGGAGACCGCGCTCAGAATCAAACAAAGCTAGGCCGAGGTTCCGATTCACAAAGTGGCCTATGTTTTCAATAGCTGGCTTTGCCCGGGCAGTGTCTAAAAGTACCCACGAAAAATGTGCGAAATGTTGATACCTCGCAGCTTGATAGGCGGCCCGCTTCCAATTGCTTAGCTTGGCTTCAACCGCAATCAACTCTTTCGCTATCGGTTTTGGCTGCCGAAATTTGATCCACGAATCGGTAACTCGATTCGATCTGCGAACGAAACCCGCATCTACAAAGTTTGATAGGACTTCTCGAGCTGCTCTTTTGGAAAGGCGGGTTAAGGCTGAGAAGTCCGAGGTTGTAAAAGCTTTCCGATATGGAACGAGCGTTAAACCGTAAGCCCATTGGGGTGAAAGGTGCTGAACTCTTCCGTTTTTATTCACTCGTTCACTTCGTTCAAACAATACTATGTCTGCAATTCCATGGGCGCAGTCTACCTCATGTGCTGCGTAAAGGAGATTTTCAGTATTCACGAATTCTGTAAATGCATTTACCAGTTCAGCCTCGGAAGTGAACCGTGCAGTTGCTACAACTTCAAATTTACTTCCTTCGAATTGGTTTTGATTTGAAGAAATGTTTTTAGGAGCAAGTGTTTTTGCGAGGGACATATTCTGAATAGGGAGCCTATCTTAGCTTTTTGAATGTCTCATGTTTCAGGCGATAGGTGAAGGTATTTTTGCAAGGGATATAATTGTTGAATGCGATGTAAAAGTCACTGTGGCAGTCGGATATGGGAATTGTCGGATTTCATCGAAGTTGAGGATTTATCGCTGTTTGTCCTAGTCTTAATTGAGAGCGATTGATTGTCACGTTTGTTGCGGCGTTGGAAAGCAAATCGCAATTTAATCGTGAATGAGCAGTTATCCTTTTGTGATTGGTGACTTGTGTTGAGATTTTAATATTTTTACGAGCAACCGTGACTGAAGCAGGTCTTGGGTATGAAAATTATGAGTATTGTCCGAAAAAAAGTGAAAAAAATCGCGTATTTGGTGCATAAACGACCCAGTGACCTTTTACGGGGGTGGTATTCGCATTCATTTTCCGGATGCAATATGAATGCAACCCAAGAAAACCAAGTAGGTATGTTCTACAGTGTCCAGGCGACTGCTGTAAAACATAGTGAAGCCTGGCAGGGTCTCCCTGCCTTCTCTCAATCGTACGACCAGTTTTCAGATCTGGTGTCCATTATCGCCCAAACGGCGCGGGACCAACTGACTGGAATCACTGGGGCGACGGTTGATAAACACAGAGCCCGACGGGCTCTGACAGAGGTCGCGTTCCCAATCGGGACCGCGTTTCAATCCTGGGCTCTGGCTCAGGGCAATGATCAACTGGCTACGCAGGCGTATCATCCCCGCACTGACTATCTCTATCAACGGGATACTGCGGCGGAGACCTACGCTTCGAAGCTGCTTGAGGTCGCGACTCCGCATATCGCGGATTTGGGTGATTATGGAATCTCCCAGGCTGACCTGGATGAGTTGGAGGAGGCCATTACCGGCTACCACGACTTGCTGGTCGCTCCACGAACTGCAATCACCGACCGCAAGGCGGCGACATTGTTGATGGCGCAGGCTTTTGCGGAAGCCCGGGCGATTCTGCGGTTCCGTCTCGATAAGCTGGTGCCGCTGATTGCTCAGGATTATTCTGAGTTCGCTGTGGACTGGTGGAATGCACGCCAAATCGTGGATTCCGCAGGTGGTGGCGATGGTGGCAGCACGCCGACTCTTCCTCCGGCAACGGGTGGCGGGTCGACGACGTCGGCATCGACATCCACCTCGACTTCGATGTCTTCGGCATCGTCGAGCAGTGTTGGCAGCAGCAGTGTGGGCTCTACGTCTTCGCTTTCGAGCGCGGGCGGCAGTAGCTCAATGGCATCCAGCTCGGGCAGTGCCGGTAGCGGCTCAAGCAACGCGGGTTGATCTGGAATTGTAACCTTAACCAAAAAACACACCCTGTTTGTCGGTCGGCTCCCTCCTGTGGAGCTGGCTGATGGCGGGGTGTTTTTTGTTTTCGAAGATTGGAGGAGCACCCGGAAATTTTGGCATTAGACGGTATTAGACCGTTTTTTAAATGTCGGTCACGGGGGCAAAGGGTAACGGGGATTCGATCACGTTGATTCTTCGTGGAGCGTTTTCAGGCAGGCCCGTAGGGTCGATCTTTGAATAGCTATGGTTGTAGTCGAGCTTGCGGCGAGACAAGGCCATGGTTCCAGCGCCCTCCAATGCAGGAGTCGCGTAGCGGCGACACCATCGTTGTTTCTTATTCGGCGGCGTAGGTTGGAAACAGCGGTTGTGTCGCCACTACGTGGCTCTCTTTTTGGTTGTGAACTGTTCCGTGGCCTTGTCTCGCAAGCTCGACTGCAACCACGGCTATTCAAAGGTCGGCCCTACGGGCCTCTTTTTCTGGATTCTTTGCCTGGATCGACTGCGATGTCGGTCTTGGTGTCGGTCTTGTGGTGGCGACTCCGGTCCGGTTTGATATTCGGGAAGATATTGAGAAATTGTTGCCTCACTCGATTCGGAGAATTGACGTTCTGCGTGGTAGCGGTTTTGGTTCGCCCATGAAACCCCGAACCCACGCCCTTTTTGGAATTTCAATTCTGGTCGCAACGGCTTGCACTGTCGCAAAAGCAGAGTGGCCTGAATTCCGCGGTCCCACCACGATGGGCACCTATGACGGGGCTTTGGCCACGGAATGGAGTGAAGACAAAAACATCACTTGGCGAAAGGAAATTCACGGGCTGGGATGGTCGACCCCGGCGATCATGGACGGGAAGGTGTGGTTCACCACTGCGGCTGAAAAGGGATCAACAATGTCGGTTTTCTGCCTCGACGAAAAGAACGGGGACGTGCTTCTGGATAAGGTGATTGTGACGGTGGATAACCCGGAGCCGCTCAATAATAAGATGAACACTTACGCGACGCCTTCGCCGGTGGTGGAAGCGGGGCGGGTCTATATTTCGTTCGGCAGCTACGGGACTTTTTGCCTGGATACTGAGACGTTCGAAACGATTTGGCAGCGGCGGGACATCACGGCGAGTCACTGGCGCGGCCCCGGTTCATCGCTCGCGATGTGGGAGAATCTGATCGTCCTGACCCACGATGGGGCGGATCAGCAGTATCATGTGGCCCTGGATAAGGCGACGGGAAATACCGTCTGGCGGGCGGATCGCTCAACTGACTACGGCGACGAAAAGGACGGTCGCCCGGCGAACAGTGGTGACATGCGGAAGGGTTACAGCACGCCGATTTTCGTCAAAGTGGGTGATAAAACCCAGATGATCTGTAACAGCGCGAAGGCCTGCTGGGCCTATGATGCAGCCACCGGTGATGAGATCTGGAATGTCCATTATTCGACTCACTCACCCTCGTCCCGTCCGGTTTACTCGGAGGAATTGGGGATGGCATTCATCAACACCGGCCTCGGGAAAGCTGAGGTGTGGGCGATCAAGCTCGATCCGGAAATGAGCGGTGATGTTTCTGAGTCGCACGTGAAATGGAAACTCTTGAAGCGCACTCCGAAACGTTCGTCTCCGGTGATTGTCGATGGGCTTTTCTTCATGGCGAATGACGGCGTGGTGAGCTGTGCGGATGCAGCGACCGGTGAGGTGCTGTGGATGGAACGCGCCGGGAAAGATTACTCGGCATCACTTCTCGCGGCGGATGGGAAGATCTATTGCTTTGATGAAGAGGGGCTTTGCACGGTTTTGAAAGCGGGGAAAGAATTTGAAGTGATCTCAGAAAATCACCTCGATTCCGGCATGATGGCATCGCCCGCAGCATCGAACGGTGCGCTGTTTGTGCGGACGAAGACGCATATTTATCGAATCGAGGGTTGAGGGAGCAATATGTTCCTTCGGTGGGGTAGAAAAATATCGGGGGTACTCCGGTCTTCAGAGAGGGCCACTGCTCCGGGCTTTGATGAGCTGAGAGGGAGTGGCTTTACGTGTCCGTCAATAAACCCGACCACGCAGCGTTCCATGGGAAGCCACGGGTGATATTCCCCATAAACCCCCGGAGACGACATCTCCCCGTCCATGGTCAGCGGTCCTTGAAGAACGTTTACCTGCCCTGTCACATATCCATAGCTGCATTCGTGGTGTTGCAGTTTTCCATCCTCCACTGGAGGCTTTAGTTTTAATGGGTTTTCTGTTTGAACCCAGAAGGTTGATTCGCTGTCAATGTAGTCAGGGATAAGCTGGTTGAAGACAGCGACTGACGAAGCATAGGGAACCGGCGAGTTTTGTGGATCCGGAAATGGGTAAAAGCCATTCCAATCGTTGGCAAAAGTATTACAAGCGATAAGAATCGAACGATGGCTGCTGATGCTTTGAGCCATGCGTTTCTGCAACACAGCATCTTGATATCTAACAAAACCAAGGCCGACCAGTGTGAGGGTGATAATGATCACTACGATCCATTGGAGCCGGCCCACGTATCGTTGTTCTGGTGCGTTTCGCCGGCTCATGTTTGGCAAAGCCCTGTGCAATATTCAGTCACCAAGGTCGATCTGAACACCGGGTCGGTTCGGGCTGGCATTGACTTCACCGGCGACGGCTGGATTCAGTTGGTCGTCGGGTGCTCCGCGCCATTTCTTGAGCATCATTTCTCCGGAAAGCCTGCCCATTGCCGAATCTCCGTAGCCTGCACCGGCGGAGATGGTGGAATAATCGCGAATCTCGAAGTGCAAGTGAGCCAGGTAACGACCGTCTCCTTTTCCAACGCTGCCAAGTTCTTCGCCCCGCCGGACGATTGATCCTACGGGCACAAAAACCTGCTTGAGATGACCGTAGAATGTCTCAATGGACTTCCCGTCGGGTAGCTCGTGGAGGAGAATGACGACATTTCCCCAGCCATCAGATGGCCAGCCGGCGTAGATGACTTTTCCGTCCGCAGCCGCGTAGACTGGATCGCCGAGATCGGAGTCTTCACCGCCGATACCGTTGATGTCGTCGCCGAGGTGGCGGGTGGTCAGGAAAGGCTGGGCGTTGTAGGTAAGAGCGGCGTGTTCGCTGCCCATCGGGGCGTCGAACCGGGTTGCGACAGGGGCTGAGACCATCTCAACCGGACTGACAACGGCGAACGCGGGATCAAAAATGGCGTCATGACCGGCGTTCAGCATTCCAACCCGTTCTTCCCAGACGGCTGTGTCGACTTCGGTTTTCTTTGGACCAAACATCGCCCAAAGCACGATGCCGACGACGGCTACGGACACAAAAATCGGGAGAAAGATCCCGACCAGCTCGGACATATGGCGTTGATAATCGAGTGGAGCAGACACTCTTGAACTCTATCGAGGTTTTCGCTCGCGCCAAGCGACGAAATGGAGAGAATAACAACACCCTGATTTATATGGATTCAGAAATAAAAGAACGTTTCGATAATTACATCCGCGAGAAAGGACTTCGCCGGACGGGGCAGCGTGATGTCATTTTTGAGGCGGCTTTTGGATCTGATGATCATTTCACGGCGGAAGAGTTGTGGAATAAAGCCCGCAAGATTGATCCCAAGACTTCGCGGGCAACAGTTTACCGCACGATCACTCTTCTGATGGAATGCGGAATGCTGCGGGAGATCGACCTGGGACGGGATGAACGGGTCTATGATCCTAATTTCATTGATTCGCCGGATCACAATCACTTGATTTGTGTCGACTGCGGGAAGGTGGTCGAATTTGAAGACGACAATGCTGCTATTCTGATTGATTGCATCACGCGTCGTCTCGGCTTCCGGCCCACATCAAAGTCGATGCGAATTGAGGCATGTTGCGATCAGCTGAGGCAAAACGGCAGGTGCGACAATCTGATCGAGATGCGGCTCGGGAAAAAGTAAGTGAACGAGGCGGCTGGGAGTTTCAGTCTTCGAAAGAAAAGGGAAGCGGTTGGCCGCCCCGGGTCGCTGATTTTTCGGCGGTTTCCATCACGGCCAGGGCTCGCGCTGCTTCGAGAGGGGTGATTACTTGAGGTGGTGTTCCTTTCCGGATGCAATCCGCAAAATAGGCAAGCTCCCGCTCGAGAGCTCCGATCTGGCGGCCGTGTTGCATGGGCCAATAGACGGTGTCGGGCTGCTTCGTTCCATCCTGATCGGTGATGGCCAGGCCGGTGTTGGCGCAGTCGATACTGATTTTCCCTTCGGTCCCGATGACTTCAAATTTGGCATCGATAGCGGTCGAGACATTTTCCGGAAGGCACCAGACCGTTTCGACCACACCAATCGCCTCTTCTTTCCCAAAGTGCAGCATGGCCCAGCCGAGGTCGGGGTATTGAAACTGATCGATTTTCACATTCCGCCCCGTGACCTCTGTCGGAGCGGTGCTGCCGAGAAACCACATCATCAGATCAGCATCGTGGATTCCGTCACCGATCAGTGGGGAGATCTTATCCAGCCGGATATTGCCCGGGGCTTTCGGGAGGTTGCGCCTCGCATGCATCGAGACAATCCGCCCGATCCTGCCGGCATCGATGGCTTCTTTTGCCAGCGTGACTCGGGTGTCAAACCGGCATACGTGCCCCACCATGAGGAATCCGGTCGCTTCCCGGGCCACGGCGAGAATTTCCCGGCATTGCCCGCTGGTAGCGGCCATGGGTTTTTCGAGGAGGACGTGTTTGCCGCTCTTCAGCGCCGCGATCGCGATTTCGTGATGTTCCTGCCAGTGCGTCGTGATACTGACGGCATCGATGGACGGGTCGTTGAGAATCTCGTGGTAGTCTGTCGTTGCCACGGGAACAGGAAACTCACTCACGGCTTCTGCCAGTCGGGCTTCATTCCGATTGGAGAGTCCGAGCAATTCACTGCCCGGAAGTGTGGAAAGAACTCGAGCATGGATTTTTCCGAAACGTCCGGCGCCAATCACCGCCCATGAGATGGTTTTCATTTCAGATTGGAAGTGGAGCTTGAGTTGCGAGCGTGAGATTCGGATTTACATCGGTATCGAGAGGGGAAGGTCTGATTCCCGCCGCAATTCGTGCAGCCGCAGTGTAGGCAATCATGGCTGCGTTGTCCGTCGAGTGATGTGGCGTGGCAATTGCGAGTTCGATCCCGGCGTTTTCGCAGGCTTCGGTCATAGCCGCCCGCAGTCTGGAGTTGCAGCTCACTCCGCCGCTGACAGCCACCAATTTGCTATCGGTTTGTTGCGCCGCATCAATTGTCTTAGCGACGAGGATTTCGATGACAGCTTCCTGGAATGAAGCGCAGACATTTCTCAAATCGGTTTCAGACAATTCCTCGGGGAGCTTTTGGAGGAGATAAAACACAGCGGTCTTCAATCCGCTAAAGCTAAACTGGAAGTCGCCGCTTCCAACCATACTGCGGGGCAGGTCAAAAGCGCTGGCATTGCCTTCACGGGCAAGCCGATCGATTTCCGGTCCGCCCGGATAGGGTAAGTCCAGCATCTTGGCGACTTTGTCGAAGGCTTCACCGGCCGCATCGTCTTTCGTGGATCCGAGGACTTCATAATCGGCGACTCCTCGGATTTTCACGATGGAAGTGTGTCCGCCGCTCACAATCAAAGCGATGCCGGGCAGGACGCCCCGGGTGTCTCCGATGAAGGGTGAGAGAAGGTGACCTTCGAGGTGATTGATCGAGTAGAAAGGTTTCTGCAATCCGAGAGCGAGAGCTTTGCCGGTGGTGTCTCCAATGAGAAGTGAGCTGGCCAGGCCCGGGCCGGCGGTTGCGGCTACGGCATCGATTTCAGACAGCTGGACATCTGCTTTTTTGAGGGCGGCGTTCAGAACAGGGCGGATTGCCAGGTTGTGATTTCGCGAAGCCAGCTCGGGGACAACGCCACCGTATTCCCTGTGGATATCGATCTGCGAAGCGATTTCGCTACAGAGAATTTCGTGCGTCCCTCGGGCGATAGAAACGGCTGTTTCGTCGCACGAAGTCTCGATCGCAAGGACGAGAGGCGACTCCGGTGGGGCACTCACTTCGGCTTTTTGTCAGCGTCTTTGTTTTCGGCAACTTCAGTTGCTTCGTCGGATTTTTTCTTGTCGTCGCCGAAGCTGGAATAGACGAGTGCGCCTTTCATGGCATCGACAGCGCGAATCATCTGAGGATCCTGGAATCGCTCAGCGCGCTTGCGGTCCTCGACCTGCAGGCTTTCGCGGTTGAACCAGTCGGACAGCATTTTCTCCTGCGGCGCTGTGAGTGTTGCGACAATGTTGGGGATAACGCCATTCTCGTGAATCGTGCGGTGGCTTGGTGTGTAATACTTGGCGGTAGTCATCCGGATGGCTTTGCCGCCGCTGCCTTCCAGCGGAAGAATCGTCTGGACTGAACCTTTACCAAACGAGGTCTCGCCGACGACGATGGCGCGTTTCAAATCCTGCAGAGCCCCTGCAACCACTTCCGATCCACTGGCGCTGGAGTGGTTGACAAGGATGGCCACTGGATACTCACGGTCCCGGCGTTTGGACTTTGCTGAGGTGCGGTAGACTTTGATCTCTCCGGATCCGGGCTTCCCTTCGGTGGTCAAGACAACCGTGCCGGCTTTCACAAATTCCCCACAGATATCGATGGCACTGTTGAGCAAACCGCCGGGATTGTTCCGGAGGTCAAAGACAAAGGCGTCCATTCCCTGGCGCTCGAGATCGTCCAGTGCATCGGCGATTTCTTCATGACTGGGCTGGTTGAACTGCTGAAGTCGGGCGTAACCCATTTTGTAGGGGGCCGTCAGTTTCTCATCGAGAATCATGACGTCTTTTACGGTCGATTGCTTCATGATCTCACGGACCATTTCAAACTCGAGCAATTCCCGCGTGGCAGGGCGACGAATGGTGAGCTTCAATTTCTGGCCGGGTTTTCCCCGCAAAAGATTCACAGCCTGAGTCATTCCCACTTCTTCAGTCAGCCTGTTGTTGATCTTTAAGATATGATCCTGTGGCAAAATTCCGGCTCGAGCGGCGGGGCCATCTTCGCGAACAGTCACGATGGTCAGCATGTCGTTTCGGTTGGAAATCGTGATGCCGACGCCATCATAGGTGCTGCCGGTGTTCTTTTTCATCTGCTCGAAGACCTGTGGCTGCATGAACTGGCAGTGGGGATCGAGATCAGCGATCATGCCATTCAGCGCGCTGTTGATGAGCTTTTCGTATGTGACCTTCTCAGGGTCTACATAGCTTTGGCGGATCCTTTCAAGGACCCGGGTAAACAATTCGATTTGCTCAAATCCGGAATCTTCAACGACTTCATCACCGGGGGCGGGTGGCGTTTCCTCTTTTGCCTCTTCCACGTTCTCATTCTGCGCGAAGCCTGCGTTCTGAGCGAACAGGCAAACGGCGACAAGAAGCCACACCGTTGATTCCCAAAATCTTTTCATTCCTCAAGATTCCCGTGTTCGGTGGGGAATTCAAGCCGATAACGCGCCACGATCAGACAGGGTTGATTCAGTAAATCGGCAGGGTTGATCCGTTCACAGAAGGTGACGCCAACGCTGCTGTTTTCTTAGCTGTTCAGTCCGGCCTGTTTGAGGGCCTGCATTTGGGCTGCTTTATCCTCGGAGCGCATCAAAGATTCGCCAACGAGAAGAGCATCCGCGCCCCACGATTTAACGAGTGCTGCATCTTCGGGGGTTTTGATACCGCTCTCGCTGACAAGAATGATATCCGGTCCGATTTCCTCGCTGAGCTGCTTCGTGGTTTCGAGCGAAACATCAAAAGTGCGCAAATTACGATTGTTCACTCCGATGATTCGGGCGTCGGTTTCCAGAGCCCTTTCCATTTCCTCCAAGTCGTGAACTTCCATGAGAACGTCGAGCTGATAGGTTCGCGCGGTTTCGTAAAGCTTGATGAGTTCTTCCTGTTCGAGGGCACCGACGATGAGCAGAATGGCATCAGCCTGAGCGACGATGGCTTCGTAGATTTGGACTTCGTGGATGATGAAATCCTTTCTCAGGAGCGGGGCCTGAACGTTTGAGCGGATTTTTGCGAGAAAGGAGAGGTGTCCTCCAAAGTATTTCTCGTCTGTGAGGACTGAAATCGCGTTGGCCCCGGCTCGATCATACTCCTGAGCAATGAGGATTGGATCGAAATCCTCGGCAATGGTCCCGGCGGAAGGGGAGGCCTTCTTTACCTCGGCAATGACTGCCAGTTCGGTAGTGCCGTAACCCACGCCGTCTTCATGATCACGGATACCGCCGCCCAAAGCGGTGTAAAAGGAACGAAAATCATCCCGGGATGCGGCAGCGTATTTCAACTTTTCCACATGGGGCATCAGCGCCTGGACCTCGGCTTCTTTGTCTTCGAGGATTTCATCCAGCTTATTTCCGAATCGTTTTTTCGACATCGCTGGAAGGTTACGATTCGAAACAGGGAGGGCAATGGTGTTTTTTTCAAAATGCACTTGAAATAGCGAGATTTATATCCAAATTACCGCCCCGTCGCCTGAACGCTGGCGGTGGTTACGAGCGGGTGTAGCTCAGTGGTAGAGCGCGACCTTGCCAAGGTCGATGTCGTGAGTTCGAATCTCATCACCCGCTCCATTTTTATGTACTTTTCTCTGGAACCGGGGGAGTTTCCAATTGCCTCATGCCTTTTAGAAGTGGGGAAAAACTGGTGAATCCCTGAGGCCTCCCCATTCACCTATGTCTGCCCGGAAATCTGACCTCCAATCAACGCTTCCTTCCGATCAGGTTTTTCGCTGGTCAAAATCAGTGGAGGAATCGGATGTCGATTGGTGGGAAACAGAGCTGACTGTAGCGGATGTTGCATTTGTAGCCGAGAAGATTGCCAACCGGAAGCGATGGAAATTCATGGTCTACGGAACCAATCGTGAAGAGTGTGAGGGCTTGAAGGCCCGGTTTGGCGGCGGAGTTGCGGAAATTCGGGATCAGGAGTGGAAACCTGCGGTAGATGGGGTGCCCGGTGTGATCAGGATTCGGGACCGGTTTGTGGTGACTGAATCCGGGGAAGATCCGTTTTTGGAAAAGTTGCGTCTGGAAAATCCGGGGCGGGAAATATTGTCGTTTCCTCCGCAATTGGCTTTTGGAACTGGATTTCACCCTACAACCGCTGGCTGTCTGCGTCATTTGGTCGACGCAACCCGGGCTGCGAATTTGGGAGAAGGATGGCGGATGTTGGATTTGGGCTCAGGTAGCGGGATTCTGGCGGTGGCAGCAGAAAAGCTGGGAGCAAGTGATATCACTGCAATCGAGTTCGATGAAATGGCGCTGGGAGTGGCTCGGACCAACGGCGAGCGACATCAAGTTGCCCCTGGTACAATCGAATGGCTGGCTGACGATGCGATTGATTGGTTGGATTCGGGAAAATTTTCGAAACGCGAGGAAAAATACGAGATTGTGGCTGCAAATCTGTTCAGCAGTTTATTGATCTCGATCATGCCGAACATTCCTCGCTGCCTGGCACCCGGGGGAACGGTGATTTTGTCGGGTTTTCTCACCTCTCAGACCAAAGAGGTATTTGAAGCTGCAAAATCAGTAGGGCTGCACCTTGAGCAATTCCTGCGGCGCGGAAAATGGGTTGCAGCTTCGGGCAAAATTCGTTGATACAGAATCAGGGGCTCGATTTTAAGGGGTAAACTGGTTATAGTATTCCCATACATACCCGCAGTTGGTTCGCCGACTGTCTCATACATGACATTCAGATACATAACTGATTATGAATACTTCGACTCCCGCGAATGTGGCTCGTGCCGCGTTTGTCATGGTTTGCACCCTCCTCGGTCTATCCATTGCACTTGGCCAGGGGCCTAATTACGGCTGGGTTGGGGCAATCTTCGGCCTGATCTTCGGCCTGTTGGTTCTCTCAATCGATATTCTGTTGCAAAGGCTCACGATTCGCGGGTTTTCGCATGGGACCTTTGGCATGCTTGTTGGCCTTGCCTGCGCTTGGCTGATATCTCTGATTGGTATTTTTGATCTTGGTTGGTTCGAGACAAACAACCTTGCCCGCGATATCGGACGACTCTGCCTGTTCCTCGGGTTTGGGTTTATTGGAATGATGTTGGCCTTACGGAGTAAGCGCGAAGAATTCTCTCTGGTGATTCCTTATGTTCGATTTCAACAGGATTCAGTTCAGGAGGCTCCGTTGTTGGTTGATTCAAATATCCTGATTGATGGGCGGCTTCCCAAAGTCTGTTCGACCGGTTTTTTAGGTGGCTCGCTGGTCGTGCCGCGATTTGTTTTGGATGAATTGCAAACTCTGGCTGACAGCAAAGATGAGATCCGAAGGGCGCGAGGCAAGCGGGGGTTGGAGTGTCTCGAAGCAATGCGAAAATCTGAGAATCTTGACGTGGAGATTCATGAAGAGGATTTTCCAAATGAGGAAACTGTCGATGGGAAGCTGGCTGCCCTGGGTAAATTTCTGGGTGCACGCATTGTGACGAACGATGCGAATCTTGCCAAGGTGGCTCGAGTCCAGAGCGTGACAGTTCTGAATTTCAACGAATTGAATCAGGCGCTACGTCCGACCGTCGCCCCGGGCGATGAAATGGAGTTGGAACTTGTAAAAGAAGGAAAGGACGAGCATCAGGCCATTGGGTATCTCAGTGACGGGACAATGATTGTCGTAAATCGGGCAGTGACTTTGATCGGAACGAATCAACCGGTCGTCGTTGCCGGTGCCGTCCAAACCAGTGCGGGACGACTGATCTTTGCGGAGTTGAAACGGTAAAAGTTACCGGCCAAGCCAACGGTGCCAGATAGGGCGAATCTCGTTGGCGAGTAAATCGTAGCCCTCTTGAGTCAGATGCGTTCCATCAACGGTGAGGTTCGGCTTGAGGCGTCCTTTTTTATCTGAGAAAACCGGCCACAGATCAAGAAATTCAATCTGGTCGAGTTCAGGGATCCGGTTCTTGAGGATTGTGTTGGTTTGTTGAATCCGTTTTGCCAGGTCAGGATCATCTGAGTTCGGCAGGATTGAAAGCACCAGTACTGAAGCGCCGGGAGATTGTCTCTGAATAGCGCGGATGATTCCTTCGACACCTTTGGCCACATCCTCCGGTGAGTCAGGATTGTTCATTGCCAGATTGTTGGTCCCTGCCATAACCACGTAGCCTTTGGCTCCGAGTTTGATGGCGTGGCCCCGTAACATCCGCCACACGATTTGTTGGGTGCGGTCTGCTGAGATTCCGGCATTGGCGATTTTCAAACCTTCGAATTCGAGAGTCCAAACCGGCTTTCCCATTGACGACCAGAAGTCAGTCAAAGAGTCCCCTACAAATACAAGGTCGGCCGTCCGCATTCGCCTGAATTGCGCGTCCTGAGCGAAGTGCCGCTTCAACCATTGTTTGGTGCCTCCCGGCTGCCCAATCCAGGGTTTACGTTCAGACGCTGTTGGATCAGCAGACAGACCCTGTTGGATCGTGAAAGCCAATAGCAGGGCAGCGGCCAGTTGATTCAAATCAGGAGAGGGGTTTCAGCTTTACTATCGTGGCGCCCCAGCTTCCTTCGGTTTCATCACCGGACCGAAATGAAATTACGTCAGGTGATTTTTCGAGCAGAGCGATGACTCCCCTGCGCAGGGCGCCGGTTCCTTTCCCGTGAACAATTCGAACTTCAAAAATGTCGCGCTCACGACATTGGTAGAAATATTCGGGAATCAGCTCACCGATTTCATTCGGCTTAAAGGTGTGCAAATCGAGCTCCGAGGTGATCGGGTGTTCGATCACTTGTTCGTCGAAGTCAGATGAGTTACTCACAGTTCACTTTCCTTTCAGACTGAAGATATGCGTGTCGGTGCGAATGATGAGTCGTCCATTGGCCACGGCGGGTGTGGCGTTCATTCCCGAGCCAAGTTTGCTGCGCCCCAGTATCGCGAAGTTTTTGCCTGCCGCGACACAGACAAAGTCTCCGTCTTTACTCCCGCAATAAATCTTCCCATCAGTGATGATTGGTGAACTGAAGAAGTTCCCGTTCAGTCGGGTTTCGGTTCCACCATAGATTTTTTCGCCTGTTTCAGCATCGCGACAGGTGAGAATTCCTGAGTCGTTCCACAAATAGAGCAGTCCTTCGTGGATCAACGGGGTCGGCACATAGCTAAGTCCCGTTCCTTTTTCCAAAGCGTAAAGCACATCAGGCTTGGTCGTGGAGTTTGGTTTGAGAGCAGCGCTCTGTTTTCCGTCACCACCTGAACCAAAGGTCGCGAATACAACGCCGTTGGATTCCACAATGGAGCCGACCGAGCGTTGTGTGTAGTCGCCGTCATATGCCCAGGCAATGCTACCGTCATTGGGGTCAATTCCTTTCCAGCCGTCATTGGTCTGAACCACTGCGATGGTCGAACGGGTGCCAGCCATGACTTCGGTCGGTGTAGAATAGGCAGTGAGGTGTTTTGCGTCAGAAGCCGGGGATACTCGCTCAAGCTCCCAAACTGTCTTACCGGTTTTTGGATCCAGAGCGTAGATTTGGCTCTTGTAATCGTCTTTGGAATCGGTGTGAAAGATAAGCTTTCCCTGGATTAATACAGGAGACGCTCCCTGGCCATGATCAGAAGTGAAGTTCGGCCACTCCCGTTGCCAGAGTTTTTTCCCGGTAAGATCGAGGCCGAGGGCAACGGTTTGCGTTCCTGTTGCCCATACGACATAAACGCCGTTGGCGTCACAAGTCGGCGTTGATGATGCGAAGTTGTTGAAGCGGTGGTGATGATGTTCGCTGACGTTATCTTTGTATTCCCACTTCTGCTGACCTGAAGTGGAATCGATTGCCAGGACTTTTCGGTCATTGCCGTCAGCAACCGTCAGAAAGATGAGATTCTCCCAAAGCACCGGGGAGGAATGACCAACTCCGGGAAGTTCAAATCTCCACTCGTAATCTGCCGATGTGAATTCAGCGGGTAAGCCGGTCGTCTTTCCGATGCCCGAACCATTCGGCCCCCTGAAGCGAGTCCACTCTTGTGCGTTTAGGCAATTGCCCAGTAGGGCAGTGAAAAGGAAAGCGTAGAAGAGGCGGGAAGACATGATCGCAATGAAGGCCGCGATCGTGTGGGCTGCAACTCTACAGGAATGCGTGATTGAGCGATCACCCCTCAAGGCTGATCAGCTGCGTAACCGTCACGAATTTATAGCCTTTGCTCAACAGACCATCAAGAGTTCGAGGCATGGCATCGATTGTTGGAGCGTGTATATCATGCGCCAGAAGAATCCCGCCCGGGGAAGCCCCATTGATTAAGCGGCTGGCAACAACGTTGGAGCCGGGTTTTTTCCAGTCTTCCGGATCAACAGACCAGAGAATAGAAGGGTAGCCGAACTGGCTTTTCACCCATGATTTTTGCTGGGCTGTGATTGCTCCGTAGGGAGGCCGCATGGTCTTCGGAGCAACGCCCGTCGCACTCAAAATCGTTTGATGGGATGTCGTAAGGTCACTTCGAATCTGGCTTTCCGACATATTGGTCATTTTGCCGTGGCTGACTGTGTGATTCCCGATTTCATGGCCTTCCGCAATCATCCGCTGCATGATGGCCGGGTAGCGGCGCGCGTTGGTCCCGACGACATAGAAAGTTGCTTTGATATTTCGCTGTTTCAACATGTCCAGCAACCGGGGGGTGTTGGTGGGGTGAGGACCGTCATCAAAGGTCATGGCGATCACACGTTGAGATGTTTTCACTTTGGAATAGGAATCCTGTCGACCAACACTCCCGCGTGGAAGGCTTGAGCCCGGATCCCAGCCAGAGTTGTTAATTCCTTCGCCAGCTTTACCCCGTTTGTTTTTTGACATGAACACCTCACCTCGTTTGGCCAGTGCAGATTCTGCAGCCGTTTGACAAGAGGTCGCAAATATCACCAGACACAGTGCGCCGACGGAAAGAAAGAGGATGTTTCGAAAGTTCAAAGTAGAGCGGAGTTCGAAGAAACAAATGAAAAAGGTAAGGATTTTTAAAATATTTGCAATCGCTAATTAAAAATTCTTACGGTGCAAGAAAGCGCCCCAGGATCGGCTTAAGGTTTTCAGTCGTTTGTTCCGGCCAAAGAGATTTGTCGGTGACTAGTGCGGAATCGAGAGCGGAATGTTCAGGCCAATTGGGTTCTTCAGGGATTTTCGGGATAACGTCTGCGAGTATCCGTTTCGCGTTTTCTGCGTTTGCGTGGACATGTTCGATCACGGCATGTGCATTGACTGCCTCTTCTTCAATTTTCCAGCAATCGTAGTCTGTAATCATTGCGAGAGTGGCCAGAGAGATCTCGGCTTCACGTGCAAGCTTTGCCTCGGGAAGGTTTGTCATGCCGATCACGTCGAAGCCAAGTTTACGGTTCGTTTCACTTTCTGCCCGTGTAGAAAATGCCGGGCCGTCCATGTTTACATAAGTGCCTCCATCATGAACATTGAGATCGAGATTTTTGGCTGAATTGGCCAGCAATCCCCGTAGATTGGCGGATATTGGGTCGCCAAACGCAATATGGGCTACAATCCCGTTTCCGAAAAATGTTGCATCCCGTCGTTGGCTCGTACGGTCAAAGAACTGATCGGGAAGCACAATATCCCGGGGAGGATATTGCTCCTGAAGCGAACCCACGGCAGTGACTGCGATGATCCAACGGACATTCATTGAGCGTAAGGCCCAGATGTTGGCGCGATGATTCAACTCGCTCGGAAGGATGCGATGCCCACGCGCATGACGAGGGAGAAAGCACACCCGTCGTCCTGAGAAGTCGCCGCAAATAATCGAATCTGAAGGTTTTCCAAACGGGGTGTCGATCTCAAGTTCCTCCGTATTTTCTACACCTTCAATTTCGTAGAGACCCGAGCCTCCAATGACTCCGATTGCTGGAGGATGTGCGCTGTTAGCCATAAGAAAGGGTTTTAGTGGGAGGGGCTGGATTGATTAGTGATTCTAAAGGAAGGGCAATTTCGGAACAAAAGAGTGAAATTCAACTTCGAATAATTTTAAAACATGTGATATCTTTACAGTTAATTTTTACAAATTTTATGGATTGATGAAAGTGATTCGGACGATATTTGGGATAGCGGTTTTGGGGCTGGCGGCCTCACTTCCGTGGATTGTCCAGGATCACATTCATGAGCAGAAGCGTGATGCCTTGCGTGTTCAGGAGAACGGGGTTGTTCAAGAGGGGAAATCGATCGGGGCAAGGACGCTGGCCTCAATGAAGGGTTGGTTCTCCGGTTTTGGATCTGCTCCCGCCACAGATGCGATGCCAACTGCTTCCCATCTGGTGTCGAGTACGGGAGGCAAGCTTCAAACCAGCAAGCGTTCCGAATCGGTTGCCGCCAGGGTAAAGCCAATTCTTTCACCTGAGCTGGCTAAAGCGGGGCTCAAAATGGGGGATCCAGTTTTTATTCGTATCTTTAAAGAGGAGAGTGAACTTGAGGTATGGATGCAGGGTGATGGCAAGGTTGAATATGAATTGTTCAAGACCTATCGCATCTGTAACTATTCCGGATCACTCGGGCCGAAGTTGAAAGAGGGAGACGGGCAATCCCCTGAAGGCTTTTATTTTGTTTCTCCCGAAAGGATGAATCCAAACAGTCAATTTCATTTGTCGTTCGACATTGGGTTTCCAAATGAATTTGATAGCTACCACGGGAGAACCGGTACCTATTTGATGGTTCACGGTGCCTGTGTTTCCATTGGATGCTATGCGATGACGGATGAGCGGATCGAGGAGATCTACACCCTTGCCGCAGCGGCTCTGGGAAACGGGCAGCGATTTTTCAGGGTTCACTCTTTTCCCTTCCGTATGTCAGATCAGAGAATGAACAAGGAGGCGCGACGTAAAGCCAAATGGATCGACTTCTGGGCTAACCTGAAGGAAGGCTACGACTATTTCGAAATGATGAAGCGCCCCCCCGACACAAATGTGAAGGCCGGGAAATACGTCTTCTCAGCAGGTTAAGAAGTTCCTTAAACTGTTACCCGCATCGGCATGATGACGTAGAGGAACGGCTCATCGATCTTGATGACACCTGGACTCATATCATCAATTAGATCCAGAAAGATCTCATCCTGATCCAGAGCGCGGAGCGGAGCCATCATGAATTCCGGGTTAAAGGCGATGGTAATCGTTGGGCCGCTGTACTTGATGTGAATGGTCTCCTCGGCTTCTCCAATCTCCGGAGAATTTGCGGAAATCTGAAGGGTGTCATCCGCAAACGTCAGTTTAACAGAGTTGGACTTCTCACTTGCAAGAAGGGCAACACGCTTGACTGCGTTGAGAAGGATCTCCCGCTCAATCGTAACGCGATGATTGGCCTCTCCGGGGATCACTTGGCGGAAATTGGGATAATTTCCTTCGATCAGTTTACTCACCAACACATTGTCGTTGAGTTCAAAACCAATCTGGCTGGATGAAAGCTGCACCCGGATCTCGCCCTCATCATTGAGTAGGCGTTGAAGCTCGTTGACCGCTTTGGTCGGAATGATCACGCCTGTTTCTTCATCAGAAGGAAATTCAAGGTCCTGTTCCACCATCGCGAGGCGGCGTCCGTCGGTTGCGACCAATGTGAGAGAGCCTTCTTTCAGGATGCAGTTGATGCCATTCAGGACGTAGCGCGTCTCGTCCGTGGAAATTGCATAGGCGGTCTTTTTGAGGGCGTCTTTGAGAATCTTCTGATCAATTCCAAATTCCTTTGCGTCCTCAAAGCTGGCAAGAGGAGGGAACTCTTCCCGGTCGAGTCCGAGGATTTTGAAGAAACTCGGGCCGCTCCGAACAGTGGCTACATTGTCATTGTCGACTTCGATCGAAACATCATTCGACGGCAGCTCTTTAATAATAGAAACCAGCCTTCGCGCAGGGAGTGTCGTGGCGCCGCCGACTTCCACATCAGCCTTAACCCGGCCTGTGATTCCAACATCCAGATCAGTTGTTGAAAGCTGAAGGTGATCACCATCGGCCTCAATCAACACATTCGACAGGATTGGCAAAGTCGTTCGTGTACTGACGACATGCTGAACTTGCTGCAGGCCTTCTAAAAAGTCGGATTTATCGATTTGAAATTTCATGCCGTCGTATAGCAAAAACAGGACGAAAGTCGCTTCGCCGAGTTTGCGGGCAATATTGAACGCAATTGCTAAGCGTGTCTAATGAAAATGGGACTGTTGTCGACCCGCTTTGTCAATTGAGATCAGAGCCGCATCGGTGGCTCTGCATTGCCGCGTGTCAGCATTCTGCGGATTTTCTCAACGCTTCCACGAATCGAAGTCGATTTTTCCATCTTGTCTTTCAAGCTGTTAATCCCGTGAATCACCGTTCCGTGATCCCGGCAGAACGCCTCACCAATTTCGACCAGTGAATAGTCCGTGAGTTCCCGGGAAAAAAGCATGGCAACATGACGCGCTTCAGCAACGCGGGCAGTGCGTCTGCGTCCGGAAAGCTCTCTGGGGGCAAGACCGTATTCTTCCGCTACCACTTCCTGAATCGAGTCAGGGCTATGGCGTTGATTGTCAGTCGTAGTCTGAAGATCTGCGATCACATTCTCCAGTTCAGACAAAGGCAGACCATTCTCACTCAAATTCATGGCCATCGAGCAGCGGATCAATGCTCCTTCGAGAAGTCGAACATTGTTGTGAACCCGGTTTGCAATAAATCCCAGCAACTCGTTGGAGACGTTTAATTCCCACTCGTCACGCTTGCGACGAAGGATCGCAGTGCGGGTTTCTTCGCTCGGAGCCGCGATTTCGGTGGTCAATCCCCACTGAAAACGGGTCACCAGACGGTTTTCGAGTTGGCGAATTTCATGTGGTGGCATGTCACTCGTCATCACGATCTGTTTGTGTGCATCGTTGAGTGAATTGAATGTGTGGAAAAATTCCTCCTGCATTCCCACCTTCTTCGAAAGAAACTGAACATCGTCAATCAGGAGAAGATCAACCTTGCGATACTTCGCCCGGAACTTCGGCAGCGCATTCTCCTGCAAGGCCGTCACGTATTCATTTGTGAAATTTTCAGCGGAAAGAAACACCACCTTGGATGTCGGGCGCAAAAGCAGCGTGCGCCAGCCAATGGCGTGAAGGAGATGGGTCTTGCCCAGGCCGGAGCCGGCGTGAATAAACAGTGGCTGGTAAGTCTTACCGGGTTGTTTGGTCACCGCTTCAGCTGCGGCTACTGCCATACGATTGCTGTCACCGACTACAAAGTTTTCGAGGAGATGCTCTTCATTAAGACCGGCGGATGCACCAAGCTTACGAAGGCGCTCCAAGTCGGGGCAGTCGTGATGACGTTGGACTTTTTTCAAAGGCCCGTCTTTTACTTTCTTTTCCTGCTTCTTATCCCCCTTGCCGGATTTTCTGAGTCCCAGTTTTACTTCCGGTGATTTACCGATCTTCGGGTAAGACTTGCTTGAATTCTTTCTGGATTCCCCATCCACAACTTCGCTGACCGTATCCAGATCGTCGTCTTTTTCAGGGGCGCTCACGCTGAACTTCAGCTCGCCGTGGTTCTTCAGATACTTGGCAATAACCTTCTCAAGGTCAGCCTTGTAGTTTGTCTCCACCCAGATGGAGTAGATGGAATTGGGAACCGAAATACTGGTTTCGGAATCGCTTACCCTAACCAAATTAAGAGGGAGGAACCACCGGTCATAGGCTGCGTCTCCGATGGCGGTTCGGAGGTCAACCTCAGTTTGTTTCCAGATCAGGGTAAGAGCTTTTTCTTCAATCGGTTCAGAAGCATTGAATCGTGCGTCGGCGTGCATTTCAGTTGGGAAGGGGTATGTCGTTGGCAGGGGCAGGGAAGGAGGTGCTGAAATAGAGTCTTAAAAGTTTCCTTGGTTGTTGTTCACTCTAAATCAACAGGTTGTCAGTTTGTGTGTTCCGAAATTTTGTACACAGCAATGCCCTGAATGATCTAAAATGAGAATCTTTAGGCTCCTCCTCCAACTCTCTTCCGGCGAACGTTATCAACGAGAAAAAACGTCATTTTGGTTCGCCAGCGAAATTCAGACAAGTTGTGCTGCGTGTCATTTTTGATACTCGGAAATTAGATTTGAGACAACATCTAATTCGCGTATTTCGGCTTATTTTTTTCGAATGAATTGAGAGGTAATCAAGTCATCCGATTCCCTCCAATCGAATAGAATTTTCAGAACGAAGTTTATTAACTTTCCTTGATATTTTTGGTTAGGAAACTTCACTTTCTGATACTTTTCGCGGAAAAAGCACCCCGAAACCAATGGTAATGATCGTGGTGATCGGCCACATCCAGGCAAAGGCAAGTTTAGGAATCAACTTCACCGTTCCGTCTTCCAGAACCTCTGAATTAAAGCTCGGTAACCTGGCCAAAGCCTCCCGGATAGCGTTGTCTTCGAACAGGATCCACACATGTGTTGTGCACAGGGCCACCAGGATTAACGAGATCACGGCACCGATCGACAGGCCGAGAATGCTGCCTCGTTTGCGGGCGAAAAGCGCCACCAGAAACATGCCCAAAAGCGGCCCAACCGTGTAGGCGGTCATCGAGAACGCCAGCGGCAGAATGGTGTCTCCCGATCGTTCCTTAATCTCAAACAGGATAAACGTGAAGGCCGTCAGAATGATACCCCATGTCACCACCAGGATCCTCGATTTGACCACCAGCGAATCCCCTGCGTCCTCCGCCTTCTTCGATCCAGTCGGGTAGAACATCGAAAGCGTCGTCTGGCTCAGCGCCGCCAGAATGGAATCCAGACTCGAGATCGCCGCTGCGAAGATCCCGGCGAGAATCAGTCCCCGCAGCCCCAGCGGCAGCGTGGTCACGATCCAGGCAGGGAACACGTTATCAGCCTGGCCCGGAGCACCATCTTTCCAGTCCATCGCAGCCACGATGTCCGGATTCGTTGGCGGATTCAGATGATAGTGAACAAACAGAGCCGCCCCCACCGCAAGCATCAGCAGAGTCACCAATTGACCCACAGAGCTGAAAATGATCGCCTTACGTGCATCCCGTGCGTCTTTGCAGCAAAACATCCGCTGAGCGTTCAGCTGATCCACCCCGAACGCATTCAGGTTCAGGAACGGCGCTGCAAATATCGCGACCCAGAAGGTGAACTCAATACTCGGGTCGAGAGAGAAATTAAACATCTCCAGCTTGCCGCCTCCGCTCGCAGTTTTGACACTGTTCGCCACATCGAAAAACGTCCCCCAACCATTGTCAAAGCTCCCCACGAGCCAGAACAACGCCACCAGTCCGCCGACCACAAAGAGCCCGAACTGCATCACGTCCGTCCAGATCACCGTGCGCATCCCTCCCATCAGTGTCCAGCCCACAGCAAAAACCCCAATCACCACGATGCACCACTCAAACGGAAGCGGAGTCACCACCTTCAGCGGAAGCGCCGCAACCATCACCCTCACACTCTGGGCCAGGATCGATCCGATGGTGAAAAGAATAGTCGCCAGCTTCTTCACACCTTCCCCGATCCGATACCCCATGTAGTCATAGGGAGAGAAAATCTCACGCTCATAAAAGACCCGGACAAAAACCATCCCCACGATGATCCGTGCAAAGATCGACCCGATCGCCCACTGCAGGTAAGTAAAGTTACCATTCATCGCCATCAGCATCCCGGGCACACCGATAAACGTGACACCGCTGATCTCTGTCGCGATGATTGACCCCGAAACCGCCGGCCACGGCAGCGAGCGCCCCCCGAGGAAGAAATCTTTGATGCTGGCCTGCTTGCCGCGCATCATGTGACCAATAACCGTTGTCAGTGCCAGGTAGCCAAAAACGACCAGCCAATCAACGGGTTTAAAGTAAGTGCTGAGATTTCCCATCTAATTTTGGTTGGCTTCTTAATTCGGAGCGATCGGCAGATTCAGTTTCTCAAACTGCAAATTTGTCAAAATCGCCTGAACCTTGTTGTGATCCGGCTCCGGAATCAAAATACTAACCCGGCTCCAGACAGTTGGCTTGATGGGATCAACCACCACTGCATCAAAGTCTTTCAGCTCACTCATCCACTGCTTTTGCCGTTGGCCGAACATCTCGTTCGATTCACCGGGCAGCTTCTCAGGAGCGCGCAGGCCGTACTTTCCTTTCATCCGACTTTGGGCGGCGATAAAACCCAGCGGATTGCCAATTTGAAAATATACCCGCGTCGAGGAACCCTCAGGCTCAGTCGCCAGCAGCTTGATCAAAAACTCCCCATGCCTGGTGCCGATCGTGTTTCCACCGCCTCCCACCGAAAGCAAAGTCATCTTGTCATTCCCCGCTGTGGGGCCGCCCTGCTCCAACCCCGCCCGTTTGATCGACAGTGTTATCCGGATCAAATCCAGATCCTTCTCACTGTTGGCGTTTAGAGGCAGCTCAAAGCTCGTCCAGCCTTCCGGGTCGATGCGTTGCAAAACGGTGTGCTCAAACGGCGTCAGCGAAGCCTCCCAGGTCTGCATTCGCTTGTTGTATTCCGCATAATCCTCCCCCGCAATCAGCTTGGGAGCATTGCCACCAAAATCCCCCTTCACCACAAACTCGGCAATCGTCAGGCCGACCAAATTGCCCATGTTGATTTGCGCCACATACTTACTCGTTTCAGAATCCCAACCCAGCTTGTCGAGCTTCAGCAAAAACACCCCGAACTCCGTCTGAACCGCTGTCGGAGTCGTCACATTCGGCGACAGAAAGGCCGTCTTCTCCCGCTTCTCCTGATATTGAACCAACTCCGCGAGCGACTTCTCCAGCCGCTGAAACCTTTCTTCAGAAATAGTCGCCGCCGAGGTGACCTGCGACACCGCATCATTACTCTTCTGTTCGATCGCTTCCAGGCGACGCGCTAAATCCTCCGCCTTGGCAATCGCGGAGTCCAACTCGTCTTTGGAAGCCAGCTTCGTCTCAGCCAGCTCAGATTCGAGCTTATTCACCTTGTCCGTCAGCTCCTTGTCCTCGCATCCGGCGAAGAACAAAAGACAGGGCAGCGACGCGGATAGCAAAAGAAAGGGGAACTGGTTGCGCATCATTCGGTCATACTAAAAGCGATCCGTGATTCGGACAATCATTTCGTTTCTCCTGATTTCTCAGAAGCATCCGTTTTCTTATCCGCATCAAATTTCGGCCAGAAAGCCGTCGGCGGCAGCAAATCATTCCCGCCATCATCAAACTGCGTACCGATCTCCCGAAGCATCGGGATTTTGCGCACCTCATCGAGACCGCTCTTGATATTCCCCGGAGTGAAAACCAGTCGTGTCAGCGGGACTTTTCCAAGGGGAGCCAAATCCTTCACCGGCGTTTCACCGATGTGAAGCCGCAGTCCCTGAGGATAAGTGCCGCCCACCAGCGGGCTGAGGTCTTCCACCTTCGTCCGGTGCAGAGTCACGCTGACAAGCCCGCTCACCTTCTCCAGACCTGAGATATCACTCACCGGTGCATCCGTCAGCCAGAGCGACCCGATCGCGACCCCGGCCAGCGGCTTCAGATCAGTCACCGGCGTGCTGACAAGATTGAGCTTATTCACCGCCATCTTTTGCAGCGGCGACAAATCCGTGACCGGAGTCCCCGTCAGATACAACTCATCCAGCTTCATTCCCTCAAGCGCAGAGAAATCCTTCACCGCCGTGTTTTCCAAATACAAATTCTGCAATCCCTTCAAGCCCGAGAGAGGTTTCAGATCAGAGATCGGGTTCTTCTGCAAATCAACGATCTGAAGCAGAGGCATCCCTTTCAGAAAAGAAATGTCCTTAATCCCGCAGTCAGCCAGCACGATCTGGCGCGGTTGACCCTGAGGATCGATTCCGAATTGGCCATTGCCCGTGTAGTCCGGGTTGGTTTTGCGGATTTCATCGTGAATTTTCACATTCGTCCAGAAACTCGGCGTTGGATCCGGGGCCGGAGTTTTCTCAGGCTCCGCTGCAACCGGTTCCGGCTTATCGGGTTCAGCCGCAGGCTCCGGAGCGGGTGTTTCGGTCGGGGCTTCACCTCCGCAACTGCAAAGAAAGACGACAGCGGCCGTCGCGGAAAGGATGGGGGATAAAAACTTCATGGGTTGCGACCTTCGGGCCTGCAAGGCAGCCCATCAAGCAGCATAAACAGGAATCCGTCACCAATTCGATTTGATTTCCTCCCAATCATTCTTCACCTGTTTACATGATCGATCTTTCAGGAAAAATTGCCATGGTCACCGGCGCCGCCCGGGGAATTGGCTTTGGTTGTGCACAACAGATGGCAAAAGCCGGTGCAGACATCATTCTCAACGACCGCCCCGGAAGTGAGTTTCTCGCTGAAGCAGCAGATAGTATAAGGGCTCTGGGCCGTCAGTGCTTCCCAATTGAGGCCAATGTTTTTGAACGCGCCGGATGTGAAGAACTTGTGCAGAAAGGTGTCGAACAAGCCGGGCGTATCGATATTCTGGTGAGTAATCCAGCCTACAATCGGCGGCAGACCTTTCTGGAATATGATCCGGAAAACTTCGAGCAAACGGTCAGCGCCGCTCTGTTCGGCGGCTTCAATATGAGCCAGCTGGTCGCCCGTCATTTGGTCGAAAGGAAATCCCCCGGTAAGATCATCTTTATTTCCAGTGTTCTGGCAGAATCCCCCAACGCCCGTTGTCTTTCCTACAGTGCTGCCAAAGCGGCGCTGAACCAGATGACCAAATCGATCGCAGTGGAGATGTTCGAACACAAGATCAACGTGAATTCCATCATGCCCGGCTGGATTGATACTCCCGGCGAGCGGGATTCGTTTTCGGAAGAGACCATCATGGAGGAAGCGAAGAAACTCCCCTGGGGACGCATGGGAACGATCGAAGATATCGGGTCTACCGCCGCATTTCTCTGCTCAGATCTTGCCGATTACATCACCGGCGTTGCCCTGGCCGTCGATGGTGGGTACCTCATCAAAGGAGGGCGCGAAATCCCCACCGACGAGTGAGGTATCGCAGATCAAAAACTCAATCCCAACCCGCCCACGATCAGACAGGGTCTGATCGTTGAACCAACCCTGTTGGATCGTAGAGGGGGCAAAAACATCGTTCATGATGAACCGGCAGGATACCGGGGCGTGAAAACCTTTTACAAGACGACCTGCCGTCCTGCCGGGTGCCTTTGTAACGTTACAAAACGACCTGTTATCCTGACGACCGCCTTTGTAATCTTACAAAAGGATCAGCCGTCCTGGCGGATGTCTTTGTAACATTACATGGTCACCAATATTCCTGACAGGTCTCCATGTCGGCTTACAAAGGTATCCGGGACCGTGACAGCTCCTGTTGTAAGATTACATCGGACATCGATTGACAGTTTTGTTATGCTTTTGGAATGACATTCAGTCGATTGCTTCTGTTAATCACACTCACGTCCTTATGCGGAGGACAGGTTCAGTCGGGAGAGATCATTCAGACGTTGTCCTTAAATCATAAGTTCAAACCCGGTGAGACAATCGTATGGTCTCCCGCCTTTCAAAAGTGCTGGGATGAGACCTGCCGTTTCTACAAGATCGAAAGTCTCGACCTCAAACCCGAAACTCCATTGGTTGCCGAGCTGAATTCGTTCACCTACGATTACAAGGCGACCGTTCCGTTTAAATCCCATCTGTCGATTGTCACCGGACTGGGGGAAGAGTTCAGGAAGCAGGCCAACAACCTCATCATCCGGCATTTTGGTCGGGATGAACCGCTGTTGGAGGAAGCTGACTTTGCAACAGACAACCCCGATGACTTGAGGGTTCTCGACGTCATGCTAATCTCGATTCTAAGGCACAAGCTTGCTTTTGAAGCAAACTTCGAGCCGTCGAAACAGCCTCTCTTGTTCAAAGAGGACAAAGATCAGCACATCAAAGCAAAATGTTTCGGAATTTGGGGAAAGAACCGCAGTCAGTTACCCGGGTTAGGTCGGGTTTTAGCTTACAGCGTCGATAAGCAAACGCTCGGTCTCGCTTTCCCGGGAAAAGACCCGGACGAGGAAGTGGTTCTGATGCAGAATCCTGCAATCACGACCCCACTCCAGGCCGTTGAAACTCTGGAAAACTGGACAGCAGCATTCAATAAAGCGCCAAAGGATGCGAAGCGGGTCACCGGCCGCCTCGATACGATTATCATCCCTCAGCTTTCTCTGGAAAGCCATGCTGACTTCAAGGCACAGCTTCCAGGTAAAATGGACATGGGTAATGGAAGCTTCATCTCCATCGCGGCAGCCCGGCAGCGCGCCACCCTCAAGCTGGACGAAAAAGGAGCCACAACGATCACCAAAGCCTTTATTGTAGCTCCCACTTACATCACAGCGGGAGGCGAGGGCTGGACTGGCGGCACCCCCGGTGATGCCAAGCCTGAAGAACGCTGGTTTGTCTTTGATCAGCCATTCATCTTTATGGTTCGGAAGAAAGACGCCAAGTATCCCTTTATAATGGCTCACATCGGCGGGCCGGGTCTGGTTCCTGAGAAGAAGCCGTAGTTACACGGGGAGTGCATCAATACTTCTTCCAAAGCGACGGCATAAACAGCACCAGAATCGCGAAGAATTCGAGGCGCCCCATCACCATCAGCAGACTGAGCAGTATCAGCGTGCCGTCATTGAGAAATCCGAAGTTGTCAGTTGGTCCCACACTGTCAAAGCCGGGACCGGTGTTGAACAAAGTCGAGAATGAGCAGCCGAACACGGATATGAGATTCAGCTTGGGTTCAAGCAGGGCAATCAACAACCCGGACAGCAGAATAATGATCAGAGCCAAAGCCAGAAAGAGTGATGCTGTGACGAGAACCTTACGATCAGGCGCAACGCCGTTCAGCGTGATCTTAAAGACCTGATGCGGTCGATAGGTTCGCGTCAATTCCATCCGGGCGATCCGGTGAAAGAGAATGACCCGGTTCATCTTGATACCACCCGAGGTCGAGCCCGCACAGCCCCCGACGACCATCAGGAAGATGAGCAGCATCCGGGAAAACAACGGCCATTCATCATAATCGCTCACGGCAAAACCAGTCGTGGAACTGATCGATACCACATTGAAGAACGATTCGTGAAAAGCCTGAGCATAGCTGTGGTCATCCATCACCAGGTGGACATCCACCGCAATGGCGACACACACGACCACAAGCATCACCAGATAAAATTTCCCTTCTTCCTCCGAGGCCATCCGCTTCCAGTTACCCCGCGCTATAAAGACGTAAAGCATGAAGCTGAGGCTTCCCAGGATCATGAAAATCGTCAGCCATATCTCGATAGGAAGACTGTCGTAAAAGCCAATGCTCGTATTCTTCGGACTGAACCCGCCAGTCGACACTGTGGTCATCGCATGAAGGATCGCGTCGTAGATTGACATCCCCAGAAAATACAGTCCGACCGCACAGATCACCGAAAGGATGAGATAAATCTTGAGCAGGACGAGAGCGACATCGCGGATTCTCGATGAATTCGAGTCGGAAATATTCAGGGAGGATTCCTGCTGCATGAGCGACCGGCTGCCCACACCAAGAAACGAAAGCACCGCGGCAAATAAGACCACAATCCCGATACCGCCCAGCCATTGGAGCAGTGATCGCCAGAGCAGAATTCCCCGGGGAAACGACTCGATGTCGCTCATGACTGTAGACCCCGTGGTGGTGATGCCAGACATCGATTCAAAATAAGATTCCACCACTCCGAGGCCCGGTTCGCACAGGGCAAATGGAATCGCGCCAAATCCTGCCGCCAGCAGCCAGGCCAGGCCCACAATCACAATCGCCTCGCGGCGCAGAATTTCTTTCCCCGCCTTGTAGCCCAGCCAAAACAAGATCAATCCCGCTCCAATCGAAATGGCTGTGCCGATCCAGAGCGCCCACACGGCGGATCTTTCCTTTTCCCCTGGAACTTCTGCCCAGAACCGAATTTCAAGCTCGGAGAAAATGGCGCAGCCAGCCATAGCGAAACCGATCAGGACGATCAGAATGCCGAGAATTTTCGAAATAATGCGAAGATTCATTCAGAGAAATCAGCCATTCACCAGTTTCAGGAAACGTTTCTTCGCCTTCGGTGAAACCACTGCATACACATGATCTCCCCCTTTGATGACGTCTTCAGCGGCAGGAACCATGGCACGTATCCCATGGAGAAGGGCGACCAAAATACAATCCACCGGCCAGTCGATATCCATCACTTTCTTTCCGGCAATCACAGAATTCTCCGCCACGGCAGATTCGATCAACTCACCGGCATCCAACCGCTGCAACAGGTGCCAGCGATCTGAGGTAACAAACCGCAACAAATCTCTTCGCGTGGCATCCCGCGGGCTGACCGCCGCGAGAATGCCCATCTGATCACTGAACCCCGTGATCGCCTCCGCATAGTCTGCCCGGTGGATTAACGTGAGGCAGTGTTTTGTCCCCATGCTGTGAGCCTGGAGGCAGGTCATGACATTATCTTCGTCGACCGTGGTTGTTGCGATGAAAAAGTCCGCATTGCCAATTTGCTCCTCCTTCAACTCAGCAAGCGAGGTTGCATCAGCGTTTAACACCGTTGCCTTGGTAAGCGTGTCTGCCAGGAAAGCACAACGTTCGGGGTTCTTCTCAAAGATCCGAACCCGGCAGTTCCAGCTCTCCAGGTTCTGAGCGAGCGAAAATCCATACTCCCCACCTCCGAAGATCACCACATTGGTTTCAGAGTCTTTACCTTTGCTCAGCCTGACTGAGACTTCATGCAGTCGCGACGGCTCACCGAACAGGGTCACCAAATCCCCCTCCTCAAGCATGTCATTGGCTGAGGGAATGAGGGATTTCTCCCCGCGTTTGATGGATCCAATGCGAACCCTTGGTGGAAAATCGAGCTCTTTAATCGGCTTTTGCGCCAACGGTGAGTTCTCCGGAACTTTCACCTGTTGTAACTCAATGTGGCCCCGGGCGATCTCCTCAACCAACGGAGTATCCGGGTTGCGAACGAACTTTGAGAGCTCAACCGCGGCGAGTCGTTCTGAGCTGAAAAGACTGTCGATTCCGAATTGGCTTCGGAAATCGAATAGAAACTCTTCCCGCTGCAGGTCGGGATGAACCCGGCAAATCGTCTGTTTTGCTCCCAACGCCTTGGCCATGGAGCAGGCGACCAGGTTGATATTGTTTTCACTGGTGAGCGCAAAAAACAGATCGCAATCCGACACTCCGGCCTCCAACAACGTATTGACCGATGATCCATTGCCGGCAATGACCCGAACGTCGAGCGCATTGTCGAGATCCGAGGCAATATTTTCGTCCGATTCGATCACACAAATGGCATGTCTTTCGTCCGAAAGACTCTGAGCCATATGACGTCCGATCTCACCGGCACCGACAATGATAATATTCATGAATAGCGCGCAAGATAGGCGATCGGTATCACCCTGCAATCGGGGTTTTTGTGGCCTGATTTCCACATTTTACCTGTCCTGAACACCGATGAGGTGCTTGCTCCGATTGGAACAGGGTTGGTTCGCCAAACAGACCCTATTGATTCGTGGCGGTGAGCTTGAGGCCGTCCCACGCGAGGCGCATGCCGTTCGGCAAATCCGGCTCGACCTGCTGGTAGTCCACCCGGCAGGAGAAATGGGTGAACCATGTCTGTCCGGGTTCGGCAGTCTTTGCAATAGCCACTGATTCAGGGAGTGAAAGGTGGGTGGGATGCGGCACATCATGAAGTGCATCAAGAATCAGAATTTCCGTCCCTTCGATTGCATCGACAGTCTCGGGAGCCAGCCGTTTCGCATCAGGAATATAAGCCAGCCGTTTCGCACCACCTTGTGCAAACAGGTAGCCAATCGTATCCACTTTCCCGTGAGTGACCGGTAGTGGAGTGATTTCCAAATCCCCCAAAGAGAAGGGGCCGTCCAGCTCGTGAGGCAAGGGCTTTAAGTAACCTGTGTAGCGGTTCTCTCCATTAAAGGCGTAGTCAAAG
Organism: Verrucomicrobiales bacterium; assembly: GCA_048267005.1. GTDB lineage: Bacteria > Verrucomicrobiota > Verrucomicrobiia > Verrucomicrobiales > DEV007 > JABDJT01. The sequence continues at coordinate 97,996 of JBLWYI010000002.1, read as the reverse complement.
GCCTGCTGTAATTTTCCCAGTGTCTCGGCTGGCCCGTAAATATCGAGCGAAGCTTCGGCAGGGACCGTGAAACGGCGCAGATCATCAAAGCCCATGATGTGATCGCTGTGAGCGTGGGTGAAAAGTGCCGCATCCAGATGGGTGATGCGTTCACGAAGGCATTGCATCCGGAAATCGGGACCGGTATCGACCACGAATTCCACCTGTGGGGTCTGGATATAGATGGATGAACGGGAGCGCTTGTTCTTCGGGTCATCGGAGGTGCAGATCGCGCAATTGCAGCCGATGACAGGGACGCCAATGGAGGTGCCCGTGCCGAGGAAAGTGATTTGGAAAGGCGAAATACTCATTGCATTTTTGAACAGGTGGTCAATAATACAGTGCACCCAGTCAGTAAGATACTATGCTCTCTATTCTCAAAATCAAAAATCTCGCCCTTGTCGATGATTTGACATGGGAACTCGGCCCCGGATTGATCGGGGTAACAGGTGGCACCGGGGCCGGAAAGTCGATGATCGTTGGTGCGCTCAAGCTGATTTTAGGTGAACGCGCCAATCATGATCTGATTCGCACAGGAAGTTCGAGTTGTGCGGTGGAGGCCATTTTCGAACTCGGGTCCAATCTGCTTCAGGTCAATGATCTCCTGGAGGAAAATGGTCTTGAGCCCTGCGAGGGAAATTCCCTGGTGGTGAAGCGGGTTTTCGGCGGGGCCAGCGGGAATAAACAATTTGTAAACTGCTCTCCCTGCACCCTTGCTGCCCTAAAATCGCTGGGGAGTTTTCTGGTTGATCTTCATGGACCGCATGAGCACCAGTCTCTGCTTTCCCCGGAACGCCAACTGCACATGCTGGATGCATTCGCGAAGGCGCAAAAGGAACAATCCGCCTACGGCGAAGCTTTTCGGAACTGGCAGCGGACTCTGGCGGACCTGGATTCGTTTCGCGATATGCGGCAGGCATCCGATCAGGAAATCGAGCTGTTGAGATATCAAGCGGAGGAAATCCAGAGCGCGGATCTGAATGTAGAAGCGATCGCGGAACTCGAGCAGCGTTACAAGATGGCTCGCAACGGAGCGAAGTTGTCCGAGCATGCGGCTGATGCGTTTGGTTCACTCAATGAAGCCGGCAATTCCCTCACAGAAGCGGGGCGGGCCCTGCGTGAACTCGAGAAGTTGGATCCTGCCATTGGAGGGTTGACGGGCGGTTTTGAATCCGCCCGTGTCGAGATTGAGGAACTGGAAGCGAATTTACGGGAATACACGGATGAACTGGAATTTGATCCCACTGAAGTCCTCGAAATGGAGAACCGGATCGATCAGATCGAAGGTTTCAAACGCAAGTATGGGCAGTCCGTTGAATCGGTGATCGCTTATGGAGAAAAAGCGGTCGAGCGTCTCGAGCAAATCGACAGTCGGGAAGAGGAGTTGGAGAAACTGACGGCGGCCATTGATACTGCCCGTGAGAAACTCGATAAGGTGGCAGCGAAGCTGACGAAAAAACGCAAGGCCGCCGCTCCGAAGCTGGCAAAGGAGATCGCAAGCCACCTCAAAGATTTAGGGTTCAAGCAATCGATGTTTGAAATCCAATTGGCCGAGATTGGTGAGCCCGGCTTCCGTGGATACGAAGCAGTTGAGTTTATGTTCGGACCGAATCCGGGGGAACCGATGAAACCATTGCGCATCATTGCATCAAGCGGTGAAATGTCCCGGGTGATGCTGGCGGTGAAGAGTGCGCTGGCGGATCAGGATCAAGTTCCGTTGATGGTTTTTGATGAAATTGACGCAAATGTCGGGGGCGAAATCGCGGGAGCAGTGGGCCGGAAAATGGCCGGCCTGGGCAAACAGCATCAGGTGGTTTCGATCACTCACATGCCGCAAGTTGCTTCCCTCGCTCATCATCATTACGTCGTCACGAAGACCGTGAAAAACTCGGTGACCCATTCCGGCCTGGAACGGGTTGAAGGGAAAAAGCGGGTGGCGGAGTTGGCCCGGATGTTGGGAGGGAAGAGCGATCAGACGGTTGCCCTGGCAGAGACGTTGCTGGCTGGAGTTTAGGATTGCTCAGGAACCCTGCATGCGACGAACTCTGGCCTGGCAGTCGCCCAGAAGCCCCTGGAAAATCCTGAAAGATTCGTCCGGTTGGAGTCTTTCTTCTGCGAGCTGTCTGACGGCATCGCGCCGGAGAGATCTCAATCGTTCGTGAATAGCATTCAACGTTTCAGCACTCAGATCCGGTTTCTCAAGGCTCTCGAGAACCTCATTGAGTTGAAGATAATATTCATCGATCCGGTCCTTCTGCCGCTGGTGCATCCAGGACCGCATCGCGGCGAAGAAACCGAACACGGCAATAAGAAGCGACAGGGAGAACCCCATCACCTCTGCGTATTTTACCAGAAACCCCGGTTCGTTACGCCGTAGATAATGTGCTGCACCCTCATGAAGCGGGAACTGCAAACTTCCGGGGTCGAAAGATTCCGAGATTTCTGAAGCTGGAGGGTAATTGCGAATCAGCGCCGCACGATTTTGGAAGATGGTCCGGGTGATGTCTCTGACAATCCGGTCAGGGATATCCGGGCGACACGCCAGCACGGTATGTATCGAAACGGACGGCACAGGTTGATCCGGAATTCCGGCTTCACCGTCCTTTGAAACGGCGTAGGTAAACCGGGGGATCAACGCTGAGCCGGCAAAAGGATAATGGAACTCAAAGCTGTGCAGCTCGGAACCTTTTTCGGCGGAGGTCCCGATCGGCAACAGTCGAATCGTTCCCTGATCGGCAGCAGTTTCCACTGCTTCTGAACCGATGCCTAACATGAGCATCAGGGCATCAATCTCATTGTTGTTCAGGGCCGCGAATCCGGATTCGATCGAGAGCAACTGAAAATCGACTTCGTCCGGGCTGATGTCGTAATGGGTCAGGAGGGCTTTCACGACATGGCCGGTTCCACTGCCTGACATACCGATGCCGATTCTCTTCTGCCGGAGTCCCGAGATATTTTTCAGGGGTGAATCATTGCGAACCACGATGTGCAGGGCACCGGAATAGAGCGGGGTGATTCCTGCCAGAGCGGTGATATCGGGAAGATCATTTTGCACGAGCGCCAGATCGGCCTCGCCTTTTGAAATCCGGCTGGCGTTCTCCAGCGAGCCTTCGCTCTCCATGACCTCTATGTTGATGTGCGGATTCCCCGCTTCAATGATGGTCTTCAGGTTCTTCGCAAAAGGCAGGTAAGTGCCGCCCGGTTGCCCGGCTGAAAGGCGGAGATTAACTTCAGATCGGAACTGTTTTGCGCCGAATATCAGCCAACAGGCGATCGCCAATGCGATCAAACAAGCCAGGGTTCCAAGCAGCCGTGCACGGTAATGATTCATTTCGAAGGAAATCTAATTGGATTCGAGTCTTGCGTCGATGATCGAAACAGGCTCGAATCTCTGGTTTCATTCCAATTCAACCTTTAATCCTTGTCGGTTCGTAGCCTTTCTATTTCGAATGTCGGAACTTTCCATCATAAAGCGCCCTTCTGAAACAAGGGGGCAGACCAATTTGCCCTGGTTGCAGAGTCGACACTCCTTCTCGTTCGGGGAGTTCTATGACCCTGAGTATGTCGGGTTCAGTCACCTGCGCATCATCAACGAAGATATTATCACTGAGGGGAATGGCTTCGGGATGCACCCGCATCACTCGATGGAAATCCTGTCATTCGTCGTTGAAGGAAAGTTGCGGCACGAGGACACCCTCGGAAACGACCGGACGATCGGGAAGGGTGAAGTTCAATACATCAGTGCAGGTTCAGGGATCATGCATAGTGAAATCAACGGATCTGAAAGTGATCCGATTCATTTTCTGCAGATCTGGATCGAACCGGATGACCCGGGTGGTGCTCCCATCTATTTGGATCGTGATTTCAGTTCCAGTTTCGAGGCGGAAGGGCTCACTCTGGTTGCAAGCGGGGACGGGCGCGAAGAGTCGATTATGATGCGGCAGTCGTCCAATGTTTGGCACGGTAACCTTGATGCCGGGAGTACTCTGCGAATTGATCCTGAATCGGGGGGGCGCAATTTCTGGGTTCAAGTGATCGACGGTGATCTGGAACTTGGAGACAACCAGGAGTTTTTGCTAACCGGGGACGGCGCAGCGGTCAGTTCCGAATTGGGATTCGCGATCAAGGCGAATGAAGCGAGTCGCTTTCTAGTCTTTGAGCTCTGAACCTTCTTCTGCGAGAAGGGCGGCAGTCACCGCTGTGACCACATCGGCCATCTTGTCGAAATCCAGAAGGTCCGCGGTGTCTTTTGCGGAATGGTAGTTCTTGTTCCGATAGAAGGCCGTATCGGTCACCATGATGGCCGGGTATCCGTAGCGCCAGTAGTTACGATGATCAGAGAAATCAATTCCGGGAATGGCGGCAGGTGCTGCGATCGAATAGACCGGTAAATCGGTGGTTCCCTTCATACCGATTTTGAATTCCTTCACATGGTCTCGCATATCGCTGCGACCGACAACGGCGATGAAGTTTCCACGCGCTGGATAGAGAGGTCGCAAAATCGGTGATGGATAATCCTGACTGCCGAATTTGTCTGAGAAGTAGCCGATCATCTCCAGCGAGATCATCAGTTTCACTTCACGCTTTTCCTGCTTGAGTCCTTTGGCATGGTGAGCGCTGCCCATCGCATCGGTCCGAAAGTGAGGAGGTTCTTCGAGTGGATATGCCACGAATTCGATGGGGGAGGTAAAGGATTTTTCCGCAGCAATCAGACGAGCCGTCTCGATGAGCCCGGCGACACCGGACGCGTTGTCGTCCGCAGCAGGAAATTCCCCGTAGCCATCGTAGTGTGCTCCGACAACGATCCGCGGATCATTTGACGAACCGCTGTTCAGAAAGAGCGAGATATTTCGATATCGCTGGCCGTCTGTATCGTAGACCTGATCTTCGATGATTCCGCCTGAATTCAAGTTTGTGAATTCGTCCCGAATGTAGTCAGCGGCACCATTCAGGTTTTTGAAATGGGCAAAGCTTCGGGGGGCAAAGGTTTCGGAAAGTATTCGCACATGTTTTTCAAGGCGTTCCGGTGAAGCCTGGAGGTCGGTCGGCTCCGAATGCTTTACCGTCGGTTGTGCGACGTAAAGCCAAAGCAGAAAGAGCGGGAACACAATCAGTGCTAAAATCCAAATGACGAGATTGCGCAGGCGCTTTTTCCACGACATCTTTGGCCGTGGGTAACTTCGCCGCCCCGCCGTCACATTGGCAAATGATTGAGTCTTGTGCAAAGACCTGATCTTCCCGAAATAACGTTATTTTGGCCACTGTAAAAGTTCGTAAGTAGTAAAATAACGTTATTTTGGTCCCTGCAAGAGTTCGTAGGTGGCAAAATAACGTTATCTTGGTGCCTCCATAAACGTGCACCTACCAAAATGCTTGCCTTTTGGTCACTGCAAAAGTTTGCAAGTGGCAAAATGACAATATTTTGGTCATTACATAAACGTGCATACGGCAAAAGGTAAGCCTTTTGGTTATTGCGGGAATTTACATATAGTTCATCATCAAGGGGTTGTGAAAAAACGTCAATAATAAGGGCCCACAGTTCTTTTCGAACCGGTGCATTGCCCTCTCTTCCGGGAAATCCGGGGAAAGAACCCCGATATCAGGCAAGTCCGAAGAAAGCGGAACTAATTTGGGATAATCCAGTGACAATAGAGAGGGATTCGGTCACGGCGGGATTAGAAACATTTTCATGATAAATCGCCAGTAAATCCGTCGTATTAGTAAACAGTGAAAAAGCTCACTCCCATTTTTATCTTCTCGACGCTTCTGGCATTTGCGGTTCTCGCCCAGAAAGTTGATTCTCCCGCAAGCTCAGATTTCTTTCCGCAACTTGCAGCTGCTGCAAAAGCCCGCACCAATGATACGGTTCGCTATGACCCGGCTTATGTAGTGCTCGACTACCCGGGAGGTGATGTACCCGCGGATACCGGAGTTTGCACCGATGTGGTGATCCGGACCTACCGCAAACTGGGCATCGATTTGCAGAAGCTGGTCCATGAAGATATGAAGGAGAGCTTCTCGAAGTATCCAAAGAACTGGGGGCTCAGTCGGCCGGACAAAAATATCGACCATCGCCGGGTTCCCAATCTGCAACGCTACTTCGAACGGGTTGGAGCGAATCTTGAGGTTTCAAAAGATCCCGCAAATTATCAACCCGGTGATCTTGTGGCGTGGGATTTGAACAACAAGAGCTTGTGGCATATCGGGGTTGTGGTGGGTCCCAATCAATTCGTGCATAATATCGGATCCGGTCCGGTGCTGGATACCGGGATCGATACGTGGAAGATCGTAGGGCACTATCGATTCAAACCAAAGAACTGGAAGCCTGCGGTAGCTAAACAGCCTGAGTGATTTGAATGGCCATTCAGGTCAGATCAAAGCGTTCATCAATAGGACGCTGGTAATCTCTGACTTTTCCCGAAACGACATCTTCCACTGCGATTGACCGGCCGGCTTTCGCTGACTCGACCACCGCATAAGCGCAGGCCAAATCCCGCAGTCCTTCCCGGCCATCGCACTCAGGCTGAGCGCCTGCTTTGATCGCCTTCAACCAATCCAGTTGAGACAGCGCGAAATCGTTCTCCAATCCCAGAGGAAAATCGGATCCCTTCACCGAATCTGATGCCTCTGTGTCATAACGTTCAGCGAGGCTGATGGTGTCAGATTCTCCATCGAGATGGATTTCGTCGCCTGAAACGCGACCGTTGGTGCCGTAAAATACAGGGCCATTTGCCACCGTGGTATTCGTTCCGTGACCTCCCCAGCTTCCGAAAAGCACCCCGCTCGCCCCTTTCTCGTTCTCGAAATTTGCATAGAAAGTATCATCGGCGTCACAGGTGACCGGTCCCGTTTTCTTTCCGTCCCTCATCAGGTAGCGGGTTGGTTCGATCACTTTGGTTCGTGCCGACACACTGGTGATTTCCGCTCCGCCGATATACCTCAGCATATCAAAAAAGTGCGGCCCGAGATCGAGGCTGATTCCGCCGGCCTCGGCCAGCACGTGACGCCATGGAGTCTCCGCTACGATCAGGTCAGGGGCCCACCAGGTGCCGATGTTTCCCATCACCGCCATTTGCATATCCCCCATCGGACCATCGCTACTGAATGCCCACGCGAGATGCCGCACGTTCTTCGCAAAACGCAGGTTTTCAAAGACACCAAAGGTGACCCCGGCTTGCTCCGCCTGCTGACACATGCGGCGGGCGCCCTCCATCGTGACGGCCAGGGGTTTCTGCGAAAGCAGATGTTTGCCGTGTTGAAACGCCAATTCGGCAATCTGGTGATGAAGCGAGTGAATGGTGAAGTCGTTGACCGCATCGATTCTCTCGCTGGCAATCATCTCCCGATAGTCGGTGAAGACCTGGACTTCGGTATCCGGCTGAAAATCACTCAAGTACTGATCGCCGACCGCAAGGGGATCCCCGGGAATATCTGAAACGGGTTTCCGCTGGGCAGGACCTTCCCCGCGTTTGAGGTAACTCTGCGCGTCTTCAGCCTTCCGCGAACAGAGCGCCGTTATTTCAAATCCGTCAAATCCGGCCTCCTTGAGAAGCCGGTAACCCTCAAGATGCGCTGCGAGAATGCGGCCGCAGCCGACAATGCCAATTCGAATCATGGCTCACCATTACTAACAGAAAACTGTCCGTTAAAGAATAAAGCGACAAGTTTCGGGCTATCTGCCATTTCTGCCGGAGAACTCCGGGCCTCCTTTCTGGACTAAACCCCAATCTGCGTTGACCATACGCATCGCAGCGAAGCATGCATTCCTGTTAATTCGCTGCTTTCTCACAGTAAGTCAGGTAAACTTATTTTCTTAAAATATGGAGGGATCTCAAAACGAATCAGGCGGCGCGACCGGTATGCGATCGCTGGGGGCTGTTTTGTTCGTTCAGACGCAGAACGCGTTTAACGACAATTTTGTAAAGTTCGTCCTCATGGGCTTGGCGATGGCTGTTGCAGCAGACTCTCCAGTCGGGGAAAACGTTGAGTTCATTCTCGCGGCATTGATACCGATTCCTTTCATCCTTTTTGCTCCGGTCGCGGGTTGGATTTCAGATCGTTATTCGAAAAGAAATGTCATTTGGTGGTGCGTCGTGGGTCAGGTGGCGCTGTTTCTCTTTATCGGTGGATGTGTCTACCTGCGTCAGGTCGAGTTAGCGATCTTCGGGTTCTTCCTCCTTGCGGTGCAATCGACGGTCTTCTCCCCGGCTAAACAGGGCATCTTGAAAGAACTGGTGGGCACAGAAAAACTGAGCTTCGCCAATGGTATGATGTCGATGCTCACCATGGTTGGGATCCTCGGCGGCATGATTTTTGCAGGCAAATGGTACGACTACCTGCTGGCGAAATACAATCTGGAAGTCGGAGTCACGGTCGAAAATGCCTGGCGGGCAGCTTTTATTCCCATCTGCGGTGTGGGACTGCTCTCTCTGGTGGCGCTTGGAGTGGCCGCGATTGTTGAGCGTACCAAGCCTCATCCTACCGAGAAGTTCTCCTCGTCGATCTGGTTGCGTCACTTTTCCAACTTGAAGGAAATGTTTGCTGACCCGGTTTTAAAGAAAACTGCGCTTTTCATCACGGCCTATTGGTTTGTAGCGAACTTTCTCGGGCTGGGGTTTGTGGCTTTTGCCAAGGTGATGTTTCCTGATGCAGGACGTGAAGGAAGGCTCACTGCAACCGGTCAAATGATGATTGCCGTTGGAATCGGATTGATGATCGGCAGCCTGATCGTTTCATTTATCAGCAAGAATAAGATTCGGTTGCCTTTTGTGCCTTTGGGAGGAATCGGCATGGCAATCGGTTTGGTTGGGGCTGGGTTGTTTCCGCCGGGGACCACGATGTGGTTTGTGAGTATCGGCGTCATCGGATTTTCGAGTGGCTTTTATGTGGTGCCTCTTAATTCCCATTTGCAGGATGTCGCTGACGAATCAAAACGCGGCACTGTGATTGGAGCGCTTAACTTAATGACGTCCTTTTCCGGAGTGGTGGCCATCGTAGCCGGACTGGGATTGAAACAGCTCGGTCTCTCTCCATCTCATCAGCTGCTCGTATTTGTCATCCCGGTGATCTATCTATCGATTTTTATCCAGCGTTCGCTGAAGTCTCTGCGAGTTGCTTGATAAAGAGAGTTATTCGATCGTCAAAGAAGCTTATGAAGTCGCTGATCCGAGGATTTTTCTGCATCACGTTGCTGCCACTGTTCCGGTTCATTTATCGCATCAAGCCGATAAACCAGATGAACATACCGGCGACCGGCGGGGTTCTGCTGATCCCGAACCATGTCACCTACATCGACTCTTTTATTATTTTCGCATCGAGCCCGCGCCCGGTGCGATTTATGATTGTTGATCATTTCACGAAGATCAAAGCGATAGGATGGTTCCTCAAATTGTTCGGAGCTATTCCGATTAACAAGAAGCGACCCAAAGAAGCGATTCGAATCACGGCGGAGGCAATCAAGAGCGGAGACGTTGTGTGCGTTTTCCCGGAAGGCCAACTCACCCGGACCGGGGTGATGAATGATTTGCGCAAAGGGTTTCAGCTCATTGCCAGGCAGGCTGATTGCCCGGTGGTTCCAGTCTACATGGACGGACTCTGGTCATCGATCACTTCGTTTGAACGGGGTAAATATTTCAAGAAATGGCCGAGGAGAAGCCCGTATCCCGTAAGCGTTGCATTCGGCCAGCCGAAGCCCGGGAAAGAAGCCACCGTCGAATGGGCCTACCAGGCTCTCCTGGATCTGTCAGAGGTTGCTTTCGCGAATCGGGAGAAATATCAGTTCTCTGAACCGCTTGAGTTTGCGATTATTCGCGCTCTTAAAAAGCGGCCCTGGAAGGTGATGTTCGTTGAGCACGGCCGGAGTGTCCGGAGATTGAAACGAAATCAGGTTTTGGCAACGGCTATAGCCCTGTCAAGACGGTGGGGCAAAATACCACTGGATGAGGAACAGGATCGCATCGGGGTTTTGCTGCCCGCAGGTCCAGCTCCTTCGATGATTAATCTCGCTCTACTGCTGGCCGGGAAAACACCGGTTAACGTTCCTTTTGAAGTCATCGATGATGATCTGGCTGTAGCGGGGTTTTCCAGCACACTGAACGAGCTCGGCGTCCGTACTGTAATCACCTCGAAACTGTTTGTCCCCCGTCTCGTCGAGGTGTGGGACGCTGACGAAGGGCGCTTCATAGACATGGCGAAAGAGATTCGGGCAGCCGGAGCGGTGAAAATTCTTTTCGAAAGAATCAAAGCCTATTTTGAACCTGCGTTTGTGACCCGTTGGAGGCTCGATCTGAATAAATCAGCTCGGGATGCCCAGACGGATGAGGCGATTGGTCTTGTCCCTGATGTCACGCGCCCGGCTATATTTCTGACCGGAGCGGAAGTCCAGAGGAATGCAGCGCAGGTATTCTCTGCTGACTATTTTGATCGCGATTTCCGAATTTTCTCTGATCTGCCGTTGAACTCACCGGAAGGAACCCATCTCTCGCTCTGGGCTCCATTGCTGGTTGGCCACGCGTCGATCGTCAGCCGTTCGCTTTCTTCGAAATTAAACGCGTCATTGATCGAGGAAATCGCACTCGAAGAACAGGTCGACATCATTTGTATTAACGGTGATGGCATCGAGCCGATTCTGGAGCTGGAATCTGACTGGGCGAAAAATGCAGGAGAGTCTGTTCGGAATGTTCTGGTCTTCGGCAGGGATGTGACCGCCGATGAAGTTCTCGCCCTCGAGAAAAAGCTCGGTTTGCCTGTGTGCCGCGGGTGGGCCTCAAAAATAATTGGCCAAGTGGTGTCGCTGAGCCGTCCGGAGCCAAATCTTCTACCGGAAGAGGTTCCCGGCCCAATTGAGTTACAAGTTGGAGCTGATCCGGCTTCAGTTGGTCGATTACTTCCGGGGTTTTCTGCTCGAATCAATCGAGGCTACGGTAAGCTCTTTGAAACCGGCGAGCTTTCGGTCAAAGCAACGCGATCAATCGCTGAAAAAGTACGTGCGGTTCAAAAAGAAAGAACCCAGTCCATACCTGAACCCGACAAGAAATCTGTTTTCCCGATGCAACGAACGGACACGGTTGAGTCGTTGAACCAACCCTGTTGGATCGTGGGAGCAGAAAAGGCCAGGTTCGACGAAAAGGGGCTTCTGTATTTGGACGAGGAGGCGGGTTGAGATTCTGATTAATTCAGATACCTTAATTAATTTTAGCGAGTCTGGGATTTCAGGCTCTGCCGCCTGAATGAAATCTGCCTCTTCAAAGCGCCCATCACGTGGGCTTCCTAAGATTGCGCCCTCAAAACTGGCTGACTCCCGACTCGCTGAAGCAGGTTGGGCAATAGTTACTCCGGTTGCCCTGTGGTGTGAGCGACATCCCCGACTGCGAATCCTGGCGGCCGCTGCTGTTTTTTTGATGGTGGTCGTCGGAGTTGTTATGTTTGGAATTTTTCTCCATTTTGACCGCATCGCCGGGAAATACGATGTTGGTCAAATCGCGGTGATGCCTGCTGAATCGACTGTTTACGACGTCCGTGGAGAGCTCATCGGATATCTGGGCGGCGATGGGCGGACGATTGTGCCTCTTGATCAGGTCTCGGTCTATTTCCAAAATGCTCTGATTGCCCGTGAAGATAAGCGATTCTTTCGTCACAACGGGGTGGATACAATCGGAGCGGTTCGAGCTGGATTGCGAAATACGAAAGATGGGGAGGTGGTTCAGGGAGCCAGTACACTGACGATGCAGCTGGCCCGGAATACGTTTGGAATGGACGAAAAATCCTTCCGGCGGAAGATCGTTGAAATGGCTTTGGCGCGCCGGGTCGAACACGAATTCACAAAGGAGGAAATTCTCGAATTGTATGTGAATCGTATTTTCTTCGGTTCAGGCCTGAACGGTATAGAGCAGGCCGCTCAGGGCTATTTTGGGAAGTCAGCCATGGCGTTAACCTTGCCTGAGGCAGCCATGATTGCTGGTATCATCAGAGCCCCGAACCGTTTCTCGCCCTATCGTCATTACGAGGCGGCTCTCGATGAAATGCGGGACACGCTCGTCCGTATGGAAGATGAGCGGATGATTTCGAAAGCCGAAGCTGAATTAGCCAAGTCTGCCCGCCCTGAAGTCAAACCTCAGAGCCATGCTTGGACCGTCATTCGTGGTAATCGTCCCGGCCGAATCGCTGAGAACAGTTTTGCGCTGGATGCCATCAAACAGAAACTCGATTTGATCCTGTCTGATGATCAGAAGGATGAAGGTGGAATGGACATCTACTCGTCATTTGATATGACATTGCAGCGGGCCGCTGAGCAGACAGTCGCGAGGCGTTTGAACCAAATCGAGTCTTCGCCTGATTTCACCCATCCGACCTACTCAGCATTCGTAGCAAAATATTCCGATGCAGATGAAATTCCTGCACCGGATTATTTGCAGGCCGCCGTCAGTGTGATTGACAATGGTTCCGGAGCGATTCGAGTTCTTGTGGGAGGACGAAACTTTGACCACAGTGAATTCAATCGGGCAACTCAGGCAAAACGACAGGTTGGTTCAATTCTGAAGCCGCTGGTATACGCGACTGCATTTGAGACTGGAATCTTTCCGGGGACGTTCATCGATGATGGCCCGATTTTGCAGCATGAAATCCGCTGGGACACTTCCGGTTGGGACCCTCAAAACTCGGATGGAAAATCTCTGGGGCTACAACCGGTATCCGTCGGGCTGGTGAGATCACGCAACACCATGAGTGTCCGTATTGGTGAACGGGCTGGATTTGATGCGGTGGCTACGATGATGGACCATGCAGGGATCGTGGACAAAACGGAACTACCCAGATCGCCCCAAATCTATATCGGGAATCTTGGAGCCAGTTTGAATTCCGTGGTGAGTGCCTATTCCGTCTTTGCCAACGAAGGATGGCGTCACGAACCCTATCTCATTGAACGGATCGAAAAAAGCACGGGTGAAGTTGTGTTTGATCGCACAGAATCTCCCGGGTATCGGGTTCTCTCACCCGGTTCGACATGGCTCACGTCCAACATAATGCAGTCAACGCTCGAACCCGGGGGCACCGGAGAGTTGGTGCGTGAGATGGGTTTTAAAGTTCCCGCGGGCGGTAAAACCGGCACTACCAATGACTTTTGTGATGCGTGGTTTCTTGGTTACACCAACAAACTCACCGCAGGTGTTTGGGTGGGGATGGATCGGCCTGAGACAATCATCAATGGAGGCTATGGCGGAAAACTGGCACTTCCGATCTGGACGGAGATTATGCAGGCTGCTGCTGAAAAGGGATACGTATTTGATGTGTTGCCGGAGTCTGACGAAATCATTGAAACTGATCTTTGCCGATATTCAGGTCATCTCGCAGATGATGCGTGTCGCCGGCTTGGCTGTGCTTACCATGAGAATGTTCCCCACGCGATGTTGCCACGCCAAATCTGCAACGCTCATGAGCGAGGCAACGGATCAAGTGATTTGACCGTAGGGGACGAGCCGGGGTTTATGGATAAGTTGAAAGGTATCCTGAATCCATAGGCTTCATGTCATGGTGAAAAACCGGGAGCTCGCTCAGATCCGTAGCTTTCTGACCCAATAATTTCACTCCGGGTCTTATCACCGGCTACGGCAATTTTACGATTGGCACAGGATTTTTAACATGCCCGATCTTGCGAATACCGGGACCGGGGGAGCCCCGGTCACCGAGATCTGATCGCATGTCCTCAGCGTATTTGGTGAGTTGAGCTACCACTTCAGGATGATCATTGGCGACGTTTTTATCACAGGCGATGTCTTCGACTACGTTGAAAAGGAGAGGTGGATTGTCTTTCGATCCCCGTTTGAAATGCGGGTGTTGCGCAAAATCCTTCAGCGGTAAAAACAGTTTCCACGGCCCCGATCTAACGGCCTGAAGTTGATCGAGGTAATAGTAGAAGAAGGCCTCATACGGGGTCTTTGCATCCGGTTCCCCCAAAACCAGTGACCGGATATCGTAACCGTCCCGCTTTCGTTTCTTATTGGGTTCACTGCCTGCCAGTTTCACAAAAGTCGGCAGCAAATCCATAGTGGTGCACAACTCATCGCAAACTGTGCCTGCCGGGATTTTACCGGGCCACCAGGCAATTGTAGGGACTCGGAAGGCACCTTCACTGGTGGTATAACCCCGGCCGTGAAGTGGTAAATTTGAGCCCCGTTTCAAATCCTCAGGATCTTTGTTGATGGGTGCGCCGTTATCCGAGGTCCATATCACCAGAGTGTCTTTGGCAATCCCAAGCTCGTTGAGTTTGTCCATAATTTTCCCGGTCGACCAGTCGAGTTCTTCGATGGAATCTCCCCAGGGACCGTTCTTACTTTTGCCTTTGAACTCGGGGCTGGAAAACGGTGTCGAAGTACTTCCCGGCATTGCCTGTGGGAAGTAAAGGAAGAAAGGTTCGTCTTTCTTTTCTTCTATCCAGTCGAGCGCCCGTTCAGTATAGCGCTTAGTCAATCCGTCGCGATCACAGGGGGCTTCGACCACGGTTTCGTTTTCCATGAGTGGCAGTGGAGGCCAGTGAGATCCATCCTGACTCCAAATCCGTGCCGTCATATCATCGGAGTAAGGCACGCCAAAGAACCAGTCGAACCCCTGTCGGGTGGGTAGAAATTCCGGTTGATCGCCAAGGTGCCATTTGCCGATGATCCCTGTGGCGTAACCGCACTTCTTTAATGCCTCGGCAATGGTTTCTTCATCGGGATGAAGACCAAAGGGCGATACGGGGCGGATCACATGGTAGTCACGTTCGTTGAGGTGCATTTGAACCCGCTGCGAATAACAGCCCGTCATAATGCTGCCGCGCGATGGCGTGCAGACTCCCGCCGTGACACAGAAGTGGGTAAACTTTCTGCCTTCTGCCGCCATGCGATTGAGGTGTGGCGTGCGGTGCAGGGTCGAGCCAAACGGTTCAATGTCCCCGTAGCCGAGGTTGTCGCAAAAAATGACGATGAAATTTGGGGGCCGCTCTTCGGCGGCAGCATTCAAAACTGCGATGAACGAGAGAAAGAGGGTAGATAAGTATCTCATGATGAAGTTTCAGCGCTGAGTGCGCACTGAATTTCATCATAGCTGCCCATTAATGACAACATTTCCCGTACCGCATTCCCGATTCCAACAAAAACACCGCGGGACACCAGGTGGTGGCCGATGTTTAACTCTGCAAGATGCGGGATCTGCATTACCCGCATGAGGTTTGGAATTGTGATGCCGTGACCGGCGTTGACCTGAAGTCCTGCTTCGTGAGCAATCCTTGCTGACTCAATCAAGTCAGCCAGTTCCTTTTCACCACCAATCACATCCGCATTGGCAAATGCTCCGGTGTGCAATTCTATCATCTCGGCCCCCGTTTTGGCGGCTGCTTTTACCTGCTTCGGGTCGGGGTCAATAAAAAGGCTTACCCGGGTTCCGTTTTCTCTGAGTGCATTGATGGTACGGATGAGAGAAGTATCGGCATTGAAAACATTGAGTCCGCCTTCGGTCGTGACTTCACGGCGGTTTTCAGGGACGAGGCAGGCAAAGTCCGGCTTTACTTTCAGAGCAACATTCAAAATCTCCTGTGTGTTACCCATTTCGAGGTTCAGCTTAGTGTGGATTTTTTCCTTCAATTCAAAGACATCCCGGTCCTGGATGTGACGCCGATCAAGACGCAGATGTACAGTGATAGAATCAGCCCCGGCGGCTTCCACTTCATGAGCGGCAGCGAGAATGGAAGGCTCTGCATTGGGGGAATCCAACATCGGGGCGTATCGCGCCTGTCGGAGTGTTGCGACGTGATCGATGTTCACGCCGAGTTTGAGAGGTAAGTCAGACATGGATGGGGGGAGGGTCAGTTGAATTTCACAGTAACAGAAGGCTTCATTTCAGCCTTCATCGCTTCGATTTCAGAAGCGAGAGTTTTTAACGTTTTTGGGGAGATGTCTCCGGGATTCTCGGCTGCGCTGTCGACAAACGCCTTGAATTCCGGATCATTGAGAAACTTCGGCACATCCAGATCAATGATTGTGATGTAGTCCCCTTTGACGTGGGAGGCATTCGTCTCAGCGATCCCCCCCTCGATTCGCACGTAGTAACCCAAACGCATATCGGTGAACAGATTGGAGACCGTCGCAAGCTGCCCAGATGGTTTTCCGCCACCCTTCGCATTGGCTGATTTTGCGCCTTTTCCTGCGATGCTGTCATGAAATTGTTTGAGAGCATCCATCCCCATGTTGGAATTGATTTTCAGATCTTCCCCCACCAGTTGGAAGGTCGTCTTTCCGCTCTTGTCTTCTGCCGGAGACCGGTTGGCAGTAGCTTCGACTTGTTTCTTGATATCACCTGACAACGCGGACTGAGCATCCAGAGATACCTGGCTGATGTCATCGAATTCGTATATGGCAATGTAGCCACTCCAGTTATCTTCGTTTTTTGACTCTTCGTGTCTTACAAACCGAACGCCGTCTCCATAGCTGATCGCGTTTTTCTCGAGTTGTTCTGCCGTGGGGGCCTTGGGGTTATCAGGAGCTGTGTTTGAATTCTCTTTTGCTCCAAAGTTGCCAGCTACTTTGTCAATTGTAGGAGAGAAATAGTTTCTGACAAAAATCTCCCCGCTGCCATCTTTCCGCACACGAACTACTGTCGAATGCTGGATACAGGAAACGAGCATCGACAGGCAAACTGACAACACAGGGATTTGCAGCGCAGCCTTCATGGACAGGAAAAACTAATCTGGAAATGCCGGTTCCGCGATAGGGAAATAAAGTTGCGTTTCACGAAGCAACCCTGTTTGATCGCCAATATGACCCTGTTAACTCGTGTTATTATTGTTGTTGTGCTGGTGATGGGATCCAGTGTCGGCATTGCCCAGCAAAATAAAAAGTGGTCGCCGCCCCCGGTGTTAGAGCTGTCAGCCCTTATTGAGGAAGATCCCGCGGAAGCCGCTAAGGTCATCCGCAAAAGCTGGGGTGAGAAAGCCCTGCGGGCGGGGACTTCAAAGTGGATCGAGAAAACATCAGTCTTGTGGGGAGTCATGAGTGATGAATCTGTCTCCGCCTATAGACAGGAAGACGGGGAAAAGATCGGTGATTTTGTGAAACTGAATGACACCGGTCTGCAGGTGCTCCTGAAAGAGTTTCCCAATGCAGTTGCATTCAACTACGAGCTGAAAACTGCCGCAGGCGGAAAGTTCGGCCCGGGTGGTTCGATCAAGATTGAATACTACGACTACACAAAAGAATCACAGCGTCAGGAGGGAACTCCGCAGGGAAAAATCTCCCGGCATGAATGGAATGATTCCAGGATCTTCCCCGAAACCCGTCGCGAATACGAGGTCTACATTCCAGCTCAATACGATGGCAGCGAACCCGCTGCACTGATGGTCTTTCAGGATGGTTTACGCCACGCCGATCCCGATTCAAGCAGTGGCCTTCGTGCGCCGGTTGTTTTTGATAATCTAATCGCTGCAGGGAAGATGCCCGTCACGATCGGGATCTTTATCAATCCGGGAATGAAAGCCAGCCAAAAGCCGGGATCAAAGCCGGGGAACCGGAGCTTTGAATACGATTCTCTTGGCGATCAGTATGTTCGGTTTTTGCTCGAAGAAATCATCCCGCATGTGGTGAAAGAGCACGACCTCAAGCTTAGCGAAGATCCTGCGATGCGGGGTATCGCGGGTGGATCCAGTGGTTGCGCCTGTGCGTGGACGGCAGCGTGGGAAAGACCCGACAAGTTCGGTAAAGTGCTCGGTTGGGTCGGGACTTTCGTCGATATTCGCGGAGCGAATGCCTACCCTTCATTGGTTCGTAAGACTGAACGAAAGCCGATCAAAGCTGCTCTGCTCGATGGTACGCAGGATATCGACAATCGGTTCGGTAACTGGCCGCTGGCGAATCAGCAGATGGAAGCCGCTTTGAAGTTTATGGATTACGACTACCGCTACTGGTGGGGCAACGGCTTTCACGGAAGTCGGCACATGGCTGCAATGATGCCTGAAATGCTGACCTGGCTGTGGGCGGAAGAAGTGAAATGAGAAATGAGAAGAGTCTTCCCCGGCACGAAGTGCTAAGCCCTCCCGGAGACTTCGATCTTCAATACCTTCGCAATGGCATTTTCAATTTCAGGCAGTTTCTCATCCGCGAGTTTGTCTCCCTTCGCAGAGTCAGCCAGATAGAAGCGGTCGATGGCAACACCGGCCTGAGTTGAGATTCGGGCGTGAACGACCTCTGCATCAGAATCTCCCAGGACTGAAAAAATGTCGTAGAGCAA
This sequence comes from Verrucomicrobiales bacterium, assembly GCA_048267005.1. Taxonomy (GTDB): domain Bacteria; phylum Verrucomicrobiota; class Verrucomicrobiia; order Verrucomicrobiales; family DEV007; genus JABDJT01. Next base: position 79,705 of record JBLWYI010000002.1, on the reverse strand, counting down.
ACCGATTCTATCCTGAGCCTGGACTTCGAGGACTGTTAGATCTTCGGCCAGCTGATTGGAGCAAAAAACACGCTGAGGGATTTCAAGAACGTCTTCCAGATCACGGTAAGCAGATGGCTTTTTGTTTTTTTCAATCAACTCGTGGAAGTTCAGATCTGCTTCCAACCCAAATTCCTGCTCGATCAGTTTTTCGATGCGTTCAATTTCCCGCTTGGAGGTAACCGGACGGAAGTTCGTCGTACACACGCGAAAGATATCAATGACCAGATCATCTTTTCGAGTGAAGAGATCAGCACTGAGAATATTGAGGTTTCTCGCAGCGAGGGCACCCGCCACTTTAGCCAAAAAGTGATGTCGATTCCATCCAGCCACTTCAAGAAGGCTGTAGCCCTCCTGATCTCTGGCTTCCCACCCTGCTACGGGCACCAGTTGGTCGGCATTGCAGCGCTTCACCACTTTGAAAAAACGATGAAACAGCTTCACATGCCGTGTGATTGACGTCGATCCCCGGTAACGGAAATATCGCTGAGGCATCGCTTCGAAATGCGCATCCACTTCTTCGATATAGGATTCAGGAACCTTTTTAAGAACTTTGATCTTTGTCTCATCAACCGGGCGGTTGAATTTATATTCGAATGCCTTTCGATCTTCGAAAAACCGGTAGGTGGATCGATACAGTTGCTGCATCAACGACGCCTTCCAATCATTCCAGGCCTCCTCATTGGTTCCCTTCGAATCTACATAGGTGAATAAAAAGAGCGTTTCCATCCAGGCCGGATTCTGCACTGCTTTTGCGAATTCGGCGATCGTTGCCGGGTCACCAATGTTCTTTGTCGTGGCTGTTCGCCAGAAGGTGAGGTGATGATCGACCAGAAATGTAATAAGCCTCCGGCGGTCACCGAAGTAACGAAGACGGGTGCACACTTCGCTGGCCAGCATGGCGCTTCCGTCTTCATGACGGCGAAAGCCCTCGGCTCTGCCGGTGTCGTGCATGATCAATGCAATGTAGAGACCAACCGGGTCTTCAATATTCTGGAATATCTTCTTAAAGAATTCCTCTTTCGGATCATTGGAGTGCACCAGTCTGTCGAGCTGCTCAATGCAACGAAGGGTGTGTTCGTCCGCGGAAAACTGATGGAAAAACTCGTGCTGAACCAAATCAGTGAGTTGTCCAAACTCCGGGAGATAGCGGCCCAGAAAGCCCACCCGGTGCATGGTGCGAAGAACTCTTGCTACGTCTCCGCGGTGTTGAAGAATCTCGTCAAACGTTTCCCGATTCGTTTTGCTGCGTCGGAAGTTTCCGTTGATCCGGTTCCAGTTCTTCTTGAAGAGCCGTCTAATCTCAGGGCTCGTCTTTAAGTGCCTCTGTTGAGTATGCCTGAAGAATCGCATCATGCGCGATGGATCATCCTTAAATATTCCGGAGGACTCAGGGAAGATCAGACCGTCACGGGCCACGAACCCGTCAAACTTCTCAGCCTTGACCTTTCTCCTGGCGAGAAAACCGATCACAGGCACCGGCCCTGTCGCGTCGGATTTAACCTCCAGTTCAAACCCCTGCATCAACGAAGTGCTGTGTTGGAAGAGGTTTCGCGTGTGATGATAGTAGTCGCGCATGAATGCCTCACTGCGCTGCACCATGTTCTTGCCTGGATAATCGAGTTCCTTGGCGATCAGCCCCTGATGTCTCAACGTGAGAATATCCCCGCGTCTCCGCTGTTGCACATAGTGAAGCGAATTCCTGACCCGCATGAGAAACTCGTAGGCATTCTCGATTTCCTTCTCTGCGATCGGGGTGAGTTTTTTGCTGTCGACCAGAACCTTCAATTCCCGGGTTCGCTTTAACATCCAGATGACCCAGATCAGATTGTGGTAATCCCGCAAGCCGCCGCACCCCTCTTTCACGTTCGGTTCCTGAAGATGGATGGTGTTGTGGTGTTTTTTGTAGCGCGCCCGGATATCAGCAGTTCGCTCTGCAAGGTAGGCGTTGCCGTGCCCTTGAATACACTTCTTAAAGAAACGTTCCTCAAAGTCATCAAACAACGCCTGATCTCCGGCGATGAATCTGGCATCAAGAAGCGCCGTCTTGGTTTTATGATCGTTGTTGGCAAATTTAATCGCTCCGGACACAGAGTGGACCGCGTGGCCCACATCAAAGCCCACATCAAACATGATCCGGAGGATCTCTTCGATCATCTCCTGAGCTGCCTTCGATATCCGCGAGGCCGAACCCGGTAACAGGAACTGAAGATCAATATCACTCCCCGGATTCAGAATTCCCCTGCCGTAACCGCCGCGGGCGACAATCGTTATCTGGTTTTTCCCTTCGGATTGCTTCTGTTTATGAGCAAACAGATCCTTGATAACCACATCAAGGATTGCAGAACGAAGCGCCGCTACTTCCAGACCGGGAGCACCGGAACGATGCATCAGCCGAATACGATGATTCTCCTTCTTCAGGAAATTACGGTAGACCTTCAGCAAGTCCGCTTCGGTCTCCGCCTTCTCCCGAAAAGGAATCAGCGCCTCTTCGGCGTGCTTACTGACTTTCTCCCGTAAATTGCTGATTAGCATGGCGGAAGGTATTTGCTCGCTCCAATTGCGAAAGTCAAATCCCAGATTAGGCTCGCCCCATATGACAGGGTTGATTCATCGAACAAACAGGCTTGGATTGAATGTTGCACTCGCAGTTGTCGTAACTTCATTTAGCTGTGCGAGTTGCCGCTCCCAAACGGAGGCAGTGGTGACGAATCCGATTCCGGTATCGGAGGATAAAACCCTCGAACGAATTGTATTTGGTTCCTGTGCTCATCAGGACAAAAATCAACCAATCTGGCAACCGATTGTCGCGGAAAAGCCTGATCTGTTTCTTTTCGCAGGAGATAATATCTACGGTGACACCACAAATATGACCGAGATGCGGGCAAAATATGCCAAACTTGCCGCTAAACCGGGGTATCAAAAACTGTTGGCAACTTGTCCCGTTCTCGCTGTGTGGGATGATCACGACTACGGTGTCAATGATGGTGGCGCTGAGTTCCCGCAGAAAGCGGCATCGGAAAAAGAATTCCACGAGTTCTTCAATACCCCGGCGGATGCTCCCTCCCGGACCTGGCCGGGAACCTATGATGCGAACGTGATTGGGCCGGAAGGCAAGCGTGTTCAAATCATCCGGTTGGATACCCGCTACTTCCGGTCTGCGCTGAAGCCGCTTCCCAGGAGAGCCCCCAACGGTCCCTATGATCGTGAGACTGATCCTTCGGCGACCATTCTGGGTGATGCGCAGTGGGAGTGGTTGGGTAAACAACTCGAGGTTCCTGCGGACCTGCGGGTGATCGTTTCAAGCATTCAGGTGATCCCTGAAGATCATCGCTGGGAGCTTTGGCAGAATATGCCGAACGAAAGAGGCCGTCTCTTCAAGTTGATCGGTGAAAAGCGGGCCAAAAACATTGTCATTGTCAGCGGTGATCGTCACATGGCTGAGATTTCAGAACTGAAGCCATCCGACCCGCTCAGCCCGGGGTATTCCATCTATGAGATTACCTCCAGTGGTCTCACCAATGCCGGAGGCGGTCAGAAAGGTGAAACCAACCGGCATCGCATCAGCGAAACCAATTTTCAGAGTCGAAACTACGGAGTCCTGCGGATTGACTGGGACAAGTCCACGGTCAATCTCGAGATTCGTGACGTCGAAGGAAAAGAGGTCTTCAACATCCAGACTCCGCTCACAAAGTGAGCTGCACTCCTCCCACCTACGGCCCGAATGTGGAGAGCAACCCGGTAAGATCACTCACAACCGCTTCCAGTTGTGGATCATCAATACGGTTCTTTGTCTCACCTGGATCGTGCGCAACATCATACAAGGCGGGCTCAGTGAGATAGCTTCCCCACGGCTTCTCTCCGATTGGCAATATCAGTTTGTAGTCTCCCTGACGCACAAACTTGTAGGCGAGGTCACGTTTCGGGTTGCCGAGGCTTGATGCGTCGCCCGGGTAGATTTCGCCAAAGACGGGACGGTCGGGGGCAAGATTGCCGAGTAAATTCTTCCCCGGCATGTCTATGGGTGGCGAATTCCCGGCGGCCGTAAGAAGGGTGGGGACAATGTCGATGCTGCTGACCAGCTCCGCATGCGTGGCTGGCTGAACGTGGTTGTCCCAACGAATCAAAATCGGACTGCGAACGCCTTCATCAAACGGGGCGCGCTTGCTCGTTTTGGTATGGGCGAACTCCTGAGGGCGGTTTCTCTCGCGCTTTTCACTCGGGCTCCAACCGTTGTCAGAAACAAATACGAAGAGGGTGTTTTTCAAATCACTGCTCTTTTCCACAAAGGCAATCAAGTCACCGACCGTCTCGTCGAACTGCGCGATGGATGCGAAGTAGGGGACTTCATGTTCCTTCACTCCGGGCATCGCTTTGGCGATCTCATAGAATTTCTCAGGGGAATCGTGGGGTTGATGCGGCAGGTAAGGAGCATACCAGACGAGCCATGGAGTGTTCTTACTCTCACAATCGGAAACAAAGTCGTAGATGGGTTGCATCGTCTCCCGCCCGATCTGCAAACCGTGATCTCCATTTCCATGGGCAACGCGAACACCGTTCTTGAGTTTCCGGACGCCTCCGTAGGTCTGTGATTTTGGGGGTGCGGTGAAGGTGGTCATCCCTTCGGTGAAGCCACCGTTTCGCCAATGACCTTCCCAGAATTTTCCAGTCTGTAGACAACGGTATCCCTGCTCCTTACTCAACAAGCCCGGCAGCGTCGGAACTGCGGCGATGAGAGCAAACTCCTTTTCCCGGGCTGATTCATACTCTGCAACGGTCTCCATCCGGTTGTAGGCAGAGTTCCCGGGAGGGCCGTGGTTGAAGTGGACCTGATGTTGATACGGGTAAAGGCCCGTCATCAGAGACACCAGAGAAGGGCGGCACACACTCGTCGGGAGATAGCCGTTTGGAAACCGGGCGGACTGGCTGGCCAGCTTGTCGAGATTGGGGGTGTGAACCCGCTCATTCCCCATGAACCCGAAGTCGGACCAGGTTTGATCGTCCGAGATGATATAAACAATATTGGGCGGCCGGTCTGCGGCGAAGGTTGATACGGCAACGCACAATAAGAGAAGGCAAAACGAGCCAACAGGGTTGGTTTGACGAGCATACCCTGTTGGATCGCGGAATGGCTTCATGCTTTGGGTATCCGGTTCAGCGTGTACCACGCATCGGGGTGCTTGAGCGGATTGCCGGCTTTTGATTTGAGCCCACTGGTCCGCAGTTCAAACACATAACCTGCCCGCAAATGTTCCACCTTGAGCCTGGCCGACTTTCCGTCCTCTGAAATTTCGATCCCGGTGACCTTGTGAGGTTTGGTATCCATTTCTTCACCGCCGTATCTGGAAGAGTATTCATAGGTGAAGCTGCTCATCTCAAAAGCAGTTGCGGCAGTCTTTGGATCAACCGGTTCGGTGAAGGTGAGCTCAAAGCCATCAGGTTTGGCTCGCATCTCGAGAATCTCGAAGGGTGTCTTTCCAGTGAACCGAACCCGCTCCAATCCGTAGCTGCGATTGCCGAGTGAGGACCAGCCACGATTGGTCAGGCCCACAAAGAGCGATCCATCAGGTGCGAACTTCAATCGAACCACTGCAGCGGGAAATCCGCTCAGGAAAGGGAAGCAGGCTCCCTGATACTCGCCCTCCACCTTTTCTAGGAAGACCCGGTTCACTGACGAATTGGTAAATTCGCCAATGAGTAGCTGACCATCGAAGGGGCCGAATTTTCCTTTGGTATCGATGACCTGGATATCAGTCGCTGAGCGCCCCATCTTGTTATAGGGCAGCCACACGGCTGGCGGGACAAACTCCGGTGAGCTGGCGAGAGCCTTCGGATAGGGTTGGTTTGGCACCGGCTTGCTTTTCATTTTGAATGGAGCATCCGGCGAATCCAAACTCGCCAGTGATTCCTGATTGCCATAGAAGACGCCGGGCCGCAGATGATAAATCGGTGTGGCCGGAATCCACGTTCCCTGCTGATCCGAGAAAAACATATCACCGGCCAGGTTTGCACCAAGCCCACTGGGGGATCTCATTCCGAGCGCTTTCGGCACAAAAGTTCCGTCTTCACCAATCACCCCGGCCCATCCGCGCCAGCCGACCTTGTTGTCAGCCAGTTTCCCCATTCCGAGGTTCAGCGACACCCACAACTGCCCATCGCCATCACGCGCCGGTCCATAGGCATAGGCATGATAGTTGCCGGACACATTCCACCCGTCGCACTCGGTGAGATAAGCGTCAGCGACTCCATCTTTGTCACTGTCCTGCAGTCGGGTGACTTCGGATCGTTGCGTGACCAGAAGATCATCGCCGTCTTTTAAAAGGCCGAGCGGTTCGTGAAGCCCGGAGGCAAAGCGATTGAACTTGATCGTGTCGCGGTCACTGGAGAGCGGGTTCTCGACCATCCAGACTTCGCCTTTGCGAACCGAAACGGCGAGCTGGTCATTGACCCACTCCATTCCACTGACCTCAAGCGTGATGCCATCACCCGGTTTCCACGACGGATCACGGGAGTGACTGGCTGTTTTTGCTGTGAGGAGTTCGAAACGTTCGTAGGCATCATTCACATCCTGAGCGATGCCGAATGACTGAAAGAGAGTAGCGAGAAGCAACGCAGCAGCCGTTTGCCCTGCCGTATGGAGTGAAGTTTTCATTTCCATGAATAGTAAAATGTCAGGGTGTTGGTGCCGGATTCTTCTTTCACTTCGACTCCCTTGGGGTGAGTGACACTCGGGGCACGGCCGGTTTTCCAGGTAACGATTCGAATGAGCTTGCCGTCATTCACCCGGAAGCTTTCCTCGATTTCCTGTCCGTCTTTCGTCAGGAGAAAAGTCGGGTTCCCCGCTTTGTCGGTTCGATATCCACGGAAGCGCCCCTGGTTACTGGAATCTTCAAACTCATAGACGTCTTCACTCAGCGGGTTTTCAAACGGGGCTGACCTTGTGAACCACGTGTTGTAGGCATCGAAGAATTTGCCGCGCCACACCAGTGAAGGTCGCGCCTTGTGCCCATCATAAGCGATGTGGATTTCGCCGGGAAAGCCCACCAGGATGGCTTTGGTTCCCGTCTTCTCAAAGAAGGTGCGTTGAATGATCGGGCGATCAGTGGGCACCAGTTCGAACTGCCCGCCACTGCGATCCGGGAAGCCTTCCGGTTTGCCTTCGCCTTCTTTAATGAAACCCCAGATCGCGGCGATCTGCCGCTCCGTATCTCCATCGAGAACATCAGCAATGACCGATTTTCCACCCGGCCACAGCGGCGGCATCAACGTGCCGGGGCGATAGGTGGCGGGATTGAGAAGGTATTCCCGGAACCACTCAGGTCGGAGGCGTTGATCCAATGAGCTGATATCAACAGCGGGAATTCCGAGCGATCGTTGCTCACCCCAGTTGTGGCAGGTAATGCAATTGACCCCGCCATGAATCCCCAGCAGCTTGCGACCGTCTTCTATTTCATCAGGGTTCACAGAGATAGGCGTGGCGTCAGGTTTTGCATCAATTTCCGCAAACCACGCAGCCAGAGCGTCGGCATGTTTGGCGTAGCCCGGCATGCGCGTCTCAAGATAGGGGCGCACCCGGTTCTCCTTCTTTCCGGCGAAAACTCCAGCGAGCCATTTCTCTTGCAACTTGTGACCGATACCTGTCAGCGGCGGCGGCAGCCGACCGGAATCCCCCAGGCTTTCTTCCCCGATAAACAACGGATTGGTATCAGTCGTCGGACCTCCAACGCCATCCCGGTCATGACAGGCGTAGCAGTTCATCGCTGTGAGCGTGAGCTTCCCGTCGGTGTCTTTTTCCGGGGTGGGGTTTTCGATAAAGGCGATGAGCGATGCGTGTTGGTTTTCCGTGAGATCGTAATGCGGCAGCCCTTTTGCGGGTTCTTTGGAAATACAATTCCCACTGTCCGACTTCGGCTTTTCTGACAAAGCCACCAATTCAAAGTCTGCTTTCCCGGGAATGGCGTGGCAGGCAATGCAGTTCATTTCTGCCACGATGGCTTTGCCTTGAAGAATCTGATCCTTGCCGGCTTCCGGCCACGGCTTGATCGCCACGTCCTCGCGGGGGTCGCTGGCCTGGAAATCGAGAAGGTGTGCGGCAATGTCGATCGACTCCTGCTTATCGAGCGGCAGATGCGGCATGCGGCCATCGGTTCGGTAGCGGGACGGATTGCTCAGAAAGTAATCCAAAGCGGTAAGATTGGTCTTCGACTTCAAGTCCGGGTGGGCGATGGCCAAATCATAATTCAGCGATTCACCGGTTCCATGCGGGCCCCGGAAATCGGCTGTTGGTGCATGGCAGGCAACACACCCTTTTTCGTGGTAGAGCGCGCTACCGCTTTCGGCGTTGACGTGCCGACCCTGTTTGAGCTTGAGCCCTTTTCCCAACGTGCCGAGATACGCCACGACTGATTCGACGTCGGAGTCAGACAGCCCGTGGGTCATCTGTGGCATGGTCGAGCCTTTGCGGCTCGATTCCGGATTTTTCAGAAACGACACAACCCATTCATGCTTCACCCGATCGGAGATATCATTGAGAGACGGACCTTTTCTGGGCACCACCACAGCGGAACCTCCGTGGCAATTGGCGCAGCCCAGTTCGGAGAAAAGCACGGCACCACCTTCAGCCGTTGGATTGTCAGCATGAAATCGCTCGTAGCCGACAACATGTGGATTGGCATGGGCCAGCGATGCGGTGACCAGAAGAATGAAAGACGTAATGAGTCTCATAGCTTTTCCAAACACTTGTCGATGTAGGTGCGGGAGGTGTTGATGGCATCGGTGATCGCAGTCGCGGTCTTCAACATCGGGATCCCGCGGGGAACGGGGTGACCGAAGATTTCTGCCAGCCCGGAGAACTTGACGTCACGCATGGCTTTGATGATGGGTACGTAATCCAGAGAACCGTAACCGGGGAGTTGCTTCAACTGTTCCTGCTCAGACATCTTCTCCTTGGAGGATTTGTGATACTCCTGAAAGTAGATGAAAGGAATGTGGTCATTCCCGCCCTCGCGAATCAAATTCGGGATGTCGTCGACTGCGTCGTGCAAGTGATGGGGAGCAAAGGCGATCCCGACGTTCTTCGACGGATTGAATTCATAGAAATACCGCATCGAATCCGGGGAGGACAGCATCGAGTTCTTGTGATTTTCGATCACCATGGTCACTCCCTGTTCCTCCGCGAGTTCGTAGTGAGGTTTGAGTTTTTCGAAAAAGGCTTTCACCTGCTTCTTCGCCTCCGCACCGACGGGGTCTTTTTCCCCCATACTGCCGGAGCCGCAAAGAGTCATGGTCCCGCCGTTCTTTTTGACCCAGCGAATCTCATCATCCTGCTTAAAAGGTCCCAGTGGATAACAGGTCGAGATCGACATCGTCGCTCCGTGATCTTTCAGGAGTTTCTGAAAAGCTTCGTCACCCATTTCCTCGATCTGTTCCCGGTGAGTCGCGTGCCGCTTCCGCCAGATGTCGACCGATTCGCAACCGGCCTTCCCGACTTCGGCCAGCACATCTGCAAGTGGCATGTCGCCATACATGGCAGACGACAACACATAACGGGGCTTCCATGCCGTTTCCGCTTTCACCAGTGACGGAGCTATGGCAGCCCCGCCCAACACGTGACAAAATTTTCGACGATTCATAGTTCTATGGGGGTTCTCAAATGTGGAGTTCGGTTATGCCCGTCCTGCTGCCTCTTCTTCCAGCATCTTGATCCAGGGCCCCACATAATGGCCATTGTCGTGAAACGTTCTGCCGGATACCAGATTCCCGTCGATCACGCAAGGTTCGTTCACATAGATACCGCCACAAATCTCGAGGTCGAATTGACATTTTGCGACCGTGGCCATCCGGCGACCCTTCACCCGGTCAGCTCGTGCGGGGACTTCCACTCCGTGGCAGACGCTGGCGATCGGTTTGTTGTTGTCGAAGAACCATTGCGTCATTGCGATCAAATCCGGGTCTTCCCTAATATATTCAGGGGCGCGGCCACCGGAGTATAGAATCCCGAGGTATTCCTCTGGATTCACCTCCGAGAAAGCGAGGTCCGCCTGCAATTGATATCCTTCCCACTCGCGCGTGATAGTCCAGCCCGGGCGAACTTCATGCATCACCATTTGGTAAAGTCGTTTCTCCGGCGCAATGACCACGGGTTGAATCTTCGCCTCTTGAAGGCGGTAAAATGGATACAGCGTGTCGACCGTTTCTGTCGCGTCGCCGATCACGATGAGAGCTTTTCCAATAAATTCTTCTGACATGACTCGATCTTAGTGGAGTTGAATCAATTTGCTATCCTGTTACCGTTCAGGAAATATCAGGTTTTTCGTCACATCAAAACAAACCCTCAGTCCCCTGTTCGACGCGTGGCTCTACTGGTCGAAACGACTCGTTCCTACACACGTGACCTCCTGGCCGGTGTGGGGCGCTATGTCCAGAGCCACGGTCCGTGGTCAACCTTTCTCGAGCTTCGGGCATTTGAGTCATCCGTCCCTCCCTGGTTGGAAAATTGGGACGGGGACGGGATTTTAACTCGAACCCACAGTCGGGAGATGGCTGATGCCATTGTCGCCACCGGCGTTCCATTTGTGGAACTCCGCTCCACCAACTACAACAGCGAAATGCCATTCATCGGGATGGACAACGGATTGATTGGCCAACTGGTGGCCGAACATTTCCTCAACCGGGGCTACCGCCGTTTTGCCGCTTACACGCTGGATACGGAGTCTTTCTTCCGTGAAAGAGTTCAAAAATTCGTCACACATTTAGAAGCTGCCAACTTCACATGCACCTTGTTACCGGCGCATGGGGAGTTCAGTCCTGCTGACTGGGAACAGCATCAGGCTGACCTCATCGAATGGCTTCGATCCCTCGGGAAACCGGTCGGCATCTTTGCGACTAACGATCAGCTGGCGGCCCGTCTTCTTGATGCTTGTCGCCGTGCGGGGATTTCTGTTCCGGAGGAAGTGGCCGTGGTGGGGTGTGAAAATGAAAAGACCTTGTGTGAGTTTGCGTCTCCCACCCTCACGAGTGTTCAGTTTGATGGCGAAACCGTCGGCTATCGTGCCGCCGAAACGCTGGACCTGCTGATGCAGGGAAAAGCAGTGGATCCCGCACCCGTATTGATCCCCCCAAAAGGGATCGAAATCCGGGCATCGTCCGATGAATTTGTGATCGAAGACCCCATTGTCCTCCGGGCTGTCCGCCTCATCCGGGAGCGGGCCTTTGCGGGAATCAATGTGGGTGAAATCTGCGAATCCATCGGTGTATCCAGAAGTACGCTGGAAAGACGCATGAAAGCCACGCTGAAACGGGGCACCAAGGAAGAGCTGCTCCGGGTTCGGTTTCGAGAGGTGAACCGGTTGCTTACCCACACCGACCTCACAATCGAAGCGATCGCGGAGATGACCGGTTTTACCCACACGCATTACCTGCAGACCACTTTTCGCGAGAAATTTGGAATCACCCCCGGACGGTATCGAACGGTGAATCAGTCAAAGATACAGCTTCCGGGATCAACTTCGAGTCGTTAGGAGATTTCGGACAAGTGAAAATTCGGGTTTGGAGGCAAAAGACCTCTCAAAACCGGTCACTGGAAAGTGAAAACGACCCGTCAACTCACAGGTGGCCACCTGTGCATTCTCACCATGACTCAAACATGCTTCGGGCGGCGGCACTGCAAATGCAATGGCCGCAAAAAATCGTTATTTTGCCCGTAGTGCAAATGCACTACCACCTGAAAATCGTTATTTTGGTCATGTTGCAAATGAAGGGTGAGCCAAAAAATAAAGTTTTGCTCATGCTGCAAATGCACTGCGGGCAAACGACGCGTGGATTGCTCATGCTGCAAATGCACTATGACCATCTTAACGAATCTTTGGACATGCCTCCTGGCGGACGTTCCTGTGTATTATTTCGATGATCGGTCCCGGTTTTGGACGAAGTGACCCAACCCTTTGGGAAAAGGGCACCCGGTTACGGCCGGGGCAAAGCGCCAGTTGTGCAGAGATTCCCGAAACGGGCGGGCAGGGTTTGATCGCCGGTTTAACAGGGACCTAACGGCGGCGCCTTCATCTTCCCCCTGAAACCCCCGACCCCGGTTGTCTGAAAAACGAGGCTAATCAATTGAGATGTCATTGGCCCGGCAACGACAGTCCCTTTGAAAAGAGTGACGGACGGGCCCGGTATGCACCCGCAGTCGATCACCATGTTTTGATCACACCCCGGCGGGCTGGTCGGCGGCGGATTCGGTATTCCTGACGGTGCAGTAATGCCGCATGCGACAACGGTCACAGTGCTCGCGGAAAGGGCCTTTGGTGAAGTTCTTCCCGAGCTTTTCTATGTCGTCACGTCCCAGGTGAAAGCGGTGACCGAAGTCAGGCGGGAAATACGGGCAGTAGCGATACTTTAGAATGTTTTTGCCGTCCGCCTCGCCACCACGGTAAAATGAAAGCCGCAGCTCAAGCGGTTCCTGACGATAGATACATTTTTCCACATCACCGGATTCAATGACCGGTCTCATCAGGTCGGCACTGGTTTGGGGGCGGGGCCGGTTGGACCAACCTGCGTCTGACAGCACACGATCCAAGTCGCCGAGCCGGTCGCGAACCCGGTTGGCGGATTTTTTCATCGTCTCAACCCCAAGACCATCGCCCTGATCGTTCATCATTTTCAGGCTGATCTCACAGGTCTTGTCTGGTTTGATCAATTCCTGAAATCGCTTCACTTCTTCGACAAATCCACTGTGATTGATGATGAACTTGAAGCGTTTTGTCAGGGGAAGGTCAACGGCACGCCGGACGTTGTCGGCATAGGTGTCGAAAGGGAAGCCTTGTGTGAGTTTGTGCCAGTTGTCGGGCTCAAAGTAGATGGGGGTATGGTTAAGCACGACTTTCTCCCACGGGATATCCATCGATGAGAAGTTCTCCATCGTTCGGCGATTGAACTGATACGATGTGAAGACATGAATTTTTGAGGTGTGTTCTGCGAGGTCCCTGAGGAAGCTGTCGATCTCCGGGTAGAGGAGGGGTTCTCCGCCGGAAACGAAAATCTCCTCGGGGGTGTAGCGCGCAGCCACCTGTCGATAGAAATCGTGAAAGTCCTCGGCTTCGCCTGACTTTCGCAGATTACTGAAGCGCGGGTTTTTGAAATGGGTTGAACACCACGCACATTTTGCCTGACAGGGGTGAACGATCTGAATGCGCAGGTATTTAAACATGATCGAGAGCAGGTTCGGGGTTTCCACCGGTCAATTTCTTGAATCGGTCTTCATGAATGTCGGTGATGATGGACCAGTCGAATTCTTTGTGGGCCCGATTCAGTCCATTCTCGATAAGTTGTTTCCGCAGCTCGTCATCCAGGCGGATTCGCTCGATCGCCGCGATGAGCTGGGTTTCATCATCCGGTTCGAAGAGCAGGCCGTTTACTTCATGCGCGACCACACTGGGGATACCTCCTGAGTTTGCGGCAATCACGGGTTTACCGGCAGCATTGGCTTCGCACAGGACACGCCCCATCGTTTCCGCATCGCAATTTCCTGTCTTTTCATCGACGACCAGGCGGCTCGCGAGCACAAAGATGTCGGCCGTGGCGATCCAGTTCTGCATTTCTGATTGGGGGACTGCGCCGGTGATGGTGACGCGTTCATCGAGATCGAGCGAGGTAATCAGTCGCTGGTATTTCTTTCGCTTCGGTCCGTCCCCCACGACAACCAGACGGATGTTGGGAATACGTTTCGCCAGCTCCGGCATGGATCGGATGAGGAAGTCGACGCCTTTCTTGTGCACCAGTCGGCAGGCGGTGAGGATGATGAAGGAATCATCGGAGGCTGCCTGTTCGAGGTCTGAAAAGCGATCGGCATCGACGCCGCCGGGAACCACGACGAGTTGATCGTCACCCACTCCTGCCTCGCGCAGGAACTGAGCAGAAAAGTCGCTGTTTGCGAGGATGGCTCCTGCGTGTCGTGCGGCGTCTTCCACGACTTCGCGGCGACGCTTGTGGTAGATACGCTCCAGCAACTTCGGGTAGTCAAGACGACGGATGAGACGATAAAACCCGGTCTCAAACCACGGCTGCGACATGAGTGCGGAGAGAGGTTTGAAAGGCCACGCGATCCACGGGCGCAGGACATCATTGCCGGGGGAACGGCAGACCACCGGGATGCCGGAGGCTTCTCCAGCCTTCCCGTAAAATATGGTGGAGGCATAGATCACATCGGCTTTAAACGAGGTGGCTTCAGCGGTGATTTTCCGCAGGTTCTCGTAATGCCCGAGACGACTCAGGCTCCGGACAACGGGGAAGGGGAGTGCTGCATCGCATTCGCTGCAGGCCTGTCGGTCGGAATGTGTCACGGCCTGGTAGGACATGACCTGCACCGTGTGTCCGCGCTTGAGGAGCCGGTTGGCCAATGCCAGCGCGTGGGTTTGCATCCCGCCAAAACTCGGGGGGAACTCCGGCAGGATGAGTAGCAGGCGCAAAACGATGAGGGCGGATTTTACTTGCCGGCGAGTGTGAGTGTCGGCTTGAAGTTGAAAGCCTCAGCCATGGCTTTGAGTTTCTCCGGACTGATCTCCCGGGATTTGAAGTCGACCCGAAAGCGGTCACCGACCAGAACCATCACGGTGAATTTGTCTTCATCTTTGACTTCTTTGGCCGGGAAATCCTGAACGCCGGCTTCAGTGGCCGGGATGTCCAGCTTCCATTTGGGGTCGCCGTCAGGCAGGACATCGTTGATGACGACCTTGAGCTCTTTCTCGCCTTTCTTTGATGTCTTGTAGGTGGCGCTGTACTCCTTCCATTCGGCGGATTTGTCTTTCACCTTCACGTCTTTCAGCTTGTATCCGACGAGTTCTTTCGGGAAGAGCTTCTGTGCTGCTGACTTCGAGAGATGGGCCGGTTCCTGTGCAACAGCAGTTGATGAAAAGGCCAACAACATGGCTCCGAGAATGATTCCGCAGGCATAGATCGTTTTCATGCTTATAGCGGACCAAATCGACCTTGGTTTGTCGACTACAATTCAGGAACGGGATTATACCGCAACCGGGTGCCGGGTATTTCGAACTGCTCAAACAAACTCACTTTGGAGTTTCTCGATTTCCTTCTTCACGAGGCCCCCCACGCGATGTTTGGCCAGATAAACCTGGGCCATACTGACCCCGAGCTCTTTCCGTACTTTCGCCGGTTCCCATTCTTTCATCACATACGCATCGAAAATCTGGAACTGCTTCGGTGAAACCAGCTTCTTTACTTTTTCCAGAGCTACGTCGGACAAATTTGAACGCCACTCCAGATCCCAGATCCGCTCGAGTGCTTCGCTTTCGCCAACATCTTCAAGCCGGTCAATCGTCGCCGTGGAGCGGAACTCGCCATCACCTCCCGGGGTTCCGCCCGCCTGATTCCGGGCGGCGGGGTTGCGTTGTTTCTTTCTGAATTGATCCGCAATTCGCCAGCGGGTGATATTCATCAGCCAGGTCTTGAACGATCCTTTTGCCGGATCATAAGTCTGCCCTTTCTTCCACTGTTTGGCGACCGAGAGGATGGTTTCCTGCACCACATCAAAGGCTTCGTCCGCCCCCAGTCCCGATTTGGTGGAGACACTGTAGATCAAACGCCAATAGGTCTGATAAAACTCATCCCAGGTCCGCTGGTCTTCCCAGTCAGCCAACCGTTCGATCAAACTCATGCGGGTGCGCGCGTAAGCGTCTTTCAAATCGGGAGTTTTTTTGTCATCCTCAGCCATAGGTCGAAAAATTTAACACGATTCCCAATGTTCGTTGAAAGAAAACCGGACGTGATCCGTATTGAATTTGAATACCGATGGTAACTTTTTCGTCATTCAAATCCGTGAGCAACCAAACCATGAACAATCCTCTTTTACGAATCGACCCTGTTGGATCATTGATCAGACCCTGTCTGATCGTTTTTTTTGCCCTCACCATTCTCCCTGTCTTTGCGCAGGAAAAGAAACCGGCCGCCAAACCTCTCCCTGCTCTTAGCTATCAGCGTTCACCAAGCTGGTTTAATTCGAGCAGCGAACCGCTGACTCCGCAAACCGAGATACTTCTCCGGTTTAACGAAGAAGTGAAGGTCGAGGATGTTGCCAAATACTTCTCGTTTCTCGAAAAGAAAACCGACCGTCGACTCCCGGTCGAAGCCGCGCGGCCTACGCTGGAGGAAACCAGCCGGCTTCAACAATATAAGGATGATAAACCGACCCTGGCACTGGAGCGGTTTGTGAAAGTGACTCCGGTCTCGGCTCTTCCGGTCGATTCCGAATGGCGACTCGAGTCCCGTGCCGGAATGACTTCGAAGGCAAAGACCCATGCGATTAACACGACACGATCCGACTATCTCGGACAGCTGGCGGCTTTTAAAATTAAATCCATTGAACCGGAGACCCCTTACGATGAACCCCGCTATGTACGTATTCGGACCACCAAATATCGCCTTCAGGAATCGTTCACTCCTGAGTTGTTGAGCGATTACATCACCGTGGAGCCGGCCGTGGAAGACCTCACTTTCGAGCCGGGTTCCTACGGCGTTGTTTTGAATGGGAAATTTGAATCAAAGAGGCAATACAAGGTCACTGTGAAACCGGGCCTGATCGCCAGCGATCGCACGAACCTCGCTGAAGGCATCACTGAAACGATCACCCTGAATCCCAATCCGGGGTTTGTGAGTTTGCCCTCACATCAGACAGCGCAGAATGCATCGGGGAACCGGAGCTTTCAGATCATGACCGGGAATCTGCACGGCGTTCAGGTCAGGGTGAAAAAGTTGAGTTCCAACGAGCTTGTCTATGCGCTGCGAGGCTACGAAGCGGCCTATCAGGGCGAAGGTGACCAGAAACGCGACATTCCCTATGAAATGGTGCCGGGCAAAACGATCTATGATCAGACATACAAACGCACCGCAGAGCTGGATCACAGCGAGAAGTTCAAGCTTTCCTGGAATACACTCACCGGCGGGGACAAGTTAGGGGCCTATTATGTTTGTGCGGAAGGTCGCTCTGCCACGCGGAACAGTTTCGGGATCGGGGCTCAGTCATTGATTCAGTTGACCGACATCGGGCTGTCGTGGAAGCAGGATGGTAAAGAGACCCTGTTTTATGCCTTCTCGATCGAGACAGGGAAACCGGCCGCGAATGTGGATATTTCATTGATCACCGATGATGTCGAGTCGGTGAGGGACATCAAAACTGATGTCAACGGCATTGCCAGAGTCGAAACCGGCACACTGACCAATGACGTGCGTTGGCTGGATGCGAGCCGTGGCGATGACCGGCACGTCATGCGCTACCAAAAGAAGATGTCCTCGATGGGGCTTTACGGCTTTTCAATCCCTTATCACCACTACGGACAACAGCCGCCACGGCGCACTTTGATATTTTCGGATCGCCCTGTTTACAAGCCGGGTGAGACGGTTCACTTCAAAGTCATATCCCGTCTGGCTGACAGCGATGCAGTTCTGGATCCGGACGCAGCTCCCGCCACGCTCAAGATCTTCGATGTGCAAAATCGAATCGTGGTGGACGAGAAGGTTTCACTTTCTAAAAACGGCACCTACGACGGCAGCTTCACATTGCCAAAAACCGGGCTCGGCTTTGCGGAGATCCAGGTCGATTTCAACCAAACCAAAAAATCGAACTACCGGAATATCTTTCGCGAATCCATCCGTGTTGCGGAGTATAAGCCCAATACTTTCGAGGTGAATCTTGAGACGGCGGAACGTTACACGCTCGGTGAACAAATTGAGGTGCCGGTACGCGCCCGCTATTACATGGGCAAGCCGCTTTCGAAAGCAAAGCTGTCGTGGCAGGTCAGTGCTTCGCGACTGTGGGAACAGCCGGGTGGTTTTGAGAATTTTCATTTCTACGACGCGATGGATTATCCTGCAGGATTCAATCGCAGTGAAGAGATCCACCTTTCAGAAACGGGTGAGACGGCCATCAAGATTGATCTGCCGAAGGAACAGAAATCACCCATGCCGGTGGAGGTTTCGCTGAGCACTGAGATCACCGATATCAATCAGCAAACCATCTCGGATTCGAAGCAGTTCATTGCGCATAGTTCCGATTTCTATCTGGGAATGCAGCTGCCAAGCGAGATCGTTCGCGCAGGCGAGCCGATGTCGCTCGGGTTTGTCGCGGTGAACGCTGATGGAAGTCTCCACACTGAGCCGGTCGAGGCATCGCTGAAGATTGAGAAGCGCACCTGGAACACGGTTAAGGTGAAAGGTGCGGGCGGCCGGGTGTCGGTGCGGAATGATGAGACACGCATCGCGAAGTCTGAAGAACCTGTGGAAATCAGAACCAAAGCAGCGATTGAGAATTCCAAAGTGCCACAGGCAACTGTCCGGGAAGTTTCGATTGATGAGCCGGGAGATTTCATCCTCACCGTGACGGCCAGAGACGCTGAAGGTCGTGACATTGTGACCCGCAAGGATATCAGGATCATCGGAGCTGATGAACCAAGTTGGGCCTGGCGGCAGATGCAACGGGTTGATCTCTTGCCGGATAAAACAACGTATAAAGTGGGTGAGACCGCCAGGTTGTTGCTGCGCTCCCCCGTGTTTGGCCATGCGTTGATCACCACTGAACGGGCCGGAGTTCGCCAAACGGTTACCCGTGCGATCACTGAGCATGAAACCGTGTTGGAAATTCCGATAAAAGATGGCGATGCGCCAAACATCTTTGCTTCGGTCTTTTTGGTGCGCGGTTCGAGCGACAGCCCTCACAAACATCCTGAAGCCACTTACCGGGTCGGCTATTGCCAGATGAAGGTTGATGATCCCGGAGCAAAGCTCGACGTTGCCGTTCAGCATAAAAACTCCGGTGAAGGCGAGTTCTTCATCCCCGGCGAGCCTGTCGAAGTTGCGGCGCTGATCACTGACAGCGAAGGAAATCCGGCACAGAATACCGAAGTCACTTTCTATGCCGTGGATGAGGGGGTGCTCAGCCTGATGGGCTACGAAACGCCAAACCCTGCTGCAACTTTCGACCGGCCCTTTCCGTTGATCGTTCGCACCGGCCAGAGCCTTTCGAATCTGCTCGAAGAAAATGAAACCGAACTCACCTTTCAAAACAAAGGGTATGTCATCGGTGGCGGAGGGGAAATGGGAGGACCGGATCTGAAGCGAGTTCGTAAAGATTTCAAGGCTCTGGCTTTTTGGGAAGGCGCCCTGAAAACCGGCAATGACGGAAAGGTGAAAGCGACCTTTGTCGCCCCGGACAACTTGACCACTTTCCGCGTCATGGCTGTGGCGGTGCGTGGAAACCAGTTCGGCTCCGGTGAGTCGGATGTGACGGTGAACAAACCACTCATCATTGAGCCTTCTCTGCCCCGCTTCTCCAATGTCGCGGACCAGGTCGATCTGACTGCGGTGTTGTACAACAACACCACGAAGGATCTCGACCTGATGATCGAGGTGGAGTTGGACCGGCATGCCACCTTTCTACCGGAAGTCCCCGGTCTCATGCCGACGAAGCTCGACTCCGGCGAGCTCGACAGCCGCATCGTGAACCGGCGCTTCACAATCGGTGCAGGGAAAACAGAGCGTCTCGGTTTTCCGGTCGCCTTTACTAAGATCGGCGAAGCCAAATGGACATGGAAGGCAACGTCTGTCGAAGATAACAAACTGACCGACGCTACGGAATCGAAGCTCATGGTGGGTTATCCCATTCCTATTCTGCGCGACTCGAAGCACATCTCGATCAATGAGGCATCGAAGCACAAAAACGCATTGGCTGACATCCCTCCCCGCTTGCTCAACGGTACCGGAGTGGTCAAAGTGAGCCTTTCCAATTCTCGAATTCATGAGGCTTCCGACGCCATCGAGTATTTGCTGAAGTATCCCTACGGTTGCCTCGAGCAAACCAGCTCCAGCACCTTGCCCTGGCTCAGCACTCAGAACATGCGACAGGCATTGCCGGCGATGAAAAAGACAGAAGCGGAGATTGCCGAAGCGATTCAAACCGGGGCAGAGCGGTTGCTCACGATGCAGACCCGGAACGGTGGACTCAGCTACTGGCCGGGTGGGAATGATCCGGTTCTCTGGGGCAGTGCCTATGGCGGAATGGTTCTTGCACTGGCTGATAAAAGCGGAGCCACGCTGCCCAAAGACCGCCTCGACAGGCTGTGGGAGTATCTCTCCGGTGAACTGCGCGATACGAAAAAGCTGACTAAGGGATACGATCTCTCCCAGCGTTGCCTTGCAGCTTACACCCTGGCAATTGCCGGGGCCCCCGAAGATGGTTACATCAATCTTCTATACGACAAACGGGCCGAAATCCCCCGCGAAGGCCGCGCTCTGTTGGCGCTCGCCATGATGGAATCAGCCAGGGCCGGGGGAGCGACTGAGTATTCAGACGTGATCAAAAAGCGTGTTCCGGTCTTGTTGGCCGACAACGAAGATGATCCTGATTCAGGGGTTCGCTGGTACGGACAATCCTACACCAATGCCACCCGGTTGATGGCCTGGTCGATGTTCGATATTGAGAACAACGCAACCGAGCAAACCATGACTCATTTGCTGGCCCTGCGTAAACCGGGCGTTTCCGGCTGGGGCAGCACCTACTCGAATGCATGGCCGATGCTGGCATTGGCAAAACACACTGAAGCAAGCGGCACTTCGCTTGCCGACGCAAAGTGCATTGTGAAGTTCGGAGACGAAGAGCGTGAAATAACTTTCACCAGCGAGCCGTCCGGCGGTGTGGTGTCTTTTGAACTGGAAGGGGATCAGCGGGAGACAGACCTGAAAATTGAAGTGGATACCTCTGCGAAGATCTTTGCGAACGTGAGAGTGGAATCCCAGCCGAAGATCATGCCATTCGCCGCTGAGAACCATGGCTTCACAATCGAACGGAAGTATCAGGAGATCGATCCGGACGGGACTCTGCACGAAGCGAACGACCTCACCGTGGGCGATCTGATCCTTGTGAGCCTTCGCCTGAACCTGCCAAACAAGACCGAGCATTATCTCGCGATTGATGATCCACTTCCCTCCGTCTTTGAAGCGATCAACCCCGACTTCAAAACCCAGGCAGCAGCCGGAGCCGGCGATCAGAAAGCAGAATGGCCCAGACTCTGGGCACATCACAAAGAGCTTCGCACTGACCGGGCGCTGTTCTTCGCTGACTACGTCTATCGTGCCGGTGATTATTCGATCCAGTATCTCGCTCGCGTGGTCTCTTCGGGGGATGTCACCGCGCCGCCTGCCAAGATCGAGGCGATGTATGAACCTTCACGCTACGGGCTGTCCGCCACTCAGCGGATTACAGCCAAGCCGCTGAATTTCGACAAAGAAAAACTGGCAGCGAAGTAAGATGCCGAAAGACGACAAAGACAAAGCTCCCCCGGTAAAGAAGCGGAGAAGACTGCTCCGTTTCCTGCTGACATGTGCAGTGGTTGCCGCCGTGGGTTATGGAATTGCACTCTACATTGTGCCGTTGTTCTTTCCGCTTCCGGAGGGTCTTGTGGGACCACAGCAGAGCGGGCTGGAATTCACCGACCGCCATGGCAAACCGTTGCGGCGACTGCTTTCGGATGACGCCAAAGTGGATCGCCCTGCAACGATTGCCGAAATCCCCAGGAGCCTGGTGGACGCAACACTCGCGGCAGAGGACTCCCGTTATTACTCTCACAACGGTATCGATTATATCGGTATGCTGCGGGCGGTTCGTGACGCAGTGATTCACCAGGAGTTTGTGTCGGGAGCATCCACCGTCACTCAACAACTGGCCAAGGTTGCTTCGCCCACACGGCCGCGGACGATCAAAACCAAAGTGATCGAAGCATTCACGGCCCGGCGGATCGAGATGACGTGGGACAAAGATGAAATTCTCGCGGCGTACCTGAATCGCATTCCCTATGGCAATCAGTTACACGGCTGCCGTGCCGCTGCCCGGGGTTACTTCGGGAAACCTCTCGCCGATCTCTCCATTGCGGAATCCGCCTTCCTCGCCGGACTGCCTAACAAGCCTACGCGATTCAACCCCTACCGGAATTTCCGGGGCGCACGTGCCCGGCAGATTTGGATTCTGAACCGGCTGCGAACCGAGGAATGGATTACGGAAGACGAGTTCGAAGCAGCCATCGATGAGAAGCTGGTTCTGCAACCGCGAGGCAGCCACGCCTTCCATGCTCCTCATTTCCTCGATGTCATCCTGACTGGAAAGACACCTCAAACGGAGGGGTTGAAACTCGACAAGCGGAAGATCCAGACCACGCTCGATCTGGAGATTCAGACATTCGTTGAGTCCACAGTCGACAGCCAGTTGGCGTTGATTGGCGATGATGAGAACGGATCTTCCGAAGCATTGCAAGGTGCGGTCGTCGTGATCGAAAACAAAACGGGTGATTTGCTCGCATTGAGCGGGTCCCGCGACTTCTTCAATTCAAACGGCGGACAAATCAACGGGGCCTGGACTCCGAGATCGGCGGGTTCCACGCTAAAGCCTTTCACCTATCTGCTCGCACTCGAAGAAGGATTCACCGCTGCCAGCGTCCTCGCTGATCTGCCGGTGGAGTACAACACCACGACCGGCATTTATCATCCGGTGAACTATGACCGCCGTTGCTATGGACCGGTGACGCTTCGCTATGCCTTGGCGAATTCTCTCAATATCCCTGCCGTGCGAACGCTTGAGACATTGGGCGGCGCGAAACCACTGCATCACCTGCTGACAAACAAGCTTCACCTCACGGGGCTGTCAGACAATCCGGAGCACTACGGGCTTGGGCTTACCATCGGCAATGCGGAAGTACGCTTGCTGGAACTGACCAATGCCTACGCTACTCTGGCCCGGATGGGGGAGTATAAGCCCGTCAATTTTGTGGCAACGAACCAACAGGGTTCACTCAACGAACCAACCCTGTTCGATCGTGACGCAGCCTGGATCATTGCTGACATCATGAGTGATAACTCCGCCAGGGCTGATGCATTCGGGTTCAATTCCCCGCTGAACTTTCCCTTCCGTGTCGCATGCAAAACCGGAACCAGTACGGATTATCGTGACAACTGGACTCTGGGATTCACACCGGAGTACACGGTCGGCGTCTGGATGGGGCGCTTCGATAATCAGCCGCTGCAAAATGTGTCCGGTGTCTCAGGGGCCGGGCCGATCTTCCATGAGGTGATGTCTCATCTTCATGAGAAGACACCGGCAACATGGTTCGAAAAACCGGAGCGTTTAGTGGCGGCGGAGATCGATGTCCTGAATGGAAAGCGAATCAACGAAGCTCTGCCGTTTCGACCTCACCTGACTCAGACCGAATTCTTTCGTCCGGATTTCATGCCGCCCCGCGCACGTAGTGACGAATATGATGAAGAGGGGAAATCCATCCTGCCTAAAGCTTTCGGACCATGGCTGGCCGAGGAAGGTGGAAAGCTTCGAAATGTGGCATCCATCGCAAAGGGAGAGTTGCATCAGAAAGACCGGGCTCCGGCGCTGCAAATCACCAGCCCTCTTCCGGGAACGATTGCCTATCTGGATCCCGATCTGCCGGGCGGCGGGAAATTGTTTCCACTTCGTGCTCAGGCCGATGTCGAAGTGAATTGGAAAAGCGCAACGTTATCCATCAAGTCAGACGACAGGGGAGCGTGGCTGGTGCTCTCGCCGGGCGAACATGAGATCACTGCGGTTGATCAAAATGGCAGGGAAACCAGTACGCAACTGGTGGTCGAGGAGTTGTGAATTATCAGTCACACTGGAGAACCCGCCGCTGACAGGTTTGACCCCGCTCTCATTTCCTGACACAATACTTTCACTGTTTTAAGGAGCCGCTGCTGCCAATCACCGTGTATTGAGCAGGATTAGAACTGAACCGAACCACCTGTCTATTTGCCATGCCATCCTCATTTGAAGACCGGAAGACGCCGGGAGTGTATATCGATGAACTCAATGCCTTTCCGCCAGGCATCGTGGGTGTTCCCACTTCGGTCCCGGCATTTGTCGGTTACACCGAAAAGAGCACAATCGGCGGGAAATCTGTCTATCTGACGCCCATCAAGATTTCCTCAATGGCGGACTACGAATCAATCTTTGGCTCCGCACCGACGACAAAGTTCAAGATCGATAAAGTTGAGGAGAGTGAAGACTCCGACCTGATGGTTAAGGGCGCTCAGGATGAAAATATTTATTACGACGTTCGAAAAAGGAAAAGTGACCGGGGTTACCTGCTCTATCACAGCCTCCAGCTCTTTTTCCACAACGGAGGCGGGGAATGCTGGGTCGTTTCCGTGGGAAGTTATGACAACGCGATCAAAGCGGGCGATTTCCTTGCCGGGCTTCAAACCCTTGAAGGTGTATCCGGCCTGACAGCACTGGTGATCCCGGATGCCGTGAGGCTCGACCAGGATGACTTCGGGAAAGTCGCGAGAGCAATGCTGGTACAGTGTGGAAATCAAGAGGATCGCACAGCTATCCTTGATGTGTGGGGAGCTGACACACTCTCAGACAAAAACATCAATACGAAACTGACTCCATTGATCGAAAGCTTCCAGAAACTCGTGGGAGATCAGTACCTCAACTATGGCGCGGCGTATTTCCCGTTCCTGGCAACAAGCTTCGTGGGCATCGGTGATATCGGTCTTGAGAATTTCAAACCGAAACAGTTGATGCGGGTGTTGAAGCAGTCCGCCGAAAGCCGGTTCGCCGACCGGGCACCTGAGTTCCAGGACAAAGTGAATGAGATGATTGAAAAGATCGCCACCGTGGAACCCTGGGAAACTTCGATATTGAATACCAACCTACTCAATACGCTACCTGTTCTGAGCCATATTTACTCCATTGCAGCCACCGAATTAAATGTCATCCCGCCTTCCGGAGCGGTGGCCGGCGTATACACCCTGAACGATCAGACGTGGGGGGTAAATCATGCGCCAGCCAATAGCGCCCTGGTCTCTGTGGTCTCTCCGACGGTTAATTTGAACGACCGGCAACAGGCTGAATTGAACGCTCCTCTGAATGGAAAAGCCGTGGATGTGATCCGCCAGTTTCAGGGACGCGGAACCCTGATCTGGGGAGCTCGCACTCTGGACGGGAATAGCAATGACTGGCGCTACATTCAGGTTCGCCGAACGATCATCTATATTGAGCAATCCATCAAAAACGCCCTGGCACCGTTCGTGTTTGCCGCCAACGACAGCAAAACCTGGTCGACGATTGTATCATCGATTTCGGGATTCCTTAGCGGATTCTGGGTTCAGGGCGGCCTCATAGGAACCACTGCTTCAGAAGCTTTCAGAGTCGAATGCGGACTCGGCAGCACCATGACATCGGAGGACATCCAAAACGGCAATTTGATCGTTCAGATTTATGTCGCTTTGACTCGTCCCGCCGAATTCATTGGGATTGAGATTGTTCAACACATGCAGAGTTGAGATTCCTGTTCCCTGCTGAACTTGATTAACCGGTCGCCATTTTTCTCAAGATGTGGCGGGTTTCTAAAAATACGCCACATTACCCGTAATGCCCCCTCATCCTTTGCCGCCGCCCCGTTGCTGGGCGGAAATTGACTGCGCCGCGATTCAACACAACGTGGGTGTATGCCGTGAACTGGCGGGACCTCAGTGTGCGGTCATGGCCATTGTGAAAGCGGATGCTTACGGACATGGTCTGAAACACACCGGCAGAGTGTTGGCTGAAGCGGGGGTGTCCTGGTTTGGTGTGGCAAATGTGGAGGAGGCGTTGAAGCTGGAGGATGCCGTTCCCGGGTTCGATGGAATTCTGGTGCTCAGTGCTGCAGCTTGCGATGAGGAACGTGAGGTGATGGTGCGCTACGGTTTTTCCGGGGTGGTCTCATCGGTTGCTGAGGTGTCCTCATTTTCGAGGATTGCCGGCGGACTGCAAATGATGGCGAAGCTGCATGCCGTAGTTGATACCGGGATGGGACGAATGGGGATCGATGCGCAACATATCGGTGACCTCATTGAGAATATCAAAGCGGCTGACTCCGTGACCCCGGAGGGATTGGCGACTCATTTCCCGTCTGCTGATGAAGACGAGGCTTATACCCATTCACAGATTGCCAGGTTTCAGGCCTTAATTCCCAATTTGGATTTACCGGAGGATTGCCGCATTCACCTGGCCAACTCTGCCGGATTGATCGGTTATCAGAAAGAAATGCCCCAAGCCAAATTGGTACGTCCCGGTCTGGCACTATATGGAATCTCGCCACTTGCCGAGGCGGGTTCCGATCTTAGGCCGACGCTGTCGCTCAAAACCCGCCTGACGCTGGTTCGTGATATCGCTGCGGGGACATCACTCAGCTACGGCCGGACTTTCATTGCAGAAAAGCCCATGCGGGTGGCGACGCTTGCCGCCGGCTACGGCGATGGGTATCCCCGCCATCTTTCGGGATCAGGCATTGAAGTTCTTATTGCCGGAAAACGTTGCCCCCTGCTTGGACGGGTTACGATGGATCAGGTCGTGGTAGATGTGACAGCACTCGAAGCCGACGAAGTTCACGCCGGCGACGAAGCCGTCCTGATTGGGAGTCAGGGACAGGAAACTGTTTCCACTGAAGAAGTCGCTGAAAAGGCGGGGACGATACCGTGGGAAATCCTGACGGGGCTCACAAATCGAGTCCGACGACTTTACTTGTAAACCATCAGCAGACATCTTCGCCGCCGACCATCTTAAGATGGATCAGGCGTGATCAGCCCAGGTTCTCGATCATCCGTTTCAGTTCCTTCACTTTGGCTTTCCACTCGGCTTGGCGATCTTTGTTTTCCTGCACCACCGCTTCGGGAGCGCGGGAGACAAAGTTCTCGTTGGTGAGTTTGGCGTTCACCTTTTTCAACTCAGCCTGTGCCTTCTCCATTTCTTTGGTGAGTCGCTTTTTCTCAGCGTCTTTATCAATCAGGCCTTCGAGAGGCATGTAGATTTTCCCTATGGGGGTGAGGGCTGCGGGAACGCCGGACTCAGCTTCAAAACCGGGCTCGGTCGTGATTCCACCAGCGCCTGCAAGTTTAGCAAAAACGGCAGCTTCGGTAAACTCACCTTCCGGATCGAGGATAAACTTCACGTTCCGGTTGGCGGCCAGATTGTATTCAGCTTTGAGGTTCCGGGCGCGGCCCACGGCTTCGTAAACGTCGGAAACGGTCTTCACCGCTGCCTCGACTTTGGTTTCATCGAGGCCGTCAAGAACTGAGTCCGCAGGGAGCTGGGTGAGCATCAGGAACTCAGGCCCGTCTTCTTCGCTAAGTGCGCATTTCTCCCACAACTCTTCTGTGAGGTGGGGCATGAAGGGGTGCAACAGGATCACGAAACGTTTCAGGACGAGGTCCATCGTCGCGAGAGTTGCTGCTTTCGCTGAGGGATCTGCGCTGTCGCTGAAGTCCTGTTTTGCGCCTTCAAGGAACCAGTCGCAATACTGATTCCACCAGAATTCATAAAGGAGCGAGGCGATCTCGTTGAAGCGATAGTCTTGGTAGGCGTTCGCGACATTGATTTCGAGCTGATCGAGCTTTTTGAGAATATCGATCGCGTAGATCGAGAGTTCACCGGGTTCGGCATCGACTTCGCCTTGCATTTGGCGAAAGCGAACGGCGTTCCAGATCTTCGTTGCGAAGTTCCGTCCCTCTTCGACTTGGGGATAAGTTTCGTTTCCCTCTTTGTCCTTGTCGACGATGAAGCGAACGTCGTTCCCGAGTGGAGCGGCCCGCATTACAGAGAAGCGCATCGCATCTGCTCCCAGCGAATCCATCACGTTTAATGGATCGGGAGAGTTGCCGAGTGATTTCGATAACTTACGCCCTTGTTTGTCGCGAATGATCGAGGTGAAGAAGACATTCTTAAACGGCAACTGACCTTCCCAGCGGTAGCCGGCCATGATCATCCGCGCGACCCAGAAGAAGAGGATGTCCGGCCCGGTGACAAGGTCGGTGGTCGGGTAGAATTTCCTGAGGGTCTCTGATTTGTCTCCGTCGCAGTTCGACATGGTGGCGAAGGGCCACAACCAGCTGGAGAACCAGGTATCGAGAACGTCACCGTCGCGCACCCAGTTTTCTGCGTCTTCGGGAGGTTCAACGCCTACATATAAATCTCCGCCTGCGGATTCGGCGTCGAGAGATTCCCGGTTTTGAAGGTCTTCGGACTTTTCTTTCCGATACCACACTGGAATCTGGTGTCCCCACCACAATTGACGGCTCACGCACCAGTCCTGAATGTTTTCCATCCAGTGTGCGTAGGTTTTCTTCCACCGGTCAGGGCGAAACTTGATGTCGCCATTCGCCACCGCTTCGGCGGCTTCGTCTTTGCAGGGATACCGCAGGAACCACTGCATGGAAATGCGCGGTTCGATGGGGACGTCGGCGCGTTCGGAGAATCCCACGTTATTTTCGTAGTCTTCCTCTTTCACCAGCAGCCCCATTTCATCGAGTTTTTCAGCTGCTTTCTTACGGGCTTCAAAGCGATCCATTCCTTCAAAGTCCTCACCCCCGTGTTCGTTGATTTTTCCATCGGGAGTGAATACATCGATGATCTCAAGGCCGTTTTTGACTCCGATCTCAAAGTCTGCCTTGTCGTGGGCCGGTGTCACTTTCAGAACTCCGGTGCCGAATTCCATATCGATGTGATCACTCGCCACGATTGGGATCTCAGCCGCAGGGAACGGACGCATTACAGTTTTCCCGACGAGATCCTTGTATCGTTTGTCATCGGGGTGAACAGCCACTCCGGTATCCCCCATCAGAGTTTCCGGACGGGTCGTGGCGATTTCGAGAAACTTGCCTTTTTCGCCCACGATCTCGTAACGCATCGTGTAGAGCTTCGACTTCTGAGGCTTCATGATGACCTCTTCATCACTGAGTGCGGTGAGTGATTTGGGACACCAGTTCACCATGCGTTTTCCGCGATAGAGGAGACCTTCGTTAAAGAGGTCGACAAAGATTTTGGAGATCCACTTTGAATACTCCTCATCCATGGTGAATCGCTCACGGTCCCAGTCACACGAGCAACCGAGTCGCTTGAGCTGATTGATAATGATTCCGCCGTGTTTCTCTTTCCACTCCCAGACTTGTTCGAGGAATTTCTCGCGTCCGAGATCGTGTCGGCTCAGTTTTTTTTCTGTGCGCAGCTTTTGCTCCACTTTCGACTGGGTGGCTATACCGGCGTGGTCGGTTCCCGGCAGCCAGAGAACTTCTTTACCCTCCATCCTGGCCCGGCGGGCGAGGAGATCCTGGATGGTATTATTCAATACGTGACCGAGATGGAGAATGCCTGTGACATTCGGAGGCGGAATCACAATCGAATACGGCTCACGCCCGCTCGATTCGTCGCCATGAAAACAACCGGCATCGAGCCATCGTGAATACCACGATGCTTCGACTTCGTTCGGTTGATAGTTACTGGATAATTCTTCAGCCATTGTATTGGATTTTGAGAGCGGGAACTATTTGTGTGACCACCGCCTTTGTAAAATCAAATTCCAAAGGAACACAGGTGCGACTTCCAGTTTGCAAATCGGGCTTTTTGTCTCTGTAATGATCAAGATTTCCGTAATAAATGGTCTTTTTCAGAGCCATTCGCGCCTTCTGCGGGTCCGTGCGTGTCTTCTGCGGGTCCGTGCGGGGCGATTGCAGAGCCAATCGTGACGATTGCAGTGTCATGCGCGTCGTTTTGAAAGCGTCGATCGTGGCGTTTTTGGCTCCAAGAGCCGCGTTCGCAATGTCGGTAGGAGCGTTTGCAAAGCGATTCGCTTCATATGCTGCTCAAATCGCGTCCTTGTAGAGCGGTCACTGGTGTATGGCAAAGCCGGATGCGGCACTGGTGAAGGCAATCACGGCGTCTACAGCGCGATTTGTGTCATAGCGGTCCCTTTCGCTGCGTTTGCGGGAGCGGTCGTGTGAATTGTGGACGGCTTTGTTGCTTTTACGGCAATCTGCGGGGCCGGTGCAGAGAAGGCGAATGCCTATACGATTGAGAATTTTCAGAAATCCGTTGGAAATCCTGCGGCCATTTCATCGTCGAATTAAGCTAACGAATTCGTTGGTACAAAATAGAGGCTGGATTTGTCCCGTATATTTGGTACTAATTTGACCCGTTCAATGCTATCAAAGTTCCAACCTCTCTTTGCAGTCGCACCGCTCTTTGCGGTGATTTTTGGCTTATTGGGTTCTGTCGAAACGGTTGAAGCTGCGGGTTGGAAGATTCAGAAGGTAAGTGGGCGGGATTATGTCACGGATGAAAACGTGAATTCCTTCTACAAGTTCGAGCGATTTGTGAAAGAGGGATCGGATCGCCTGTTTCGCCATCCCAGTCTGGTGATGCGCTGGAAGACCGGGTCACAGGCGATTTATATTAACAACATCAAATTCAACCTTAGCTTTCCAATTGTCGAGCAAGGGGGGAATGCGATGATCTCCACGGTCGATCTTGCAAAGCTGGTCGATCCAGTTTTGCGCCCCAGCTATATTAAAAAACCAATCATCTTTGATACCGTGGTCATTGATGCCGGTCATGGAGCCCATGACTCAGGCGCGAAAGGAGTGAAAGGATATGAGAAAGATTATACTCTCGATCTTTCAAAGAAGCTTGAAGCGGAGTTAAAGAAGCGGGGGTTCAAGACTGTCATGACCCGGAGTACGGACGTCTTTCTAACCTTGGGTCAGCGGGTGGCCATTGCCAACCAGACCAAAGACGCCATTTTTGTGAGTATTCACTTTAATTCATCGGGTACGAGAACGGCAAACGGGATTGAGACATATTCATTGGCTCCTCAAGGGACGTCTTCTACAAACGGGGGGTCGCCCTGGTCTTCATTTCTCAACGGCAATACTCGGGACAAAGAAAACATCGCCCTCGCGACATCGGTTCATGCCCATGTAATTCACGAATTCAAATCGATTGATCGCGGGATTAAGCGGGCTCGATTTAATGTGCTGCGTGGAATCAACAAACCTGCGATCCTGTTCGAAGGCGGTTTCGTAACAAATCCAACTGAAGGGGCCAAGATCCACGAGGAGCCCCATCGGCAGCAACTGGCTAACTCTATCGCTGATGCCATTGTGAAGTTCAAAGGCGCTGTTGGTAAAAAGAAGCGTTGACCGGTTTCAATTTGATTGCCCGACGTAAATTCGGTTCGTGAAGGGATCGCACTTTAGAAGCTCTCCACTGAAGGTGACCTCCGTACCGATTTTTTCACGCAGAGCCTTAAGGTCGTCGCTCGGCATTTCAACGAATGCCATGATAGCACTTCCCTTTTCCGGTTTCATGATTTCAAGCTGAGCACAAAGTCCCGGACCGCGTCCGAAGACCAGATCAGTTGAAAATTTGTCGATCCGTCTCAATGTGCCGCCCCCTTCAATGGCTGATCCTTTGATCTCAGAATCAAACGTTCTTCCCATTTCAAATCGACTCAAGCCACTGTCAAAAAGGTCTTCGCATAGCATTCTGAACTCTTCACCATCGGATGTAAGAGTGGGTGGTGATGTCACAGTGTCTTTCTGAGAATTTTCAGGCGCACCCGTTGCTTCCTTCGCTTTGGTTTCAATTGTAGCAGCAGCCGTTTTCACGGGGGCGGTTTTTTCCCGTGCCTCATCCTTGTTGATTGATTCGAGGTTTTCTATCTTTGGTTCCTTCGGAACAATGGCGTCCGATATTGTTGAACTGGCCACGTCGACTTCGGAAACAACAGTTTCGGCAAACTCAACGGCCTCTTCGATTTCGGCCTCTTTAATGGATGCTTCTTCCACATTGGCCGGTTTGAGTTCAATCACCGTGTCCGGATCAATTTCATCACGCTTGGGTAATGGAGGAGGAGTGACTTCATCGTTTTGCGCTTCCGAGGGCTCGAAGATTCCGATTTTGTCAGCGACTTCAATGAGGTGCTTAACATTTCTCTCCAGAAAAATGGCATTGGCTTCCACTCCCTTTTTTGCAAGATGAATGCCACTGGGGGTTAGTTCAAATTCATCAAATTTTTTGAATAATCCGAGCAAGAGATTGCGATTTTCCGGCCCTAGGTATTCCCGCACTTGATTTTCATCTGAGCCGTTAACGATTACGTTGGGATCAAACACTGGATCGCCCAGGACAATATCAAGTCCTCCGGAATCGATGCGGGCGAACCCGGTCCGCCGCTCCTGCCGATTTAAAAACAGCTCCAACCCCAGAGGTTTACGAAATCCAAGGTGATATCCGGTAACGGTGACGGCCTCTTTGCCGACGCCTTCCTTGCTCGTCGATACTCGAATAGCGAACCCTGCTCGATCCCCCGAAATCTCCCGGGACAATAGACCGTCCTTAGAGAACTGAAGGCGAAGACTGTTAGCTGCACTGGTCCAGGCTTCATCAATCCGATTGTTGTTCCAAAAAAAGATAACCGCACCGACGATGCCCAATCCGATGACGACGCAAATAAATTCCATTTCTGATCTTGGTTTCGATCCGCGGAAAATCCGATTACAAAATCAATTTGTTTTTGGACGTTCTTTGTTGGGGAAGGCCTTACTCACAATTAGTCCGACAACGATGTTGACTACGAGAGCTGATGGAGCAATCCACTGAAAGCTGATAGGGTCAAGTTTATCACTGCCTGGAACGTATCCGAATATCGGGCCTGAAAAAGCAACCAGGACGGCGGCTGTGATTCCGCATACGGCTCCAGCCAGAACGCCCGCGGTTGAGGCAAAGGGGACAAACAGCGCAAAGAAAAACAGGCAAAATATGGGGGTGGTTAAGAGGTTGGTCGTCTTGTTCGTTACGCCGGTGATATTTCCCGGTACATATTTTATGATCGAACTGAGGGCTACAACGATCGCTCCGATGATGAATGCCAGAATGCGGGTGAACCTGAGTTGCGCAGCCTCACTCGCTTCAGTGGATTCTCTATGGGGCTTCTTTCGATTCACAAAATCGGTTAAAACGACCGCTGTAATCGAATTGACCCCGGAGTCGATACTCGACATCGCTGCTGCAAACAAACCGGCCAGCACAAGACCGGACACAATCGGTGGAAGTTGTCTTGCAATGAAATGAGGAAACATTTTGTCAGCATTGCCTTTCAGTTCCATTCCTGTCGGGATATCTCCGGGGTTTGCTTGGAAAAAACCGAGGAGAGCAAACCCAACACAAGCCAGAGTCATTGCCACGATTGCTCCCACTGATAGTTGGATGGCGATCGCCTTTCGGGCGGCTTTGGGATTTTCTACAGACATAAACCGCTGCACAGAAACCTGATCTCCTCCGGAGGTTGCCACCATCCAGATAAACATCGAAACCATCGATCCAGTTACTGTCAGACGAGTTGACAAGTTTGATGGAAAAAGTGGCTGAACATCCCAGTCCTCATTCCACTCTGTTGGAAACCACCCGAATCCTCCCATCTCTTTGGACACCACAGCGATGACTAAAACGGCTCCTCCAAAGAGTAAAACGGTTTGCATTAGATCGGTCCATACCACTGCACGCAAGCCGCCGAGCGAGGTGTAAATGATCGCGATCAGACCAGTGACCGAAACGATGACCGGAACCCACTTTTCATCAACGTCGAGCATGATGGAGAGGGCCATCCCGGTGAGGTAGATTAGCAATGACATCCACACCAATCTTAGGATTATAAATAAAATGGCTCCGAATACTCTCACGCCCGGTCCAAGCTTGATTTCCAAAAGCTCGTAGGCGCTTGTTACCCGAAGCTTCATATAGACCGGCATCATCCCGAAGCCAACTACCAGAAATACCAGTGGATAGATAAGAAGGGTGCCCAGATATCCGGGGCCTTTTCCGATCGCTTCACCGGGCATCGATAAGTAGGAGATCGAACTCAGCAAAGTGGCGAACAGGGAAACTCCGATCAACAGAGGATTCATTCTTCCGGTTCCCGTAAAATACTCTTTCGTGGATTCCTGTTTCCGCCCAAACCACCACCCCAGAAATATCGTTCCCGCAATATAGGCGAGGAGGATAAGGATATCGACGGTGGCAAGGTTTCCGAATTTCATCGGTCCCGTGATACTACGAATAAGTGAAATCACGCAAGCCCGCGAATCCGCTCAAGCGATGATATCATGTACGACGTTCCCGTGAACATCGGTCAGGCGAAAGTCGCGGCCTCCATACCGGTAGGTCAATCGTTCATGATCGAGTCCCAATAAATGCAGAATGGTTGCATGAAAGTCATGAAGGTGAACTTTGTTAACCTCCGCAGTTGTTCCAGTGGGGTCAGTTTCGCCATAGCGAAGTCCGCCTTTGATCCCTCCGCCAGCCATCCACATAGTAAAGCCCACGTTGTTGTGATCCCGTCCATCATTCTTGTTGAGGATCGGGGGGCGCCCAAATTCACCGCCCCAAATCACCAGGGTTTCGTCAAGTAATCCCCGCTCTTTTAAATCTGTCAGCAATCCCGCAATCGGGATGTCCGAGTTGTCTGCGAGTTTTTGATGGCCTTCTGCAATCTTGGTGTGTTGATCCCAGAAGCCCAGATTCAATTGTACAAAGCGAACGCCTCCTTCTACAAAGCGACGCGCCATCAGGCAGGCCCGGCCAAAGTTGTCGGTGATTTCATTATTGATCCCGTACCGCTCTTGAATGTAAGCCGGTTCACTTTCCACATCCATTAAACCCGGCATCACTGACTGCATCCGGAAAGCTGTTTCATAGCTTTGAATCACTCCTTCCAATGGATCATTGACGATATCGTTAGCCAGACGCTGACGGTTCAGTTGTTGCAGTAAATCGAGTTGACGGCGCTGGGCCTGTTTATCGAGACTGTCATTTCTCGTGTTTGGGATCTTGTACCCTTTGAGGGTAGGTGCATCTTTGCCGTCGCCTCCCCCCCATTGGTTGATTGCCGTACCGGCTGTGGCCGATGGTAGAAAGGCGCAACCGTATTTTCTGGCGCCTCCGGCGGAGAAGTCCGGGTTAATAGAAATGAAGCCCGGCAGGTTTTGATTTTCGGTTCCCAATCCATGCACTACCCAGGAGCCAACTGATGGTCGAACAAACTGAAAACTGCCAGTGTTCATCTGCAAAATGGCCTGCGGATGGTTCCCAATGTCGCAGTGCATCGAGTTGATTACACAGAGATCATCGGCATGTTTGGCTGTGTGCTGGAACAGATCAGAAACCGGTAGTCCGCACTCGCCATACCGGGAAAACTTCCAGGGGGATTGAAAATATCTGCGCCCGCTCCCGAGATCTTCTTCATGCCGTTTCCAAAGCTCGGGTTTGTAGTCGAAGGAATCCACTTGTGACGGACCACCCCGCATAAAGAGAAAAATCACTCGTTTTGCTTTCGCTGGAAAATGAGGTTTTCCCGGGGACAGCGGATTGCTACTGTCGGCAGCCAATCCATTCCGGGCCATCAATCCTGCCATAGCCAAAGATCCGAAACCGCACCCCGTCGCCTGCAATGCAGCGCGTCGGGAATAGAGTGATTCGTTCATTAGCAAGAAGATAGCGTCTCAATTCTTTGGTGGTAATGGCTTAATTGCGGAATCTAATCTGCTAAATCGCTCCCTCAGATGAATGAGAATCCATGGGGGCGTAAAAATGTGAAAATATTTCGTTAAAATTGACGAGTAACGGGAGTGAATAGCTTTGCGGGGCGAATTGACGAGCTTGTCGTCTGGAATAGGCCATTGCCGGAAAAAGAAATAAACGAAATAATGAAGTCGGACAGCCTGCCGCTCTGCGGTCAACTGATCGAATTACGAATACCCAGCCCAATCGACGATGATTAGAAGGACCCCCTGTTTGTTCACTGCAACCGCCCTGTTGATGGCGGTTAGCGGAATTTCAACTGTCGCTGAAGACGAAGTTGATTTCAATCGCGACATTCGTCCGCTGTTATCCAATCGTTGCTATGCCTGCCACGGCCCGGACGAAGAAACTCAGGAAGCCGACCTTCGGCTGGATACCCGTGAAGGCGCTTTGAAGGATCTTGGCGGCTACAAAGCAATCGAACCCGGCAATGCAGAAGAGAGTGAACTCTTTTACCGGATTACCCTGGGCGTAGATCATGATGATTTGATGCCACCGACAGGGAAAGGCAGCCAATTCTCTAAAGAGGAAGTCGCATTGATCAAAAAGTGGATTGAACAGGATGCGCCGTATGCGAAGCACTGGTCATACGAATCTCCGAAGCTTCCTGAGGTCCCCAAAGGCAAACAATCCACTTGGCCAAAGAATGAGATTGATCGGTTCGTTCTCGCTCGCTTGGAAAGTGAGGGGCTGCAGCCCTCCTCCGAAGCTGACCGGTATTCGCTGGGTCGGCGGGTGGCAATGGATCTGACAGGACTGCCGCCAACCTGGGAGGAAGTCAAAGCCTTCGTTGAGGACAAGAGTGACAATGCTTACGAAAAATATGTCGAAGCTCAATTATCCAAGCAGGCTTTCGGCGAACGTTGGGCGCGAGTCTGGCTGGATTTGGCAAGATATGCGGATTCGGCAGGCTATGCAGATGACCCGTCACGGACGATCTGGGCATACCGGGATTATGTGATCAATTCGATGAATTCGAACAAGCCGTTTGATCAATTCACAATCGAACAAATAGCGGGTGATCTTCTGGAGAATCCGACAGAGGAACAGCTGATTGCCACCGCCTTTCATCGGAATACGATGACCAACAGCGAAGGTGGCACGAACGATGAGGAGTTTCGAAATGTGGCGGTCGTCGATCGGGTGAATACAACCATGGCGGTCTGGATGGCAACAACGATCGATTGTGCACAATGCCACACCCACAAATACGACCCACTGACTCAGCACGAATACTACCAGTTATTTGCATTTTTCAATCAGACTGAAGACACGGATAAAAAGAACGAAGCACCGTTTATTGAACTCTGGTCTGAGGAACAGGAAAAACAGAAGCTGGAATGGGAAGCGCGAATTGAAGAATTGAAATCGGTTTTACAAATTCCCACCGATGCCCTGAATGCTGAACGCGAAAAATGGCTGTCCGGAGTTCGAAAGGCTCCGGACTGGACTCCCGTAAAACCTCTGGAAGCCAAAGGAAAATCAACCGAACTGGAGATCGCACCGAATGGAACCATTGCTGTAAAAGGAAAGGAACTGGCTGACAATGACACCTACTCGATCACATTGGCCGGTCCTGAAAAACTCGCAAAAGTCACCGCTCTACGTCTGGAAATCGCCCCGGAGCAATCCAGTAATTTTGTTTTGTCTCGGGCCACCGCCCGCTGGATTCCGGACGGAAATCAGTCGCCCAAAGCGCAGTTTGTTCGAGTGTCTCTCCCCGGCAAGGGAAAGATGATTCACCTCGCAGAGGTTCAGGTTTTTTCCGAAGGTGAAAACATCGCTCCTGAAGGAAAAGCGACCCAAAGCTCCGATTATTCCGACGCCGTGGCGAAACGCGCCATCGATGGAAACACAGATGGTGACTACACGAAGGGTTCGGTTTCGCACACCAGTGGTAACGACGAAAATGCGTGGCTTGAAGTCGATCTCGGTGCTGAAAAAACGATCGACAAAATCGCACTCTGGAATCGCACGGGAGGTAAACTGGAAGACCGATTGAAGGGATACGAAATCTCGTTGCTCGATGCCAAACGTGAAGTGATTTGGAAAGAAATACCCAAAGACGTGCCCCGGCCGTCCACGAATTTTTCTCCCAATGGAACCCGGGATTTCAACTTTACGGTGGCAGCTGCAACTCACGAGCAGAAAGGATTTCCAGCATCGGCGGTTCTGGCTGAGAAAACGAACAAGAAGTCAGGATGGGCAATTGCCGGAGGGACCGGCAAACGACAGGAACTGACCTTAATCAACCAATCCCCGCTGGAAATACAGGGCGGCAAAATTGTGGTTACGTTGCCTCAACAGTCGGAACACAAAACTCATTTGCTGACCCACTTCTCTTTCTCCACCGCGACCGACCCGAATGTCTTGGAATGGTCCCGTATCCCCGGAGATGTTCGGGGTTTGGTTTCCAGGTCCGACTTGAAACCGGAAGAGGAATCAAAACTCACGAATTTTTATCTGACCATCGCACCGGGATTGAAGAAGGAACGGGACGAACTGGCGAGGCTGGAGAAGCAGCTAGCTGATTCAAAACCGCACACCACCGTTCCTGTCATGCGTGAAATCACAGCTGACGAAAAGAAGCGAAAAACTCATGTCCATATCCGCGGGAATTATGCCAGTCACGGAGATGAAGTCTTCGCCGGGGTGCCCGCCGTTTTTCATCCCCTGACGCCGGATGTGAAACCGGATCGCATGGCTTTGGCCAAATGGCTTGTGGACAAAGACAATCCGCTTACGGCCCGGGTCATTGCAAACCGCCACTGGGAACACATCTTCGGGACAGGTCTTGTCGAGACCAGCGAGGAGTTTGGATCCCAGGGGGAACTTCCTTCTCACCCGGAGTTGCTGGACTGGTTGGCAGTGGATTTGCAAACCCACGGCTGGGATCTGAAACGATTCATCAAGCAGCTCGTGATGTCTGCCACTTACCGGCAGAGCTCAAAAACCAATTCCGAACTGGACGAGCGGGATCCATACAACCGCATCTTCGCTCGCGGACCAAGGATACGGGTCACGGCGGAAATGGTTCGTGATCAAGCTCTGGCTGTAAGTGGATTGCTCAGCACCAAAATGCACGGCCCACCGGTCAAACCACCCCAGCCCGCTATGGGTTTGAAAGCTGCGTTTGGCAGTGCCACGGACTGGCAAACCAGCAAGGGTGACGATAAGTATCGACGTGGACTTTACACCACCTGGCGACGTAGCAATCCCTACCCGTCAATGGCGACATTTGATGCCCCCAACCGTGAGATCTGTACTGTCCGTCGAAGCCGAACCAACACCCCGTTGCAGGCACTGGTTACGCTGAATGATCCTGTCTATGTCGAAGCGGCGCAGTCTCTGGGCAGAAATATTGTGACCAACGGCGGTAGGACCGTCCCCGAGAAGATCACGTTTGCTATTCAGCAAACGTTACTGCGTGAGCCCCGGGACAAAGAAATCAAAGTTCTCTCGGCATTCTACGAGACAGTACTGGCTGACTATTCAGGCAAGCCTGACGAGGCAAAGACGATGGCCGAAGAACCACTGGGGGAATTGCCGATAGACGCCAATGTAGTTGAGCTCGCCGCATGGACGGTGGTCTCGAATGTCATTTTGAACCTTGATGAAATCTTCATGAAACGGTGATTCGTAGCGAATACCGAAAGCCAAACTGCCGACTATTTACAAGCCATGGATCCAATTCTCGAACGCCTCCAACTGCGCACCCGAAGGCATTTCCTGCGCCAATCAACTGCCGGTATCGGTGGTATCGCGCTGAACGCTTTTCTTGCTAACGAAAACGCAAATGCTGCCCAGGTGCCGAATCCACTCGCTCCGAAGAGGCCACATTTCCCGGGCAAAGCGAAACGGGTTATCTATCTTCACATGACCGGTTCTCCTCCGAACCTGGATATGTTTGATCACAAGCCGGAGTTGAAAAAACGAACCGACCAAGACTGTCCGGATAAGTTTCTCGAAGGACGGACGTTTGCCTTCACATCAGGAACACCCAAGCTGATGGGATCTCCCAGGGAATGGTCTCAACATGGCAAGAGTGGAATCTGGATGTCGGATGCGATCCCTAATTTTCACGGCCACGCAGACGACATGTGCCTGGTCCACTCAATGCACACAGATCAGTTCAATCATGCACCCGCCGAACTTCTGGTTTACACTGGCTCCCCTCGTTCAGGTCGCCCTTCAATGGGAGCATGGACAACCTACGGTCTCGGCTCTGAGAATGAAGATCTCCCGGGTTTTGTCGTCCTCATTTCCAGTGGAGTGCAGCCCAACGGAGGGAAAAACTCCTTCGGCTCAGGTTTTCTACCATCGGTTTATCAGGGAGTTCAATGCCGATCAAAGGGAGACCCTGTATTGTATTCGTCAGACCCTGCCGGGATGGATCGATCGATGCGACGGAAGACGCTTGATGCGATTCGGGACTTGAACGAAATTCAGTCCGAGGAAATGGGGCACCCGGAGACTCAGACCCGCATATCTCAATACGAATTAGCGTATCGAATGCAGACTTCTGTTCCGGAAGTGATGGATATTTCAAAGGAGAAAAAATCGACACTGGAAGCCTATGGTGCAGAACCCGGTGGAGCGAGTTTTGCCAATAATTGCCTGCTCGCCCGCAGGCTGGCAGAGTCCGGGGTACGTTTTGTTCAGTTGTTTGATTGGGGGTGGGATTTTCACGGCACCGGCGAGGGAACCGGGATCCAAAAAGGACTCACTGACAAGTGCGCCACGATGGATAAACCTGTCTCGGCACTCATCACCGACCTCAAGGAACGCGGGCTTTTCGATGATACGCTTATTGTATGGGGAGGTGAATTCGGGCGAACACCGTTTCGCGAAGGGCGCACATCCAAATCAAAAGTCCTTGGCCGTGATCATTATCCCGATGCCTTCACTATGTGGATGGCCGGGGGTGGCGTAAAGGGGGGGTACGAATATGGAAGTTCTGACGAGCTTGGGTTCACCGTTGCAGAAAAACCGGTTCATGTTCACGACCTTCAGGCAACGATTATGCATCTGCTGGGCTTTGATCATGAGCAACTCACTTATCGCTTTCAGGGGCGCGATTACAGATTGACAGATGTTCACGGTCACGTGGTATCGGATTTACTGGTGTGACGATCGTAAATCTTGAGGAAGCCATAGACCAGCGCCCCCATGCCAAGCGTTCCTAAGCCCCAAAAGAACTCATTCGGTTTTTCCAGCACCTGAAAACCCAGCACATAGAAACTGAAGATTACAAAAATCAGCGGGGTTACAGGGTATCCCCAGGCCCGATAGGTTCGTCTCGTTTTGGGCCTCTTCCAGCGCAGCCAAATCACCCCGAAAACGACCATTGTGGACGATATGGTTAAGATGGCCTGCGTGTAATGAATCAGTGATTCAAAATCAAAAACCAACAACAAGACCAGGACAATTGTGCTTTGCAGCATGACTGAACGGGCAGGAATGCCGTTCGCATTCTTTTTCTTCAAGAACTCCAATGCGCGGTAATCTTCGCCGATCGTTGCAGCCGTGCGGGGCCCGGCCCAGGTCATTGAGCTGATCGTTGAAATTAGACCGAAGCTGATCAGGATTCCCATGAGGACTCCTCCGCGTTCACCAAAAATTGAGCGGGCCGCAACAAGTCCGACTTCAGGTTGTCCGGCCATCTCCTCAATGGGGGTGGAATAAAGAAAGGCCGCATTCAACAGCACATAAATCACAGTCACGAATGCTGTTCCTGCCAGCATTGCCAATGGCAAATCGCGCTGAGGGTTTTTCATTTCTCCGACGATGTAAACTACGGCATTCCATCCGGTATAGGCGTAGAGCACATAAACCAGCGATGTGGCAAAGGAACTCGAACCGACCAGTGCTCCGTCTCCATCCGCTGGCAAAAATGAAATCGGCTGCGCATTACCAATGACGAAGGCAGCGATCGCCAGGACTACGATCAAGAGGATTTTAGAAGCAGTGAACACGACTTGGAATCGACTGATTTTCGAAAGGCTCAACAGATGAATCGCGGTTACAGCCAAAACCACAGGCACAGAGAACAGGCGTGAATCGATCGCAGTGATCTGATTCATGTAACTTCCAAGCAAACTCGCATTCAATGCAATCGGTGCAGCGAACCCAATGGTCGCTGAAACCCAGCCAGACAAAAAACCGACGAGCGGGTGATAGGTTTCCCGCAGGAGATGATATTCCCCTCCTGATCTCGGCATCATTGAGCCCAGCTCGGCGTAACAGACCGCACCGCAAAAAGCGAGAATACCTCCGACAGTCCAAAGCAGAAGAATCGGAAAGCCGCTGGGGATTCCCAAGACCTGAAAACCCAGGCTGCCGAATATCCCGGTTCCTACCATGTTCGCCACAACAACTGAGATCGACGTGAAGAGTGAAATTTTCACGGGAACAGTTGTCATGGACGTTTGATTACTTTTTCAGACAAGGAAAGCGCGCCTAAAACAATGTCGAACCGGGTGTCTCAAGTCCTTCGTTTGCCAAATCAATCCCTGCTTGTATTTCTGCTTCCATTGTCCGGGTCAAGTCAGTGACTGCGTCTCTCAATTTTGGATGTGCATCTAATACCTCAGACAGGAGAATGGGCTCGCGAATTTGAACCTCCACATGTCTTGGGCCTGTTGGCTCCTGCCATTTTGAAGTGAGATCTTCCCTGATCCTTTCCACTGCTTCAGCGAATCGATCCAGCGTAGGATTCTCAACGACATAGGGGTTGGCATATTGGAGAATTCGAAATGCAAGAATCGCTTCGTCTGCCCACGATGATGCAACTCGATGATCATTCTCCAAATCGTCATCCGTGAGGACGTTGTGGATCGCGCTTCGGATTTTACGGATGCGATCAATTGGATTTTTTCCTTCTCCGTCAGCCAGCTCAATCTTTTTCTCCAACCCGCTCAGGATTTTCTCTGAGCCCGTTACAAGCAACTCTGTCATCGGCCTATGAGCGGCAAGGTCATCTTCATCAACACATCCCCGTTGTTTCAGATTTCTGATCAGGACTTCACGACCAATCCGTTTCAATTCGGAAACGGGTTCCGCATCATGATCAAATGTAGTCCCAACCCCTTTAGCCACTTCATCCAACTGTTCACATACAGCCGGTCTTATGTCTTCAAGGTGGGAATATTTGAATCCTACGGGAACCACATAGACAGGGTTTTCGTCGCCCAGGTCCTTCTGTGCTTTTAACGCAAGAAAGGACGCTCCATCGAGGAACGGAGTCACTTTATCATTCGTCAGGTAAACATTTCCTTCGGGAAAAATAGTCAGAGCATATTCGCCTTCTTTTAAGATGCGTGAGGCCTCAGACATTGCCTTTCTGTCACTGCCTTCACGATCTATCGAGAAGCACCCTATGTTTTGCATGATCCAGCCGTTCAGTTTGCTTCGAAGAAAAACATCGTAAGCCGCCATGAAACAGGACCGGATCTTTAAACGGCGATGCACTTCAGTCATCACTTGAGGGTCACTGTGCGTTGGATGGTTGGCCACGATTACAATGCGGGCCCCGCTCCCGACCAAAGATTTTACCCTTCCGATCTCACCACAAAGGTCAAGTTGAGTGATGCGATGGTTGCGCCCTCTCAAAATAAACCGTCGATTCACAAACTTCCCAAGTCCCATCAGGAACCGGTTGGGCCTGGCTTCAAAAAATCGGTATGGGGCGTCAGAGAAATCGAGCATTGATATGGGAGTCTATTCTTTTTCTTCAGCCTGCTCAACTCTCACGTCAGCTTCATCGGGGCGCGGGAAAAGCGCCCGATGTTTTTCGTAAACTCGACGAAGCTCTTTGATAGGAGTCTGATGTTCATCAACACGAATATCACGAAACCGGTCGTTTAGCCCCGCGTATCCCCAGCCTTCCCTGGCGATCAATAATGCTGCCGATTGCCTCCCCCGTTTATCACCCCCTTCTGCTTGACCGGCTTCCAGTGCTGCGATCAGTCGTTCGGCAAGCACTCCCTTTGTGCTCTCGAATGCGTTTGCCATGGCAGTGACAACTGATTCGTTGGCCAGAATGTTTCCCTGGACGACATAGCCGTCCCCGGAAATTCCACCGGCCCATCCGCTGCATTTGTCCCCGGTAAACGTCGCCACTTTCCCCTCCGCAGAAACAATACCCAACTGCCGATGCTCTTTCTTAGGATCCATTTTGGTTAACATTTCCACCGCCTGTTCCGGCGTGGCGCCGGTTTCCAGCATGATCAACCCTACAGGGCCATATCTCACATTGGCGTAAGCTTGCGTTGCCACGGCACCTACACCGGCCCGGACGAACGGAACAATCGATCCTACGCTGACAATTTTTGACTGAACAGCGACTCCTATCTCGCCGGTTTCCTTATCGACCGCGACGATCGAGAAAGTCGCCACAGTCGGCGGATCAGGATTCCCCGAAAACCCCGGGGCGGCCAAGTAAACTAAACACAGGAAGGGGAACCACTTCATCACGCCCAACTAAAGCACTCGCCAAGCCCCTTGACGATCCAATAGTGTCTGATCGTCAAACCAACCCTATTGACTCTTGAAAAAATTCCTGGCCCTCGCTTCTCTCTTCTTTTCAACGGCTCTGTTTGCAGCAGACAAGCCCAATGTTCTCTTCATTGCCATTGATGACCAGAATGATTGGATCGGATACCTTGGCGGTCATCCCAATTCGCTGACTCCGAATATTGATGCTCTTGCCGAAAGGGGAACGGCTTTCACCAACGCTCATTGCCAGTCTCCACTCTGCAACTCTTCACGGTCGAGTTTGATGATCAGTAGACGGCCTTCGTCGACAGGGATCTACGGACTGGCTCCTTTTCTGCGTGATGTCGAAGAAGTGAAAGACGCCGTCACTCTGCCGCAGCATTTCATGGCCAACGGCTACCGCACATACTACACAGGGAAAATCTTTCACGGAGGATACGGTCGTTCAACAGGGAAAGTCGGGCCGAAGGGAAACGGTTCGCCGATCAAGGAATGGGATGTGGTTGGTCCGGGGGCTTCGGGTAAACCGTTTCCAAAACAGAAGCTGGTGAATACGCCACAGCCTCACAAGTTAGTGGATTGGGGTGTGTTTCCCCACAAAGATGAGGACAAAGGTGATTTCATTTGCGCTAGCTGGGCGGTTGATCAGCTCAATAACATGCCTGACGACAAGCCTTTCTTTCTCGCATGCGGTTTCTTTCTTCCCCACGTGCCCTGCTATGCCACGCAAAAGTGGTTCGATATGCATCCTGAATCGCAGACA
Source organism: Verrucomicrobiales bacterium (assembly GCA_048267005.1). Lineage (GTDB taxonomy): Bacteria > Verrucomicrobiota > Verrucomicrobiia > Verrucomicrobiales > DEV007 > JABDJT01. Next base: position 34,937 of record JBLWYI010000002.1, on the reverse strand, counting down.
AAGCTGCCGCTCATTCAGCGGGGGGATCGCGATGATACGCCACGCTTTTCGTGGTACACCCATTGGAAGCTGCCTGAGCCGCGGTTGAAGTTTCTGGAAGACTCGAACGAATGGATGAACCTGACGCGGTCTTATCTGGCCTGCACTACATTCGTCGATGCACAGTTGAAAAGGGTGTTGGATGCCCTGGAGGCCAGCGGCAAAAAAGACAATACGATTATTGTTTTGTGGTCCGATCACGGCTGGCATATCGGTGAAAAAGCAATCACCGGAAAGAACACCCTGTGGGATGACGGTACCCGTGTCCCGCTGGTTTTTGCCGGCCCGGGAATCAAATCAAATCAGGTTTGCAGCAAACCTGCCGAGTTGCTCGACATGTATCCGACTCTGATTGACCTCTGCGGTTTGCCTGAGCGGGATGACCTTGAAGGGATTTCTTTGCTGCCGCAGCTCAATGATCCGAGTGCCGATCGGCGACCGGCCATCACAACACACAACCATGACAATCATGGAATTCGCTCGGAAAAATGGCGCTACATTACCTATGCGGATGGTTCCGAAGAACTTTATGACATGGTGAATGACCCCAATGAATGGACGAATTTGATCGCCCCGGGAATGGACCGGAAGAAGTACGCTGATGTGATTGCCGAACATCGTAAGCACTTACCTACCGTGAATAAGAAACCAGCGCCCAATAGCGCTCACCGCATTTTAACTCTTGATGAGGACGGCACTGTCACCTGGGAAGGTGAAGTGATCAAAGAGGACGATCCAATTCCTGAAATTTGATTTTAGTTTGAACATCTTAACTAATTAAGGCATTTTAGATGGTCCTGCCTTCCTTCTCCCGGATTGTCCATGTACCATCACGAACGTCCCCGCCGCTCCCGCCCCACTCATCGTCAGCCCGGAAAAGTCCGATGGGGGAGTTTTCTTTGGGTGTGTAGCGCTGTGGTTTTTGTTTTATCATTCGCCACAACTTTGGGAGGGTTTTGCTCTCGAAATCTATTTGTAACGAAAATGGGAGCGATAGGATTGGGATGTTTTCTTGTTTTGTCGGGAATCGCATTTTTGTCCGGCCTGGGATTGAGCTGTTGTGTGTGCGCCAACCCTGTTCTGACCGTGAAAAGCCGACTTCCAAAGAGCGCTAAAGCGGTGAGGTTTCCACTTGGTTATCAACTCGGAATTGCGTTTCCGGCTCTCTTCACCGGCAAATTCCGCTGTATGTATTGCGGAGAAAAGATCAGCTTATCACCGAGGCCGCAGGTAGCTGTTTCATCTCCGATGCAGGTGAGGGCAGACAAGCCAATTTGCACTGCGGGAGGCCTGCCTAAAGTGCGGAAGATCTCTCAATCGCCGAAGCAAGTTCCCACAAGTTTTGCTGATTCGACCAGGGGATGATCGTGCGGAACCAGATTTTTCCGACCTGCAATTTCTTCAAGCGGGACCGGAACAATTTCTGATCCCCTGACCGCCATCATGTCGCCATGGCCACCATCGGCCAAATATTGAGCACATGTAGCACCCAGGTGAGTCGCCAATACCCGGTCGACTGCTGATGGCGTACCGCCCCGCTGAACATGACCGAGGATGGTGAGCCTCGATTCACATCCTGTCAGCTTTTCGAGCGTTGATGTCAGCTCTTGAGTATGGCGGACATGCTCGTGGTGGAAATCTGACATCTCGCGTGAAGCTTTCGACTTTTCCTCCTTGGTCCCGGCGTTTTCTTTCAACTCAATCAGTTCTTCCATTCGCTCAGCTTGCTTTTGCGTCATGGCTCCTTCCGCGACAGCAATGATCGAAAAGTGTTTTCCCGCACGGCTGCGGTTTTTGATCGCCTCTGCGATCAGGGACGTGTCGTAGGGGATTTCAGGGATTAATACAACATCAGCCCCACCGGCGATTCCCGACTCCAAGGCCAGCCACCCTGCGCGGTGTCCCATGATTTCAACCACAATGACCCGGTTGTGGCTCGTGGCTGTCGAGTGAATCCGGTCGATCGCTTCCGTCGCAATTCCCAGCGCAGTATCAAACCCGAATGTCACATCCGTCCCATAGACATCGTTATCGATCGTTTTTGGAAGCGTCACCACATTGAGTCCTGCTTTCTTCAGATGCAGGGCGTTCTTTTGCGTTCCGCCCCCTCCGAGGCACACAAGTGCGTCCAGATGGTGGCGTTCGTAGACATCGACGATTTCAGCCGTCATGTCCCGCTTCTTTCCACCCACAGGCATCTTGTTTGGTTTATCGCGGCTTGTTCCCAGAAGCGTTCCTCCATCCGTTAGGATCCCCGACAGCATCTCCCGCCCCAATGGCATCGTTTGATCGTGACACAGTCCGTTGAAGCCGTTTTTGAAGCCGAGAAACTTCATATCGAAGTTGCCAATGCCTGCTTTCCCAACTCCGCGAATTGCCGCATTGAGGCCCGGGCAATCGCCGCCACTTGTTAGAATTCCGATATGCTTGGTCATCGCTCAGGATAATCGATTTTCTTTGATTCGTACCACAATGATCATCGATCTTGTTAAACGTTTGAATCGAATTCCCACTTAGAGAGCAAGTTTGGTGCCCCGGATCGTGATTTCCAATTTAATGAAAGGTCTGCCAAAGCGCGCAATGGGCACAGATCTTCCCTCGCCGGTTTTGAGGCCGGCAGGAAAGAATAACATCAGACCCCGCATTGCAGGGGCGCAGCCGTTTACGACTCTTCAGTCACAGCCGCTTCGATGACTTCATCATCAGAAGACGTGTCATCATTGCCTGTGTTGAAGTCGAGCACCTTCTCGTCCTCTTTGTGAGTCACTTGAATCGACTTACCGGGCGTGATGTAGCCACGGAGCATCAATTCAGCGAGTGGATCTTCGAGATGTCTTTCAACAGCACGACGCATCGGACGGGCTCCGTAATTTGGATCGTAGCCTTCCTCAACGAGGAATTCTTTCGCTGACTTGTCGAGTTCAAGGATGATGTCCTTCTCAGCAAGTCGCTTGAGAACTGTAGCGATCTCCAGATCGACGATGGTGATCAGATCATCTCTCTCCAACATGTGGAAAACAATTTTCTCATCAAGCCGGTTCAAAAACTCAGGCTTAAATACGTTCTTCGATTGCTCAAGAATCTTGTCGCGCATCGCATCGTAATTCTCTTCCGAGGCATCCGTTCCCATGGCAGCAAAACCAAGTGACGTCTGTTTCTTGATCAGCTCTGCACCCACGTTTGAGGTGAGGATGATGATCGTATTGCGGAAATCAATCTTACGACCAAGACTGTCTGTGATCATTCCCTCTTCCAGAATCTGGAGGAGAAGGTGCATCACATCAGGGTGTGCTTTCTCAACTTCATCAAAGAGAACCACAGAGTATGGACGGCGGCGGACCGCTTCAGAAAGCTGACCACCCTCTTCGTGTCCTACATATCCCGGAGGCGAACCAATCAGTCGACTGCTCGTGAATTTCTCCATGTACTCAGACATGTCGATTTGAATCAAAGCGTCGGCAGAGCCGAACATGAATTCAGCAAGATTCTTCGCGAGATAAGTTTTACCCACACCAGTAGGTCCGAGGAAAATGAATGAGCCGATCGGACGACGCGGATTTTTCAAATCAGCACGCGAACGAATCAATGCCTTGGAGATCGCTTTCACCGCTTCGTCCTGACCGATGATACGGGAACGAAGTTCTTCGTCCATCTTCAGCAGCTTCTCGGCTTCTTTTTCCTCCATTCGCTGGAGGGGAACACCTGTCCACTTCGAAACAACAGCCATGATGTCGTCTTCTTCGACCGTCACGATGTTTTCTTCATTCACACTGCGCCAATCTTCCAGCAGGTCTTCGACTTCTTTCCGCTTGTTCTTTTCTTTGTCCCGAAGCGAAGCGGCATTTTCGAAGTCCTGATCTTTGATCGCAGCTTCCTTATCAATGACAATTTCTTCGATTTCCTGTTCCAGCCCTTTTACTTCAGGCGGGCGGGTCATCGCTGCAATACGGCTGCGTGCACCGGCCTCATCAAGGATATCGATCGCCTTATCAGGCAGGAACCGATCCGTCAGATAGCGAGAAGAAAGCTTCACACAGCTTTCGATCGCTTCCTTGGTGTATTCCGCTTTGTGATGCATCTCATACTTCGAGCGCAATCCCTGGAGAATCAAAATAGTGTCTTCCACCGATGGTTCTTCGACTTTCACCTGCTGGAAACGACGTGCGAGAGCCGCGTCTTTCTCGATATACTTGCGGTATTCGTTGAGCGTGGTGGCACCAATACACTGGAGCTCGCCCCGGCTGAGTGCCGGCTTAATGATATTCGAAGCATCCATCGCCCCTTCAGCCGATCCTGCGCCGACGATGGTGTGAAGCTCATCAATGAACAGGATCACATTCTTGGAGCGGCGAATTTCATCCATCACCGCCTTGATGCGTTCTTCAAACTGACCGCGGTATTTAGTCCCGGCGACCATCAGAGCCAGATCAAGCGTGATCACTTTCTTATCCCGCAACAGCTCCGGAACATTCCCAATCGAGATTTCCTGAGCGAGCCCTTCAGCGATGGCGGTCTTACCAACACCGGCTTCACCGATGAGAACCGGGTTATTCTTCGTGCGACGACATAGAATCTGAATCACGCGTTCGATTTCGGGACCTCTTCCGATAACAGGATCAAGCTCATTCTCCCGTGCCAATTCGGTCAGATCCCGGCCAAAAGCCCGGAGCGCTGGAGTTTTACCATCTTTCTTCCCACCGACAGGGGCCATTCCCTCTTCGAATTCGGTGTCTTCCTCATCGGTTGAGAAATTCGGGTCCAGCTCACGCAGAATCTCGTTCCGGGTGCGTTCGATATCCACTTCAAGATTCTTCAGGACACGTGCGGCAACGCCTTCGCCTTCACGCAAAAGTCCCAATAAGATGTGCTCTGTTCCTACATAGCTGTGATTCAATGCCTTGGCTTCTTTTCCGGCAAGGGCGAGCACCTTTTTAACCCGTGGCGTGTAGGGAATATTCCCCACCATCTTGGTTTCAGGGCCATTCCCGACCTGCTTCTCCACCTCTTCCCGGACGGTTCCGAGGTCGAGATTCATTTTCTGGAGGACATTTACAGCAACACCCTGGCCCAATTTAATCAGACCTAAGAGCAGGTGTTCCGTCCCCACATAGTTGTGGTTGAAGCGGTCAGCTTCTTTCCTGGCAAGGGCGAGGACTTGTTGTGCGCGAGGAGTAAAATTATTCATTTTCGTGTGCGTCCCGATCGGTCGGATTCAATATATCACTGAAATCAGGCTCCGTCAGGCCCTTTAAGTTTTTACGTATAATATCAGCTCGAAGGACATCACGTTCTTCAGCACTGAGTTTTCTTTTTGCGGAAATTTGTAAATGAGCCGGCTGAATTTCAGTCAGCAGGACGTTAATTGATTCACGTTCATCAGCATTGAACGCGCCAAGATCACACCCCAAACGAACCATCGAAAGTAAATTTAACGCCTCTTTCGACGGAATGATGTGGGCAAAACGTAGCAGGGCATAAGCCCGTCCGATTTGGTCCTGAACCATCGTAGCGCGGTCTTCCAGTAAGCGTTGCCGGGCGTTCATTTCGTTTTCAATCATCCGTTTGATGACTTTATCGAGATGTTCAATCACCTGATCTTCGCTGGACCCCAGTGTGGTTTGATTCGAAACCTGAAACAAATTTGCCAACGCCTCGGTGCCTTCCCCATACAGTCCGCGGACCGCCAGGCCGATCTTGTTGGCTGCCTGAATCGTTTGGTTGATTTGATCGCTCAATACCAAACCGGGGAGGTGAAGCATCGCGGACGCCCGCATTCCGGTACCTAAATTCGTCGGGCAAGCCGTGAGATACCCATATTTGCTATCGAACGCAAAAGGCAGGGAGTCTTCCAACTCGGTATCGATCTTATCGAGAGCTTGAAAAGCACCTTGCAGTTGCAGGCCGGGGCGAATCGCCTGCATCCGGAGGTGATCCTCCTCATTGATCATGATGGAAATCGTCTGCTTGCGGTTCATCACCGTGGCACACCCCGGGCCCTTCGCCGCATGCTCCCGACTCACCAAATGCCGCTCCACGAGAACCTGTTTCTCAATGGCTGAAAGAGACGTCATCTCTTCGGAAAACGCGTCGCGCATATCACCGAGACCCTCAACAGCCGGCCGAATTTCCTCCATCACTTCAGTCCGTGAACCGGGCTCAGCCCAGCCGGGGAATGGACGATTGGCAAGGTTTCGGGCCAGACGAATCCGGCTCGTCATCACAATCTCGTCCTGAGGACCGGATGAACGCATCCATTCCGCTGGATGTTTTAAAAGTGTGGAAAAGCGCATCATAGCAAAATCAGGAATCGCCCAGTTTTTCCGGCGCTTTCATTTCAGTTTCGAGTTGTGAAATTGCATCACGCAGGCGGGCTGCTTCTTCGTAATCCTCAGCCTCCACGGAAGCCTGCAAATTATCTTTCAATTCGCTGAGACGATCCGTCACCTCAGGTTCGGCACCGCCGGAATCAATGAATGACTGGGGCTGCTTTCCGCGGTGTTGAGTGTGCTTGTGCATGGCTTCCAAAAGGCCGTCCAACCCTTCGTTGAAAACCTCGTAACATCCTGAGCATCCGAATCTTCCCGTTTTCTTGAAGTCGCTTTGGGTGAACCCGCAAACTGCGCAGGTTGCTTCATCATTTTTCACCGGAGTCTCGACGACGGTCTTTTCCTCTCCCATTCCTTCCAGCATATCAGCCAGAGCAAAGCCTGTCGGGTCATTGACACCTTTCTCATCGGCGCAACTCTTACATAAATTGACTTTCTTAAGCTTCCCTTCAACCAATTGGCTGAAAAAGAGGGTCGCTTTTTCTGTTGAACAAACGTCACAATTCATAAGGCAGGAAACATAATACGAAACCGCACCTGATTAGGGCGAGTCGTATTGCCATAACTTACGACAGAGTTTCTGGAATTTCCAAAAACATCGCCGAAAATTTAAAAAACAGCGATTCTTCCCCGATCCGCCGAAAAACCGGATCATCGGAATCAGTCCCGCTTTATAGCCCGGGATTGAGCATATTAGCCGGTGCTTTCCAATCGTTTAAAAACAACCTGCTGCTTTTGGCAGCTCCTTTCTAAGCGACTCAATACCACCTGCCCATTTTGGCAGGTTCCTTCTACGAGCGTAGATACGACCTGCACGTTTTGACAGGTGCTTTCCAGCCGTTTGGAAACGACTTGCACGTTTTGACAGGTCCTTTCCAGCCGCTCAGAAACGACCTGCACGTTTTGACAGGTTCATTTTAAGCGTTTTATGGCGACCATTTGGGACAAAATGTCCAGAGAGAGCCCGAAACGGGATCAGGAAGTCTGATCACTAGTCACTGACGGCTAATTACTAACCGCCAGTCACTCCCCTAAACCTTTGTCAGCCAACCGAACTGATCTTCCGCGTCGCCCTGCTGAATAGCTGTCAGCGCATCCCGAATCCGTTTGGTGTTCGGTCCAACGGCTCCACCTTCGCCACCGGCGAAATATTCCTTCCCGTCCCGGATGAATGTGCCGACACCCGCCAGAACGGCAGCGGTCCCTGAAAGGGCAGCTTCGCCGCCATCGGCAATCCACGAGATAATTTCGTCCGCCTTGAAGTCGCGTTCGATCACATCGTAGCCCAGACTTTTTGCCAAAGTCAGCACGGAATCCCGCGTCACCCCATGTAGAAATTCATCGTTGAGCGGTTTGGTGACCAACTCCTTGTCGTTGAGTAACATGAAGTTCGATGCCCCCGTTTCCTGAACATCTCCTCTCGGGCAAAACAAAACCTGATCGGCTTGATGTTCCTTCCGGGCTTTCATCACATGACTGAGAGCCGCTGCGTAGTTTCCACCGGTTTTTGCTGAACCGAAACCTGGCACTGCCCGCATTCCGCTCTCTTCGATCAGGATTCGCAATGCCTTGTCGCCGGAGAAGTAGGCGCCCACAGGTGAGTTCAGCATGAAAAAGCAGGCTTCGGAAGATCCAGTGCCCGCCGCCCCGATATTCGGTTCGGTGCCGATCAATGCCGGCCTGATATATAAAGCCCCAGGAGGATCAGGAATCGAATCCCGGTTCTCAGCCACCAGCCTGGAAATGATATCTTTGACAAAGTCCTCCCCGGGAAATGGCAGGAAAAGAAGATTGGAACTCCGATTCATGCGGGCGGCATGCATCTCGAGGCGGAAGATCCGGGCGCTGCCGTCTGAATGACGGTAAGCTTTTAATCCTTCAAAACACTCGCTGCCGTAGTGCAAAACATGAGAGGCCGGATGCAGAGAGAGATTCTCAACAGGTCCAATCGTCGGCTCAGTCCATTCGCCATCGCGAAACCACGCGACAGCCATCTTGTCGGAAAATTGGGTTCCAAAAGGTTTTGGTACAGGTGATAACGGTTGGTTCATGATTGAGTTACGAGTCAACAGGGTAGGATCAATAACTCAACCCTGTTGGATCGGGGACCTTCGCTGAAGTCGCGGGAATCGTCAAAGAACAAACTGTCGGTCAGCGAACCGGTCCGCGTGCCGCCACTTTATCGTTGGAGATGTTTTCATCCTCGATTTTCTCGAGTCGAAAACGGGCATCATACCGGCCATTGGAATACTTCTTACAGCAGGCGTAACAAGCCACCGGGCGACGGAATTTCCGCACGCGCGGAACCTCGGATTTGCAGGAAGGGCATTCGTAGAGAAATTTTCGTTTCACGCGCCGCGGTTCGAAAGGCAGAGTGTGGCAACGAGATTCATCAGGTATCCCCAAATCGCAACAAGCCTGATGCCACTCGGGACCATGTGGCTGAATACGCCGACCTTTCGCTCTGACGTGAGCGACCAGGTGGGCAAGTTCGTGGCGAAGGGTGCGATCCATTTCGCCGGGACCGTCAATACCGGGAAGATCCAGTAACGCAGGGTTCAACTCGATTCTTGAATCCCGATAATGGGCGCGTCCTGCCGCAGTGCGCATCCGGGAGTTCCATTCCACATTCACCCGGAACGCCAGCTTTGTAAGACCCAAACCGTGCGCCAGCTGTTTACAAAGATCAGTCAACTCGGCAGCCGTTGGTGCTGTTTTGTTTTCGTGGGTAGGAACGGGTGTTTCTCGCGGTGGGAAGTGCGAGGTTTTGGGATCGGTGGGCTTTTGATCCTTGAGCGGGAAAAGCTCGAGCTGTCGAGGGATTCCGTAGTCCGCCATAGCGAAGAGGGAGAGCAGTGGGTTATTCTAATTACTAGAACTACAAAAAAATCCGGAATCAAGAAATTAATTAATATTTCCTAACTGATTTCGAATGTTCTGAATTTCAAGTTGGTTTGATGGAGGCTGCATTAGCAGTCTGTTCAATTTTCAAAATCTTGAAAAGCAAAATTCCTACCAACTTTATTTTGATCAATGTTAGATCATTTCAATCAATCTCCGGACTGGCGCAAATTGATTTTTTGAACAGTTTCAAAATCGACTTTCGATTGCGCATTTTTTCTTTGCGAAAAGGGTAGTGGACTGCTCATGCCATTTGATGCTCCAGTCACTCCAGGGTTCTGTTTTTCTGAAGGAAAGCTTCGGCTTTTCCGGGAGGATTCGGTGATGGTAATTTCAGGATGGCCGGAGCCTACCGCGGTCCGGCGGACGACGAGGAATGATACGTGGCAGCACTTTGTTCCGGAATTTCGACTCGTCAGGCCATACCATCCCAACAAAAAGAGGGCCTCTTCGAAAAAGGTTCAATATTCATCGGATCAGGTCACGTTTGACTTTTGGGAGGAGACGATAGCTCCGATGCCGAACCGGTTACTCCCCCTGCGCCAGCAGCGTAAGAAGGCTTTCGACAGTTTCCGGTTTTCCCTTCCCAAGCCGGTAGCCGGAAATCTGGAACCGTTTACCAGTCATCAATGGCCGCTGTTATTGTTGATGCGCTACGATGAGTCCGCGATCGAACTTGCCGAACAGAATCCCGCCCTCGCTTTTCTTCTGGCCCAACGGATGAACGGTGACAGGGAATTGATTCGGACCCTGAACTGCGGCTCCATGCGACAGCGTGATATTCTGGACTCCCTGGGATATCCGTCTTCGTCCGGTGCGGTGAAGCTTTTGCGAAAAACGAAACCAGCCTCAATCACGGGTGACAATTGTAATGTTTTAATTGATACCATTACGGCTGAGCTGGGTCGGCAAAAATCCCGCCTCTCTCACTTGCAGGCCATCAACACCGGAGTGCTCGAAATTCTCAGTCACCCCCAGGCCTCCGGGGCCGCGACACCGACCTTGCTCGAAGAAGTTGCCAATGATCCGGCCGAAAATCATCGCGCCCGAATCGTGCACCTCATTACGAACACCTTACGGATGAGTTTTGAGATGAATCCCCACCACGAGGTGCCGTCCTTTTCCAGCGTGAAACGGCTCCGCGAAATACACGATCAGTTATCGGAAAATTACAGGCGGCGCATTAGGCAACTGAACCAGGTCAGAGAGTTCGACACCATTCAGTTTGAGAGACCTCCTCTTCCGGGGATCCCGGGAAAAATTGAACCAATCACCAGTCCTGAAGCGCTCGTTGAAGAAGGTGAACAACAGGGGAACTGCGTTGCCAGTTATGCCTCGAGGGTGGTGCATGGTAACACGTTCATCTATCGGGTGATGGAACCCACGCGGTGTACACTTTCGATTGTGAGAGATTCTGAAGGGCACTGGAAAATCGGCGAACTGGAGTCTAAATTTAACTGCGAGCCATGTTCGTGGACTGAGGAATTTGTCGAAGCATGGCTCGATCGATACCGGAATTCGGTGTAAGATAGGGGCCTTCCTTTTTCTTATGCCTGTATCTCAGGAAATTTCTCTGGTCCTCGTACTCGTTGTCTGCGTTATCGCGTTTTTCATCGGCCTGTTGCTGGGTAAAGCTTCACCCCCCTGGTTGAAGGCAGGGATCGCGCTGGCCACTCTCCTGATCGTGGTTCGTTTTGTCCTGCTCAGGAATCCCCAGATCGAATACAAAATGTTCGATGGAGATTGGTATGCGATGGCACGGCCGTGGTGGGGGTTCCCGCCTGCGATGTTTCTCACTGGCGCTGCGATTTATCAGGTGAAGCGGTTCAGCGTCCGGGTACTGGCGAAGGCGGCTGCTGTGATTGTTTTCTTCGTCGCCGCGAGAACGGCGATCGCTTCGCTGATGATGGATCATACCGAGCGGATGGATAATTTCCCGAATCCTCAGACAGGACTGGTCCAGCAAAAGACACGCTACTCCTGCGGGGCGGCGTGTGCCTCCATGCTTCTGAACTTTGAAGGAATTAAAACCAGCGAAGGGGAAATGGCCACCATTTGCGGGACCAACACGGCCACGGCGACTGACGAGTTCAGTGTCCGGCGTGGTTTGAGGAAGAAACTGGAAGGCACCGGGAAGGAGGTGAAAATTGAACATCTCAATTTTCATCAGCTACTTGCCAAACAGAGATCGCCTTTCATGGCGGTAATCACTTTCGAGCATCTTCTGGATCATTGGGTTGTGGTGGAAAAAATTTCCCCCGAAGAAAAAACGTTTCGAGTTCTCGATCCTGAAGGACACATCGTTACGTACTCAGCTGAAGACTTTGAGGCCATGTGGAAAAACCGGATTCTCTACATTGAATAATTCCTGCGCCATTCTCGTTTGTCTTCTGCTCGGCCTTCAGAACTCTGCGGCGCAAGAACCCCAATACACTCCGGAATCGGTTACTTACATCCAGACCGAGCACTTTGAGAATCCCGTGCTCGTGTGGTTGCCGAAAAATTACGATGCCTCAAAGCAGTGGCCGGTCATGGCCTATTATCACGGCACCAATGGGGCCCCGACGGTTGAATACCTCCGGCTCTACAGCGGCGGGAATGATTGGGTTTTGATCGGGATGACTTATCAGAAGCCCGGTCAGTTCCAGTTTTCCGGGGAAAACCTCGCCACGGAACGTGCCATCCTCGATGAGGTCCTTGCCACGGTATCAAAGAATGTTCCGATCGATAAAAACCGCATCTACGTCTCGGGTTTCAGCAAGGGCGGTTGGGTCGCCGGTCTCTTTCTGAAAACTGACCCCACTCTGGCAGGGGGAATGATCCTCGGCGCTGGAACATTTACCGAAGGGATGACTGATCACCCGAAGAAACTGTATATCGGTATCGGCGAAGACGACCCGAATCTGGCAATGAGTTTTCGGGCGCGACGAGAGTTTGGCGTCAACAAAGCCACAGAAATCACCTTCGAAATCTGGCCTGAGATCGGACACAAATTTCCTATGAACGGGCTCGATCCCGCTTCTGAGCCCATGCAGCAATGGATGCAGGTTCAGGCGGGGGTAGCGGATCAGGGCGATGCCATCGAATGGATGGAGGGCAAACTTGGCACCATTGGGAAATCCGAATCCCTGTCCGCGTTTCAAAAACTGGAACAGATTGAACGCATGGAGGCGTCTCCCTTTGCAGGTTTGCTCGACAAAGAGGGGAAGGAGGCACTCGCGGAGGCGATCACTGATCTCAAAACTCTCCCCGAGACTCAAGCCGAGCAGAAGGCCCGGTCTGCCTTTCTGAAAGTGATCGAATACGAATCCAGGGATCGATTCATCAGCACGCTTGCCGAATGCGCAGCGGGATACTCCAGGATTGTAACGGCTCACCCGGACACCGTTTACGGAAAGCGGGCTAAGGCGGCGATGGAGAGGATTGCTCAAACACTTGAGCAGGGGAATTGACTCGTTTTTTGTGTTCACGAAGCAACAGGGTATGTTCGGCGAATCAACCCAGTTGGATCGTAAATTGGACACCGAAACTCTCCGCTCATTCGATAAGAAACATCTCTGGCATCCGTTCACTCAGATGGAGGATTGGTGTGCTGAAAACCATGACCCTGTAATAATCGAAGCGGGGGCCGGTGCCGTTTTGAGAGACAGCGAGGGAAATGAATACATCGACGGGAATGCCTCCATCTGGACCAATGTTCATGGGCATTCGCATCCGAAGATTGTGGAAGCGATACAGAGGCAGGCGGGAAAGCTGGCTCACTGTTCAGCGCTCGGGTTCACGAATGAACCCGCTATCGAACTGGCCAAAGCGCTGGTTGATTTGACGCCGTCGTCTCTGACGCGGGTTTTCTTCACGGATGACGGATCGACAGCAATCGAGTGCGCCTGCAAAATGGCGATTCAATTTCGTCAACTGACCGGTGAACCCAATCGCACGCACTTTCTGAGTTTCGATCAGGCTTATCACGGTGATACAGCCGGGGCGGCATCGCTTGGCGGGATCGGAACCTTTCAGGACCGGTTTGAGCAAACCGGATTTCATGTCACGCACATTCCTGATTTCGAAGCCTTGCAGAGCCTTGCTGCATCAGACGTTGCTCATGTTACTGCGATCATAATCGAGCCGCTGATTCAGGGTGCGGCAGGAATGAAACTCTGGCCTGCCGGAATGCTGACCGGGCTTCGGTCCTGGTGTGATGAAAATGATGTCTTTCTCATCTACGACGAAGTTATGACCGGATTTGGAAAGACGGGAACCATGTTTGCTTTCGAACAGGAGTTGAATGCTGTGCCGGATTTTCTCTGCCTCGCGAAGGGGCTCACAGGTGGGACAATGCCGCTTGCCGCCACTCTCACAACCGACCGACTTTTCTCGGCGTTTCTCGGAAGGTATGAAGAGCTGAAGACCTTTTTCTACGGTCACAGCTATTGCGCAAATCCGCTGGGATGTGCCGCTGCTTTGGCGAATCTTCAGATCTTTCGGGATGAGGGAGTTCTGGGATTGCTGCCTGATAAAATTGCGGTTCTAAAAGAGGAGTTGGAAGCGGCATTCAAAGATCATCCCGATATCGGCGAGGTTCGGCAGCTTGGATTGATTGCGGGTATTGATTTGAAGACGGATGATTGGACTCAGCAAACCGGTCATCGGATTTGTATTGCGGCTCGTAAACACGGTTTGCTCACCCGCCCTGTCCGTGACACGCTGGTGTTAATGTTTCCGTTGTGTATTTCAGAAATGCAGGTCCGCGACGCAGTCGAGGCTCTGCGACTGGCGATTGCGGATATCCTTCATGATTGATAACCAGGTATGGCTCGCAGATCCTTTCTTTCTCAGCTTTTTTCAGGACTTGGTATGTATTTCCGCGTTCCAAAAACGCTGTCCAAATACCGGCTGTGGAAATTTCAGGCTCTGCCCGCACTGATCAGTCTGGTTCTCAGTGTTGTCCTGTTCATCGGATTTTATTTTGCTGCCGACAGTTTTGCCAACTGGCTGGATGGGCTCATCAATATCAAGATTGCGTGGCTTGACCAGGCCATCAATGTCACGGCTGCCATCCTCTCGTTTGTTGCTTTGGTGGCGGGGTTTTTCTTCGTTCACAAACACATCGTGCTGATCCTGCTGGCTCCTTTTCTGGGGACCATTGCCGAGGAAACGCTTCGGGCGGTCAAAGGTGACAAGTTCACCACCTCCCCTGCGATGAAAGACACCATTGTAAGGAGTGTGAACATCAACCTGCGGTATGTCATCCGCGAACTGTTCATCAACCTGCTGTTTCTCATAGGCGGGCTTTTGATTCCCGTTATCGGATCATTGATTTCGACCGTGGGGATGTTTACCACACAGTCCCGCTTCCTCGGATACGGGCTGATGGATTTCCCTCTGGAAAACAGGGGGCTGAGTGTGAAAGAGAGTGATCGGTTTTGCAAAGAGCGCAGTGGAATGTCGATGGGACTGGGCGCCGGTTATCTATTTTTAATGATGATTCCATTGGTCGGCTGGATGTTTGCGCCTACCTTTGGAACCGTTGCTGGAACTCTCAAAGCGATCGAAGAACTCGATTCAGCAAACAGCGCCACTTAAATTTTTATGAAATACGTTTCTACACGCGGAACCGGTGAACCGGTTGGATTCTTCGAGGCCTTTTCAAACGGCCTTGCACCTGATGGCGGCCTTTATGTGCCGCAGGGAGCCCCTTTTTTGCCGAGCGATCTACTTATCGATGAGCCGCTTCCTTATCCGGCGTTGGCCTGGGATTTCCTCAGTCTCTTTGATTCCGATCACGACGGAGATGAACTCATCAAGCTCGTTGACAAGAGTTACGGGGATTTCTCCGAGGAGATGAGCGCACCGTTGACCCAGCTTTCTCCGGATGTGTATCTACTAGAACTTTTTCACGGGCCGACTCTGGCGTTCAAGGACTTCGGGCTTCAACTGGTGGGCAATTTATTTGAAGAACAAATCGCGCGGACCGGGCGATCAATCAATGTGCTCGGCGCGACATCAGGCGACACTGGTTCTGCTGCCATCCACGGGCTGGCGAACAAGGAGGGGGTAAACGTCTTCATTCTCTATCCGGAGAAGGGCATTTCAAAATTGCAGGAGCGCCAGATGACTTGCACGGGGGCAAAGAACATTTTTCCCATCCCGATCAAGGGTAACTTTGATGATGCGCAGGCGATCGTGAAGGAACTCATGAGTGATCTTGAGTTCAAAGAGAAGCAGCGACTTTCTGCAGTGAACTCGATCAACATTGCGCGTGTGCTGGCTCAGTCGGTTTATTATGTGCATGCCTTTATGCAGTTGCCGCCGGAGAATAAGGACGATGTGAACTTTATTGTTCCAACAGGCAACTTCGGCAACGTGTTCGCAGGTTGGTTGGCTCACAAAATGGGGCTGCCGGTTGACCGTTTCACCGTCGCAACCAATCAGAACGATATCCTCTATCGACTGTTCGAAACTGGCGAATACAAGGCTGATGCCGTCTCCCCAAGCCTGGCGCCTTCGATGGATATTCAGGCTGCTTCAAATTTTGAGCGCTTCCTGTATTACCAAACCGGCGAAGACGGAAGTCAGACCGCTGAGTTGATGGCGAAAATCAAGAAGGACGGGAAGCTCAAGATCCCGAATTTTGATGCAGGAAATTTCCGGGCCACCCGAACGACTGATGCCGACATCCTCACTAACATTGGATGGGTGAAAGAGAAATACGACTACGTCGTCGATCCTCACACTGCCTGTGGATTCCAGGAGATCGATCCGGATAAAACTTCCGTGATTTTGGCCACAGCTCATCCCGCTAAGTTTCCGGATGTCATCAAGAAAGCTATCGGTGAAGTCGTGACTGAAGACTCGCTCGAAGAACTGAAGAAGAAACGCCAGAAGCGCTACCCGCTCGATGCAACAGCGGAAGCTGTGCGTGAGTTTGTAGAGAAGAATTCTGCTGAGCTCTAACGCATTACGCCGACTCAACAGTTGGATTAAAGCGTTTTGGGTCTGAGGTTGCTGCGATTTGGAGCGAATTTGATTGATCAATCACGCAATGGTGGTGTGAAATTATCGGGACAAGACGTCAGGAAAAACGCTACATTCCGTCAGAAATCAGACCCATGGGGAACGGCTCAGCCAAAACGAAGAAACGAAAGCTTTCCATCCGCGACCGAATAAACGGAGGGGACGGCAGGGCAGGGTTGATCCCTCAGCCCGGTTGGGCAAAGCGAAATTACCAGTATTTGAGTGGAAGCCTTTTGCCGGCTTTGGTGAGAAAGCGGGAGCGTTCCCCGTTCACAGATTCCGATTCGGAATTTGCTCCGCTCGGTAATTCTGAGATGGAAGTGACGTGGATTGGACATGCCAGTTTCCTGATCAGAACTCCGAAATTCAATGCGTTGATCGACCCGGTGTGGTCGAACTGGATGGGACCAATCAAGCGAGCGCGAGATCCCGGTATTCCGATCGAAAAGCTGCCTCCGATTGATCTTGTGATGATCACTCACGCTCATTTCGACCACCTTTGTCGCAAGACGCTGCGTCGCCTGTCGACCAATGACCATCATCAGACGATTCTGCTACCCCATGGCGTGTCTACGATTGTAAAGCGTCTCAATTTCGTGGAACAGCATGAGATGAACGAGTGGGAGTCTTTTGAGTTTCGTGGATCGAAGATCACCTTCACCCCGGCCCATCACTGGGGCGCCAGGATGATTCACGACATGCACCGCGGGTTTGGCGGCTTCCTGATGGAGACTGAGCATCACTCGCTGTTTCACAGTGGTGACTCCGCCTATTTTAAAGGTTTTGTTGATATTGGTGAGCGTTTCAACGTCGACACAGCAATTCTCCCGATTGGGGCATATGATTGTCCGAGTGGTCGGGAAGTGCATATGAATCCCGAGGAAGCCGTTAAAGCTTTCTATGATTTAAAGGCAGACCGAATGATTCCGATGCACCATGCCACTTTTGCGATCAGCAACGAGAAACTGTGTGAACCCATGCGACGTCTCACAGCTGAGGCTGATCTTCATTCCATTCGGGATCAGGTGCTTACCCCTCATGAAGGTGAGCCAATCCGATTGTTTCCGAACGGGACCTAGCCTCATCCGGGATAGGATGTTGTTCGTGCTTTTTGCGATGGAAATGAGTATGCGGACGTCATGTTTACAGGGTTCAGTCGAAGAGATACTATTGGATCGTTGACCGAGGGAGTTTATACTGGATTAACTTATGGAATTTCTTACAACTGTTTTGAAGCATCCCTTCTTTTGGGGAGCAATGTTGGGACTCTTTCTGTGTGGCGTATCGGTCTGGTCGCATTTTAAGACAAAGGTTGAGCTGAAGCGGCTCAAGAATCATTTGAGCGACAAGCTTGAGTTGGATGCGGACAAGCTGTCGTCGATGAAAAGTGAAGTGGAGAAGCTGAAGCAGGAAAACGAGAATCTGCGGATTAAGATTCAGTCATCGAAGATTGAGGATTCAGCGCAGGCATTGGAACGGGAGTTGGAAATTTACGCTCGTGCGGAAAAATCAATGGTTCTGAGTGCCCCCGGGTTTGCCCAGGCCTGGGAGTCGGCCAAAGGCTCTGCGGAAGCTGAGGTCCGTGAAGAGGAAGAGGGAAAGAGCCCGGTGAAACGGATGTTTCGAAAATTCTTTAAAGGCGGCAATGACGAGCAGAAGGCCCTTCCAGTGAAGGTAGAGGTTTCTACCAGCAATGGCGATAAGAAGTCTGCTCTGACCACGAGCGACGAGAGCGCCTGATCTTTTGTTTCGCATATGATTCTCGAGATACCCGAAGGCGAATTCGCCGGGACGATCTTTGACTGCGACGGTACGCTGGTGGATTCCATGCCGCTGCATTTCCGGGCATGGATCGCCAGCATGGAGCACCACAACTGTCCGTGGACCTGGACTGAGGAGCTTTTTTACGAAAGCGCAGGCCGTCGCGAGCAGGATATTGTGAACGACTTGAACGCGGAATACCATGCATCGATCGATGCTGATTCGGTGCACGACTGGAAAGCGGACTGGTTCAGATCTCATCTGGACGAGTTGACTGCGGTCGAAGCAGTTGCCGAAGTGGTCAGGGATTTACACGCCAGAGGCGAGTTGATTTCAGTCGCAACCGGAAGTGATATCTCGGTTGTCGAACCTGAACTGAAGCACATCGGGCTGTGGGACTATTTTGATATCATTATCACGCCCACAGATGTGAAGCGGGGGAAACCTGCGCCGGATATGTTTCTTCTCGCGGCCGAAAGAATGGGAGTTGCTCCGGAAAAGTGCCTGGTCTACGAGGACGGTCAGGCCGGGATTGACGGAGCTGTTGCCGCCGGGATGCAGACGGTGTTTGTGCCGAGTCGCATCAGTGGGTGATCAGTCGACTTCGAGTCGGCGCCCGAAACTAACGACGTTGTCCCGGCGAAACCCGAGGCTCTCGTAAAAGGCGATCACCGATGCGTTGCTTGATCGCACTTGCAAATTGATCTTGGGACAACCGAGCGGACGCAGTAGTCGTTCGGCTTCGCGCATCAGTTCCGTTGCGTATCCGCGTCGTTGATGATCCGGGTGAATGGCCAGGTAGTTGATCCACCCCCGGTGTCCTTCGTAACCCACCATGCAGGTTCCGATGATCTTTCCGGAGGATTCACCCACGATGAAAAGCTCCGGATTCACCCGGAGCTTTCGGGCGATGTCTTTCCGGGGATCATTGTGGGGCGCCACCAGTCCACAGGTTTCCCATAAAGCAATGACCTCCACCTCATCGGCTGGCTGAAACGATCGCAAACGCATCACTGCTTAGCGATACCACACCACCGTGACCCCTGTCATGTTGGTGTGGAAGGTTTGGATCTGAATAATCTCAATGGACGGATTCTGGTTGATCCATTTCTCCGCTTTCTCATGGGATTTTTCGATTAGCTTGTAATCGAAGGTCACATTGCCGAGTCGAACTTTTCGGGATTCATCGAAGACAGCACGTTGAACCGGGCGATTGGCGTTCTCAGGGATTGGGGGTGGGGTTGGCATTTGGTTAGGATGAAAGAGTTGGTTTCGAAGGTCAATGATTTTGGAGTGCTAAGGACATTTTTGACTCACGTTTGTGCCAAACGGTGGGCTTGATCCAATTGTGGATTCGTGGCAAAACACGGGATGCATTTCAAAGATTCCGACTCCGATTTTTCCACTGATCGCCGTTCTCTGCTCACTGCCGCTGCCGGTCTAGCGGCGGGCGGTTTAGCGTTTTCCCCGCAATCAGCAAAGGCGGATCATCACGAGAAGGACGGAAAGAAACGTTTCATGCTCGGCTTGAATATGTCGACGATTCGTGGGCAGGAGTTGGGGCCGGATGAAGAAATTGAAGTCGCGGGCAAGGCTGGCTACGAAGCCATTGAGCCGTGGTTTCGCAAGATCAATCCCTGGGTGGAAGCGGGCGGCAAGTTGTCGGATTTGAAGAAGCGGATCGACGATCACGGCCTGAAGGTGACAAGTGCGATCGGCTTTGCGGCCTGGGCGACGAACGATGATGAGAAGCGGGCCAAAGGGATGGAAGAAGCAAAGCGGGACATGGATACGATTGCTCAACTGGGCGGCACCCGGATTGCGGCTCCTCCGGCCGGCGTAGGCAAAGGTGAAGAGGTGGCTCTTGAGGATCTGGGTATGCGTTATCGGGCATTACTTGAACTTGGCGATGAGATGGGCGTTACGCCTCAGGTGGAAATGTGGGGCGGGAATCCAACGATCGGCACGGTGGAGAAAGCGATCTATGTGGCGATCGCAGCGAATCATCCCAGAGCCTGTTTCCTGGGGGATGTGTATCACACCTACAAGGGTGGGTGTGGTTTTGATTCGATCAAGATGCTGGGGCCAAGTGCC
Organism: Verrucomicrobiales bacterium; assembly: GCA_048267005.1. GTDB lineage: Bacteria > Verrucomicrobiota > Verrucomicrobiia > Verrucomicrobiales > DEV007 > JABDJT01. The sequence goes on along the minus strand of JBLWYI010000002.1, from coordinate 14,802 downwards.
CTTCAGACGTATCACATGAATGATTATCCGGCGGATCCACCGCGCGAGACGATCAACGACAGCCACCGCGTCTGGCCGGGAGACGGGATTGCCCCGATGAATGACATTCTCAACAATTTCAAATCCGTTGGCGCATATCCTGTGTTGAGCCTGGAGCTTTTTAATAAGGAATACTGGGCGATGGATGCGCTGGAGTGTGCCAAGCTCGGGTTGGAGAAAATGAAAGCTGCGGTCGCAAAGGCAGAGTAAAGGGCTGAAAAGCCCAGGCCGATTCTTTAAATCCGATACCTGTCCATGAAATCTACTGCACTGCTTCTTCTAATTGCCTGCGCATCTGTGTCAATGGCAGCAGACTGGCCGGAGTTTCAGGGGGCGGGTCGACAGAACGTGTGGACAGAAGAGGGGATCCTGGAGTCCTTTGAAGCGGGCGATTTGAAACGCAAATGGTCGGCTCCTGTGGCAGCGGGGTATAGCGGGCCGACGGTGGCGGGCGGCGCTGTCTATGTGATGGACCGTCCGGACAAAGGGCATGAACGCATCGTTTGTGTGGACGCTGAAACGGGTGCGGAACGTTGGATTCATTCCTATGACTGCGTCTACGGTCAGGTGGGATACGGGCACGGTCCTCGAGGCAGTGTAACCTTCAGGGACGGGCAGGCTTTTGCTCTGGGAACAATGGGAAATCTCCACTGTCTTGATGCGAAGACCGGCGCGGTGATCTGGGCGAAGGAGTTGATGGTCGACTACAAGGTGGAGCTTCCGATCTGGGGGCTGACAAACTCCCCGCTTGTGGAAGGAGATCACGTGATTGTTCAGGCGTCAGCAGGTTCCGAGGGGGCGTGTGTAGTCGCTTTAGATCGCAAGACTGGTGCGGAGAAATGGCGGGCATTTAAGGACAAGGCTTCGTATGTCTCTCCAATCATCATTGAACAGGCTGGCAAACGAGTGCTGGTCGCGTGGACCGGTGAACGGATCGCAGGAATGAATGCCGCGACGGGTGAAGTGTATTGGGAGGTGGCAACCCGGCCGAGTAAGATGCCGATCAATGTTCCGGGGCCAGCGCTGAATGCCGATGGAACGAAAATGTTCCTGAGTGTTTTTTACGATGGTTCGCGCTTGCTGGAGATTGATCAAACTGCACTAAAGGCCGAAGAACTTTGGCACCGCAAGGGCATTAACGAGCGCAAGACGGATGCATTGCACTGCATGATAAGTCCTCCGTTTATACGTGGTGACCACATCTATGGTGTCGACAGCTATGGACAAATGCGGTGTCTGGAGATGACGAAAGGGGATCGGATATGGGAAGACCTAACTGCCACAGCCCCGGGGCGCTGGTCGACAATCTTCATGGTTCAGCACGGGAAAAATACCTGGATGGTGAACGAACAGGGCGAGTTGATTTTGGCGAAGCTGACGCCGCAGGGTTACAGTGAGATTAGTCGGGCAACCATTATCGAACCCACTACGGAATTGAAGCAGCGAGAGAACGGAGCCGTGATGTGGTCACCACCGGCATTCGCAAACCGCTGTGTCTTTGTAAAGAATGATCGTGAGTTGATTTGTGTCGACCTGGCAAAGTGAATATCACTTCTTCAACAACACTTCGGTCAGCACTTCTTCTACCGTCGAAACGGGTACGATCTTTAACTTTTTCCGTGCAGATTCAGGAATCTCAGGAATGTCCTTGGCATTCCCAATCGGGATGAGGATCTTTTTGATCCCCATCTGAACGGCGCCAAGCGATTTCTCTTTCAGTCCACCGATTGGAAATACTTTTCCACGAAGTGTCACTTCACCAGTCATTGCGATGTCTTTGTTTACTTTACGATCAGCAAACAGGGACGCCAGAGCGGTGAACATTGCAATCCCGGCGGACGGCCCATCCTTTGGCGTTGCTCCGGCGGGGACATGGACATGCACATCGTATTTCGTGAAATCTTCAGGATCAATCTTGAGCTGGTCCGCCCGGCTGCGGACGAGGCTCCAAGCCGCCTGCATTGACTCCTTCATGACGTCACCGATTTGACCCGTGAGATTTACATTTCCTTTTCCGGCAAATCGAATTGCTTCAATGTTGAGCACCTCACCGCCATACGGAGTATAAGCAAGGCCGTTGACGACACCGGGGCTGCTTTCATCGAGCGCATCGTCCCGGGAAATCTTTGGTGGTCCGAGTACTTCCTCTACAAACTCAGGGGTGACTTTGATTGATGTGTCGGGATCAATTGCAACCTTTGCTGCCACAGCCCGGCAGACACTGCCAATCTCACGCTCAAGATTTCGAACACCAGCTTCACGGGTGTATTCTTCGATCACTTTGTGAATCGCTGCCATCGTCCAGCGACAGTGTTTTTGCTTGAGGCCGTTTTCTGTCAATTGGCGTTTAACCTGATATCGTTTCGCAATTTGAACTTTTTCCTCAGCGGTGTAACCCGGAAGAGTGATGATTTCCATTCTGTCCCTGAGTGGTCCGGGGATTGGTTCCAGAGAGTTTGCAGTCGAGATGAATATTACCTGGCTGAGGTCGAAAGGGACATCAACGTAGCGATCAACAAAGGTATTGTTCTGCGCAGGATCGAGTACTTCGAGCAATGCACTGGCCGGGTCGCCCCGGAAATCCGAACCGATCTTGTCGACTTCATCGAGCATTACGATTGGATTGCGCGTTTTCACCCTGCGAAGTTCCTGAATCAGGCGTCCCGGCATAGCGCCAATATAAGTCCGGCGATGGCCTCTGATTTCCGATTCATCACGAATCCCGCCAAGGCTGATACGGGCGAATTCGCGTCCCAGAGCGTCAGCAATAGAATGACCCAGGCTGGTTTTACCAACCCCTGGAGGACCGTGCAGGCAGAGAATGGGACCACGTCCGTCGGGATTCAGTTTGCGAACGGCGAGGTATTCAATGAGGCGCGTCTTCACTTTATCCAGACCAAAATGATCCCGGTCCAGAATTTCCTGTGCCCTCTCAAGGTCGTGATTGTCATCACTGGTTTTATTCCACGGGAGGTCCGCCAGCGTTTCGAGGAAAGTGGTGATGACAGAATGCTCGGGGCTCGACGGTGGAATCACATCGAGACGTTTAAGCTCACGATTTGCGACTTCCATAGCCTCTTCAGACAGTTCTGCTGCCTCAAGTCGTTCGCGCAATTCTTCCGCCTGTTCTTCTGTCCCGTCGCCCTCTCCCAGCTCACGCTGGATAGCCCGAAGTTGCTCACGGAGATAAGCACGGCGCTGTGCATCGGAGAACTCGTCCTCCACATCTGCCCGGAGCTTTTGCTGAAGCTCAGCAATCTGAAGCTGGTTATTGATGATTTTCTGGACCTTTTTCAACCTCTTGAGCACCACCGTCTCTTCGAGCAGGGCTTGCTTCTGGGGTAGCTCAATAGAAAGATTGGTCGCCAGGAAATCAGTCAAAACAGAAGGCGAATCGATAGACCCGAGGGCCTGAGTTGCCTCGTCCGGTATGTTAGGATTGGCCAGAATCAGTTTTGAAGCTGATTCTTTGAAATTTCGAAGTTGAGCCTCCCAAACCTGATTTTCATCCGGCATCTCGTTCTCCAATATCTCGATCTTCGCTTTCAGATACGGAGTAGAGCTCACAAATTCTGTGATCTCGATTCGCTCTACAATTTGGATCAATACGAGAACCGTATCCGTGTCCTGCCGCATCATCCGTAGCACATTTCCGAGTACTCCCTTGCGATAGACCCCGTCCGGCTTGGGCATTTCCTCTTCAGCATCCTTCTGGGTCACCAGCCCCAGAAGCCTCCCGTTTGGCAGAAGTTCCTCCAACAACTGTTGGCTTGCTTTGCGTTCAACGGTGAGCGGGGCGACGGTCCCCGGGAAAAGCACAACACCGCGGAGAGGCATGACCGGAATCACCTCAGGCAGGTCCTGCCGCCACTCAGGTACAGCGTCATCGGGACGCCCGGTCGATATTTCAATAATATCATCCGAGGAATCCTGTAAAAGTTGTTCAATATCGTCCATCGATAAAAAGGGGGAACCCGTGAGGGATAAAAAAGGGGGGGGTTATTTCGCAGAGACAAACGGAAGAATGACCCAGAGCAATCCGTTTTCCTGCTTGGCCGTGACTTGATCACGATCGACTTCAATGGGAAGCACGATCTCCCTGCCGAACCGGCCATTTTCGATTTCCATGGCGAGAACCTCGCGACACTGGCAGGAAGCGTCGCGGGTCGGTGTGGGAGGCTTTCGCTCTCCTGAGATACGCACCCGGTCAGGAAGGACATCAACGCTGATCGCTTCCTTTTTTACACCGGCCAGATCCACCCAAATCTCAAATCGATCATCGTAGCGATAGGCATTGATGTCCGGTCGCCATCCCGCAGTGGGGTGAAATTCAGCAAACTGCAAATTGCCTATTTCAAAGGCGACCTCACCGGTTTCCCGGATGATTCGAGTGAGTCTTACGTTTCGTGGCATCTCGATTGGAATATGGCGTAAATAGAGGTCCGGGGCAATCTCGTCATTACAACGCCCCATTGTGTGACGACAAAACAGATCGGGAATTTCAGCCGCCGGATCAATACCTGGCCACTATTTCTTCACCAACCTTACGCTCTTGATGTTCATCATGCGGGGTTGGACTTTTGTGCCAGCTCGAAGAAAGAGAGTGTAACTCTTACCCGGCTCAAGTTTGACATCGCCAGCCAGAACAACGGGTTTGAAATCTTCATATGATTCAGTCTTTTTCGACTCCCCGGATAATTTTTCATCACCAATAATGATATAAAACTCACTCGGACTCTCAACTGGCGTCGCCTGTAGCACTTCAACTTGATAGGTGCCGGGTTGTTTGACTTTGAAATACCAGGTGAAGAATGTCTCCGGTGAAATCCACCCGGAAATGGACTCGCTGAAGCGGTCCAATACAGCGCGGCCGTCTCCGCGAACTCCGGCCCGGGACGCAGGAAGGTCCCCGGCGTTGTCGATTTCGATCAATCCAGCTCGAGTCTTTTTGACCGAGGCCAGAGCCGATTTCGCCAGCCCTCCGATGAGCGGTTTCTCTGCGATTTCATTCAGCTTGGCCTCTGTCTCCGCATCCGGATAATCCATCATTGCTGTGAGCAGTTTACGTAACTCATTACCCATTCTCTTGGTATCTGCCTCAGTGAGGTCAAGAGCCTTTTGCCAAGTGGATACGCGATCTGTTGCGGCAATCGGAGCAGGGAGAGAAGCAACTCTTAGATAAGCGCGAAGGGCGACCAACCGGAGAGCTTCATCTTTGGTTGTTGTGGCAATCTCTTCAATCAACGGCAGGACATCCCGATTTTGCCAGTTCATCAGAGCAATCATTGCGTTCCGCTGGTACTCCGGATCATCGTCTTTTCGTTTGAAAACGACGTCGAGCCTGGTTTTGGCGTCTTCGCCACCAAGCAGTCCGAGGATTCTAAAGATGCTTTGCCTCTCGTCCCCGTTGGTCGTTCTCGAAGCTTGCTCTAACAACGGTCCGGTCTCTGCTTTACTGTTTCCCTGCTGTCTTAACACTGCCAAGATGATGTCTTCAATGACGCGTCGGACATCCTGATCGTGCTTCCCGGCGAGAGCCTTCATCATCTCAGGGACCGTTTGGGGAGTCGCAATCTGACGAATCGACCCAAGCAAAGAAATTCGGGTGCTGTCAAATTTATCACCCTTGGGAACCTTGCGGAATGCAGCCAACATCGCCGGAACGGCTGCCCTGTAATTTCGTTCTGAAAGGATCTGGGCCAATTGCCGGGACAGGGCTGAATTCTCAGATTCCTGTAAGGCGGTGAGCACTCTGGTATCTGCTTCTGCACCGTCGAAGCCAACAAGGATCTTCCGGGCATCGGTTTTCTCTGCGATCGTTGCTTCATCGCTCGTTAGGTAGCGAAGCGCTAAACTCACATCTTCCGGGGTTCCTGTGGGAACCTCCATTTTGGACAGCTCAAGAAACCGCTTGGCATCTGCTGCCTTGTTTTTATTGGAAATAACGACAAACCCGACAGCGCCAAGAATTGTAATCAACGAAATCGCGAGCATCGCGAAAACAGTCTTTCTGCTTTTCGGTGGCTGGACCGGAATTCCGGTAACACCATCGGGTGCGACACCAGCGACCGGTGTTGAACCTGTCCTGTTTGCTTTCAGCGCACCTGTCGCACCGCGACCTTGTAGTGCACCTGTTGCCCCCCTTTGAAGTGGTCCTGTTCCGCCGCCGACTTTTAGAACCGGAGCAGAGCCCGTGGTTCGCTGAAGAATGGCACCGGAAGGTGGGGTGGCATCATGCGTCGGTGCTGCAACAATCTTTACCGTTGTTGCCCCGGTGGTGGGCTTCGGCTCTTCCACAACCACAGGAATCTGGGCCGGAACCGCTTCTGGATTCTTGGGATAATATTCCAGAGCCTCCCTCGAATTTTTCGGGCGGTTCTCCATGTCCCGGTTGATCAACCACATGACCCATTGGCAAATCGAAGGAGCCAAATCGGGGCGAAGTTTTTCCAGCGGAGTGACCCGGTGTTGCAGGTGCGCATTCATCACCTGTGGTGCGGTTTCACCACGGAACGGATACTGTCCAGTCAACGCATGATAGTAAACGCAGCCGATTTGGTACAAGTCAGTCCGGAAATCCAACTCGGCCCGTTCGAACTGCTCAGGCGCCATGAAAAAGATTGAACCCATCACCGCATCTTCCTGGTCCATTGTCTGAACCGAAGGTGATTTCGAAAACTTCGCCAGACCGAAGTCGAGAACCTTGGTCTGAAACTTTCCGCTGGGCTGCCAGATCACCATGACATTTGGCGGCTTCAAATCACGGTGCAAAATATTCAACGCATGCGCCGCGATTAGCGCTTCCATCGTCTGCGTGACAACTTCCGTGAAGTCTTCCTGAGTCAACACCCCCCGGGCCACAGTGTCGTCCAGTGTTTCTCCGTTCAACAGCTCCATGACAACAAAGCCACCTTTGTCATCCTGACCAACATCAAATACCGTAACAATATTCGGGTGGTTCAACAGTGAAAGCGTCTGTGCTTCCGCCAACAGCTTCTCACCCGCTGTCTCCACTTCCTCTTCGGACGCATGTTCCGTTGAAAGGATTCGTTTGATCGCCACTTCCCGCTGCAATTGAGTGTCGAGAGCCTTGTAGACAGCACCAAGCCCTCCTGCACCGATGGACTCGCCAATTTCGTAGCGTGTGTTAGTCATTTTGGGAAAAAATAGGGAAGAAGGGCGCTTGGGTCAATGGAGTTGCAAATCAAGATTTGATCGTGAAAAACGCAACTGTTGATTGTCGTCAGCATCTGTTGAAGCAGATATATGCAGAGACTGCAAGAATACTATCGATCTTCTCTCACCCATCGTTTTGATTTAAATTCGAATCGAGGCAAAGATCCGGATTCAGTTAGAGTCACAGGGATCCTCAATGTGAAAGCATCATGCAGGGCGCGGCCAACCCGGTCGGTAAGTGTTTCGTGATCAGCCCCTGCCATTGGCTCCAATGTTACTTCCAGTTCTGCCATTGATTGCCGGGTGGTTTGTTTCACCTGAAATTCGGCTACCTCCGGAAATCCACGGATGATTTTCTCGACTGCCGTGGGATAGACATTCACTCCGCGAATCACCACCATTTCATCAACTCTCCCAAGCACTCCGCCTTCCAGACACAGGCAGTCATGGAAATAGGATTTCTGAACCAGATCCCCCGTCCGATATCTCAGGAGCGGGCAGGCGGTTCGCTTCAGTGTCGTTAACACAAGCTCACCCCGTTCCCCGGGTTCGACCTCTCGATGAGTGTCACGATCGATAATCTCCGCGTAATAGGCGTCTTCTATCACACACAAGCTGAGCGGGTTCTCCTGATGCTCAAACGTAACCGGGCCAACCTCCGTCATACCATGGTGATCAAACACTCTTGCTCCGCCCCACAAGGCTGAGAGCCGGTCGCGAACTTCGGGGATACTCCCCCCCGGTTCCCCGGCAACGATGATTTTCTTCAGAGCGATCTCTGAAAAGATCTCATCAGAGTCCTGCTTTTCGGCAAGAAGCTCACCGAGGCGCAGGGCATAAGTCGGCGTGCAGCACAGAACCTCTGCCTGATGCGTGGCAATAGCCTGTAGCCTCGCCAGACTGCTAATCCCTCCTCCCGGAATTGAAAGGTTCCCGCGTCGGGTTGCTGAATCAAAGGCCGACCAGAATCCCAGAAAGGGGCCGAACGAGAACGCGAAATAAATCACATCTTCAGTACTCACTCCGGCTGCATCGTAGACTTGATCCCAGCAATCGAGCATCGCAGACCAGCTCTCTGTTGTATCAAGCCAGGGCAATGGGCCACTGGTCGTGCCGCTGGAATGACAAAACCGGGAATACTTCGACAGAGGATAAGTCAGGTTCGTTCCGTAGGGAGGAGATTCCTCACGGTCCCAAACCAGGTCCATCTTGGAAGTGAAAGGCATCTTCGCCGAAAACTCCGCCAGCGACTCAATTTTCTCAGAAACCCCGGCGGACTTCATTCGGCTTTGATAAAAAGCATTTCCGTTCTCCAATTCACGGATCAGCAGTCGCAAATCAGCAAGTTGGCCGGATTCAATAGTCGCTCGGTCGGGCATACGGCTGGAAGTGTCGAGCACAACCCGCAAAAGTTCAAATCCCGCCGTGAGGTGCATTGATTTTCCAGAGCGGCTCCCGTAAGATGGGTTTCGAATCGCCGTCAGACTTTTCGAAAAACCATAACATTTATCTACAAAACCAACATCATACCATGGCACACGAAGTACCAGACCTCCCTTACGCAAAAGACGCGCTCGAGCCTCACATCGACGCCAAGACGATGGAAATCCATCACGACAAGCATCACGCTGCTTACGTTACCAATTTGAACAACGCCCTCGAAGGCCATCCTGACCTTCAGGAAAAGAATATCTGCGAACTGATCCGGGATCTCGGGTCCGTCCCCGAAGAGATTCGCGGAGCCGTTCGCAACAACGGTGGCGGACACATCAACCACTCTTTGTTCTGGGACCTGCTCAGCCCAGAGGGCGGTGAGCCATCCGGTGATCTCCTGGATGCGATCAATGAAGCATTCGGTTCCCTCGACGGTTTGAAAGAGGAATTCAAGAAAGCGGCAATGACTCGCTTCGGTTCAGGTTGGGCCTGGTTGTGCGCCAAGGACGGTAAGCTCATCGTGACCAGCACTCCTAATCAGGACAACCCAATGATGGGCGAAGCCGCTGACTGCTGCGGATGTTCCCCAATCCTCGGACTCGACGTCTGGGAGCACGCATACTACCTCAACTACCAGAACCGTCGTCCGGACTACGTAGACGCTTTCTGGAACGTCGTGAACTGGGCAAAAGTCGCTGAGTGGTTCGACAAGTGCAAAGGTTGATTCCTTTCACCAGCTTCTAAAGCATTTCACGATCCAACAGGGTGCGTTCGCTGAACCAACCCTGTTGGATCGTTTTTTGTGTCCATTTCACACTTTACTGGGTGTATCTGTGACACTACGCTTCATCATTCATGAAGCACACATACGATTACCCGCGCCCCGCATTGACCGTTGATTGTGTCCTCTTTGGGTTGGATGTGGATGACTCAGAGCTGAAAGTGCTCCTGATTGAACGTGGTATCGAGCCGTTCGAGGGGAAATGGGCGATTCCGGGCGGATTTGTAATCCCCGGGGAATCAGTCGACGAAGCCGCCCGCCGAGAGCTTTCCGAGGAAACCGGAGTAAACGATGTGTTTCTCGAGCAGCTCTACACCTTTGGGGAACCCGATCGTGATCCCCGCGAGCACGTTGTCAGCGTGGCCTACTTTGCATTGGTAAATATTAACGACCACAACCTCGTGGCAGACACCGACGCCCGGAATGCCGCGTGGTTTTCGGTGTTCGATCTCCCGCCTGATCTGGCATTTGATCACTCAAAAATACTGGAAGTTGCTCGCGAACGACTGCGTGGAAAAATCCGCTACCAGCCGATTGGTTTTGAGTTGCTGCCGAAAAAGTTCACCCTCACACAGCTGCAACGGCTATACGAAACGATTCTGGAGAAAGAGATCGATAAACGGAATTTCCGCAAAAAAGTCCTCGGCATGGAGATCTTGAGGGACCTCGGGGAAATCCAGAAAGACGTCTCTCATCGCGCCGCCCGACTCTACAGCTTCAATGAGCGAGCCTACCGGCGAATGGAGCGGGAAGGCAGTTTGAACTTTGATATTAGATGAAGGCTCCCTACACCAGAGATTCACTCATAGATCAAATCGACAACGGCCTCTCACCCGAATGGCTTCATTTCTGGGGGCATCAACCGTCGAAAGACGGATCGATTTCTAAATCCTGCTTCAGCCAGTGGTGGTTGAGTGAATTCGAAGTCGAAGGTAAGACATACTGGACTGCTGAACATTTCATGATGGCGGGAAAAGCCCGTGCCTTCAACGATCTTGAAATGGAATCCAAAATCATCGGTGCTACAACGCCCGCCGAAGCAAAACAATTGGGCCGTAAAGTAAAAGGCTTCGATGATCGAGAATGGAAATCGGTCCGTTCGGAAATCGTTGTTGAAGGAAACATCGCTAAATTCTCTCAGGATCCGGCTCTCACAGAGTTTCTGCTGGGAACCGGTGACGCCGTGCTGGTGGAAGCCAGTCCGCGAGACCGCATCTGGGGAATTGGAATGGGAGCTGGAAACCCCAGTGCAACAGATCCAAAAAACTGGCGGGGTGGAAACCTTCTGGGCTTTGCCTTGATGGAAGTCAGAAAATTTTTAAGGAGTGATGAATGATAGAAACAAAAAGATCAGTAAGCGCCTCAGCTATGTGTTGCGTCATGCGCCTCAAACGATTGATCTTGAACTGGAAGAAAACGGGTGGGTCCAGGTGGACCTATTGCTACGACAGTTCGCCAAAAACGGCGTGAAAGTTGATCGCGAAAAACTGAATGAAGTCGTCGGAACGAACGACAAGCAGCGGTTCGAATTCAGTGAAGACGGATCGAGGATCCGGGCGAGGCAAGGGCACTCTGTAGAAGTCGATCTTGGCTATGAAGCCAAAGAGCCGCCGGAGTTTCTCTGGCACGGCACTGCCGAGCGGAACCTGAAATCAATCAGCGTGAATGGACTTCACAAAGCTTCCCGTCATCATATTCACATGTCGGAGAATCGGGAGCTGATGCTCGAAGTCGGACGTAGGCACGGGAAAGCCACCCTCGTAAAGATTGATGCATTGAACATGCACAAGGCCGGCCATGAATTCTTCCTGACTGACAATGCTGTATGGCTGACAGATGTCGTTCCGGTCGAGTTCCTCACATTGCCTGAGGACTTTTCAGAAAGCGCGTCGTGATTGGTCCGAGCCAGCCTCAGGCAATCAGTTGAGGGCGACGAGTACCCGGATGTGATCGAGGTCGTCAACATTGCCATTCTTGAGCCGAACATTCATCGTGCGACGATCATCGCTGAGGAGAATCTCATCATCGCCGCTGTCCAGACCTCTCGCTGATGAATTGTGATCGCCCATGTGAGTTCCCACGACTGAATCCGATTTCTCAAGGCGGTCAGATGAATAAATCACCCCGACAACTGGATGATCGAAAGTGATGCTGGCTTCAACTGGACCTACATTTTCGCGAACCTGACTGGGCCAGAGTTGAACGAGATAACTCCGCAGTTCACTTTCGGATTGCAGCTCTTCGCCGGCGTTCTCACCTGAAGCTGTCGCAAACTGACCGGTCTTGAGGGAATCCACCTGAAGTTTCTTCGAAGCGTGGAACGAATCATTCTCCACATAAATCTGGACTGACTCAAGATTCCCGCGATCCCGTTCGATTCCGCTGCCCGGTAACTCGAGTCGCACAGAGCCTGTATTTTTCTCTACCCCGGCGACCAGTTCCCATGCTCTTGAAAAGGCCCGCGGATTGTAGGGAATATCGAGCAGTTTATCCCGGTCCAAATCCGCCCGGATAGCTTCATATTGATAGAGCTCACGACAACGGGCCATGCCGGGAAGGCAGACACCCACGCCTTCTCCCTGATTGAAAATCATCGCCTCAGTGGAGTGATCCGAACGGGCATCGATTCCGATGGAATTTCCGGAATTCACCAGATTGATGCCTTTTGACTGAAGAGAAAAGCCGCCTTCAACCGAACCCGTGCGGGCCAGAGCCACGCCTGAGTGAAAAATGGCCTGCCGGTCATCGACCACTTCAAATTCCGCCGGGCCTTCCACCGTGATTTCCGCCCCGTTCTTAAATTTGAATGAACTGACACCGGATTGAAGTTTGTAGCGTTTGCCGCTGGCAATTTCGCCGTTGGACAGAGGGCTCTCAGCATCAGACCAGACTGCGTCTGAACTGGACCGGGTGATTTCCGCCACCACATCCCGATTGTTGAACTGCCCGCTTTGTAACAAGAGCATCCCCATCGCTGCACAGGCTGCTACACCCAGTCCCATCGCAACACCGGGAATCCAGGAGCGTTTCTTACGCTGCTGCGTCTTCCCGGGGAAAGGAACGACCGCAGAGTCCTCAGAAACAGGTTCGTCCACCAAACGGAGGCGACTCTCGATATCCTGCACGAAATGGTCTTCATTGGTCTCCGCCCACATGCGAGTGGCCAGACTTGTAACAAAGGGTTCTTCGTCCCGCGACCGAACAACCGCCTGAGAAAGCAGGTCGTCGAAAATCAAATCGTCGCGCAATGACCTGGCCCGGCTTTCATCTTCGCCAATCTCCATAGCCAGCGCATTGAGATCCGGACGGGTTGCTTCACCCTGAAAGATCTTTTCCTCCAGCGAGGCAAACCCCACTGTCCTGTCGGCGCTTAACCGATAACGCACATCAGACGCAAACGACTCATCGTCAGAAGTGATCAAAGTTTGCCGAATCATCTCAGAAAACTCCAGCTCATCTCTGAGCCGTTTTCCCAGCTCAGGAAACTGTGAGCAGAGAAGCCCAAGCGCTTCAACGTCAGCAGACGTGGCCTCGCCCGCATTGAACCGTGCGAGCAAAGTCTCAAATTCCTGAACTGTTTGGTGATTTGGCATTAAAAATTATGAGTTCATCAAGCACCCGCTGCGGTTGCACCGAGTCTTTCAGCCATGCATTTGCGCAGGCCCGCCCGAATTCGTTCGAGCGCTTTTCTTACCGCGGGCGGTTTCATATCAAGTTGATCCGCGAGGTCGGGGGCAGAGACATCGTCCTCGTATTTTGCACGGATCAGCTTCATCGATTTCTCGGGAAGATCAGCAACGCATTGCCGCAAGGCCTTGAGCTTTGCCGTGGCGCGATCTCCCAGTTCCTTCTCCTCTTCTTCCTGAACTGAGGTCGTCGATACCAACACATCCGTCAGGTTATCATTCAAAATTCGTTTCCGGCGGGCGTTCTTCCGTCTTTCATTGATGACCAGGTTTCGGGCAATTCCCCGGACCCAGGCGCCGAAATCGCGGGAAGTATCGAATTCCTCCATCCGGTTGTAGGCAACAATAAACGCTTCCTGAGCCACATCATCCACCCACAGAGGATCCACCCCTAGGGAGCGGGTGAATGCCCGCAGTCCGGCGTGATGTTCCTGGACATATTCAATGAATATCTCCTGTCTGGAAGGTTCGGTTGACATAAAATCCCTCTTACTATAGCGGAGTTGTCCCGGCGAGGCCAAGTGTGACTTCCAAATTTTAAAAAGTTTTCCTGTCAGAAGGTGGAAGGAAAGGTGTGGTGAGGGGCTCCGGGTGCCTTGAAAAACCACACATGGCGCTGGTCCGCCGTTTCCCCTTGGCGGACCAGTGCCGGCGCAGTGTGTGAGAGACCTCTCGTTCATCCCACAAAACCACGGACCAGTAGACGTTGAACTCTCTCCCCAAGTCACACATTGATTTAAAAAAATGTGAAAGAAGGGCAATATTTCGCCCCGCCGGTCTCATTGACAGCGAGACGAAATGAGATACTCTTTCGCCCTTTTCAGAGAGACGCCGATGTAGCTCAGGGGTAGAGCAATTCACTCGTAATGAATAGGTCGTCGGTTCAATTCCGACCATCGGCTTGCTTTGAGTCTCTCAGTTTGTCCCGATTGTTAAGTGGGGCGACTGGCTCTCTTTCCGGTACTTCAATTTCTTCTGTCCGGGTGGCTCTGCGATAATCACGCCGTCCCGATTATCTTCATAGATGCAACCTCCGTGGTCCGATCAAAGTAGGGCGGAACTCTGCATGTGAGTCTTTTCAACTGGTCGACTTCCTCATGACCAAGAATGGCTTGCCTGACGTGGCCTGCTAATTTACAACACGGAGGGGCCCGAAATGAGCAAATTGGCCTCTGCAATTTTAACGTGTAGCGAACCCATCACATGTCAGACCAAAACGTCCTCCCCACTCCCGGCGAAATGATCGCTCACCTTGATCGCTTTGTGCGTGGACAGGCGCGGGCGAAGCAGGATATCGCGGTGGCGGTTTATAACCATTACCTCTCCCAGGCCTGGCGCGACAAAGGTGGTGAAGATCTGGGACGACATCACATCCTCATGGTTGGGCCGACCGGGGTCGGGAAAACTTACCTCGTGAAGATCCTGGCGAACTTTCTCGGGGTGCCGGTGGGCTTCACCACGGCGACGGGATTGGTGGAGACGGGCTATAAAGGGAACTCGGTCGAAGCGATTGTGGCGTCGCTTTTGGAACGGGCGGATAATGATGTGCAGAAGGCGGAGAAAGGCATCGTCTTCATTGATGAGATCGACAAGATTCGGCGGCAGGACGTCGGGGGCTTGCGTGATGTCAGGGGGGAAGGGGGGCAGAAGGCCCTGCTCACCATGCTCGAAGGGGGCATCTCGGGG
>JBLWYI010000001.1:0-483336 GCA_048267005.1 Verrucomicrobiales bacterium | reverse complement strand
CGATAAAAGCAGGCTTGAAACCCGAACAGAAACACCGGAACATGATCCTGTTGGAAGGCGCAAATGCTAACCAACTCTAAAAAAGCAAAACACCGTTTACACAATTTTGCTGACATAGCCTTCGAATTCCCGTTAGACTCTGTTGAGGGGCTATTGCAGTCGCCTGTCGGCGTAGAGGCGGCCGTTGAAAGGGTTTTACATGCCTTGTGGTTCATTTGATAAGAATTTATATTCCTCTAAGAGGATTCAAATCGCTTTTAGAAATCCTGGTTTCTCCTGCGAGAATCCGAGCACTTCTTTTTATGAGATCTTGAACGGTTGTTAAATGCGGTTGCGGTCATTAAGGAGGTTCCTGAAATCTTTTAGGTGGCTTTTGAATTCTCGCGAGACGCGTTTGAAGTTTCGCCGGGAGCGCTTGAGGGCTTGTTTGAGTCGGTTTGATGAATTATTCGGGGGAATTCGAAGAATTCGGGGTGGTTTTAAATTCCCGGAAACTGGCGTAAGTTTCCGTGCCGCTGAACAACTGAGGTATTTATGAAGGCGCTACCGGTTTTACTCATTATCGCAATCTCTGCGATTGCCGTTTTTGGCGGCACGAAGAAAAATCCGGTCGAGGCCGGGACGGTGAAGTGGCTTCGTGATTATGATGCGGCGATGGTGAAATCTGAGGAAACGGGAAAACCGGTTTTTCTGCTCTTTCAGGAAATTCCCGGGTGTGCCGGTTGCCAACAGTTCGGGCGCGAAGTGCTGTCAGATTCTCAAGTGGTCGAAGCGATCGAGACGGAATTTGTCCCGCTTCTGGTTCCTAACAATCAGCCGGGAGAAGCGGAGAATATTCTGCAAAAATACAAGGAGCCAGCCTGGAACTATCAGGTGGTCAGGTTTCTGGATGCGAAAGGCGTGGACTTGATTCCGCGAAAGGACAAGGTTTGGAATACTCCGTATCTGGCTTCCCGGATGGGTGAGGCGTTGGAGAAAGCCGGTCGTCCTGTCCCGAAATATCTCAAGGCGCTGGGAGCGGTGGGGGATTTCACAAAGGTGGATACGGTGGCGTTCTCCATGTTTTGTTTTTGGACGGGGGAAGCCAAGCTTGGAACGATTCCGGGTGTCGTCACAACCGAAGCCGGGTTCTTCGATGGACATGAAGTAACACTGGTGCGATTCCGGACGGATGAGATTTCGCTTCCCGAGCTGGCAAAGAAGGCGGCGGAATTTGAGTGTGCCAACGCGATTTACCTGACGAAGGATGACCAGCGGATCGCGCTGGAGAAAGCCGGCAGCCGACTGAGGATCGGTCAGCTCGACGCCAAAGGATATCGGAAGGCGCCTGAGACTGATCAAAAGCGCCAGCTCATCGGCACTGCGATCAAAAATCTGGCGATGAGCCAGACTCAGGCCATGCACGTGAATTCATTGATTCGGCAGGATGCCGCCAGGGCCCTCCAATGGTTGAGCCCACGTCAGCAGGCTGCGTTGAAGTGAGGTTTCCGGAAAAGCCGAAGCACGCCGAAGATCAGAAGCGGCACGATCAACATCGCCAACCAGAGGCCGCGTCGATCCTGCGGCGGGTTTGGGTTTTCCGGTAGAACCAGAGTCACCGACTCCCCCGCAGCCAGATCTCTCGTGTCGGGGAACTTCCGGGGAACATTGATGGCGACCTGCAACCGTTTCTCTGATTCCGGAGCCAGCTCGATCCGTAACTCCCCGCCGGGATTCGGGAAGGTCATCGTTCCGACCAGCGAACCGGGAGCGGTTTCGTCGTCGGATTTCCCGAAGGTAAATGGAAAACCATTGTTCACATTCCACGGTCCGATCCGGAGCCGAAGTGTTTCATTCACGAACGCGGTCGACCTTTCCAGCAGAACCGCGTAGTCCTCGTCCGACAATCCATCGAGCCACTCCTGCCCGATGTTCGAGAAATCCGTCGTCTCTTTATCCAGCATCAGTTCAGGGGCATGGACCGGTGCGTAAACCCGAATTGTTTCCGGATCGCGCAGGTCGATCTCGAGATTGTGGTAGAGCGCGATATCCGCAAAAGCGGACATCCCCAAAAACAGGAGTGCGTACGATCCAACCCTGTTGATTCGATGAACCAACCCTGTTGGATCGTGAAAAGCAGATGTGGTTGCCGGGGAAATCATGAGCTGAAACAGGGCATTCGCGGGGCGGTAATCGAGTCATGAGCCCCTGAGCACTGGATTTTGAAGGAGTTGAGGGGAAACTGTCAAAACTTCCGCTTTAAAAATCGAAAGTATTCGCGAACGTCTGCGACAGAAATTTTAATCAGATTATGGCTTCTTACGATCTTATTGTTATTGGTGGCGGCCCTGCGGGATACGTGGGTGCAATTCGCGCAGCTCAGCTCGGAAAAAAGGTGGCGTGCGTCGAGAATGATCGCGCAGGCGGCACTTGCTTGAACTGGGGATGTATTCCGACGAAAGCGCTGCTCAAGAATGCAGAGCTATACCAGACACTGCAACACAAAGCGGAGGATTTCGGCCTGAAATTCGACAATCTGGAATACGACTGGGAGAAAGTCATCAGCCGCTCGCGTGGTGTTGCCGGCGGTCTGGAAAAGGGAATCGAGTTTCTCTTTAAGAAAAACAAGGTCGATTATATTCGCGGAACCGGTGCGTTGGCAGCCAATAACAAGGTGGAAGTGACAGATGCTGACGGAAAGACGGAAGCTCACTCAGCAAAGAATGTGTTAATCGCGACGGGATGCGTTTCCCGTGAGTTGCCGTTCATGAAGTTTGACGGCGAAACGGTGATTGGTTCCAAAGAGGCAATGCAAATCAAAAAGCAGCCGAAGGAAATCGTGATTATCGGAGCGGGAGCTATCGGGATTGAGTTCGCTTACTTCTTCAATGCCTACGGCACAAAAGTGACTGTGGTGGAAATGCTGGATCGAATCCTGCCTGTGGAAGATGCGGAAGTCAGCGCGACGCTTGAAAAATCACTCAAGAAGCAGGGCATCAATTTCCTGACGGCGACAAAAACGCTCGATGCGAAGGTATCAAAGGGCAGCGTTGAGTTGTCTGTCGAACCTGTGGATGGTGGCGAAGGGCAGACTTTGAAAGCGGATGTTTGTCTGGTGGCTGTCGGTGTTCAGCCAGTTCTTCCCGGTAATTCCGAGCAGCTCAAGCTGGAGCGCGGATACATTGAGACCGATGAACGTTATCAGACATCAGTTCCGGGTGTTTATGCAGCGGGAGACATTATCGGGCCGCCATGGTTGGCGCACGTTGCCAGTTACGAGGCAATTCAGGCTGTTGATGGAATGTTCGTAGATGGCTTCCAGCCAAAGAAAGTGGATATTTTCCCGGGCTGCACCTATTGCCATCCTGAAGTGGCGTCTGTGGGTAAGACAGAGGAGAAGTGTAAGGAAGAAGGACTGGATTATCGGGTCGGAAAATTTCCTTTTGCTGCCAGCGGTCGTGCTCAGGCGGTGGCCGACTCAGAAGGTTTCGTAAAGATCATCTTCGACAAGAAGTATGGAGAAATTCTCGGTGCTCACATCATTGGTGGCGGGGCTACCGAGTTGATTGCCGAGATGGGGCTGGCGATGAACCTGGAAGCTACGAACGAGGATATCGAAGCGACCATTCATGCGCACCCAACGCTGGCGGAAGCGATTCACGAAGCGACCGGACAGGCGTTTGGACACGCGGTTCATATTTGATTTCGCGGGTCGGCTTCGGTAGAATCCGGCCATGGCTGATCTCTCCCCTGAAAAGAAGAAGGTGCTTCGTGATCGAACGATCGCGAAAGTGCTTTGGGGGGAGCATGAGAAGCTGACGATTGAGTTCCTGCGTGAGCAGGGGCTCGGCGGGCCGGAGATCGGCGAGCTGATGGACGAAGCGCGGCGGGAACGTGATCGCATTGTGAAACGCCGTCTGGTATGGCGGTTTATGTTCATGGTGTTCGGTCTCATCATCTTCATTGGAATCCCCGTTTTCTACTATCTGAATCCTGAGCTTCTCGAATCTGTTCGCGCCAAGATGGTGGTGAGTGTGGCGATCGTTGCCGGTTGTGCCTGTCTGGTTTCAGCCGTGAAAACACTGGCCGCTCTGGTGTCAGGCAAGGCTGAGGGTGCCGCTTATCAGGATTGATGACGTGGAGTAATCAGGTGCCCGACACAAATTGAGCGAGTCGCGACACAAATCAGGATTTGAATTCCGGAGTGTCCCGCGTCCATTGGATGACCCAAAAATCCCATGAAATCGCTCTGGTCCGACAAAGAAGCCCGCAAATACAAAAGTGAACTTGGTAAACGCGTTTATACGTCGCGATTGCTGGGTGCAAATCCCGAACTGGTTCTCCACGGCGGGGGAAATACTTCGGTGAAGACGAAGGAGAAAGATTTCTTCGGGGATGATGTGGATGTGATCCATGTGAAGGGATCGGGCTGGGATCTGGGAACCATTGAAGAGGCCGGATTTGCCCCGGTGCGGATGGATGCGCTTTTAAAGATGGCGAAGCTGGACACGCTGTCTGATCCTGAAATGGTGAAGCAGCAGCGGGCGGCGATGCTGGACCCAGGCGCGCCGAATGCTTCGATCGAAGCGATTCTTCACGCGGTGATTCCCCAAAAGTATGTCGACCATACTCATGCCAACGCGGTGGTGGCTTTGACCAACCATAAGGGAGGGAAAGATACGGTGAAGGAAGTATTCGGTGACCGTATGCTGACGATTCCCTATGTGATGCCCGGATTTGATTTGGCAAAGACGGTGGCGAAGGCTCTGGAGAAAGTTGATCCTTATGATTACGACGGTCTGATTCTGATGAATCACGGGATCTTCACGTTCCATGACGATCCAAAGCGTGCCTACGAGTTGATGATTGAATACGTGACTCGTGCGGAGCTTCATCTCGCGAGCAAATGCGGCAAGGGATACAAGCTGCCGACTGCGAATGTGGAAGAAGAAGATCTCGCCGGCCTGGCTAAAATTCGTCACATCGTTTCAGGACTGCGCGGTGTTCCTGTGATCGCCCGCCTTGATAATTCGCCTGAAGCCGTCGGATTCTCCAACCGCAAGGACGCAGCCAGGCTCGCCACTCGCGGCCCGCTGACGCCGGATCATACGATCCGCACCAAGCGTGTTCCTGTAGTGATCGGTAAAGACATCGAGAAGTCGCTGGAGAAATTCGCGGCGGATTACGCGAAGTATTTCGAGAAATACAATGAAGGTGAAACCATGCTGTCACCGGATCCACGGTGGGCGGTGTGGCCGGGGCAGGGGGTCATCAGCTTTGGCGCGACAGTGAAGGAAGCCGATGTCGTGGGTGATATCGTGACTCATACCTGGCAGACGATTCAGAAAACCGAAGATGGATTCGAAGGGGGATGGAAGCCATTGCCCGCGTCGAAGTTGTTTGAAATCGAATACTGGGAACTCGAGCAGGCCAAGCTGGCCAAAGGCGGGGCCGGACCAATTCACCAGGGTAAGGTCGCTATCGTAACCGGTTCTGCGGCCGGAATCGGGTTTGCTTGTGCTGAGAGCCTTGCTGAGCAGGGGGCTAAGGTGATCGGGATTGACTTGAGTCCTGAGATTGCGGAGGAAATGGAGAAAATCGGTGGTGACTCCATCGTCGCGAACCTGACTGACGATGCCAAAGTTGCTGATTCCATTGCTGAGGTGGTGCGAAATTATGGTGGTATCGATATCGTGGTTTCTAACGCAGGCATTTTCACTGCCGGGGCTTACCTCGATAATCTGGAAGCCTCCAATTGGGACAAATCCATGGCGGTGAATCTCACCAGCCATCAGAAACTTCTGAAATACACAATTCCTTTTCTGAAGCAGGGAACCGGCGAGCCAGCTGTGGTTCTGGTCGGATCGCGTAATGTCAATGCTCCCGGAGCAGGGGCGGCGAGTTACTCCTGCGCCAAGGCCGGGCTCACACAGCTATGCCGTGTCGCGGCGCTCGAACTTGCTCCTGAAGGTGTCCGGTGCAACATCATCCATCCCGATGCGGTCTTCGATACCAAGCTGTGGACTCCGGAAAACCTGAAGCGTTCGGCTGAGCGCTACAACATGACCATTGAGGAATACAAGACGCGGAATTTGCTGAAGACAGAGATCAAATCCAAAGACGTCGGCAATATGGTAGCGGCAATGGCCAGCCCATTGTTTGGCAAGACCACCGGGGCGCAGATCCCTGTGGATGGCGGGAACGACCGGGTGATCTGAGTTTGTCAGACCGCAGGTGGCCCTGGAGCGATTGCTTCAGGGCAGTGTAACCATATTCGTATTGTCACGATCGGGATTGATTGTGCGAGGGCTTTTGCATTGTCATTCGGAATCGGAAACCTCACCGTTTTCCCTATGAAGAATTCCCCATTGTTGAAGTTTACTTTGATTGCCAGTCTGATGCTGCCCCTTGCTGTGGAGGCTCAGGATCAGAAAAAGCCCAAGCCAAAACGCAAATCGAATCCTGCTTTTGCACCGGTCGAAGATGTGGCTGGGCTGCCCAGGGTTCTCCTGATTGGTGACTCGATTTCGATCGGGTACACCGTGGCGGTTCAGGAGCTTCTCAAGGGAAAAGCCAATGTTCACCGTCCTGCGGCCAACTGTGGCCCGACTCATACGGCGATCGCGAAGATGGATGACTGGCTTGCCACGGGTGGTGCCGACAAGAAATGGGACGTGATTCATTTCAACTGGGGGCTTCATGATTTGAAATACATGGGTAAAGAGGGCGGCAACCTCGCTGATCCAAAAGGGGAGGGGAGTCATCAGCAGGTTCCTCCTGCAGAGTACGAGAAAAATCTCCGCACTCTCGTCGCCAAGTTGAAGGAAACCGGCGCAAAATTGATCTGGAGAAACACAACCCCGGTGCCCGAAGGCGCTTCCGGCCGGGTTGTTGGTGATTCAAAGAAATACAACGAGATTGCGGCGAAGGTGATGAAGGACAACGATATCCCAACCAACGATTTGTATTCCTTCTCGCTCGCCAATGAGGGAATCCAACTGCCTAAGAACGTGCATTACTCGCCTGATGGCAGCAGGAAACTCGCCGAAGATGTTGTGAAATCGATCGAGGCTGCGCTCGCTGATCAGTAGGCCGCTTACTATTGTTCGAGCAGGATTCGGAGCGGGATCTCATCGATCTCGACTCCGGCTTTTGTCGCGGCGTCCCATACTTTTACCATCAAGCCGAGCGCGGTTTTCTCGTCGGCTTTCAGCTCCAGCTTTCCGTTGGGGTTGGTCGCTTTGAACTGACGCAGCGCCGCAGGCAATTGCTCGAGTGAAACGACCTCGCTTCCCAGTGAGATGTCGCCTTCCTGATTCAGGGCCAGGGGGATTCGCACGTCACGCTCGCCGCTCACCGTCATCTCGGAAGACTGCGGGAGATTCACTTTCACGAGTGACTCCCGTTTCTTAAATGTCGTCGTGGCGATGAAAAAAATCAGCAAAATCGCCAGAATATCGATCAAGGTCACGATGGGGACAGTGGGAGGCCGTCGACGTTTGGTGTAGAAATTCATCACTCAGCTCAGAAAGTCTTCAGTGCTCTCCTCTTCTCCTTCTGATGATGGAACATTCTCGGCGAGCAGTGGGCCGCTGGAATAGAGCGAAGCACCACCGCATCGGTAGAAAGCCTGGATCAAATCAGCCGCGAGCACCTCAAGCCGGGCGGAAAGTCCTTCGATTCGACGGGTGAAGATACTGTGAACGATCACAGTGAGAATCGCGACGACCAGACCGGCGATGGTGGTATTCAAAGCGATGGCAATTCCCGCCGCGAGCCGTGAAGGATCAGCTGCATTTTCCGCCGAGCTGCCGAGTGTCGAGAAAACATTCACCAGTCCGCTCACCGTGCCAAGGAGCCCCAGCAAGGGTGCAATAGTGATGACCACCTCCAGAATCCCCATACCGTTCTGCAGCTTCACCACCTCTTCGCGCGCATTGGCTTCGACCGCCTGGGTCGCTTCCTCACGGTCAGCAAACCGGTCGTCGATAGCGATCGCCCCGATCTTCCCGAGCGGAGTCCCGCTTTGTTTCAAATGCTGCCGGAGCACTGCGGCATTGTCACTTTTGAAATGACGCTCTGCCCTTTCCACCTCTTTCGTCAGCTCGGCGGGAACGACCACCTTCTTTCTCAGAGAAAGCCCGACATGAATCGCGACAGCCAGAGCCACGAATGATGCCACGCCGATGAACCCCATAAATATGCCGCCCGAAAGAAGGAAACTCCAGATTTTGTCGACCACAGCGAATACGAACATGACTCTTGTTAATCGCATGAATGGCCGTGATCCAACGGATTTTTAAGTTGTGGTGCTCAGCGTTTCACCGGATAGTTTTGATCATTCGATGGCAAGCGGTTTGGGTATTCAAAGACAACGCGGAATGGGACTCAACGTTCTGTTGGCGCTGGCTTGTGTGGTGATCATCGTTGCCGGGTTAAAAGCCGCCTCTGAGCTCTTCATTCCCATCATGCTCGGCGCTTTTTTAGCCCTGTTGTCCATGCCGGTTTTGACCTGGGTGCACAATCGCGGCGTGCCCCGCCCTCTGGCGATCCTTCTGACTATCCTTTTTGATGTTCTCATCGTTGGTGCACTCGTTTACCTGGCGATTGCCGTAATTTCACGGTTTCAGGATCGCAAAGACTACTACGCTGTTCTCCTGAAAGAGCAGGCCATTGGCATTTCCGAGACCGTGGACAAGCAGCTTCAGGAGTTCAGCGGCTTTTGGGACAAATTTGGAGTCGATCTCCCTGAACCCGGCGCGAATAGCGAAGGTCAGACGGACCCGGGAACTCAAACTGGAGCCGGGGACGCGGGCGAAAGCGAAAACGGGGCTGAACTTTTGACCCTGAAAGAGGTGTTCGAGCGCTATTGGGATGCCAACCGCATCGTGGAATTGATCGGGCAAACCGAGCTCATCGGGCGGGTCACATCGCTGGCTTCCAAATCTTTCTTTGTCTTTATCATTATGATCTTCGTCCTGGCTGAGTCAGGGGGATTCTCGCAAAAATTAAAGGACGTGATCCGTGTGCGCGGCCCCGACCTGCGGCGGATTCAGAATTCATCGCGCGATATCGGAAAATACCTCGCCATCAAAACCGGGGTCAGTGCCGTGACCGGGCTGTTGGCGTGGGTCGTCTGCACCTCCTTCCGCGTGGACTTCCCTGAGCTGTGGGGATTGGTCGCTTTCCTTTTCAATTTCATACCCGCAGTGGGCTCGATCCTCGCGGCAATCCCGCCGATCATTTTGGCCCTCGTTGATACCGGTGTTGGCTCCGAGTCCATCGTCGTTGATGGCGAAACGGTTCAGGTCGTCAAGGCCGGCCTTGATGTGTGGCGGGCTTTTGGTGTCTTTATATGCTATCTGGTGATCAATATCAGCTTCGGTAACTTCCTGGAACCCATGCTGCTCGGCGATCGCTTCGGCATTTCCACCGTCATGGTGATCCTGTCCGTCCTGGTTTGGGGATATATCTGGGGGCCGGTCGGAATGTTTCTCGCGGTCCCCCTCACCATGCTGATGAAAGTCCTGCTGGAGAACAGTCCCGACCTCCGTTGGATCTCTGTTCTCATGGGGAAACGCACCGATGACGTCCTGCGCGAGCGGCGCAAGCTTGCGAGAAGGGTCATGGGCAAGAAATCCGAGGAGACCGAACCTGTCGTTCCCCCGGAAACACCTCCGGCCAGCTCGGAAGGTGCGGCTTCTTAAACCGACCCCTTTTCCGATCAAACAGGGTCTGTTCGATGACTCAACAGGGTCAGATCGTAGCGGCCGTTTTCCCTTTGGGAGAGCTCCACTTCACCGTCGAACGCTGCGGAAAGGTTTTCCGATGTCAAAATTTCGTCCTTGGGGCCCGCTGCCAGCACCCGGCCTTCTTTTAAAATCAGCACGTGCGTGATGGCCGGGATGATTTCCTCGACGTGATGCGTCACCAGCGCCAGAGACCGAAAGCGGCCCTCTTCTGCCAGCGTCTGAACAAAAGTGAGGAATTGCTCCCGCGCCACAGGATCGAGTCCCGCGCAAGGTTCGTCCAGTACCAGAAAGTCCAGCTCCTCCAGCATCAAGGCGCGCCCGATCAACATCCTCTGTCGTTCTCCCTGAGAGAGATAAGCCCAGGGCCGGTCCGCCAGATCGCGGCTTTTGATCATGTCCAGCACCTCCCAGGCTGCCTCGACATCTTCCGGAATCGCCTTTTGCGCCCAGAAATTGATCATCGCGTAGCGTCCCGCCAGCACCACATCAAAAGCCGGCTCCGCCTCCTCGATCCGGTGACTGATTTGTGAACTCACGAATCCGATGCGCATCCGCCACGCATCCCAACGTTGTCCCTTGTGCGCCAATGCGTTGGCCCGACCCGGCATAGTGACCGTTCCCTTCGATGCCGTGAGATATCCCATCAAAACAGACAACAGTGAAGTCTTGCCACAACCGTTCGGTCCGAGAATCACCCACTTCTCGCCCGGGTTCACCCGCCACGTGACGTCGAACAGAATTGGCTCTCCCCGCGACACACAGAGATTTTCGATATCAAGAACAGGGGCTTCGGCACTTTCCGGCATCCGGCGAGATTAGCTGGATTTCCGGAAAATTCCACCTTGCGGATGACCCCGCGCCTTCCGCAATCAGATCGCCGCCTCGATACTCCGGATTGACGCTGTCACTGTACTTATTGTCGCTCACACCATCCGGACTGGCATTTGTGTCGTACTTATCGCCGCTTTCACCCTCCGGACTGGCATTTGCGTCGTACTGAGCGCCGCTTTCACCTTCCGGACTGGCATTTGCGTCGTACTGAGCGCCGCTTTCACCATCCGGACTGGCATTTGCGTCGTACTGAGCGCCGCTTTCACCATCCGGACTGGCATTTGTGTCGTACTTATCGCCGCTTTCACCTTCCGGATTGGCATTTGCGTCGTACTTATCGCCGCTCACAAGGTACGGGGACCCGATTTCGGATTCCGGACCCTGAGTACCCCGCCTGGAACCAAGGGATCGGATTGGCCTGTACACGCTCAAGAGCTGAAATTGGGAATGCGATTTAGTCTTCGGGTTTCTCAAGTAATTCCCAGCCATTCTTACCTGAAAAAATCCGGGCCTTCCATTGCGGGCTTTCATTTTGATCGGCTATTTCCCAATATCGCCGCCACTCGGCACCCGTCGTTTCTAAATCGCCATTTCCCACAAAAAGCTTGGGATCCAACCCGTTTGCGAAGGCGATTGGATACCGACTCCGATTCGAAAAAATCGAATCGACAGTTTTCACTGACACGCTCTGACGCAGTGGCTCTAACATTTTAGCGCCGGCCATCGCAATCAGTGTGTGGTCCGTTTGGATCAGGCATCTTTCAAGTTTCGTATCAATTGTCAGGCGATGCTCGATTTTTGGATCCAGAATAAACCCTGCTTTCCCCCGAAATTTGCAATCCATTGCCGAAATCGATAACTTGGAATTCTCGAACTTGCGCTCAAATCCAGTTGTCCCCTCGTGTGCCTCGCACCCGATCCATGAAGCTCCTTGAAACCGGCAGTTCTCCAAGTTCATGACCGTTCGCTCAATCAAACCGTAATTGGAAAATTGAATCCCGGCACCGAACGGCGAGACAAAGTCGCAATTTCGTAAATTGACGTTTTCAGTCTCAAATTCTGCTCGGATCAAAGCCAGGGCGCGAGCCACGGGCAGTTCATTTCGGGAAACCCGGCAATTGTTCATTTCCAGTGATCCTGCGGCGATCTGAATGACCGCTTCGAAATGTCGAAGTCGGGCTTTGGAATCCAGTTCCTTTCGAAAATCGATGCCTTCCAGTTTCAAATTTCCGTATTGCATCCATAAAATCGAATCGGCGACCAAGGGGAGCGATTGAATGACTGGACGATTGTTCTTCCCACCCGCCCGTATCGTCACCGACTTTCCCTGAATGATAATCGGTGGCGTAAAATATGGACCGTTTCCGGCAATCAAAATCGTCTCACCGTCCCGGGCGGATTCAACCGCATCTGCGAGATTCTCAAACACGCCCAGATGCCCCGCGATGGAAAAGTTCCGACCACTGATTAACGATATCCCCCGATTCACCCAGGCCGTCCCGAAAAACGCATCTGATACAAAAGCCACGAGTATCGCAGTTGCTACGAGGAACGCTGCAATTCCACACACGCGAAGGATTTTCTTTCCAAGTTTGTTCAACCATCCCCGCGCTGCGAGAGCATCGGTGCCACGTTCAAGCTCGGTAATGACCGATCCAACGGATTCGGGGCGATCCTCCACTTTCGCAGCTGTCATGCGTTTGATCAGAGACTGAAACCACTGCGGGGCAGGCTCATTGCTCCGTTCGATCATAGCGGCAAAGACCTTTCCCAATCCATACAAGTCGGAGCGAACACCGGGCCGGCCTCCGGAGACGACTTCCGGAGCGACATATCCCGGTGTCCCTGCTCCGGATTTCTCTGTAGCCCCGGATTCCGGCTCGCTTTCCGTTTTTAAACGGCGACCTAAACCAAAATCAGCCAACCACATGGCAGTCGGGACAGCGGCACCGCCAAAAAGGACATTTGCGGGCTTCAGGTCTCCGTGAACAATCCCTGCATTGTGCGCTGCTTCGAGAGCTTGACTCAACCGTAGGGCGATGCCCAGAGTTTCTGTAAAAGAGGCCGCGCCTTCCACTCGCAGACGACCTGCCAGAGTTGCTCCGGTCACCAACGGCATCACGAAATACGGAAGCCCATGATGATCCGCCACCTGATGAATCGGCAGAATATGTTCGTGAGCCATCGCCGCGACAGCCCGCGCTTCGTCTTTGAAGAGTTGCACCAACTCCGGTCGATCAGACAACGATGGCTTCAACAATTTTGCTGCCACCTCCCGATCCAATCCCGGATCCCTCGCCCGGACCACTATACCCATGCCGCCCTGTCCCAGCAGTTCCAAAACTTCCATGTCACCCAGCAATCCCAGCACGCCGGGAGCTTCGGATGAATCGAGAATTTCCACTAACTCAGCTTCCGTCAGCCATCGGCTCGAATCAGCTTCACCGGTCTGAAGAAGGTCGATTTTTGACGATTGATCAATCACTGACTGGAGCCCGCTTGCCATAGAATTCCAGGCGCTGTATTCCCGCAAAAGATCAACCGCCGAGGGAGTCACCGCAATTGCCTCAATTCGGTGCCGACAGGATTCGCATCGAGAAAGGTGATTCTCTAACGATCTCGAAACCTCCGTCGATAGATCTCCGTTTGCATTGATCAGTCGGAGAAGAGCCTCATCGTCGGGACAATCCATCGCTTGAGATGGGATCGAAGATTCGGAAGCGGTCATGACAAGTAACGGTAAAGTTCAGGCGGTAGCTTGGGGGAGAGCGTCGTCCCATTCTTGCTCGAGAAACTGGATTTCCTCTCTTAAGATCGCGAGAACGCGGGATTTGGCGACATAGAGGGAACCAAGTGACATCCCCAGTCTTTCCGCAACTTTCGGCGGCGGTTCATCTTCGATCACCATTGCTTGAAAAACGTTCCACTGCGCAGCTGAGACCCTTTTTTCAACGGCCGGTAGTGCTCCGTAGACAATCTGTCGCTGATATTCCAATTCCCAAACCCGTTCGTGGTCGTTCCGACTGTCGGGTTCCCGTGACAAAGCGCTATTGGTCCATTCCGGATGATTCACCCCGTAGGGACGGGACCGCGCTTTTCGTTGCCAGTTTAAAAGATGATTTCTCGCAATGGTGAAAAGCCAGTTCCGGAATTTTCCTTTACTCGGGTTGTAATCAAACCGGCGAATCGCATCGGCAACTTTTACGAGGACTTCCTGAACCAAATCCGCTGCTTCTGAAGCCGGGCACCCACGTTTCACGGCAAAGCCAAACACCACCGGAGCATAAATTTGCACAAAGGCTTCCCACGCCTCGGCATCAGCCGCATTCGGCAGCCTTTGAAGAAGCGTCACTCGAGTATCTGGCAGCGATCGGGTTTCGATAAATTCAGAATTCAGTCAATCATGCGGTATTCGGGGTAGAAGAAAAGGTGACAATTCAAATGCCCGGATCTCCACTGGAGCTTGAGACACCTTTAATCTTGTAGGAGCCGACTTCTTTCACCAGATACTTGGGCACCTTAAAAACGAAGGTGTTTGAGCTTTCCCCGGTAGTCTCGCCGAACTGCAGCGGCACTTTCAGTCGATTGGGCCCTGAGGTTGGGCCGTCGAGAGAGTAGACCTCCACGTTGGATAAAACCGCAGGCGGAGATCCACTTCCGACTTCCACTGTAAAACCCGCTCTCTGGTCACCAATTCGAATCGTTCCGCGGGCTTTTGCAATGTCGTCGAGCTGTTTCGCGTTTACTTCGATGAAGCCTTGAACCCGTTCCCCGATCAACATTCGTTCACTCGGATCAGGGATTCGGAATTTCAGCTCGGCGACAAACTCGGCCTCGAGATCATCGTTCTTTGGATCGTCCAGATCGATCACAGGCAGATAAAACGAAACGACCGCGGTTGCCGTGCTGGCGGACTTGCCATTGCCGGATTTGGCGACCACATCAACGATCGCGCCGTCGATCTCCAAAAGCACGATCGGTGCTTTCGATTTGTTATCAGGCTTTTCCTTTGGCTTGGCGTCGGCAGTCCCGCTTGCAATCGCTAATACCGTTATCAGGGCCCAAACGCCGCTCTTTTTCCCCTTTGTGTTTGTCTGCATATAAAGCATTACACATTTCGGGAGATGACCTTAACGAAGTTTTTCGAATTTTTTGAAGGTGAGATGCGTTTCACCGCGAAACGGTGATTTGACCGAGTGAGCAGTCAGGGGGCATTCACCGAAGGAAGATCGTCCGCAAAACCAGCACCGGTTCGTTTGAGCTCTTCCACCGTGTCTTTTCGCATCTGTTCGACCCGCTTGTTTTGTGATGCGTCCGCGGCCAGATTGGTGAGTTCTTCGGGATCGGTTTCGAGATCGTAGAGCTCTTCGGTCTCACCTTCGACGAAGGTGCGGATGTATTTGTAGCGACCGTCGTGGAGTGATGCATACCAGGGAACTCCGCCGACGAGTTTTAAAATTGCGGGATCTGTGGGGATTTGGTCTGTGTCTGATCCATAATGACGACCGGTGTGGACGGTCAGAAGGGAGCGTTGTTGTTCGCGGGTCGGATTTTTCAGCAGGGGAGTCAGATCCTGTCCGTGCATTTCCCACGGCAGATCAATCCCGGCGAAGCTGAAAAAGGTGGGCACCAGATCGACACCGCCGACGGGGGTGGAGCAGACTTTTCCGGAAGGAAGCTTCGCTGGCATGGATACGATCATGGGGCTGCGGATATTGGCGTCGTAGGGCGCAACCTTCATGCGGAAGCCATGTTGGCCCCAGGCAAATCCCTGGTCTGAGGTGAAAACGATCAGCGTGTTGTCATATTGACCGGTGTCTTTGAGGGTCTGGATCAGGGTGCCGACGGCTTCATCCAGGGCGAGGACTCCCTGATGATATTGCCGGATCCAGCTATCGAGATCGCTGCCGTGAATTCCTTTTCCGGCGCTCACTTCGCCGGTTGATCGCTTGCGCCCTTTGAGGTGAGGGCGGCCGTCTTCGCCTTCGAACCATTGATTGACATCCTGCATGTATGCCGGCTTTCCCTTCCGTGGCGGGTAGATGTCAGCAGGAATGGGAACGGTAGCATCGGGGTAGGCTTCGAGATGACGTTTTGCGGGGGTGAAAGGGCCGTGAACGGCGCCATAACAAAGCCACAAATACCAGGGCTTGTCGTCTACCCGGCCTTCACCTTCAAGATAATCGACGGCCCACTGCGTGTAGTTGTCTGTGGAGTATCCTTTCTCGATGATGGCTTCACCACCGTTCCGTTCGATGAGCTGATCTTTGTAATAGCTGCCTGCGTTCTTCGTGTGCCGCGGGCGATTCCACACGACCTGGTGATCCCAGTCCCGGCCCGCGCCGGTATCGGATCCGGTGTGCCATTTGCCGATTTGGGCCGTCTGGTAGCCGTTCTCGCGGAAGACTTTCGGCCAGAAAGGGCATTGTTTGGGATCGTATTCGCTGCCCGGATAGGCACCCACCATGTGCATGGATTCAACGCCGTGTTGGTAGTGCCCGGTGAGAAGTGTTGCGCGGGAAGGCATGCACCACGTTCCGATGTAAGCGTATTGGAAACGTACGCCCTTTTCTGCCAGGGCATCAATGTTCGGTGTCTTGACGAAGTCGTAGGCTTCGGGATAGCAGCTCACGGTTCGGTGCGAGTGATCATCGGTGTAGATGAAGAGGATGTTCGGGCGGGGCTCGGCACCTCGGCTTAATATCGTGAGGAAGAGCAGGGGTAAGGCAATAAGAAGCGATCGTGTGGCCATGCCCGATTGTATGGCAGAGCGGGTTTTCGATTCAACCCTGTTTACTCATCGATCGAACCCTGTTGGATTGTTCAATCAGTTGATGGCCGCCTTCGGGGCGAAGTAGATCCCGAAGCCTGTGTTTCTCCGATGGATCCGATTCAACGGAGTATAGATATAGTTCAGCGGGCCTTGAAGATTGAACGGGACCTCGACCGTCGCGTCGTTGGTCTGTTTTCCGGGGCCAATTTGAATGGTAGCGGCCTTGCCTGCCACGACGAGTTTTGGGGGCAGATGAATGGAGCACAGGATCCAGAAACTTCCGAAATAGAGGAGTCCGACAATGGCGAGGCTCCCAACGATTTGGGGGGAATAGGGGATGCGAAATTTCATCCCTAATGTTCAGGGTTGGTCCATCCGTGGATCTGATGCTGTGGGATCATCAATTTGCCGGGGTGCCGTTACCATCTTCTTTGTCGAAAAAGCGCAGTGAAAAGAGGTCTGCGTTTTCCATTCTCAACCGCAGGCGGATTGGCTGGTTCGGTAATTTTGCAAGGGAGTTATCCCGCCACGTGACGGTGTGTTTCAATTCATTCCCGAAGAGCGTTTCTGAATCGTAGAGGGTAAGCCCCGGAATCGCGGAGCCGTCGGCATGGCAGACTTCAAAGCGGATCCAGCCGGTGGCGTCGGTGGCATAGTTGACTTCGAGTGAATCTCCGCTGATTTGCAAGGGGCGAGTGAGTATTTCGCCGACACTTCCACTGCATTGTAATGAGGCGAAGCCGTCTTTTCGCAGAGTTCCGCGACGAAGCCGCATGCCGGGGTGCCGGTAGTGTTCGGTCCAGTAAACGGAGAGTTCTTCGGGGCCGGTTTCGAGGATGCCCCAGGCGGGATAGTTGTTCCGGTCGGTCCAGACTTCGGGTTCGGTCGAGGGACGAATGAAGGCCCGGGACCAGCGATCGAAATTCAATCCATCGCGACTGCTCATCAGGATGGCATCACTGATGCCGGGTTCTTTGCGCCCTTCGATCTTGGTTCTGCCGGGGACAAAGCGTGCCGGTAAACCAATATAAATGTGGGGTGCGCGGGGGCAGGGCTGAATCCCGTTGGTGTAAAGGTGTTCGAGTCGGGTGTCTGCGTATTCGAGATAAACCGGCTCTGTCCAGGTGCGAAAGTCTTTGCTGGTGCAGGTCATGACATCGCGGACTCCGTTGCGACCTTTGCGGTGGAAGTCGACGTAACATTTCCGCTCTGGATCCCAGAAGGCGAGGTTCTGCGAATCGAATGCACCGTTGGTGATGGCTGGATGATCGAGCAGCTCCCGCCAGACAATGCCGTCTGGCGAAGCAAAAACGCCGAGTCCTTTTCCGTGATGGGAGTATCCGACGGCCTTGAAGCGCTCGTCGGCTGGAGCATCGGGATTTTCATCCAGAAAGGGAGTGAAGTTGTGAGCGCCAACACCTTTCCAGACGATGTTGTTGTCGGTGGAACCTTCAAATTCGAAGAGTCCTGCTTTGATCCTTTTGAAGTGGATTCCGTCTGTGCTCTCTGCGACGCAGCAGACCTGACCCGCACTGCCGGGGCTGATTTGTCCCCGGTAGTACATCAGCACACGGTCACCGTCCTGAACGGCAGCGAAGTAGGCGGACGTCTGGCCTTCCCAGGGTTGGTCGAGTTTTAAAACAACCTCGCGCGGAACGGGATGATGAAGGCGGCGCTCGGCCCCGCCACTGATGCCGTCGATCAGGAAGTCATCGACGAACAGCTCGCGACGTTGGCCTATTTCGTAGACCGGCTTTTCGCCTGGCATAACGCGGGTCAATCCGGGAGCGCCGGGTTCGTCTCCGCCGGTCACAGTCAGTTCGGCGTCGTCCGCATCGAACACGCCGACATCCCCGGCGTATGAGTAGATGGCAATGGCTACTTCCCAGGCTTGTTTTGGTGCGGTCTGAGTGACCGCGACGCGCTGCCAGTCTGCGGGTGATCCTTCGGTTCGTTCGTAGCGGTGTTCAATTCGTCGACCGTTTAGATCGTAGAAATTCACATAGACACCGGGCCGGCATTTGTCGGAGGTGCGGAGCCAGGCCGAGGCCGTGTATTCTCCTCCCGGGCGGGCGGGAAGTCTGCGAGACTCCAGCATTTGTCCTTTGTCTTTGCTGTCATCCTGGAAGCGGACAAAAGCTTTGCCGGTGCGCCCGCCTTCATCGCGACGTTCCACTTTGATGCCGGCGCGTTGGCTCCAATTGTCGGCAACGAGGTCTTCGGCATCAGCCTGTTCGAAGGATGGATTCAGCAACTGATTGGGTTCTGCGAATGCATCGAATGTCGGAAGCGCTAAAGCTGTGATGAAAGGGATAAGCTGAAGAGATTTGCGGTTCATGGTTTCTCAGGCAGATGGTGTCAGGTTCCAAAGTGTTGGTTTGTTCTCATTCCATTGCCGGAAGCTTCGCGCCGTAGTAAATGGCCCGATGGCGGTTATCGTCGTAGGCAAAGTGGAGGTAGCTTTTGTCTTTGCTGACAAATCCGTCGGGGTAATTGAGGCGGCCCTTTGGTCCGTCGGATGATTCCTGAACCAACACGCGCTGGTAAGGCCACGTTTTCATTCCGTCGTAGGAAATCCAGAGTGCGAGCGGGCTGCGATGATTTGGGTTCGGATTGTGGAGGAGTGCCACGGTGTCGCCACCGAGTCCGTGGATGACGGCTTTCGATCCGGGGTTGGGAATTTCGGTTGGCGTCGCTACTTCGGGCCATGTCTTTCCGCCATCGGTGGACTCGGCGTAATAGAGGACTTTGCGGCCGTCAGCGCGGATGATCATGGCGATGCGGCCGTCTGCCAGTTCCACAATGTTGTTTTCGGCCCAGCCTCTGGAGCCGTCGTCTTTGGAGAGGCTGATGTTTCCGTGTTCGGTCCACGTCTTGCCGCCGTCATCGCTCATCAGCACGCCGTTGCGTGGATCAGTTGGACGGGAGAAACGTCTGCCATTGTTGATGGTCCGGGTTTCGGCCACACTCAAATAGTGCTGGAAGGGTATCAGGATTCTTCCGTCCCGGGTGACGATATGATTGCGGATGAAAGTGCGGTCGTGGAGGCGGCCGGGAGCCGGCTCGAGTTTGCTCCAGGTTTGACAGGAGTCGTTGCTGTGGGTCATCCATTCTTTCCAGTTGGCGAAAGTTCCGTCGTGAGTGGCGACGAAGAGGGTGCAACGATTTCCCAGAACCATCAGTTCAGTGGGAACGAGGGCTGTATTTGGATCTTTGGTTTTTACGCCAAAATCGATCGGTTCCATTGATGACCAGGTCTTTCCTTCGTCGAGACTGCGGCTGAGAAAGATTCTGTTTTGCGGGAGGGGCTCGGTGTGGCCGCCTCCCAGCATCACCATGACCCAGGATCCGTCAGGCATGGCGCGCAGGGTGGTATCACAAACCAGGCTGTCGGGTTTTTTCCCATCGAAGATGACCGTGGTAAGGTCTTGCCCGGCATCGGCAACGGGATCATTGGCAGCCAGAGGTAGAGTCAACAAGAGGGTTGAGGCAGCAAAAACGAGGGGGCGTTTGGACAAGCGCATAGGATTCTAAAGACCCTATGAACTCTTATGGTGCAAGACCTGATGCGCGCCGTGCGAAAATCGATCAACCGGATGTTGCTTTAATCTGACGGTTCATTTATTCCGTCGCAGGAAAGGTTTTACCGTGAGCAGCAACACGATCCCGGCCAGAACCAGTCCTGTCCAAAACAATCCCTTCGCCAATCCAATCTCAGATTCTCCCACTACTAAGGCGTCTTGGGGTGAGTCCGGTAGATATTTGATTTCTACCGACTTGATAAAGATTTTTGATGATCCACCGACCACGGAGCCCATATAGGAACCGCTGAGGGAAATTGATGTTTCGACCGGCTCCGGGTGATCTTTGGGGAGGAATTTAACTTTTAAAGCACCGGATTCGACGCTGCCGTCAGCATGGCGTTTTACTCTTCCTCCGATGACTTCGGCAGTTGTGGTCACTCCATTTTCCTCGATTTCATTAATCTTCTGGACCTGTAAGCCTCCTCCGAGTGCTATGGCCGCAAAAAGTAGGAGCATTGAGATTGGTAAGGTGAATTTCTTCATGAAACTAATTACCGCTTTTTGAAGGGAGGTTAGGGAGGCTGATGGATTTTTTTCAGATTAAGCAAACGGTCGTCTCTGTTTGCCGGGGCGCCTTCGTACAGGGGCTGCGTCAATCGGCCCGATGGCTAATAATGGCCATTCGGCCGGGAATGCGTTGGACCGGAAAAGCATCGTATAGAGTCCGGCAGGTTTTCGTGGAGAGTTGAACATGGCGAGGTCGCGATTGTTCTTTGTCTCAACCAATCGCACTTTATCAATGAATGTTTCAAAATCCCGCTCTCACGTGATGTCTATACTGCGTTCCTTTGGTTTCCTGCTCCTCCTGGTTTCTTTGGGGAAAGGGAATGTTTCTTCTCAGGACATCATCCCCCTGATTGATCCGGCAGCGGCTGAAAAAGTCTGGAGTTTTAACAACGGTCAGGAGTTTCCGGGGGCCACTGGTTCTTTGTCGGTCGATTCGAAGATGAAGTGGAAAGACCAGGTCAGTCTCAAACTGGTTGGCGATTTCTCCGGCGGAGGTGGCTATGTGCAAGCGGGTCGTCGTCTGGATGATTTGGATATCAGTGAGCTGTCGTTTTGGGTTCGGGCGAATGAGACAGACAAGTTCACGTTACGTCTGGGGGATGCGAGCGGCCAAACGCATCAGATCGTGCTCAAGCTCGAAGAGGGGGAAGACTGGCAACGTGTGGTGTTGCCGATAGAGGAGTTTTTCAAGAACCGTGGCAAGGCGAATGCGCTGACGAATATTGCTCAATATGAATTCTGGGGCGGCGCAAAGGACGGGAACTGGCATGGACCGGCGAGGGGGCTGTATCTGCTGCTTTCCAAGCAGGGAGAGAATGCGGTTCGGACTCTGTGGTTGAGTGATATCGCGGTTGCGCTTAAGCCAACTCCGGTGGCCGGAGCGGAGGTGAAATCTGAAATCCCGTTGGCCGAGATTTCGGAGGGAGTTCATGACTGGCGGTTTACCAATGGAGCGGAGTTTAAAGGGGCCAAAGGGGCTTTAACCGTGGAGGGGGATGACCTGAAGTTGGCCGGTGATTTCACTGGTGGAGGAGCGTATGTCGCAGCGATTCGGGATCTTGACTCATTGGGGGTACCTGAGGTTTCGGTGATTCGGATGCGGTTGAAGACAGGGAATGCGAAATCGGTGAGTGTTCAGTTGGTCGATGGCACGGGGCAGACGCATCAGCGTAAAGGGCTCAAGGTGACAGCGGATGGCGACTGGCATGATTTTGATTTGATTCCGAAGGAAATCGCAGGCGGCGAACACTGGGGGGGAGCCAATGACGGTGTCTGGCATGATCCTCCGCGTCGGCTGGTGCTTTCTTTAACAACCCGGTCCGATGCGGCGAATCAACCAGAGATCCTGCTTTCTGATGTGCGGGCGGAAGCGGTCTTTCCGGTGTTTGCTGAGCCGGCAGCGTTTGCGAGTCAGGAGGCACTGGTGTTGTCACGAACGTTGGAGGAGGTGAACCAGCCGGCTTTGATCGGAAGTTCCACGTTTGAGGCTTCGCCGGGACAGTGGGAGGTGAAATTGACTTATCGCTCGGATTTGCATTCGCCCGACAATTCCTACAATGGAGTTCTTCAGTTGAACGCGATGAATGCCGCTGGAGATGTGATAAAGAGTGTGGTGGTTTCTGATGTCTTCGGGAAACACGAAACAACAACTGAAAGTCAAGTGGTGCAATTGCCGGAGGGAACGGCTTCAGCAAAGTTTGAGGTGAAGCTTAACAAAACCTATGGTGAGTTTCGTATCGAGAATTTAACTGCGGCCTATCTCGCACCCGCCCCCAGAAGGGATGACCGGATTGAGCGTTTGCTTTTCTCCACAGCTCAACTGGGCAATCTGTTGTTTCCCG
Source organism: Verrucomicrobiales bacterium (assembly GCA_048267005.1). Taxonomy (GTDB): domain Bacteria; phylum Verrucomicrobiota; class Verrucomicrobiia; order Verrucomicrobiales; family DEV007; genus JABDJT01. Next base: position 461,069 of record JBLWYI010000001.1, on the reverse strand, counting down.
ACAGTTCCAGGAAAGTGGGAATCACTGTGGAAGCCCGCAAGCCGCTCGTTGATTCCCGAAAAACGCTGTCGTATGTGGTGCGTGATTACTGGGGGGCAGAGCAAATGCAACAGGGGAAGATTGACCTGGGAGCGCCGGAAAAGAAGGCGGACCGGTTTGTGTATGAAGCCAGTGTTGATTTGAGTGATGTCGATCTGGTGGAGGGGCGCTACTACGAGCTGCATGCTGAAACCGGCGGTGACGAAGGCAGTGCTGTGACCGTTGAGCCGTTTCGCAATCACACTTCTTTCGCCATTCTGCCTGATGCGATCACCCGGCAATACAAGCCTGAAGAGGTACCGTTCACGGCGCGCAATTGGGACAACCGAATTGGTGAATACATTCGTCTGACTGACCGACTCGGCGTGCGAATTTGCGGGCTGTGGGGCGGGTGGTCACCTAAACCGCCCTACAAACCGCAAGCGCCCGGCCTTGAGCTTTGTCGGGAACTTGGAATGGGCTGGCTGACAACGACGCCGATCAAACACATCGAACGGGGAAAAGATGACGAATGGAGCGAGGAGGCGCTGCGGCAGGGGGTTCGTAACTTTCTGGAAGAATACGGTGACGAGCGACCGCTAATCATTAACCTCGGCAATGAGCCTCATGGAACTGGGGAGCGGGTCGAGAAAAACGTCGCGGCTTACCGGGCCGTTTACGAGGAGGTGAAAAAGATCGACCCGACAATTCCGGTGGTGGCGACTTCTGTTGAACCCAACGAGGAATATTTCAAAAACGGTTATGGGAAATGGTGTGATGCCTTCGATTTCCACATCTATGAGCAGCCGGAAAATGTTCGCCGAAACATGGAGAAGTATCAGGCGTTGATGGAGAAGTATGATGTGGTTAAACCACTCTGGTCTACCGAGCTCGGGCTCAATAGTCAGGGACAGCCGCGACACGAAGTAGCCGTGCAGGTTTTCAAGAAGTTCAGCACGTTTTTCGCAGCTGGTGGAGAAAACGTTTCGTGGTTTGGCCTACTCTATCCTGACCCCGATGGCACGCAGCACGGGAGTTCAGGAGACTCCCACAACGTCTTTGACTGCCGGTTCAATCGCTATTGTCCAAGACTGGATGCGGTTGCCCTTTACCATGCGGTGAACTCCATTGCGCTAAAGGAGTTTGTCGAAGAGAAGCGCTACCCGAACGGTGTTCACGCATTTTTGTTTCGCGACCGGAACGGTGACAGCTTGCAGGTGATGTGGAACGAGAACGGTAACGCTGATCTTGGAGTTCCGCTTGCCGGTGTGGAGGAAGTGTTGCTGAGATATATCGATGGCGCTAGCTCCAAAGTTCACCCGGCGCAGGGAGCGATCACAGTGAGTGTGACGGGGGATCCGCTGCTGCTTTTATACAAGGGCGATGCTTCGCTGCCTGATGAATTTACGGCGCCCGCTGTTTCTTTTAGCAGCGTGCCTGACGAGATTTCAACAGGGGAAGAGACTTCGATCGGCATTCGGCGGAACGATATCCCGGTTGAACAAGTTGAGCTGAAGGTTCCGCCGTTTTGGAATGCCCGGCATTCGAGGGAAGGTGATGCCATTCTTACACCGCTGATCGGTACCGGAACACGTGAAGTTGAGGTGAGAGCAACGGTTCACGATGATGATGGCAAAGCCATTGGAGAGCTTTATCGGCGAATGCCGCGCGGGAAATGACGTCGGTTACTGAAACCAACCTTCCGTTACTTTCGTGATGACGAGGTGATTAATCTTGTGGGGAAAGGACTGGTTTTCAATTTCAACAATCAAAGCCAGTGGATCTGAATAGAGCGGGACCAGTTCATCCAACTGAGCTCCGATGGGTGAATTCAAGGGCACCAGAGCCGTCTCTTCATGCTCTCTGCCACCATAGGGGGGCATGATTCGATACACGAGGTAGTTGTCGATCGTGGTGAAGACTTCCGCGTCTGATTCGTAGTAACCTGTCTGACGTTCCACGATCAAGCGGAAGCTTTGTTTGCCGGCGATTTCTCCATTCTGGAACTTGGCGAAAAGCTCGTCACGAAATTCAGCCTGAACTCCCCAGTCAATTTTCAACAGGTCTTCTTCCTGGCGAACCACAATCGGAAAACCGGAGGTGTTGTCGCTGGTGTTTACATTGTAGATCCAAAACGGCCCGTTGAACTCCGGGTCGGACTCCATTCGTTCGAATTTAAGTGCAAACTTTTTGATCGGGACATAGGGGAATTGTTTGTAGTAGGCCTCCATCACCGGTTTGATTCGGTCTGACTGATAGACATAAGGAATTTGATCTTCCCAGCGTGGGGACTTTAGAAATGTTTCAATCAATTCCCTGGTTGAACCGAGCCTGCTGCCGCTGTCTCCCGGAGGAGTGAAGGTCTCCGGTCCCGGAGGGCCGTTCATCGCAGCCGGGTCAACTTGACTGCTGCGAAACTCTCCCGTGGGCCCTGTGCTACCGATCGATGTAGTTGCGGGTTGTGGTTCCGGGACCGGGGGAGTTGCAACAGCTGCCGCAGTCGTTGCATCATTAGCTTTTACCTCAGGTTGAGGAATTGGAGTTTCGACGGTTGATCCGACTTCCGTTGCTGATGGAGCCGTCGGCGGGATATCAGAAGGTGGAATGTCAGTCGGACCTTGCGAGATGGCGCTTTGCGCACTCTCAATTCGCTGACGAATTTTCTCTGCGATATCTTCATTGCCTGGCGGCACCACTGTCCCCGGGGTATCAAAAATGAGTGGGCTTTTGATCTCAGTGGAATCGGTCGTGTCTGTGGAATAAGCGCCTTCAGGGTCTGAAAGCACCAGCTTATCAAATCCGGTGTTCGCCTTAGGTGGCTCTTCACTGCCGGTTGTTGTCTCTCCATTGATGGTCGATCCTGTATCTACTCTCGTGGTCGTCTCCGGAAGCCCCGAATTTTCTTCGGGAGTGTTATTCACGGCAGCGACGGAAGGTGCCGGCGGTGCAATTGCCGGCTTTTCCGGTGGGCGTTCCACCGCGGGTTTGTCGTTGGCATTCGCAGCAGCATCTCCCTGTGTGGTGGATGTTCCTTCCTCGGTGAGTTCAAAGCCTCCTCCAAAAGCATTGCCGATCAATATAACAGCGTAGACTGAAACTACGAACACTGCGACTGCCACACCGACTTTGATCCAGTTGATGCTCTTGCGCTTGCCGTTGCCGTTCGATTGATTTGAGGCTCCAAACAGATCATCCAACTCGGAAGGTTCGGTGGCCTTCTGGCTTTCCCTTTGTGACCCTTGAGAGTCTTCGAGAATCAAATCACCGAGTCCGCGATCTATTTTGATCGGACGATTCTCATTCACCGGCTGGACCTGACCCAGCGATCCCAGTGGTTCCCGTCCCGGGCCCTGTGGAGCAGGAATTGGATCAGCAGGTTTTCTTTCAGGCGTTGCCGCGATACTTTGTTGCGCCGGAGCCTGCTCCATTGCGGGAGGCATCGGGACGGATTCAACCGCAGGAGGAGCAGCAGGGGCCGACTCTTCATTCAACTGAGGCAGCCTGATCTTTGTCGGGCCGGTAGCTGTCCGCTGAGGGCCGGGATTTGAGGGCAACGGCTTCTCATCGAGATTGACGGCTGTTGCGCCGAGCGATGCGTCCAGGCGGGGGGTGGCTGGACTCGATCCTGCATTTGCGGCATCTGAAGTGGTGGGTGCCGGTTGTGCCTGAGTGGAATCCTGAAATTCAGATTTCGTTACCGGTGAGATCGGGCGGGTTTCGGATGGATCTAAAGCCGGGGGTGTTTGTGCTTCCTGACGTCCACCTTTTCGAATACGGGGAACGACATTGGCGACGGATCTGCGCACAGGCTGCGGCTGTTGAGCTGGAGATTTCTCTGCCACAACTGGTGGCGAGGAATGCACGGGGGAAGAATGCGCTGGCTTGGGAACAATCGCTTCGGGTTTTGGTCGGGCGGGGATCGTTGAGACAGAAACTCGTGGAGTTTCGGATGGAGCTGCCCGAGGCGGCTCTGGCGACAGCGTCGGCACATTATTCACTGGCTGCGCCGGGCTACGTTGAGTTGTCTGAACTGTAATTTCCTGATCTTTCGGTTTTTCCTCCTTCTGAATCGGAAGGGGAGCGAGCGATTCCCGTGGCGTTAATTTTACCGAAGGTTCGTCCACTTGAGGTGGAGCGGTCGCTGATGGAGCTGATTCCGGTGTTTTTGCCGGCCCGGGATCAATGTCATCAAAAGACTCACTGTCTGGATCAACCGACTCACTGGATCTCTTTTCCGCTGCGGCTTGATAGGATCGGGGAAATTCCTTTGTTGTGTTATTTTCGGAAGCTGGAGCCGATGGAACGGCGCTCGAGGGAGATTCGTTTAAGTCTTCGATCTCTACAGGTGCAGGCCTGGGCCGTGAAATCGCTGGCTCTGCGGGGCCTGATGTCACAGACATTCTTGGTGACAAAGCAGTGGGGGACACTGGTTGCGAATCTGACTTTTCAGGCACCTGGGCGGGCTGTTCTCGCTGAACCGCCGGCCGTGTCGCAGGAGAAGGGGGTGACGAAATCGCCTCAACCGAAGTTGGGTGCGGGGCCGCAATCGTACCACCGCATTTGGGGCATGGACCACTCACCCCGGCCAATTGGCGCGGGACTTTTAAGGTCGCTGCACACTTCGGGCAGTTGAAAGTGATTTTCTTTTCTTCAGTTTGAACCTGCATCGCTCTGTAATAATCTTCAAAAACACATTCAGGACATATCCGACTTCATTCTTGAAGAGGGCATGTCCACATTGATTTTGGTGTTGAGCGGTTTGGTAGATTTCCGATGTCCGCGGAAAAAGACCGTCGAAATCTTAACATTGATTGGCAGATATGCAACAGTGTCTAAATTCATCTCATTCATGAGAATTTTAGCGATTATTGTTCGCACGTAATTGTGTTCTTTCCTTTCACAGGGATTTTGGTATCTCACTCACTATGAAATTCTTCCGTGTCTTCCTCCCGCTCCTCATTCTTACAGGCATTTTTGTTGTCTCCATTACGGCTCAGGATGAAAAAAAATCAGACAAAAATAAAAAAGATGACAAGGGGCCGGCGATTCGGGCGCTTTTGATCACCGGTGGATGCTGTCACGACTATGATATGCAGAAGCGAATCCTCACAGCAGGGATCAGCGAGCGCGCCAATGTTAAATGGAGTGTCGTTTACGAACAATTTGAAGGGAAAGACCACAAAATCGGCATCTATTCACGCAAAGGCTGGGCCAGGGACTTTGATGTGGTGGTCCACAACGAGTGCTACGGCGGGGTGACCGATAATGAATTTGTCGACAATCTGGTGAAGGGACACACGGACCATGGTGTGGGAGTCGTGATGCTTCACTGCTCAATGCACAGCTATCGGGCGGCTGAAACCGACGAATACCGGAAACTCATCGGTATCAGCAGCTACAACCACGGAAAGAAACACCCTATTAAAGTCACCAAATTGAACAAAGAGCACCCGGTGATTGCTCCTGTGCCAGACGATTGGACGACTGTGAACGGCGAACTCTATAATTCCGCTAAAGTCTGGGACACCGCCACACCTCTGGCTGAGGGAACGATTCCATCCACAGAAGGTGCTCAGGTTTGTATTTGGGTGAATGAATACAAGGGCTGTAAAACCTTTGGTACCACCATTGGGCATCACAACGAAACCATGGCCGATCCAGTTTATCTCGATTTGGTCACTCGCGGATTGCTTTGGACCGTTGGTAAGCTGGATTCGAAATAAGAATCCAGTCGCGGGATCAGGAACGCGATTCCATTCCCGCGATTGAACGGGTCAGGAGCTTGCAGAGCAATTGCTGCTCTTCATCTGTGAGCTCTGCGGAGATTTGCGACTCGAGATTTTCCATGGTCTTCCGCAAAGCTGGCTCAAGCGACTTCGCTTTCTCAGTCAATTCGAGTCGCTGAGCCCTCCGGTCTCTCCGGTCGCGAGTCACATTGATCAGCTCACGCTTTCTCAAGCCTTCAACTGTCCCGGTCATGGTGCTTTTAGCGACCCGGATTTTGGAGGCGATGCTGCTGATTTTCTGTCCGTCTTCGGAAAACAGGGCAAACAGCACGTTACACATGCTGGGACGAACGGAATCGTTCAGCCCTTCCAGTTCCAGCATCTTTTCCAGAAGGCCTAAATTTAAATAGTAGGCACGGCCAAGAAGAGACGAGACAGACTCATCGAATAAACGATCTCTGTTTGATGAAGGCATAGAGAGTAAAAGGAGACGCCGTTTTATGGCGTCCCTAACGAATTTGCAAGATTTTTCTTAGCACGGTTGGTAATAGCTGGGAGCAAATCGGGGGTTGCCGCCGTTTTCGCAATCGGTTACAGGGACGAACATGCAGCTTAAAAACGGTCTCCATCTCGGTTATTGCACCAACATCCACCGCGGCGAAACCTGGGCCGAAACGTTCCACGGTCTCGATCAGTACACCTTGAAAGTCAAAGAACGGGTTTGCTCCGACTCCCGGCCTTATGGCATCGGGTTGCGTCTTTCTGCCGGAGCGGCTAATGAACTGACGGCAGACAGCGGACTGGTGGATGACTTTCGCCGGTGGCTGGATGTGAATAATGCCTACGTTTTCACCATCAACGGATTTCCCTACGGAACCTTCCACGGGAACCGCGTGAAAGAGCAGGTGTATGCCCCGGATTGGTCGACTCCGGAACGACTCAGTTATACCAACCTGCTCTTCGATCTCCTTTGTGAGATTGCCCCGGAAGGGGAAAGCGGCAGTGTCAGTACTTTACCCGGATCCTTCAAAGAATTCATCATCGGCCAGCCGGATGAGTCAGACAAAATTTCCGCGATCATTGCCAATCTCCGGTCATGCAATGCCCATCTCGAGAAGTTGCGGGAACAGACGGGAAGGGATCTGCATCTCGGCCTCGAACCTGAGCCACTGGGGCTCTTTGAGAACTCCAGCGAAAGCGTGTCTTTCTTTGGGCAACTAACCGATGGTCTCAGCACCATGGAGCGCGAGTCGATTCTTCGAAACATCGGGATCAACTACGATACGTGCCATCTTGCGATCGAATACGAAAATGCAGCCGACGCATTTGCGAATTTACGGGGAGCCGGGTTGCGGATCAGTAAAATTCACCTGAGTTCCGCGCTCAAGCTCAAGCCGGACGTAGAATCGATCACCCGCCTGGCTGCCTTTCATGAAGAAGTCTATCTCCATCAGGTGATCGTTCAGGACGGGGGAGAGGTGATTGAGCGGTTTCGGGATCTTCCTGATGCGCTTGCCTGGGCGACAGAGCGCGGAAACACCCATCTGGGCGACGAATGGCGGGTACACTTTCACGTTCCAATTCATGCACAACCCGAAGCCATCTTCGGTGATACGCGAGATCACATCAGCGACACCCTCGATTTGCTGGGGAAAGATCCCGGCTGGTGCAGCCATTTCGAAATGGAAACTTACACGTGGGAAGTCATGCCTGAGGCCATGCGATCCGGCGACGTGGTGGATCAGCTCACCAGGGAATACGAATATTGTCTCGCCGAATTTGAGCGAACGGGATTGGCCTGAAATTCGGTTCTACGATCCAACAGGGTCTGTTTGATGAAACAACCCTGTTCGATCGTGCGAGCCCGGAAAGCTGTGTCCGAGACGAGACCGCGGTGGAAAGATCCATTTTGGCATTCAGAAGGTCGTACCGCGTACAGGAAGTCGTCACTGAACGTTCAGAAGGTCGTACCGCGCACAGGAAGTCATCGCTGAACGTTCAGAAGGTCGTACCGCGCACAGGAAGTCATCGCTGAACGTTCAGAAGGTCGTACCGCGTACAGGAAGTCGTCACTGAACGTTCAGAAGGTCGTACCGCGCACAGGAAGTCGTCACTGAACGTTCAGAAGGTCGTACCGCGCACAGGAAGTCGTCACTGAACGTTCAGAAGGGCGTACCTCTGCACACTCCGCATCCCCGTGTTCAGTTTGCGGGCACATCGGGCGTAGGTTCTGCTTTTTTCTGCTGCTCGTTGATCACCTCCGACTGCGAGGTTTGAGCTGGTGGATCCGTCTTAACCTCTTCGACTTCACCGTGAAACACCTGTGCTTTGATTACGATCGCATTGGTGCCTTCCTGTTTGGCGTCCCCACCCAGAAATTCGTTGTTAAACGCTCCCGTTGCCCCTTTAAAGCCGCCGATTTTTCCGATGCCGTTGTTTTGCACGTTCAATGTGGTGCGAAACTCCTTCAGTGTGACGACTTCCGCTTCTTTGTCCTTTTCCCCGTTATCGACTTTTAATTGAGGGAACATATCGACGTTTACCATCCCGGCCCGCACCGTCGGACGAACCAGCACTTGAGTCGTGATACGTGTCGTGCTGAAAACCGGCACCAGAATGTTCTGCCGCTGTAGGAACGGCTCGAAAAAGCGCGGGTTGTTGGCCTGCCCCACGGGGATCACTCCGTTGGTCCCTGACGGGAAAACCCCGGAGCCATAGTTAATGAAGCCTTCGAATTCAGTGTGCTCGAAATTGACGTCTACCGAGACACTACCGTCCGGGTTGATATGATTTTGCGTGTCCAAGGTCGTGCCGACGTTCCGCCGTTGAAAATTCGTCGGGTGCGGCGGAATGATGATCACATTGTTCGGCCCGGTGGGAATGATGGCACCGGGAAGAAACCGGGTGGGGAATGGAAAGCTGTTCAAGTCGACGGGCCGTCCTTTGCCCATGCTGCCGGCAGCGATCCCGGTCTTAAATGCAAAATTGAGTCCGACATTCGGCGTGGGAACCTCAAGCTTGGAAAGCTTCTCTTCGACCAGTTTGATGTTTTCCGGTGTATCGATCACCATCATTGATCCCTTTTGCGGGAGCATCACAAACTTTCCCTGAGGCGATAATACTTCCTGAACGGCGGGCTTAATGATCTCGAGCGGTGCATGCCCCACCGGGATTTCTTTGCGAATCGTTTTCTGCGCCTGTCCCGTTCCAGCTAATAAAAAAAGTAGAACTACCACGGCCGCCGCTATCGCTTTCATGGGTCAAGATGCCTCAGATATCGTGCGGTGGCAACGAGTTGTGAAATTTCTCATTTTTCGGAAAGTGTCGGCATGACGGCTCCGATGTCCTTTCTCCAGGCTGCCAGCTTACCGGCCAGCTCGGCTGCTTTGTCCGGATTGCTTTTGATGAGGTCATTGGTTTCACCGATGTCGTCGGCCAGATTGAAGAGTTGGGCGTCGCCGTATTCCCAGAATTCAATCAGCTTCCAGTCGCCCTCACGGATGGCGCCGCCGGGTTTCCAACCTGACCCGTGGTAGTGGGGATAATGCCAGTGAAGTGCCCGCTTCGTCAGGTTGTCGGGTGTTTCTCCTTTCAGCAGCGGAAGCAGGCTCTCGCCATCGGCGTGCAACCCGGGATCGAGTTTGAGTCCTGCCAGCTCCAACATGGAGGGAAAGAAATCAGTGCTCATCACCGGCGTATCACAGGTGGAGCCGGCTGAAGTGATCCCCGGTGCGCGAACGATCATTGGCTCGCGAATGCCGCCTTCGTAGAGCCATCCTTTTCCTGCGCGAAGCGGTAAGTTACAGCCGGGACCGACTGTGGTTTTTCCCTTTTTGCCTGCGGGCCGGGTGCAGAGGCCTCCGTTGTCAGAAAAAAAGATGACCACGGTGTTGTCAGCGAGTTTCAATTCATCGAGCGACTTTAAGATCGCACCGACACTGTCGTCCACCGCAGACACCATCGAGGCAAGTTCGGCGTTGTCCTGACGGCTCCTCGAAGTGGCGTTGCGCTCGTCGATCGGGGGCGATGGTTCGGGGAACGCCGACCTGGCCTTTTCCGCAAACTTGTCGATGTGCTTCTTATAGGGCTGGATCGGCGTGTGGATATTGTAATAGCTGAGGTAGACCAGAAACGGTTCGGCCGAGTCTTTCTGCTCTTTCATGAACGCGATTGATTCTTCGGTGAGGCGTTCTGTCAGATATTCATCGTCGGCCTTGGCTTTCAGATAGGGATTCTTCCACGGCGCGTAGTAGCCGCCCGGAGGTGAACCCCGGTCATGTCCGCCGATGTTGATGTCAAAACCCTGATCAGTTGGTAGGAACCCTTCACTGCCGAGATGCCATTTCCCGGCAAAGAACGTGGTGTAGTTGGCTTTCTCTTTCAGCACTTCTGCGATGGTCGTCTCTTCAAGTGCAAGATTGTCGCGATCATGCACGTGTTGGAATTTGGCGGTGTCAGGTGTTTTAGAACCGGGAATCCAGTCAGTGATGTTTACCCGGACCGGGTGTCGTCCGGTCATGATGCTGGCACGTGTTGGTGAGCAGATCGATGCCGCTGCATAACCGTTGGTGAAGCGCATGCCGGACTGTGCGAACGCGTCGATGTTCGGGGTTTCGTGAAAGGTGCTTCCGTTGGCCTCGATGTCGGCCCAGCCCATGTCGTCGACGAGGAAGAAAACGAAGTTGGGTTTGTCAGCTGCATGAACCGGTTGGTCGAAACCGGCAGCCGCACAGATCGCGAGAATGATGAAGGCTTCCACCCGGATGACTCGAAAGATTGATCGCATGGTGAATTATGTGCAGGAAGCGGGTGGCAAGACAAGTCACTCGATCGTTGGCGCGCAGTGAAAAGTGATTTTGTGAGTGTCAATCGACCCGCAAAATTATATGATCGGGGCAACTGCCGCTGAAACCGTGACCGAATTTCGCCGAACCCTGATCATCAAAGGCATCCGCTGGATCCTTGCGATCGCGGCGTTGGGTTACTTGCGGAAGTTGATGCCTCAATTGCATGCCGCCCTACCGGAATCTGATGATGGTGCCGTGAAGCTGCTCTTTCTCTGTTTTGGAGTTGTCGTTGTTTTTCTTCTGCTGGTGGGGCGCGATATTTTCCAGGTGGTATCAAAGCCGCTTTCCTGGGCACTCGAGTCATTCTATTTCCCCCGCGACCGAAGTGCCAAGCCCACCGTGAACTACAAGCTGCCGGAATACTACATTGAGCAGGAGCGATTCGAAGACGCGATGAACGAATACTTGAAGATCATTCGGTATCATCCACAGGAAGCCAAAGCCTATATCGGTGCCTTCGAACTGGCGGTGACCGAGCTGCATGATGATGAAACTGCCAAACAGATTTACTCCAAGGCGCGCCGGAAACTGAAGAACAACCCTGAAGAGCTGATGTGGCTAGAGGCCCGTTGGGACCGGCTGGCGAATGAGTGGATTATCAATCGGTAACCTGGCTGTCGACGTTCGCCGTCTTCTTCCGTTCACGCATCTGCATCGTGAGCCCGATGCTGAAGTAGGCAATAAGCACGCCGGCGAAAATCAGAAAGCCTGTCATGCTTGTTTCACCCCCGGCTTTGCTGAGCACTGTTGTCCTGGCGGAAAACATCTGAGGCAGGTCCGCAAAGAGATCGTCCGACATGTTGATGCCTTTCAGCTCTTCGTTGCTGGACAAAGGAGTCAATTCAAGTTGAACCTTATCGCCAACCTGTAATTCCGATTCGGGTTCGAGGATGCGTTTCTTGAATCCCCATAGGAAAACCATCGCTTCATCTTCCGAATAGCTACCTTGATCAATCGCTTCGACATCAAAGAGTGCAGAGAAAATTGAATCTTCGTAGGGTGTCGATGTTGGATCCCCCAGACTTGAGCGTTCCTTCAAAGTTCCCACCATGGTAAACGGTTCAGTGACTCCGTTTTCGCGCTCACTGAATTCCACATCCCGCCATCGCACGCCTGCTTTCCCGCCCGGGGTTTCGGACAACAGCAGATCGCGCGAGGCGATCGTCCAAATCACCAGCTTCTTCTTTGCCACGACGTCTTTGCTGCTTCCGGCAAACGATTTGCGCACGTCAGTGGCGCCGCCACCGTTGGCGGTGTGAATGTCCAACTTCGTGCCGAGCTCTTGAGCCAGTGCCCCGGCAAAGCCACCTCCAATTGGCTCAGTGTCCTTCTCCGAATTCCCGAACCCAATTTGGGGCGTGTCGAAGACGTTCACGAAGGAGTCTCCCAGCAAGGCGATGGGGGATTCAGGATCCGATGCGATCGGCGCTTTTGTCGCGGGATCGAGAACACGGGTGATCTCCTGTGTCTCCGCAGGGAATTTCTTATCGGTTCCTGCAATATCTAACATGCCCACCAAATCACCGCCGTGTGAACGTGTCACTACTTCGGTCACCGGTTTCAGAGAGGTGTCGACGTCACTGAACCATGCCTTAGCCTTAACCCTGGCCGCTACCTCTGCGGCAGCACGGCGCATCGTGTTCTGTGTCCAGTGAGTGTCCTGCTTTAGATATAGCGGCTCGCCTTCCTTCTTCCATTCCAGCATGGCATCCGTCAGGTCGACCACTTCGATACCGGTGTCACGCAGGGTTTGGTAAAGCTTTTCCTGATCCCGATGACGAACCGGAGCTTCGGTGCCGGACGCAAGATGCTCGGGGTGGATCATCGGTTTCACCGGAACAGGGACCAGCATCAGCTCAACCCCGCGCTCCTTCAGCTGGGCGGCAAACTTTTCGATCACCGGTGCCTGCGGAAACCATTGAGCCCGGTCCGGATCCTTTGTCACACTGTCAGGTTCAGACTTCAAAGGTCCGTAGCCAGCCAGACCGTCGATGCCGGGCTGATAGAAAAACCAACCGTCTTTCCCGATCACCGCCTTCGAGTTTCCTTCGTGAAACAGCGAGGTCAGAATTCTCTGGTCAGCCGCCCGGATGGATTCACGAAAGTCAGCTCCTTTGATTTCCTTTTCCACCGCTTGCAAGTGGTCTCGTAAACTCGGCTGTGTCCGGGTAATCTCTGAGTTGCCCTGTTTCTTGCTACGTAAAAGATCGCGTCCTTTCGGATTCGGATGATTCCAAAACTCAAGTGCAGGCACCCAACGGTCTGTTGTTTTTTTTGCGTCCTGGAGGTTGCGCAGGACTGGAGGCACAGCGATGCCGAGCAGAAAGAGAACCGTGAAAACCCACAAAGTCGTCCGCCCCGCCTTCACCTCGCAGGGGTGGGCGCCGAACTTGTCGTAAGGGTTTTCCATTTGGTTATCGCTCATATCTCAGTCGAGGTATCGCTGGCTTCGCAGGGCGCTGACTTTCCCGCTCTTATCAATACCGACCCAGCGCAGCACGTAGTTTGAGCCGCTCGGGGAACGGGAGTAGACCAGCCACCTTACCGTTGGTGAGTGGTAAATGGCAGTCGGCTTCCCATGCTTGGCTTCGATGTCCGCTGTCGTCGTGCCGACTGTTACCAATGCTTTGATAGCAGCATCGCTCAGCGACAGGGAATTTTGTCCGTCTCCGATTGCTGATGTGTATAGATTTCCTTTAGGCGGAGTGGGGATCAGTTGGCCGATGGCGCCTTTCAAAGTACCATCCAATTCAAAATCAAAGATAGTGAATTCAGTCAGAGGATCGGAATGTCCCAGCGACGCAAAATCGGGTTGGGGTTTCGATGAATAAATCCACAGGATGTAAGCCTCAGATGGATGCCCGGCGAGCGGTGCCCCGATGGCTGCTTTGGCGCTTGCTTCAGTGTCACCGATTTTGATTTTTCGGAAAGCTGACTCCGAAAACCCCGGGGCATATTCCGTATCGCTGGTGAGAGTGTGATACCCGTTTGCCAGCAGTTGACGTGGGCCGACAACAACCACAAGCGCGACCAGAGCCGTCGTTACGACGCCCAGGGTGAGCCAGAATATGGTCTTGGGTTTCGGCATTTTATTTTAGAACTGGAAATACAGGAACGGATTGGCTCCCTGGGTAAATAGCATTCTCACACTGATAAAGAGCAACACCAGGCCGAGCGCGATCTTCCAGAGCGTGATCTTCTCCAGACATTTCGCAGTGCGGGGCATTCCCCACGTGACGATGGCGCAGACGACTAGATAGAAAACGGTGAGCGGTCTGATTTGCGAAGCCTGCAACAGATCGGCCGCCGGAGCATCGCCGCCGAATCCAAACATGGAACCAAGATAGCGTGTCGCGACCTCGAAGTTCTCCGCGCGGAAGAACACCCATGTGATCAATACAACGACGAAGGTGATGACGACTCGCGCAAAATTCGGCAGCCTTCCATACCACGACTCTTTCCCCATGAGCCGCTCAAACGCGAGCATCCCTCCATGGATGGCGCCCCAGGCAATGAAGGTCCATTGCGAGCCATGCCAGAGTCCTCCGATCAGCATCACCAGCATCAGGTTGATGTAAGTGCGAACCTCGCCCTTCCGGTTTCCGCCCAGCGGAATATAGAGATAATCCCGCAGGAAACTGGACAGCGAGATGTGCCAGCGCCGCCAGAACTCCGTGATCGATTTCGATTTGTAAGGCGAATTGAAGTTCTCCGGAAACCGGAATCCAAACATCCGTCCGAGACCGATCGCCATGTCAGAGTAGGCCGAGAAATCAAAATAGATCTGGAAGGCGTAAGCTGTCACCCCGACCCAGGCCATGGGGGTATTGAGCACCCCTTCGCCCGCCCCGAAGCAGGCATCCGCAATGGAGCCGACCGGGTTCGCCAGGATGATCTTCTTGGCGAAACCGAAGTTAAACCGGGTGAAGCCTTCGACAAAGCCGGGTAGCGTATGATCCCGCTCCCGCAGTTGATCCGCCACGCTTCCATACCGGACAATCGGCCCCGCCACCAGCTGGGGGAACATCGAAACATAACAGGCAAAATCGATGAAATTCTTCGCCGGCACCGCATGCCCCCGATACAAGTCGATCGAGTAACTCATCGACTGAAACGTGTAGAATGAAATTCCGACCGGCAGTACGATGTTGTAGAAAAACTCCGGAAGCTCCACCGCTCCCATGCCCATCATCTCCGAAAGCCCGCTGATGTTACCCGCGACAAACGTCGTGTACTTGAAAAACGCGAGCACGCCCAGGTTGGCGAATACCGAAATCAGCATTCCCGTCTTCCGTTGCTTTTTTGACGCTCCCTCCGCCGTGATCATCTTGCCGCAGGCGTAGTCGACGAAAGTCGAAGCCAGCATCAGCAGCGTGAACCACGGGTTCCACCAGCCGTAGAACACATAGCTCACAAGCGTGAGCATGAGATGCTTCAACACACGCGGAGACGCGTAGTAAAGCAGCAACGCGATCGGCAGGAAATAGAATAGGAAGATGTGGGAACTGAAAACCACGAGTCAAAAGTGCGAGGCGGAATCGTGTCGCGTATGACTGCGTGTTGCAAGCGGGGATTTTGAGCCGTTTCCTAAAGAGTCTGTGGTGAGCGGGGGCTAAAAACAGCCCGTAGGCGTCGGGCTGAATAGGTGCGTTCAAATGGAATTCAACGCCTTGTAATGATTTCAGGCAGGCAAACCATGTCGGCCATGGGAAACATCAAACTGTAGAGGTCGACGTCTGCATAGAGTCAGGGTGCGGGTTCGCAACGGCTGAGTAGCACAGACACTCCTGTCTGTGGGGCAGTGAAAACGGCGAAGCCGCAATCATAACGACGGTTCAGCCGAAGAGAAGTTTCCGGCTTCGTCGATGATCGTGCGCCACAGGCAGGAGTGCCTGAGCCACATCCCGTCAGATCTCTTCGTTCTCAATACGGTTGCGCTCGATCTCATAATCATGGATCAGCTTTTCAAGGCCTTCCTCAAACTGGGTTGAGATTCCGAATAGCTCGCTCACCCGGTCGGCAAACTGCTTTTGTTTCAACTCATCTTCAATGGTAAGCGAAAGTTCAGCGAGCTTCTCAATCCGGCCCTTCGCCCTGAATGACATCTCACGAAACTGTGAAAGGTGGGCGTTCATCTGTGTGATTGTTTCTTTTGGGTCCATACCCACTTGGAAGCGCAGGTTTAATGCCTTGCGTTGTCCGCTTGGGGTAACTGAGTGAACTGCAGTTGGTAGCGGCATCGGTGGCTCTCGTGAGACACCGGAGTTTTCGACGAATATGTGCACTTACGCAGACCTCTGCAGTGCATAGTGCACGAACCCGATGTGTGTGACTCACTGCCGAAAGATCGCTGGCTGCTCAAGCCCGAACTTTCCTTTCATCACCACATCATGACCATAGATGTCCTGATCGAAACGCACCCGGCCATCGTCCATGATCGTGCTCGTCCAGTAAACGAGATACACCGGAATAGTGGTGTCAAAATTCACCCGCCGGTTGGGCTGGCTGGCGTCATTCATCGATGCCCGCACCGTTGGTAAATCCCAGCCGCCATTGCGACGCAGCAGGATCTCTGCAAGTTCGTCAGGGCGGGACACCCGCACACAGCCGTGGCTGAAATCACGATCCGTTGCTTTAAACAGAGAGTGATCCGGTGTGTCGTGAAGATAAACCGCGTTGTCATTTGGAAAGATAAACTTCACCAACCCCAGCGCGTTCCCCGGACCGGTCCCCTGGCGCATTCGCAGGCTGCCGGCCTCCACCTTGCGGAGATTTTCGATTGTAGAAGGTAACACCTGATTCGGGGCGTCCCCGTATCCAGCCACGATTTCGTAATTGTTCTTCGCCATGTAGCCGGGATCGATCAGGGCCTGCGGAATCAGCTCTTTTTGCGCAATTGAAGACGGAATGTTCCAATACGGTCGGAATATCAGATATTTGATATCCCCATGGAAAACTGGCGTCTGAGTGGCGCTTTTTCGTCCCACAATGATCGGCATTGTGGTGACAGAGCGGTTGTTGGCCATAAGCCGCAAAACACTTTCCGCGATGTTCGCTTCGAGCCGTTCATCCTGCTCGTAATCACGAGGCATCCACCGCAGTCGCTCAATGTTGATAATCAGTGAATCAATTCGCGACTGAGTTGAACCGTTCAATTCCTTCAACGTGGCCGGCCCGATCACGGCGTCCGGGGTAATTCCGTGCCGAAACTGAAAAGATTTGAGAGCCTGGGCGGTTTCTGCGTCGAGAATCTTCGATTTACTCTTCTCCGCATTGATATTCAGATCCCCCTCCGCTTTGAGCCGGGCCCGCAACAGAGGAATACTTGGATAAGGTTCACCGGGGCTAACCGGACGGACCGTTGCCGGGATCGGCTTCCAGCCACCATAACTCCCGATCTTCCGATACCGCTCGAGTGACGCAACCAGGTCATCATAGCGGGGATCGGTCGGAGCAACGAGATCCTCCATAAAAGCTGCAAATTGTCGCTGAGGTTGTTTCAGCCCCTCTTCGAGGAATCGGTAGGACGAGACGCCGCGGGGAATCGCTTCCCATTTTGGATGAACGGAGACTGGATCAACAAAACCATAAGCCAGACTCTGAATCGCAAACAGGGCCAGATGAGTCGTGCCAACTTCCACATCAGCGCGTCCGGCCGCGTCTCTCGGTGGATTGCGCCAGGTGGTTTCCCATTCCGCGAGTCTGAAAAGATCACCCCGCAATCCATGCCGGTCCAGATTCCGGATGAAATCAGCCAGCCCCTGGATGGTGCCGCCATCCCACACCGGAGAATAATCCCGCTTCTTGTACCAGGCCGCCAATGGGCCGGTCTGTTTGCCCAACTTGGCACGAATCGCTGCCCTTAAATCTTCCTGAGCACTTGATACTGAGGGTGAAAAGCTGACGGCGATTGTCGCCACAGCGAAGAAAAATGTGCTTATTTTTGAAGTGTTGCCTACCATGATCAATCTGTGCGGGAGGAGGATTGAGTTATCCGATAAAAAAATTACGTCTGAATCCCATAAAAGGCAAAAGCCGAATCCTGAACAGATCCGACTCCGCCTCACTACAAAACAGGGACTACAAAAGTTGGTGATTCAATCGAACCACATAGAGTAGACGGGCGGGATTCAGGTTTGAGTCACGATTTTTTCGGCAAATACCCTGAGATTCTGGCTTTTAAGCCAAGTGATCGGAGGAAAAGTGGCGAATTGATCGGTTTGGTGAATCCTTGATGACCACTTAGCCTGCCGCAGCCTGATCAGGTGTTTTAACGCTACACCGGACGATTTTACCCGCCGCTCCGCGATTTTCAAAGCCGTGAGTCATTCATCATCTATGAGTTATCGCAAAACCGATCGGTGATTAGGTTCACTGAGAATATTTTTAGAGACATCAATCGAGATTGCAACGGCGTCTCGAGTGAATTCAGTGGCCTGCAATACGAATTTATACGGTCTTTAAAAGATGTTCAAGGATTGTGAAGATCCTGTAGGATCTTCTAATAGGAATGTAAAAGCTTATAGAAATCTTCTGAGGGCGTTTTAGAAGAATTAATAGTATTATCGATATCTTAAGGGTTCTCGTAGGGTGATCGTAATAGATCAGCATGAGAATGCAGTCGAGTCTCATAATCCTTCAAGAGGTTCTCATTGGAATTCAAACGCTTCGAACGTGAATTCAAGGGATCTACCTTGGCATGACCGGCAGGCGGGGATATTCCCTACGGAATGGCTCCAGGCTACCATCATTGGAAACCAACCGCGCCGGGGACTTACAATTTTCGGTGTGTGGCCGATGAACGGAACCAACTTACTGAGACCAATGAGAGAAACAATGGGATCATTGGTGCGATTACCGTTAGAGAAAACCCCAAAAGCGAATCAGGTGAGAAGTGGGAGTGAAGCCGTTCATGGATTCTTTTGTCGGTGACCTTTCGGGAGCGAGTCGGAAGTTGAATTCGCCGTAAAGTGACCTTTCAGCCTTGCACCTATTTAGCGGTTCCAGTAAAATTTTGATATCGCACGGCAATCGCGAGAATTGCGATGGGTGGACAAGACTGTTTGGTGAAAAAAGACGATGGCAATTCTAGCATTCTTTACACAGGAAACCGTCTGGATGTGGGATGTTGTAAACGGAATCGTCATCCCGATCACACTCATCGCAATCCTCTGGACTCTATGGTTGCAACGAGCGTCTCATGTCGTCGCGACTTTAGATTCGGTGTATGCTCGATGGAATTCGGAGCCCATGCTGCGTGCCCGACGCCGGGTCTGTTCTTCCTGGATTGATGGGAAGTTTAATTTCGAAGGAGATGCTGAGGCCGTAGCTGAACTCATAGAAGACCTTGGCAATTACGCTCACGCTCGGGCCATCCCCGGGAAAACCTTATGGAACGGATATTCGTGGTACGTTGAGCACTATTGGGTGATCTTTAGAGAGGGCATCTATAAGATACGTGAAGATTACGGGGATTCGTCGATATATGAACGGTTTGAATCACTTCTCGTAACGTTTATCGAGAGTTCGGATAGACGCGGTTTGGGAGCTTGTGCGGACAAGTCAGACGATGTAATTCGAAGGTTTTGCGAGGGTGAAATTCGATTGACCAACTCTCTCGACGCAGATCCAGACACATGATCGGGTAGGAACAGGGATTGCCACCGCTCTTCCCTCATCACCTGAATCAGCGCTGCGCTCGGTCAACGTGCCGCATATGTTTCTGGGGCTGTATCTGGAGGAACTGGAGCCTGATCTATTGGGTTACTTCGAACAAACGCTCCCCTAAGCTCTAAGAAAAATCACGATGGCTTCCTATCACGTCTATTTCAGCCCTAAGGAAGGCGTTTCTCCTGATGCGTTGATCAAGCAGGTTCACGAGTTCATGGCCACACAGATTCAGGGAAATTTTGCGGAGACTTACAGGATTCTTCGAATGCATAATAAGGCGAGTTTTGAGGAGCTGCCCGACTTCCATCTCATCGTGGACTATCCGTCTGAGGAGGCCCTTAAGGACGGATTTGGCGGTATGAAGGAGCACTACAGGGATGAGCCACACAGCCCTCTCATGAGGATGGTTACTGATTTCAGAGTGGCGTTTTCTGTCGACGCAGAACCGGTCAGCGAACACGAAATTGCTATTGAAAACGATTAACGTGTTTCTGAAAGATGGAGTTCGCTGAACACGTGAGTCACTATTTCGAGCGGGAGTACGGGCCGTTACTGAGCATCTGCGATCTGGGCTCTGACGAAACTCAAAAACTGATCGAGCGGGAGAGTGGAGCGAAAACGGGATTCAACAGATTCTCCTATGGAAAGGAGTTTTTCGATTTTCGGAAGCTGGCCGATGATTTGCTCATTGATCTCTACACTCGCAAGTTCGCGAGACCGCCGGAAAGGCGACCTTTTTTCGCCGTGCTTGGCGATTCTGATGTTGTGGGAGGGTTGTATCGTCACCCGCACAAAATACATTTCCCCATAGAAGCGTTTGAAGAGCATGAGATTACCTTCATGTGCCCTGATCACTTTCACCTTGTAGGTTTGAGCAAAGCGAAGGTGGAGAGGTATTTCGGTTTTCAACCTCCCCCGGATTACGATGAAGAGCGGTATCCTTACTTCGGAAAGCTTCTGACGTTCAGCGAACTCAAGGAACAGTATCGTGAACTCAAAATTGACAGTTACTTAGATGAAAGAAAGGCGAAGAACGATTGGTATCGATACGTTGAAGTTCAGATCTGGTCGAACCCGGAAGAATTGAGATCCCGATTTACGGATTGGATTGAGGTTGATCCGGAACCTTGGTCCCTGAACGAGTAAGTCGCCATGTATCCCTATTCAGCAGGACCCACAACGACAATGCAGTTTGACGAACCAAAAGTGATTGAAGCTCTGAACGCAGATTTTAAAATCACCGGGCAGGGAGCAAGTTGATATGAAGACAGGATTCGGAAAACCAAATACGAAAATGGCCCGGGGAATCTTTGCTTTGGGGACCATCATGGCATTCAATGCCGCGACAGCCCAAAGCGATGACGTCACCGTTCGTCATGAATGGAAGGAAACCTTCTCCGACTTTGATGCCACGGGGACAATCGTGGTGGTTGATGAACGGGAGGCGTCCAGGGGATCGTTTGTGTTTGATCAAAAACGGGCGGAGACGGGATTCTCGCCGGCTTCAACTTTCAAGATCCCGCATGCTTTGTTCGCGCTCGATGCCGGGGTGATTGAGGATGAATTCCAGGTCATTCCATGGGACGGCGTGAAACGAACTTACGAAGCGTGGAACAGCGACCAGACGCTACGCTCTTCCATGAGGAACTCTGTGGTTTGGGTTTACCAGACATTCGAGAAAGCCATCGGAGAGGAGCGGGAGCGTGAATATATGGAAAAGATCAAGTATGGGAATGCGGATCCAACGGGGAAAGCTCCCTTTTGGGTTGAGGGCAATCTGCGGATATCTGCGCATGAACAGATCGAATTCCTGCAAAGGCTTTACCGGAACAAACTGCCGTTCAGTATGGATGCTCAGCGGCTCGTCAAGGATGTGATGATCAATGAGGCCGGGCGCGACTGGATACTGCGGGCCAAAACAGGCTGGAGCGGAACCATTGGGTGGTGGGTCGGATGGGTCGAACACCCGGATGGATGCGTGTTCTTTGCTCTGAACATCGACACCCCCAACCGGGCTGATGATCTCCATAAGCGGGAAGCCATTTCACGCCGAATACTTGAATCGCTGGAGGCCATTCCCGCAAAAGAGGACAGTGGGAAGCCTTGACGTAAAGGGGAGCGAGAGCAAAACGATCGAACAGGGTTGGGTCATCGATCAGACCCTGTTGACTCGGGGTCACACATCTGCGGGTGCTGAATCGCGCCACAGGCATGCGCGAATTGTGAAATTTGCGATGAGGTGGACGATATTGCCGTAACAACAATCACAAATTCAAACCGTTTTATATCATGCTTGGACCCATCGGAACTCAGGAACTGCTCATCATCGCCTTCGTCATCTTATTGCTGTTCGGAGCGAAAAAAATCCCGGAATTTGCCCGCAGCCTTGGGCGCGGTTTGAACGAATTCAAACAGGGGCGTCAGGAGATTGAATCAGAGATCAAAGCCGCCACAGATGAGGCAAAAGCCTAGATTTATCGCGTAATTTTTCCCTTTGCATCCCGCGAATCACAACCCTATCTTTCATCGTGAACACTATAGCAGATCATCCTTTTCTCGCTTTCCTCGGTCCCATCGGCGGTCCTGAGTTGATCGTCATTTTCCTTGTCATTCTTCTTCTCTTCGGGGCGAAAAAGATCCCTGAACTGGCACGTGGAATCGGCAAAGGAATGGGCGAATTCAAGAAGGCCAAAGAGGATTTCGAAGAGGAAATCAAAGCTGGCGAAGCTGATGGCAAACGTGAGTGGGAGAAGAAGGGCGATGACACCGGCAGTAGTGACGAGAAGTCGCATCCTGCGGTTAAAGAGGATTAATTTTGAATCTCAGTCATCTGAAACTCTCTTCTACTTTTCGAAAGCTGCCGGTTTTACTGGCAGCTTTTTGGTTTGCAGGGTTGACGCTCGCTTCAGGGCAGAAAGCTGAGGCCACATCATCATCGACGACGGAGCCAATCACGTTTGTCGCCTACAATCTGAAGAATTACCTGGGGATGGACCGGAAGGTCAACGGGGAAACGAAGATTGATGCTCCGAAGCCCGAGCGGGAAATCAAGCCCCTGGTGGAAGCGCTGTTGGAGATGAAGCCGGATATTCTCGGTGTCTGCGAAATCGGAGATCAGAAACACGTGGAGGATCTGCAGGGCCGTCTCAAAGCCGGCGGGGTGGATCTGCCTCACACTTTCATTGTGCATGATGCGGCAGGATGGGAGCGGAATCTGGCGATCTTTTCAAAGTTTCCGATTGTCGAGAATCATTCAAGGGATGATCTCACCTATAACATTGGTGATACGTTACTTCCGTTGCAGCGGGGGATTCTGGATGTGACCTTTGCCCCAAACCCGGATTACCGTTTACGGCTGGTGGGATTGCATCTGAAATCGAAGCGGGAAGTCGACGAGGCGGATCAGGCGCTGATGCGATTGAATGAGGCAAGGCTGGCCCGGCAGCATATCGAAGGGATATTGGTTGAGGAGCCGGGCACGAATTTGATTGTCTACGGGGATCTCAATGACACGCAGGATGAATATCCGATCCGTGAGATCAAAGGAAGGTTTGGGAGGCAGGATTATCTGACAGCGTTGACCCTCGATGACAAATACGGGTTCAAATGGACGCATCACTGGAGCTGGGCGGACATTTACGCACGGATTGATTTTGCGCTGCTCAGTAAAGGAGTGTCGCCCGAGGTCAGTCGGGATGACTCACATATTTTTCACTGGGATGACTGGGATAAAGCCAGCGATCATCGGCCACTGGTTGTGAAAATCATTCCGGTCGACAAGGTGACAAAGTAGCGCCTGATATGGCGTCGATATGTTGTTTCTAGAGATATTCCGCGATATCTGCCTGCCGATTCTCATTCTGATGGGGTTCGGGTGGGTGTTGGATCGGCGGTTTGCGTTGGATCTCAATGCGTTGGTGAAGCTGAATATCTACCTGTTCGTTCCGGTTTTCATATTTGTGCGGCTTTCCTCCTCCGATCTGGGGGGCAGTGAAGCGTTGTGGGTGGTTTTCTTCACCTTATGCATCATTGGGGCGATGGCCCTGGGGAGCTGGTTGATTTCCCGGGTGCGGCGGGATGATGAGTCGGAGCGGACTGCGATGCAGCTTTCCACGATGTTCTACAATTCGGGAAACTGGGGAATCCCGTTGATGACGCTGGCTTTCACCGAACTGGGGCCGGTGGTGCAGGTGTTTGTCCTTGCGACGATGAATATCACGACGTTTTCGATCGGGTTATTTCTGGCCAGCTCGCATCTTGATAAGGGCGGACCTTTCTGGCGGAAATTTCTCCCGATGTTACGGCAGCCATCCATCTACGCCATTGTTTCAGCTCTTATCGTGCGACGATTCGAGATTCCGGTGCAGGATGTTCAGTTTCTCTGGAAGCCACTGGAGTATACGGCTGCCGGTCTTGTAGCTTTCGCGCTGATCACGCTGGGAGTTCAGCTTTCGAAGACAAGGCCGCCGGCGGTAGCGGGTCGGGTGGCCTGGGCATTGGGACTGCGACTGTTGGGCGGGCCACTTATCGCCATCGGGCTGACCTATTTGTTCAAATTCAGCGGAGAAATGACAGCGATTCTGATTGTGGGAGCGGCTTCGCCGACTGCGGTGAACACCGCACTCCTGGCGCATGAATTCAAAGCGGACAGCCGTTTCGCTGCGGCGATTGTGTTTTATTCAACGTTGATAGCGGGATTTATTGTGGCGCTCCTGTTGTTCGGGATCAAAAGCGGCTGGATTCCCTGGGCTTCGATGGGAGGCACGTGAAGTGTTCGTGGGGTTGATTCGCTGTGCTTTTTCGAGCAAATTACCCGTGCTCGCTGAAACTATTCCGGATTTGTCCGGTTAATCCTTTTTCCCCACGAATGAAACTCGCTCTCCGTATCCTATTGCCGCTGTTAATAGCCGGCGGCGCTTTCTGGACGGCGAAGTGGCTGATCGCAAACAAGCCTGACCCCCGCACGCGACCCAACATTCCGCAGGTCACCAAAGTCGACGCTACACGGATGAAAGCGGAGACTTATCAGGTGTTTCTCGATACGAGAGGAGCCGTGAGTCCACGGACCACCACAACTTTGATTCCGGAGGTGAGTGGTCGCGTCATTGAGATCGCGCCGTCTTTCCGTGAGGGCGGATTCTTCGAGAAAGGCGAGACGCTGCTCAAGATTGATCCGGTTGATTATGAAACGGCCATTGTGATTCAGCAGAGTGCCGTGGCTGAGGCCAAAAGAGTGCTCAGTGAAGAAGAAGTGCGGGCCAGTCAGGCCGAGGAAAACTGGAAGCGTCTTGGTAAGCAGGGGGCGCCGTCTGATCTGGTGCTGCGAAAGCCGCAGCTGGCTGAATCCGAGGCAAAGGTGAGAGCGGCTGAAGCCGAGCTGGATAAGCGGAAAAAGGATCTGGAACGCACCGTTTTGAAGGCTCCCTACGATGGCCGGATTCTGGAGCAGAATGTCGATGTGGGGCAGTATGTGTCGCCGGGGACTCAGTTGGGACGTGCTTTCGCGATCGATTTTGTGGAAGTCCGGTTGCCGCTTTCCAACCAGCAGCTGGCCTATGTGGATTTGCCGGAGTCATTTCGCGGGGATGACGGTGAGACTGCGGACAATCAGGGGCCGGAGGTCATGTTCGCTGCGGATATGGGGCGCGACACCGCCTACTGGAAAGGGCATATCGTGCGGGTCGACAGCACGATTGATCAGATGTCACGGCAGCTGTTCGTTGTTGCTCAGGTGCGTGATCCCTACGGTAAAACAGATGGCGAAGCCAATGAGCAGATGCCGTTGAAGATCGGGATGTTTGTGAATGCGCAGGTGAAAGGAAAGCTGCTGGAGAATGTGTTTATCCTGCCCCGCGCTGCCGTGAGGGTGGGGGGAGAGCTCATCGTCATCAATGCCGAGAATAGGATCCGGCGTCAGAAAGTCGACCCGATCTGGAGCGATCGGGATTCTGTGGTAATCCCCGCGCAAGATGCAGGATTGAATCCCGGAGACGTGGTTTGCCTGACTCCGTTGGCATTTCCTGCTAACGGCGCACTGGTTTCACCGACCATCGATGGAGTCGCCCCGACCGCTGAACTGACCGGGTTTCCCGGTGGCAAGGGCGGGAAAGGCGATAAGGGGAAAGCAAAAGGCAAAGGTAAGAGCGAAAAGGGCGGCGCTGAGTAATCGCGACACCCGTCACTGACCGCGCCGGATTTCCGAGCCTTCGAAGTAGATACGAATGCGGTAGATTGTCCGTGGGCGAAAGATAATTGTGCCCGTTTCCATATCAACGCGCTCGGGAACTTCGTTGAGCTGCTTGTCGACCACAGCGTGGAAGCCGCGTTCCGAGAAAATGTCGATCAACATCGCCAGAGCCAGTGGATCTCCAAAGATAGCATCTTCGGTGCTCACCACCGCCCGTCCTGAAATAGCATGCCGTGTAATAATCGGCATGAAACGGTCAGCGATCACCTTTATCACTTCTTCGAACATCTCAGTGTGCTCCCGCTCATAGCTGTCCATCCGTCGCACCAGCTCCTGGCGGGCGTGAACGACGATTTCACTGGCGATCGGAATCCCGCGTACCCGCTCGAATGTGGCAGGGTCGAGCTCCAGCGATGACTGATATTGAAGCTCGCTGAGAATATTCTGCTCCACCTGGTGGAAATCCCCCTGGGCATTGATGAGGTGATAGAAGAACGTCGCTTTAAGCGACTGAAGAGCATCCCAGGTGCTTTCCTTGAAGACCCGATAGCGATGTTGCGCCGCTTCGGAATCGAGATCGGTCGGCCGCAATTCCTGAAGTTCCCCCACACCGGTTTGTCTCACTTCATCATTGTGTGCCGCGATTTCATTGCCGCGCCGTAGCTGCCGTTCCACACTGGTTTTCTCATCAATAAAGAGCACCATGACATGGACAGTGGGCCGGCGGAATTCCGCTGCGTGGGCCGTGCTGGCGAATTGACGATGCAACTGAGCGATCCTGGCGACCAGCAGCTTCATGCATTCCACCTGCACAGTGGTCCGGGGAAAGCCATCGAGAACACAGCCGTCCTGAAACTCCGGCTTCAGCATTTGGCGGAAAAGAATCCCTATCACCTCGCGATCACCCACCATGTTACCGCTGTCTTTGAGCCGTTTGGCTACGGGGCTGTTCAGGAGCGAGCTCACCACGATTGGCGGGCAGGTAAAGCCCCGCGCTTTCATGATGAAGTTGGTGTTGGTGCCTTTTCCCGAGCCCGGCGCACCGCCCAGCAAGATGATTTCTTTGGGAAAATGAAGGTTTTCCAGCCCAAACTCCTCTTCCAGGCTGGTCCAAATCCAGTTGAAGATCAGTTGGGCATCCTTGATTTCCAGAGACGTTTCCGTTTCAGGAGTCGGTTCAGTGAGGGCGCTCTTTTTTGCCATGAGATGGGATCGAGCTTCCGCGAAGCCTTTCCGCGGCGCAAGCAGTATCCGTGGGCATAATCCGGTAAAACTTGTATCTGCGAAGCTGCTGGGGTGTTCGGGAGAATCTCTACGGCTCGATCGCTCGAATGGTGGGAACACACCCACGAATTGAGGCAAAGTGCGGCGTTAAGTTGCTCTCACTTTCAAACCATTTCGGATTTCCATCGTCGCCCAGGAATGCGCATCCGATGGGCAAATCAGGTTCAGCATCTCTTCAGAGCGGTTTTGAGAGATGACTGCCATCACCTCTTTCTGGAAAGTTGTTAGAGGCATTTTCGTAATTCCTGCGCCGCTCGCCATGCTCTATGGTTGCCGTACTCTCGAAGGTGGCGAATGACGAGGAGAACATCTGATCGATCATCAATCGACGCATCCGGGTGCCTAAACCAGAAACACTGCGTAAAGAACTCTTTCACCAATTCGCGAGCCTTTTGCAATACCGCTTCATCGACTTCTTCTTCCAGTGGGGCGGTAATTTCCTCTGATGATGGCAGAATCAGGCTGTTCATTGCTCCCAATAGTCTATCATATTGAACCGTTGCGGCAAACGTGCATAATTTGGCATGAGACGTTCAGGCCTCCAATCCCTGATCTCACTTTGACACTGCTGGCGGGCTTTTGTCTTGAGAATCTCTTCGCCCGTTTCTCAGTGGTGCGGTGTGCGAGGGAGGTGGTGAAAAAATATGGCTATTGGTTTCTCAGAACGACATCGTCAAAGGGCGAAAAGCTTGATCACCCCACATTCCGCTTCAGCTGCGGGAACAGCACCACGTCGCGGATCGACTCCGCTCCGGTCAGCATCATGACGAGACGGTCGATCCCGATCCCGATACCACCGGCTGAGGGCATGCCGTATTCGAGCGCGAGAAGGAAATCTTCATCCACCTTCTGTGTCTCTTCACCTGCCTGATCTTCGAGGCGTGCGCGTTGCACATCCGGATCATTCAGCTCGGAATACCCGGGTGAGATTTCCGCACCGTTGATGATCAATTCATAGACATCGACCACGGAATCGTCAGACGTGTTCTGCTTGGCGAGGGGAACCAGTTCCTTGGAAACGTGCGTCACGTAGATCGGATCGATGCACTTCTCTTCGACGAGCTTCTCGAATACCTGCTGAGTAACTTCGTAGTCCTCCATACCGGCGGACGTCTCGACCTTCAGCTCATCTTTGCAGCGGGCGACACGTTCTTCCGGCGTGATGTCAAACCAGTCGTCCCCGGCCACCTCTTTGATCAAATCATTGTATGGCGCACGTCTCCACGGGCGGCTCAGGTTGATTGTCTTAGTAACCTCACCCTCCGCGTTCTTGTGTTCGATCTGCAAACCGCCGCAGTACTTTTCAGCCAGTGTGCAGATCATCTCTTCGACGAGATCAGCCATTTGCTCGAAGTCCGCGTAAGCCCAGTAGGCTTCCAGCATGGTGAACTCAGGGTTGTGACGACGGCTGATGCCCTCGTTACGGAAGCTGCGATTCAGCTCAAAAACCTTGTCGAACCCACCGATCAGAAGCCGCTTCAGGTAAAGCTCCGGCGCAATCCGCAAATACATGTCCATGCTCAACGCATTGTGACGCGTCTCAAATGGCTGAGCTGCAGCCCCGCCCGGCACATCCTGGAGCATTGGGGTTTCCACTTCGAGAAAGCCGCGATCACCCAGGAACCGGCGAATCTCCGAAACCATGGCACAGCGTTGTTTGAAGACTTCGCGACTCCGCTCGTTGGCAATGAGATCGAGATACCGCTGACGGTACTTAATTTGTGGATCGACCACCCCGCTGAACTTATTCGGCATGGGGCGCAGCGACTTGGAGATCACGGTGATTTTTTTTGCTTTAACCGTTGGCTCACCGGTCCGCGTCGTAAAAGTCTCGCCCTCAACACCGGCCCAGTCGCCCACCTCGAGTTGCTTGTAGATCTCCCACTGTTCCTCGCCGAGTTCTCCCATGTTCACGAAGGACTGAATACCTCCATCGATATTGGAAAGCTCGATAAAATTGCTTTTGCCCATGTCGCGGAGCGCTGTGATACGGCCCGCGATGGTGACTTGCATTTCCTCTTCGAAATTCTCCCTCAATTCGGCCGGGGAGTGGGTGGTTTCAAACTTCGCCCCGAAAGGATCGACACCCAGTTCGCGGAGCTTATTCAGCTTCTCGCGACGGAATTTCAGCAATTCGTTGAGATCTTCTTCTTGCGGGGTTTCGTCAGACATGGGATGCGTTTTTGTAAATGTCCGCCAGCATGATCGAAGCGAGCGAAAAATCAACTGCCACCCGCGCCCAAATTACCGACGACATTTGGCTGGATGGACGTCTCGCGATTTGGCATGAACCATCGCAATGGCTGGCTCTGAGTGATGTTCATTACGGCTACGAGTTGTCGCGGAAAGCCGTCGGCGGTCTCTGGCCCGACTGGGGGATGGCAGCGATCGAATCGCGTCTCTTCCAAATGATCAAAGATTACGCGCCGAAGCAACTGATCCTCGTGGGAGATATCATTGATTCCACCTTTGTCGGCAGCGAAGGAATCCGATTTCTTGAACAGATCATCGAGCGCACCCCCGGGGATGTGGTCTTCGTCGAGGGAAATCATGATCGGGGCACCATCAAGGCAAAATTTGAGTGGGTGCCACACTTTGAAGCTGATGGCTTTCTATTCCATCACGGGCATCATGCGACGCCGTCAGTCGGGTTTGACGTTGAAGTCGTAGGTCACCATCATCCATCCCTGAATCTCCGCGACGGAGCCGGTACATCGTTACGAATGCCCTCGTTGGTTCAGGAATCCTACGAAGGAAGAGGGGCGCGCTGGGTATTGCCGGCATTCTCCCCATGGGCCGGAGGCGGTAGATTTCGTCCCGCAGAAGAATGCACTGCCTCGACGCAGTGGGCCTGCAGCACGACGCGGGTCTTTGAACTCAGTGATCCAACCTTGTTTGATCGATGAATTGACCCTGTCCTGACGCAGGTCGATCCCAACGGCCTTGGGTAATGAGTGGCAAGGTTATTCCGTGTTGGTTTCAGGAAGTCGCACTCCGGCCTGTCCATCGTCGAATTCCCCGTCGAGGGCGCCCACATAGGTACCTCCATCCCCCTTCTTCAGGTAGAGGAGAAACAGTCTCCCTTCCTCAAGCCAAAACCGAATGGCCCCATTGATTTGCACTTCGTCAGAGTTGACTGTGGAAAACTCGACAGCGATCTCTTTTACTACCTCCTCGCCCTTGATTAGTGCGATCACC
Organism: Verrucomicrobiales bacterium; assembly: GCA_048267005.1. Lineage (GTDB taxonomy): Bacteria > Verrucomicrobiota > Verrucomicrobiia > Verrucomicrobiales > DEV007 > JABDJT01. The sequence goes on along the minus strand of JBLWYI010000001.1, from coordinate 431,139 downwards.
TCAACCTTTGCTGAATAGAATTGAACAGGAGTCTCCGCATTCTTCCCCAACTGGATGGTTCCCGTTTTCCCGGTCGCCTTGATGCTTGTTGGCTTCCCGATCATGACAATTTCAGATCGCTCCAGTAGTTCGGACGGCGTCCATAATTTCACGGGTCTCGCAACCGCCGCATTACTCAAGAAAAGGGTAGCGATTCCAGCCAATAAGAGCTTGTAATAGTGCTTCATCTTGTACCGAGAATTGTCGTTCAGAACATGTCTCTAAATTGGTAGTAGATTCGGCCATTTGCTGCGTTAAAGAGGAACTCCTCTCTCCTTTCCTGATCTTCATTGATGCTTCGCAAGAAGTAGACTTTGTCTTGGGATTCTGGGTGAGTGTAAAGATGGGGCCAGGCACTCATTATTGATGGTTTGTAGTTAGACTGACTGAGTAAAATCACATCGTATCGGCCCTTATTTTTTATGGCCTCAACAATTTGCTCAAGTCCGGGGAGGCGTGAATAGGGTAGGCGGCCGCTTAGTGTCAACTTTCTATCATCATCACTGTCGAAATAGAACTCTCCGTGGTAACCTGCCATTGGAATATGCTCACCTGACGTATTTTCAAACATCGATGTAAGAATCTCTGCAGCGAGACGTGGCGGTAGCCAACCGCTTTCGTGATAGTCCGTCGGTTTGAAAATTTTTGATTCGAGGACCAATAACGGGCGGTAAAGGTGAACCCAGATTCTAAGCCGACTGTCATAGATCTCAGTCCCATTTGAAATTCTGGCGATCGGATCCGTATGCCGGAGCCGCCCACTTCCCACGTAAAGCGAATTTTTAGTGAGGAATCCGGATGAATGTAGCGGGGCAATGGTGCTGGTTGATCGGAGGAGAAGGTATGGGGCCACATAGCTTAATGCGGCTCCAATGAGCAGAACGGTGGTGAGGCGTATTTTTTTCTGGCCGCTCATTCTTTGCGCAACACTTAGTCACACCCAAAATAAGGGAAGAGTGCACAAAGAGTCAAGGAGGTCCAATGTCGGCAACCGAATACTTAAAAATTTAGGCGGGAGCTACTCAATGCGAGTGTCCAATTTCCGAAACGACCTTCAGTTTAGTATTTTGGTCGTGTCCGGATTTGGAAATGACCTCAATCTCCATTCTGCCCCGGATTGAAAAGGGATAGTTGGAAGCCGGCCTCACACGAGGCAACAGGGTTGGTTCGCCGGGGCAACCCTGTTGGATCGTAAGACTTCTGTCGGAACTGATGTCAGGAGTGCTGACTGAATCAGTGAGCCTTTTCCTTCAGCAAATGAGGGAATTTCTTCTGAAATTTCTTCAGACGCGGGATTGAGACGTTCTGGATGTATCCGTTTTCGGGGTGAAGACGCTCGTAGTTCTGGTGGTAATCTTCTCCGACCCAGAATTTTTCGAACGGCATTACTTCAGCTGCCACTTTTCCTTCGCCGAGTTCTTTCTCCAGCTCAGCAATTTTGGCGTCGATGATTTTCTTCTGCTCATCGTTTTGATAAAAGATGATCGAACGGTATTGCGAGCCGTGATCGGGCCCCTGGCCGTTAACCTGGGTGATATTCTGGGATCCAAAGTAGACATCAACCAGAGTCTCAAAGCTTACAACTTTCGGGTCGTAAATGATTTCAACGGCTTCGGCATGGCCGGTCTTGCCGGTGTTGCTCGACTCATAGGTCGGATTTTTGGTGTGACCACCGGAGTATCCGGAAATGGACTCGTCCACTCCTTTCACGCTTTCGTAAACTGCTTCTACACACCAGAAACAACCGCTCGCGAAATAGGCGAATGCTTTTCCGTCTTTCATTGGAACTTCAACGGGAGCTTTGGCTGTTTTGGCTGACTTCTCGTCTGTTTTCTTGTCGTCGGCCTCGCAGGCGGGAAGGGCGGCAAATGAGATGGCGGCTGTTAAAATGAGTAGGGTGGCGTTCTTTTTCATGATCTTAGTGAGTCGCGGTGGAGAAAGTTGCCTTTCATTTCCGGCAAATCAACTCCCGTAAAATGGCGGGAGGATGTTGTTTTTACGAAATTCTTACTTTCATTTGTGCGACGAAGCTTCGGTTTCGGGGTATCCGTTTCCCATGACCCGTGTATTTCAAGTGTTCGCAGCGATGGTTTTTCTTTCAGGACTTTTAGAAGCCGCCGCACCCAAAGTGTTTTCCGATCCCCGCCAGGCAATCGAAGATGCGAAGAGGGGAGAGAAGTTGATTGTGTTTATGATGGTGGACGTAAAGGACTTCCGTCAGGAGGGGAAAGCTCTGGAGGAATTGATTCTCGGTGAACTGAAGGACAGGGGGGATGAGTTCGTGGTCGTGCGGTGCAATGAGAATTCCGAAGCGCATCAGATGATGTTTACGGACCGGTTTAAGAAAGATCTCACCAAGGCGCCGGTTGTGGTAGTTTCGAATTCAAAAGGGGAAGAGGTGACGGGATGCTACGGGGTGAAGGCGGATATCTACAAGAAGATGCTGACGCTTTCCCGGATCAAGAGCGGGAAAGTGACTGATGAAGATGAATTGGTTGAACTGAGGGTTGAACTGCTGGAGGACGACAACGAAACGGAACTGGTGGATAGCATTTTCGGGATCATGCTTTCGGATCTGAAAGGCAAACGGGTACAGATGACTAACGTCCGCGAATGGACCTACAAATCAGGTGAAAAGTTTCGTGCGGCGTTGCTGGCCGGTCGGGGAGAGTTTGGCGTGTTTCTCAACGCCGAAGGTAAAGAACTGGAAGTGAAGTTTGTCGATCTCTCCGAGCCGGACATCGAGTTTCTGAAAACTGTGCTGACGGAGAAAAAGCCTGCGGAGTAAATCCGGGGCTGCACTCAATATTTCACATCAGTCAGCGCAGCCCAGGCGATCCACTTTTTGGACATCTGGGCAACTTTGCCGGGTTGATCTGCTGCGACGTTGTTGGTTTCCGTCCGGTCCAAGGCGAGGTTGTAGAGTTCCCAGCCGTTCTTGGGAGACTCCCAGACGAGCTTCCAGTTTCCTTCACGGATGGCCCGCTTTTTCGCCCAGAACCAGAACAGCGGTGCGGGACGGTCGAGGGATTCCTTCTCACCTGTGAGGACCGGAACGAGGCTGATGCCTTCCGGTTGAAGGAGTGCTTTGCCGTTATTTGACATGGGATATTCCCCGGCGGCGACGTCGAGGAAGGTGGGCATAAAGTCGATGATGTGACCGACTTGATCTGTCCGGGAACCGGCTTTGATCTTCGCGGGCCAGCGGATGACGAAGGGGGAAGCGACTCCGCCTTCGTGGGTGTGGGATTTGTAGCGGGCGAAGGGTGCGTTCTGTGCATAGGCCCAGTTCGGTCCGACGTGGCTGTACCATTCTTTGGGACCGGGGCGGTGCTCGGTGTTATCGCCGCCGCCCGGAGTTTCGGCGCAGGCACCGTTGTCTGAGAGGAACATGATGAGCGTGTTATCTGCAATCTTCAGTTCATCGAGGGTCGCAAGAACGCGCCCGATATTCTGATCCATGTTATCGACCATCGCGGCATAGGTTTCCATGCGCAGGTTTTCCCATTCGGTGTCTTTGCTTTGGCCTTCGGCGAAAGTCTTGTTGTTGGGGTTGGGGCCGGGATCAGGAAATACTTTGGGATCAATCAGGCCCATCTCGACCTGGCGATCGTAGCGCTGTTTCCGCAGGGCATCCCAGCCTTCGCTGTATTTGCCTTTGTATTTCGCGATGTCTTCCGGCTTGGCATGGATGGGGTAGTGCGGTGCCGTGTATGGGAGGTAATGAAAGAACGGTTTACCGGCGGCGGCCTGCTTCTTGATGGTTTCGATGGCATGATCGGTAAACGCATCAGTGGTGAAGAAGTCATCAGGGAACTCCGTGATCTTTTCATCGTTCTGACCAAAGAACCGGACTTTGCCTCCCTTGAACTTCGGGTCGGGTTGGGTTGGATCGAAGAAGTTGCAACAGCCATCCCACAATCCGTAGCTGGCATCGAACCCGCGATCGAAGGGGCGATGGGGGGCTCGCGACCCATTGTGCCACTTACCGCTCAGTCCCGTTTGGTAACCGGCCAGCTTCAGGGCTTCGCCAAGGGTCAGCATGTTTTCATTGAGAAGTTCAATGCCCCGGCCGCCGTTTCGGGGGTATAGGCCGGTCAACAAACTCGCACGGGTCGTGGTGCATTTCGCGTTGTTGTAGAAGTTCATGAACTGCATCCCTTCATTGCAAATGCGATCGATATTCGGCGTCGAGATTTCGCTGCCGTAACACCCGATGTCCGACCAACCCATGTCATCCGCCATGATGAGTATGATGTTTGGTTTCTCTTGAGAGTAGCAGACTGCTGCGAATAAGAAGAGAGAGAGGGCGGTGAAAAATTTAGTCATAGGAATGGGTGAATCAGATCAGAAACGTCCCCGGGAATCAACTCACTTGATTGCATGACACTGGTCGCACGAATGAGATCCACTCATTTGAATAGGTATTTTCTTTCATCCGGTCATTGAACTCTCTGGCATTCGATGGCTTGCCTGATGCTGATCTGTCGTGCTGTCGATGGGTTCAGTTTACACAACGCGGTTCAAGAGATGGAAGGCCAGCAAATGGCCGGCCCCGCCCGTTGGATCCCGGATGTTGATCATTGGAAACGGAATGGTTGGCACCAAACTCTGTGAATACCTCGTCGAGTCGAATCTGAATGTTCACTACGAGATCACAGTCGTCGGAAGTGAACCCACGCCGGGATATGACCGGATCCACCTCTCTGATCTGGTCGATCATCGGGAGGCAAAGAGGCTGATCCTTAAGTCCACTGATTGGTATGAAGCGAATGCGATTTCCTTGATATCAGGAGTTCGAGTGGAAGCCATCGATCGGGAAAAGAACGTAGTGAGGCTTTCAAGCGGGGAGTCACTTGCCTATGACGTGATGGTTCTCGCTACCGGTTCGAGACCGTTTGTGCCGCCCATCGAGGGCAGGACTTTGCCCAACGTCTTCCTCTACCGGACGATCGAAGATCTGGAAGCCATCATTGCAGCGGCGAAAGGAAAGAAAACCGCCGCAGTGGTCGGAGGTGGCCTGCTGGGGTTGGAAGGTGCCCAGGCCATCCAGAAGCTGGGGCTGAAGGCGACGGTGGTGGAGCGGGCAAAGTTTCTCATGCCGCAGCAACTGAATGAACCCGCTTCTGCGCTGCTTTACGAAACGATCTCGGAGCAGAATATTGATGTGCTGCTTGCCAGGTCGCTCATGGCGATCAGCCATCAAAGGAACGGGTTGGAACTGGAGTTCGAAGGGGGGGATACGCTGAAAGCGGATCTGGTTTTGATTTCCGCCGGGATCATTCCCAATAGTGAACTGGCAGCTGAAGCCGCCCTTCGTGTGGGGCCTCGCGGCGGTGTCATTGTCGACGAGCAACTTCAGACTGATGACCGGCGGATCTTTGCGGTCGGAGAGTGTGCGCTCTTCGGTGGAAAAATATACGGTCTGGCAGCTCCCGGCTACGCGATGGCTAAACATGTCGCGACCCGGTTGTCCGGAGAGAAAACTCCCGCATTCGAAAAGCCCGATGTCTCGACGCGGCTGAAGATGATTGGAACGAATGTCGTGACGATCGGAGATGCGCTTCAAGAGGGACGCCGCATCGAGTTCCAGACAGATTCAGTCTACCGGATGTTGCTGATCGGCCGGAAGAATCAATTGATTGGCGGGCTGGGAATCGGGGATTGGGAAGAGGCCGCCAGGATCCAGACTTTGTTTCGTCAGGGAGCTTCAATTCGGGATGCCGAGCAGGAATACTTTGCGGCCGAAGGTGTCCTTTCCGACTTCAGCGGAGTCACCCCTGCTGCGCAGCTTCCCGATGACCGGATCATCTGCAATTGCATGACAGTGACTAAAGGCACTCTGATGAGTTGTCTGGACAAATGCGGACGTGATCCTGCTGAACTCGCCAAAGCAACGGGCGCTTCAACTGTTTGTGGATCGTGCGAGCCGCTCATCAATGAACTGTGCGGGACGCCTCCTTCTGCAAAGAAACCTGTCGGTGCCGGGATTCTGCTTTCATTGTCGGCTGTCGCTCTCTTCGCTGTGCTGGCCACGATTTTCTCTCCGAATATGCAGATGGCTGACTCGGTCGAGTCATGGTGGTATCAAGTTGATCAATTCTGGCGGGACAATGTTATCAAGCAGATCACCGGATATACGGTTGCCGGGATGTTTGTTGTCGGGCTTCTGCTTTCTCTGCGGAAACGTTTCGGCTGGTTCCGGGTGGGGCACTTCGCCAGGTGGCGTGTCTTTCATGCCGCGTTCGGTTTGTCATCTCTCGCCGCTTTGTTCTTTCATACCGGGTTCCGCTTTGGCCACAACCTGAACTTCTGGCTCATGTTCACCTTTGTCGGGCTCAACCTGCTGGGTGCTTTCGCAGGGATTGTTTCCGCGATCGAAAGCACGGGAACTTCGGGAGTGGCGCTTCGTGCCCGCCGGCTTCGTCCCGCCCTGACATACGCACATGTTGTACTCTTCTGGCCGCTGCCGGTGTTGCTCATCTTTCACATCCTTTCTGTCTACCTCTACTGAAATGGCCCGCTGGATTCAGAAACGCAAAAGCCTGATTCTCTTCCTGGGGATTACCACAGGAATCGGTGGATGGCTCATCTTTGTCCTCACCCGGGCTGAGGATAAGACCGCGCTGCTTCCGGGAAAGACCACCCACGGCCATCACCAGATCGAGATGCAATGCTCGGCGTGTCACGAGAACGAGGAAAAGAAAAACCTGTTCACTTCCTCGGGCGTTTCCAACAAGTCCTGCCTCGAATGTCATGGAGAGGCACTCGCCAGTTTTTCTGACTCTCATCCCATCCGGAAGTTCAAAAACCCGGAGAACTACATCTTTCTGCAGCACATCGATGCTCTTCAGTGCGTGACCTGTCACCGCGAGCATAACGAAAAGATCACCGGGGAGATGGCGGTGACTGTTCCTTCGAATTATTGCGCACACTGCCATGAAGTGACACTGGAAAATCTGGAGTCACACAGGGACCTGGCTTTCAACTCCTGCGCGACGGCGGGCTGTCACAACTACCATGATAACATGGCGCTGGCCCCGAGCTTCCTGCTCAAGCATTACGGTGAGCCGTCTGTTCTGCCAACAGCATCAGTTGCTGACGTCGATACCTTGAACCGATGGCTGGCTGCAGGGAACAAGGCGCGTCCGGTATTGGCTAAAACGGAGGCTGACGCCCCGCCTGAGCATTCGGGAGATCCGGATGTGATAGCTGAGTGGCACCAAAGTTCACACGCTGCTGCCGGTATCAATTGTTCAGACTGCCATGGCGGAAAAGTGGATTGGGTGGCAAAGCCGGGGATGGCCTCGTGTGCGAGTTGTCACGATGCTCAGGTGTCCGACTTCACTCAGGGCAAACACGGCATGCGATTGGCCCACGCCGGACTGGCGCCGATGAAAGTGGCTGATGCCCGGCGGGAGATGAGTCCTGAAGCCATGCATAAGTCGGTTTCCTGCAATTCCTGCCATCCGGCCCATCGGGATGACCGCTCTTTTGCCGCGGCCGAAGCGTGCGCCTCCTGTCACTCTGACAGCCACACAAAGAACTACGCACTTTCTCCCCACGCGCGGCTTTGGGACGCCGAGGTCGCAGGAACGGGGCCTGCGGGTTCAGGTGTGTCCTGCGCGACCTGTCATATGCCGCGTGAGGAACGCGATGGACAGCTTGTCGTGAATCACGATCAAACGGCCAACCTTACGCCCAACGAAAAGATGCTGCGCAATGTCTGCATGAATTGCCACGGCCTCCAGTTCGGGATGGATGCCCTCGCTGACCGCGCGCTGATTGATTCCAATTTTACGGGGCTCCCTGCCAACCATCATCCTGGCATCGATTGGGTCGTCGAGAGCGCTATCGAGCGGGGAGATGAGCGGGTCATTGAACTGAAAAAGAATCTCAAATCGGTGTCGGCTTCGGATCTGTCCGGGCCAGCCGAGCTACCAGAAGACACCACCAACAAACCGAAAACCAACACATCAAAATGAAAAAGAAATCAGCATCAATCCTTCTCGGGGGGATCAGTTGTGCGGCATTCGCCGGCCTTTCACTCGTTTCCTGCGGTGACTCGGGAGGAGCGGCGGCAGCTCCTCAGGGCTATCCTGCGGAGATGGTCGCCGAGGCACTCTACACAGTTCTGAAATCCGACCGCAAAGTCTACGCGAGTAAGATTGTGAACCGACTCGTCAAAGATGAAAAAGTCATCAAGGCTCACGAGGAATGGCAGGAAAACAAAGCGCTCCTGTTACCGGCTCAGTTTTTCCGTGAAGGAGCCGAAGAAGTCGATGCGGCGGAGAAGCCATTCGAATTCTCCTATTCGCTGCAATCCAAGTGGCCGCTTAATATGGAGAACGCGAAGAAGAAAACTCCGGCGGTGATTGAAGGGCTTGAGGCGGTTTCCGACCCCGCCAGTGAATTCTACGGTAAAAAATGGACCGGAGAAGAAACCCTCGGTGATCAGAAATATTTCGTCGGGATCTATCCGGACCGGGCCGTGGCGGCTGCCTGTTGGGAGTGTCACAACGATCATGAGAAACGTCAGCCGGACTATCCCGAGTTTAAGAAAAACGACGTGATGGGCGGAATTGTCATTCGAATTCCCAAGTGATCTCAATCATGAAGCTTGAAACCACAGTGACGACAGCTGTGCTGCTGGGAGTCGTGAGTTTCCTTCTTGCCTCGTGCAGGGAGGAGGCTGCGTCGACCAACACTCTGAAGATGCCGGAAAAGAAAAGTCATCCATGGGATCTGGTTCCGACCGATCCCGTCCTGGTGGCCGGAAAGGCCGTCTATTCTGCTGAGTGCGGCTTGTGCCACAACGAGGGGGAGGAAAGCGCCCCGGCTTTGACCAACGAAAATGAATGGATGGCCCGCATCACTAAAGGCGAAGTCGTCCTCATCGACCATGCCATCAACGGATTTAATGGCGAAGACGGCGAGATGCCGGCTCGCGGAGGAACGGAATCTCTCACGGATGAAGAGGTGGCTTCCGCAGTGAAATTCATGCTCGCCACCCAGAACTGATTCATCAACACATTCCAATCAACAAACAACATACATCACAATAGCACTATGAGCGAAGGACCACTCACACTTGAACAGAAAACTCTCGTCCAGGAATCCTGGGAGAAAGTAAAACCTATCTCAGAAACCGCAGCCGAGCTGTTTTATGGCAAGCTCTTTGAACTCGATCCCGGCGTGAAGCCGATGTTCGCCGATTCAAATATGCAGGAACAGGGCAGAAAACTCATGACCATGATCGGCACCGCCGTCAGTGGGCTTGATCATCTCGACAAGCTGATTCCCGCCGTTCAGGATCTGGGGAAACGTCACGTTGGTTATGGTGTCACGGCAGAGCACTATGACACCGTGGCGGCAGCACTGCTCGACACTCTGGCAAAAGGACTGGGGGACGACTTTACCCCGGAAGCAGAGGAGGCATGGACTGTCACATACACCACGCTTGCCACCGTCATGAAGGACGCGGCTTACAGTGAATGATCTCACGATCCAACAGGGTTGGTTCGATGAGGCAACCCTGTTGGATCGAAATGGCGAGCCCAAAGGTATTGATATTCCTGTGCAATTATTTCAGGATCGGAAGTGACTCGGAGTAAAATCCGGAGCAGAAGTCCTGCAAAGGGCAGAAAGGCCCGCTGGCTACGCTACCATCGGAGTTTCCCGTTCCAGCAGGTTTTCGGTTCTCAATTTCATGGTTGTCACCACATTTTTGCAGATCCCAACGAAAATTTCATTCACCAGACTCGAGGGACTGGACGCAGCCTGATAGATGCCCCAGGAACGGGTGGCCTGATCACTGGGGAGGGGGCGGAATACGAGGGTTCCTTTGGATATTTCGTCCAATGCGATCCATGGAGCGAGAAGCCCGACTCCCATCCCAATTTGCGCCATTTCTTTGATCGCTGCCATGCTACCCACTTGCATGGATGCGCGTAGTTTGGATTTCAAATCAGCAAATATCCGCTCGATGAGGCGGTAGGTTTCGCTGCTCCGGTTGTAGAAGATGAATTCTTCTGCGGAAATATCCTCCCGAGTAACCGTTTCGATGGAGGCGAGAGGGTGCATGGGTGAGAGGGCCATTTCGATCTGATCAGTGAAGAGCGGAGTGTATTCAAATCGCATGGGAATATTGGATTCCAGCGCAATGGCGATATCGATCTGGCTGTTCTCAAGAAGGTTGATCAGATTCTGGGTATCTTCTGTAACCACGGCGATTTCAAAATTCGGGAAGCTTTCGCGGAGTTCTCTCAGAATCGAAGGTAATAAATATTGGCTGACGGAAACGGTTGCCCCGATTCTCAGTCGCCCGTAGCCGGGGCGCTGTACGATCTGGACTTCATCCTGTGCCTTCTGCATCTGGATCATGATCGTGTTTACATAAGGGAGAAGAGCTTCGCCGGCGGGGGTCAAACGCACCTGTTTGCCAAGTCGTTCGAAAAGGGCTGTATCCAGCTGATTTTCCAGCGCTTTAATCGAATGGCTGACCGCAGATTGGGTCAAATGGAGTTGGGCGGCCACGTCTGTGAAGCTGCCGAGACGTGCAAGTTCCTGAAAGGCCCTGAGTTGTCGGGAATCTAGAAGGTCCATGGAAATGAATAGAATAAATTGGAGTTTGGGAGGTTATGAATGGTTTTAATCAACCGGATGAATTCAAAGAAAAGCAGGTTTCAGACCAGTTGGCACAGTTGGCATCCATTAAGCTATATCCCCTGGTGTGCCCGAAATCATTCAAACACCCAGATCAGCCCGTCCGATCCGTATCGGATTCGTGCCGCTGGTGGACTGCGCGCCACTCGTCATCGCTGATGAAGACGGGCTTTTCGAATCAGAAGGGCTCAAAGTTGAACTCATTCGCGAGCCGGGCTGGGCGTCTATCAGGGACAAGATCGTCTATGGTGAGCTTGAGGCGGCTCATTCTCTGGTAGGGCTTTGTTTCGGGATTTCGTGGGGTATCGGGGTTTTATCCCGTCCCTGTGTAACCGGGTTTCTCTTCAACTCGAATGGGGATGCTATTACGGTTTCCAGTAAACTTGCTGATGCAGGGGTTCGGGAAGCAACTGAATTGGCTCAATACATTGCGGATCATCCCAAAAAAGAAGACAGGCTGACATTGGGAGTTCCCCATACCGTCAGTTCTCACCATTTTATTTTAAGGCAATGGCTGCAGCCTGCCGGTATCCGGCCGGGAATTGATCTCGATATCGCGGTGGTTCCCCCGTCTCTCATGGTCACCTGTTTGGAGTCCGGACTGATTGACGGTTATTGTGTCGGGGAGCCGTTTAATTCGCTGGCTGTTTCCCGGGGATGCGGCGTCGTCGTTAAAGAGTCTGCCGATGTCTCCCCGATGCACCCGGAGAAGGCACTGTTGGTGACTGAAGAATTCGCTCAACAGCGAGCTGATGAGCACGAGTCCATGATTCGGGCATTGGTCAAAGCTTCTGAAATCTGTGACACGCCAGCGGGGCGGGAGCGGATCGCTGAGGTTTTGAGCCGTCGTGAATACCTCAACATGGATCCGTCAATTATCCGGCAAAGTCTCTTTGCGGGAACCGGGTCGGTGAACAGCAGTGAATTTCATCTCTTTAATAAACAGGGGGTCAATCACCCAACCGCTGAGCGGGCGAGCTGGGTAGTGAGCCAGATGCGACAGGCGGGACTGATCGAGGGGAGTGACCGGAGTGTGAGTGTGTCCTCTGTTTTTCGTGAAGACATCTTTAAGAGCGCCACTGGTTCCGGTTCCCCGGTAAAAAAAAAGCGAGGCCCTCAGGGAAACCCTCTCGCTGAGTCCGTTGGTCTTCAGACGTCATTTTAAATCTAACATTCTACAAAAAATACAAACATGATAAAGCGAACATTATTTAAGAACTCGATACTCCTGGCTGCGCTGAGTGCCCTCTGCGCTGTTCCGGGGACAACGCACGCCGACTTGTTGGACGTTGAGAAGGACACTCTCAAGTTTGGATTCATCAAGCTGACTGATTGTGCTCCAATTATCATTGCCAAAGAAAAGGGGTTCTTTGCGGATGAAGGGCTGAGCGTCGAAATCGAAGCGCAGGGAAACTGGAAAGAATTGCTCAACCGGGTAATTAACGGTGATTTGGATGGAGCTCACATGCTGGCCGGCCAGCCGATCGGTGCCACGGTGGGATTTGGAACACAGGCAAACGTTCTCACGGCATACAGCCTCGATTACAACGGAAACGGCATCACTGTTTCCAACGAAATCTGGGAACAGATGAAGCCAAACGTCAAGAAAGGGGAAGACGGCAAGGTGATGCATCCGATCACTGCGGATTCTCTCAAGCCGATTGCTGACAAAGCAAAGTCGGATGAGTCGAAGCTGAAAATGGGAATGGTCTTCCCGGTTTCCACACACAACTACGAGATCCGATACTGGCTTGCGGCTGCGGGGATCTCTCCCGGTTTCTATTTTGATCCTGCAACCGATCAGCGTGACATTGCCGGCTTCCTCAACAGTGATGTAGAGCTTTCAGTTACGCCTCCGCCACAAATGCCGCAAACCCTGGAAGCGGGAACGATCTGTGCCTATTGCGTGGGTGAGCCGTGGAATCAGCAGGCGGTCTTCAAGAAGATCGGTGTTCCGGTGACGACGAACTATGACATCTGGAAGAACAATCCGGAGAAAGTTTTCGGAGTATCCGCTGAGTGGGCGGAAGCGAATCCCAACACGTGGATTGCGGTGACGAAAGCTCTCATTCGTGCAGGTCAATGGCTGGATGACAGCTGGGCGAATCGTGATGAGGCAGCTAGAATTCTGTCACAACCGAACTACGTGGGAGCTCCCTACGAAGTCATTAAGAACAGCATGACCGGCACCTTCGAATTCGAGCCGGGTGTCGATGTGAGGAAGATGGAGGATTTCAATGTGTTCTTCCGCTATAACGCTTCCTATCCCTATTACTCGGACGCGGTCTGGTTTCTCACACAGATGGTCCGGTGGGGGCAGCTCACTGAACAGAAGGAAGACGCCTGGTATGATGAGATGGCGAAAAAAATCTATCGCCCTGAAGTCTACATGAGAGCCGTCGAAGAGCTACTGGATGACGGTGTCTTTGAGAAGGAGGTCTTTGCTCCGGCATACGAAGCGGACGCGGCCGGTGGATACAAGCCAGCCACTACAGATTTTATCGACGGAAAGGAATACGACGGCAAGAAGCCAAACGACTACGTCAAGAGTTTCAGCATCGGGCTGAAGTAACCACACTTTTACCTGCATTCATCCGACGTTCAGTCAGTCCGCGCTTCTTCGGGAATTCGGGCTGGCTGAACAGGGGTGAAAATAAAAACCACACGAACCTATGAGTAACGCAGCCGCCCAAACAGATCCTGCAACCGTTCCGAATGTAAACGGGGCCGGGCCTGAAAAGAAGAAGTGGAAATACAATCCCAACAGGGTTGCCCATACGCTGGATAAGCTGGGCCTTGGGTATTTCAGTCCCATTGCCCGTTTGATCGGTCGGGATGAACCTTCGAAGCAGTTGCGTGAGATAGGGACGAACACATTTTTACCGGTCCTGGCTTTTCTAGTGTTGGTTGGGGTTTGGGGGCTTTGTTCTAAATTCATCGTAGCAGAGAGTACGGCTATTCCCAGTCCGGCAGAGACCTGGACAGCCTGGCAGGGGATGGTCGGCTTCGCAGAAGCGGAGAAGTTAAAGGAAGCGGAATACATCCGTGACAATGAGGAACGGGCTCTGGGGGTGGAATCCAGAGCGAAGGAGGCCGCCGCAGAAGGGGACCTTGAAAAGGCGGAACGTTATAAAGGAATGGCTGCGAAATTCCGGAGTAAATCTTACATGGGAGCCACGACCTTTTTCGATCAGATCGGAATCAGTCTCGTGACGATTACGGTGGGGTTTGTTTTTGCCACCCTCCTCGGGGTGCCGATCGGAATTCTCTGTGGGGTTTCGAAGAAGGTGAATGTCGCGCTTAACCCGATTATCCAACTCTTCAAGCCGGTCTCGCCGCTGGCGTGGTTTCCGATTGTTTTCGTTTTCACGACCGTTCTGATTGAGCAGCCGGAGTCCACCAGTATCTGGCAGCGTGCGTTGTGGACCTCTGCAGGTGTGGTGATGCTATGCTCGATTTGGCCGACTCTGATTAACACCGCGGTCGGTGTCGCATCCGTAGACAAGGATCACCTCAATGTTGCGAAGGTTTTGAAGCTTGGGTGGTTTAAGCGGATTTGGAAGATCGTCTTACCATCGTCTCTACCGCTCATCTTCACAGGGCTGCGCCTTTCAATTGGAGTCGGTTGGATGGTGCTTGTTGCCTCAGACATGATGGCCCAGAACCAGGGGCTCGGGAAGTTTGTCTGGGACATGTATCAGAACGGAGACACGCAGAGCACAGCCCAGATCATCATTGCTGTGTTCTTTATTGGAGTGATCGGCTTCCTGCTGGACCGAATCATGCTTGTCTGTCAACGCCTCGTTACCTTTGAGGAGCAGTCGATCTAACCCTGTCAGTTCACCTATTCAACCCTGTCTGATCGAAAATGGCTTATCTTGAATTCAACAACGTTTGCAAAGGATTTGGCTCCGGCACGGCCCGAAGTGAAGTTCTGAAGGACATCAATCTACATGTGGAGAAGGGCGAGTTGATCGCGATTCTCGGCTACTCAGGTGTTGGTAAATCGACCTTTATGAATCTCATAGCCGGGTTGGAGAAACCTGATTCCGGTGAAGTGCTGGTTGATGGAAAACCCGTTGAAGGACCGCATCCCGATCGGGGCCTGGTTTTTCAAAACTACTCGCTGCTTCCGTGGCTGAGTGTGCACTCCAATGTGGCTGTGGCGGTCGACCAGATTTACAAAGACGCCAGCCCGGATGAACGCAATGAGAAGATCAAGAAGGCGATCGATCGCGTCAACCTGACAGATGCGGCTCACAAGAAACCGGGCGAATTGTCCGGGGGAATGAGGCAGCGGAACTCGGTGGCGAGGACACTTTCGATGAACCCGAAACTGCTTCTGCTTGATGAACCGCTCAGTGCGCTGGATGCGCTGACGCGCAGTGTGATTCAGGACCAAATTCTGGAGATCAAGAAGGCCGAAGGGCAGACTGTCATCCTCATCACCAATGACGTCGATGAAGGTCTCTACATGGCTGACCGGATCATTCCCATTGGAATCGGGCCTCCGGCGACACTGGGGCCAGAAGTTGTGGTTGATATGCCGTATCCACGCGATCGCCGTGCCATCAACGCCGCGCCGGAATACCAGAAGTTGAGACACGAAGTCATCAGTTTCCTGCTGGCGGAAAAAGATCGCGAGCGCGCTGCCAGTAATCTGAAGCCGGTCTCGCTCCCTAACATTCGCCCCATGGATATCTCCAGGCACCGACCGACGGCCTATTGGGGAATGCGTCCGAAACCTAAAAAAGAACTTACAAAATCCGCCTGAACAATATGAACGCCTACTTCGAAGCCTACAATCTGGGTAAAACTTATAAGACGCCGAAAGGCGATGCGGTCATCGTTAAGAATTTTGACCTGAAGATGAAAAAGGGAGAGTTTGTTTGTGTGATCGGACACTCCGGGTGCGGGAAGTCGACCGTGCTTTCAATGGTCGCTGGACTCAACGAGATCTCTGAGGGAAGTGTGATTCTCGACGGCAGTGAGATCGATGGAGCGGCCCCGGATCGCGGTGTGGTCTTTCAGTCACCATGTTTGCTGCCCTGGATGTCAGCGTGGGACAACGTGATGCTTGGAGTCAACCAGGTCTACTACCATGCGACTCAGGCGGAACGGGACCAGATCGTAGAATATTACCTCACGGTAGTGGGATTGGGCGACGCTTTCCATAAGCGCCCTGATGAACTCTCCGGTGGAATGCGTCAGCGAGTCGGATTGGCGCGTGCATTTGCGTTGTCTCCGAAAATGCTGTTGCTGGATGAGCCTTTCGGGATGCTCGACAAGCTTACTAAGTTTGAGTTGCAACAGGTGCTGATCGATCTCTGGAACCGGGAACGCCTCACCGCCATGATGATTACCCACGATGTCGACGAGTCGATCTATCTCGCTGATCGAATCGTGATGATGACCAACGGTCCGGCCGCCGGAATCGGTGAGATTCTGGAAATTGATTTTCCTCGACCGCGTGATCGAAAGGAGATCATGGCGACCGAGCAATATTATGACTATCGCGAGTTCCTCATCAACTTTCTGGAGGAACGAGCAGATAAAGGCAAAGCCGAACGCACAGCAGCATAACCATGAAGTCAGTTCCACAACTCCCGGATTCAGCACCGTTTAACGCCGCGCAACGCCTGTGGTTAAACGGATATCTTGCAGCGCTTTTTAATGATGTGATTTCAAGTTTGCCTGTTCAAGATGTTAAACCGAAAGCACGTGTTCTTATCATGTTCGCCAGTCAATCCGGGAACAGTGAAGAACTGGCAGAAGCTTTTGGAGAGAAGCTGATCTCGGCAGGATTCGATGCGCCTGTAATTTCAACCGAAGATTACGAAGAGATCGATCTCACCAAAGAGAAGACCCTGTTGGTGGTTTCCAGTACCTGGGGTGACGGTGATCCACCAGACAATGCTGTCGATTTCTGGAAGTTTCTATCCAGCGACGATCACCCGCGGCTTGAGGGCTTGAGTTATTCCGTGCTTGGACTGGGTGATTCCAATTACCTCGATTTCTGCGGGATGGGTAAAGCATTCGACGCACGGTTTGAAGCCCTCGGAGCAAAGCGGATCGCACCTCGAGGGGATTGCGACGTTGATTTTGAAGATGCGGCCGCTGCCTGGTTTGAGACAGTCCTGAGCGAGTTGGGAACTGAGGTGGCCGAAGATGAAAAAAGCTCCGGAGCGGAGAAGACAGCTTACTCGAAAAAGAATCCATTTCCGGCTAAGCTGATTACAAACACCAAGCTCAATGCCGAGGAGTCCGACCGCGATACACGGCACTTTGAATTGAGCCTCGCCGGTTCGGGGATGACCTATGAAGTCGGTGATGTACTCGGAGTCTATCCCAGAAATGATGAGGAACTGGTTGATGAACTGATTACTCTGATGGGTTTTGATCCGGAGGAACTGATCGATGGACAAACACTCCGAGATGCACTGATTTGCACGTATGACGTCCGGACGATCAACAAGGGATTCCTTGAGTCGTGGATGGAGTTCTCTGAGTCTCCGGCGTTGAGAGAATTGTTGGAGACTGATCCGGAGGAGTCTCCGATGGAGCCATACTTGTTCGGCCGTGAGGTGATTGATGTTGCGATTGAACATCCAGCGAGTTTTCCAAACGCGTCCGCATTTGTCGGACTGCTGAGGAAACTGGGCGCACGGCTTTACTCAATCTCATCCAGCCCGAAGGCTCATAAAGATGAGGTGCACTTAACCGTGGCGAAAGTTGAATACGAGGCGCACGGGCGCTCTCGAAAAGGAGTGTGCTCAACCTATTTGTCTGACCGCGTTAACGGTGACGGAACGGTGCCTGTCTACTTGCAAACCGCGAAACATTTTAAGCTTCCAGAGGACTTGTCGGTGCCGGTTATCATGGTTGGGCCGGGAACAGGGATTGCTCCGTTCCGCGCGTTTCTCGAAGAGCGGGCCGCCACCAACTCACCCGGGAAGAACTGGTTGTTCTTTGGCAATCCTTTTGAGTCTACCGACTTCTTCTACAAAGAGGAACTGGAGGGGATGCTCGAATCGGGAGTGCTTACGACTCTGAGTTCAGCTTGGTCGAGAGATCAGGAAACGAAAATCTACGTGCAGGACCGGATGCGTGAAAATGGTGCGGAACTGTGGAAGTGGCTTGAAGAAGGAGCTCACTTTTATGTGTGTGGCGACGCCAAAAGAATGGCGAAAGATGTCGACACCGCTCTGCACGACATCATTGCCGAATACGGCGGAATTTCAGGAGAAGACTATATCTCCGCAATGAAGAAATCGAAACGGTATCAAAGAGATGTCTACTAAACTACCAACAGCTGTGGCCGGTGATTCTCTCACTGGAGAACAGGAAATTTACTTGGACGGCTTCTTTTCCGGCCTTCAGAATCAAGGGCTGAGTTTTTCGGATGCCGATCCGGAGGCAGGGCCTCAGCCGAAAAAGAAAAAGCTGATTGCTGAAGAGAAGATCAAGCAGGAGTTGAACCCGTTTGACGCGCTTCCTGTTCTCAGAAAGAAAGCCAAAACGAACGAGGCACCGCAAAAGGAGGATATTTTTCGGTTCAAATGGAACGGCCTCTTCTGGTTGGCGCCTGTTCATGAAGGATACATGTGTCGTCTTAGAATGCCGGGCGGCTTTGTCAGTTCCCATCAGCTGCGTGAGCTTGCTTCAATATCCGACGATCTTGCCTGGAGTTATCTTCAGGTAACGACTCGAAACAATTTCCAGTTGCGGGTGATCCAACCTAAAGACACTCCGGAGTTGCTCAGACGGATTCAAGATTGCGGCCTGCATTCTCGCGGCTCGGGTGCGGACAATCTGAGAAACTTCACTTCAAACCCGACGGCTGGGTTTGATCCTTACGAACTGATCGACGTTGCGCCTTTCGTTAAAGACCTGGCGCATGTCATCATTAACCAACCGGAATTCTATGATCTTCCCCGGAAGTTTAACGTGTCTTTCGATGGTGGTGGAATCGTCGGAGTCGCTGAGGATACAAACGACATTGGTTTGCGGGCAGTCGAATTGAGAGATCCGCCGGAAGGACATCCGCTTCACGGAAAAATTAAGGGAGGAGTGTATTTCCGATTACTCCTGGGAGGAGTTACGGGTCACCAGGAGTTCGCCGAAGACTGTGGTGCCATCTGTGCACCCGAGGATTCAGTTGAAGTTATTTCAGCTCTGATCCGCGTATACATTGCGAACGGCAATCGAACGAATCGGGGTAAATCCCGGATGATCTATCTCATTAAGGAATGGGGATTCGAGAAATATCTTCAGGAAGCTGAGGCGCTGCTGGATGAAGCTCTTCCCCGCTTTGATTTCTCCGACCCGGTTTTCAATGATTTGATCGTTCCCCACGAAAAGCCCGCGGTGCCCCACGCCCACATCAATGCGCACGAACAAAAGCAGGAGGGACTCAGTTGGTTGGGGGTTTATGTGCCGGTTGGGATTCTGCAGTCAGATGAAGCGCGGGCGATCGCCAATGTGGCTGAGGAATTTGGTACAGGAGAGCTGCGGTTGACGATCTTCCAAAATCTGATCATTCCGAATATTCCGACCGAAAAGATTCCCGAAGCCAGAGCAAAGCTTGCTGAAGCGGGGCTCGGGACAGAAGCCAGTTTCATTCGCGGTGGAGTCGCCGCTTGCACCGGTAATCGTTACTGTAAATTTGCAAGCTCAGACACCAAGGGACACGCCATTCAGGTGGTGGAGTTTTTGGAGGAGCGGATCACTTTGGATCAGCCTTTAAACATTCATGTGACAGGGTGCCCGCACTCCTGTGCTCAGCACTACATTGGGGACATCGGAATGCTTGCCTGTAAAGTCGCGGTGGAAGGGGAGTCCGAACCGGTGGAGGGGTATCACGTGTTCGTCGGAGGTGGATTCGGGGCAGATAAAAAGCGATTCGGGCGTCAATTGTTCAAGAGCGTTCCAGCGGGGGAAGAGTTGAACCTTAAGATCCTCGCGCTGCTTACAGCCTACCTTTCGAACCGGGAGTCGGGGGAAACGTTTTTGGACTTTTCGACCAGACATGAAATCGAGGCCCTGGAGGCCATGACTCTGGAAGTATTGTCTGGAGGCGACGCCATAGCTGCATGAGCCTGATCGCGACTCATTCCCTTGTCGATGAACTGCTGGCGGATCAGCAGAATCTCACTGCAGTGGAGCGATTTGCGCAACGTCATGAAAATGCTACGGAGCCGATTCAGGCAAAGCAATACCGTGAGCTGATTCCGCTATCCACTCCGGGAGTCGGCGAACAGTATGCTTTCCAGGTGGATCTGGATGCCTGCAGTGGATGCAAGGCTTGTGTATCGGCTTGTCACAGTTTGAACGGCTTGGATGACGAAGAATCCTGGCGGGATGTGGGGACCCTTTACGGTAGAGCGGATGGTGAAGCCACACAGCAGACTGTAACGACGGCCTGTCATCATTGCGCTGACCCAGCCTGTGCTGAGGGTTGCCCGACACTGGCGTATGAGAAAGATGCCGAAACCGGTATCGTCCGTCACCTGGATGACCAGTGCATGGGGTGTCGCTACTGCGAACTGAAGTGTCCCTACGAAGTGCCGAAGTTTAATGTGAAGCTTGGCATCGTCCGCAAATGCGACATGTGTCATGGAAGGCTCGCTGAAGGAGAAGCGCCGGCATGTGTTCAAGCTTGTCCCAATGAAGCAATCAAGATCCAGATTGTTAAAGTGGAAGAGGTGATCGCTTCTTCAACAGGGGGAGTCACCTTACTTCCAGGGACGGTGACTTCCGATTACACAAAGCCGACAACACAATTTCTAAATTTGAACAAGAGTGTGGAGCCGGCTCCGGCAGATGCAGAGTCGCTTCAATCTGCACACGGGCATTTTCCGCTGGTGGCAATGTTAGTGCTTACGCAGGCCGGAGCGGGGATTGCATTTGTGGATTGGCTGCAGCGACTCCTCAATGTCGAAACAGGCATTGTTCAGTTAGCTATCGGCTTGGGATTGGCGTTTGCCGGGTTGGGAGCGAGTGTTCTTCATCTGGGACGGCCGACTCAGGCGTGGCGTGCGTTTCTTGGCTGGAGAAAATCCTGGCTCAGTCGTGAAATTATCGTTTTCGGTGCCTGGTCGGGAGCCTATGCCCTGTTCTTTGCTTCGGTCCTCTTTTCTGCGCCGAACTGGATTGTCTTATTGTCAGGCAGTGGAGCGGCTTTGCTGGGGCTGGCCGGGGTATTCACTTCGGTGATGGTTTATGCTGACACCCGTCGACCTTTTTGGAGGCTTAAACCTACACTGCTGCGATTTTATGCCACAGCGCTTGGAATGGGGCTGGCGCTGTCTGTTGCTCCGGTATTGGCCGCTGTGCCGATTCTGCTGACCATGATTTTCGATGGTCGGGTGTTGCAGGGAAAAATCGATGCCTACAGAAAATCCGGGCTTCTCATGTCCGGACCACTCAAGAGAACGCTGATAGTCAGAACGATCGCAGGGACGTCAGCATTATTGGCGTCAGTGATGTTCCCGTTGGTGTCGGGCGGACTATTTCTAATCTCAGAAATCGCAGGGCGTTCAATCTTCTTTCGCGCTGTAGATGAACCCAAGATGCCGGGTGGCATCAAATCTTAAATCTCAGACTTCCATGTCGTCAGCGATCCAGGCCACAAAGAAAAGCACCGCTACGGGTGAACAGGGTTTGTTCGACAAGCAGACCCTGTTGGATCGTTTTCCAATAAGGGCTTTCAAGGGCCCCCTGACTGAAAAGCTGGTTCGAGAACCGGGGAACTTCGGGCTGGGGCAGGTGCCGAAGAAAATGGCGCCTGATTCGACAAGTTCGGTTGTCTGCGGGTATTGCTCGACTGGATGTTCGCTTAAGGTTCACCTGAAAGACGGAACTCCGGTTAACCTGACGCCTGATTCAGACTACCCGGTTAATCTCGGAATGGCCTGTCCGAAGGGATGGGAATCTCTGGCCCCGCTGGCCGCGCCTGACCGGGCGACCACGCCACTGGTTCGAGATGCCAGGGATGGTGAGTTGAAGCCTGTTGATTGGAGTGATGCAGCCGATGTTTTTTGCAAACGAATGCGAGAGGTGCAGGAGCATCACGGCCCGGAGTCAGTCGCTTTTCTCAGCACCGGCCAGATCTGCACGGAGGAAATGGCTTTTCTCGGTGCGTTTGCGAAGTTTGGAATGGGAATGATCCACGGGGATGGCAATACGCGGCAGTGTATGGCGACTGCTGTAACTGCCTACAAAGAATCATTTGGTTTCGATGCCCCGCCATACACTTACGCGGATTTTGAAGAATCAGATGTCATTGTTCTGGTTGGATCCAATCTTTGTATCGCACATCCGATCATGTGGCAGCGCGTGTTGCGTAACAAGCGGTCGCCTGAAATTATTGTGATCGATCCCCGCCGGACCGAAACCGCGATGCAGGCGACCAAACATGTGCCGTTGGCTCCCAAGTCGGATTTGATATTCTTTTACGGGATTGCTCACCTGCTGATTCGCCGTGGGTATGTCGATCACAATTTTATCCAACAACACACCGCGGGTTACCACGATTTTACCGAGTTCGCAGCGGAGTTCGGCCCCGAGGTGGTTTCCGAAAAAACCGGGATCTCCGTCGATGAACTTGAGCGAATTGCAGAGCTGATTGGGACAAAGGAGCGGGTTTCGTTCTGGTGGACGATGGGAGTTAACCAGGGATATGAAGCGACCCGTACCGCGCAATCGATTATCAATCTCGCTCTGATGACTGGAAATATCGGGCGGCCCGGAACGGGGGCAAATTCCATCACGGGGCAGTGCAATGCGATGGGGTCGAGGCTTTTCAGCAACACCACAAGTCTTCTCGGCGGGCGTGATTTCACAAATGAATCTCATCGTGAAAAGGTGGCGGATATTCTGGACATACCAGTCAGCAGGATTCCCGATCAACGGAGCATGGCGTATGATGAAATCATCGATGGGATTGAATCGGGTAAAATAAAAGCGCTGTGGGTCGTGGCAACTAACGGGGCTCATTCGTGGACGAATCGTGGCCGCTTTAAGGAGTTGATGAAGAAACTCGACTTTCTGGTGGTTCAGGATCTCTACACCACGACCGAGACGGCTCAGTTGGCGGACTTGGTATTACCGGCGGCCGGCTGGGCAGAGAAAGATGGGACCTTTATCAATTCTGAACGGCGTATTGGACTCGTCAAGAAATTGAGTCCCGCTCCGGGCCAGGCGTTGGCTGACTTTTCCATCTTTCGTTTGTTGGCGAATACCTGGGGCTGTGGTGACTGGATCGACCGATGGTCTTCACCCGAGGCTGCATTTGAAATACTGAAAGATCTGAGTGCCGGCCAGCCATGTGACATTACCGGAATCGGAAGTTATAAGAGAATTGATGAGCGTGGTGGCACCCAGTGGCCAGTACCAGAGTCACAGTCGGAAAAGATTCAGCCCGAACGACGATTGTTTGAAGACGGCAAGTTCTTCACGCCGGATCAGAGGGCCCGGTTTGTTTACGAGCGGCCGTTGCCAAACCCGGAACCACCGGACCGGGAATACCCTATGCAATTACTTACCGGCCGGGGGAGTTCAGCTCAATGGCACACCCAGACCCGGACAGGGAAGTCTGCAATTCTGCGTAAACTGTATCCCCAAAACAACTACGCCGAAATCTATCCTGCTGATGCAGAAAAGCTCGGTATCGGAAATGGTGACACGGTTGAAGTCAGCTCCCGGCGCGGGACGGTCAGGGTGATGGCGTTTCTCACGGCAACCGTGGGTCAGGGACGGGTTTTTCTTCCGATGCACTATGCTGAAACCAATCTCTTAACGAATCAGGTTGTCGATCCGTATTCCCGTCAGCCCAATTACAAAGCCTGTGCTGTGAAGTTGAAGAAGTGCCGGGCGTCGCTGTAGTTCGAGGGAGAAACAAAACTGCCCGGAGAAACATCCCCGGGCAGCTCGTGAATGAATTTGGTTCTGTGAAGCTTGAATTATTTGGACGCCAGGTTGGCGTCAGCCTTCTGGTCAAGGTCGAACCGGTCAAGGTTCATCACCTTGTTCCACGCGGCTACGAAGTCATTGACGAACTTCTCCTCAGCGTCAGAACTTGCGTAGGCTTCAGCGATCGCCCGCAGCTGTGAATTGGAGCCGAACACAAGGTCAACCGAGGTTGCCTTCCATTTCGCGTCGCCGGTGTTCCGATCTTTTCCTTCGTAGAAATGTTCGCACATTTCTGAAACTTCCCACTTGGTGCTCATGTCGAGCAGATTGACAAAGAAGTCATTGGTGAGCGTCTCAGGCTTGTCGGTGAGAATACCCAGTTCAGGGAAACCAACGGTGGTATTAAGAACGCGCATTCCGCCGACAAGAACTGTCATCTCCGGTGCTGTGAGAGTGAGCAGCTGTGCGCGGTTGACCAAATCTTCCGGTGCGGGCCGGTCAAGTTCATGGCCGAGGAAGTTACGGAATCCGTCTTCTGTTGGCTCAAGAACTGCCAGACCTTCGGCATCGGTCATCTCCTGCGTCGCATCGGTGCGTCCGGGTGAGAAGGGGACTTTTACGTTGTGTCCTGCCTTCTTTGCCGCTTCTTCAATCGCAGCGCATCCACCGAGAACAATGAGGTCAGCGAGAGAAACCTTCTTGTCGCCTGTCTGGGCGTTGTTGAAGTCACTCTGGATCTTCTCGAGGACAGTCAATGCCCTGGCGAGCTTTTCAGGTTGGTTTACCTCCCAGTCTTTCTGGGGTGCGAGACGGATACGCGCTCCGTTTGCGCCACCGCGGTTGTCACTGCCGCGGAAGGTGGAAGCAGATGCCCATGCTGTAGATACCAGTTCTGAGATGGAGAGATCGGAGCCGATCAGCTTTGCTTTGAGAGCGGCCACGTCAGCATCATCGATCATTGCATAGTCCGCTTCAGGAACGGGATCCTGCCAAAGCAACTGCTCCTTTGGAACATCTGCTCCAAGATAGCGGGAAACAGGGCCCATATCCCGGTGGGTCAGCTTGTACCAGGCCTTTGCAAAAGCATCAGCAAACTGGTCCGGATTCTCAAGGAAACGCTTCGTGATCTTGGCATACTCAGGATCTTCTTTCAGCGCGAGATCAGAAGTGAACATGATCGGAGCGTGAGTCTTTCCTTCGATATGAGCGTCAGGAACAGTGCCTGCTGCGGCCCCGTCCTTGGGAACCCATACAGTCGCTCCTGCCGGTGTTTCCTGTTTCACCCACTCGAAAGCATATAGATTGGTCAGGTAAGAGTGCGACCAATTGGCCGGGGTGCTGGTCCATGCGCCTTCAAGACCACTGGTGAGAGTATGTTCCGCGTTGCCTTTGCCGTGTGAGTTGATCCAGCCGAAGCCCTGAGCTTCAAGCGGAGCGGCTTCCGGCTCCGGTCCCAGATTATCCGGGGTGACGGCACCATGGCCTTTTCCGAATGTGTGACCACCTGCGATGAGAGCTACGGTTTCTTCATCATTCATTGCCATGCGGGCAAAGGTCTCACGAATATCTTTTGCAGACGAAAGCGGGTCATGATTGCCGTTCGGCCCTTCAGGGTTCACATAAATCAATCCCATCTGGACAGCGCCCAGTGGCTTGTCGAGTACCCGGTCACCCGTGTAGCGCTTGTCGCCCAGCCACTCGGTTTCGGGACCCCAGTTGATGTCTTCCTGCGGTTCCCACACATCTTCGCGACCGCCGGCAAAGCCGAATGTTTTGAAGCCCATGGACTCCAGGGCAACGTTGCCGGTTAGCACCATCAAGTCAGCCCAGGAAATCTTCTGACCATACTTTTGTTTGATCGGCCAGAGCAACCGTCTTGCTTTATCGAGGTTACCATTGTCCGGCCAGCTGTTGAGCGGGGCAAATCGCTGTGTGCCGTCTGAAGCTCCGCCCCGACCATCTGTTACCCGATAGGTGCCCGCACTGTGCCAGGCCATCCGGATAAAAAACGGACCGTAGTGCCCGTAGTCTGCCGGCCACCAGTCCTGGGAATCAGTCATCAGGTCCTTCAGGTCTTTCTTTACTGCTTCCAGATCGAGCTTCTTAAACTCTGCTGCGTAGTCGAAATCTTTACCGAGAGGATTTCCCTTGGCAGAGTTCTGGTGAAGAATTTTCAAGTTCAACATATTCGGCCACCAGTCTCCGTTGGACATACCACCGGCTGAGGTGACTCGATGGGGGCCGGCCGGTTTGCCCATCACAGGACACTTGGCGGGATCACCGGCTTTTTTATCCGCCGCATCCTGGGCTCGGGTTTCACTCATAAGGGGAAAAAAGGTGAGCGCTGTGGCGATTAGCCATAGCGGCCTCGTCATGTGTTTCCGACTCCGGGTTCCGGACATGCCCCGGCACTCACTTGTGGTTGGTTTGTTTCTCATTTTGTTTCAGTTTCAGGTTGGGTTTTTGGACTGAGAGGGCTGCTCTCTTGTTGCTGTTACGAATCCGACTGGCAATCGGGACAAATGCCCCAGTAGATCACCTCCGCTTCGTCGATCTTAAAACCGGAGTCATCCGCCGCAGTCAGACAGGGCGTTTCTCCGACCGCGCAATCCACATCCGCGGTGGTTCCACAACTCCGGCAAATCACATGGTGATGATTGTCGCCCAC
Organism: Verrucomicrobiales bacterium; assembly: GCA_048267005.1. Taxonomy (GTDB): domain Bacteria; phylum Verrucomicrobiota; class Verrucomicrobiia; order Verrucomicrobiales; family DEV007; genus JABDJT01. Next base: position 404,855 of record JBLWYI010000001.1, on the reverse strand, counting down.
CCGGTCTTCAAACAGGGCGGGTGACCCGGCTGGTTGAATGCGGCGGATGAGTCCTTTTTTGGTCAACATCCCGAGCGCATCGTAAACAGCCTGACGTGAAATCGTGCCGATGTTGGACCGAACTTCTTCGGCTATCTTATCTGCCGTGCTGTGAGACAACGCCGAAACCGCCTTCAGGACGGCAATACGCTGGGCTGTGACGGGGACACCATGGGCTCGAAGAAGCTCTGCTGGATCGGACATGTGATCAGAATGACTCAAGTTCTGGACTGAGTCAAGAACTTTGATTTATCCAATACTGGATCATTACGGTGATGATGTCGTGATGAGGATTGATAGATGGCGCTGCTCTTGGGTAGAACGCGACCGTTCCGCCCAATCAGCGGTACTGCGAAGCTGCAATGTCAGGAAGGGCAGCGAAAATTCTCAGCTGCCCCAACCGGCCACGATGGATTGCGCTTCTTTCAAAGACAGTCCCTCCGGCAAAGTCAGGTAGACCGATACCGTCGCTGCATAGCGTCCGGTCTGGGCCGTCAGCCCGTGAATGTCTGACTTCAGGCGACGGCTCGCCTTATAGCACAACACATAAATCAGAGCTCCGGCCGCATCTTCCGTCTCTGCCTTGAGGCAGTACAACCCCGGACGCCATTCGGTAAGCGTGACGCGATGCGCAACCTCGGGCAAAGTGAATTCGTCGGCAGCGCTGACGTGCTTTCGTTCAATGATCGCGGCCTCTACCAGACGACTCAGTTCAGGACCGGGCGCGGTTTCGGGAATATTTTCCGGGTCAGGTGGCGCAAGATGAAAAAAGTCCAACACCAATCCATGATTGGTTGCCGAAAACATATGCGCCTGCGTCAGATTGACGCCCAGTTTCCAGAGCGCACCACTGATAGAAGCCGCCAGTCCCCGGTCATCTCGCGCTGTTACTCCGAGAATCACCGCCGTGCCTTCGCGAATGGTGGCCACCCGCGGCTTGGTGGAAGGTTTGTTCTCCTTCAGCCGCAACAGGTAGGCACCAAACCGAATCGCGTAGTGTCGGTAGATCCCTCTGAAGAAATCATCGCCAAAATCTTTGAGTATTTCCTGCGATTCCAGATCCTGGTAACCGCCGCTCCGAAGCAGGCTGTCAGTGGTCAACTGTTTGCCCTCCGGCATTCTCGCCTTCGCATAAAGCTCCCGAATGTTAAAGAAACGCGTTGGCTCCTTGGTGGGGGACTTCCAGGAATGACGATCCGCATGGGTAAACACATAGAGCGCCCGCAGGCGATCGAGATCCCCGTCGCAGCTCTTCAGCAGCCGCCCCACCTGCCGCTCGTCGATCAATCCAGCCTCGGCGATCTTGCGGAACGTTCCCCGGTTATCGACAAGAAACTGAGTCAGCTCAAGAATCCTCGGATCAAACTCCGCTCCCGTGAAACACTCAGCGTAATACTTTTCCAGCGACATGCCGGAGAACCCGCTGGAGAAGCGGTCCGCCAGACTGCGGCGTTCATCATCCCGGGCCAACTGATCATCCGATGTCACCGGGAGACGCTTTGTCTTGATCGCCAGCCGGATCGCCGCCAGGTGAGTTTGCGACAGCAGGGCCGCCTCGACTTCCACCTGAATGTCATAGGCCACATCCGTGAGCTTGTCCGTGTCCCTTGCGTCATCAAGCAACTTCCGCCCTTCGGTTCGCATTACCTCCAGCGCCTTCATCTTCTTCCGCTCCAGTGGCCCGCGCAGAGTGAGTCTTTCCAGGCGGACACGCTCGTCGATCGATGACTCAAACTTCGCATAGCCAGGGAACAACCGGTCCTCCGCTCCCGGCAGCTGGGCGAGAAACTCAAAAGTTTTTGCAATACTGCCTCTTGGCTCAGTGAACAACTTACCGAGCTCCGGCACCGGCTCGAGCCAGTCGCCGGCACGGTGAAAGGTCGTCTGCAACTCCGAGGGATCGATCGGCAAATTATAACGCTGGGCGATCAGCAGGAGCGAAAGCGCGGCCCGGCTCTGATCATTGGGCGTGATACAGGTTTCCGGCTCCGCGTGGTAAAGCCCGCCCGCACCGAGAGCTACCGGGTGCCCCGGTGAGATCCGTCGCCCCGGGCGCAGCTCACTCTCAATCACCCCGCGGGCAAACGACGCGATACGACGTCGTGCCGTCAGCAGGCGTGAACGAACAATGTCCCCGAACTCAAACCGTTCCTGATCGCTCGAATCTTCACCGAGCCAGTCGCCCAGTGATTCGAAATCTTCGAACTCCATGACATCTTCCGCGTGATTTCCCAACGCGGTGGGGCCACTGCCGTCCGACGGCTTACGCAGATGAATCCATGACCGCAAACGCAGTAGAAAATAATAGTCTTCCAGAACCCGGGGATCCTCCAGGTTTTCGTAGATCGCACTGCTGTGCACAAAGTCGCGGCCCGCAAGCGTCCAGATACCACCGAGAAACAAACGCAGGCCGTCATTCTTGATATCAAAATGATCGATCCGCTCCGCGATCGCACTCGCCTGTTCCCGCAACTGACGCCAAAACCTCCGCACGTGAAGGAAATGCTCAAAGGGATCAAAGTCCTTCCGGATTTGTTCGCGAAAAGCCTCCGTTAACCCTCCTCGATCATAGATCGGAGCCAGATCGAGAAAGGCGTTGAGTTGTTTGCCTTCGAGGTCCCGCGCATCATCAAAGCCAAAAGGCTGAGCACCGATCGTAAATCCGAACCGGTTTTTGAAATCCGGACCGTGCAGCGTTTGCGCCTGGAGTTTTTCGTTAAAAGCGCAAGTCGTCTCCTCATCAACACCATCCTCGAAGAGAAACACCAGATCCAGATCAGAGTAGGGCGTCAGCTCACTGCGACCCGTGCCCCCGATCGCCGCTACCGCGAACGGACGGTCATAGCCAAACTCCGCCTGCTGCTCCGCCGCCCATTCAGCAATGGCATTGGTGTAAATGGCTGTCCGAGCCGCTACAATCGGCTGCCCGTTATCGAGATCACTGGAAAGGATCAAGGCATCGTTCTCTGAAATCAGGCGACGATGGTTCTCTGCCGTATTCCCGGCACTCTGTGAGGGGAGGGGCTTTTGCATACAATGGAGTTTGGAAGCGACCCTATTGAGTCGCGCCATAAAGGCGTTCGGCAAGCAGAGATTTCACATCTGTTTCCCGCGTTGTTCTGGATAGCAGGATCAGTGCAAAAGTTTCAGTAAATTAAAGGCATTACGAAAGAAAGTCAGGAGCGGCCTGAAGGGCCCCGTTCTCATCCTCCCAGAGAACTACAGCACTTGCCGCCGCATCCCGGATTCGAATGTGGATGTAGGAAGGTTCCAGGTCATCGCCAAAAGAAGTGCCGAGAAGATCCTTCACCGCCTCCAGACACTCAGAGCATCCGCGAACCGCTTCGAGCGGATGAGAGAAAGAGTTGATCGCATCCCATTCCTCAGGTTCGCCGGGTTCGGGAAACCACACTTCCATCCGAAAGCGTTGAGTTAGATCAGGGGGATGGTGAATATCGGTCATCAACTGCCGAGTATGTTACCTGCATTCACTTTGGGATCGAATTATTGTTTCAGATCTCAGTAGTTTCCCCATTCGTTCAGTCCCCTGAGCGATGCACTTGCAGGATCAGAATTCCCGGAGCGTAGCGTTTGAACAACTCGATCACCTTGACGTCGTCTTCAAAGACCACATCGACTTCCTCCCGCACACAGATCTCCACCTTTTGCCATAGATACTTCTGGTACCAGTCCAGATCTGAATGCGGACAACGCTCCCGGATCTCCGGCCCATCATCCAGCAAATACAAACCCTGATGATGAACTCCATACCGGCCCAATTCATCAAGCGTTTCCCGCCGGCATTCTTCCGTGTTGGAGCGACTGCTTACGATGATGACCCGGTTCGCTGCTGTTGCTATGGAAATCGCAGCGAACAGCCGTGGCTTTGCCGTGATGGTGTCATCAATATCGAAGGCGATGTTCATACCTCAGCCACGGACATCGCCCCGATCTCACAAGTCCTTTTTGATGAAGGGAAAGTCACCGCCCCCCCTACCGACTTATTTAAAATCCAGCGACCGTCGGCGAATCCGCATCCCATCCTCGAACACCTCCGACAGCAGCGGCAAATCATCAATGATTGGCTCATCATCAAGCATCTGGACCATACCACTCTCCACCACCATAAAAGTCGACTCAAACAGCGCATTGGCATATTGCACCGTGGCTTTCACTTTCCAGCCGCTATCAGAGCTACCGTCTTTCCTTTTACTCTTTCCATCTTTATCTCCCTCCTTTTCCCCTTCGACCCGCTCCACCTCACACGGCTTTATCCGTGCCACCACTTCATCAGACAACTCCGGCTTTTCCGCCCCGCTTTCGAACCGCACCTCGTCCAGTGATTCCACAATCTGGAAAGCCCCGCCCGAGCCGTGAACCACCAGGCAGAAAAACTTGAGGTAACTTTTTGCCATATCCGCATCCTCAAGCTTCAGCGGCAACTGGTAATTCAGATTATGGATCGGGGGCGAGCTACCCGTCAGGTGAATACACGTGTCCTTCGTCGCAATCCACGTCAGATAGCCGGCGAAGCCATCGACGTTGCGACAGTGCGCCTCACACAGACTGGAATCCGGATAAAAAGGCAGCGACAACCGCCGGACCATATCGATCCCCTTCAGGCCCAGCCCGAAATTCGGGACCAGCTTCGGCCAGAGCTCAGCAAGCATCGTCACCGCCTGTGGTGCCCGGACATCCTCCCACTTGCCCGGGATCAGAGGGAAAACCGGCCACTCCTTCAACTTGCCGCGCTTCAGACTGACGGAGATCTTCTCTCTCAACTCTGCCCCCTCGAGAGGATGAACCGCGACCACCTCATTCATCGCATTCCTCTCCGGCTTCGACCACAGCGGAATCGGCGGATTCATCGGATCTCCCGCCGATTGACGAAGCGGTTTCGGCGGACGCGAATAAATCCGCTGCGGTTTCTGCGGCTTCGGCATGATATCGATATCACTCCGGTGCCGCGGGTTCGAATCATACATCCCGCGGAAAATCGGATCCTTCAGATAATCCGGGCGCTGCGCGATCACCGCCTCATCCCCGCCGATCAGGAGGATCATCTCATTGAAATCCAGATCCAGTACCTCCCAAGGCCGCGGATAACCCGTCAGCGACGCCACCCCGCGAGCCGCATTCATATTGTTCGAGCCAAAAGCCTGCAGCACCTTGCAGTTATTCACCATCGTCTCCCAGTCCGCCGGATACAGCCGTTGCAACTGACTCACATCCTGCCAGAAACTCCACGTCTGCAGACCATACCCGCGCAGCAGCGTGATCGCCTGCCGCAACTGAGGCAGCGGGCCAAGCTGCGCCGCCTCATCCAGAATAAACAATGTTGGTTGCGGCGGTGCCGCCTGGCGTCTCGTGATCGCAGCGATCAGCGACCCGATCCACAACTTCAACAGCGGACCATGAGACTCCAGCTTCTCCGACGGGATCACCAGATACAGCGAGAGCGGATCACCCCGCGTAATTTCATCAAAAGAAAACGTCGAATCCTTCGTGCAAGCCGCCACCAGATCCCCCCGCATGAAACTGATCGCATCCTGCGCGTAGGAAAGAATTCCACCAAACGTTTCCGGAGCCGGGATCAGCATATTACTGGCGATCGACCGCACATCCGGGTGCTCCGATTTCATCATCGCCTCAGCAATCTCCCCCAGCCGCTTCGGCCCCTGATTCACAATATCCTTTAACGCAGCCGGATGATGATGATCCGAGGTATGATCAATGATCAGATGCAGCGTCAGCCCGATCAACAATTGCTGTCCCCGCGAAACCCAGAAGCGGTCCTTCGACGCGATGTCATCCGGCACCAGAATATTGATCAGCATCGCCACATCATCCGTCAGCGAAGGACTGTCCCGGTCCAGCAGATCAAACGGGTTCAGCCGGTCTGTTTCCCCCTCCACGATATCCAGCGGATCCAGGATCACCACCTTCTGTCCCAACTCCTTGCGCCGCCGCGCCGTCACCGCCGCATTCTCCCCCTTGGGATCGATCACAATCACCGGCCCCTGATGCCGCAACAAAGTCGGGATAATGCAACCCGTTCCCTTACCGGCGCCCGTTGGCGCGATCGTCATCAAATGACCTTCCCGCTCATAAATCACCGGGTTCAGAAACCCCTTGGCCGGGGTGAAACGTTCATTGCCGTAGTGAAACCCGATCGGCGGGAAACGGTATTCATGCTCCAAAGACCATCCAATGAGAATGCCATCATCCTCAAGAGTCTCCGGAATGAGAAGGGGAGTTCTAGTGCGGTCGCTCACGGGAGTAGGTTTAGCACAAAATGGTTGCCAGGCCATTCTGAAAAGCCTCGTTTGTGGTCCGCGTTAGTGTCTGAAGATTTTGTTAAATCTCAACTTGTGCTTCGTTTTTGAGACTGCGTGAATCCTCAACTTCCGATTTGTTGGATCTCCAATCGTTCGGCTCGTTTCAGATTCCGAAACGAACGGCATTCATTGGGCTTCAGATAGCGGTATGATTGTGGAACAACAAAGTTGGGGAAGCGCTTTCTGAGGTCCTCTAAGGACATTGGGTTTTCGAACTCCCAAACGTCGATGATCTCAAGGGCAAACGCGACGTTTTTGCCTTCATAGTAGTCGTCAAACACCTCTCGAGACACTCCGGCGAGGTTTGAAACTGTAGACCAGATTTCCTGAGGAGAACCCGACCATACTTGGCCTACGCGAAACCCTCCACGGAGCTTCATTACTGGACTCGAGACGTATACGAAAACATCTCGATTCTCAACGAAGGTTGAGATGCGGCGGCGTAATTCTGCCGTTTTAAGACCGCAAAAAACGAGATCGGCGTAATTTGGCTTAAGTGAAATGAGTAATGGTGGGGCGTTGATGCTCATGATTGATCAGGGAATCCAAGATGAAAAAGTTTCTTGAATGTAGTGAATGGAATCGATGAAGGCGACTGAAGAGATTCTCCAATTTCATCGCTTTTGAAAACTTCTCGTAGCTCCTGAAGAGTTATTCGATGTCGAAATGTAAAAGTTCTAGAGAATTTTAGGGCCATAATATCCTTTGTGATATCTTTGCCGCAAAACTTGAAGATGTCCTTCCATTCAAGTATTCCAAATCTCTGATATTTACGGAATAAGGGTTTTGGAGCATCGATCTCAACCTGGTCGAGGTGAGATACTGCAACAACTGCAGCGTCTTTCCCGCTGACGTACCAAATAATCCTTGCCGGTGAGCGGAGCATCTTATGGCAGCTCTTCTTTCGGTAATAGACGTTCTCCCAACGAAGGAGGACCGACGGATCCCCCCCGAAAAGGTCTACCGCAGACTGCGCCTGATCGAGCAATCCCATAGCAAAGGTAGGCTGAATGGGAACGAGGAAGCATGGCATGTCTTTTTGGGAAACCAGAGGTGCGCAATGTTGTTCAAGGCTTAACTCTGAAAATGCTTCATACCGCGTTTTCAACGACGGTGCTAGCGAGGCAATTTCCCGCACTGCCTCACTGCGAGGCAGGATGTCACTAAAAGTGAATCTTACGAATCGGTTTCCGTCTTCAATAAACCCCATTTTGAGGAGCATTGGTTCGAGTTGGCTAGATATATTAGCGACCTTGAACTCAATTAATTTTCGATTTTCGAAAACTGAAACCGAAAGAGTATCGGCAATCAGGAACTGTCCAAACAAGTTAATGTCCGAAGCTCGGGCGATTCTGGCAAATGGAACAGACAGCTCTTTCGAACTCGACTTATCAAGAACGCGGATGGCTGTAGGTGTTTCATTTGACCACAACAGTTCGCACCTAAACTGGTCAGGACGGCATAGGAAGGATCGGAGGCTTTCAACAAATTTCCCTTTAGTTTCTCCCTCATTTAAAAAGATGCCCTCAGGAAGACCTGCGCACACGTCTGCACTTATCCTCTTCCAGAGTAGCCCCATGCCTGAAACCCTTGACGGAGAATATGACTGCTTCTCGGTTTCTTCATGAAGTGAAGTGATGAGTTCGACTGGGTGAATTACCGTCAATCCTGTTGCGCCTTGAATTGGAACCGCATTCTTAAGAATTCTTTCATCTCTAGTTGCAAATACTCTGACGTCTGACGCAGCGGTTTTCGCTAGATGATAAATGTCAGATAGATCGCTGGGCTTTGCCGTAGGTAGAATTTTTTTCAGCTTTTCGGCGAACTGTTCAGCGAGATCACGGTCATGATCAATTCTAAATATTCCGTGTGCAAGTTCGAAGGAACGCTTCCGCTGCTCCCCAGAGAGGTGTCGATCAATTTCAATAAATAGTTCGTCGGTAATCCACAGTTTGAGCGAATCAACAAGGAAGTCATTTCGAAGCCCTTTCGAGATAAGAGACTTAGGCGAATCCACTTCATCAAAATCGTAGAAAATTTGGGCATCGACTGCGACATCAAGGACCTCATCAGATTCCTCTGCCTTCCATAAACCCAATTCGTCATCTTGAGCGAGACGATAACACCAGAGAGTCAGTGGATGCCCATTCGAAGATCTTCCAGCCTTTTCTTCCAATGGTATAAAGCCAAGCTTTGGCCACATATGATGAGCGGGAAAATCCCGTCGGCAGCGTAACTTGATCACCTTTTGCTGGGTCGTCCTCACTTTTAGGGAGTCAATCAATTGGCGCGCTATCCCTTGACCCTGAAACTCTTCATCTACGCAGAGTTGGGCTATTCGAAAACGGTCGGGATAGTCTGCGAACAGTAGGTAGCCTGCAAGGTTTCCCGCATTTGTCCAAGCTCCTAATACTCGGTTTCTCCGTAGGTAATCCAGAAGGGTTTCTCGAGTAAGAAATCCAATTGTTTTGCGATATCGCTTCCCAAGATCGTCGACTTTTTCTAAGTCGGCTTCACCAATTAGTGCAATGTTCATCACGAGGTTTTCTGCTCCGATTGAACGTATCTCAAGAGATTGGAGTTATCTTCACTGCGCTTCAGTTGTCTCGCGCCATTCGGTTTAGGTAAGAGCGGATGGTTAGCGGAGTAGTTTTGGTTGACAAGTCCGATGTAGACTGATTTTTCCTTGTCGGTGTCAACTTCAGATCTGAGGATAGAGCGAGAGGGGTCCCAGTTACAGGATTCGAGTGCTTTGTATTTGGGGGGCTTATTCTCTTTATCTGACATACGGTTCCGCCTAAATTTAACTTTATGGATGGCGAATTCAATATCCAATGCAGACGTAGAAAAGCAGTTGTTATTGGAGAGTTGGTTCGACGGATGTTGGTTTTGAGATCACCGGTTTGACAGCAAATCAGACGCCGATCTCTGATTTACAAAAGCGTAGATGTATCGGTGGGAGGCGAACCGCAGCAAAATTTAGGTCACTCCCCTGGAAGGCTCAAAATTTCGCGGTGCAAATGCAGGGTGAACCAAAAAAACGCCCTGCAGGCAGCAGTGCAAATGAAGGGTGGGCAAAAAAACGTTTTTTGGTTCGCAATGCAAATGCACTACCGATCAAAAAGTGTCTTATTGGCAGTAGTGCATCTGCACTGCCTGTGAAATGTCGTTTTTATGCTGCCAGTGCATTTGCACTGGCCGTGAAAAAATGGTTTTTGGGTCGTAGTGCAAATGCACTGCGCCTGAAGAAATGTTTTCTGGGTGACCCTGCAGATGCACTGGCGAGAAAAAAGGGTTTTTTGAGGCATACTGCAAATGCAGGAAGCGAATTGGGGAGGGGGGGGAGAAGGATTCAGGATTCAGGATTCAGGATTCAGGATTCAGGATTCAGGATTCGGGATTCAGGATTCAGAGTCAGGAGTCAGGAGTCAGGAGTCAGGGAAAGAAGAAGAAGGTTTCGGGTTTCGGGTTTCGGGTTTCAGGTTTCAGGGATCGGGCTGGCGTAGGGGTAGGGTTCCAGATGTTATCGTAGTCCACTCGTTTTTGGCGTAAGAGAGATTTCGGGTGTCAGGGATCGATCACCTCATTCGGGCGAACGTCGAATGTATGAGTGACTTCGTTCGTAGGGCGACTTGCGCTGCCCCGGCTCGTAGCACAGACACTCCTGTCTGTGGACCATAATAAACGGCGAAGCCGCCAATTCCAATGGCCGGGCAACTTCCGAAAAGGTTCCGGCTTCGCCGATTTTATTGACCCACAGACAAAAGTGTCTGTGCTACGGCGGTGCAACGCTATCTGGCGAAGGTTGGCAATTTCCTTCCGATAGTCGTCCTATTCAGAATCCCACACCGACTTCAATCAAAGTCGGAACATCAACAAAATTGCATCCGCCGGATCTCCGGTACTCGGAACTTTCTTTCCCCGGTCTGCCGCCGCCTTCTCCGGCCGATTCGGGGACGTCGGCGTTCCCGCTCGAAATCCGAAACCTCTTCTCCCAACTCCGCTCCGAAATCTCTCTTACGCCAAAAACAAGTGTACTACGTTTACACCCGGAACCCTACCTCTACGCCAGCCCGATTCCTGACACCTGAAACCCGAAACCTTCTTCATTTCCCGCCCTGAATCCCGAATCCTGACCCCCGAATCCTTCCAATTCACCCCAAAAACGACCTCCCCCAGCCCATATGTACCTAAGATTGGGTTGTACGTGTCGCAGTTTTTTGAAGTTTATTTTTGCATGGGTTTACGAATGAGGAAATAGTTATTCATTGGTAGGCGAAGAGCGCCTGCTTAATTCAAATAGTAAAATAAGTATATAATGAGATTATTAGCGTTTATCATGAACCCTTTCATGAGACAGGGTATCAGTGTTGCCAGAATCCGCCGCTTCGCGACGGATCATCTGCAGCGACTCATCGCCTACAATCCCGGCGGGATCTTCAATGAACGAATTGCCGTGTTGACGGTTATTCTGGACAACCTCAGCGAGGCCTTTGTTGAGGATGTCGGCCATTTCGGGATTCGGAAATCGAAGAAGATCGTGAAGGCCAAGTTCCGGAAATCACTCCTCGGTGATGTGGAACGTGTCTATGGATCGATCGTTGCCTATTACGGAGGGAATGCCGCGACTATGAAGGAATTCTTCCCGTTAGGAAGGACCGTCTTTTCGGCGACTCCGGATGACGAGGTAATTATTCATCTCGACAACCTGGTGGACCGGATCGTGGATCACCAGGCTGATCTGGGACTGGAGCTGGTGGAGGAAATCACGGTGCTGCGTGATGCCTGGGCGGAGGTCTATGAAGCCAGCGAGGAATCAACCGGTCAAAAAGTTGCCACAGCGGTCGACAAACGTCAGGCGCTCAATGCCTTGAAAAAGGAGTTGTTCTACAACTTGAATTTGATTGCCCAAACCTATCCCAACCAGTCCCACAAGCTGGAGCTCTACATGCAGCAACATTTGCTGGGCAATCCACGCGGAGTCATTCAAGACTTGTCCGGTTCCACAGCTGGATCAGTGGGAAGTGTGGGCACTGGAAGCATTGGATCAACCTCATCATTGGGCGGCTCCGGCTCCGGTTCCAGCATGCCATCCACCAGTAGTATTGGCAGCGTCAGCGGCAGCAGCTCAGGCACCAGCGTATCTGTCGGATCATCAAGCATGGGTTCATCTTCCGTATCCACCGCGCCGTCATCCAGTAGCGGAAGCTGAAGTGAATAACTAATTAACTAATTAATTAATTAATTAAAAGAAACGACGTGGCCATGCTGCGGAGACTGACTGAGGCGTCTCTGGGGCATGGCTGCCGTTGTTTTTTTATTGTATATATCCTTTCGCCGTAGCGTCGGATTTATCCGACGGACTTTGAAACCGACGGCTATGAATGAAAAGTCGCTACCCGCCAGAATGTGGCACGGATTTGTAATCCGTGTTCAACAGTCGTCGTGGGGAGAAGGGAATGGAAAGGGGGAGGGCTTCACAAACAAGGCAGGGAGCAGTTGGCTGATGCCGCCGCATTGCTGAAAGCAAAATGCTGATAGGCTTCGAACACGGATTACAAATCCGTGCCACGTCCCGCGAATTGCCGCATCTCAGTCGGAGCGAACAACGCTTTCAAAGTCTCTGAAGAGAGGATGTCGCACAGAGACACAGAGAGCACAGAGATAGAATTGTCACGTTGTGTTTCAACTTGAAGTGAATGGTGATCGATCCGCCCCACCTGGCTGACCCGCCAGAATGTGGCACGGATTTGTAATCCGTGTTCGACGGTCCCGGGGAGAAGGGAATGGAAAGGGGGGGCTTCACAAACAAGGCAGGGAGCGGTTAACTGATGCCGCCGCATTGCTGGCAGCAAAGCGCTGAAAGGCTTCGAACACGGATTACAAATCCGTGCCACGTCCCGCGAGTTGCCGGCTCCGGCCGGTGTCACCCATGTTCTGACCGCGCCAGACCAGCCTGACCCCCGAAACCTGAAACCTGGCACCTTCAGTCCCCAGGTCTGAAACCCAGCACCTTCAACTCCCTCCCCGAATCCCGAATTCCGAATCCTTCATGATCGATCGAACAGGGTTGGTTCGCCAATCAGACCCTGTTGACTCGTTGGGCGGGCACGGCTCCTTCGATTGATAGGATGAGGTCTACTTTTATCTTGATCCGGGAAAGCGATATCTATAGCGTTGGCGTTGGAGCAGTACACTGAACGTCACAGATTGACGTCCTGATTGACTGAAAGGAACCAAAATAATGGGGAGCTTTTTTGAAATAAACGACTCACTGGTGCTGGAGCACGACCAGGGATTTCCCTCGGACGTTTTCAATTATGAGCGGCATATCGTCAATCCTGTGACGCTGGCCGACGTCGAAGGTAAGATTTTTCATTTTAAGAATAAGCCGGCGGCGCGGGCATTTCAGCCGGACCCGGTGAGGGTGTTCCTCTTCGAAAACACTCCGGACGGGAAGTGGCTGGCATGGGGCAAGGTGTTTATCCAATCGCTGACGATCGAACATGTGAAGGAATCGGTCGACCCCGACAACGCTATCAAATTCAATCCAGGCGACTGGCTCACCTCGGGCACCTACAAGGTGATCGAGGTCTATGATCCGGAATACCAGAAGATCTACACGTCGCACGAGGCACCAGCGGCGTGGAATTTTTTCGGCACCTAATCCAACCTTCAACTTCCAGACAACGTTATGACACCTAAGTTCAATGTCCCTTCACCCAACGCTTTTGAAAAGGCGGATCTGGCGGTCAGTCAGGAGTTGTTCGACAGTATGTGGGAGCTGTTCATCGCGATTGGGGATTTCTGGAAGAACGGCGACTTCAGGGACGGGGATGCCGGTGACAATGATACCTCCTACCAATCGCAGCTTTTGTCTTTCATGAACAATCGGATCGAGCTCGATCCGGTTTACCTGAATGAATACGAAGGTGCAAAGGTGGTCATCGAAGAGTTGCAGGATCTTTACGGAACGGAAGGTGGTTATAAGGAGCTTTTCACCCAACCCGTGAACCCGAAGATCCAGCCATCAACTCCTTTCGAGAGGGCGCGGATCAAAGTTTCCAATGAGTTTGTGTTGTTTCAACTGGCGATGGGAGGCTTCGAGGCTTTCGGCGCTAAGAACTACCCGGGTTACTTCGGCGGGGCCAACATCAAAGGGAAGACGCCGTACCGCACGATTGAGTAGGAGGAGAGTGGAGACATCGAAAGCGAGCCTATGAAGAAATTAGATACGTATGACACGCTGATCATCGGATCCGGGGTTGCCGGTCTGGCGGTGGCGTCAAAGATTCTCGGGAAGTTTCCTGATGCTTCGATCCTGATGCTGGAGGCCGGCCCGAAGGTGAAGATGAAGGATTTCGGCCTGTTTCAGGAGTACCTGATCACGGGTAAACTCCCCTACACGTTCTGTCAGGACCTGCCTTACCCGAGCCGGGATGAGAATGATCCGTCGGAGAATGCCAGTGTCGGACCGTGGGATATTCCGCTGCAGGGCGCAAGGCTGATGACCTACGGCGGGTCGACGGTCCACTGGGGCGGGTGGTCTTTCCGGCTGAAGCCTGAGGATTTTGAACTCAAAACGAGGACGAATAAAGGAATCGACTGGCCGATCTCCTACGATGATCTTGAGCCTTACTATGTCCAGTCCGAGCACCTCATTGGTGTTGCTGGAGATGCGGATGACAATGTCGTGCCGCGCAGTGAGCCGTTTCCCTACCTGCACTTTCCCTATACGCTGGAGGATGGGCAGGTGATCGGGGCGATGGAGAAGGCGGGTGTCACTTACAGTCACTTGCCAATCGCGCGGCGCGGTATTTCCGGCAGCGCGTCTTCCCATGCACCGTGCCAGACGACCGGCACGTGCAAGTATTGTCCCTTCGGTGCCCGCTTCGTCGCGGGTAATTATCTGGATGACATGGTTCGGCTGGAGAACTATCCGAATTTCGATATCCAACACGAGGCGATCGTTGAGGAGATTCTCATGTCTTCTGAGTCTGAGGCGAGTGGGGTGCGGTATCTCGACAAGGCAACCAATGAGAAGGTTGAAGTGAAGGCCGGACGGGTCATCGTGGCGGCCGGTGCGATCGAATCGGCCAAGCTACTGCTGCGCTCCAAGAGCGGCGGGCACAACAGGGGGCTGGGCAACGGGAATGATCTTGTTGGCAGGAACTTCATTACCCATCCGTATTTTATCTTCCAGGCCACGCTCCCGGCGAATCCGGACAGGCTTCAGCCGGAGATGAACTTTCCGACTTTGGTATCCCGTCACTATGACAACGAGGAGGAGCAGCCCAAGGGCAAGTTCATCATTATCAATTCGCCGTCGAGCCCGCTCGTGAAACTCGGAAGTATGATGCAGAACGGAAAGACCCGGGAGGAGATGGACGAGACGATCACCGGCGAGACTGATGTGCAGTTGCACGGCATTATCGAGGTTTTCAGTGAGGATCGAAACAGCGTCAGTAATCTGGATAAGGTGAATCATCTCGGGCTGATCGAGACCACGGTGAACTACACCAAGCCGGAGGGCTTTGATGACCGGATGGAGGAGGTCGAGAAACACATCGGCGAGATTTTTGAGAAGATGGGAGCGAAGAACCCGAAGCGGATCATGGTTTCGTGGCGCGCTGACCATGCTGCCTGTCTCACGCGGATGAGTGATTCGGCAGCGACTGGTGTGGTTGATAGCGATCTCAAGATCTTCGATGTCGACAACGTCTACATTTGTTCGAACGCCTCGTTCTCAAGCCTGGGTGCGGTCAATCCGACTCTTACGCTGGGGGCGCTCTCACTCAGGCTCGGCGATCATCTGGTTGAGCAAATCTCAAAATCGTAACAAGCGCATGGACGAATCAAAAAAAGAACTATACACCAAGCTGCAGACTGCCGTGGAGCTTGAGCTGGCGACGATTCCACCGTATTTGACTGCTGTCTTCAGTATCCATCGGGACGCCAACCGCGTCTCCGCTTCGCTCATCCGCAGTGTTTATATGGAGGAGATGCTCCATCTCGTGTTGGCGGGAAATCTCATGACTGCGACCGGCGGTGGCGCAAAGCTGGGTCGCTCCAACATCCCCGTTTACCCGCTCCGGCTCGAGTTCGAGGGCAAGGAGTTCGAGGACCGCGAATTTGATGTCGAGCTTGCGCGTTTCAGTAAGGAGACCATCGACATCTTTCGCCAGATCGAGCTGCCGGAATGGGCGAAGCCGCAGCCGGAGGTCGCCGTCTTAGGTTTCAAGATCGATGGCTTCTCGATCGGAGATTTCTACGAGAGTATTCGCAAAGAGCTTGCTGATTTGTGTAAGGCTATCGGCGAGGACAAGGTCTTTACCGGGAAGCTGAAACACCAGATCTCTGAAGACTACTACTGGGGTGCCGGGGGAAAACCTCTCGTCGTTACTGACATGGAATCGGCAAGCAAGGCGATCGATCAAATCGTGGAGCAGGGGGAGGGCGCGGGCGGTTCTTTCTTCGATGGCGATGTGCAGTTCGGCCAGCCGGAAGAGATGGCCCACTACTTCCGCTTTAACGAGATCTACCACGAGCGCCATTACAAGCTGGACGATGAAGTGAAAAAGCCCCCGACGGGTGATCCGCTGGCGGTCGACTGGGAGGCGGTCTATCCGATCAAGCCCAACTGCAAGCACGCCGATTTCAAGAGCAGCCCGGAGCTGAGTGCGCTCAACCGGGAGTTTAACTACAAATACTCGCTGATGCTTTCCCAGCTCGAAGAGGGGTTCAATGGAAATCCCAAGGCGTTCTACACGGCGATCATGGATGGCATGCACGATCTGGGGCCGCTGGCTTTCAAAATGGTGGAACTACCGATCAAGGGGGATCCCGAAAATCGACACGGGGCGCCATCGTTTGAGTGGGAAGACTCTCTTTAACAAATCAAAGGGGGTGCAAGGCCTTGCGGCTGTGTCGGGTGTGGCTCAATGAGCGGTCGCTGGATCTTCTTTCATGTAGTAGATCGTTGGCATCCCTGTAGTTTTGAGTTTGATTTTTGAGGGAAGGACGAAGTTTTCCCCGGCCCAGTGATCCCATTGTGCGGCAAGCTCGCTTACGATCTCAGGATGTGTTGAGGCAAGGTTGGCGGTCTCGCTGCGATCCCGGTTGATGTCATACAGTTCCCATTGCCGTGTGTAGTTGGTGTAGACGATTTTCCATTTCCCGCTGCGCACGGCACGGTTGCCTTCGTGTTCGAAATAGAGAGTGCGGTCCTCCGTTGTTTTCCCCTGAATCATCGGCAACAGGCTGCGGCCTTGCAGAGGGTAAATGTCTTTTCCGTTGCGGCTGGATGGATAGTCGGCACCGGCAATATCGAGAACGGTCGCTGAGATATCAATGACGTGAGCGGGTTGACGCTGAATTGTGCCGTGAGCCTGCAGTTGATCGGGGAAATGGATAATGGCGGGTGATGAAATGCCCCCTTCGTAGGTGTAATGTTTGTAGGAATTGAGTGGGGTGTTGCAGGCGTTTGCCCAACCGGTGCCGTAGGAGTGGAAGGTGTCTTTCTGTCCGATCAGATCAAGCTCGCTGCCACGGTAGAGTTTGTTTTTCGGATATGGGTTGTTATCAAAGCCATGAGGATCCCACTCTGCGCACGCTCCATTGTCTGAAAGGAAGAAAATGCAGGTGCGGTCGAACTCTCCGTTCTCCTTAAGGTTGTCAATGACTCGCCCTATATTTTGATCAACGATTTCCACCATGGCAGCGTAGGTGGCCATGCGGCGGGTCAGGTCCGCCTTGCGATCGGGCTCGAGGCTGTCCCAGAGAGGGATCGTTTTACCAAAATATTCTGAATCTTTGTTCCGATTGGGGACTTCTGGGACAAGGCCGCGCGGCGAGAGCTTGAGATCCCCGGGGGTGAGGCCCGTTTTCAGCATTCTACGGTACCGCTCCGTCCGGATTTGATCCCATCCCTTTTCGTAGGTGTTGATATATTTATCGATCAACTCCTTCGGGGCTTGCAGTGGGAAGTGTGGCGCATTGTAGGCCAGGTAGAGAAAATACGGGGCGTCTTCCTTGCGTGCGTCATCCAGAAAGTGCAGCGCATAATCGGTGATGGCATCCGTGGCGTAGAACGGTTGCTTGTGGTTCAGTTTGGGACGGTCGGCGGGCAGTCGGTGGTAGATATCTTCGCGGTAGAAGCTGGAGTAGTCATGGAACGGGCCGAAGAATTCATCGAAACCGCGAGCGGTGGGGGTGCATTCAAGATTGCCTTTGCCCCGCAGGTGCCACTTGCCGGCAAGGTAGGTTTTGTATCCATGGTCGCGAAGGAGGGAAGCTGTGGTCACACAGTGTTCGTTTAGGAACCCGCGATAACCCGGCTTGTCATTATCGGCTGTCATGAACCCGACGCCGGCCTTGTGTGGATACAGACCGGTCATCAATGAGGCACGGGTCGGGCAACAGCGTGCTGAATTGTAGAGCTGGGTCATCTTCAATCCGCCCTCCGCGAGAGTATCGAGCACTGGTGTGTGGATCTCTCCGCCGTAGCAACCAAGGTCCGAATACCCGAGGTCATCCGCGAGGATCAGGATGACATTTGTTTTTTCGGCGGCAACGAGCGAGCTGCCCAAAGATACCAGGATAAGAATAAGCAATCGATTCATGGGGTTTTGGTTTCGGGAAGGTCAGTATGCGAGTCTCATTGCCATTCCGGGCATCCTATTGATTGAGGTGGGGTTTCTCCAACTTTAATTTCCCGGTAAAGTTGCCTGCGATTCCCTGTGAGATTCGGGGATGATTCAACTTTGCTCATCACAAGCTGGATTGCAGAGGATTGCGCAAACCCGTAGGTCGCTTCATCCGCATCAGGGAAGAGGTTATAGCCCGTGAACGCTTCTTCTCAGTCTTTGATTTACCTGTTTTCTCTGGCCGCCGGAGTTCTCTTTATGCCCATACTGGCGCAGGGGCAGAGTCCCACCGCGAAGATCGGAGTCTCCTCTGCAGAGTCGGCCGGTGATTTCTCTGGTGTGCTTCCCCGACCGGTGACTGGCGAGAGCTTCGCCGCACTCAAAGAGCATTCGCCCTTTATTCGCACGCTGAACATTAACAAATCTCTCATCCTGACGGGTATGGCCCGGATTGAAGGTGAAACGGTGGCGACGATGCTGGATCTGGAAACGCACCGGTCGTATGCGCTTTTCAAAGGGGAGGTCAGTGAAGAGGGGTGGCAACTGGTCGAGATCAACGGGGATCCTTCGGATGTGGAAACTCTGACGGCGAAGGTGCGGGTCAACGGGGCTGATGTGGTTTCGATCCGTTATAAGCAGGCGCCAATCATCAAGAGCGGGACCAGTGGGGTGACAGTGTCGACGCGGATCGGTAACGGAACTCCGGGCGGCGGCACGGGGCCTCACGGTGGGCCTGATCCCCGGGTGTTGACGCCGGACCAACTGAAGGATGTTCGTAACGCGGTTCGAAATGTGAAAGCTGGCTTCGGGGCGGACGGCTACGGAGACAATGAAACCATCCCGCCTGAAGTGGTGGCCAAAGTTTCGAAGCTGTCTCTCCAGCAACGGGAGAAGATAAACGTGAAGATGTACGAATATCGGAACCGCGGGCTGGGAATGAAGGATCGCAAGAAGATCTACAATGGTCTACTCGACAAGGAGCTGAAGAACCGGTGAGACAACTGTTGTCGAACTGGCTCAGAGGGATCTGCGCTTAGGAGAATCCCGTACATCGAATTGGGGGACTCTACGAATTGGCAAATCACCGATGCTAAAGAAGGGTGTCTCTGTCTTCCAAATATTATGAGTCAGGAGAACCCGCAAACCATATACGACCGCATTGGCGGTGCTGAAGGAATCGAAGGTATCGTCGAAGAATTCTACGATAGAATCATGGCAGACGAGGTTCTGAAATCATACTTCAAGAACGCCAGCGTGGGGAAGATCATGAACATGCAGAAGATGTTTTTTACGGCGGCGACTGGTGGTCCTAACATCTACAGCGGACGTCCCCTGCGTGAGGTCCACAAGCATATGGGAATCAGTAAATACGAATTCGATCGTTACGTGGGTCACCTCGTGGATACGTTGAAGATGAAGGGGATTTCGGAGGAAGACGGGCGGGATGTGGTCGCAAAGATCAATATCTACTCGGACGACATCACAAATGACCTGAAATATTGATCGGGCCAGGTTCGGCCGCTGCTACCGATCCGGGCGGGTGGAGTCTCCGGCTTTGATTTCGGCCAACCGTTTGATCATCGCGTCAGCGCGTTCGGAGTTCTGCTCTATGACATTGGTGGTCTGCGATTGATCTGCTGAGAGGTCGTAAAGTTGAGCGGCCGGGGCATCGGGTTTGAGGCGTCCGTCGACCACATCGCTGTTGGTCTGTCCGGCAAAGGTGATTGCCGCCGGACCGCCAAAGCCATGGGCACCGGCTTTGGCGCTGCCAAATCCGCCGCCGCTTTTCCCGGTGATGTAGACCCAGTTATCCTGCCGAAGGACCATATGTGTTTTTTTGGCTGCTGCGAGAACCAGCTCTTCACGGATGGGTTTCTCCGGGTTGCCTGTAAGGGCGGGAAGAATGTTAAAGCTGTCCGGTCCTTCATCGGGTTTGAGTTCCTGACCGGTCAGCGCGGCCATGGTGCTCAACAAATCGACATTTGAGATCAGTTGATCGGAGACGGAATCAGCTTCGATCTTACCCGGCCAGCGGGCAATGAAAGGAATGCGGTGTCCGCCCTCCCAGGCATCGAATTTAAAGCCAAGCAGTTCACCATTGAGTTTGTGCCCCTGCTTGATGGCCTGCTGCCCTGTCTGGTTGATCATCCCGCCGTTGTCGCTAGTGAAGATGATGAGGGTGTTTTCTGTGAGTCCGTTTTTTTTCAGCGTGGACATCACTTCACCAACGATCCAATCCAACTCGTGAACGAAATCGCCGTAGAGACCGCACTCGCTGGTGCCTTGAAAACGTTTCGCCGGGGTGAAGGGGTGATGGATGTTGGTCGTGGCGAGATACAAAAAGAAGGGCTTCTCTTTGTTGGCTTCGATCCAGCTGACTGATTTCTCTGCGAGGTGGGTGCCCACGGCTTCGTCCCGATAAAGAGCGTGCGCGGCATCAGCGCCCCCGATTTGATTGAACCCCATTTTCTCGGGGAATACCTGAGTCTTTGCTTTCTTGTTGAATACAAACGGGTCGTCCGGAACGAGGCCGGCCACACGATGGTTTTCCACATAAACAAAGGGAGGATGGCTGTTGACCACGGGTACGCCGTAGTAGTAATCAAAGCCCAGCTCCAGTGGACCGGGCTTGAGGTCGCCGTTCCACTCGGGGCGTTTGTCGCCAAAGCCGAGGTGCCATTTCCCGATACATGCGGTGCTGTAGCCGGCGCTCTTCATCACATCGGCAATGGTGGTGCGCTCCTGGTCGATGACGAGTCCCGTTCTGAGAAACACAGGTTGCGAAAGGCCTTTGCGAAAAGGGTAGCGTCCTGTGACCAGCGCGTAGCGCGAAGGAGTGCAGACGGCTGACGCGGAATGTGCGTCGGTGAAGCGTCTGCCTTCCCGCGCGAGTTGATCAATGTTCGGGGTCTTCAGTTTCGTCGCACCGTAGCAACTGAGATCACCGTAGCCGAGGTCGTCAGCAAAGATGACAACCACATTGGGAGGAGTGTCTGCGGCGTGACCGGCCAGCAAAGGGAGGAGCGCCAGGGCGCAGTAGAGGAAAGCGGGGGGCTTCATGGTGCTAAAGATAGACCGGGCTGGATCATTTATGACATATTTCAAATCCACAAAGGGATTCAGTTTAATTGACGCAACTTCACAAGGGGTTGGCAAGGAAGGGGAGAGGGGGCGGCTTCCGCAATGATGTCGCTTGCACTATGGGACAATGACTTCGACATCTGCGGTTTACCGTCTTGTGATTTATGATCGTCAAAATTGCCCTGCCACTGATTCTTGCCTTCATTATGTTTTCGCTCGGCCTGGGGCTGCGTAAACAGGACTTCACACGGGTGCTGAAATATCCAAAGGCTTTTGGAACCGGGGTGATTAATCAACTGATACTGCTTCCTCTACTCGCGTTTGGATTGGCAAAAGCCTTCGGTTTTCCTCCCGAAATTGCCGTTGGAGTGATGATTCTATCGTTTTGTCCGGGAGGGGTGACGTCCAATGTATTGACCCGCATCGGCAACGGGAACACGCCGCTGTCGATTTCGCTGACAGCGATCACCAGTCTGGTATCGATTATCACGGTGCCAATTTTAGTCGCGTTTTCCGTTCATCATTTCATGGGAGTCGACGGTCCGGAGGTCGATATCGCAGGTCTTGGCATCAAGATGTTTTTGATCACGGCGGTGCCGGTGGCGCTGGGCATGTTGTTGACCGCGACAGCTCCCGGGACGGTGGAGAAGATTTCCAAAGGAGTCTCTCGAAGCGCGATCGTTCTTTTTGTGATCATCATAATTGCAGCTTTGGCGAAGAACTGGGTGGTCTTCTCCAGCAATCTTCCGGCACTTGGCCCGGCTTTGGTGTTGCTGAATATTGCGATGCTTGCACTGGGACTGTTCACCAGTCGCCTGGTGAAGCTGGAACCGGCGGATGCTACGACTATATCAATCGAGTCCGGCGTGCAAAACGGTACACTGGGAATCGCCGTAGGGGCACTCATCGCCCTGGGCGCCACTGAAACACTGCCGCCGACCACGGTTCCCTCGGCGGTCTACAGTATCCTGATGTATTTCGTTTCGGTGCCGTTTGTTCTCTGGCGCCGCAGAGTCAGCGCCAACGGGTGACCAACGGCGGCACATTGCAAAAAGAAATCCTGTCGCTACTTTCTACCTGTCACACGCGCAGAATTCGACGCCCTTACGAAATCATCAGAGATGCAAACTATGGAACCCGGCGATGAAGAGAGCCTGAAGGAAGCAATCGACCGATCGATCGCCATCAATGATCCGGCGGAATGCAACCGAGAGATTACGTGGGTACATCACCGACTTTCGGAAGCGCTTTCGAAAGTATTGGGAGAAGAAGTGGGCGCGAATTTTCACTCCTGGGCAGTCTGGGGTTCGAAGAAGGCGGGGCAGACGATCCGGCAGGAGGACCTGGACAGTGCCCTTCACGATGCGACTATCGTCGCCGGTCTCTTCGGGGCCGTGATTGGCATGGTGAGTGCGTGGGGCATTCTTCAATTGGAGATGACGCCTGCTCCTTCCGTGATGCTTGTCCTTGCGGGCGTTCTTCCCGGATCCGTCTTCGGTGCTCTCGCGGGAAGAGCCATCGCCCGCTATTCGAGGGGGCGTGCTGCGCGTCTCGTGCTCGAAGGTAATCGCACCGTACTCGAAGACATCGGCAGTGAGACGGCCCGGTTTGTCGAAACGTTTTCCTCCGAATATGTTTCCGAAGAGAAAGTGCAGTACTTTGTGGATCAGATGCGTCCCGGCAAAACGGAGAAGAATGGTCAGGATCTGTTGAAGGAAGCCTTCTCTCAATATGCGAGGGCCGCAGACCGGGAACTCTCTTTGGGACAAAGGCAACTGGCTGCTTATCACGGAAACTGTCTCGCGATCTATCATGAGCACATCAGGCTGCAACCCATCATCGTCGGCTCAATGCCATGGATCATCCGGCGGTGTGTGACCCAACGGATGATGCACTACGAAATCGGCCCAGTAATCCTGTCGGTGGCTGAAGAATTTCCCGATACAGACACGATGGTGTCCGTTCCTGAGTCATCGTTGCTTGAGGCCTATCTTCACAGCCTCGGCTGGCAGACTCCATCGAAGAGTGGAGAAGGCGCGCCCTCTGCTGCAGCGGGAGATTGGACCCGGATTACTCACAGAATGCGCTATGTGCTGGAACTGTTCCGCCGATACCACCTGGACGCGGGAGTGAAGAGCGAGCCATGGTGAGCAGGGGCTGCAAAGCGATGCGCCGCTCCCAAATGGAGAAATCTGTCACAGCCTGAACCGATGAAACCTGGACCGCGATGAAACAGCGAAGCGGGGCAGGAAGGCTGTTAAAAAGTGGAGGCGAGGGGAGTCGAACCCCTGTCCTAATGGCCGTCTAAATAAACGTCTACATGCTTAGTCGGTCTTTTGATTTAGGAGCCGGGGCTTCGATCGACAGAATCCGTCTTCTCCGATTGCCACTGTAACCTCTCGTATCAACGGCCGGACACCCGCCGCGATACCAGCCTGCTAAAGTGGTCATGGCTTCTCCTCAGCAGGCGTCGGGAGGGCCATGGGTTGCTCAATTAGGCAGCCAGTGCAAGTTCAGGTTCTTCGTTTGCTTTTGTTTGTTTGATCAGCTTTTTACGAGGCCAACTGATCAACCTCGGCATGCAGTCTATCCTTCAAACCACCAGTCGAAACCAGTACGCCCCCGGATAAAGCTGTCACATTTGTTGAGACCAATCGTAACGGGAATTGTTCAATCTTCAACACGCCTTTCACGCATTTTACAGTCCCAATTCACCTTTGATTAGAGCCAACTCAGATTTCAACGTCTCGATCTCTGATTTCATTCCGGCCATTTCCTCTTCCATTTCCTCCCGCCACGAGGCGCTGCTGGTGGTCGTTGCCGCCGCTGGCGGGGCTGTTTTTGTGGAGACGACGTCTTCAGGATGAGCTGGAGCGACGTCACCTGACAAAAGATGCACGTAGGTCACAACCCGGCGACCGCTACCGGATGGGATTTCCTTCACCAAAGGCGCCGGTTGGTGATTGAGCAGTTTGTCCAGCGAGGCTTGAGCGCGTTCCAGATCAGGGAAAGAATGCATCCGTTCAGTTCGCTGTCGCAACTCACCCAGGGTCTGTTGGCCGCGAAGGAGCAACACGCAAAGCAGTGCCCGTTCAGCTTTGTTGAGATAGGGAAATTCATTCTCAAGGGTGTGCTTGTTCTTCGGAACGCGTGCTCCGGCCTGGTGGACCAGCAGAGAAAGTTTTTTGTAGCGAAGCCCTTCCATGGCTTCTTCGACCGTGTCGGTTCCGAAGTCCACGACAGGCTCGCGATTGCTGCTTTGATTGCAGGCTGAATGCAGCGTGTTGAGTGTCAGTGGATAGTTGTCAGGAGTGGTCATCTCCTTCTCCATCAGACAACCCAGGACTCGCGCTTCTTCGAAAGTCAGGTTTGGAATGGCATGAATGTTGAGCTGTGATGCAGCTTCGTTTTCTTCAACAGGGATTTCGTCAGACATGGCGGAAACTAGCGGTGAACGCGGAAAAATTCCAGTTGAACCGCCATGGCTCCTGCCGGATTCTGTGGCTGGTTATGAAGAATAAATGGACGGGGTTGATCGCGGCATTCTTGCCTTTTTTTGTCAGCGCTCAAGAGGCCGTGCCGGAGGCCGAAAAGATACCCGTTGCCGACTACGTTCGGTTTTTGAAAGCTGATGTTGAAGGGCAGTCCGACGCGCTTCAAACCGCTATTACCCGGTTCGAGCGGAAGGCAGACGGAGCGATAGTGGATCTGGTTGCGGTAGTTCATATCGGGGATGCGGAATACTTTACCCACCTCAATCGTGTCCTCAAAGAATATGACTCTGTGCTTTACGAACTGGTTGGCGGTGAGTTTTCCAAGAGGGATGACGGCCGGATTGCGGAACCTGAGATGGAGAGCATCCGGGGTATGCAGGGGATGGCTCAGCGCCTCCTCGGCCTGGAGTTTCAGTTGAACGCAATCAATTACGCCGCGGAAAATTTTGTGCATGCTGATGTGAAATGGGATGAATTCCACAGTCTGATGGCGGCGAAGAATCAGAACATGGCAACCATGTTCACCCGGGCGATGGAGCTGGCTTCGAAAGGGGAGATTGAAGGAATACCGGCGACGGACAGCGAGGCAAATGCCATGATGATTTCCCTATTGGGTTCCCTGGCCAGTGGTGATACTTCGTCGCTGAAACGCACCATTGCCCCCTTTTTAAGCGAGGCCGAAAGCCTGATTACGCAGTTGGAGGGCGATGATGGAACCGTCCTCGTTTCTGAACGAAACAAGGTGGTGATGAAAAAGCTCGGGGCGGAAATGGCTGCGCACAAAGGAAAGGAGCTGCAGAAGATTGCTATCTTTTACGGGGCCGGTCACATGCCTGATTTGGAAGAGCGGTTGAAAGCGAAAGGGTTTGCGAAGGATTCAACCAGTTGGACGACAGCGTGGGATATTCCCGCTCCCCAAAAGGGCACAGGCTCTGCCTCCAGCCAGTTTTTCCAAAGCCTGCTCAGCGAAGAGGCGAACGTCCTCGATATGTTGCAGTCATTTGGAAAGGCCTTGAATGAAGCGCAGCAGCAAAAAAGCGACTCAACTGATTCAATAGAGTCGTCCCGTTGAATCAACCCTGTTCACTCGTTGTGACCAGGAGTGAAGCATGAGTTACGGGCGGAATGTTCCTGAATCACTGTCGTTGGTTTGATCAAAGAGCGATTGCTGTTTGACTGTAATTTCATATTCCCCGCGGGTACTGGTGAAGGTCCCTGTTTGCAGATCCTTGGAGAATTCCATGTGGAAATGATCATCGGCAATGCTTACTCCTCTGTTGCCGCTGATTGTGTAGGAGTAACCCTTCGCCAGCTCATCATTCATCGGGTGGTAGTTGAGTTTGTCGCGCTCAATGGTGACCTTGGTGACTCCGGCGGCAATCCCGGCGAATTCAAATTCCTGACGGAACAGCCACTCTCGAAACCCTTCCTGGTCCAATGATTCATAATACCTTTTGGCTCCGGCATTGCGGGGAAGGTGCTGTTTCTCCTGCACGCGTTTGATCTCTTTGTCGGCCAGAAGCGAGGCTTCAATTTCATTGCGTGAGGTGTAGCCCTTGATCAGATACTGAAGTTTTTCAACATACCGGTCAATAACGGCCTGAAGTGGTTTAGCGATTGCTGCTTCGTATTTCTCTAAAAGTAAGATGAGGTTCTCGTTGGTAAGCTTTCGTTTGCCGGGTTCGGGGGGGATTGTGGCCCACTCTTTCGCATTTCGAAGTTCGAGTCCTGCTTCGCGCGCTGCTTCCAGATTGTTTTCCTTTGAGAATTGCCGTTGGTAGTTCTCCAGGGCTCCGATGTACTTTTTTTGAACCAGGCTCAGGTCGCGAACAAACTCTCTCTCAAAGTTTTCGCGTGCAGCCGTCAGTGATTGCGGCTCACTTTCCTGACTGTGGGATAGAAGCGTGAAGAATGCCAATCCGGTCGCCAGCAGGAATTTGACTCGAACAGAACGATTCATGATAGAAAAGTTATCGTTGTGAAGACATCGCGGCAAGACTCAACTGTTGGAAATCTCATGAAACTCAATCGTCTTAATCTGATCTTTTTCCTATTGGCCAGTGGTCCCGGGGTTAATTTGTTCTCTCAGGATTTGAAGCGCTCCGAAGATCTCCTGACGATCAGTGACGGCGTTGCCAAAGTTGGGATCGATCGGGAAAAGGGAGCAACGATCACCTGGCTGTCGTGGGCGGAATATCCGAATAATGTGGTGAACTCCGCTGACCCTGGGCGGTTGATCCAGCAATCCTATTATGCAGGGAAAGCATTGGATCGCAGGGATGAAGGGCAGCACAAGGCCTGGAGTCCGTGGACATGGAACCCCATTCAGGGCGGTGGTGTGGGTTCCTGGGCACGAGTGACTGAATTTGAACGAAACATTCAGGATCAAGTCCTCTTTGGCGAGACGATTCCCAAATTATGGGATATGCCGGATGAAGAAGCCGCCGCCGTGATGCGACAATGGACGGGCTTCGAAGATGGAATGCCGGGTGTGATGGTGGTCCGTTGCGAATTTGTCAGCATGCGGGATGAGAATGATCGTTGGGGACCGGCTGTGGCCAGACATCAGGAGCTCCCTGCTTTTTATTTCACTCGCAACTTCGGCGATGTGAAAAGCTATCTCGGTGATGGCCAGTGGCGGGATGAATCTCAGGCTCCCGGGCCGCCGTGGGGCCGGGCAAAGCCTCCGCTGAATGTAATGGCCTGTTTCAATCCGGCAGGGCAGGGAATCGCAGTCTTCAGTCCCTCTGCGACGGAACACTGGAACTTCGGACCACATGGCAAAAGTGGGACAAAGGATCCTGCCGGTGGCCCCTGCATGCATATTGCCCCCCTGGCAACAATCAAACTGGGACGGGGAAGCACCCTGCGGTATCGCTACTGGATGGTTGTGGGCTCAAAAAAGGAGATCGGTGAAAAGATCGATCATCTGATCGGGAAGTATCAGGACGAGAAGTTCGAGCTGACGAATCTTCGGGACTAAATTCCCGCGACAATTTCAATGTCATCAATGTAGATGGGAGAGCTCGCGTCCCATTTGTTGTTGATTGTGATCTTGCCCGAGTTCCGATCCAGCTGAATGGGGATCGACAGCGATTGCCATTCCTGGTTGGCCTCAAAGGAGGGTTGGAAGATAACTCTGGAGGTGTTCTCTGCGTTGTAGACGTCGATTTGCAACAGCCCGATGTTTCGATGTTTTTTGAGATTCAAATTACCCTGCTCAGCCAGAGCGTTGAATTTCAGAGTCACGCCTTTTTCTGTCGGGAGATCGCTGGCATCGATATCGAACTCATTTTTCTCATCGCGAAGAACATAGCAACCGTTGGTCTTCTTCATCGGGTCGAGTGCGTTGCCGTCCTTTTCGAAGCGGTTGACGTAGACGGGAGGTCCCGATGGTTTGGCTGCATCAGCGGTCTTCGGTTTCGGGGCTTTGTAATTCGCTCTCTTTTGTGGTTCTTGAAAAAACAGAGCTCCTTTGGTTTGTGTCTTCCGGCGGTAAACCGTGTCTCCACAGGCCACATACAGGTATTCGTGATCCGGACCGGCGAAACAGACGCTCACGAGGTTGTCGTCTTTGGGTTTGGTAATCACCCCGCCCATTCGTCCTGTAGGATCGAACATCTGCAGGCCCAACGCGGTGGTCACATACCAGCGGCCATGAATGTCAGTGGCCATCCCGTCGCCTTTCGCGATTTCAGGGTCGGCTACCGGAGTCCGCATCGTCATATATCCTTCGGGATGATTCAGTGATCCGTCTTCGCCAATCTGAAATGCCCAGACAAATTTGCCACCGTGATTTGAAACTGCCAGTGTTCCCTGATCCGGGGAGAGAGTGATCCCGTTCGGTTTGGTGACTGATCCCGTGTTGACCACCGTCATCTTTCCATCGGGATCGATCCGGCGGATTTCAGAGGTGGGAGTCATCGTGAAATAGACATTTCCATCGTGCGTTACCACAAGGTCATTCGGCCGGACCTCCGTTGCGAGAACCTTCATCTCGCCTTCTTTGGAGAAAGAAGCGACCTGACGTCCGCGGGCAAAACAGGCGTAGAGACGACCGTCGGCTCCCCACTGCAGACCGCTCACTCCGGATGCGTCTTTGATGAAATCGGTCTTGTTTCCTTCAAGGTCGAGTTTGTAAATGGCTATCCCGCCTTTTACATCGGAGAAATAAAGATTGCCCTCGTCATCCGTACAGAGTGCATCGGTGAATTCATGGCCCGAGCTGACGGCTTCCCAGTCTTCACCTTCGATTAAGACCTGACTGAGTGGCATATCCTGAGCGAAAAGGAAACTGCCGAACGTTACGGTGGTGAGAACGGAAAGGATTCGAAAGGGGATTTTCATTTCACCCCTTAGATACTTCAAATTGGGATTCTTGTCAGGGGATCAATTCAAACCCCGTCTTACTTTTGTTTCAGATTCAGCCGGGCCTGACCGCCGTTTTCGCTGATCGCTGTGATGGTGGTGAGGTCATCATTGCCGAGTAGCGCTTTCCATTCGTCCGCCGGGATCTGCACCTTCTTCTGTTCGCCGGTGAGTTCCTTAAACTTGGAAACGTTTGTCTTCTGCCACAGGCCGATCCAGCGGATGGGAAATTTGGATTCCAGAGTAATATTTCCCGTTGTATGATCAAAACTGATGACCGGGCGGGCTTTGTCTTCGGTCATTGGCTTGTCCAACTGAAACCACCGGCTCCACTGCAGAAACGAAGCGCTGACCGGGGCAAAGTAGCCGACTTCTTTTTCGTTGAAGATCACCGTCTTCAGATTCCGGCGGCTTGGGGGATCAACGAAGGTAAAGGCCCGGTTGAGATGATCGAATCCCCGCGTCATGATGCCGAACCGATCCGTGCAATGCGGGAGACCAAAGGCATGCCCCATTTCGTGAAGCGTCGCTCCGAGTGTGGTGGCCGCCAGCCCCCAGATGGTATGTCGTCCCGCCGAGTCGTCGTGAACCTGTTTGGGATCCACCATTTCTTCACTGAGAAAAGTCGTGGTGATATCCTGAATTGAATCCGGCCAGCTGAAGACTGAAGCGCCACCGAACAACCCCTGATTTCCACCGCCCAGAGCTGTGTGGGCTTTCATCTTCCCCGTTTCAGGATCTTTCCGGGTGTAGGCCGCGATCACGATGTTTTTGGCGAAAGGATCCGGGTATTTGGAGTTGAGCCACTGGTTGATCTCACGGTACCACTGCTGATCATTGATCCCGTAGTAATACGCTGCCGCTTTCGGGGCTGCCAGCGTGTGGATCTTCGTCTTGCCTGAATCATCCAGCTCCAGCCGGAAAGTTTTCCGACCGTAGCCGATATCGTGCATCCGTTCGGCGGTAAAAGTCTGCAACAGTTTGGCCGCGACATCGAGCTTGTCCTCGTAGTTTTGAGGATCATTCTGATAACTCGATGCGTAGTCCGTATCGCCACTGTTGTCGGTCATCCAGATAACCCGGACGTAGTAGGGGTTGGACTGCTTCTTGTAGTTGAGAACGAACTCACTGGAAGAGTTCGAACTGTCGACCAGCTTGATTCTGTTTTCGCCGGGAGCCAGTTCGGCGAGGACTTTGAATAAGCCGTCCCGGACTTCACCCGTGATTTTCCCTTTCGAAGTTGTTGCCGTGACAGTGGTTACATCCTTAGCGACAGTGCCGCGCAACAGCACCACCGGGTAGCGGACTTCCGTCTTCGGTTCGTGGTTGCCGACCACAGGTGCCGCGCTGAGGTGGCGAACAGAAAAAAGAACCAGGAAAACGGCGAGGCAGAAACGCATGGCGTGAGTTTAGTCTCTGTGATTGGAGAACCTCAAGCGCATCATTCCCTGAAGTGGGTCATACATCATCGATAAACACCGGCTTTTTCCAGATCGGCACGGTGGCTTTGATGCGACGAAGGTATTCAGCGCAAATTCGAAAGCCGTCCGCCGAATGCGGAGTCTGCACGCGAATAATAATGGAAGCTTCACCGTTTTTGACAAAGCCGATCTTGTGATGAATCGCGACGAGATGGGGAATCTCTTCATCACTCATGTCCTTCGCAATCTTCTCCAATTCAGTCAGTGCCATCCCCTGGTAATGGCTGTATTCGATCCCTGAGATCTTGCGGTCATCCTCTGAATTCCGGACCGCCCCGTGGAAGCGGATATCCGCACCGTGTTGTTCGGAGGGGTGAAAACCGGCTTCGATTTCAACGATCGACTTCTCTGAAATGGAGAGCTGTGGTGTCATTTCAGAAACAAAAAATCGTGAGGGGTAAGAACGTTGGTAACTTCACCACTGAGCGTAACATGCAACGATTTGGCAGGCAAACTGAGTTGGAAAAGTCCCCGGAACCAGTCGATCACCTGTTGCATCTGCCAGAATCATGATGGATAATCGGGTTGTCTGTCAGGCCATTGAGCGAGACTATTTTTTTCCATATCGGAAGAACCATACGGTCAGTTTGAACGCAAGTTTACTCGGACCAACATGAATCTCCGCAGGTCTTTAGTCACGGTCTTACCAGTGGACTGGCAGACGTTTTCTCCACTACTTCGCGCGTTGCAGCCCACAAGCTTCGGCTGCCTGCTTCAAACATTTTGAACCGCGTATGAATCCCCGAACGAGAAAGAGATCCGGGATTATCAGTGTGACTCCTGCAATGACGGCCTCGGCCATGGGGTGATCGTTCTTCCAAATCAGGATGAGCCAAAGCAGAACCGTAATTCTCCAGGCCACAGTCAACAGGGTCGGTCGGGATTCGAGTTTGCAGCGGGTCAGGCGATCTTCGTCGGCATGGTATTCGGTGACGGTCCGCAAGTGTAGCGTCCAAAAGTAACTCACGGGTAGATCGATGTCCCAGTCTTCCCACCCGGTGCCGGACCGGACCGGTATCGAAATCGGACGCTTCTCTCCGTGGAGAATTTCGTGCAGCAGGTTGTCGCGGGTGATTCCGGTGTCACTCCAGAACCGGTACCGTTTCCACCGGGTCAGCCAGCGGAATTCAGGAAGGAAAAACGGGCCAATTGAGCTCGGGAAGCTGGAGGGGATTTTGGTGTGTTTCAACGAACCCTTGAGGCGTTTGTAGCTTCGGATAAGAGGCTGGGCGAATGCCAGGAACGACAAACACACCCGCCCCGTAAATCGCGAATACCCGGTCGGCAGGACGGCTTTGAAACCCGTTCGCATCGCGTAGGTAATCGAGGTGGTGACCATACCTGCACCGGCGATCCCGAGAATCCAGAAAAACACGTCCAGTGGCGTCAGGGCTGGATTGCCGGGACTGCTCCAGTTGAAAAGTGCGATCAGACAAAACACGAAACCCGTCAACAGCCATTGCGCAGTGCCTATGACGTACCCTAAGACGGACGCCCCCCCGCCGTAAATCATCTGGTAAGGTTCGTATCCGAATATCCCCTGATAAATACGCGAGAATCCGCTCAGCGAATTTCGTCTCGCGGGTTCGTAGATCGATCCATGCCAGCGGGCGCCGCCGATATCCCCGAAGCGATTCGGGTGCAGCGGAATCAACATCGCTTCCGCCTTTCCGTAACCACTTTGCTGTTTGAAGTAGGTCTTGAAACTGAATCGCCGGTGATGCCAGACGAAGGCGGCGGGATGAAATCCGATCTCGAATCCCGCATCCATCAGTCGCCAGCAGAAATCAACGTCGTCACCAGCCGTCCAGAAGATCGGATTAAAGCCTCCGATCGATTCGAAAGCTGCGCGGCGAACCGATAGATTGCAGCCTGGAACGTGTTCGGCGATCCGGTCGGTCATCAGTACATGAGCGGGACCACCGGGGGAAGCGGCGACACACGCCTGCTCGAAATTCTGTGGCGGTGGTGGGATATTCGGTCCACCGAGACAGGAGAATTCCGGCGACTGTTCATAGGCGAAAGCCAGCCATGTCAGCCAGTCGGGCGGAGCCACGCAGTCATCATCGGTGTAGGCAAAGATTTCACCACCGGCGTTCTCCGCCCCGATGTTTCGGGCCTTACTGAGGCCTCCATGCTCGATGTTCAGAAGTTTGAACGCCGGAAATTTTTCAGCAATCGCAGTGACGGCTGGATCCGAGCCGTCATTCACAACGATGACTTCGAAGTCAGGGTGGCGCTGTGCTTCCAGTGACTCCAGACACCCCGTCAAGGTGGCTGAGCCCCGGTAAGTGCAAACGATCACCGATATCTTTGCCGGAGTCGTCAGGGATATGCCGTCTGCAGCGGAATCGATTTTCTCCCACCTGGCAGCCAGCTTTCCCAGAGCCGGCTTGGATGAACCATCCCTCCGTATCAGCCCGAAATCCCAGCCCGTGACCGCCGCACCGCCACGCATCCAGTTGTCGGACCAGGCAAAGATGGTTGTTCCTGCCAGTCCCGCGGCGCAAACTTCGTCGAGGTGCCAGTTCAACATCTCAGTCTGCATATCATCTCCGTTTGCCCGGGTATCGACCCCGAACTCGGCCAGTAGAAGAGGTTTGTCGCCCGCCAGATTCTGTAAACGCCCCAGATAGCTGCCGAAGGTATCCGGTGACTCCAGGTAGACATTGAACGAAACAAAATCCTGGTTCGCCGGGAGAAGGTATTCCGTGGTGGGGTAATTCGCGTAACTGAACAGCGCGCCCGGATCAGCGCGCTTCCCCGTATCGATAAGGGATTCGAGCGCCCGTTTCACCCGCCCCGGCCCCATCCACCGGACCAGTGTGGCCTGGATTTCGTTCGCTACGAAATACCCGCCGATTGCAGGATGCCCCCGAAACCGCGACGCAGCATCATGGACTAATTCGTGTGCCGCTTTCAGCGCATCGCGCTCATGAAGGAAATCAACATGGTGCGTCCATGGAATCGTGATGAAAACCCGCAGCCCAGCTTTGGCGGCCGAATGCAGAAAACCAATCAGCGGGATCTCATAGATCCGAATAGCGTTGGCTCCCAGCTCGTCCCGAATCCTTGCCATCTCGACATCGTGATCCACCGACTCAGCGAAGGGGCCATACGTCACTGCCTTGATGAAATGAGCCGTCCCGTTGACGCAGAAATGCTTCCCCGCGATCTGCAGCGGGGCATCATTCGGGGCAGGAGTGGAAAAGGTTTCGGTCACGGAGTCAAAAGCTGCCACGGGATGGACGTTTGAGAAACGGGAATATTCGACCGGGCCTTTTGCTTTGGCTGCGCCGGATTCACAATTGTTTCAGGAATGCGCGCACTGCCGTGTTGGGAGAGGCGCGATGCACCACCGAGTGCGTCACTGTTGTGGCCCATTTTCTGGAACGACGCAGGCCGACTCCGTTGCCGGTGACACGGTTGAGAGTGGCCGGCAGCAGCGATACTCCCGACCCTACCACCGTCATGGCCGCGACCGCCTGTCCGCGTGATCCCTCCTGAGTCACCCGCGGCCGAAACCCGGCGGCTTCGCAGATCGTTTCCACATGCGAGCGGAACGCCGGCGCGGCTTCCCGCGATATCATCACGAACGGCTCGTCGGAAAGATCCGCCACCGAGATGCGTTCGGCGTCGGATAGCCGGTGCCCGGGAGGGAGAAACGCGAGCAGCGGCTCGTCCATCCATGACGTCACGGCGATATCCCCTTTGCAATCGACGGGGGCGATCCCCACGAAGCCGAGATCGAGTTCTCCGTTTTCCACCCCGCTGAGCTGCTCTGCCGGGAGTCGGTCATGCAAATGCATCCGCACTTCGGGATGCCGGGTTCTGAATTTGGTGAAGACGAGAACCAGCTCAGGGGAAAGCACCGCACTGACGAATCCCACCTCCAGGCGCTCAGTTTCCCCGCGAGCCGCCCGCCTCGCAGAATCCCCCGCCTTTTGGAGTTGGATCAGGATTTCCCGGGCATCAATTCGAAAGGCTTCGCCGCCGGAAGTCAGTGCGACCCGCCGGTTGCTTCGATCGAACAGCACCACATCGAGCTTCTCTTCAAGGTTGCGAATGTGGCGGGAAAGCGGGGGCTGAGCCAGCCGAAGCCGCCGCGCTGCGTTTGTGAATGACAATTCCTCTGCCACAGCGAGAAAGCATTCCAATTCCCGGATCGTTGCCGTATTCATATCAAAAAGGTATCATTCTTCCGGAAAAATAGTATTTCCATCAAGAGCATGCCGGTGCATTTTTCACGTAGTCTGAACAACTACTACTGAATATGCCTGCGAAGAAAACATACAAGAGAAAGACCCCCGAAGCCCATCGCCAGTTCTCCAGCCCGATGCTGGATGGTCCTGACCGCGCCCCGAGCCGCGCGATGCTGCACCCCGTGGGATTCACCAACGACGACTTCAAGAAATCGATCATCGGCGTCGCCTCCACCTGGAGCATGGTGACTCCCTGCAACATGCACATCGACAAGCTCGCCAAGGAGTCTGTCAAAGGAGCGGATGCAGCCGGTGCCAAAGCGATCGAGTTTAACACCATCACCATTTCCGACGGGATCTCCATGGGGACCGAGGGAATGAAATACTCCCTTGTCAGCCGCGAGGTGATTGCCGATTCAATCGAAACCGTTGTTGGCTGTGAAGGCATGGACGGCGTCGTGGCCATCGGTGGTTGTGACAAGAACATGCCGGCCTGTGTCATGGCCATGGCACGTATGAATCGCCCCGGCGTATTCGTCTACGGCGGCACTATCAAGCCCGGGTGTCACGACGGCAAAGACGTTGATATCGTTTCCGTTTTTGAAGCGGTCGGCCAGCACAGTGCCGGTAAAATCGATGACAAAGAACTGGACGGCGTCACCGAGACTGCGATTCCCGGACCGGGTTCCTGCGGCGGCATGTACACCGCCAACACCATGGCTTCTGCGATTGAAGCGCTCGGGATGAGTCTGCCGAACAGCTCGGCACAGGCTGCTGTTTCAGATGAGAAGTTGATGGATTGCTTCGATGCCGGAGCGGCCGTGGTGAACCTCATCCAAAAGAACATTCGTCCCCGTGATATCATGACGAAGAAGGCATTCGAGAACGCCATCACCATGACGATCGCTCTCGGTGGGTCGACCAACGCGGTGCTTCACCTGCTCGCGATGGCGTCCGCTGCGGAAGTCAAACTCTCCATCGATGACTTCACTCGCATTGGTAAGAAGGTTCCCGTATTGGCAGACCTCAAGCCGAGCGGTAAGAACGTCATGATGAAGCTCGTTGAAATCGGCGGGACGCTTCCACTCATGAAAACGCTTCTCAAAGCGGGCCTCATTCATGGCGATTGCATGACCGTGACCGGCAAAACCGTGGCTCAGAATTTGGCCAAAGTGAAAGCCTACCCCAAAGGCCAGGACATTATCCGCACCCTGAAAGATCCAATTAAGCCGGACAGCCACCTCGTCATTCTATACGGAAATCTCGCGCCTGAAGGAGCCGTGGCGAAGATCTCCGGCAAAGAAGGACTGACCTTCGAAGGAAAAGCGAAGTGCTACAATTCCGAAGAGCTTGCCATGAATGCGATTCTCGGCGGGAAGATCAAGAAAGGCGATGTTATCGTGATTCGACACGAAGGCCCCAAAGGCGGTCCCGGTATGCGGGAGATGCTTGGGCCCACCGGTGCCATCATGGGTGCGGGACTTGGCAACGATGTGGCGCTCATCACCGATGGCCGCTTCTCGGGCGGAAGTCATGGATTCGTTATCGGCCACGTCACACCGGAAGCTTTCGAAGGCGGACCGATCGGTCTTATCAAGAATGGAGACAAGATTGTTATCGACGCCGCAAAACGCGAAATCTCGCTGGACGTCACCAAAAAAGAGATGGCAGAGCGGAAGAAGAAATGGAAGCAGCCACGTGCGAAATACCGTCAGGGCGTGCTCGCCAAATACGCAAAACTCGTCAGTAGCGCATCAACCGGTGCGGTAACGGACGGTGATTGCTGATTGGCGGTTGCCGATTTCGATTAAATATTCTGAAAAGCCACCTGCACGGTCAAACGTCGGGTGGTTTTTTGGTTCCCGGCGCTTCGTTTTCGATCCGCTGTCGATGAAAGCCGGATTGGCGACGAAAAAACTACCATCTTCCAACCGGAAGAGTGCCTTCGGGGCGTCCGGAAGGTCATCTTCCAACTGGAAGAGTGCTTTCGGGACGTCCGGAAGGTCATCTTCCAACTGGAAGAGTGCTTTCGGGACGTCCGGATGGTCATCTTCCAACTGGAAGAGTGCTTTCGGGACGTCCGGAAGGTCATCTTCCAACTGGAAGAGTGGTTTCGGGACGTCCGGATGGTCATCTTCCAATTGGAAGAGTGGTTTCGGGACATCCGGATGGTCATCTTCCAACCGGAAGAAGGCCTTCGGGTTGTCAGAACGGTCAGGTGACACCGGATTTTGTCCTCGAAGGCGGCAGAATGCGGTCGCAAATGATTGGAAGCTTGTTTTTTGATCCCGTTTTTATCATGGTCTTTTCCATGAGATTTCCTGTGATCATTGGAATGTTGTTGGCCGTTTCCTGCTTCGGGCAGGTGTATACACCCGGGCCGGCGGCGGCTTTCGAAAAGATTGTGGCGGAACGCGAAAAGGAAGTTTCCGATTTCGGGAAGGCGTATCAGGCCGCTTCGACAGAAGAGCGGAAGGAGCTGATCAAGACCCGGCCTGAACCGGGTCCTTCCCTTGAGAAGGTGGCGGCGCTCGTCAAAGCAAACCCCGGTGATCCCATGGTGCCAAAGGCATTGGTTTGGATGGTTCAGCAGGGGCGTTGTCTCGAGCCTGTCTCATCGGCTGCTCTCACCGACATGCTTGAAAAACACATCAACAGTGAAGAGATGAATTCCCTGGTCGGAATTATGCCTTATCTGAGGCATGAGAAAGCAAAGGGGGCGATCAAGGTGTTGGCTGAGTCATCTCCCCATCGAAATGTGAAAGCCAAAGCGATCTATGTCCTGGCGGATATGGGAACCCGGGAGCTCGCCAGTAGATCATATCAGGGAGACAGAGAGGCTGATGAAGCGGAAATCGTCAAAAAGCTTGAGCTTCTGAAGAGGGAATTCGCAGATGTCCCCACGGCAAGGAATCGAAGCATAGGGGAACTCGCTGATGCCAAACTGTTCTCCATGACCGCTCTCGCCATCGGGAAAGTAGCCCCTGAGATCGAGGGTGAAAACGGGGCCGGTGTTGCGATGAAACTCAGTGATTACCGGGGTAAAGTGGTGCTGATCGATTTCTGGGGGGATTGGTGAGGCCCTTGCCGGGCCATGTATGAACACGAGCGGTCGCTTGTGGATAGATTCGACGGAAAATTTGCAATCGTGGGCGTGAACAGTGACCCGCGGGAAAAACTCAACGCTCTGCGCAAGGACGGCACCATTCTGTGGGATTCGTTCTGGGACGGCGGAAGCACCGGAGGTCCCATTGCCAGTAAATGGAATGTGAGCAGCTGGCCCACTCTCTATCTGCTCGATCAGAAGGGGGTGATTCGCCACATCGGGTTGCGCGGGGATTCACTGGAGAAAGCGATCCAGGCCCTCTTGAACGAAAAGCCCTAGCAGACCGCAAAACGATCAGACAGGGTTGGTTTGCCGAACAGACCCTGTTGGATCGTAGCGCCCATCATTTTTTGTGTGTTCGCAACGGCGGCCTGAAAGGTCGTCAGCACATAGCGTCGGCCTTCAGCCCCGCGAACGTTCGTTACGGCAATTAGGAATCTGCGAGCGACCTTTCAGGCCGCGATAGGGGACGCGATTTTTCCCGGGCCTGAAGGCCCGGGCTCTGTGCGGTTGGGCTTTCAGCCCATGTGGCCCCTACCGACCGGACAGGAAAAGCATGTGTGGAAAGTCTGCTGCCGTTGGATCGCAGCGGCCCATCAGTGAAATCGATTCCGGTTCAGGAATTCTTTGAAGCACCTGAAAATTTTTGTGTTCGCAACGGCGGCCTGAAAGGTCGCTCGCACAAAGCCCGGGGTTTCACCCCCGGGAGTCGGGCCACACATTTTAATGCGGCCTGAAAGGTCGCCCGCGAACGTTCGAGACGGCAATTGGGAATCTGCGAGCGACCTATCAGGCCGCGATAGGGGACACGATTTTTCCCGGGTCTGAAGGCCCGGGCTCTGTGCGGTTGGGCTTTCAGCCCATGTGGCCCCTACCGACTGAAAAGGAAACGCATGTGCGGAATGTCTGCTGCCGTTGGATCGCAGCGGCCCATCAATGAAATCGGTTCCGGTTTGGGAATTCATTGAGTCACCCGAAAATTTGTGTGTTCGCAACGGCGACCTGAAAGGTCGCTCGCACAAAGCCCGGGGTTTCACCCCCGGGAGTCGGGCCACACATTTTAATGCGGCCTGAAAGGTCGCCCGCGAACGTTCGTGACGGCAATTGGGAATCTGCGAGCGACCTTTCAGGCCGCGATAGGGGACGCGATTTTTCCCGGGCTTCTGTTGGGTCGTTGAAACCGGTATTCACTGGCTGGCCGGAGGTGCGGTCGCAATATTGAACCGGGCTGGTTTCCTGATCAAAATGATGGCCAGCAGAAGGGGAAGCACCCAGTGCGAAGTCCGCACGGCTGTTTCAAAGAGCCAGGGATCGGGGGTGCCGTTCGCAACGATTCTTGCGAGTGCAGTAGCGCCGCCCCAAAGAATAATATAACCCAGTGCGATTTTCCGGAGCGGGGGAATAAACAGGCAGAGAGCGGCCACGATATCCAGCCAGCCCGCTATTTTCAGGAAAAGCAGAGCATTCTCCCTCGAGACAGAGAGGATCTTGATGGTCATGGTCTGGTAGCCCAGTGGTACTGAATGAAACCCGAGGGCATACAACCCGTGCCCTGTGAAAGTGAACGCGGTTGCCACCATGACCATGCCTGTCCAGGTTCGGATTCGATCCGGATAGGACACGGCTAAGAAGAGGGCAATCGGGGCTACCATTTGCAGGGAATGTTCAATCATCATTCCCAGTTCAAAGTCGGTATCGATCCACCGGGCAGCGCTGTCTATTGCCAGCAGTCCTGCCAGAGGCAACAGCAGCCATCGTGACCAGCGAAGCGTCGGGGGAAGCCAGGGAATAACACTGCCGGCAATCATGAGCAGCCCGAGGATCATGAGCCCCTGCGAGATGGCGGGATCGGAAGTGGTGGCAAATTCGGACCAGTCGTCGACGATATTTCCCCACCAGTCTTCTTTCCACACGATCCCCCGGATAGGGCTGTCCCATCGCCAGGTCAGCCATCCCCGGGCGATGAGGGTGATGCTGACGCAGAGCTTCAGCGTTGTAATCCACCAACGTGGAATCATCGTTTCAAAGTGGGGATTAAAGGTCTGCCGGGATCGTCAGAACCGCGCCGCTTTCAGGTTCCCAGAGTTGAAGGCCGTCGGGATTTTCATAGGGTTTGGCCGGATCGATGGGCTTCACTTTTGCGACGTTCTTGATTTGAGGGGTCTTGATCTGGATGTCTTTTTCCGAAACCCGGATCCAGTCGAAGCCATTGAATGATTCCGTGCAAAGCGTCCACGTTTTGCCGTCGTCCGCTTTGCGGAGGGGAGCCCCCCAGCATCCTTCCCCGATATAAACTGTGGCGCTGGGGTCGTCGCCCACCGCGGCCGAAAAGCCTTCGACGCCGTTGTCGTCAGGCTTCAGGGGGTGAGTGCGTTTCATTACGTGAGAGTCGGATTCCAGGGCGAGGTCGAGGCCGAACCGGTAGAAGTTATCCGCCCAGGCCATGGGGTTGGTCCCTTCTGATTTCGCGCTCACATGAGGGCGCATTGGCTTGTGATAGCCGGCTACGAGGTGGGTGGTTTTCCCGGCGTGTTTTCCCAATTCCTTGTCGAGCCATTCCTCTTGCTCACCGGTTGCCGGAATCTCGCTGTTGAGTGCGAGGTAGTGAAACATTTTGCCGCCGATCGAAAAGCTGAAATAAGCATCCTTCGGGGTATCAAAGAAGTTGTGAATCGTTTCCGGTCTTCTTTCGTGATTCCCGCGGTGAGCAACGATTGGTGTCATTCGGCCGTCTTTGCCGGTGGTTTGCTGCCAGTCATCAAGCCATTCGACCCATTCATTGGCAGTGTCTTTGTTGATCATGTCGCCGGTGAACGAGACAAAGAGAGGGCGAAGCTTGTCGACCAGTTGATTGGCAGCGATTCGGATATCTTTGAAGTTTCGTGAGTCTCCCCCGGCAATAAAAGTGAAGGGCTTTGGCTGAGCCGGGGCGGTCCGGAACTTGAATCGGCTGCTGGTGCTGTTCCCGTCTTTGATCACGAAGAAGTATTCGGTATCGGGAGTCAAGCCTTCCAGGCGAACGAAGCAGTTCTTCATCCCGTCGTAATCCTGAACGCGGTCGGTGGATTGGGTCTTGCTGTATTTCTCCGCGTCCCGTCCATGGTCGACGGTGTCGAAGTGAACTTTTGCCGGTTTACCGGAAACCTGATTCCACGCGATCGTCGCGCGAGTGGTTGGATCGTCATTCCAGCAGACGCGGTATTTGTCTGTATCCGCCAGAGCTGAGGAAGCGAATGCAAGAGCGAGTAGAAAAAGGGGAAGGGGAGTTTGCATGGGAGGAAAACGTAGTCTCACGACATTTCCGGCGATTTGCAATCACACGAAGATCACTCAATCAGTCACCCGAAGGGGAGACGGGCCGGGGAAATACTTCAGATTTGAAATGACAGCTGGTTATGAGTTTCGAGCCCGGAGTTGCTGCGTCGCGGTAAGGAACAAGGCAAACAACAGCACCATACCACCGGCGGGAACGGCGAAGATCCCGATACCGGGGTCACCATCGTGAATGGTCAGTCCGCCCAGGAAAAATCCTCCCGGGAGAAGGATGCTAGCCGCCATGAATGAAGGGGATGCGGCCTTTTTCCAGAGCGGGGACCACTCGACCGGGATAACGCGGAGGGTCGCTCCCAGGGCAATGTGAATCAGGGCGAGCAGGGTGCCGTGCGCATGAGCGAGTGTGAACATCAGCCGGCGGGTCTCGTTGGAGACATCGAGATACCAGCCCACTTTGAATCCGTGCAGCATTTCGAGCACCATGCCCAGCGCAACGAAGACCAGGAGACTCCACCAACCGAATTTGAGGTGGCGATTGGCAAATGATTGGTTGGGGGAAGGTTCCATGGATCAGATTCGTGGTTCATTCACTCAGAAATACGGGGGTGTCGTCACGCATATTCAACAGCCGGTTGATTTCCTCCTGTCGTGGCGAGCCGTCCGGGTTGAGCAGTAACGCGGGGTTGCCGGGTGATAGTGACTGGCGGTTTTGAAATATCTGAAGGGCTGTGTCCCTGGCCTTTGGGGTATGTGGGTAGCGGGGGATCTGTTCATAGCCTTCGATGGTGCGCAGCGCTTTGTTAGCGATGACCTGAACGGCGTGATAGGGATCGACCTGAAGCTGGGAAAGGAAAGGCGGCATCCAGTCGGTGCCGGAAACCTTTCGCGCTTCTTCCCGACCGTAAGCGGAAGCAATCAAGGCCCGTTGCCCCGCGTCTCCTTTCAAAAGCCAAAGCAAACTTGCGGCTGTGGTTTGCTGGTCGGGCTCCAGCCTGGGAGTGGGTTGAGAATACCAGGCAGAGAGATTTTCTGACGTCCAGCTCAGAGTTTTGTCGAGATGGCACAAGTTGCAGGCGTTGGGCCGGCCTGTTTCGAGGGAGTTCTTTACCGAAGGGGAATCGATCTGATGGGAGCGGATTCCTTTGAGAAGTCCGTAGCTGGTGTGGGGCATGTGACAGTTGTAGCAATTGCTTCCGGAGGATCCCGGGGTGTGATGGGTGTGCGCGGCGAGAACGTCAGGTTTGGTGAAGGATTCATGACACTGGGTGCAGGCGGCATTTTCCCGCATGCCGTGCCCCAGCTGATCATCGGCCCACTCAAGATCGCTGGCCGGGTTATCGGGCGTTTTGTGAAGGCTGTGACAGGAGAGGCAGGACATTTTGCCGCGTTGAAAGCAGGGGGTGTTGAGCAAGCCGTTGTATTCCCGTCCTGCGACGCGCACCATTCCGTCCGACCAGAAGCGGTTTTCGAAGAAGGTTGATTCGAGCTTTTCGAAGTCAGGGAGAGGGCCCTGTCCCGGATGCTGGAGGTGCAGATGGTCTTCGAGCACATCTCCGGGGCGGAAACTCTGCCCGTGATCGTTCCACTCGAGACGTTTCTCTGAGCTCTTTGACATGAAGAAGGAATGGCAACGTCCGCACACCTCGGCACTGCGCTGATGATCGATGTTGGCCGGATTTACAATGAGGGAATCGCCTGCGTCTTTGTTGTGGAGTTGATAGCGGCGCAGAGGGTTGCGGT
Source organism: Verrucomicrobiales bacterium (assembly GCA_048267005.1). Lineage (GTDB taxonomy): Bacteria > Verrucomicrobiota > Verrucomicrobiia > Verrucomicrobiales > DEV007 > JABDJT01. The sequence goes on along the minus strand of JBLWYI010000001.1, from coordinate 362,088 downwards.
TGGCTTCGATGTGGGCTTTACCCGGACCATGACAGGCTTCGCATGAAATCCCGAACTCAACGGTCCGGGTATCGTGTGTGTCCGACAGGGGATCAAAAGCGGCGATGCCGTGAGTGGAGTGACATCGCGAACACACTTGATTCCAGCGGGCGTATTCCGGCTGATTCGTCGGTGGTCTGATGAATGTTGCGTGTCGGGGGAGCCAGGCTTCTTCCTCAAAAAGATATACGCTGGGGAAGAGCCATACGGTTCGGTCATTGGGTTCTTCGCTTTTGGTCCAGGGCTCGTTTGTCCAGTAAACCTGATAGTGATGCGATCCGGTGGTCATGACAATGCGTCGCCTTACTAAGTCCGGTGAGGCAAAGCGATCTGATGGAGCGAGCAGGTAATTTGCCCAGAATCCGTTTTCGTCACGGCTCACCCCCGCCTTCAAGCCATCGAATTCACCCACGATGGCGTTGTCAAAGTTCCCCTTTACCGTTTTTTCCGAAGCCACCTGAGTCATTGTCCGGTGGTAGGACTGGTGCCAAGAATGATATTCACCCGGATGACAGGAGCGGCAGGTATCCGAAGTCACAAAGTCGTCGATGGGTCCTTCGGTCGGGCGAGTTTGTTCCAATCGAACATCGGTTGTCGTTGGTTGCCGATAGCCGCCTGATTTCACAGCCAGGATGATCCACACCAAAGTAATACCTCCCAGGTAAAACAAGGGCAAAGCCTGCCACCGGGGGCCGCGAACCGCTGAGAAGACCGCCCGGGCAAAGGCAGCAAGGCCAACGATTCCGAGTGCGACAGCGAGAGTTATATTCATTTCTCCTGTCAGCAGTGGATGGGTTCTTACTGACTCTTCAAAAGCTCACGGACTTCCTGCTCAATCACGTCGGCTTTCGCTTGTGCCTCGGCCAGGGGAGGGGCATTGGATTTCCCCGGCTTGTCATGCCCCACGTGTTTTCGCCACGCGGCGCTGAGGAGGTTGTGCCGCTTTTTGTTGAGAGTGAGGATTGGAGTCAGAGCGTCGCCCTCTTGCAAGGCACTGAGGTCGGGAAAGGAATCGAGCCCGGGGGCATCAAGAGCTTCCAGAATTGTCCGGGCCATCACAAAATGCCCCGCTGCGTTGGGGTGTATCCCGTCGCCGGAGGAATATTCGGGGGCTGCTTTGCGGAGGGCTTCGATGGCAGCTTCCATCGGGGTGTGGATATCAATCGCCAAATCGACTCCCTCAAGATTGGATTCCAGCACCCATTTGCCAAAGTTTTCCAGAACATCGTCGTATCCCTTGTAGGGAGTTTTGTAGCCGTATTCGGGGGCGTTTAAACCGGTGAGGATCTGGCCTTTCAAGCGGCGGGACAGCGCATCGAAGGGGGGTGGGGTGAGAAGGATGATTTTTGAGCCCGTCGCCCGAACTTTATCAACCAGCTTCGTCATTCCCTTGCGGTAGGCATCGAGCTGTTCTTCAGATGGCGGGTGGTAAATGCCGTCGTTCATGCCGTAGCAAATAAAAGTGATGTCCGGCTTTGCTTCAGCGAGAGCACGATCAAGACGTGAATGGATGCAGGGCCTGGGGAAAGGGTGATCCCGTTCCGAGAGGCCGCTCGCGGTTTCGCTTCCGAGGCCCAGGTTGATGATGTGGTAGTCGCGATCCGGATACTGCATCATGAGATACAGCTCGATATCGGCAATGTAAGTCCCGGCCTGAGTGATGCTGTCCCCCAGGAAGAGGATGTTCTTATCGGGCTCAATGATCTTCGGGCCCTCCGCGTATACAGAGACCGAAAAGAACAGGGCAATCAGGAGTCGGGAGATGGAAGTCATGGATTAGCTTCCATCTTGCAAATCCAGACCGGATTCGCAATGCCGAATATTCGTGCGTAGGAAAAGAAGGGGTTTTGAATGCTCACCTTCACCCGGTCAAAGGGATGCCCGAAGTGTCCTGATCGCAGGGCGAAGCATCCGCCCCGAATCCCGGCCGCTGAATCCTTCTGCCTCTTACCAATCGTAGCCGATCTTAGCACTGCCGAAATGCCCGCTGGCGTTGTTGCGCCCAAACATACCCTGATAGCCGAGTTCGAAGTGAAAGCCGGTATTCTGTAGATCGAGGCGGGTGGTGGCACCGAGCTCCAGCCAGTCTGTCCCGGCGTGAGCGCGTTCTTCGCTTGCGGTGTATTCGCCGAAGGAACGGAAGTTGTTTCCAGTGACGAGAGCGAAGGGACTGGTTTCGAGGCTGGTCGTGACCGTGCCGCCATCGGGCATAAACTCATGAGCCCAACCCGCGCTGACCTGGGATGTGACCAAGCCGAAAGGAGTGTCAGTCTTGAACGTGGCGTAGCCGCCGAGACGGCCGATCATGGATTCGAAGTCGTGATCGGGATAGATGAGGTTGGCCAGGCCACCGTTGCGCTCGGTGTAGCCGTCGACTTGACCTGTGGTGTAGTTCAAGCCGGCGGACGGACCGAAGCTGAAGCGTTCGTTCAGGTGGATCGTGTGGCCCAGTTCCGCTGCGACATTGTGACTGTGGCTCTCGGTATCACCGTAAGCGGTGCGCCCAAGCAGGGTGTTTCGCGAGATGTCGTTGTTGAAGTCGCCGTAGCTGTAAAGCACATCGAGGAAGGTGTTTCCGTGGAAAGCGGTGGTGTAGATGCTGTAGACCTGACCATCAAGGTCGTTGGACCCGAGGTTGGAGGTCAGATTGGTGTCATTTTCCAGATAGGTGAAGGCACCGCCGAGGTTGAGCCACGGGGTGAGTTTGTATTCTAAACCGGCAGAACCGGCGTAGCTGTCGGACTCAAAGCCGCGAAAGGTGCGACTAAGGTTATCCTGATCGTAGTAGCCGTAATCGAAGGAGGTGTAAGCGGTCCACTTAGTCTGGACGAAGTCTTCCACGACAACTTTATCTGCCACGGGATTTTTTCCGTCACCGTCGACTGAGACGACGACCGCTTTGGTCACGGCAGGAACACCGGCCATGGCCAGAGGATGTCCGGCTGCCGGGGAAAGGGTGTCGAGCATTTCAACGACTTCACCGTCGGCGAGGCCGAGGGCGACGCGGTAATCGATGTTTTGGCTCTGAGCGAAGGTGAGGTATCGGGAGGTGGAACCATTTGAGGCGACCGTGTTGTCTTCATCTGAATCACCGCCGCGAGCCCGGAAAATGCGGTTGTTTAGGTCACCAGTGGCGTTTTGAGCGGCATTCTGAACGCTGGTCAACGTCGTGTCCATGGATCCGAGACCGGTGGTTTCGGCTGACATGATTGATCCGGTGTTGGTAAAGAGGAATGTAGTGGGCTCTTTCGAGGGGGAGTTGGGAGCGCTGGTCGATGGGGCCACCGGGTAAAGGAAAGCAAAGGTAAATCCATCCATCGAAGGGAATGACATCCCGTAGACATTCATGAAGGTTTCGAAGGGGATAGGGACGCTCCCTGTTCCGTCGACGATAATCATCGCGGCTCCCATTCCGGGGATATTGATAGGGACCAAACCCTGCGTGCGAAAGACCAGTCCATCCTGACCGGACGAGTCGATGAGGAGAGAATCGAAGATGTAGGTCGTTCCATCCCAGCTGAATGCGATGTTGTCCGAAAGCATGGTTGCGGCCGTGCCGGGAAGGCTGGCGAGGGCCGGATCGACCGTGGTGTCGAAGGTGTTTACCGCCGGGGGCATCGGGCCGATGTCGAGGAAACCGAGGAAATTGACGCCGCTCCGAGCACCTTCGTTATCGGTGAACCCCATCCCGGTCGCCGTGATATTGGTTGACCCACCGCCGTCGCTGAAGGTGATCGTTACTCCGCCGTCTCCGGGAACTGGCATTCCGGCACGGGAGGGAATTGAGAAAAGGCACGTAGTCAGAAGGAGTGCCGCATATACCTTTCGGTGAGCAAGGATATTCATGAAGAGAATGGACTCTCTTCGGAATCCAATTCAAATCAAACGAAAATGGTAAAGAACACTAAACCTCTTTAATCACCACTCGTAGCCAATCTTAGCGCTGCCGAAATGTCCGCTGGCATTGTTGCGACCAAACATACCTTGATAGCCGAGTTCGAAGTGGAAGCCGGTATTCTGAAGGTCGAGGCGGGTGGTGGCACCGAGCTCCAGCCAGTCTGTCCCGGGCTGCCCCTGTTCATGAGTCGATGTGAATTCGCCGAAGCGCTTCACATTGTTGCCCGTGACAAGAGCAAACGGGCTGGTCTCGAGGCTGGTAGTGATAAGGCCGCCGTCCTGCATGAATTCGTGAGCCCAGCCAGCTCTCGCTTGAGTGGTTAATCGCCCGAGCCCGGTCTCAGTGGTGTAGGTTGCGTAACCGCCGATCCGGCCGATCATCGATTCAAACTGGTGATCCGGGTAGATCAGGTTGGCCAGTCCGCCGCCTCTCTCAGTGTATCCGTTGACCTGGCCTGTTGCGTAATTGGCGCCCACGCTGGGGCCGAAGCTGAGTTTTCTGGTGGCCTGGAAAGTATGCCCCAGGTTGGCTGTAATATTATGGGAGTGGCTGTCGGTGTCGCCATAGGCATTGCGGCCGAGCAGGGTGTTGCGGGTGATTTGGTCATCGAAGTCCCCGTAACTGTAAAGCACATCCAGGTAAGAGTTGCCGTGGAAAGCTGTGAAGTAACCTGAGAGCAGGTGGCCTTCCAAATCGATGTTACCAAGGTTAGCGGTAACATCAGTGTCACTTTGAAGGTAGGTGAAGGCGGCACCGGCCATCAGCCAGGGGGTAACCTCATACTCAAGGCCAGCTGAACCTGCGTAACTGTCGGTCTCAAAGCCACTGGTGGTTCGGGTGAGATTATCCTGATCGTAAAAGCCGTAGTCGAACTCTGTGAAGAGCTCAAAGCGCGTCTGAGGTTGATCTTCAATCACTACCTTTTCGCTGACCGGGTTCTTTGAGCTTCCTTCGGTGGCAGCGACTATCACCGTCTTTGATCCCACAACTGGAAGAGTTCCGGCCATTGCAAGAGGATGTCCGCTACCAGGGGATAAGGTATCAAAAACCTCGACTTCCTCACCGTCAGCCAGGCCCAGCGCGACCCGGTAATCAATATTTTGTGTCGCTGCAAAATTCAGGTAGCGACTGGTGCTGTCGAGAGTCGTCACACTTCCTCCGTTATCATTGTTTCCGCCGGAACGGGCGTTGAAGAGGCGATTATTGAGATCTCCGACAGCGTTTTGGGCCGCATTCTGTACGGTGTCGAGGGTCGCACTCATGATGTCCGGCCCGGTGGTGGTTGCTGAAGTGATTGCCCCGGCATCTACAGTGATGAAGGACCCGCCTCCATTGTTACCGCCACCGCCACCGCCACCGCCACTTGTTCCACCGTTCGTAGCAGGGGAAGCCGTGAGGACGAAAATTAACTGATAATCATACCGGTCCAGTGTCGCGTTGTAAGGAGAGCCCGTGACATTGAATAACTGTTGGAAGGTTGTGATTCCGGGGAAGTTAAATGAAGCGACTGAAATTCCCTCGATCGTTCCTGACAACATGGCGGGCAATCCACCTTCAGTAAGAATAATATCGTCATTGAACGTGATTCCGTTCAGGCCACCCTGAAATATTGTCAGGGCGGTTGCCATTTCAAATGAGCCTCCCCTGTTCAAGGTGATGGTGCCGGACGATCCTGAAACCAACGGTGACATTCCCGCCAAAGCCGGGGCCAGAAAATCTCCAAAGTCACCTTCAAGCAGGTTGGGGCCACGAACAGAGCCGTTTTGTAACTCATTGATCATTCCTGAGCCCTGAATTGAGAAACTTGTGCCGTCAGCCGACTCTGTAAATGTGTAGACAAAGTGTGGCCCCGGAGGAAGCGGTGGCGGTGGGCCGATCCCGGCAAAGGTCCGTGAGGAAACCAGAAGAGCGAACAGCACCATTAAGAACGTAGAAAGCCGTCCAGCCATCATCTTTGTAGGATCGGTTGCTTGTAGTTCGGGGGGCATGGGCCACTCTTCTCAGACCAGAGCGCGTTGTCAAAGCTAATCGTTTGCCTAAGAACTTGTTGGTCTGAAAGTTGTGAAAATTAATTCATCTCACTTTTCCGTGGCAGCAGCCCGAAGTGCCAGAGCTTCAACCGTGAGGGAAGGTGACTCCCCTCCTCCGGAACTGGGGAACACGCTGGCATCCATCACCTGGAGATTTTTCCACCGGTGACTGTGTCCGGTATCATCGACCACGGAATTTTCGGGATTGGCACCCATCCGACAGGTGCCAAAGACGTGCGTACTGCTGAATGTATCGTAAGTACCGTATTCCTCGACCAGTTCCACGCTTCCTGATGCCTCAAGGATCTCACGCGCTGTTTTGGCCATAAAGGTCAGGCGTTTTATTTCGCTGTCATCGAGTTGGCTGTGAATCCTAGCCAGTGGAACCCCGTGAGCATCTTTTGCTGAGGGATCGAGATCGACAAAACTGCCGGGATTGGGCAGGGATTCTCCTATGGAGCCCACCGTCAATACTCTGCCGAACTTCTCACGCATTGCATTCTTATGCCGATGCCCCCAACCGCCCACCACCCGGTTTGCGTAGGCGAGGGGACCGTTAAGAGCAGCCTCATGGACGCCGTTGTTGAATCGACAGCCGCCAATCACTCCTTCAATAGAATCGGGGGCGTTGTAATCCCAGCAAATCGTGTCGGCAGGCAGACCGCGAAAGCTGCCGAGATTCTCCGGGTGCAATCCGCTGCTGGACCACGCCAGTGTTTCCATAAAGTTCTTCCCTACGAGACCTGACTCATTGGCCAGGCCTTCCGGGGCGAATTGATTTGCGGAAGCCAAAAGTAAACGGGGCGTCTCAACGGCTCCGCAGGCCACCACCAATTTGGGCGTTTCCATGAACCGGTCCTCTCCCGCAGAATCGACAACGTGGATTCCTTTCACGAGGTCATCAGGTCCAGCTTCGATTTTTGTAACCGACACTCCAGTCTGGATCGTGCAAAAGCCACTCGCGGTCGCCTTTCGTAGAAATGTTACGTCTACGCTGCCTTTATCCGTACGGGGACAGCCCCGGTTGCAGTTAGCGCAGTAGTTACAGTTGGGCCGGTCATCGTAGGGCTTCGAAAGAGCTGCGCGGGAGTTTGGGCCCCAGCTCAAGCCCAGTGCTTCAGCACCGGCTGAAATTTTCCGGCTCGAGTACCCCATCGGATGGGGAGGCAATGGATACGGCTCCCTCCGCCAGCGTGCCCCCGGGTCGGCTGGTCCTGACACGCCGATGATCCGTTCGGCTTCCGCATAAAAGGATTCCAACGTTTTGTAATCAATGGGCCAGTCTGCCGCCACACCGAAGCGCGATTTCATTTTCATCGATTCCGGATGCATCCGGTGGGATTCCCCGGTGAATGCCAAAGTCGAACCGCCGAGCCCGCGGACGTGATGGTAGAGGAAGGGCTGCCGTTTTGCGGACGGATTGGTTTTACCCGCCACCGCATTCCATGAGCGAAGATCGTCGTGTGCCGCGTCAAGCTTCTGCAAACCGGCGATGACATGCCGCCCCTGCGAGCCGGGTTTATGGGGGAAGTGTTGTTTCTCCCAGGACTCGGAGGCGAGCTTGTAATCAGCAAAAGGATCAAACTTCGGTCCGGCTTCAAGAACCAGAACCCTGAGCTTTCTTCGGGATAAACCATAGGCCATGGTCCCTCCGCCTGCGCCTGAGCCGATGATCACCACATCGTATTCCCCGTCCGATTTTCTTTTCATTTCTGCGGAGCCTCCGCGTGATCGGGAAAACCGATCGGTTGCGGGGCGTGTGGGAATCCCACTCCCGACCAGCTTTCCTCGTGTTCGTAGTAAAAGGCGGTGCTGTCGCGCAAGGTATGGAAAAAGAAGAGCCAGGTGCCGGATCCCTGGCGGGAAGCTTCGGCAGCGGCCACAATCTTGACGCGGTCCGGCTCATCCAGTTGGGCGAACCGCAACTTGCCCAGTGAAATCGCCTGCGAATCCGCCCATGCCATGCCTTTTTCAAGGAGCGCTTCATACTCGGGGATCTCTGACGCGCGCTTCTGAATTCGCAAATGGACACCAAGACTTCCTGCTGCCGGGCTCTGCTCATCTTCTGGAAACAGAGTGTCTACCCAAGCCTGCAATCCTGTCTCCAGTGGGGTTGGCTCAGCTCCGGTGGCGGGTAGTGATTCCAGCCCCGCAACTGAACCCGCCAAAGAGGCGGTTGTCGATACAAAGCGGCGGCGTGTCACGGGCATTCAGATTCATAATCGATCCTGAAGGGATGTCCAAGGAGGGCTTTGCGATCCGGGAGTCACCTCCACCGGCGATCAATTACAAGTCATCCACAGAGATCCCTTCATGCTCGAGGACTCTGGAAAGGGCCTTCTCCATTTCGTGCCGGCATTGGGCCGTTGCTTTATAGAGTGAGCGATGAAGTGCGGCATCCTCTTCATCACGGCTTTCACATTCGAGGCTGTATTTTTCAAAGGCTCCTAGACTGGACAAAAGTGAGGCAAGGTGATGAGGGCATTCACATTTCACAATTGATGAGTGCCGTGCTATCCGGGCCAGATCTGAATCTGTGTAGAAGATCGCAGGGATTTGCTCCCCCTTCTTCCGGGTGGGAGCGGCAGTTGGTGGTGAGGTTCGGCCCGGCTTTCTGTTCGACAAATTTACGGCTTCGCCGATAGCCCGCAACAGTTCCGGAGCTGCCACGGGTGACCTCAGAGCGGTGATATCTTTCGTTTCCAGACTCGTTACAGAAGCTTGCTCCCCGAATTGATACACAACAATAGCACGGTTGATGCCGCAGGATTTAAGGGCGCTCTCAATCTCCGCGAGGGTCTCGAAGAAAAGATTGGGGCGTTCGATGATGAGCAAATCCGCCCCACCACTGACCAGTGTCTGTGCCACTTGATCCACACTGTCGAACTCGCCGACAATTGATAATGCGCTTTCACGGTCCACCGCTTCCCTTACAACCGTCGTAACCAAAGTCCCGACGATTGCGATTCGGCACTTCCCCATCACTTTCCGGAGCGGTTCCGCTTTCTCCGGGGAGAGCTCATTAAGGCGTTCAGTCAACTGCTGATCATCCAGCTTTGCCACTGTCCCAATGGACTGGCCGTTGTCGACCAGCGTTTTTATCATCGTCAAACGTTGAACATCTTCTTTGGAATACCGGCGGCGTTTGGAGTCGGTTCGTTGAGGCTCTACAACGTCGTAACGACGCTCCCAAACCCGCAATACATGGGAGGATATTCCGGTCAGCTGTGCGACCGCACCAATTTCGTAAGATTCAGTTGCTTCAGGCATCAAATAATAGTGTGAAAGTAGTACAAAAGTTAATCAGGTAACGGTTCTGAATCCAATATTGTCGATGTTTTGTCAATTTTCTTCTTGAATCTTTGAAACCTCGACATATCATCGACGAAACCTGAACTAAAAGTAAACAAAACATGAGCAAGAAGACCATTTCCCCCGAGCAAAAGAAGGCTGACGCTGAATTGATGCGCAGAATCACAGCTAAAGATGACAGCGCGTTGACTGAATTCGTGGAGCGGTTCTATCCCCTGATTTATTCAACGGCATTCAAGGTTCTTAATCATGCAGAGGATACTGAGGACGTGACAACCGAGGTGCTCAACACTGTCTGGAAGAAAGCCGAGAGCTATCACTCAGGTAAAGGAACTCTGGTGACTTGGATTTGCACCACGGCTCGAAACCGTGCTATTGACCGCGTAAGATCGGTCCAGCGCCGGTCGGCTTTGTATGATCGTTTTGAGCGGCGTGTCGAGGGAGAGCGTACCGAAGCCCGTTCCTCGGGACGTGAAGAAGTTTATCGTTCTGATGCACGTCGGATATTAAACAAAGCCGTCGTCGAACTGACTCCTGATCAGCGTGAAGTGATCGAACTGGCATATTTTGAAGGACTCACTCAGCGTCAGATTGCTGAGAAATTAGACAGTCCGCTGGGTACCGTGAAGGCGAGAATACGTCGTGGAGTGGAGAGGTTGCGTGGCATGATCGAAGAGGATCTTGAGGGCGAAGGGGAGATGCTTTTGGCCAGTGTTTCACGCCACTGACGTGATTGTGCGCTCGTCAAAGCCGATAGTTTCGTGGTTGATTGGTGGGGATGAAATTTCCTCCGTTCCCTGCTCTGTTTTTTGTCGCCCTGACGGCTCTTCCAGTTTCCGGTCGATCTGATTCGTGGCCGGCGTGGCGTGGAGATTTGAGAGGGTCAGGAATATCCGGGGAGGCATCAGCCCCGTTGGAATGGGGTAAGGGAGCTGAAAACGTTAAGTGGAGAGTGAAGTTGCCGGAGCGTGGAAACTCAACTCCCATTGTCGTTGGTGAACGTGTGTTTGTGACCCAAGCGGTCGATACCGATAAATTCAGGGGCGTCATCTGCTTCGATCGCTCTGATGGTTCACGCCTGTGGAAGAAGGGGGTGACTTACGCCAAGCAGGAGCGGAGTCACCGGACTAATTCTTACTGCTCTGCTTCCCCTGCGAGCGATGGCAAGATTGTGATCGCGTCACTCGGTTCAGCTGGCGTCGTCGCTTATGATCTCGATGGTAATCAATTGTGGCATCGAGATTTAGGTCCATCAGACCACACTTGGGGGAATTCCTCATCGCCGGTTATCGTCGGAGATTTATGTATTCACTATCATGGTCCGGGAGAGGGAGCGTTTCTCACTGCATTGAATAAGAGCACCGGAGAAACCGTGTGGAAGTGGGAGGAACCGAAGTGGGAAGTTGGCAAACGCACAGATGGATTTCGAGGGCGCGAAGACGAAGGTGTAATCGGGTCCTTCAGTACTCCGATTCTGGTTGAAACCGCAGAGCGGCAGGAGTTGATCATGAGCTTTCCAATGGAGTTGAAAGCCTTTGACCCTGCCTCGGGTGAAGTTCTGTGGTCATGCAAAGGGCTCAGTCCGCTGGTCTACTCATCGCCCGTTGTCCATGGTGATATTGTTGTCGCAATGGGGGGGTATCAGGGGAATTCCATCGCAGTAAAGATCGGTGGCAACGGTGATGTTACCGATACCCACCGGCTCTGGCGCATTGAGCGACATAACGGTGGCATTGGTACGGGAGTTGTGAAGGACGGAAACTATTATTACCAGAACTCGAGTGGGATTGCGTATTGCCTGGAGATGAAAACGGGCAAGACCCTGTGGGAAACCCGTCTTCCCGGTCCCGGTAAATCATGGGGATCATTCACGCTGGTGGGAGACAATATTTATTCCCTGAGCCAGCCCGGTCACACCGCAGTGTTCAAGGCTTCTCCATCCGGATTGGAAGTGGTGGCTGAAAACGACATCGGCGAGGAATCCAACTCGTCTCCCGTTGTGTCGGATGGCCAATTGTTCCTGCGCTCTCATGAAGCCCTGTGGTGTATCGGAAGGAGCAAATAGCGTACCTCCGCACGTTCATGCTTTTGACTTCGTGACGCAAAAACCTCAGCGTTGGGCATGAAGATTTTTGCGCCTCTCCTTGGTTTTGTGTTCCTCGCCTGCTCGGCACTCAACGCTGCGGACCGTCCACCGAATATCGTGCTTCTTCTTTCGGATGATCAGGCCTGGACCGATTATTCGTTTATGGGGCATGAACACATTGAGACTCCGCATCTTGATAAGCTCGCCGAAAACAGCGCAACATTTACCCGTGGCTATGTGCCGACCGGGTTGTGCCGCCCCAGCCTGATGACCCTTGCGACCGGACTCTACGTTCACCAGCATCTCATCAGCGGAAATGATCCCACCCCGCTTCCCGGCGCCACCAAAAATGGTGGAAAAGCAAAGGGTAAGAACAAGGGAGCCGGGCCGAGCCCCGAGCAGAAGGCGATCAACGAGAAATACAACGCCCTTAAAGAGCAGCTCATTTCCAATGTTGATAAAAACCCTACCATTCCCCGCATCCTTCAGGAGAAAGGCTACCTCAGCCATCAGTCCGGAAAATGGTGGGAAGGCAGCTTCGAGCGGGGAGGATTTACTCACGGGATGACCCGCGGTTTTCCAAAGCCGGGTGGGCGTCACGGAGATGATGGTTTGAAAATCGGCCGCGAAGGCCTCTCTGAAGTCACGGACTTTATTGATATGGCCGTTGAGAAGGAAAAGCCGTTTTATCTCTGGTATGCGCCGTTCATGCCGCACACCCCGCACACGCCACCAAAGCGTCTGTTCGATAAATACAAAGCAAAAGGGATCGAGTCCGATTATGTCGCCCGCTACTATGCAATGTGCGAGTGGTTCGACGAAACTTGTGGTGAAGTCATTGCCCACCTCGACAAGAAAGGGATCACAGACAACACGCTCATCGTCTACATTTGTGACAACGGTTGGATTCAGTCCGAGAACAGCGGGAAATATGCTCCGCGCTCCAAGCAGACGCCTTACGAAGCTGGTGTCCGTCAGCCCACCCTCTTTAGTTGGCCTGCGAAAATCAAACCCGGTGATCGGGGGGATCAGCTCTGCTCCAGTATCGACATCGTTCCGACCATGCTCGCAGCAGCCGGGGCGGAGATCCCTGGTAATCTTCCAGGATTCAATCTTCTGCCGATCCTTGAGAGCGGAGAACCAACCCCGCGTGACATCGTTTATGGCGAGGGCTGTGCCCATGATATTGCCGATGTGAATGACCCACAGGCCAGTCTTCTTTATCGCTGGGCGATTGAAGGAAAATGGAAACTGCTCCTCACCTACGACGGCGTCGTGAATCGATACAAGACCACTCATCCACGCACAGAAAAACGTCCCCAGCTGTTTGATCTCAAGGCCGATCCTCACGAGAAAGTGAATCTCGCCAAGGACAATCCTGAAGTTGTCGCCCGACTTGCCAAGAAAATTGCGGATTGGTATCCAGTTCCAGATCGGAAAGTGATTACCGAGTGGGTGGAGAATTAACAAATTCTCTGTATATTCGCTTCATGAGCGAAGCCAAACCATTTCAGCGAAAAGACGACCCCGCGCGTTTTTCCGTCGAGAATTTCGAACGCCCCGTTCTGGATACTCCAAACGGGGCTGACAAACTCTTTCTGCATTCCTGCTGCGCACCTTGTGCTGCGGAAATCATGGATGCGTTGGCGGCTTCGAATATCGAGACCACCATTTTCTTCTACAATCCCAACATTCATCCCCGCGATGAATATGAAATCCGGAAGCAGGAGAACATCCGCTATGCCGAGAAGTTGGGGATGGATTTCATCGATGGTGATTACAACGTGCGCGACTGGTTTGACCGGACCAAGGGCATGGAATGGGAGCCGGAACGCGGAATCCGTTGCACGGCTTGTTTCGACATGCGGTTTGAAGTCACGGCTGATGTTGCGGCGGCTCAGGGGTACAACCTGATCTCCAGCACACTTGGCATTTCACGATGGAAGAACATGGATCAGATCAATGGATCCGGTAATCGTGCCGCGGCTCGTCACGACGGAATGGAATATTGGACTTTTAACTGGCGGAAGCAGGGAGGCAGCCAGCGGATGATCGAGATTTCGAAGAACGAAGCTTTCTACCAGCAGGAATACTGCGGCTGTGTCTACAGTATGCGGGATACGAACGCCTGGCGGGAACAAAACGACCGCCCGAAAATCAAGCGTCTCGTAAAATTCTATGGCCGGGATGCGGTGGTGGAAGACGAAGGCGAGTCCTGAGTCTTACCTGAAGCAGATTGCTGGGACAAAGCGTCCCAAAGTTTGGAAAGTCGTTCGTCGGATGAGGCTTCATATCCGGGGAAGCAATTTCAGCGTTGGGGAACGGGCAAACTGACGACCGGAGGGCCGTTCAGCTGTGGGGAACGGGCAAACTGACGACCGGAGGGCCATTCAGCGTTGGGGAACGGGCAAACTGACGACAGGATGGCCGTTTAGCTATGGGGAATGGGCAAAATGACGTCAGGATGGCCGTTCAGCGTTGGGGAACGGGCAAACTGACGACAGGAAGGCCGTTCAGCGTTGGGGAATGAGCAAACTGACGACCGGAAAACCGTTCAGCGTTGGGGAACGGGCAAACTGACGACCGGAAGGCCATTCAGCTGTGAGGGACGGCGGCCGGAAAGCCAATCTGCCCATTTGGATCACCTTCGGATCAGTGGGCAGCCTTTGCAGCCCGTGGTTCCTTGAGAGCGTTCCAGAAAAAGAGTGGAGCAGCCGCGATACACCAAATGGTGTCACCAATCAGCGCATTCTTTAGAAAGAATACGGAAGGTATGAACCCGGGGAGACCGATGGTCTGGCTTTGCCACCATCCTGCAATCGTTTTGGCGTAAGACGGGGAGAGAGCCCAGGAAAACGTGTTGGCTGCCAGATAAAACAAAACACTACAGACCATGGTGCCCAGCCACATGACCGGCCAGCGACCGGGACTTGAGCTGCGGTTCTTTCCAAAGCTGGCACCGGCAAAAGCTGCCAGAGAGTAGCAGACCGTCGTCAAAAGGGTGTATTTTCCAACGCCAATTCCGGCGGAGATGCCCAGTGCGACGTCACTGACGACAAGAAAGGCTGCGGGAATCCACCAAAACCGGCGGCCAAGCAGCAATCCGCCCCCGAAGGCCATCGCCATGAGCGGTGAAGTGTTTACCAGATCATCGTTCCCGGCGGAAAATACACGGTATCCAATGGCGAGAACCATCAGGGCGATGATCCATCCCAGTCGGAGTGGTTTTTGTGCGGTGTTTTCCATAAGGGAAGGATAACCCGGGAGGGTTTCACGATCCAACCCTGTTGGTTCATCAAACCAACCCTGTTGAATCGTGAACGGCCAAATCAGCCGGCGAGCGCTTGAAGCTCGGCAATGATGGCGTCTTTGCCCATGATACCGGTCTGAGTCTTTTTGATCTCGCCGTCTTTCATGAAAATCAATGTGGGGACGGCGCGGATGCCGAACTTCATTCCAAGCTCACGCTGTTCCATTACATCGACTTTGGTCACCTTAGCGGTGTCACCCACTTCTTCAGCGATCTGATCGAGAACAGGAGAAAGCATCTTGCATGGACCGCAGTGCTCGGACCAAAAATCAATAACAACGGGAACTGAAGCGCCCTCGGCTTCGGCTGCGTAGTTGTCGGAGGTAAGGTTTACGATGGATTCGTGTGCCATGATATCGTTTTAGTATAGATAGTTTGAGCAAATTCGGCTGAGTGCGCGGATTTGCAACCCCGTGGACGGGCTGTGTGGTAAAAACTTACGATTGAAGAATCGCAGAGTGCGCTGACCCGTCGGAAGTTTAACCGGCCTGCATTTTGGTCCAGATTTCGATGCCGAGAACGGCAAGGGAAATGAGGAGAAGGATGATTGCGAAAGGCATGATCAGATGGAGCTAAAATGAATGGATACCGTGATTGCTGCGGGCTTAGGCCTTGGCTGCGTTGTAGGTCAGGAATTCAATTGCAAGAACAGCGAGCGCGAAAACCAGAACGATGATCGAAACGATAGCGAGGCCGCTTTCTTCGTAATCCTCTTCCCACTCTTCTTCAACAGCCGCTGTTGACTGGATGTCAGGTGCTTTACCGATGGTGCTGGTTGGCACAGCAGATCCGCCCATTGGCTGAGTCTTCTGCATCTTAACGGTCGCCTGTGGAAGTGGCTTTGCGCCGCCTCCACCTGGAGTCAGTGGACCTGTTTTTGCGCCGGGAGCTCCGGGCGCCTTTGCAAGAGGAATGGTTTTTGCTCCGACCGGCGCGGTCTTTTTACCGAGACCGACTTTGCCGGTTTTGCTGCCGAGTGGGCCTGTTTTGGCACCCAGAGGGCCGGTTTTTGCTCCCGGAGGAGTTGGAGCTTTTGCAAGCGGAATAGTTTTTGCACCGGTTGGTGGTGCTGGAGCAGCAGGTGCTCCCGGAGGCCGTGGCGCGCTCGATGGTGGTGCAGGAGGCGCTGTGCGGACAGGGGCAGTCGGCCCCAAAGGTGAAACAGGTGCTGCGCTTGGCGGTGCAGGCGCAGACGGAGCCGGCGGCGCTGCTGATGATGGCGCTGGAGGCGCTGTCGGTGGTGCAGGAGGTCCTCCTGCGGAAGGTGGAGCGGGTGCCGGAGGGGCTGGCGCGGGTGCAGCCGGCGCGGTCGGTGCCGGTGTTGCAGGAGCGGTTGAGCCACTTGGCGGAATTGGATCAGTATTTACAGGAGCAGCCGGCATGGTTGATCCTTCTGCCGGAATTGGTGCCGTACCTACTGGCTGAGCCGGTGCGGTGGATCCCTGATCAGGAATTGGCGTGGTTGGTGGCTCAACGGCTGCAGTCGGAGCAGAATCGTCAGTCACTGGAACGGGAGCAGTTGATCCTTTAGGCGCTACGGGTCCGGACTCGTCGGTGCGGGCACGCAGGGTAATCCGGACGGTTTCCTTTTTAAGAGGAACGGTTGACGTTTTGGTTGATGGCTTTTGAGGATCGGTATCGCTCATGATTTAAACTGTCCTGTTGGTTTCTACTTTATCGACGAACCCGTATTTAGGCCCTTTTTTATCCGTGATGTCAATACCTTATTGCAGAAGTGAGAAGTGCTCGCTTTTGTGATAAGGTCCAAACTTACGCTTTATGATTCCCTTTGATGCCAATCCTGAAACCATTTTGCAAGCTTTGGTTTCAATTCCGAGCGTGAATCCTGATGGAAACCCGGGAACGGAGCTGACTGGAGAAAAAAAATGTGCCGAGTGGGTCGGGGAATTTCTGAAAAGCTGCGGTGCAGAGTCAGTGTGGTTTGATGAAGTCGAGCCGGATCGTCCCAATGTGATGGGCCGATTCTTTTCCGAAGAGAATGCCGCAGAGAAGCCCCGGATCCTCTTTGCTCCCCATACTGATACCGTTGGAGTGGGGGGGATGACGATTGATCCTTTTGGTGCTGAAATTCGGGACGGAAAACTCTGGGGGCGGGGTGCCAGCGATACCAAAGGAACGATGGCGGCTATGTTGTGGGCGATTGCCCAGGTGGCTCAACGGCCGGATGGTTTTGAAAAACTGGGGGCTAATGTGGGATTTGTAGGGTTAATGGGAGAAGAAACCGCCCAGCCCGGTTCAATTTATTTCTCCTCGAAATACAAAGGGGAGTGGGACTTTGCGATCGTGGGTGAACCGACTGAGCTGGATGTGGTTTATTGCTCGAAGGGGTGTGTCTGGATTGAAGTGACGACTCACGGTAAATCCGCGCACGGGGCAACTCCCGAACGGGGCGACAATGCGATCGCGAAGATGATCCCGATTTTCCAGGCAATCGATTCCGAATTCCGGGAGGAACTTCGAAAGTTCACCCATCCAGTTCTGGGAGAGTCGACTGTGAACCTCGGAATGTTACAGGGCGGGAGCCGGACCAACATTGTGCCCGCGAAATGTGTGCTTTCTCTCGATATCCGGGAAACGCCTTCGCTTTATGAAGCAGGCGGTTCGTTGAAGCTGTTGAAAGAATTCCTTGAGCGCCATAGCTGGACTGATTCCGCGAATCTGGAGGTCACAGTGGATTCCGTGCCACTGGATACAGATGGTGGGCTGGATTTTGTGAAACGCTTTGAGGTTCTGGGCTCAAAGCTGGTCGGCGCCCCGTGGTTTTGCGATGCCGCCTGGCTGGGCAGCGATGGGGAAATACCGGCCGTGGCCGTGGGGCCGGGAAATATTGCCCAGGCCCATACGGAGGATGAATTCCTCGCGATTGATGATTTACGCGCCGGTGGAGAGTTCTACCTGGCGTATCTGGACGGCTTCTCGTAGGAGCCAACAACGAGCCAACTCATCACGGCAGGTGGCTGTAGGAGCCGTCCTGCCGTTTGATTGAGAGCTTCAGCCCGCGAGCTCAACGCCGGAGGTATCCTGATCGCGCTTACCAATCATGCGATCACCCGTCGGTGTGCCGGGCTGAATCATCATTCTGAAGGCTCCCGGTTCTGGAACGGTTTGAGTCATCTCGTCGTAGATCCAGGCGTAGGTTTTCGCCATCCCTTCGCGCAAAGTTGTCGAAGGTTCCCAACCGTAGACTTCCTTGATCCGTGTGTTGTCACTGCTGCGTCCGCGAACTCCTTTTGGCGCATCGAGATTGTAGTTCCGCGTTAGTTTCACGTCAGCGATTTCTTCGACAATATCCACCAACTGATTGATGGAAACCATCTCGGCGCTTCCCAGGTTGAGGGGCTCGGTATTGGTGCCTTCAGTGAAAAGGTGAATCCCGTGCACACAGTCGTCGATATACATGAAAGAACGGGTTTGCTCGCCATCACCCCAGATCTCGATTTCGTGCTTCCCGCTGAGTTTGGCCTGAATAACCTTGCGACAAATGGCGGCGGGAGCTTTCTCGCGGCCTCCGTCATAGGTTCCGTGAGGTCCATAAACATTGTGGAACCGGGCAGCGCGTGTCTGCATCCCGAAATCTTCACGAAAGTGGCGGCACATCCGCTCGCTGAAAAGCTTCTCCCAACCATACCCGTCCTCCGGCATGGCAGGGTAGGCGTCTGATTCCTTTAAACCCGGGTTTTCTGCCGTGGTCTGCTTATCAGCAGCGTAAACACAGGCGGAAGACGCATAGAAAAAGCGTTCCGTGCCATTTTCACGAGCGGCTTCGAGCAGGTGCGTGTTAATCAGCACACTCAACATGCAAAGCGCCTTGTTGTTCTCGATAAATCCCATCCCGCCCATGTCAGCGGCGAGGTTGTAGACCACATCCGCTCCGGCAACAGCCTGACGGCAGGATTCCATGTCTTTCAGGTCGAGAACCCGGTTCTCAACATCAGGAAAACGCTGATACCACTCGTTCATCGGCTTGATATCAATGGCGCGAATCTTTGTAAAACCGCGACCTCGCTTCCGAATGTCATCAATGAGATGGCCGCCGATAAAACCGCCAGCACCGGCAACTAAGACTGTATGGTCAGGGATCATATAAAAACCATAACACTCGATACTGTTTAGACAAAATAAAATTTTGGAAAAGTTGACTTCTATGGTAAATCTGACTGTCGAGGTTGCTCATAAGTCCGACCTTTTGAACCTTCCAGCTGCCTAGAACCGTATTTTTGAATGAGATTTCTCGTTTTCATCCTGTTGGCCATCGGTTTTTTGGTGACGGGGATTGTTGCGACCGGCACGGCGATGACGTTTCAATGGCCGGGCTACGTCCTGCTTGGCACAGCCGCTCTGGCCTCGGTCACCATCTTGTTTAAGGGGCAGAGTCGCGGAGCCTCTGCCACCTGCCTTCTCGCGGGGCTCGGGATGACTGTTTTCGTGGTGCAGCGGGCCGTTACATCACCTGTTACTTATCTGGCACGAGAAGATGCTGCACTGGCGGTCGCCTGTTTTTGTGTATACGCGCTGGTAGCGGTGGTCTTCGGCGGCAGCAAATGGCGCATGGGATTGTTCTGGGCGCTCGTTGTGCTGGTGTGTGTCAATCTGGGCTTCGGGGCATATCAGCAGGTGGTGGATATGAAGCGCTGGGTTTTTGAGGGGTACATGCGAACCTACGATGACCGGATTGGCGGGGTGTTTAACAATCCCAACCACTTCGCTGCTCTGCTGGCGTTGTCGGTGCCTTTATTTCTCTCGGTAGCGTTTTTCGGAAAAAACCACGCCCCCTCGACCCGGTTGCTGCTCAGTTTTCTTTCGTTTATGTGCCTGCTTGGTATCGGGGCTTCAAAGAGCCGGGGAGGATTGTTGGCTGTCGGTGTTGGTCTGCTGGTGTTTGGATTGATTGCGCTTCCCCGTCTCTGGAGAAAGTTCGACAACCGGCGGGCCCACATTGCGATGGTGTCTGTGATTGCCATGGTCTGTGCAGGGATGGGTTGTGTCGGTCTGTTGAATGTCGAGATGATCAGTAAGCGTTTCGGCACGGCCGCATTCAGTCGCGCTTCTGAAATGAACCGGCCCCTCATGTGGCGCTCGGCTTTGGAGCAAAATGCGGAGAACCCGTTGTTTGGAACAGGGAGTCGAACGTTTTATTTCTTCAGTCGAAAATACCGGTCGTCCAAAATGCATGTGTCGGTGCCGGAGGCTGATTTCGCGCACAATGAATATTTTCAGGTCATCGCCGATTACGGTTGGGTGGGGCTGTTTGTGTGTGGATTGGTCATGACCCTCCATTTGGGATACGGACTGCGATTTCTGCAGAAAAAGCGACAGTTTGAAGTGGAGACTCGATGGGAATCCGAAGACCCGGGGAATGAGTTGGCTCTGGCGATCGGAGCCATCAGTGGGCTGTTTGCAGTGCTTGCCCATGCCTTTTTTGACTTTGTGCTGCATGTGCCCGTCCTGGCGATGGTCACGGTGGTTTATCTCGCGATCCTGGCGGTGCCCGGACAGGTTCAGGAAGTTCGCCCGAGGCAACCCGTCAGTCCACGCTTCTGCGCCGGCGTAAGAGTTTTAACCCGTGCGGTTTGTCCGGGGATGGGCGCTGCACTGATCTTCTTCGGAGTGGTTTACTCACGGAGCGAGTGGCACTTTGAGATGGCGCGGCTGAGATTTGAGAGTTCCACGAACTCGCTGGTAACGTTGGATCACCTGCGTCGCGCTCGAGAACTTGATCCGCAAAACCCTTTTGCCTACAGCATGGGGGGGCAGGCCTACATCGCGGCGATTGATTCCGAGATGCCACTTGCGGTGCAGGATGCCTATCTGAGGAAAGCCGAAGGACTCCTCCGCATTTCCAACAAGCTGTATCCGCAGGACATCTACGGAGGTATGGCGTTTGCTGAAGTCCTCGATGCCACCGGGCAACACGATGAGGCTGAGATTGTGCTGAACCGGGCGCGCGAATGGGCACCTCTGTATGGTCCAGTGATGCAGGCGCAGGCTGAACACTGGTTGCGTTTAGGAAATATCCCGTTGGCTGAGTCGTATTATAATGAAGCTCGTGAAGCGGCGGCCTTCAGAGATTGGCGTGCGGCCCGGAAGGGCTTGGAGAAGATTGCCGAATGGCGAAAAATCGCGGTTAAAGAAGATCGGGACAGCGAAGCACATCTTCCTGAATCTCTCAGGGTAGGCAAAGAGACCATTGCAGAGAGCGAGCAAGCTGCCGGACAATAGGGGGTCTTTAGCAGGACAATCAGGTTTCAAAAGAGCTGAAACCGCTCTGACGAGTCAACAGGGTCTGTTCATCGATCGAACAGTATTGAATCGTCAAAGCACCATTCTGTTTTAGGTGGCATCGAGAGGGAGTCCCCAAATCGTAAAAGGGCGGGAAAACTGGATTGAAGGCCGTGTCCAAAAATGGAAACGGGCAAAAATCCGGATTGAAGGTCGTGTCCAAAAATGGAAACGGGCAAAAATCCAGATTGAAGGTCGTGTCCAAAAATGGAAATGGGCAAAAATCCAGATTGAAGGTCGTGTCCAAAAATGGAAACGGGCAAAAATCCGGATTGAAGGTCGTGTCCAAAAATGGAAACGGGCAAAAATCCGGATTGAAGGTCGTGTCCAAAAATGGAAATGGGCAAAAATCCAGATTGAAGGTCGTGTCCGGATCCTTATCGCTCAAGATTCCTGTGGAATCTTCTATGCATGGATTCCGTTCAAACGTTTTACTTAGAGTGTCACAGAGCGGCTTTCTCACGGCAAATACTCAATCCTGAGAAACGAGCGCTTTTTTCTCAAAGATTTTACTCGCATATTCTTACCAAAGTTATTATTTTGCGCCCTCCCTCTTCAAAAATATGATAGACCCTGAAAATTATGATTTTCATGAAGCTGAATTCGTAGGCCAAGGATGTTGCGGCGAAGTTTCTAAAGGGTTGGATTCTGAGGGGAGGCAGATTGCGTTGAAACGGTTCAACTCAATGGCGATTGATCGTCATTTTTTAGAGCAGAATTACCGTCGTTACGCCCGTCTTTCCAAGCACCCGGGAATTGTCGATATTCATGGCTATCAGTTCATGCAGTCGCCTTATTTCATCGTGATGGATTGGATCGATGGAAAAAAGCTCGATGAAATTGATCCACTTTCAGAGGTCGAGTCCTGGCAACGAATTTATGAGGTAGCGGATGCCTTGGCTCACCTTCACAAGCATGGGTTGGTGCATACGAATCTTCATCCAGGTAATATTTTTGTCACCGATGACTCACGTTCGATCGCGAAGATTACAGATTTTGGTCCGGGTTTAGCGGGAAAGGTTCATCATATTGACCTTGGTGAGCATGCCTATTTCGCTCCGCCTGAGCAACTTGAGCACCCTGAACAGTTTGATGACAAGATCGCTGACCAGTGGGATGTGTATCGCTTCGGGGTGATCGCTTTCTGGCTGATCAATGGGACCTTACCTCGTGGGCATCAGTATGTAAAAGACCGTGGCGAAGCTCTCGCTGCAGCGGCTGGCCGACCTGTTCCAGTGGATAATTTACAATTCGCCCACGATGTCCGGGAGAATCCAGATTTTCGATGGAATCGAAAAACAGGGAACCGGGTTTTCAAACTACGTCGGGAAATAGTAGACCGTTGCCTTTCTCTGGACCCGAACGACCGGCCGATGGATATGCGCGAGGTGCGGACCAGTTTCCGGGCTTTGGAACAGCAGTTTGTCCTCGAGGATGCTGAAGACCGCGTTGTTCATGAAAGGAAGCTTCAGCGTATGAAGCTGATTGTGACCCGATCGGTTGCGGCGTGCCTGGCCATTTCACTGGGGACCGCCAGTTACTTTCTGGTGCGTTACCTTCACCGGAATCACTCGCTGGACACGCAAGTGAATCATCTTGAGCATGTGAAGAGTTCTCAGGAGAAAGAAATCGAGAAGCGGGACCGGCTTTTATCAGAGATTGAGCACGACTTGAAAAGTTCCCGGGAGGCGGCGGATTCGTTTTTTTCCCGGATGGCTCAAGGGACGGGTGCAGGTGGAACCGGAGTGGGGACACTGAAGCAGAGTGAACTTGATAAGTCTCGTAATTACTATCTTACCACGCTCGGGAAGATGGATGAGACGGATTACATCGAAAAGGCCCGGGCACTTCACAGTCTTGCTCACTTAGAGCTCAGGATGAAGCAACCGAAACAGGCAAAAGAACGTTTTCAGTCGGCAATTGCTGCGTTTGAAACCGTCTTAGAAAAGAAGGCCGATCAGGCTGAAGTGGTAGCCGATGCGGACAGTCGCCTCGCAGATTGTTACGAAAACATCAGCCATTTGCTCGGCTCCGGGACGGGTATCGAAACGTTGAATGCGCTGGGAAAGGCTTCTGAGCTGTTTTCAAAGCTGCGGAAATCTCAGCCGAATGACTATGATTTGGCTGTGCGGCAAGCGGGGAACGATTTTCGTCTCGGGACTGTATTCCACCTTCACCGTCGTTTTGAAGAAGCGATCGCAGCGTTTTCAAGGGCTGCTGAGACGGCTGATTCTCTCCATGCCGAGGCAAAGAATGCACTCGCGCTTCAGGAGATGATTAGCGAGCTACAGTTCCGGGTTGCAAGGACTTTGCGCGCAGCGGGGCGCTATCCGGAAGCCGTCGATGCGAACCTGGCGGCGATTGAATCTTTGGTGACTTTGAAGGGGGATGGGCACTACACTCCGCAACAGACTCTGCAGATGTCGCAAATTTATGTGGAGCTGGGTGAATTGTTTAACGAATACGCGACTCCGGAAGAGCGGGATCAGCTCTTCAATGAATCTCTACGTTTGTTGACACCTTTAAATGAGAAAGAGCCTGAAAACATTGAGGTTGCGATGGCTCTTTGCCGGAGTCTGACTCATTTGGGATCGATTGAATCGGAAGAGGAAAGGTGGTCGGAAGGGTATCGTCTTTCGGTAAAGGGAATTGAGTATTTGGTCGCGGCAATGGGAGGGGAGGAGGCAACTCATATCGAGGGACTCTTGACTCTGGCTGAGGCCAGGGCGCGCCACATCAATCTTCTCAAGTATCAGGAAGACGCTGCGAAGAAAATTACAGCCAAGGGAGTGGCTACTGTCGAACGGGCCGAATCGATTGTGAAAGAGAATCGTGAGATGGAAGAACCGATTCGTCGCACCCATCAATTCCGAATGGCTGGCATCTACGAGCAATACGGTGAGTTGTACACTGATTTAGGAGACAAGGAAGCGGCAAAGCGTTGTTTTAACCGGGCATCTGCGACGCGTGACCTTCTGGCTCAGGCCGGAAGCGATGTTGACCCGACTTTGGAGACCCAGAGACCCCGACTGTTGACGAATTAACGGGATCGATGTCCATTTTCCCTCGTCGATTGTGACTTAATAGCCTGTAGCGGTGTCTTTTACTCTATTTGATTGTGGCCGTGCAACAACCAAACCCAAACGTAGGCGCTCTCAATGATGAGGACTTAGTCGAACGGTGTAAGCGAGAATTACCATATCGGACAGAAGCTTATCTCGAGATATTGAAACGGTATGAAGGGATGGTTTACAGCACGTGCCATCGTATGTTGGGAAATGCTGAGGAGGCGGAAGAAGCGACTCAGGACACATTTTTACGAATCTTTCACAAACTTCACCAGTTCGAAGGGCGCTCGACATTTAAGACCTGGCTTTTTAGGATTGTGTATAATTTCTGTATGACTCGTCGGCGAAAGCTGGCAACCAAACGTGAGCGTGATACAACGATCGGTGAAGAGATTAACCGCGAAGTTGATGCGGCTCATCGAGAGGCAATCGGGCCGGATCAGAATCAAAGTGAATATGTTCGTCTGGCGTTGGATCAGATGAATGAGAAAGACAAAGAAATTTTAACCCTGCGTTTCATTTCCGACCTAAGTATCGAACAGATGGCTGAGGTGCTGGAACTCAAACTCAGCGCAACGAAAATGAGGCTCTACCGCTCCATGGAGAAATTCCGGGAAGTGTATGAGTCAATGGAGCGGGCCAGAGAAAGTAAGTATCAAGAAACACCTTAAAACATCATGACTGATCAAGAAGTATTAGAAATGACGGAAGAAGAGTTCAGCAATCACGAACGTGAGTTTTCAGAGACCTTTCTTTCAGGAGGATTCAACTCCGAGGAGAGCTCGGAAATCCGCATGGAAAGTATTCTCAAGCGCGCTAAGATGGAATGCGTTGTGAAGAATTCTGCCGACTTCGTAGTGGAAAGTTTTGGACGCGGTCTGATGGGGATCACGGACGCTCTCATTGGTTTGTCTGAGAAGGAACCGAAGCCCAGGAAGAGGTCATTTTAAGCTCCAGTTGTAACGTTCTTTTAAACCATGTACCAGAAGATATTCGCACAGGCTGATTCCAGTGTCGTTAAAGCTGCCGAAACCGTCGAGGCTGCCGCAGAAAGTCTTGAAGCGGTCGCTGCTTCCGGATCCGACGGCGGGATCCTGGATAAGTTTCTCGAAACATTCACTTCAATGGGGGACGCGGCAGCTGCGAAAACCCCTTACATACTGATTGGGCTCGCGATTTTTGTCATTGGGTTGATTATCGCGAAAATCATTCGTAAAACGGTCAAAACGGTTACAGGGCGAATT
Source organism: Verrucomicrobiales bacterium (assembly GCA_048267005.1). Lineage (GTDB taxonomy): Bacteria > Verrucomicrobiota > Verrucomicrobiia > Verrucomicrobiales > DEV007 > JABDJT01. The sequence goes on along the minus strand of JBLWYI010000001.1, from coordinate 336,801 downwards.
GGTTTGGACTCCATTTCAGAGAAAGTCGGGATTGCTGATTTGCTATCAAAGATTGGAATTCGAAAACCGCTGTCGATCTTTCTCTCTTCGCTGTTGTATTACGTTCTGATCCTCTTTTTTATCCGAATGTCTGCCGAGTTTATGGGAGTCTCGGATTTATCAAAGTTTATCGATAATGTGATCGCCTTTATTCCACGTCTGATGGTGGCTTTCCTGATATTGATGGCCGGTCTGCTTGCCGCTGATTTGGTAAGAAAGATGATTGAGCAGAATCTGGATAAGATCGGGCTCGAATATGGCTCTATCATTGGGAAATTTGCCTACGGGTTGCTCGCTGTGATGATTCTCACGGTTGTGCTGGGACAAATCGGCATCGAGACCAATCTCTTGAATGCCACTGTTAAAATCTTCTTGGGAGCTGGATCACTTGCCGTTGCGCTTGCTCTGGGGTTGGGGCTCCGGCCGATTGCTAAGAATGTGGTGTCCGGTGTCTATGCCCGGGACACGTTTCCGCCCGGATCTGTGCTCCAAATTGGAGAAACTGAAGCTGTTGTTGTCGAAGTTGGCCCCGTTTCAACCCGTTTAGAGACTGATGATGGAGATTTTTTCACCATTCCCAACTGTAATATGGTCAACCAGTTACTGAGGGGGAGGCAAAGAAAGGTTGAAAGTTTTGAGAAAAACAGTCTATGATTGTGACAACTTGGGTCGTCTTTGACGTCCAAGAAACAAAATGGAGCGTATTCCTTTTGATGATTTGCCCGCAAGGGCAGCTGCTGGCGTCGTGGTCATGCTCCACGGTTCCTCCAAACCCGGCGTCAGTAGCACCTTTAATTTTAGAGAGAGATTTGTCCGCAAGGACAAGCTGCTGGCGTCGTGGTCATGCTCCACGGTTCCTCCAAACCCGGGCTGAGTAGCACTTTCTTTGAATTAGTTTTCGGCGTGACCAAAGGCAGTGGTGTTCGACACTCCCAAAACCTTTTGATGATCTCTTTGTCACACTTACAAAGCCCGAAACAATATTTGATAGTTCCCCAAATTATAAAACCCGAGGTCGGCTCCTCCTTTTCCGATCTCGGGTTTTTATTTGATTAAGATTGTAACCCTGGAGGTTTTTCCTGAGTCTTTCTCGGGTGTGAGGCTGTTGCCAACCATTGTCTATTTCGATAGAAAACGAATCGTGTCGAACGAAGAACCTACGGATGCCGAACTGGTCCGCCAGACGATAGCGGAGGATGAAACGGCATTTGCTGTTTTAGCGGCACGGTATCGTAGTCGGGCCTTTGCGTCGGCTTCCCGTTTTGCCCGTGGGCGGCAAGAGCTCGAAGACCTGACTCAGGATATCTTTCTTAAGATTTGGAAAGGGCTCCCGACGTTTCGCGAAGATGCGCCATTCGAGCATTGGTTCATGACTATTGTGGTGCGGACTTGCTATGATTTTCTTAGAAAGAACCGGAAGCGTCGTGAAAGGGAAGTTTTGACCGAAGATGCTACTGACTATTTCGTTAATCAGGGTGAGAACTCCCGGGCACACCAGCAGAAAGAAGCCTGGGAGGTAGTTCAGCACCTTCTTGAGCAGTTGAATGAAAAAGACCGGACTGTTATCACCCTTCTTGAGTTGGAAGAACGAAGCATCAAAGAGATCGCTGAACTGACTGGATGGAGTGAGTCCAATGTCAAAGTCCGTGCCCACCGTGCCCGGAAGAAAATGAAACAAATTTACGAAACCAAAACTGGATAATGAAACCGACCTTTGAAGAACTGATCGACCGGGCTCGAGCCTATGAAGTCGACACGACTGCGTCCGAGTTTGCTTTTGAAACCCGGCTCCTGGCAGCGGTTCGCGACTTAAAGAAATCAGAGAACGGATTTCTGGAGACGTTTGGGAACTGGCTCTGGCGCAGCGCATTTGGAATGGCGCCGGTTATTGCGATCTTAATGGCAATTGCTATTTTCCTGAACGGAGTCTCGATACCCGATGGTGCTGCCAGTATCGTCTCTCAGGTAGTCGATTCGTTGCCTTCTTTCTCCGATCCCACCCTGTTGGATCGATGAACCAACCCTGTTAACTCGTGTTGAAAAAACTCAATCCAAAAACCAAAGCCGGTTGTGGTGTTGGTTGTGTGTTCGGTCTCGGATTTTTTGCCGGAATCGTAGCCATGTTCATATTTGTCGTGGTTGTAGTTCAGCGTGCTGAGGGGTGGAAGGCGCAGGAGTCGAAGGACTTTGTTGCGTCACACTTCGCCAATAAGCTTGAGATGACTGAAGAGCAGCGCGCTAAATTTCAGCCCATCGTTGATGAAGTTCTCGAAAAGCGCTGGCAGATGCGGCGTGAGTATTTCGAAGAGAACCGGGCTGTCATTGAAGAGTATCTTCCCCGTGTGAATGAGTTTCTTGACGAAGAACAACAGAAAAAAGCTCGCCAGCTATATGAGAAATGGTGGAAAGACAATGCCTTTAAAATAGAGAAGGAAGGAAAACCTAAGTCATCAGAAACCGGGTAGTTTTTTCTGTTACTCGTTCCTGAAATTAGTTAGGTTCGCTACAGCATGAAAAAAACACTTACGATCTTTTTCGCCGTGGCCGTGGTCTTGACCGTCATTCTTTCTGTTCCAACAGTCGAAGCTCAAACGAAGAAACCTTCAGCAAAGTCGACTGAGAAGAAGGAGCCCCCTAAAAAATCCACCACCTCAAAGAAGGAAGCTAAGCTTTCTTCAGCCGAAAAAGCTGAACTGAAGGAAGCTCAGGAACTTCTCAAGGCATTGGATACCTACAAAAAGGGGCAGCTCACCCGCCTTCTGAATTCCGGAAAGAAAGCGGAGTTAGTGGCATTGCCGGGAATCGGGGACGCCACAGCAGACCGGATCATCGCCGCCCGACCACTTGAATCTTCTGCTCATCTTGTTTTGATCAAAGGGATCGGGGTCAAGACTTTCTCTGAGATCGTTAAGGTTCGGAAATAATCTGAATTCAGGGGCGCGCGACAGGCGGCAGGGAATCAGCAAACGCACAGTCTGTCCGTTTGAGTTCAGCAATCGTTTGTGCCCGCAGCTTGCGGACCATATCCATGTGTTCATCCAGCAGTGCCAGGTTTACAAGCTCTTCGGGATCTTCTTGCATATCGTAGAGTTCTTCAATCTCGCCCGGGATGAGGTTGCGGATGTATTTGTATCGATCCGTCCGAAGCGACAGCCACCAGGGGACATTCTGTTTTTGATAGATCGGATCAGTCTCCATAGCAGGAACCGTTTCCGATCCGTAGCTCATGCCGGTGTGTGCTGATAGCAGGTTGGTTTTCCAATCCTCTCCTGTGGGGTTTTCCAGTAGCGGAGTAAGATCGCGTCCATGCATTTTCCATGGCAAGTCCATTCCTGCCGTGGCAAAGATCGTCGGCACCAGGTCAGCTCCGCCGACAGGTTTCTTGCAGACTTTTCCACCTTCGAACCGTGAAGGCATGCTCACGATCATCGGTCCGCGAATCGTCCCGTCGTAGGGTGCGAGCTTAACTTGAAATCCTTTTTGCCCCCAGGCGATCCCCTGATCTGTTGCGAAGATTATCAGCGTGTTGTCATACTGGCCACTTTCTTTCAAGGCTTCCACGAGCTGACCGACTCCTTCATCAATCGCGAGAACTCCCTGATGATATTGCCGCACCAAGGAATGAATATCGTTTCCGTGATAGGCCTTTCCATCAACCGTTCGTCCTGCGAATTTTCCTGATTTCAAAACCGGCAATCCATCAGGGCCGGGGATCCATTGTTCCTTTTCGCGTGAGTATTTGGGTTTGCCTTCCCGTGGTGGATAAATGTCTTCGGGAATGTCGATCTTCACCCCCTCGTATTCTTTCAAGTGACGCTCAGCCGGAGTAAAGGGGCCGTGAACAGCGCCGTAGCAAAGCCACATGAACCATGGCTTTTCTGCATCTCGCCCTTCTTCTCCCTTGATGTAGTCGAGTGCCCATTTGGTGTAGTTATCCGTCGAATAGCCGGGAACTTTCACCGCTTCCCTGCCGTTGATCTGGATCAGTTGATCGTAGAAATAGTTTCCTGAATTCTCCGGGAAAGCCGGGCGGTTCCAGACCTTTTGCACGTCCCAGTCGCGGCCAAATCCGTTGTCAGTCCCTGTGTGCCATTTACCAAAGTGAGCAGTTTGGTATCCGTTCTTTCTGAATACCGCGGGCCAGAACGGGCATTGCTCAGGGTCATACTCGCTCCCGGGATATTCGCCTTCCATCCGCATCGATTTCACTCCGTAGGTGAGGTGTCCCGTCAGAAAAGTCGCCCGGGCAGCCATGCACCACGAGCCGGTGTAGGAATGTGCGAATCGCACACCCTTTTCCGCAAGCGCATCTATGTTTGGCGTCTTCACCCAGGGATGCGCTTCGGGGTAACAGCTGACGCTGCGATGTGATTGGTCGTCCGTAAAGATAAACAGGATATTGGGACGGTCGCCTGCGTGAACTGTTAGGGAAGCCAGTGCGAGTGCGATAAGTAGAAAGCGATACATGAGCAGAGTTCTTATCGAATTTCCCGCTGAAGATCAATCGCACGATCCGATCGGGGATAAGCTGAACCCTGTTGACTCGCTGACAGTCTTTCGCCACGGTTTGGCATCGACGAAATCTTTCAAAACCCACCTCCATTTCGTTACTACGACGCCCAACATCTTGGAGTTCTGGGCATTGGTGTCGTGCTTTTCTGCTGGCTGATATTTTCAGGCCGGCGTTGGCGGGGAAGAACAACGTCGATCCAGGCGTATACACTTGCGATTATATTACTCGCGATTTATCCGCTGAATTGCTGGGTCTATCCCAGAATGGGATTTCTCAGACCTCTCCCAATGCATCTGTGTGACTGGGCGGCGGTCACTGCGGCTATAGCGTTAATTACCGGAAAACGAACCTTCGCCGAGCTCACTTACTTTTGGGCGCTGGCAGGAGCGACCAATGCCCTCATTACCCCGGATGTTGCGGAGGGAGTTCCTCACCCGCGATTCATCGTCTTTTTTGTACACCACATCGGTATCGTGGTGGCCGGCCTTTGGCTGGCAATCGGGATGGGACTTTCACCACGGAAGAATGCAGTCTGGAGGGTTTTCGGGTGGTCTCAGTTGTTCCTTGTTGTGGCGATGATCACAAATCATCTCACAGGTCACAACTACGGTTTTCTGGCGCATAAGCCGGAAGCTGCTGCAGGGACACTTCTCGATTTCATGGGCCCCTGGCCGTATTACATCTTTGGCCTGGAACTCGTATGTCTCGCATTCTTCATACTGCTCGATCTACCCTGGGCGATGATGCGCAGGGCAGATCAAAAACGGATGAATCCGTTGCAGGAGAAGAAATATCAATAACTCTTGGCAAAGACGACGCGTCCTTCAGCCGGGTTTCCGGTGAGGATACAGGTCCCGGCTTCACCGCGGAGCTTCGGATCATTCGGGATACATCGAATAGTCACTTTGAGATCTTTTCCGAGAGCATCTTCGTCTTCCGCACTTCCTGCCCAGTGGACCACCGCAAACCCTGCCTGATCCTGAGCGAAGAATTCGCGAAAGGCATCCATCGAATCAATCTCGACAGTGTTTTCCTGACGAAACTTCAGGGCACGAGCTAAAAGTGTATCCTGAATCGACTGAAGCGTTTCAGAAATACCGTCCACAACCTCTGCATTTGGTAAAAAGTCTTTGTCTTTCGGTCCACGATCACGACGAGTCACGGCGACGGTTCCCTTTTCCAAATCACGCGGTCCGATTTCGATCCGAACCGGCACCCCTTTCTTAATCCACTCCCAGGCTTTCACCCCGCCACCGAGATCGCGCTTGTCGACTTCGACCGAGATGTTTTCGCCGTGAAACTGTTGGGCTTTGATTTCTGCAGCGAGTTTGTCGCAGGCCTCAAACACAGGCTCTTCATGTTCAGGCTTTGGCGCGACAGGAATAATCATCACCTGAGTTGGAGCCACCCGTGGCGGCATGATGACACCGTCGTCGTCGCCGTGTGCCATGATCAATGTGCCGATCATCCGGGTGCTCACGCCCCAGCTTGTGGTCCACGCATGTTCGCGCGTTCCCTCTTTACTTTCAAATTCAATGCCTGCTGCTTTTGAAAAGTTCTGGCCGAGGAAGTGTGATGTGCCCGCCTGAATCGCCTTCTTATCCTGGACCATGGCTTCCACCGTGTAGGTATTCAGCGCACCGGGGAAACGTTCCGCCTCAGATTTCTCACCGGGAATAGTCGGAATCGCGAGGTAATCACGAAGGAACGTGTCATAGACATCGTGCATCAACCTGGTCTCTTCGATCGCCTCTTCTTTGGTCGAGTGAGCGGTGTGTCCCTCCTGCCAGAGGAATTCCGCTGTACGAAGGAACATCCGTGGACGCATTTCCCAGCGCATCACATTTGCCCACTGATTGATCAGCAGCGGTAGATCCCGATGGCTTTGCACCCAGCGGGCAAAAGCAGCTCCGATAATGGTTTCCGAAGTGGGACGAATAACATAGGGTTCAGTCAGTTCGCCCGAGGGAACCATTTTTCCATCTTTAAGCTCCAGTCGATGATGAGTGACAACGGCACATTCGGTGGCGAATCCCTCCACGTGAGTCGCTTCCTTTTCCAGATAGCTGACGGGGATTAAGAGCGGGAAATAGGCATTCTTGTGGCCTGTTTCTTTAAACATCGCATCGAGATGTTTCTGAATGTTTTCCCAGATTCCGTAGCCCCACGGCTTAATCACCATGCAGCCGCGCACGTCTTCGGCATTTTCAGCAAGGTCTGCTGCGCGAATGACCTGCTGGTACCATTCAGGAAAATTCTCAGCCCGGGTAGGGCTGACTGCGTTTTTTGGTTGTTTCGCCATGGGTATTTTTTGAGTCCACGAATCAACAGGGTTTGAATGACAAATCAACCCTGTTGATTCGTGTTCCCGCAGGGGTTCCACCGGAATTGGAGCTTTGGGGTGGCGACGACCACAAACCTGATGGGGATATTAAGATGGTGAGTCTGGTTTAGGGGAGGGAAGCTCTCACTTGAAAGCGCAGGGGAGAAATTGTTGAACAGGCGGGAGTTGGATGGGAGGGTGCGTAAGGAACAGTTTCCAACCCGCGACCAAAGCATTATGAAAAAAACATCCCTACTTTCCAGTCTGATTGCCATTTGTTTGAGCGTCGTTGCAGTTTCTGCGTGTGCTCAGGAGAAAAAAGGATCCGGTCCTGTTAAGAAAAAAGGCGAAGTCGATACCTCCCGAACCGCAGAGGAAAAGGCTGAGCTTAAGAAAAAGCTGGATGAAATGCAGTATTACGTGGCAGTCGAAAACGGCACGGAGCGGGCGTTCTCCGGAAAATACTGGGATAACAAGAAAGAGGGCATCTACCTCGATATTATCTCGGGCAAGCCACTCTTTTCGTCGAATCACAAGTTTAAGTCAGGAACAGGCTGGCCGAGTTTTTACGAGGTTCTTGATCCCGAAGAAGTTCTGAATATCGAGGACAAATCTCATGGCATGGTGCGTGTGGAGGTTCGATCCAAGACTGGAAACGCTCATCTCGGTCACGTATTCACTGATGGGCCTGAGCCGACTGGGCTTCGGTACTGCCTCAATTCAGCAGCACTGCGTTTTGTGCCGAAAGAGGATCTCGAGAAAGAAGGCCTCTCAAAATATGCCAGTCTTTTTGTGAAGGACGGCAAGAAAGCAGACGACAAGAAGTCTGCTGAAAAGAAGAAGGAGTGATTACGGGAGCGGGTGCTTCTTGAAAAACTCCCACATCAGTCGCGATGCATCAATGTCGCGGCAAACCGTGCCGAGGAACTGGCTTGGCTGTGCTTTGCTTCCCCCGGGCCATGTATGCCCACCTTTGACGATCCGGTAGAAGATCACCGGTGCGGATAGCGATTTCCACTCCAGTTTCTCAACAGTGCAGCCATCCTTGAGGTAGGAATTGGGAAGTTTGATGGCTCGCGGGGATGAAACTTGAATCCCGTTTTTTTCAGCCCACCAGTTGCAGTATTCCAGGGCGGACAGGGAGTTTTTTCCTTTTGTGATGAAATCCGAGCCGTCGATCCCCACGAGTTTGTCATCCGTCCCGTGAAAATAGATCACCGGCATGGCTCGCTTTGGCTTTGCAACGGCTGCAGCAATCTTCGGAATGGTTCCGGCCACCGGTGCGATGGCCGCGATCTTGTCGCCGAGATCGAACGAGATCCGATTGGTCATGAAAGCTCCGTTTGAAATGCCGGTCACATAAATTCGCCTGCGGTCTGCGATTCTCTCGTCAATAAGTTGGTCGATCATCGCATTGAGAAAGCCAATATCGTCGCGTCCATTAGTCATGCGCCCCTCGGTCCCGTCTTCGATTACCGGAGTGAAGAAATCCCAGATCCCGATGCCGCCAGTCGGTTCTCCGGAAGGATAAGCGACCGCAAATTCCCCGGTTGAGTCAGAGAGTTTGCTTAATTCCGTGAGGCCCTCAGTGATAACCCCGTTCGTTGTTGCTCCGTGAAGCGCAATAATCAGAGGGATTGGCGAGGTCGGCTTTTTTCCTTTGGGTAAGTGCAGCAGGTAATGGCGGTCAAGGTCGAGGTGGCTGATGATTCGCGTCTCTGTCCCGGATTCCTTTGAATCATTGGGACCGGCCGAAGCAGGGACGGCAGCGAGTAGTGCAAAAATGTAGAGAAGCTTCACAACACAAAGAGACGGGTTGGGGCAGGCTTATGTTACAGGCGGCAGGCAGAGATTGACCATTTCCAAGGCGCCCATGGAGAGCGAAATGGCATTTTCCCCGAGGTGAGGGGGGATTTGTGGTTCACGGGGATTGATGCGGATGAGAGTCGAGTTTCGAAATCGCGACGCAATATCCTCTGATTCGTAACGCACCGTGGGGACAGCAGTTCCAGCTCCAAACTCAAGTATTACGACCCGTTTCTGATAAACATTGCTCTGCCATTTCTGATACCGAATCTCCTGCTCGCGAGTGCGGTCGTGATTCCAACCAAAATCTCCAAACATAAGAATATTGGGCCGGGCCAGGCTGCCGCAATCAGGACAAAGCGGGAGTTTACCTTTCGCCTTCATCGTTTCCTCATCAATCTCAATGGCCGATTCAGATGCGGGCCAGATTTTTCCCAGACAATTGTGAAAGCATTGTAGCTCGGTAATGCAGCCATGACATTCGACCACGTTTTCAAATCCGGACCGGGTGAAATGAGCGTCTACGTTCGAGGTGAAGACGAAGCTTTCTTCGGGGAGGGACTTTGAATAATCAAGGAGACGGACAAAGCCCTCATGCGGGGCGGTTTGGCGATAAAGATTGAGCCGGTGACCATAGAATCCCCAGCCCAGCTCCGGTGCATCCATGAACCGGGCCGGATTCGCCATCTCCATGAAATTGAAGCCGAGCTTCCGGTAAGGCGGGTAGGCATTCCAGAAACCTTCATTGCCGCGGAAATCCGGCAGGCCGGAGTCAACGCCCATTCCGGCTCCGGCATTGATCAAAAGACAATCAGCATTGGAAATGGCCTCACGGGCACGTTCGACGTCGGTCGGCATGGCACAGGATACTGTGAAAGAAATCGTCGTCGACCCCGTATCGTTTTCTGCGATAGTTCGCCGAGTTTATCCACCGTTATGTTTCGTGCCATGTTCACCGTGGGGGGCTTTACCCTCATGAGTCGTCTTCTCGGATTTGTCCGGGACAAGTTGATTGCCAACCTTCTGGGGGGCGGTCACCTCGCTGATGTGTGGATCGCGGCCTTCCGTTTGCCGAATCTGTTCCGGAGGATTTTTGGTGAGGGTGCGTTTAACTCGGCGTTTGTGCCGATGTATTCGCGGAAGCTCGAGGAGGACGGGGAAGCCGTGGCGGATGATTTCGGGAGCCGGGTGACGTCGCTGATGCTGGTCATCCTGATCGGGTGTTTCGTCATTTGCTTCATTTTCATGGAGCCGATCGTGCGAGTGATCGCAGCAGGATTTGAGGGCAGTAAATTTGATCTCGCCGTCGACGCATCACGAATCACGCTGGCGTATTTGATTTTCGTCTGTCTGATGGCGGCGTTTTCCGGGGTGTTAAACAGTCGTCGGGTTTTCGGGACGCCTGCATTTGCCTACGTGCTGTTGAATATCGTCTTCATCGGCGGGATGGGCCTTTTCCTCCCTGAAGCGTTCGGGCTCAAGGTGATGGAAGAACCGGTCGAACCTTTCACGGTGCCGGAAGCAACTTTAACAGAAGCCCAACGGGACAGCGGTGAATACACTGTCTTCACGGATCGACAGATTGAAGCCGTGAAGCTTCTTGGGTGGTGTGTGTTGGGAGCAGGTGTTTTACAGCTCGGATTGGTGGTGATTTCTGCCTATCGCAACGGGGCGAAGTTTCGATTCCGGCTTCCAAAGATTGATTCTGATGTAAAGCGTCTGGGACTTCTGATGGCTCCGGGACTGGCCAGTGCAGGGGTTCAACAGATCAATCTTCTCGTCGGGCAAACCGTGGCGACACTGCAAAAAGGCGGCAATGCGATGATCTACTATGCCGACCGGATCAACCAGCTCCCGTTTGGATTGATCGGCATCGCTGCGGGGATCGTTCTCTTGCCGGAGATAACCCGAAGCCTGCGTGGAGACGGCATTGATAAAGCCCGCGAGAATATTGCGCGTGGGATTGAGATGTCGCTGTTGCTTTCTCTCCCGGCCATGGTCGCCACGCTGGTGATTCCGGAGGAAATGATCTACGCGATCTTTAAAGGAGGGCAATTCACAGCCCAAAACGCCGCAGATGCCGGTAAAGCGCTGGCCGCTTTCTCGATCGGAACGCCGGCTTATATCATTGTTCGGGTCTTGCAGACAGGCTACTTCGGTCGTGAAGACACAAAAACGCCGATGCGGTTCACGATGATCACAGCGGTATCGAATATCATCATGTGTTATCCGCTTTATCTCTGGATGGGGCCGGCCGGCTGTGCTTTGGCGACTTCGATCGCGGGGTGGGTCAATGTGATCCTGCTGTGGGTGGGATTGAAGAAAGATGGACTGTTGCGCATGACGCAGGGATTCACCAGCCGGAGCGTGAGGATGTTGATTTCAGCTTCTTTGATGGGCGTGGCGGTATGGACTGCGGCGCACTTCACGAAACCATGGCTGATGGCACCGGGGAGTTTCCTTCAGCGGATCGGAATTCTTGGCGTCATTGTCGCCGCAGGTGCGGTGGTATATTTTGGCTTTGTTTTCGTGACCCGGGTTTACTCGGTTGCGGACGTGAAAGCGATCATGCGAAGAGGTGGTTCCAAACCACAAGTCTGATTGTAGTGGCGAAATCGATGCGGCTCGGGTTTAATCACCCCCGAACCGCATGAGACAGATCATCATCCCCATTATCGTTCTGGCCGTTTTCGGCATCCTCTTTCTAGTCGTGGTCTACAACGGGCTCGTCAGTAAGCGCAATATGGTGCGGAATGCTTTCAGTAGTATTGACGTGAATCTCAAGAAACGGGCCGATCTGATTCCTTCCCTGGTGAATACCGTGAAAGGCTACGCCAAACACGAGCAGGCAACGTTGACCCGGGTGATTGAATTACGAAATCAGATACAGGAGGCAAAAACAGACGGCGATCGATTCCGACTGGAAGGACAGATGGGGCCGGAAGTGGGGCGACTGTTTGCCCTTTCGGAAAGTTATCCTGAACTGCGGTCCAACCAGAACTTCCTCAATCTCCAGCGTAACTTATCCGAGATCGAAGAACAAATCTCCGCAGCACGGCGGGCTTACAATGCTGCGGTTCTGGAGATCAATAATTCTGTCGAGTCATTCCCTTCCAATTTGGTTGCCAATCAGTTTGGGTTTACGCGACACGATTTTTTTGAAGCAACCGGTGCGGACCGTTCGAGCAGTGATGTGAATTTCTAGTCATGGTCGATATCGAATCCATCATCTCGCAGATCCATCCGACCCTTGCCGGGCTCGAGCCGCAACGGATCGCCTACAAGAAAAAGACCCGGACTTTTTTCATCTTTGTCGCGGTTGCGGTTGTGGTTGTCTTGTTGATAGGCGCAAGCTCCGGTAAATTCATTCCCTTTGCGATTGGTGCGGGCGTGCTCTGTGTGATATCAGCTGTCATCTTTGGATTTACCGTGGGAAAAGAAGGGGCTCTCTATGTCGAGAGGTTTAAAGCGACAGTCATTCCCGGTGTCCTGAAGTTACTTGATCCCAACTTGAGCTTTGATGCCAAGCAGGGAATCAACCGGGGCACCTTTTCCCATTCGGAACTTTTCACAACGTCGGCTGACCGATACAGCACGGAGGATTTGATCTCAGGGAAGTATGGCCAAACGTATTTGCAACTGGCGGAGATCAAAGCTGAAGACCGCCGAACACGAACCCGCGACGGAAAGACAGAGACCTATTACGTCACCATCTTTGACGGACTGTTGCTGATCGCTGATTTTCACAAGGAATTCCACGGCCGGACATTTGTATTCCCGGACAATGCAGAAAGTATGTTTGGAAGGATTGGTCGCAGCTTTCAAAAACTGGCAGGGCGATCCGGCACCAAGTTGATACAACTCGAAGACCCTCAATTTGAGAAAGCTTTCGCGGTCTATTCGAATGACGAAATTGAGTGCCGTTACATTTTAAGCACCGCTATGATGAGTCGGATCCTGGATATGCGGAACCGCTTTGGGGAAAAGGATCTCCGAATCGCGTTCAAAGATTCCTGTGTGATGATTGCGGTTCCCCATTCCAAACCCTTCCTGGAGCCGAATACAGGTGTTCCCGCTACCGACTCCAATCAGATCCGTAGAATGCTCGACGAAATGAAGACTTTCCTCGATATTATCGAGGAACTGAATCTGAATACCCGGATTTGGTCGAAGGTGTAAGCTGAACGGTCAGCCTTTCAACCAGTCGATGACCGTATCGATCATCGGCTGCAATCCGCTGTCGGCAAAGACGTGGTTCACATCAGGCAGCTCGACCAGCTTCTTGTCACCGGTGGTGGCCTTTTCGTAAATGTCCCGACTCTCTTCGATGGGCACCACATCATCTGCGGTGCCGTGGACCAGCAACCAGGGGACTGAGATTTGTTCGCCCTGGCCCAGGACGTTGTCGATAGAATTCATGTCGTCGACAAAAGTCTGCGAATAGGGGCAGTCTTCATCGTCCCACATGAAACCGGAATCAGGTGTCTGATCGCCGAATTCGACTTCATTGAATTTGGCGGTGTAGACCATTCCTGCGAGCGAGATGAGTTTGGCAACCCGGTCATCTTTGGCTGTTCGGATGACACCGACGGCGCCGCCCATACTGTGCCCGACCACGTTGATTTTCTCATAACCTGCGCGTTCCGCGGCATCAATCATCGCGCCGAGATCATCGACCTCTTTACTGATGGTGGATTCCCGAAAGTCTCCTTGAGAATCACCATTTCCGGCGAATGAGAACCGGATGGCATTGAAGCCCGCTCCCGCCAATTGATCACAGAAAGTTTCGATCCATGGACGGTCCTTATTTCCCGTAACGCCATGACCAATCAGTATGACGTGCGAGCGATCATCGACGTTACCATGAAACGCGTAGTCCAGCTTTTCACCGGCAGGATTGAAAATATCTGTGGTCATATATCAAGAGGGGAGCGGGGGATGTTATTCAGCGATCTGGATAGAATCAGTTGATCTTGGAATCAAAGATCTTCACCGTTGCGAACCACTGGCTGAAACTGTCGACGAATACCGTGTGGTCTTCGTGCACCTGATAGATGTCGTGTCCTTCAACATCGTCGAATTCCAGGAAAAGAGCGTAGTCGTAACCGTTGTCAGTTACCGGACGATCGGGAGTTCCAGCGGGTGTTCCCCAGCTACCGTCTTTCACTACATCGATATCAAAGAGAGCTTCCATGCCCTTTTCGAAATCGGATTTCTGCTCGGCGGTGAGCCCGTCAATTAGCCAAAAATAAACACTGTGTCGAACCATGTCGCGAGACTAAGACAACCCATTTCAGACTGCAAACAGGAAAAGCGGACGGGATCGTTGCCGATCGAATCAAAGTGGTTTGTGGACATTGACCAAAAAGTTGTTTCAATTAACCCCACATGAAAAGTATCGGAACCACGACTGCCGGGCTGTTTGCCGGCCTCTTACTACTCAGCCAACCGGTGGCGGCTGAACTTCCCGTCCCCCGCCACGTTTTTACGATGGAGGAACTTGATGAGGCAAAAGCAAAAGCGGCGAAGGATGAGGAGCCTTTGATCTTCGTTTATACGAGCACGGTTACGACGTGAGGAACGTGCGCAGCAGCCAGTTCGGCTGCTTTTGATTCGTTCAGGAAAGTGGGAGTCGTCGTTTTCACCAGTACAACTGGTGGGTCTGATTTACTCCCATCCGGTGCCAAATCCGTCAAAGCGAAAGCGGGAAGAGATATCCCGCTGGTGATGGTGACCAATGCCGATGGCTCTGAAGGCATTGAGGGGATTCCGGCGAAGATCCTGAAAGAGGACATGCGTCAGGCCATTCGTGATCTCAAAGACAAACTCAAAACCGTTGCTGTCGTTAAAGAAGAGGAGCAACCTGAAAGCCCGACTGAGGAACCCGGGAATACGGAGATGGGTCTTTTTGCCGAGTCTCAGCAATGGAGCAACTCGGACGGGAAACCAATCACCGCTGCAATCAGGACAGTCGAGAACGGGCAGGTTGTGTTCGTGCTGGAAGATGGCCGCGAGGTTGCATACCCATTGACCAAACTCTCAGCAGAGAGTCAGACGCAGATCCGTGAAATTCAGAGCAAAGCCGGCTCGACGGCTGAGTAGGTCGTTCACGATCGAACAGGGTTGGTTCATCGATCAGACCCTGTTGGATCTATTCTCTTATTGGGAAAGGTGGTGGCGTTAAATGCGCCATTCCCAAAAGTTGACGCCGCCCTATTTCCGGCGAAGTAGTCGCCCATCATTGGATGGACTCGACTACTCTACAGCTTGAAGTATTGGACAAGCGATTCTTTTTGAATTGCGGCCCGCTGGAAACGATTAAAGTCGGTTCGGATCCCTCTTGTAAGATTTCGCTGGATGCCAAAGATGTGTTGCCCCATCACTGCACGCTGGTGCGTACCGGGCCAGAGACATTTCTCATCGAAGTGGATAACCCGGCAGCCAAAGTAAAAGCGAATGGAGTGCCG
The DNA here is from genome assembly GCA_048267005.1 of Verrucomicrobiales bacterium. Lineage (GTDB taxonomy): Bacteria > Verrucomicrobiota > Verrucomicrobiia > Verrucomicrobiales > DEV007 > JABDJT01. The sequence continues at coordinate 321,653 of JBLWYI010000001.1, read as the reverse complement.
GTGAATCGTGAGACAGTGACGTCCCCGTTCAGGTTAAGGGTGGCATCGCATAAACTCCGCCTGGAAATCGTCCCCGACAGCGAAGCCGCAGAGTTGCCCAATGTCATCGGAGCGGTGGTCCCGAAACGATATTCGGGAACCGTTCCCGCGACGCGGAAGTCACGGACCGATTAAAGCTCGTCCACATCCACCCACTTGCGCTCCTCCCAGCTCTTGATCCCGAGCTCGGCAAGCTGAACGCCTTTCGCGCCTTCCATCAAATCCCACGGGAACGGCTCATCAAGCGCCACGTGACGGAGAAATTTCTCCCACTGAATCTTGAATGCGTTGTCGTAATCCGTCGCATCCGGCACCTCTTGCCAGCCTTCGCGGAAATTGATCGGCTGATCAATATCCGGATTCCACACCGGTTTCGGCGTCGCCCCGAGCGATTGAATCCAGCACTTCCGCAGCCCGACAATCGCCGAGCCCTGCGTGCCATCCACTTCCATGACAAACAAATCATCGCGTCGCACCCGGACATCCCACGAGCTGTTGAACTGGCAAATGATCCCGTTTTCCAGCTCAAACGTCGCGTAACAGGCGTCATCCGCCGTCGCTTCATACTTATTCCCGTTCTCATCGACCCGCTCCGGAATGTGCGTCGCCCCGAGACAGCTCACCCCTTTGATTTTTCCAAACGTGTTATCCACCAGATAACGCCAGTGACACAGCATATCGATGATGATCCCTCCGCCGTCCTCCTTCCGGTAATTCCAGCTCGGCCGTTGCGCCGGCTGATCCGCATCATGCCCCGTGAAAACCCAGTATCCAAACTCACCCCGCACCGAGAGAATCCGGCCGAAGAATCCCTGATCGATCAGCATCTGCAATTTCCGAATCCCCGTGAGCCACAGCTTGTCCTGCACCACGCCGTTTTTCACCCCTGCATCCCGGCAAACCTGCGCCAGCCGGATCGCTTCGTCCGTCTCCACCGCCGTCGGTTTTTCACAATAAATCGCCTTGCCCGCCTTCACCGCCATTTCGACAAACCGCGCCCGGTGAAGTGTCGACGACGCATCGAAAAAGATTTGATACGCATCATCCGCCAGCACGGCATCGAGATCCGTCGTCCACTTTTCGACCCCGTAAGCTTCCGCGATTTCCTTCAGCTTATTCTCATTCCGCCCCGTCAAAACCGGATCGACGACGATCTTCTCATCCGGCGAAACCACGATCCCGCCCCGATCCCGAATCGCCAGAATCGAGCGAATCAGGTGTTGGTTTTTTCCCATGCGCCCCGTGACGCCGTTCATGATGATGCCGATCTTGTGTGTTTTCATATTCGATTCAACTGCCAAGACAGAACATCGCAAAACCATTCTCCATTAGCAATCTTTGCGCGAAATTAATGTGCTAAAACATCTTCGTTCCAAAGGCATTTCGAATGCGGTCACCCACGGTGGCGGCGAGCGTGAGCGAGTGGCTCGCCCTGATGAATCGCCGGGTAATCACATTTTATCGCAATCGCCTCCGGGTCATGATCCGCGATCGGTGCGATACACGGATTGTGTTCCCACAGCTCCGGGCAAGGCGTTCGCACATCTGTGAGAAATCGATTCGGAAACGCGCGGCGGCAATGGCGGGAGTGGCGCGAATGTGAAATCAAAAAAGCAGATTTCTGATATTAAATTGGCCTTCCATGAGATTCACAATCCTGCTCTTCGCGCTGTTTACCCACTCACTGTTTGCGGAAACCTGGTTGGTGGAAAACGGTGTGCCGCGAGCTGAAATTGTCATCGCCAAAGAACCGACTCGATCTGCCCGGATCGGCGCAACGGAACTGCAAACTTATATCGAGGCGATCAGCGGTGCCCGACTGGAAATCGTGAATGAGCCGACGAAGCAGATCCCGAACTCCATTTACGTGGGCGAAAGCGAAGCATCGCGCGCTGCAGGCGTCACAGTCGATCAATTGCCGAGGGATGCTTTTCGCATCGTGTCCGGCCCCAACTGGCTCGCGCTGGTGGGGAACGACCTCGATTTTCAGCCTCGTGAACCGTGGGCGCGCAGTCGCAACGATTGGGAGAGAAACAGACAGGCCGCCTGGGAGGAACTGGCGGGTCATCCGTGGAATTGCGCGATTGGAACTTCGCTTTACCGGAAATACAATAAGCAGCTCGACATTTGGGCTTATGATCATCGGGGTTCGTTGAATGCGGTGTATGCCTTTCTCCGCGATCTCGGAGTGCGTTGGTATATGCCCGGGGAGTTGGGGGAAATCCTTCCGGAAAAAGCGAGCATTGCCGTGCCTGAGGTCGACCGGACGGTGAAGCCCGAACATGAAGTGCGCTCGATCAGTCGCCCCCTGCTCAGTTCCCAGGAGGTGGAGGACGCTCTCTGGTATCTCCGCATCGGTGCGAACAGCCAGTATGGGGTATTGCACCACGGGCAGCGTCACCTGACTGAACATCCCGGGCAGCGGGCCGCTCATCCGGAATATTATACGCAGATGGCGAATGGAAAGCGTGACACCCAAAGTAAAACGGCCAACGCCTGCCTGTCCTCGGAAGGTTTCTTCAACGAGATGGTCGCTTTTGCCCGGCTCAACTTTGATCACTACGATGCTCCGGTCATTTCGGTCATGCCGCATGATGGATTCAATCATTGCCAGTGTGATCGCTGTCGGCCTCAGATGACAGTTGATCGGGGACCATCGGGGATTTCATCCGACTATGTGTGGAATTTTGTGGTTCGGGTTGCCAATGAACTGGCAAAGACGCATCCGGACCGGAAGGTGTTTTGCGGCGCCTACAGCACCTATCGGCTCCCGCCGCTGACCATCGATAAATTTCCCGACAACGTCTGGGTGCAGATCACGAACGGTCGTCCCATCCGTGAAATGGATGACGAGTTCCACCGGGAAACGACCGCGTTGAGGAGTCAATGGCTTGCGAAGTCCAACAACCCACTGTCCGTGACGCTGAACTACACACCTCTCACAAATCGCGGAGCCTTCCGCCCCCAGTATTGGCCGCATGTTGCTGCGCGCGGTATCCGGGACAGTCATGAAGATGTGTGGCGGGAGGATGTTTGGCTGTCGAGTGGTAAAGGTGGCCTGCATCATCCCGGGATGGCGCATCTCAATCCCTACATCATCTCCCGTTTTTGGTGGGATGCGGATCAGGATGTCGATGCACTACTCGCGGAGTATTACGAACAGTTCTACGGTCCTGCCGCCGCCCCGATGAAAGCCTTCATCGAATATTGCGAAGCGGAATTTGCCCGTCTCGCCTCTGATGCGGATGTCTGCCGGAAAGCACTCGATCTTTTTGCCAAAGCAAAGGCCGCCGCACCACCGGAAAGTGTCTACGGACAGCGCATTGCCCTGGTGGATGAATTTCTTCCCCCCTTGCGCTCCCGCTCCACCCAGATGGACGTGAATCGCCCCGAAGGACTGCCGGAATATCGCATCATCGACATGGGCAAAGACAAATGGCGAGACGTTCGCGATTCACTGACCATCGACGGGAAACTGGACGACCCTTTCTGGACGGCCTACAACCACCCCCGTCCATTGAGAGCGCTTCGTTCGTCCGCGAAGAAACCGGAACTGCAAACCCGCGTTCACGCCCGCTGGATGAATGGTCATCTCTACTACGGAATTCGCTGCGAGCTGCCGAAAGGCGAAGCCCCGGTGATTGGTTCCCGCGAAAACAACGATCCCGCGATCTGGCAGGGCGAGCATCTCGAGTTACTCATCGAAACCGACAAGCATTCCTATTATCAAATCGTCATCAATCCCGCAGGAGCCATGGTGGACATCGACCGGGGTGTTGCGAAAGCGAACTGGTATGACTGGTCGGCGCAGGCGGAAGTGGCGACTCATATCGGGGAAGACTTTTGGTCGGCGGAGATCAAGCTGCCGGTTACGTCCTCGGAGGAAGATCCGCTTCACCAGATTGTGGGAAGCCAACCGTTTCAATCGAAAGCAGAAGCCATCGCCTCGGGAAAAGGCACAAGCTTGCCGTGGTATTTCAATCTCTATCGAAAGCGAGCCGGGACCGAAGGAGAAGAGATGAGTTCGTTCTCACCACTGGGAGAAGAAGATGAAACATTTCACGTGCCCTTGAGGTTTGCGAAGATCTATGTGCAGTGAGACATACTGGGATGCCAATTGAGGACGTTCGTCTGGAAGGGGCATCATTCTATCATTCAACGAATAGAGTTAGGATTTTCATGGGCCGCTTATCGATCCGGCGCGCAGCCCTCAAATAGGTGTTATGTTAGACAGTTCGCGTGATGACGCTCAGCGCTGTTTGGATTTGCCTGGATGGAGGAGTATGGCTTCCAATCAAGGCCGCCCATAGGTGTCGGACCAACGGTCATCGCGATCGAGCCAGCGGTCCAACCAGGCAAAGGAGTAAGACCTGACGACCGGTGGAAAGCTGTGGCCGCCGGGGTAGGAGAACCATCCGAAGCAATCGCCTGCTCCGATCCTGCGCAACTCGGCTTCCATTTGTTTTGGCTCGGTATCATAGCGCTCCTTGTAATAGCTTAATGTTTTTTTGTAGCTCTTCCGGTTCCGTCGGGCGTCGATAACGCTCGGCAATCCATCAGTGTCTTTCCAGTCGCGATAGACCTGCGCGACGGAAAGGCATTTGCCGAGAAGGTCACGGCGGTTGTAAAACTCCCACTCGCTCGAGAGAATCAGCATGGGCCGTGGTGCCACGAGCATCATCAATTCATCAAAATTCGCCGGCACTGGCAATTCGGGATCGTCGACGTAGGGCCGAAACTTTTTGATATAAATATATTTTCCTTTATCACGGGACCAATGTTCAGTTGGGCGGTGCCAGTCGAGTACTCCACCAATGCTAACTGTTGCTGCGATTCGTGGTTCGAAGGCCCCTGCAAATACAGCGGTGTGCCCGCCGAGGGACAAGCCGATGCACCCGATATGGTTTTGATCGACAAAATCCAGGGTCTCAAGGAAGTCCACGCTGCGCATGATATCCCAAGTGTTTTTGCCCACAATGGACCACTCAGGATGCCGGGCATAGAACGGACGGGATTCGGAAACTTCTTCGCCGGGTTCGATTCGTTCGCCGTCTGTGAGTAGATCAATGCTGAGGGTAACGAAGCCGTGCCGTGCCAGATACAGCCCGTAAGACCGTCCACCTTCGCTGGTGTCTGGCGGGTCGACGGAAGTGCGCCCGGAAAGCCCGATTGTCGCGTCTTTTCCGGAACCTCGTGTTGTGCTGTGGATGCAAACCAGAGACGGGGACGGCTTTTCCTGCGCCGCCGCCGGAACGAGCAACCAAGCCGTCACTCGCTCCCCGGGTTCCGTCTGGAAGGTTACATGGTAGCGATCAATGCTACCATTCTCTTCGGCGATTTGTTCTTTGATAACCGCGAGCTGTTCCCTGGTCAGGCGCTCGGATGGACAACCCGGTTCGAAAGTCACCATTTTCATGGTCGGGTTCAACGCAGGGATCTTCGTTGGAAAATCCCCGAGAAGGTCGAGCCATGAGCGTTCGATTTGTTTTCGGCGTTCCGGCCATGACTCAGCTTTTTCCTGCGCGTGGATGCGAGGCGTTGTGAGCAAAAGCGCAGCTCCGAACAATGTCGAACCTAAACAGCTGACAAAAATGGGGCCGGTGACAGAAAAACGCATAGTGGATATTGGTTCGGTTTTTGGGATTTGAGGCCGCTGTCATCAGGGCGAATTACTTCGCCTTTCCCAGCACAAGCAGCCGCGTCTGGGTGCGCAGATACATCACACCATTGACAATGGCGGGAGTGGCGAAGGTTTTCTCACCGAGATCCACCCGGCCCAGCTCGGCAAACTCCCGGCTGGCGGCGAGGACGACGACTTCGCCGCGCTTGCTGATTCCGTAGAGCCGCCCTTCGATCCAGAGGGGGGAGCTGTAGAAATCGCCGCCGACGCGCTCGCGCCAGTGCACTTCGCCGGTCTCCGCTTCGCAACAGGTGACGACTCCGCTGTCGGTCCAGAGGAAGAGGAGGCCGTCTTTAGCCACGAAACTGGGAACCAGCGGCACGCTTTTGGTGATATCATAAACGAGCTCGCCCTTTGCGCTGCCGTCGGCCCCGGGACGAACGGCGACGAGGCGCTGCCCGGAGAGGCCTTTGCCAAAGCTGCCGAACACGAGATCGCCATGCAGCTGCGGGGAGCTGACGGTGCGATTGTCCCAGAGCTGGTCGATTTCCCAACTGATGTCGCCGGTTTGCAGGTCGACCGCGGTGACGCCATGAACGGTGCTGGTGAAGATGGCTTCAGCTTTATCCCCCACGCGGCGGATGCAGGGCGTCGCGTAGCCAGCCAGATCGGATTGCCGATCGATTTTCCAGCGTGTTTTGCCGGTTTTACGTTCCAGCGCGATGAGAAAGCTCTTTCCCGGATCCATGTTTGCGTCCTCGGGGAGGTAAAATGAAAAGCGTTTCGGATCCATCTGGTCGTTCGCAAGGAGGACGAGTCCGTCGGCGATGATGGGAGAAGTGCCCGCGCCGTGCAGACCTTTGTAGGGACCGAGATCCCGACGCCACTGTTCTTTTCCATCGAGATCCAGGGCGATCATGAGGACCTGCTCCGGCGTTGACCAAACAACAATCACGCCATGCTCATCCACACAAGGGGTGGCGGACGCGAAATCGTTGTCCCGATGCAGGTAGTGATCCCCGGCGGGATAATCGCGCCGCCACAGGATGTCGCCGTTTTCCGCACTGAGGCAGAGAATGCTGCGCTGTTTCTTTTCGGCGTCGTCACCGGTGAGGAATATCTTTTTGCCCCACAACACCGGGGAGCTGCTGCCTTGAACGGGTAGGTCGATCTGCCACTGGTAGTCGCTGTCGGTCCACGTAATCGGAAGCCCCGTCGCCTTGCTGATGCCCGATCCATTTGGGCCACGGAAGCGAGTCCACTCTTGCGCAGTAGCGTCAGCGCACGGGAGGATCAGGATCAAGAGGAGGAGAGTGATGACCGGGCGCATGCTGACGAAGATACGCGGAAAGGGTGGTTACTCAATGTGGTGCCGTAAATTTGGATCACGGTAGTTTACCCTTCACTTCCGCCGAAACTCCGGATGCGCCACAATGGCCTCTACGGCCGCTCGCAGGGAATAGTCGCGGGCTGCTGAGGCTTCATAAACCGCATCCACATACGGTCGGTCCGCCACGCCGGTGTCGCGGCCGATCGCGTAGCCGATAAGCTTGCCGATGATGCCCTTGAGAATCCGTTTCTGGTTGGCCATGAGGGCGGCCTTGAGGGTGGGCAGGTCGGTCACTTCGCGACCGTTCGGAAGCGTCATCATTGCGTCGATCGGGACCTCGGTGAATTTGAGTTTCTTGGTGAGGTGGTTCCCTCGTTTTCGGCGGGGAGTTCTTCGACGTGGCCATATACTGGCTCCGCTTGCGGTCCACCGTGTCAGTCAGCACTTTTCAATTTTAGTCGAAGGTGGGTGATCAATTCTCTCAGCATTTAGATTGAGAGTTCCTCCCTCACTTTCACGAACCAACAGGGTTGCTTCAACGAACGTACCCTGTTGATTCGTCTTTGATTCTGTTTGATCGGAAAACGTAAACATCGCAACCACGGCGCGGTGATCAGAGGGTTGCGGAACGGGCTCAGGCCATTCGCTGTCGGCAAAACCCGATCACCTGTTTGTGCGTGTCTTCAGCACGAACTTCAACATTGAATCAGGAGGACGGCGGGTATCTCATGTAGTCCCTGCAGCAAATGAATTGGGTACGCATCAAGATCCTGCTTTCTGTCCTACTCCAACCACGGCTATTCATGGGGCTGGCCCTACGGGCCAAATTTTGTGCGAAATATCACGAGGAAGCTGAGAATTTCTGCGGGAATGCCTGACCGGGGCAGTTACACGAGATGTGGGCACAAAATGCCGTAGTTTAGGATCTCCGTATCCGTCGCGGAGAATTCGGGCGGAGAATTCTGACTGAGGGCATCCCCGCGGCTGAGTCCGGGATGCGAGATGGGAAATCTTATCGGACCACAATCCAAAGCGGCTTCGTGCCGCCGCACTCCAAAAGCTCCGCGATTCTCTGCAGGAAGATCCTTTTGCCCGTATTTCACGAACCAATAGGGTCTGTTCGACGAACGTACCCTATTGATTCGTCAGTCTCGATCTATCGTCAGTAGGGCGCTGTCGACCAGTTCGAGGGCGGAATGAAATCGCTCGTCGATGTAATACAGGGCCCACACTTCTTTGCCGTCTTCGTCGTCGTCCTCCTGCTTCGGATAGCCTTCCAATTCCAGCAGCTGAAAGGTTTGCGGCGCGGCATTGTCGATTTGGACGGTGTAAACGAGGGAGGGCTGGCCGTCGTCCGGTTGATCGATTTCGACGACGAGCCGATAGGGCATCGGGTTTTCGGGATCGGCGGGTAAAATGTAATCGGAGGGATCAAAGGAGCTGTTTTGGGTGGGGGCGGAGACGGCATCGACGCCCAATTCCTCCGCGAGATCGGTTCCGGATTTTTCCGCTTCGCGTTTCGCTTTTTCCCATCCACGAATTTTGAAATCCCAGTAGGGAAGCGATTCACGACCCGTGGCCGTTGGCTCGTGGAGGGTTTTGATGTGGTAGTGTGAGGCGTTTTCCAGCCAGATCGCAACGGGCGGCGGATTTTTAGAATCAAAGGCAGGACCGGCTTTGATGCGAAGTTCCATTTTGTAATGCGACGCCGGGCTGTAATGAAAGGTGAGGCCGTCGCTGGTCATTTCAAAACGCTCGAGCGCGGGGCCGAGATTTTGACTGAGGCCGAGAATGCTCCGAACGGGCGCGGGCTGCCACGCGAAAAGCGCGGTCAGTCCGGTCGAAATCGCGACAGTGATCCAGAGGATTTTGCTTCGGAGATAGCGCTTCAGGTGGCCCTGATTGTTGAAAATGTGAAGCGCAATGAGTCCGACGAAGACGAAACCGATCAGCGCGTGAAGCCCGACGATTTGAATCGAAAACGGTCTGATGAACGCGAGGATGCCGGTGACGGCGAGAACGAGAAAGCTCAGCGCGGTCAGCAGGGAGACAAAGCTGCGCCCCTGATTCATTTAGGCTTTGGTTCCTTCCGGCACAATCTGACCATGCTCTTTCAGCATCGCGTGAATTTCTCCTAACGGAACCTTAAGCGGAGTGGTTTCTGATTTTGCCGCCAGCGCCGCCGCGACCCCTGCTGCCTGGCCCATGCCCATGCAGGAGGCTTGCACCCGCAACCCGGAATTCGCCAATCGATCACTGCCGACGCAGCGACCGGCGACGATGATGTTTTCACTGCCTTTGGGAATCAGGGCGCTCAGCGGAATGGTGGGCACAACGCCACGCTTGAGGGGCTGGGGTTTGACTCCGGTTTTGGTGTGAAGGTCCACCGGATAAAAGGCGTAGCTGATGGCGTCGTCGAAAACGCGGCCTGCGCGGTAGTCGTTCACGGTGATCACGGTTTCGCCCTCGATGCGATAGCTCTCGCGAAAACCGGTCTCGGGTTGGAGGTGGGTGATGCGTTTTTTTTCTTTTCGAAGTTGTTCCAGGATGCTTTTCCTGCCCGTCATGTTGGCAAACGTCACGGTGCGTGAGTTGGTCGAATCCGCTCCGTGCACGTAGAGCCGTCGCAGTCGATTCGCCCTGCTGATACCGGGTTGGTTCGGTTTATCAACCTGGTAAAGATAGGAACCCGGCTGGCGTTCTTCGCCTCGAAGTCGGGGGAATCCCAGCATGCCTACGACCTCGGCACCACCGGTGCAGTCGATGATCTGTTTGCAATGAACCCGGCGTTGCGTGCCGAAGCCAACACAATCGATTGTCCAGCCGCCGTCCGTTTTTGCGACTTTCTGAGGAAATTCGTAGTAGGCAATCTCGACACCAGCTTCACTACATTTTTCCTCTGCCAGTAAAGCGTAGAGAAACTGATTGGTGAAGACCTGATTATGGTGGTGGCGCTGTGGTACTTTCGCAAAATCGGGCAACTGGCCGCCATCCAGTTCCACACTCTCCTTCACCAATTCCCAGCCAATCCCGGCGATGACTTGTTTCCCCCAGGCATCGAAAAGGCCGGGATAGGAAACGCCGCCCGTTGTCGAAGTTCCGCCGAGCTGCGCATTGCGCTCGACGAGCAAAGTTTTCGCTCCCGCCCGGGCCGCCTGAATCGCGGCAACGTGTCCTGCCGTTCCGCCACCGACGACGAGGACATCGATATCGTTGGTAACTTCCGGCTCAAGGGCTTCAGGCGGGGCCTGTGCGGAGACATGGGTCGTCGACGCGAATGTCAGACCGGCCGCGGCGGTGCCGATCAATCCGGTTTGCAGGAAATCCCGGCGATCAGTTTGTTTGTCTTTTTTGCTCATAAATTACTTTTTTAGAAGTTGGATTCGATCGACTTGCAGCAGCTGTTTTTTAACTTCGGAAGTAAAACGCAGCAAATGAGAGCCCGCCTGATCAAAACGGATGGTGCCTGCGGAAACAACCTCGAAAGCTCCCGCCTGACTTTTCCCGATACTTAGAAGTTTCTTCATCGGGAAGCCGGCGTCGGCCTGTTTTGCATCGTCGACAACGGCTGCTGTCGAGAGCGAGCAGGGACCTTGTGCAGACACCTCGACAGAGATCTCATACTCTCCCGCTTGTTCGACCGGAACTACGAATTCGAGATAACTGCCCGCGCCCGTGCGCAATTCGGCGCAGACCACCGTGCCTTGCGAAGCTCCGGTCTGAATTTTGGGGTAATGAAAGTTACCGCGCTGGCGGAAATCGGATGAGGTCTGGTGAGGGAGATCCTCTGCTTCCAGCCATCCGTTTTTGTCAGGGCTGGCTTCTTTGAAACTCAGGTGTTGGCTCAGTTCGCTGATAACCCCGGCGTGTTCGGGATCGTCGGCGAGATTGGTGAATTCGTGAGGATCATCAGCCAGTTTGTAGAGCTCGGTTTCTCCGGTGGCGAATCGTGTCATGCGGTAGTCATTGCTCAGAACGACGTCGTAGCGAATGCCTTCGGCCTCGCTCGACATGAGAACGGGCTTATCCCAATCGGCTTGCGGATTTTTCAGCAGGGGCACCAGGCTGTTGCCAGCGAGCGGCTGGGTTGGTGGCGGGAGATTCAGCAACTCGATCAACGTCGGGTAGAGGTCTAACAAAGACACCGCATTGTCGCAAAACTCACCACGGGAAAGACCAGGCCCGGCGATCATGAGATTCACGCGGGCGGAGTCAAACCAGGGTTTCATTTTCGACCATCCCTCTTTCTCGCTGAGCTGGTAACCGTGGTCACTCCACAGCACGACATAGCCGCTTTCGGCGTGGGAACTCGCATACCAGGCGTCGAGGATTCGGCCGACCTGTTCGTCGGCAAAGCTGACACAGGCGAGATAGGCCTGAACTTTTTCCCTGTCGTAGCCTTTTGCCTCGAGCTTTTCGTGATAGCCGGGACCAAACTTAGCCGGATTACGAGCCATCGTTTTGAAGCGTCCGGGCAGGTCGTCGAGATCGTCTTCCCGGTGTTCGGGCATGACCAAATTCTCCAGCGGATGCCTGTCGAAATATTCCTGCGGGACCACCCAAGGCACGTGAGGGCGATAAATTCCCAACGAGAGAAAAAGGCCTTCGTCACTGGCTTTGAGCGCCTCGATTCCTTTGCTGACCGAAATGTAGTCAGGCATTTCAGTCGTCGGGACTGCGGCAATTCCCCATCGACCGGAGCTGTTGATATTTCGATAGGTTTCCGGGATGGGTTTGGGTTCCTTGCTGCGGCCGGCGTACTTTTCAAATTCGGTCCGGTCCCCATTGTGAAAATTCTTGCCGATTCCGACGGTCGTCCAGCCCTGCGCGCTGAAGTGTTTTGGCAGGGTGACCGCATTGAGTACGTAGCTTCGCCACGTTCTGCCGCCATTGGGGTTGGACTTTGCGCCGGTGCGCGACGGATGCAGTCCGGTGAAAAGGGAAGTTCGTGAAGGAAAACAAACCGGCGAAGAACAGATCGCGCGGGTGAAGGTGACGCTCCGTTCCGCAAAGCGCTCGAGATTCGGTGTGATCGCCTGGGGGTGCCCCTTGAGGACACTGTTCCAATCATTCCAATCGTCGATATTGAGAAAGAGCACACTGGGGCGCTCTGCCGCTGTCAATGAGCACGCGGCAACATAAAATGCGAAGAAACTGAGGGGTTTCAAAAGACGACGCATGGCGGTCAAACAAGTCGGGCGGCTGGAGTTTTGGACACCGAAAATTTTAAAAAGGACTATAATCCAAAAGGAATGCTTATTCTTCCAGGATGGTGTCGATGAAGCCGGCCAACTCCTCAACCGAGATGCCGCCAGAGCGATTCTTGTCAGCTCTCTTGAGGAAGTTGTCGATGTGAGCGGTGGAACCGAGAAAGGCGATGAATTCCTCCTTGTTGAGAGCGCCATCGGAAGCTGAGAGGTGGGCGGGAACAAATTTACCGTCAACTCGACATTCACCTCGATAGTGACTCACGTTGTGCGGGTTGCCGCTCGCTCCGATACTCGACAACAAGCGTGATCCGGGCTCGCGGTAGGTGATGACCCGGGTGTTGTCCGTCTGGATGGCGGCCGCCATGAGCTTGTACATCATCTCGATTTCGCTGCGTCCGACTAAGGCTTCTTCAGGCGCGTCGAGAGGGGATTCGGACTTGGGCACATCCAACCATTTTTCCGCTTTGCTCAGCCGGGTTTCGATGTCACGGATGCTTTGAAAATACTCGTCCAGCTTGTCTGTATCGCTTTTCGTCAAACCGCGTTGCATGTCCTTTGCCTCGATCATCACGGAATCCAGGACACTGCGTTCCTCTGCCAGCATCGCCCGACGCTGTGCAACCGGGATGTCGTCTTTGGCGAACAGCTTGAGGTAGGTTTCCAAAGGCGAGGTCCACGCCGAAAGAGGTTTCCCCCGTTGATTCCAGGCGAGGGAATTTCCCGGACCATGCCCATTCCTGTCATTCACGTCCGTTGCCAGCTGGATCGAGGTATAGCGCGTATGCTCGCCAAACTGCGCGGCGGCGACCTGATCGGCGGAGATCGTATTGGAAAAAGACTGACCCGGAGTGCCGTATTGATTCGCACCGGTAAGCCAGTAGGTGCTGCCCCAGTGGGCTTGTCGACTGAGATGGTGTTTACAACCCTGGACGATCGTAAAGTCTTTCTTGTGGCGAGCTAAAGATTTCAGTCCCTCGGGTAGCTTGTAGTCCGAACCCTGGTCATTGATGTCGGGAAACCAGGTCTCCGCGGTGACGCCGTAGCCGATGCCCATGAACATCAGCCTTTTGGGAGGCGTTGCTACGGCGGCCGGGGCAAAGCGGCAAAATCCGATCGATTCCAAGGCGGGCAGAGCGACGAGGGCGCCGGTTCCGCGAAGGAAATGGCGGCGCTTGAAGTTGGTTTTCATCATGATGAAGATTGGTCGGTAAAATGCTTTCCTACATTTTTTACTTAACGAAACGGACTGGAAGAAAGGGCTGCTTGATTGCGGTGAGTCGGACATCATCCACGTAATAGCCGCCCAATTCGATAGGAGTCTTTAAGCCTATGCGCGTATTAGCCGAGACGGCGATGAGAGCCAGGGTCGCTTCCGGGTTCAGAAGGCAGGAGGTAGAGATCGTTGTTGCTTCATCACCGAGCTTGAGCTTGATAGCCTGCTTGCCCAGAGCGTCTGCGTCACGCAATACATCGGGCCAATTACTGCTGACGAATTCGGGCTCCCCCTGGAACAGAAAGATGCGAATGCTCGCGTCGAGTTTTGGCAAGTCGGCGTCATTGGGGGCCGCTTCGCGGCGAAACCGGGCACTGAGTTCCAGCGTCTGTTGGGACTCGGATCGATCGGCTGCCCATTGGCGACGCAGGGACGAAAGATCGACCAATTGGAAAACCGAACAGTTGGACGCGCCGCCCCCGGGGGTTCCCATAACATTTCCAGTCTCGAGAAATCGGAGAGCCTGATTTCCGTCGGTTTGCTGGACTACTTCCGCCGGGTTGCCGCTCCAGTAGCCAAATCGATTCGGGAAACCCGAAGCTACCGGGCCGACCGATTCTTCAAAATTTCCATTCGCGATGGGAACCAAACTCGCTTCCGACTTCGGCGAATTCACAGCCCAAACAACACCGACACCCATCAAACCAACGACTGCCCCCGCCACCAAAGCCGCCGCGATTTGCCGCGGCCAGACAAAGGATCGCATCCCGTGAATTCGTTTGCTGTCAATTTCCGGAAAGGGGATTGTTTCCAGCTCCAACGCCAGGGTTTCATCCCCTAGCGCTCCATGAATCCGGGCCGCTTTGAGATAGTCGGATCGAACGTCCGCGTCATTCTCGATCTGTTCCGACAGCTTCGACGCTTCCGACTCGGAGGTGAGTCCGTCGAGATGCTTCTGAATGAGCGCTTGCCAATTGGTTTCTTCAGTCATGCCAGTTCGGAGTTGATTTGTCTTTCGATGCACGCCTGCAAATCGCGGCGGGCCCGTTGAATTGCCTTGTAAATCGCTTCGACCGATCGGCCTTCGCGTTGGGAAAGTTTTTCGGGATTGTGCCCCTCGTGGTAATAGCCCGTCACGAGTCGGTGCGCTTTTTCAGGAAGTTTGCGCAGGCAGGTCGCGAGGTGCTTTTCGATCGCGTCGTCAAAATCAGTCGAGCCCTCCATTTCCAGCTCCAGCGCCTCTATTGCCTTTTCCGTGAGCTGCGCCCGACGCTGTGCCTTCGCCAAAAATCGTCGCGTTTCGATCCGCGAAAACCCCATCGCCCAATTCACGAACGGCTGCTCCGGATCATAGGAATCAAACTGCCGCCAAAGCGCCACCGCCGTTTCCTGCATGATCTCCCGCGCATCCGCCCGGTTTGGAACCACAACAATAATCGAGCGCAACATCGCCGGCTCGCTCTCCAGGAGCAGGCGCGTGAATCGTTCATGAACATTGCTGGAATCGGTCTTCTGGGGCATAGGGAAATGTACCTTCTTTTACAGGTCCACCCCAGAGGTGAAAATTGGACAAAAAAGTTTACACTCCAGGTGACTCGTATGTAGGACTGCGAACTTTCAAGGAAACTTTGGTGTTCTACTAAGGCTCAAGTGACGGGCTGGAGAGACTGTAAAAACAGGTTGAAAAGTTCGCAGTTGCATTAAAGTGGCGAGCCGTCATGGATTCGGAGCAGCGCAACTAGGAGTGCTCCAAATACGCCGTCTTGATCGCCGCGAGGAACTCGTCTTGATCACGTTCCCACCAGCGATTTGAGAAAACTTCCACTTCATTGAATCCGTCGAATCCAGTCGCTTCGACCATTTTTCGGATGCCGGGGATGTTAATGCAGCCTTCACCCATGAGACCGCGGTCGTTAAGCAAATCGGTCGTTGGCGTCATCCAATCGCAGATGTGAAAGGCGAAGAGCCGGTTCTTTTCGCCGGTCAGTTTGATCTGGGCTTCGAGATCGGGATCCCACCAAATGTGATAAACGTCGGCCGCGATTCCGACGAGCGGGTGGTCGATCTGATCGCATACGTCGTTCGCCTGCGCCATGGTGTTGATCGCGCTGCGGTCGTCGGCGTACATCGGGTGAAGCGGCTCGATGGCGAGTTTGATGTTCAATTCCTCGGCGAGTGGCAGGCAGGCGGCGATCCCGTCGGCGATTTGCTTTCGGGAATCCGGCAGCGGCTGGCCGGGGACGGCTCCGCAAACCAAAACAACCATCGGCGCGCCGAGTTCGGCAGCTTCGCGTATCGCGAGCTTGTTGTCTTCGATGGCGGCATCAATTTCCGGCTGGGTTATCGCGGGGAAAAATCCACCGCGACAGGTGGAGACGATTTCCAGGTTTCGTTCGCGAAGTTGGTCACCGAGCCGGGAGATGTTGTGACCTTCCAGCCATTGACGCCACACGGTGATGCCGCCAATCCCGGCTTCGGCGTATTTGTCCAGCGCCACTTCGATCGACCACGGTTTGGTGGTGATGGTGTGGACGCAGAGTTTTGAAAAGTCAGTCGGCATAGCGTTTTGCATATGGGTTTGGGCAGGATTAACAAGATTGACAGGATTTGGATGCCTCAGCCTGGTCCAAAATAATCCTGTCAATTCTGTTAATCCTGTCCAAAACAATCAGTTTACGATTTCGAAGTTTGGGATGCCCAACCTCTCTACAATCCGCGTCGGCCGAACCATCGCTTCGCGCATTCGATCCACTTCGCCGTCACCTCTCGAATCGGTGCAATCCGGGTGAATCTCGTCGGTCGCGATCAATCCGAGCAATTTCAGTACAGCCGCTGTTGAATGTTTATATGCTGCCGCGCTGCCGTTTGCATCTAGACGGAACACGCTGTCTTCAAGCGATTGGAAGGCTTCAAACAATTTGTAAACCCGCGTGTCGAACGTGCCATCTTCGCTGGCGAGCCACATTTGCTTCGCTGCGCATATCAACGGGCAGGCAGAAACTCCTGCGCCGATCAGCAGTGGATTCCCCATACGAATTGCCTGGGCAATACCGAAGTCATCGCCGCTGTGTGGCGCGAAATCGAGGTCGAGATCCCGGCACATGGCTGACCAATAGAGAAAGTGCGGCTCATCGAGGGTGGAAATCTTGCCGCCGACGAATTTTTCGTGCTGTGCCAGTTCGTGAAGCAACCACGGTTCGTATGGCGTCGCCCACGGGACAAAGGATGGCTCAAGGGCATGGACAATTGCGGGAACTGTGATGTGTTCAGCGATGGCAAAGTATCCGTCGCGCCGACGCTCAGGATCAAGTGAGTTCAGTTGCTGCGATGTCATGATCATCACTTCGACGTTGTCGAAAGACTGCGCGATATCGATGTGCGTCCGATACCAGTCGGCATTGAATTCATCCCCACTGGCACCTACGGCGGTGGTTCCGCAGATGATTTTTGGTTCCGGAAAAGCCGCCCGGAAACGCGTGATCACTTCACGATACAATTCCGGGGTGAGGTTGAAGATATACCCGGTATCGGCATTCAATACGAAAGCAATCTCCACTCCGAAATGATCTGCGCAATCAAGCATCCACTGAATACTCCGCTCAAACCCCGCCCAGTCCGGTTGTTCGTCCTTGAACGGAAGCAAAGTAGCAACGCACAGCCGACCTGAGTTGGTGTGATCAACGAGTGGTTCTTCGCTTGTCCACGCCCATTTCGTTTCGGACCAGGGCGTGTTGGGTTTCAGGTCTGCGGGTGAGGTGATCATGAAGGGATAAACGTCGATCTTTGAAAAATAGACTAGCAATATTTACGGCAAATATTTGTGCTATCGGCTGTCAATCAGGTGCGTCGGGCCGACTCTATGGATCATTGAGAACGGAACACGAGTGAAGAGGGGCTGACCGATGAACCAACCCTGTTGGATCGTGGCCACCATGCCAATCGGGGCCGGGCTGGCCGGGGCGGTTCCGAGCCTGTCAGGAATTTTGTGGAAACGGCGATTGATGAATTGTAAGGCGGAGAGGGAAGGAATCGAACCAACCCCGGCAAGGATCACTTACCGACAACGGTTTTGAAGACCGCGGGGACCACCAGGCACCCATCTCTCTCCTTATAATTTGCGTCTCAGCAACGCTTGCGGAAGAACGGGTTTGCGTCAATGAAACAAATAACGGAATTGAGGCTCGATTTCCCGAAGGGAGGTTGCTTAAACCGGATAATCTGATTTTTTGACGAAAATTTGTATGAAAGTTCTCGTCACCGGTGGCGCCGGTTATATTGGAAGTGTTGCGGTAGATGCACTGATAGAGGCGAATCACGAAGTGGTTGTCTTTGATAATCTCTACATGGGACACCGCGCTTCGGTAAATCCGGCTGCCGTTTTTGTTGAAGGAGACTTGGCGGACAAGGCGATGGTGCGAAGCACGTTGTCGGATCACCGGCCGAAAGCGATCATGCATTTCGCTTCGTATTCGCTTGTGGGGGAGTCGGTGGAAAATCCGCTAAAATACCTTGGGGACAACGTGACCAATGCTCTCAACCTTCTGGACGCAGCCCTCGAATTCGAGGTTGAACGATTTATTTTATCTTCGACGGCCAACCTTTTTGATCAGCCGGAGACGATCCCGATTTCTGAAAAGGAACACGTCATCCCCGGCAGCCCTTACCGAGAATCAAAAGCGATCATTGAGCGTTACCTGTTCTGGCTGCAAAAAACGAAAGGCCTCCGATACGCCGCACTGAGGTATTTTAACGCTGCAGGGTGCACCGTCGCAAAAGGTGAAGACCACACCCCTGAATCCCATCTCATTCCCCTCGTCATTCAGGTGGCGCTTGGTCAGCGGGAGAAAATCATGATCTTTGGTGACGACTATGATACGCCCGACGGCACCTGCATTCGGGACTATATTCATGTGTCAGATTTGGCATCGGCTCACATCCTTGCTCTGGAGGCGTTGAGCGAAAAAGAATCTCTCCATTACAATCTCGGCAACGGGTCGGGGTTCTCCGTAAAAGAGGTTATCGAAACTGTGCGTGAAGTGTCAGGCAAGCCGATACCGGCTGAAGTTGTCCCCCGGCGTGGAGGTGACCCGGCCATATTGGTAGGGGACAGCTCAAAAATCAGAAGTGAGCTTGGTTGGGACCCAAAACACGCAGATTTAAAGTCGATCATTGAGACGGCATGGAAGTGGCATTCCTCCTACCCCAACGGTTACGGAGACAGAAAGTAGGAAACTTTTCGTAGAAAAAGGTCGACTTGCTAAGCCTGTTTGCCTGAGTATCGTTAATAGTATGGCGTGATCATGTATCATTGCCGACGCTATGTAGCGGATGGGTGCTCCCGGACCAGCCATCCGGTGACGCTATAAACCCCACGTAACTCCGGGATTAACAATCAATGAGGTATCCAACCAAGACGATGAAAAATCTACTCAAAATCCCGACTCTTATTCTTGTGGCCCTGTTCTGTTTTAACTTCGCAGACGCAGGGGAAAAGCGGACCCTGGCCGACGTATATTCTGATGGAGTAAAGCTGTATGAAGCTGGCCGTTATTCGGAAGCTTTGAAGTACTTCACTTACGTGAATTCCAAAAATCCCCGTGATCCACGCAATATGCGCTATTTGAAAATGACTCAACTGGCTATCAGTGAAGGTCGCAAAGCGAAACGTGATCTGGAAGGGGAATTGAAGTCAGTAACTATTCCTGAAGTCAATTTTGTTCAGGCAAGTTTGGGCGAAGTCATGGCGTATCTCTCCAAGCGGGTTCAGGAAATTTCAAACGCACAGCGCTCCGCAAACTTTATCTACAAAGGAACCAATGAGCAGCGTGAGAATACCCTCATCACCCTGCAACTCCGGAATGCCCCTGTTACAGATGTCATCAAGTATGTGGGCAGCCTTTCAGATACCAAGTTTGACTATGATGAGCACGCCATCGTCGGAACTCCTCTTTCCGAGTCACCTAAAACTCCGCAGTCAACCGAGCCAACGCAAAACGCAAACGGCTTCGAAACGAAGGGAGTGAACCCACTCCCGACTCAGGTTGCTCCAAATCCGTTTAAGTAACCTCGCCGGTTGGTTTTCCATTGAACGAAAAGCCCGTCGCGCTCATCACTGGTGGAAAGGGAGACCTCGGTCAGGCTCTTTCCACAGTCATGAAAGCTGACGGGTTTCTTGTGTACGAACCGGGCCGTGATGAACTGGATGTAACCTCGCCGGAGTCTGTCACAAATTACTTTTCTGGTTTGGAGCGAATTGATCTACTGATCAACAATGCGGGAATCACCTGCGACCGTCCCATGCTGAAAATGTCACAGGACGAGTGGGATGTCGTTCTCAATACAAATCTGAAAGGGGCCTTCCGGACTTCCAGAGCGGCTTTCAAGTTAATGATGAAAAACCGCCAGGGAGGGGGGCACATCGTTAATATCGGATCGTTCTCGGGTGTATGCCCGCCTTCGGGGCAGGCTAATTACGCGGCAGCGAAAGCCGGTCTGATCGGCCTGACCCATGTGTTGGCTGACGAAGGTGGAAAGCGGGCGATCCGGGTGAATTGTATTCTACCCGGGTTTTTGGAGACGAAAATGACTCGCGATCTCGCACCGGAGGTGATTGAAAGCGCCAAAGCACGGCATGTTCTGGGCAAATTCAACACAGTGGGAGACGTTGCCCGATACGTATCATTTCTCGATACCATGTCCGCCGTATCCGGCCAGGTCTTTCAGTTGGACAGCCGGATCCGACGGTGGACTTGAAAGCGGAAGTCGCTTCAGAGCTCAACCATTTTCCCGGTGCGGAAAGCCTCATCAGCCGCGAGGACAATACGGAGACTGTTGATCGCGTCATCCATGTGATCACTTAGATCCACATCATTTACGATCGCATCGAGGAATACCTCCTGCTCCAATGCGCACAGTCCATCGTGGTCAGGCTCGTCAGCACAGTTGATGATCTCATCAGGCTTTGTGAACTTATTGTCTGAATCGAGCTCCGCGTGATGCAGCTTCAGACCTTCGGTTTTGGTATGGCTTTCGACATCATCGCTGTCTTCACCTGAGTCAGAAACTCCACTGATGGAAACACAGCCTTTCGGACCGACGACGTCTTTTACGAAAAAGGCAACTTCGCTCATCATAGGACCCCATCCAGCTTCGTACCAGCCAACCGACCCATCCTCAAAAGTTACCTGAAGCTGGCCGTAATTGTACATGCCTTCGTTCAACTCTTCACTGAGGCGTGCCCCGATTGCACTGACCCGGATCGGCTTTGAGCGCGTCATCTGACACATCACGTCCACATAGTGCACGCCGCAATCAACAATCGGCGACATCGAATTCATCAGAGCGCGGTGAGTGTCCCACATCTCTCCCGAACTCTGCTGGTTCAAGTTCATCCGCATGACGAGCGGCTTGCCGAGCGTCTGTGCCACTTCGATAAATTTCACCCAGCTGGGATGAACCCTCAGGATATATCCGATCACCAGCTTGCGGTTTGCGGCCTTGGCCGCGTCGACGATTTCCTGCGATTCCTCCACCGTGTTCGCGATCGGTTTCTCGAGAAAGACATGGCAACCGGCGGCGAAAGCTTTCTTGGTGTAGTCGGCGTGAGTGTCCGGATAAGTGTTGATCGAAACAGCATCCGGTTTTGTGGCTGCCAGAGCCTCTTCGTAGTTGGAGAATTGCGGATAGTCAGCATCCAGAATCGTGAGCAATTCCTGTCTTGATTTCTCGCCCCTTGAAACCACCCCCACGATTTCGAATCCGTCCATCGCGTGATACGCTTTGGCGTGTGATTTACCCATGTGTCCACATCCGACAACTAGAATTTTGACTGGCTCTGACATGGCGGAAGTATGGGGCTAACCCGGATCGTGGCAATGAAGTTTTTGCCGCTGAACCCTCCGGCTTTATGTGAGATTCATTATTTGAGAAATCCACCGGCGTTTGTCACAGCAGGAATCGACGACTTGTTTTTTCCGAAAAAGCTGGTCTTTCCGGGACCGCTGTCGTCACGATGGTACCCGTGAAGACTTTTCAAAAGCTGATGATCCTTCTCACAGGTCTCGGGTGCCTGACCGATGCCGCTGAAAAAGATCGCCTGGTTCGTACCACCGACCCGCTTTCCCCGGAAGACGAGCGCAAAGCCCTGCACGTGCCCGACGGCTTCGAGGTCCACCTGTTCGCTGCTGAGCCCCAGATCAACAAGCCAATCAATATGGGCTTCGATGCGCAGGGAAGGTTGTGGGTATCATCCACCGTGGAATACCCCTACGCAGCCGAAAAATCCCGCTGGGAAGATGCGACCGGTTCGAAAGTTCGAGACAGTCGCGACGTCATCAAGATTCTCTCCGACACCAACGGCGATGGCCGGGCTGACACAGTGGTGGACTTTGCAGATGGGCTCAATATCCCGACTGGAGTCCTGCCGTGGCATCAACCGGAGCACGAAGCGGGCTGCATTGCATGGAGCATTCCGAATATCTGGTATTTCGCAGATACCACGGGCGACGGGAATTGCGATCTACGCGAAGTGCTCTACGGGCCGATGGGGTTTGAGAAGGACACCCACGGCATGTGCTCCAGTTTCCGGCTCGGACACGATGGATGGGTATATGCCACGCATGGGTTCAACAACACCAGCAAAGTGAAAGGACGCGACGGTCACGAGATTGAGTTGACCTCCGGCAATGTCTTTCGCTTTCGCCCCGACGGATTGCGGATTGAAGTCTTCACCCGGGGGCAGGTAAATCCCTTTGGTCTGGCCTTCGATCGACGTGGGAATCTATACAGCGCGGATTGTCACACCGCTCCCATCTATCAACTGCTGAAGGGAGCGACCTACCCCCACTTCTCCCGTCCCGAACCTCCCATCGGGTTCGGTCCGACCATGATTGAGCACACTCATGGATCCACCGGGATCTGTGGGATCGTTTATCTCGATCGCAATGTGTGGGGACCGGAGTTCAATGACCATATCCTGATCGGGAACCCGGTAAACTCGACCGTGAATCACGATGGCCTGAGATTTTCGGGAACCACTCCGGTTGCTTCTGAAGAGCCGGATTTTATGACGTCGGATGATCCCTGGTTCCGCCCCGTCGACCTCCAAATCGGACCGGACGGCGCACTCTACATCGCTGATTTCTACAACCGCATCATCGGCCACTATGAGGTCCCGCTCGATCACGAAGGGAGAGACCGGGAGCGTGGACGAATCTGGCGGGTCGTTAACCAGACGCAAGTGAACGTACCGGTTCCTCCCGGTGGTAAAGCTCCGGTCGCTGACGCCATTGCCGGCTTGAAGAACGATGACCCGTTCGTCGTCAGGCGTGCTGTCGAAGCCCTGCAAGCCACCCCGGAGAAGGCTGCGCTCAAGCCGTTGATCGCCACTTTGAAAGAGACGCCGGGGAACGATACTCACTTGCGACATGTCTTAAAACTCGCACTTCGTGAGCACCTGGCACTTCCCGGGTGCTTCGAAATGCTTGATTCACCCACCCCGGAAATTACGTCAATCTCCCTGGATATCCCCACCGAAGAATCCGCCCGGTTTCTGGCGTCTCTCGGCCTGGTGGATGACCCGGCATACCTCAAACACATCGCCAGGAACGGCTCGGAAGAAACCCGGTCGCAGTTGATCGAGTCGCTGCAAAAGTTGTCAAAGAGTTCACTGAGCGATGTCGAAGCGTTGATGAATATCATCTACGGTCTGGAAGAAGGCGGGGTTGATTCCCATCATCCGGAACTGGTGGGGTGGGCTCTGAAGCTGGCGGAATCCCTGTTGAAGATGCGGAGTCAGCAGGGGGCTGGAGACTGGACAGAAATTGCAGAAGCCGGTTCGCCATCGCCCTGGACCTTGCAGAAGCGAACCTGTGCTGACGGTCGGGAGGTGGATGTGATCTCCAGTTTGAGGCGAGGGGAAAGCAAGGCTGAGCAACGTCGGGGAATGTTGCGTTCCAAAGTTTTCCCGGCTCCGGAGAAGATCAGTTTCTGGATCTGTGGGCACCGGGGCACTCCGAAGAATCCCGCACATGATAAGAATTTCGTCCGGCTCGTTGAGGCGTCGTCCGGCGACGAAATCGTCCGGTGTTATCCTCCGCGAAACGACGTCTGTCAGGAAATCTCCTGGGATCTCGCCGATCGGGAAGGATTGCAGGTGAGGCTCGAAATCGTAGATGGTGATGATGGCGGGGGCTACGCCTGGCTCGGTGTCACCCGGTTCGAACCTGCACTGCTATCGGTTGAGAATTTCGGTGCGGCTGGACGATATGATCAGGCCCTTGGTTTTTTAGCCGACTATCTGAAAATATCGGCACCGGCTGCTCTGCGCGACCAGTTGCGCCCATTTCTTCCTTCGACCCACACGCCGCCGCCTGTCACTGTCTCCAAAGCTGATCGCGAAAAGCTTGATGCACTCATTACGGCACGTCTCGCGAACTTTGATCCTGCCCGCGCGGTGAGAGACAAAGGCGAATCGCTTTTCAAAACCCATTGCGCGAGCTGCCATCAGATTCATGGAGAAGGCGGATTGATCGGGCCGCAACTGGATGGAATCGGCGCACGGGGAGCTGACCGGCTGGCTCAGGACATCCTCGATCCGAATCGAAACGTTGATGCGAACTTCTACCTCACGAGTTTGGAAATGAACGATGGCACCACCGCGACCGGATACCTTCTGGGGGAACGGGGGGAGATCCTGCAATTAGTCGACCTGACCGGGAGAACGCTCCGGATCAAGCAGTCAGAAGTTGTGAATCAAAAAACGCTGACACATTCCCTCATGCCACCGGTATTCGGCGAATTGCTCAGCGAATCTGACTTTCACAACCTGCTGGGTTGGTTGATTTCCGCCGGAACCCAATAGAAAAAGCGTCGCAAATTCTTACTGACGATCCAATAGGGTTGCCTCAACGATCAGACCCTGTTGGATCGTTTTGATCATTTTTGACCTGCCAGTGGGGCAACTGTCAGAGCAGAAGCCCAATAATCGTGGTGATAATAGGCAAAATCCGGAGCAGAAGCCGATTGCCGTAGTGATAATAGGCAAAATCCGGAGCAGAAGCCAATTGCCGTGGTGATAATAGGCAAAATCCGGAGCAGAAGCCAATTGTCGTGGTGATAATAGGCAAAATCCGGAGCAGAAGTCGATTGCCGTGGTGATAATAGGCAAAATCCGGAGCAGAAGCCAATTGCCGTGGTGATAATAGGTAAAATCCGGAGCAGAAGCCGATTGCCGTGGTGATAATAGGCAAAATCCGGAGCAGAAGCCAATTGCCGTGGCGACAATGGGCAAAAACCACATCTAAAACGTGAGACGTGATACGTTGTACCCTGTGAAAGGTGGGATTAGTTTCCCCGCCCCGGGGTATTTTTGATTTCGTCCCGGATTTTCCCCTTGGGTCAGTTTGGGTTGATTCAAACTCTGAAACGTGGCAAAACCTGCATGCCCATGTCTTCCAAACCAGCCTACCGCTCCACCCCGACTGATACCTCCGGCATGCCGCCGGGCGTTCCCTATATCGTCGGAAATGAAGCTGCGGAGCGATTCAGCTTTTACGGGATGCGGACGATTCTCATCATTTTTATGGTGAAATATCTGCACCTGATGGGTGAGATCCCGGGCATGGAAATGTCGCGGGCGGAAGCGGTTGAGAAATCTCACCTTTTCGTCACAGCGGTTTATTTCACTCCGTTGTTGGGGGCGTTGATTGCTGACATTTTCTTTGGCAAATACAGGACGATTATCTGGCTTTCGATTGTCTACTGCCTGGGGCACGGCGCGTTGGCGTTTATGGGAGTGACGGGATCTGCCGGCATGTGGCTGTTTGCCGGACTGGCGCTGATTTCTCTTGGTGCCGGGGGAATCAAGCCCTGTGTCTCGGCTCACGTGGGTGATCAGTTCGGGAAATCGAACCGGCATTTGATGACGAGGGTTTTCAACTGGTTCTACTGGTCGATTAATCTGGGTGCATTTATTTCCACAATGGCGACGCCATGGCTGTTGCACTGGTACGGGCCGCACTGGGCCTTTGGAGTTCCCGGGGTATTGATGGCGTTGGCGACTTTCGTTTTCTGGCTGGGGCGACGGAAATTCATCCACATTCCCGCAAAAGGAGCCGCCTGGTTTGGGCGGGAGGTGTTTAGTAAAGAAGGGCTCGCCGCGATGGGTAAGCTGGCGATCGTCTATGTTTTCGTAGCCATTTTCTGGGCGTTGTTTGATCAAACCATGTCATCATGGGTTCTGCAGGCGGATGATATGGATCGCAATTGGCTGGGGATCACCTGGTTGCCCAGTCAGGTGCAGTTGGCGAATCCGCTGATGATCCTGACGTTCATCCCGCTCTTCACGTATGTGATTTACCCGGCGATCAACAAGGTTTTCCCGCTCACGCCGATGCGGAAGATCTCGATCGGGTTGTTTGTGATGGCTGTGGGGTTTTCAATCGTATCGATCTCCCAGGAATGGATTGATGACGGGGGGCGCCCTTCGATTGCCTGGCAGATTCTGGCTTTCGCCCTGGTCACTGCGGCAGAGATCATGATTTCGATTGTGTGTCTGGAGTTCAGCTACACTCAGGCCCCAAAGACGATGAAGTCGTGGATCATGGCGCTGTTTCTGGTGTCGGTTTCACTTGGCAACGCATTTACAGCTTCGGTGAATCACTTTATCCAGGTGCCGAATACTTTGGCTGCGCTGGAAAGTCCGGAGACAGGCGAGGGAAGAAATCCGGGGTTCGATGGAAAAACGGGGACGGCTGATGACATCATTGAAACGATGAAAGAAGGTGAGCAGGAGTCACTGACGTTTCAATCGAAAGCGGTGATTGATGAAGCGGCTGAAAAGATTGAGGCCTTCGTAAAAGACAACGAATGGCGGGTGCCGTCCCCGGAAGAGGCGGCAGGTTTGCTGGAGGGAATAGTTGATCCTTCAGGGAATAAACTTTCCTACGTGATCGTGAACAGCCGGAAGAGCCGGGTCTTCAGTGCAGGAGCGGATGGGAAACCCATGACTGAGTGGGATGAGGGCGCGACGATCTCGGTGGAGATACCGGAGCCGAAGCGTGAAGCCGGGTTCTTTGACGGGTTTAAGCCGGAACGGCCCTGGCTGGACACCCGCAAGCTTGAGCTGGGAATGAAGGTTACCTCGGCTGAGGATGCGACCGCGGAAGTTTCCCGTGACTATTTCGTAGGCGGTCAAACCAAGCTGGAAGGAGCTGCCTACTTCTGGTTCTTTACCTGGCTGATGTTCGGGACGGCGATTGTTTTTGTGGTGGTGGCTTATTTCTACAAGCCGAAGGAATACTACCATGACGACGACGAGATTCTGGATGACGAGGCTGAGGCGGAAGGATCAACCGTTTAAGGCGAATTTGTTTTTTGACAAAACAGCTACAAAAAGGGTGAATCGCGTTATATAAGAGCACTGGCGTTGGCTTTGTAGAAAAGCGACGCGTTTCTATTTCCCCCCACGATTGTACATGAGCGACTCCGACCCCTTGGAATTTTCTGCGAAGGACTTGATGCCCGATTGGGTTCAGGATCTGGGTAAGCCGGGCGCACCGCAGAAGAAAACTCCCGGTGCGGGAAAGAAGAAGTTTGAAGATCGGGACGATCGTCAGGACAACCGTGGCAGAGGAAGAGGCGGTGCCGGAGGCGGAGGTCGTGGAGATTTCCGTGGAGGTGGTGGCGGCGGCGGGTTTGATCGCCGTGGTGGCGGTGGTGGAGACCGTCGTGGCGGAAGAGGTGGTGGCGGCCGTGGATTTCAAGACCGGGGACGACCTGAGCGTGAACCGCGTGTCAACGTTCCCAGAGATATTAAGGTCAAAGTGCAGCCAACCAAGGATGCGATTGCCGCATTGGCAAAACACATCAAGGGAACGGCACGGGCTTTCCCGTTGGTCGATGTGGCTAAGATGATCCTGGGGGCACGGGATCGTTACGATGTCGAATTTTTCCGCGAGCAGAAAGAAGGGAAGGGCGCGACCGAACCTTTCTACAAATGTAAAGCCGACGGTTCGCTGTGGCTTTCCAACGAAGAGGCGATCGCTCACATGCTGCGGAGTGAGGCCATGGCCACCTACTACGTTCGCGAGACCGTTCAGGTAGAGCCACCCAAAGGGGCTTTCACGGTGGTAGCCGTTTGTGGGATGAGCGGGACGATTCTGGGGCCGCCTAATCATCACGAATATCAGGCAAAGATTGCCCGCATCCATGCGGATCGCTTTTCCAACATGTCGATCGACCAATACAAGTCCCGTATTGAGATGTCGAAAGAGGAGGAAACGATCGAGAAGTGGAAGGAAGAGGCCAGCACCCGGAAACAGTATCGGGTGAGGACTGAAGATGATAAGGAAGAGGTTCCAGCCGGGGCGGATGAAGCCGCTGAAGGGGAGCCCGTAGCGGACAACGCTGAAGGGGAAGCCCCGGAGAACGCCGAACCGGCGACCAGCGAGAGCGCGACCGATGATACCGCAACGGAACCGGCTGAGGAAACTCCGGCTGTTGTCGAAGAAGCTGAAGCACCCCGGGAAGAGCCTGTTGCTGCCGAGGCCGGGGTGGATGAGCCTGCAACCGAAGAAGACGCGGATTCAGGAGAAGAGCCTTCTGCTGAAGAGGCTGAGCCGACCGAACCTGAGCCCAAACAGCAGGAGGAAGAGAAACCTGCGGGCGAGATTATTCCGACTCCGGAGGCTTTGGAGCGTCATTTCCGTGAGCATTTTGCGAAAGATGCCATCAAACCCGTCCAGAAGGGCGTGGTTTCCGGCAATATTGCCGGGAAAGATCTTTCGCCACCGCTTCTCAACATGCTGAAGAGCGAGACCGAGAAAATGCGCCGCGGCTTTCCGCTTGAGTTGATTCAGTTGCTTTGTCAGCGATTCGAGCGCCACGGGTTGAAGTTCTTCAAGCGCGGGAAAAAAGCGCTCCATGTCTCGATTGCCCGTCCCCGGGCGATCAGCGAGAACCTGAGTTTGTCCGAGCGGATCATGTCGATCGTGAAATACATCGAAGAGCATCCGAGATGCAAGGTACTGGATATGCTTGCAGCGGTGGTTCCCGATTACACACCTCCAGCGGAAGGAGAGACATTTGCAGAACATAAGTTAACCGAGGAAGAGAAAAACATTCTCGCCGATCTTCGCTGGTTAACCTACGAAGGTTACGTGATCGAATTTCCAGGCACAGAGTTGGTGATCGGAAAGCAAAAGCCACCTGAGCCCAAGAAAAAGGCAGCAAAGAAGAAAAAGAATCCAAGCAGCAAAGAAGCTCCAGCGAAGAAAGCGGTAGCAGCCGAAGCAGAACCAGTTGCCGAAGCAGAACCAGTTGCCGAAGCAGAACCAGCAGCCGAAGCAGAGCCAGCGGCCGAAGCAGAGCCAGCAGCCGAAGCCGAGCCGGTTGCCGAAGCGAAGCCGGTTGCCGAAGCGGAGCCTGTTGCCGAAGCAGAGCCAGTTGTCGAAGCAGAGCCAGTTGTCGAAGCAGAGCCAGTTGTCGAAGCAGAGCCGGTTGCCGAAGCGGAGCCTGTTGCCGAAGCGGAGCCTGTTGCCGAAGCAGAGCCTGTTGCCGAAGCGGAGCCAGTTGCCGAAGCAGAGCCAGCTGCCGAAGCAGAGCCTGTTGCCGAAGCAGAGCCAGCTGCTGAAGCGGAGCCGGAACCTGCTGCTGAGCCTGAGCCTGACAAAGACGCGCCGTCTTCGTAGCGGAATTTGGAAAAATTCCCCGTAGTCAGCGTCACGTCCAACAGGGTAGGTTAGGCGGACTAACAGGGTCGTTTCGTCTATGAGCGGGCCGCAAACTCTGCCGCGCACGTCATCAAGTCTTCCGGATCATCGATGCAATAAGCCGGGTCTTCGGTCAGCATGGCTTCGCGTCCGTTGGCGCCCCAGCAAACCGCGATCCCTGCCACGTCAACATTGCGGGCTGCTTCCATGTCACGGGTTTCATCCCCGATATACATGGCAGCGCTCGCTTTTACTTTCTCTTTCCGCAATACGTTCTTGATGCGCTGCGGCTTTCCGAAAAGGCTGACGCCTGCTTCTATAAAGCTGAAGCAATCGAGCAGATCGTAGCGCTTCATGAATGTCCGGATGTTATCCGCTGAATTGCTGCTCAGGATCCCGAGCCGGTAATTCTGATTGTAGAGCTTTCGTATCGCCACACCGGTTCCGGGAATGGCCTCGACGTCACCCATCCTGCTGTGGAGCAGTTTCTTGATGTGGGCACCGACTTTGATTGCCATCAACCGGGAAATTCCAAGGTGATCCAGCAATGCCCGCGTGTTCAACTTCCGCAATTCCTTTGCTTCCTCGATCGAGATCGCATTGAGCTTATAGACTGGGGCTATCTCGTTAAAGATAGCGATCCCAGTCTCAAGGGTATTCGCCAACGTTCCGTCGAAATCAAAGATCAACAGAGGCTTTTTGGGATCACTGGTGTTTGACGCCATAATGAGTCACCAACCACTGGAACTGACTAACCTTTTCCTTTGGTTTTCGTCGCACCGGCCTTGGCGGTTTTCTCGATAAACTCAATGATCAATCCCGCAACGTCTTTTCCTGTCGCAGTTTCAATTCCTTCGAGCCCGGGTGAAGAGTTCACTTCCATGACAACCGGACCATGGTTGGCGCGAAGCAGGTCCACTCCGGCCACATTAAGTCCCATGATACGTGCCGCCCTGACAGCGGTGGAACGCTCTTCGGGGGTGATTTTCTCGATCGAAGCCGAGCCACCACGGTGAAGGTTCGACCGGAATTCGCCTTCTTTGCCCTGGCGTTTGATGGCCGCGACGACTTTCCCGCCAACGACAAAACAGCGAATGTCTGCACCACCGGCTTCTTTGATAAACTCCTGAGCAAGAATGTTCGCGTTCAGCCCCCGAAAGGCTTCGATCACCGATTCCGCGGCCTTCTTGGTCTCGGCAAGGACGACACCGACTCCCTGAGTTCCTTCGAGCAGCTTAATAACCAGCGGCGCTCCACCGGCGAGCTTTACGAGGTGTTCAGTCGCTCGTGGATCGTGGGCGAAACCGGTCACTGGCAATCCAATACCGCGCCGGGCCAGCAATTGCAGGCTTCGCAGTTTGTCGCGCGAGCGGGAAATCGCTACGGATTCGTTGAGGGGGAAAACATCCATCATCTCAAACTGGCGGACAACCGCACAGCCGAAAAAGGTATTGCTTGCACCGATCCGCGGGATGATTGCGTCGTAGCCCTGCAATTTCTCATCGCCCAGATAGATCGACGGACGATGAGAGGTGATCTCCATATGACAGCGCAAATAATCGATGATCCTCACATCATGACCCCGCTTCGTTGCGGCTTCAAAGAGGCTGTTGGTGGAATAGAGGCGCTTGTTTCTGGAAAGAATGGCGATTTTCATATTGGAGGAGCTTAGACGCCTGGTTTTACCCTGCGATACGCTTTTGATAAGTCGGACCCTAGCAGGTAGCAGTCTGTTGGGTCGACTAGAAACCGATCTTTTAACGCGGTCCGGCCTAAAAGCATGCGAAATTTCATGCCTTCCCGATTCGAGAGGCTGAATTCCACTTCCCACTCGATTTCACCCAGTTGAACCGTGACGGTGATGAATGGCCGCAGCTCAACATGGCCCCCTGAATCTTTCACTTCCCGGGTGCTGGTCACTTCAGCGTCGCAGGTTAGTTCGATCTTCTCAGTCCGTGTCAACGGGTGCAGATGGAAGCGAACCCGTTCCACACCCGTGTCTTCGCAGGTGTAGATCTCGTAATCGTGGGTATGAAGGCAGGAGGAACGCGCCCCGGTGTCCACCTTGGCCTTGATCCCCTTGATCCCCAATTCCGGGATCGCCAGCCATTCCCGCCAGCCGATCGTTTTTATGTTTTCTAAATCACTCACAGTTTAGATTGTACATCGGTGTCCCTATTCCGCGACTGGATTTCATTTTTGTTGGAGTTACGATTCCGGCATGGAAATCATTGGCTGCCAACTCGATCTCATTTGGGAAGACCCTGAAGCGAATTATGACAAAGTGAGAAACCAGCTTGCTGACGTTGAGTCAACGGCTGAGGACAGTCTCATCATACTACCTGAGATGTTTGCTACCGGATTTTCAATGAACCTTGAGGCTACGGTTGAACATGGAACGCCCCCTGCCAGTGAGGCATTTCTTAGCGAGATCGCCCGGGCGAAAAACAGCGCTGTGATGGGAGGATACGCAACTCCCTCCGGTTCGCCTGATTTCGGGCGGAACATGTTGTCGGTTGTGGATCCGGAGGGCGGAACCCTGGCAACCTATCATAAGAACCGGGCCTTTCGTTACACCTGCGAAGCCGATCACTATCAACCGGGGACCGATATCACAGTCTTCGACTGGGCGGGCTGGAAAATATGTCCGCTCATCTGTTATGATCTGCGGTTTCCCGAACTCTTTCGTAGAGGCACCCATCGGGGAGCCGAGCTGATCACCGTGATCGCCAGCTGGCCGGAGGTTCGCGATGATCATTGGATTACCCTGCTTCGTGCCCGGGCCATCGAGAACCTGGCTTATGTGGTGGGGATCAACCGATGCGGGGCCGACCCGAACCTCACATATTCGGGGCGCAGTCTCATCATAGATCCGTGGGGCAAGATCATTGCGGATGCCGGCCGGGAAGAAGGCATTGTCCGCGCCGAGATCGATTTGCAAGCCGTTCGGGACTGGCGTGAGGAATTTCCCGCGCTGGAGGATTTGGAAGTTTGAAGGTCACTTGCTCAAGCTGCAACGACATACAGAAGCATCCAGGCAAAGCTGCCGATCACTACATTGCCGAGAGGAAGGACGAACCAGAGAACGGGTAAATCGATTTCCCACTGGCGAAAAACCGATAGGTAACTGAACGCCAGAGCGATCAACCCCGTTGGGAGAAGAATAAACAGTGATATTGGAAAGGCGGGAAAGATCCTGTCGACTCCAAGAAAAGAGAGCGCCAGGAGGATCCAGGGAAGCGCTACGAGAAGCTCGATCGCGAACTGAATCCGCCAGGTCTTCCCAATGTTATTACAACTGTTCACGACTCACAGTGTGCTCACTTTTGCCCGGTACCTTTACCTTTCTTCTTGGAAACCAAATCATTTCTTGAAGTCGGCGTCAGAGAAATGTCTTCAAAGGTGTCCGTTCTAAAAGGCGAAGCGGGCAATTCTGATGTGTTATATAGATTCCCATCAACATTTCCCTGCCAGCCATAGCGCACTGCCACCGGGGTTGCGATCTCATTGGAGGTGACCACCACTTCATTGCCTTCGATCTTCGCAGTGGCTTTGACAAACTTTTGATCTTCACCGCACAGGTAGAAACCTGCCAACTCCTTGTCTTCCCCGCCAATCTTCAGCCCGTCGCCGACATGGTCAAAGTTCAAAGCAATTGCTGAACCCCGCTTTTCCATTGAAGAATAAATCGGGCCTGAAAAAGTGATTTCATCACCATATACGATGCCTCTAGCTAAAACCCCCAATCGCTCTCCGACTGTTTGCTTGAGAAGAGGGTGAAGGTTGACAGGATAGGTATCGTAAATAACCGCCATACCGGTGTTTTCTGTCTCCTGCCAGGCCTGCAATTGCTGCTCTCGCAGGAAGGCTGTTGTCGGGTTACCCAGGCGTTGCATCTGAACAAACAAAAAAGGAAGATCATTGCGTCCGTTTTCTTCCCGCCAGCCTTCGATCAGCTCGATCATCCTGTTTTTGTAAAGGCGGGATGCATCCCCTCTGTTGTCGGCTTCTCCCTGGTACCAACAGATCCCCCGATACCCATATTTGATTGCGCCAGCGGTGTATCGCTTATAACAGCCCCCTCCCTTGACCAGCCATCTTGAGATTGCGGTGTTGCCAACGTAGCGCCCCACCAAACCAACCGCTACGTCCGGCTCTTTTTCTCTCAGGTATTGAGCAAAGTAGTAACCTACCGCAGAAAAATCTTTCACGCTCTCCGGGGAACACTTGAACCAGCCACCTCCTGATCTCGCTGTCCCGAATTTGTTCAACCGAATCATAGGCTCATTGCCTGAAGCAATGTCCTTCTTACCGTCATCAGCTTCCTCCATGGAAAACTTCATGTTGGATTGTCCCGACAAAAGCCACACATCGCCTACGTAAATATCTTTTATCGTTTTGCCGTCGACCTCCATCGTAAATGGCCCGCCGGCCTCCATAGCATCCAGTTCAACCTGCCATTTGTTATCCTTGATCGTTGTGGTTTTCGTCTGGCCATTGAATTTGACGACCACCTTTGTGCCGTCGGTTCCCCTTTTTTTACTTTCTCCATAAACGGGAACCTTGATACCTCGCTGCAGTACCATGTGATCTTGAAACATGCCGCTAACGTCTGCCGGAGCGGTTTGACAAAGGACTGTCAAAGAGATCACAATTAACGGGAGTCCAAGGGCCAGTCTACAGCGGTTCTTCATGACAATGGGTTGATTTCAATCGGGCGATGAGCCCCATCCTGAGGGAATTCCGAAATTCTCTCATCTCACGCCCCCGCCAAACAAGCTAAAAACCAACCTTATCAGGGCAATCAATCGGCCGAATTGTAGATCACAGGCATCCGGCCTTTCCACTCATTCCAGATATCGTTGTTGCTCAGGAGTTCAGCCATGAAGTGGGCAACGTTGATTCGGCTCGTTTTGCCTGCGTCGAAGATGGCACTTCGGATTGGTGACGGATGCAGCTCATACCCGGTGACCTCGTCTTCATCGGTCAGGTTGTCCGGTCGAACTGCAGCCCACTCGATCGTCGGATGTTCCGGTCCAATCCGGGTGCGAAGGTAGTCCGCTGCCTCCTCGTTGTCGGCGTGCGGAGGGAGCAGGAGACGCAGCAGACCGACGACGCATTTCTGGGCAAAAGAAACCGGTTCGTCGAGGTCGCGATTACGATTCCCGGTCGTGTTCATGAGCACGAATTTGGCAGCGGGTTGATCCGGGGTGGTTGTTTTTTCAATGGCCGCACACAGTCGGCGGGTGGCTTCCGTCACCAGTCTTCTGGGATGTCCGAAAAGACCTTTGAAGGTCAAATTATGGCCCAGACAAGAGGCAACAGCGTCGCAGCCTTTTGCATGTTCAGCGATGTCAGAATCGCTGAGTTCCAACAGGCTGGCTTCAATAATGGACAGCTTTGGATTGTCTCGAAGGTCTTCAGGGAGGCTTTCAGAAGAGCGCACAACTGCCCTGACATTCAGGCCACGAGTCAACAATTGCTCAACGAGAAGTCGTCCGGTCGCACCGCTTGCTCCAACTACAAGGATCGTCATAACTGCGGACCATGGGCGCTTTTCCTTCGAATTTAAATTAAAAATTGAACATTCCCTATGATATCAGCTGAGGGGCGTCGGCTTTTTTGAGTCGTGTGCGGTTTTGGAAACGGGTTCAATCCAGATTTTTGGTCATGTCTGATTTTGGAAACGGGTTCAATCCAGATTTTTGGTCATGTCTGATTTTGGAAACGGTGTTCAATCCAGATTTTTGGTCGTGTCCGGTTTTGGAAACGGTGTTCAATCCAGATTTTTGGTCGTGTCCGATTTTGGAAACGGTGTTCAATCCAGATTTTTGGTCGTGTCCGATTTTGGAAACGGTGTTCAAACCAGATTTTTGGTCGTGTCCGATTTTGGAAACGGTGTTCAATCCAGATTTTTGGTCATGTCCGGTTTTTTGGCACAACCTTCGATCCGGATTTTAAGGGGAATTTCTTGCTCTTATCGCGCCAGGCTTTCACGAATCAACAGGGTTGATTCGCTGATCAAACCCTGTTGATTCGTGAGATGCAAAAATTCCTCGTTGCTCTGTTTCTGTTTGGTTCGGTGCTGTCGGCTGCTGATCGACCTAACATTCTCTTTTGCATCTCGGATGACCAATCATGGCCACATGCCGGTGCCTATGGGACACGTTGGGTGAAAACTCCGGGGTTTGATCGGGTTGCGAAGGAGGGATTGCTTTTTCACAACGCTTACACGCCGAATGCGAAGTGTGCTCCGTCGCGGGCGTGCATTCTGACGGGCAGAAACTCGTGGCAGCTCGAGGAGGCGGCCAATCATATGCCGTTTTTCTCTGAGAAGTTTGAGACATATGTCGAGGCTCTGGGCAAAAACGGATAT
This sequence comes from Verrucomicrobiales bacterium, assembly GCA_048267005.1. Classification (GTDB taxonomy): domain Bacteria; phylum Verrucomicrobiota; class Verrucomicrobiia; order Verrucomicrobiales; family DEV007; genus JABDJT01. The sequence goes on along the minus strand of JBLWYI010000001.1, from coordinate 286,155 downwards.
TTCACTGGCTGCACGGCAAAGGGGTGGGCACCGGGTGTCGCGAAAGATGCCAATGGAAAACCACGTCAGCTGACGGGCCAACCTTTTAACAAGGCGAAAGCGAAACCGCCGGCGAAAGCGATTTCGTCAAACGACTACGCGACAAACTTTGATCAGTTCCTGGACGCCGCAGGGGAGGGGGATGAGCCCTGGTGTTTCTGGTATGGGTCGACTGAACCGCATCGGCGCTATGAATACGGGGCGGGTGTGAGTAAGGGCGGGAAGAAGCTGGAAGAGATTGATAAGGTCTTCGATTTCTGGCCGGACAATGAGGTGACGCGGAATGATATGCTGGATTACGCGTTTGAGATCGAACATTTCGATTCGCATCTGGTGCGCATGTTGGATTCGCTGGAGAAGCGCGGGCTTCTGGAGAACACGCTGGTGGTGGTGACAGCTGACAACGGAATGCCTTTCCCCCGGATCAAGGGGCAGGAATACGAGTTGTCGAATCATCTACCGCTGGCAATCATGTGGAAGAAAGGAATCAAGAATCCCGGTAGGGAGATCAAGGATTATGTGAGTTTCATCGATTATGCTCCGACGTTTTTAGAGGTGGCGAAGGTCCCTCTTTCTTCGACTGGAATGGCTGCGACAACGGGGCGCAGTCTGACGGATATTTTCAATTCGGAGAAGTCAGGGCAGGTCATCGCGGATCGGGATCATGTTTTGATCGGGAAAGAGCGGCACGATATCGGTCGCCCGAATGACTGGGGTTACCCCATCCGCGGGATTGTGAAGGACGGCATGCTGTATCTGAAGAATTTCGAGACGGAGCGTTGGCCGGTGGGGGATCCGATCACAGGGTATCTCAATACCGATGGCAGTCCGACGAAGACGTGGATACTCGATGCGCGACGGGACGGATCAGCTCCGAAGTATTGGCAGTGGAATTTCGGGAAACGTCCGGCGGAGGAGTTGTATCGCGTCGCAAGCGATCGAGAATGCATGATTAATCTGGCGGATTCTGCGGAGCATGCCGAGCTGAAAAAGCAGCTCGCAGAACAGATGGAGGCGGAGTTGAGTCAGCAGGAAGACCCGCGTATGCAGGGCAATGGAAAGATTTTTGATGATTATCCAGTGGCCAGTCCGGTGGCGAAGTATTACGAGCGCATGATTGAAAAGGGGGAAAAGGTCCCGGCCGGTTGGGTGGACCCGGGTGACTTTGAGAAATCAAATTTGGATAAATGAGATTCGCACTCCTGCTTTGCTGTCTTGCGTCGATTTCGTCGATCGGCGCTGACAAGCCGGATATTCTCATGATCGCGATTGACGATCTGCGTCCGATGCTGGGGTGTTATGGCGAGACGAAGATCAAGACCCCGAATATCGATAAACTCGCGGCGCGGGGTGTGGTTTTTGAGCGGGCGTATTGCCAATATGCAAAGTGCGGCACATCGCGCCTTTCGCTGATGACCGGACTGCGGCCTGATGCGGTGAATGTCTTTTCAAACAGTGATAAAGACGTGGTCCGTTTTCGGAAGGAGAATCCGGATGCGGCTTCGATGGCTCGCTGGCTGAAAGATGAGGGCGGATATCACACGCAAAGCTGGGGAAAGATTTATCATGATCGCTGGGATAACGCGGCGGATTGGTCGGTGCCGTCCACTCCGGGGCGTGATGGGGAAATGCTGGAGGTGGTGGATGTTGAGAATCCTGAGGAAACAGTGATTGCGGACCGGTGGGATTGCCCGGTTTTACAGCGTCCGGATGTGCCGGATGATCATTTGTTCGCTGGTCGGATGACGAATGCGGTGATCGAAGTGTTAGAGGACAGGGATTCGATCAAAGCGCCGTTGTTTCTTGCGGTTGGATACCGTCGACCTCACCTGCCGTTTGTAGCCCCGAAGCGTTACTTTGATTTGTATTCGCCGGACGAATCCTGGTTGGCAAAGAATCCGGAGCCTTCGCCAAAGTCTCCGGTGATGGCGTGGTTCAATTCGGATGGTTATGTTGGCGGGGCCAAGAGGTTCGGGCTGACCATGCCGACACGTCCGGATCGCGAGGAAGGGGTTGCCTGGAATGGATTTGAAATGCGGAGTTATCTTGGGGTGCCACCCGAGGGTGAAATTTCGCAAGAGACTCAGCTCGATCTGATCCGGGCATATGCGGCGTGCGTGAGTTATGTGGATGCCCAGATCGGACGATTACTCGCACACATCAGTGAAGACACGGTGGTGGTCCTGTGGTCTGACCATGGCTGGCACCTGGGGGAACACAGCGCCTGGGGAAAGATGACCAATTTCGAAATCGCGACGAGGGTGCCGCTGATTGTCGCCCACCCGAAGTATGCAGCAGGGCGCACCAATAATTTGTCTGAGCTGGTGGATTTGTATCCGACGCTGTGTGACTTCGCGGGGATTGAGAAGCCTGCTCATTTGCAGGGCGAGAGTTTGTTGCCGAGCCTTGAGAGTCCGGGGAAGGCGAGCGACGACAGTGCGTTCAGTCAGTATGCACGGTTTAAGAACCGCTACATGGGGTATGCGATGCGAACAGACCGGTATCGGCTGGTGGTCTGGAAGGAGCGAAAGACCGGGGAAGTCGTGTTCCGGGAATTGTATGATCACAATACTGACCCGAACGAAACGGAAAACGTGGCGGAGTCTCAGGCTGACGTGACAGGCCGGCTGGAGAAAGCGATGTGGGCTGCGTGGAAGTGAATGGAATCGTTGGGGATTCTGAAAGGGGGAAGGTGAATTGTCAGATTTACATTGTATGGACACTCTGAAGTTGATATTACTCTGATGTGTTTGCGTTAAAATCGGCAGAAAATCGTCAGAAAGGCTTCTCTCTTATTGAGATGCTAACGGTGATTGCTGTCATGGCGGCGATGATCGGGCTGTCATCGCTGGCGATTTCGAGTCTCACTTCTACCGGACTATCGACGGCGACCCGGCAGGTCGCTGACTTCATGAACCTCTGTCGGAGCCGCGCCATTTCGGAGCGGACAGTGGTGCGGTTTGGAGTGGGGGTGTCAGAACTGAAAGATTATCCGGACGTGGCTTACCGGGCCTACAGCTCGTGGAGTTGGGACAAGATCGAGCGCCGTTATGTGCAGAGCTCGAAGTGGTATCAGTTGAGTGCTGACATGATCTTCGAAACCGGGGCAAATCAGATGATTCGACAATCGCCATACGCGGTTGCCGATGCGTCTTCGATTCGGGGCGATCACTTTGTTGAGTTTGAGTCGGACAATCCTTTTATGGTGGATTCGCCCTACGGGCAGGTTGAGGTGAGATTCTTTGAATATACTGCGGCGGGGCGTGCCCGTGTCCCGAATGGTGAACAACGCAATATCATTTCTATTTTAAAACCGGGAAATCAGGGGGATGACAGCTCTCAGAACTGGTCACAGATCAATGTGGATCGATTAACAGGAAGGGTTCGCGTATACCGCCCATGATTCTCCAACGTTGCCATACGAATGCCCGCCGGGCGTTTTCTCTGATCGAAGTCACGATTGCGATGGCGATCGCTGCGGTATCGCTGGTGTTGATCATTGGCCTGTTGCATCCGGCGATGACTTCGGCACGCGACAGTGCTGATCAGACCGCGATCGGAACAGTTCTCGAAGATGTTCATGACCGGTTGGAGGGATCTCCACTCGTAGTCGGGGTTCCGGAAATCAGTCCGCTTTATTATGACGAGCAGGGGAGATTTGTATCGGACGACAAAGCGGATTCGCTTGAGTCCCGCCGTTTCTTCAAAGTGGAGTTGGAGTTGGCTGAATTTGCAGGGGAAACCAAACCGGAAAATATCGGCGGGATGTTGGGGCTGTCGGTTGAGGTGTATTGGCCTCTCGATGACAAACGTAATCCTCTCGGATCCAGTAAGCCGAAGACCACGGTTAGTTATCCCGTGACCACTTTTACCGGGCCTGACTGGCCCCTGATCGAAAGTGAGTTTGTTCCCAAAATTGAATTCTAGAAATCCCCAACCTTAATTGAATCTGACGCATTCCACACATCCCCGTACTCTCCGGGCGTTTACATTGATCGAGTTGCTGGTCGCCATGGTTGTCACCACGGTGATCGTTGCGATGTTATTCAGTGCATTTGAACCGATCTCGACATCGTGGGTGGAGGGCGAGCGCCGGATTGACACCTATCAACGGGCTCGTGGTGCGCTGGAACTGGTTGCCCGTGAGTTGACTCCTGCGGTGGTGGATACACGGATGCAATTTGTGATTTTACCCGGATCGAAACTGGAAGAGGTGGGCGCGACTTATGTGGCCCGTAATTCGCCGGCAATGCTGTGGATGGCCCCTATTGGAACGAACGGGGAACTGCGTTGCGTGGGGTATTATCTTTATCGGGATACTGAACGGAAGTTTTTCCGGCTGAAGCGTATTTTCGTGAAGCCGGAAAACTATGAATACTTTCCCCAGCTGACGAATTATGATGATGCGCGGGATGTATCGATGCGAACCGATCCAACCTCGGCCAACTGGTTTTTAGATCCATGGGATGAAAAGGCATTTGATGAAGAAGATCCCAATAATTACGATACGATTGTGTCTTCTGCCGCTGACGGAATCATCGGGTTATGGGTTCAAGCGTATGATCTGCTGGGGAATCCGATCCCGTGGGTCTCGAAGTCGAAGAACCATCCGAAGTCGGAGATGATCTATAATTCGGCGGCCTACTTTCAGGCTGCCACCACGAGACCTTTTGATAACGGCGAATCGTTCGCCTATTTATCTGAATCTCCCATGGTGATGAAGGGGAACAAGGTCCCCGCAGAAATCGAGCTATCGCTGATTACCATCGACAAGGTGACGTTGGAGCGTGACATGGAGATCCCGGAGATGGAGCTGAAGTTCTTCGAGAATGGAGCTCTCGATGTCGAATCATCGGTCGAGTTGTTTATCGAGGCGCTGAAAGCGAATGGGATTATCCGGGCAGAGGTGTTTTCGACTCGAATCAAACTGGTCAACGGGGCGGGGTAAAAACGGGAATGAAGTTGATACTAAAGAAACTGAGAAAGAGTCAAACGGCCACCAACCGCGGAGCAGCGTTGGTGGTGACTTTGATCATCATTTCAATGATGACAATTCTGGTTGTGGCCTTTTTAGCGAGTATGCAGGTGGAGCAGAGGGCGGCACATGCGTATGCCAATGCTCAACGGGCGAAGATGATAGCAAAGGGATCATTGAGTCACGCGGTGGAGTTGTTGCGCGCTAATATTCCGGAACCTGCGCAGATTGGTGAAAACGGGGAAACGGCACCGGGGGAGAACTGGGTGAGTAATCCCGGGCGGCTCACGATTTTCACCGAATCAGGGGAAAGGCAGGTTCCGCTGCATACCGGCGAAGTGGAGGTGGATCCCAAAAGCACCAGAGATCCCAATGTTAATTCAGTTGATCTGAACGAACCGCTGCCCGGTGAGAACGAGCCGGTGATTGCAATGGCGTTGAAGAGTGACGGGTCGCCCGACTATGATAAGGACATCCCTGAAATGCGGGTGAAGTGGGCACCGGTCTTTCGAAAGCCGGGTGAGAAAGCAAGTTCTGACAATCCGCTGATCGGTCGCTATGCCTTTTGGATGGATGACGAGAGCGCAAAAATTAATTTCAATGCAGCGCTGGGAAAGCCGGATCCGGGGGATGACCCGGAGCAGTTTCACAAGCAATACCAGATGGGGTTAATGACCCCGCTGTTTCGTCGCGGAGCAGGGGATGTTGAGTTCAATCAGAACAGTGGGGATCGTGAGTGGGCGCTGGGAAAACTGCGGTCAGTCAATCTCGATGTGCTTTTCGAGGATCCGAACGACTTGAATTACAATCAACTCCTGGCCCATGCCTGGTTGCGTGGGTTCAGCCGATATCCAGAGGCGATTCTTGATTTCGCGGAGATGGCGGATCGCGACAAGTGGTATGGAGGGAATAAATTCAATCTGACATTCTACAGTCGCAGTCCTGAATTCAATGCCTTCGGTCGACCCCGCTTTTTCACAACAAACATACCATTGTCGCTCGAAGCCGGGCCACTCTACCAGTTGCCTTTTGTGTATGATGATCCGGGGCCGGCGACGATCGATAAGTTGGAAAGCGGAACGCTGCACCTGCATTCACTGATGGGTAGCCTGGGATTCACCCAGGTGATTGACGACAAAGATTTCGGGAATGTCCACGCGGGAAACATCGTTAACCGGGCTCAACTGGAGATGTTGATGCGGTATTTTCGAAGGGAGTGGCCTGGATTCGAAGGATCTTCGATCGTGCAAAAATACGGTGAACTGGAGGCCTATCAGATCGCTTTGAACATGTTACTCATGTCCCGCATGGCGACGACAACGATGTCAAATGCTCTCAACGCAGGTTCTCATGACTGGGCCTATCGGACAACGAGTGTGAACTACTCACCGCATGGCAATGAGCGTAAGGGGGCAAACCCTGAACGGTTTTATTGGCAGATCAAACCGGAGAGTGATCCAACCGAGGAGGTTCCGATGCTGCCGCAAACGCCGGGACCGCACATCATGGAGGTGAGAATGATTTTCAAGGCCGTTCAGGGGAACAATCCTACCCGATACAGGATCCAATATCGGCATGAAACCGAGGTTTACATGCATGGCGGTGGTCCCGTGTTAAAGCTCTGGCGCTTTCCGACGAAGGTCGATTATTTCAACATCAAGGCAAAAGGGGGCGGGAAAGATGTGGAGCAACAGCTCGGTCCCAAATCACCGGAAGATCCTGACATCGAAACCAGGCCTGACCGGAATTGGAATCATGGCGATACGCTTGGCCGATTGAGGGCAACGGCTCCAAAGAACGTTAATATCGGTCCGCGAGGAGCTCTGCAGAACTCGAGAAACCGAATTGTTGTTTCTTCTCCTACTCGGGCGATTGGAGGCAACAGTAAAAATGTCCCGGGAAGTGGTGGCGGTGTGCAATTTGACAGAAAGAAAGGGCGCAAAGTTCGAATCGATTTGAAATGGAGACTCGGGATGGGGGTTAATCCGGGGCCCAACCGCCCCCGCCAAATGATTCCGCTAGGTGAAGAAGAGGAGGATACTCTTGAAGCGAGTTTTGATCTCGATCTGCGGGCAGGGGAGGAATACTCCATTTCCTGGCAGATTGTTGATCCTCGACTCAGCTGGAGCAAAGATCAGTGGGTGAAAGAGGAGAAAGAAGGTGGAGACGCTGGAACTCCGGGGCAGCTCAACGAGGGAGAGCCGGAGGAGTTTTCTTCTGAGAAGAGTAAGTTTCGATACATACAGCGGGGCCCGGGAAGGATAACCGACCCAAGGGATCCGGGAAAAGGCCGGTCGTTTCCCATCAACCGACCTGACGAATACAATTCGCGCTCCAGGGTTTCTTCGATTGGCTATTGGTCGACTATTCACACCGGAATTCAGAATCAAGTGCCATACCGAACCATGAATCTCGGGGGCGGCATTACTCCTGATACAGAAATTCCGCCGGACTATGTGATGCTGGATTTGCTGGGAGCTACTTACCCGATGCAGCATGATCAGTGGCGCATTAATTCAACCCTGCCCGATGAGTTTTCCACGATCTCTTTCATGCACAGCACGGCGGGACAGATCAACGTCAATTCTAAGATTTATCCTGAAAACAAATACTTCAACGCTCCGGTACGGAAGAAGCCACTCGAAGCTGTCTTCAAACACTTGAGGGGGGATGCTGAAGTCCGGGGTTTCGTGAACGACATCGTGGATCGGCAGGAGACTGGCCCTTTTCAATACATTGGCGAGATAGGCACCTTGCCGACAGCAAACCTGAAGACAAAAGATTCCACTGAGTTTGCCAATGAAGCGCTCCTTCGAAATATGGCCGGGTGTCTCACGACCAAGTCCAATTGCTTTGGGGTCTGGGGTGTGTCTCAGGTCGTCCAGAAAATCCCGGGACACACGGAGTGGGACAAGTTTGAAGACGGCGACCGGGTGCTTGCTGAAAAACGGTTCCACGCCATTATTGAACGCTATATTTGGCCCGGAAAAGACGGCGTGCCCGGCAATGCTCATTTTAACAGCGATGGCGTGTGGGACAGGCTTGCTAAACAAAGGGCTGTGATTCCAAAAAACGGTAGGAATACTGACACGCTCTTCCAACTGCCGGGGTCACCTCCGCTGATCAAGCTCAAGAACAGCAACCGGCTCAGACTTGACCTGAATGGGACCTATCCTGTATTCGATGGACCGCAGGAAGTCTTAATGGGCCGCTACACAAGTCGGGCTCTGGGAAAAGTGGCCTGGGAACACTCCACTCTGGAGGATGCGATGAATCCTCCTCAACCCGTCATCAAATACCGTATCGTTTATTTCAAATATCTTGATGAATAAGTTTATCAGCACCCTTGTGCTCTCATCTCTCTTGATTGCGACCGGGTTTTCTCAAAATGAGCCGGAGAAAGATCCTGAAGGCATCATTCCGGTTTCACCGGTAGTCCTGCTCGAGGCACTTCCTGCCAATCCCAAAACATGGAAGCTCACCCGATCGACCGGGGAGCGGCGTCTCTCAGGATGGATCGAATCCCGTGTCGTTCGCGAATTTGAAAAGAAAGTGCCTGACCCGAAAAATCCGGAGAAGGTGGAGCGGACTCTTGTCACCCGCGTCACGATTACTGACACGGGAAAGTTTCCCGAATCAATTGCTGCTTTTGCCGACTTCAAACCGGAGAAGTTTGAAGACTATGAGAAGACTATGATACAGGGTTACCCGGCCGTCGTGGTTCCCTACGACGACGAAGTCGAAATACAGCTTTTGGTTAAAGGACGGTTTCTCGTTGAATACATTCTCGAAAATCAACCGCGGCGTTATTTAAAAGAATGGATGCAACACACAAAGTTTGAACTGCTGGGTAAGATCAAAGACACGGCGGTTTCACCTCTGCCTTCCGAGATCAATGTGCTGAAGATTGATCAGCTCAAACCTGATAACAACTCGGTATATCTCCTGGCGACAACCTCCAACAGTGAACAGGCGAAAAGTTTGGCTGAAGATGAGATACTTCAGAAGAAACTGGACGGGGAAATCCCGGCCCTGCCCGGAGAATTGGATTTTCTATCTGGAGAACCCTGAGAGCGAACGAACCCTGTTGGATCGATGAATAGACCCTGTTGGATCGTTAAGCGTGACGACACAACTCTGAAAACGCCATTCGAGATTTGTTCGACCTTGAAATCAACGCTGCCGAATCTGATGCAACTCAGGCGCTGATGGTGCATCATTGGTATTGAGCCTCCTTTGCCACCGCCGAGGTCGGAGGTGGTGGGGAAACCCAAAGCCTACCAAAAATGAATTTTGATGGCTTAGTTCTGATTCGCTGGAGCTGGATCTGAGGTTGGTGCTTTCGCTTTGCTACCCTCATCACCTTTTGGAGCAGCCTGTTTCGGAGCGGCCTTCTCTTTGGGCTTATCGGAACCTTTATCGTTCTCGCCTTTGACTGCCGGAGCCTTCGCTTTAGCCTTGGCTTTTCCCTTCGGCTGATTGGGTGCTTTAGCTTTCCCATTCTCGTCAGAAGCAGGAGCTTTCGCTTTGCCCTTATCGGAATCAGTTGCTGGCGCGGGTACGGGATCCGCTTCCGGTTTTGGTTCAGGCTTTGGCTCAGGCCGTTTGACCACTGGAGGATCTCCAATTTTTGCGAGTTGAACTTTACGCATCGCCTTATCGACGAATGGGTTTCCGGGGTGCTTGGAGATTGACTCGTTATAGAGCAATTCAGCGCCTTCCGCATCACCAGCCTCAAGCGCAAGATCACCGAGACGAATACGGGTGAGTGGGGACAGATCACCATCGGGTTGAGCAGCGAGTACTTTATCGTAATAGGACTTCGCAGTTTCGGTATCTCCAGCGACATGGCTCAGGTTTGCGATCGCAAACAAACCCTGTGCAAAGCGGGGATGAGATTCGTAGTCACCGATAAAGGTCATCAAAGTCGCTTTTGCGTCTTCAGATTTACCCTGATCGATCTGCACATCAGCTTTTGTCAGCAATGCATTACCAGCAGCGACTGAACCACTGTGGTCAGCGACAACCTGATCCAGAGCTGCGATGTCGCGTTTTGCCTGAGCAGAGGAAAAGGCCGCAGCTGCCTCGGCAGAAGCTGTGTCCTTCACCTGCTTCATTACGAGAAAGCCTGCAAATGCAACGGCCAGGATGACGACAACGCTTAGAATCAGAGTTTTGTTCTTTTCCAGCGAGGCAATGGCATCACTGGCATTGCTTTCCGCTAGCGCTTCTTCGACAGATCGTTCCTGAGAAGGGGTGTCGCCTTCAGGTTTCTCTGAGGGCGCGGGAGGTTGATTTTTAGCCATGTTTTTTGGAAAGTGTCGCAAGCAATTCAGGAACCGACTTTCTCGCGGGCAGCATCGGCCAGCGGAGTGGAAAGGTAACGCTCACCGGTGGAACAAGCCACGGTGACGATGAGTTTGCCGGCGTTTTCAGCGCGCTTGGCAAGTTCGATTGCCGCGCAGACGTTTGCGCCGGTGCTGATCCCAACGAGGATTCCCTCTTCAGCAGCGATACGGCGTGCCATTGCAAACGCATCGTCATTGGAAACTTTAATGCACTCACTGATTTGCTGATCACCTGATTGAGACTTCAGATGCAAATTGTCAGGGACAAAGCCCGCTCCGGTTCCCTGAATCTTGTGTGGTCCAGGGGTTAAATCTTCGCCCGCCAGAGTTTGAGAAATGACCGGAGAATCGACAGGCTCTGCCACGACGACTTCAATTGCAGAATTCTTCTTTTTCAGACCTTCGACGCAACCGGTGGCAGTTCCACCTGTGCCGACGGCGGAGACAACAATATCGACTTTCCCTTCGGTATCGGCCCAGATTTCTTCCGCCGTAGTATTTTGATGTATTTCCGGGTTGGCTGGATTCTGGAATTGCTGAGGTATCCAGGAGTTTGGAGTTTGTGACGCAAGCTCTTCGGCTTTGGCGATTGCGCCCTTCATTCCCTTAGCACCTTCAGTCAAAACGAGGTCCGCACCAAGAAGCGCAAGTAGAGTGCGGCGCTCAAGGCTCATGGTTTCAGGCATGGTAAGGATCAATTTGTATCCTTTTGCTGCACAGACAAAAGCCAGAGCAATTCCGGTGTTACCGCTGGTTGGTTCGATGATGACGGTATCGGCGTTCACCAGACCGTCCCGCTCTGCGGCCGCGATCATTGCCATGCCAATCCGGTCTTTCACCGAGCCCAGCGGATTAAAAAATTCGCACTTCAGAGCAATGGTTGCGTCGACTCCGTCAGTCACTTTGTTGAGTCGAACCAGCGGCGTGTTGCCGACGGTTTCCACGATGTCATTGTAAATTTTGCCGTGTGCCATGTCAGATTTTAAGGGTTTTACGTCGAAACCGTCAGTAATAGGCTGAACAGGCCATGTTTTCAAAGGCAATTTTGTCCTCAAATTTTCGAAAATTTGCCGCTTGCGCATCCCAAATGTCATCTTATAGCGATAGAACCAGAAAGCGTTGGCCCCTGCCGTATACACTTTTGAACTCTCTCCAACCCACTCTAACTTAACGAGCAATGTCCGAGGTCTTATCAGAAGAAGAAGTTGAATCTCAACTTAGGAAAACCCCTGAATGGGAAGTTGAAGGTAAAGAAATCATCCGAGTCCTTGAGTTTGATGAATTTATGGACGGGATCGATTTCGTCGACGGCGTAGCTGAAATTGCTGAAGAAGCCAATCACCACCCCGATATCGACATCCGGTGGTGCACAGTTACGTTGCGCTTAACCACTCACGATCAAGGCGGTTTGACCCCTTCTGACTTTGAGTTGGCAAAGCGAATTGATACCCTGATTGATTAATTCAGCCGGATTCAGTCTCCGACCGGGAGGTCGGTACTGATTTCTTCGACATCTGAACCTTCTCAAGTTCCGGGAGGGAATTGATGCTGGGTTTCTATTTCCAAAATCGGGGGAGACACCGTTCCATACTGCGAAAGGAGAGACGCACGAAATCGGAACGACCAAAATACGTGGAAGAAGGTCGTTCCAATTTCAGACATTAGTCTCTGCTGCGGAAGAAGGGGAGCGCACGAAATCGGAACGACCAAAATACGCGGAAGAAGGTCGTTCCAATTTCAAACATTCGTCTCTGCTGCGGAAGAAGGTAGGTGCACGAAATCGGAAGTGGCAAAATACGCGGAAGAAGGTCGTTCCAATTTCGTGTACCTACCTTCTTCCACGTATTTTGGTCGTTCCAATTTGAGGGGACGTTGAGGAGCGGGTTTTGGCCGTTGGACTGGTTGTTGTCAGTTCTTGTAAATCGAATCCCGGGATCAGGCTCTTCGATTTCGACTCTCCGGCTCAGTCTCTTCTTAGGTGCCGGCCGCTTCCGGCTCAGTCGTCGGTCGGATAAATGTTGTGTTTGCTGAGGAATTCCTTCAGTTCATCCACCCCGAAATCGGCCAGGATTAAATCGTCATTCGTTCCGACTCGCATCGTCGGGGCCAGTGTCTGCCCCGAGATTTCCTCCATTTCTTCGAACATGGCATCGTCTGCGATTACATCGATTTCATTGAAGTGGTAACCTTCTTCTTTCAAATGCTGCACTGCGCTGACGCACCACGGACAACCGGGTTTGACATAAACATTGAGGATAGTGGGATCTTCTTGTGGAGTGGTCATGCTGTTTGGTCGAAAGTCGGAAGGTGACCTGACATTACTGATTATTGCAAATGTTAGGGGAGTTTTATTTTCCTTTCGAAGGATCGTAGAAGATCCGAATGTCAGCCTCCTTGGTGCCGAGAAGTTCCTGGGCGCGAAGCAGAGCGTTTCGAGTGGAAAGGTTTGGATTCCTGGCCGAGTTGATGAAAACGTTTTTCCTTCCGATGGTTTCGAGAATGCCGGAGTTTTTCAATACCCGATAGACATTTTTTGACGCCCCTGAAACGATAATATCGCGCTTGTGAGATCGGACGAATTGAATCAAATCCTCCATCGCAATCACGCTGGTGGCATCCAGATACCGTGAATTCTTCAGTCGTAGAATGATGATCTTTAGATCTTCATCGAGTGCCAACTTCTGGATTTGTGTGCGAAACAGTTCGGCTGCACCGAAGAACAAGTCTCCTTCAACATGCACAATTGAAATAGCCGGGATCGGACGTCCGCGCTTTTCTCCCGCTTCACGAAGCTCGCCCTGTTCGGTAAACTCATACTCCGCAAGAAACGGCTTAGAGGCAGCGCGAAGATAAATCAAAATTGAAACACCCACTCCCAGGAAAATCGCCACATTCAGCGGCATGATCAGAGTAGAAATGAGTGTCGTAACAAGAACGGCAGCGTCTCCCGGGGTCGAAAAAAGTGAGATCTGGATTTGGCGGAAATTAACGACAGATCCGGCGATACACACCACCAACACTGCTAGAACAGTCTTGGGAATTTCAGCCATGAACGGCCCGAGGGTGAGTGCGCCAATCACGCAGAGCACACCTGCAAAAATACTCGATAATCGGCTCGCGGCGCCACTCGTGAAGTTCAATGCTGAACGGGTCAATGAGCCGGAAGCCGGCATCCCGCCGGTAAAAGCGTTGGCGAGGTTAGCCATGCCGACGCTCAGCATGTCCTGATTCATATCGGGGCGATCCCCCGAACGACTCGCCAGTGTCTTCGACATCACGGAGTTCTCAAGTGAGGCCAAAAAGGCAACAGAGAAGGCAATTCCAATTAACTGACTGATATCATAAAACAGACCCCGACTCGAAATCGACGGCAGTTTTGGTTTCAAATCAGTTACTGAAAATGGATCGAACGTATCGACCTCCCAATGGATCGTGTGATGAAGTACAGCATAGATTGCTGACATCGAGACAAGAGTGATGGCAAAAACCGGTAGCTTCCTGAATTTTTTCGACAAAAAGAAGAAGAGGAGAAACGTGGCCAATCCCAGGACAGCCGGTTGCCATTGAGCATCCTTAATATGCCCCGCCAGGCCATGTATGATCGTGAAAAAGGTGCGGGGGCCGGAATCTGCGGTTGATGGATCCAGCTCCACGCCAATGACATGCCTGACCTGATTGGCGATAATCAGGATTGCTGCGCCGGTGATGTATCCTGTTACCACACTGCGGCTGATATATTGAATCAGATCGGCAACGCGGAACAAGGCGCCCAGCACCAGTAAGATTCCAATAAACAAGACCAGCAACGGGAGCCACGTCTCCCTTTGCGCTAGATTGAATGCCGCGAAACTTGAAAAGATCATGAACGCGGTGGCGTTGGTTGGCCCGAGGATCGTGTGGCGGGAACCGGCAAAGAGGGGGGCGACCAGAGCAGAAATGGCACCGGAGACAATTCCGTATTGAATCGGCAGCTCCGCGATCACCGCGTAAGCCATCCCTTGCGGAAAACCGAGCAGCGCCACATTGAGGCCTGCCTGCATGTCAGCTCGAGTGTCTTTCCAGGTCTGGTTGCCGAGCTTGCTGCGAATCGGCAAGGGGTCGAGCGGGTTGGTCCGGACGAAGTCAACCAAACCACCGACGAGTTTTCGGAACAACCAACGAACTTTTCTCATTCAGCACAGCGCAGTTTTAAGTATCGCCGTCTGACAAATCCAGACAACCCCTTTTCCTGAATTACTTCGCCGCAATCGAAATCCACCCCTCCATTTGCTCTCGCATCCAGATCAATTCTCGTTTGGCTGTATCAAAGTCACGGTTTCCATGCTCGAAGCACCATGGACCGCGAAACCCGGCGTCCCACCCGATTTTGAAACATGATTCCAAATCGTAAGCTGAATGCTCGAAAGATTTCGAAAGAGTCTTTGCCTTAAAGTCGCAAGTCACCGCAAGCGGGAACGTTTTCTCCAAAGCCGCATATCGCACCTTGTTCGAGGACCAGTTACCGGTATCGATTCCAACGCCGACCCGGTCTCTGCCGATCGCGTTCATCAGATTCACAACGGAGTCTGCATCGTCCATCATCCAGCCGAAATTCTCGATGAGAACAGTGATTCCCCGTTCCCCGGCGTAGTCGATCAGTTCGTTAAATGCTGCGATGTGAGCTTTCATGTCAGGTGTTTCAGACCGCGGAAGCGGCCTGACCCAGCGACAACCAAGCGCCTGTGCGGCATCGATCGATTTCCTGTAGACCCGCATCGCTTCCGCTCTGGTGTCAGGATCAGAAGAATTCATATCAACCTTCTGATTCATCTTCAGGTTCGTCGCCGTGCAATTCGACTTGTCGATGCTGACGCGAAGTTTTTCGAGATACGCCGGTTCAAAAGACGGAAAATTAGCCGAGTTAAAATCGATAATCTCAAGCCCGAGTTCATGGTTCATGAACTGCGGGAAATCGAGCAAGGTTATTTTTCCAGCCGCCGGTGTTTTTGAAATGTGAGCCGAGAGGGAGGCGGTTACGATGCCGAGTTTCCCGGCCAGTTCCTTCGGTGCTGCGGCAGATAACCCAAGTCCCGCTGTTGCCAGAGAGCCGATTGTGAACTGCCGCCGGGTCATCATGCCGGAAAGGCTACCACAAATTCATTTTGCGAGGCAACAGGGTTGAGACAACGACCTGACCCTGTTGGATCGTCTTGTGATTGACGCGTATTGTTTGCACTGGAACCCCTGGGGCCGTGAGATTCCCGGTGCATTGAGACCTTTTTTCACTCACCCCACACGTGTTGGGTGACGGGACTCTCTCCTGTCGCGAAATTGCGGAGTTGTGGTTTAGTTCCACGCCCCTTGTAAATCCGAAAGCAAATCCGCTATTGGAGATCGCTTTTACCCAGCAAATTCTACCAGTTTATGAAACAAATGTGCCTCGCGGTTCATGCCGCTCTTCTCTCGATCATTGCGATCACCGCTTTCAGCCAGGACAAAAAAGCCGACGCTCCCGAAAATGAACCGATTCCGCTTCCTCAGGAAGACAGTGATATCGTTCCTGATCAGAATGTGACCTGGGGAGTGCTTGAGAACGGAATGCGATACGCCATTTTGCCGAATTCGGAGCCGCCCAACCGGGTTTCGATGAGGCTTTTTGTGGACGCCGGTTCGCTCATGGAAGAGGACAATCAGCAAGGCCTGGCTCACTTCCTTGAGCACATGGCGTTCAACGGGACGACGAATTTTCCTCCCGGCGAGATGGTGGAATATTTTCAGCGTCTTGGGATGGGTTTCGGAAATCACACCAACGCTCATACCTCGTTCAACGAGACGGTTTATAAACTCGAGCTTCCCAACACGGAGGATGCGATTCTGGATGAAGCGTTCAAGCTGCTTCGTGATTACGCGGACGGAATGAAGATGCTGGCTGATGAGATCGAAGCTGAGCGCGGAATTATCATGAGCGAAAAGCGGACCCGTGATTCGGTTGGTTGGCGCACGTTTGTTGAACAAATCGGATTTGCCCTTCCCGAACACAAAGTGGGTTCACGGCTGCCGATCGGAACTGAGGAAGTGATCATGGGAGCGTCCAGAGAGCGGTTTGTGGAGTTTTATGAGAAATGGTACACGCCGAACCGGATGGCGGTCATCGTTGTCGGCGATATTGAAGTCGCTGCGATCGAGAATTTTATTGAGAAGTATTTCAAGGATCTCCCGGCCCGGGATAAAGCCCCTGATCCCGATCTTGGCCAGCTTTCGAAGCGGGGATTCGCCACGCACTATCATTATGAAAAAGAGGATGGTGATACCAGTGTCTCGATTGAAACTGTCAAGCCGCGTGTTGATCCGCCGGACAATTCGGAGCGTCGTGCGCATGATTTGCGGATGATGCTTGCCGGTCAGATGCTGAACCGTCGACTTGAAAGAATTGCCAAGCTCGAGGATTCACCCATCAGTTCCTGCCGCACTCATGTGGGTGATTTCTATGATCTGAATTTTGCAGAATACGGTTCGATTGATGCTGACTGCAAACCGGAGAACTGGGAGAAGGCACTCGCGTTGATTGAGCAGGAGTTGCGTCGTGCGCTTCAGCACGGCTTTACCAAGGCGGAACTTGCCGAGGTGAAAGCGAATGTTAAGAACGCCTATGAGCGTCAGGCTGAATCATCCAAGACGCGGAAGTCTCAGGATTTGGCCAACTCAATTGCGAGTCGAATTGGCTCACGCCGGATTTTCACCAATCCCATTGATGATCTCCCGCGGGTTACCAAAGCGCTCGAAGAAGTAACCGCGGAAGAATGTCGCGACAAGCTTCGCGGCCTTTGGGACGGGGCGAATGAAATTCTCGTTTATGTTTCCGGGAATGCAGTTTTGGAAACTCCAGCCAAGTCGATCTCCAATGTATTCGAGGCGTCCAAAGCAGTGGTGGTGTCGCCGCCTGTGGAAAAGGAAATCGCCAAGTTTGCCTACACTGAACTTCCGGCTGCCGGAGAGATCGCTGAGCGGAAAGAGATTGAAGACCTCGAGGTCACCCAGATTCGATTCGCCAACAATGTTCGGGTGAATCTGAAAGTCACTGACTTCGAGGACGAGAAGATTTACATCAAAGCCCGTGTCGGCGGAGGCTTGTTGAGTCTTCCTAAAGATCGTCCCGGACTGCCACTCTTTGTCAGCGGAACCTTTAACAGCGCCGGACTCGAAGCTCACACCGAAGATGATTTGAAGCAGATCTTTGCGGGGGAATCAGTCGGAGTAGGAATGTCTGTGGATGAAGATGCTTTTGCGTTCAGTGGGCAGACCGATTCTGAAGACCTGAAGCTTCAACTTCAACTGATGCGTGCCTACCTTACGAATCCGGGGTTTCATGAAGAAGCCGCCATCGAATTCCGCCGTCAGCTGGATGGATTATACAATCAGCTCGAAAACACTCCGGGCGGAAAAATGGCGAACGAGGTCGACAAATTAATTCACGGTGGAGATCAGCGGTTTGGATATCCTGCGCGTGAGGACCTTGATTCCCGCACCATGGATGATGCCAAATCGTGGCTCACCCCTGAGCTGCAGAACGGCTACCTGGAAATCTCGGTTGTGGGGGATTTTGATAAAGAGGCAGCGGTTACCTATCTCGCGGAAACTTTCGGAAGCCTTCCTGAACGCGCTGCTAAGAAGCCTGCCTATACAGAGGAACGTAAGGTGGCATTTCCTACTGACATTCTCGATAAAAACTACGACGTGGAAACTACGATCGATAAGGGCTCCACGGTGGTTTACTGGCCGACGGATTCTATCTTCGATATTGAAAGAACCCGCCGCATCGGAATGCTCGGTGCCGTTTTGGACGACCGGTTGCGGAAGATTATCCGGGAGGAAAAGGCCATCGGCTACAGTCCTTTCTCACACAACCTCCCAAGCGATGTGTGGACGGATTACGGCTACCTCTTTGCGAATGTCACGGTGGATCCACCCAAGGCTGCAGAGGTCGGCGAAGTGATCCGCGAAATTGCTGCAGATCTTGCGACTGGAACTTCCATCACTGCAGACGAACTCGACCGGGCCAAGAAGCCACAGGTGGTTTCCATCGAGGAGATGCGGAGAACCAACCGCTACTGGATGAGTTCAGTGCTTGAGTCGAGCCAGGAAGTTCCTGAGCGTCTCGACTGGTCGCGGACGTTTGTTGATGACTACAAGAACATCACGCTGGAAGAAGTGAATGCGCTTGCTAAAGAAATTTTCGGCTCGCACAAAGGACTCGTCATCACAGCGAAGCCGAAGGGCGGCGGCGAATAAGTGGCAGTGAAGTCAGTTCGCAATTTTGCGCCAGGCCTCAACTGTTGGCGAAAGCTCACCTGAAAAACGGGTGAGCAAATCGCTCATCTTCATAAACATGAACGGCTGTAGAATTGAGCGACCGTTCTTTGTGTAGACGATGTCGTCAGCAATGTAAATGCACGCATGAATTGACTTGTTTGCGACCGGATCGATCAGGAGCAGCATATCCCCATACTTGTAGGGCGGGGAAGCCGGCAGAAAGTTTTCCCTGGCGTAAGCCATGACGTTTTTGACGTTGTCGAATTGTTCATCCGGCAGGTAGTTGAAAAAGTTAAGCGAAGTCCAGAAACCATCCGGAAATGTCCCGTCGATCCCGAGTGAGAGGGTGGGGAAGGTGTACAAATACTTTCGAGGGGTTGGTGGAATGATGTGAGCTGCGTCCAGTATCTGCTCGCCGGAGGCAATGGTTGAACTGGCCGCGGATTCCAGCAGCGGAAAGATATCTTTGTATCTGGAACCGGCCGACCAGTAGTCTTTTAGCGCCTCGATATCTGAATCCTCTGTGATTTTCAGATGTAAGATCAAACTTCTGGTGCGGGTCAGTGCCTTCATAAAGGCCCGGTCCTCATAATCGTGATGCAGATAGGAAAGCACTGTCGGGATGTCCGAAAACACGGTTGAGTTGCCAATTTTGAAAGCCAGCTTTTCGATCAGCGCGATGGTCTCCACACTCAAATCGCTGCCGCTGAACCATTCGCGGATGTTACCTGACTCGATGATGATCGGTTGCCGGTAGGTCTTGTTTTGCGGCCATTTTCTAAGCTCCGTGTAGATCGCCTGCCGGGTGGCGGGAGGCATGGATTCGATGATTTTGCTCGAAGGATAAAGCAGGAAAGGAGGTCGTTTTTGAAAGGGGATCGAATCCTGCAGAATGGATTGCACCTGATCGACGGGAAGTCCCGAGGTGAGCAAAAACTCCTTCAGCTGAGGGGCATCCTTGTCAGGAAACGTCCACACCGTTCTCGGACTCGGGGTGTTGATGAGCTCCATGATGTGGGATGGAGCCTCAAGATAGGTGTAGTAATATTCGAGGTCTCCCCACGGGCCGGGTTTACAGAGATGCACTTTCTTTCCTGCAGACGACAGGCTCAGCGGCGGAGGATCGCCGATAGTGATGTTTTGAGCCCCGACCGAAAGATGAAATCCTGCGCTCAGTATCAATAAGACAACCCTGCCTCTCATCTGCGGAACTGAGGTTTGAGGCGATAGAATGAAATGGAGATGGCTTCTGTCTTCAGGTATGATTTGGCCACATCATTCAGAGTCGAGATGACCCATGGGCGTTCGATGCTCAGACCGTTCTTTGAAAAGACAAGGCTTCCTGCGATGTGGTTGCAAACGTGGAGGGCGGAGCCGGTTCCTTTATCCTGGATGACGATCAAATCGCCAAATTGAGCTGATTGAGGAGCCACTTTGAAATATCGCTCCGAAAAGACATGACCGACGTAACCGAGGTGACGATCCGGCGGGCTGTCGGAAAAGAAACTGTGAGCAGTCCAAAAGCAGTCCGGAAAATCTTCCCCGATCGATTCACCATCAAGCGAGGGGAAAGTGTGAAGCAACTTCCTGGGGGTGGGAGGCAATAAATGGACGATATCGAGGCTTTCGACTCCTGAGGTTCTTACGACCGACTCCAGAATTGGAAACACTTCTGTGTTTCTGCCATTGGAGCCCCAGTAATTAGCCAGCTCACTTAAGTTGCTGTCCCGGGACAGCTTGAGTTTGACTGAAAAGGAACGTTCCCGCCGAATTGTCTTCAGGATTCTAAGGCGTTCCTGATCGTTGGCCGCTTTCCTCAGGACCAGATTGATGTCTGAAAAACGGTGTGTATCTCCCCACTTAAAGCTCAGTTTCTCGATCAGATCGAGTTGGGGCCGGGAAACGCCTGAGGGAACGAGGGTTAAGTATTTCGGTTGCAGAGCATAAGGTTGATAGAAGGGGTTGGCAGACGATTTCGGTTCCAGCTCTCTGTAGAGGAGCCGCCTTTGATCCGATGTTAAATTAATAATGACATCTTCAGGCGGTTCGATTTGGTAAAGTCCCAAGACTTCGTTTCTTGATAGATGCTCAGGACCAGTGAGTTGCGTCACCAGGTCACTGCTCAGCCCTGCGTCATCGAGAATCCCGGCCACGGCGGACGAATCCGGTGCCTTAAAAAGCCAAACGGTGGGGCTTTGGCCCGTGTCGCTGTCCAGCATCTCGTGATTCTCCGGAGGTTCCAAAACAAGCGGCGTGTAGGAAAGCTGGCCCCAGGGTCCCGGCTTCACCTGCATTTCTCCCGGCTGGGAAACGGCAGCGGGTACCTTGGAGTCTACAAGAACGACCTTCTGAGCGCTGGCACTTAGATTGATGAAGAATGCTGCAACAAAGGCAGTTGCCTCTGCGTAGCGATGAAAAAACGCAGTCAAAAGTGAAAGGGAATAAAGATTGAAGGGAGTAACCCCTGACTTGTGGAAACGTTTCGATCTGCCGGCTTTTTTTTCGGCCTGTTAGGACATTGTCACAAAAGGACCGGTTCACCAGTGGACTTTTGTTCCTGACTTGAGCGCAATCATGCTCTCAGCTGCACCCTGGAGGTTTACGATCGAACAGGGTTGGTTTGTCGATCAGACCCTGTCTGATCGATCGCTCAACTGAAGATTTCCCGAACCCTGGCGGCGACGCCTTTTCCGAGAGAAGCGTGCCCTGCGTCGTCGAGATGAATGCAGTCGGGTTCCGGGCAGGTGGCGAAATCCCCCGCATTTAGAAAGGCAACACCGCGATCTTCTGCCATTTCCTGATAGGCCGCAGGCATCTGACGCGACGTCTCCGGAGCGCCGTCGAACAGGTGCCAGAAAGGGCAGTTGCCTTCCGACACCGCGGCCGGACAAATCATCAGCACCTCGGGAGCTGTCTTTCCCGGGCCGGCATCGCTTTCGAGAACCACATCCACAAGCGTGGCCACTCCATGGGCAATGGCAGTTGCACTGTGATTCATGTGACTCTTTAAGTCATTGGTCCCCAGCATGATAATGACCAGATCGACCGGCTTCTGGGACTCCAGCACCACCGGCAGGTGATCGAGCCCGCATTTGGAAAGCGCAGGCTCGAACGGATCGTCCCAGGCCGACATCCGCCCGTTTTGGGCCTCTTCGATGACTGTGAATTCATCCCCCAGCTCTGACTTCATGATGCCCGGCCAGCGGACATCCGGCGCGTAGCGGTCGCAGTCAGATCCGGGAACAAAACCCCACGTGTTGGAATCGCCGAAGCAGAGGATGGTCTTTGATGTCATTGGCCATTTCTTTAGCACAACGTGGGTGAAAATGAGAGCGGGATTATGGCGCCCCCGACGGCGCACTCAACGGCGATAAACTCCATCTTCATCAACTTCGCTCCCGACTTCGTCGAACCAGTGGTTCAGGAAGAATTTCTTTTCCTGTGGCAGAAAGGTCTCGGCGCTTCCGATGATCGGCCGGAGCGACGTCGACATTTGCAGTGTCACCACGACAAAAATCAGCGCCCAGATGTTGAGGTGGGCACGCTTCTTCACCCCCATGATCCTGGCGGCTTTGAAAATCAAAGAAAGCCCGAATCCCAGGGCAATGGTCCAGAAAATCAGGGTCAGGAATCCGACAAAGGCCAGGGAGTCGGTTGATTGCGTGAAGATCCATGAGACCGGGGCGAGTCCGATCAGCAGGAGACTGACCAGAGTCAGGCTTGATGCCAGAACCCCCGTGACAGATTTGATGGTGACATCGAGACCATTGAGGCAGGCGAAGATATAGAGACTCGGCAAAGTAATCAGCCCGCTGATCCCGACACCGATCACCACCTTCAGCGGAGCGCTCCACAGCTGTTCTGCTCCGGAAAAAAGCCCCAGGATAAAGCCGAAGATCGCGAGGCAGGCCAGGGTGGTGATGAGCAAATTACCACTGAGTTTTCCGAAGCTGCCGTTTTGCAGGCCGTGCAGGACCGAGGCCGGCTTCTTCAGCAACGCGTCGATCGTGTTCGCGAATGTGGCAGGTTTATCCATGGGCTGGAATTGATCCTCAAGCGAGTCGGGCTTCTTCGACGTCGCGGGAATCGGCGGTGGAGTGGTTTCAGGCTCGGGCTGGCTTCCGGGTTTGTTATTTTCTTCGTTGTCCATAGTTCAGTGGGTTGTGGTTTTGTTAAAGAGAATCAGAAAGAGTGGTAGATGGCCCACCAGATCGTTTCGTAGAAGTTGCCTTTCATGGCGTCGGGGCGGAGAAACTGAATCGCGAGCCCGGGGCTGCCGAAGATGGGGCGAAGGATGTAACCGACCTGGGCACCGACAAACAAATTCCCGGTCAGCCAGGCGATGAGAGTTCGCAGCGCCACCGTCCGGCTTCCGGAGAATGTCAGCAGAATCCCGAACAGTTTCTGCGTCGCGATGATCCCTGCGAAAGCAATCAGGGCTGTGTGGAACAGCAGCAACTGTCGGTGAGCAGCTTCGGCTTCTGCTGTTTCCGGGCCGGGAATGTTCAGCGCCATGCCGAAGGTGATCGGACTGAGCGATCCGACGATCAGAGCAAAAACAGTGAACGACATCAGGATGGCCTGCAGGGTTTGCCGAAACGAAAGACCACTCCCCAGAAGCTGAGCCAGCATCCCGTTGATCAGGCCGTTTACTCCCAGTGTGAGAAAGATAATGAACGGCAGCTTCACCCCTACATAGCCGGCCATCAGCGGCGAGCGCCACAGCCCGACGCTTGCCCCGTAGAGGCCCACGCCGACGAATATCGTCACGATGCAGAGAGCCAGTCGGGTTTCCGCCCCGTTTCCCGTCAGCCATCCCGACAAACGGTCGGATTCACCGCGGGTCAGGGCTTTCCAGTCAGGGGCTATGGCATCAGCAATTCGCATCGTGCCCTAGACTGCGCCTTCAATGTGAAGTGAGTTTGAACCTTATGTGAAATGTCGGTGAAATACGGAGGTCATTTCAGAGATGAAACCCGGAGGCGTATTTCATTTCAAAAAAACTGCGAAGATTCCGAACAGCGTTTATGAGTAGAAACCGGGGCGGCGAAGCCCTGTCGTATTTTATGGATAAACCCGAAGACATTCAGGCAGTTGGCGACACGCTTGCCATTCGTTGGTCCGATGGCCAGGAAGATTTTTACCCCATGGACAAACTCCGTGCCCTGTCTCCCAGTGCGGAAACCCAGGGCGAACGCGATTTGCTGGGCAACTTAATCGGCGGGGGCGGGGACTTTGGCCGCGACTTCTCCGGAGTGATCGTCACCGGTTGGAAGCCGGTGGGTGGCTACGCGTTGCTGTTCACCTTCAGCGACGGCCACAACACAGGGATCTATTCCTTCGAATACCTGCGAAACATCGGGAAAGCTCTGAACGAAAACTGACGAAACATTTTATTGAAAGGGAAACGCTTTGAGGGGTAGTTCTGTACTACACCCCCGTTAAAACTATGACTGTCAGTCGATTGCTTATTGTTTCTCTCTTTCTCTCGCTGTCCGCTTCGCATGCGGAAGAAGACTTCCGGAATTTCACCAATGCCGCAGGCAAAACAATCGAGGCGAAGGTCGACGCAGTAGCAGACGGGAAGGTCACCATTACGATGAAGGATGGGAAGCAGTTCACCATCCCCGTCACCTCCCTGTCCGCAACGGACCAGGCTTTCCTCAAGGACTGGGCGGAAAAAGCCAGTGCTCCCGCAAAGCTGGATACCGGCGGTGTGGACGTTGCTGTCATCAATGAAATCATCGGCCAGGAGCTCTTCAGCGAGACCAGCCTCTGGGAATCAAAGCCGGAGGAAGTTGCCGCCCGGTTGAACTGGCGGCGGGAGTCAAAGACGACCATCTCAGAGAGCTACCGGAGCTATCCCCGCGACGACTACCGGTTTCTGAATGCCCGCCCTTATTCGGCGGCTTTGTATGGGGAAGAGGAAAAAGTGACAGGGATTTCTATCGTCTTTGCCAATAAAGGGGATTCTCTCAGTACTGCGGGCAGCGGTGAGCAACACTTCATCAAAGGCAAACCGGTCCCCGGGGGCATGGAAGGACTCCGCATCATTATGGAGAACGACGCCGAGTTGATTGCCACCGCTCTGACAGAGAAGCTCGGCGAACCGGATCGCCAGAAATTCGGTGAAGGCGAAACCCGGGTGAGCGTGGAGCGCTGGGACTGGGCGGGGCACGCATTCCTGCTTTCCAATGTGGAGGACGAATACGTTTCTCTCGCCATCCAGACCACCGAGTTTGCGGATGCCCGCGGGAAAGTGGCCCGGGTGCCGGACTCGGTTGTTCGAGAGCGTGCTCGCGGGTTTGTTGAGACGCGGGAGAACGGTGATGTTGTGATTTCGAATATCCCGATGGTTGATCAGGGGCCGAAAGGTTACTGCGTTCCAGCCACGGCGGAGCGTTGCATGCGATTCCTCGGTCTGTCGGCCGACATGTATCTCCTGGCCATGGCGGGGCAAACCAAAGCCGGGGGCGGTACTTCCGTGGAAGTTCTGTTGAATAACATCGGGCGGGACATCAAGCGTAAAGGCCGCTCTTTTGAAAGTGATACCGGAGAGGTAAAGCTTCGCGACATCAAGAAATCCATCGATAACGGAATCCCGATCATCTGGGCGATGTACAGCACGAGCGAGTTCAATGACACTGCGAACTCCCGTTCCTCCGAGCGAAAGGAAGGCGATTTCGAAGCCTACAAGGCCAAGGTTCTGGAAGCGGCTGACTCAGCCACCCTCACGCCGGACAAAGACCGGAGCCATGTGGTGATTATCATGGGCTACAACGAAGAGACCAACGAGATTGCTTTCTCCGACAGCTGGGGTGAGCGCTATCTTGAACGTTGGATCACCGTGCCTGAGGCCGAACAAATCTCCCAGGGCCGCTTCTACGTGATCGATCTGTGAGCCGTTAAACGGAGTAGGGCGCGACATCAGTCCGCGCCTGCCGTTTCGAGCTGCTTCACCCATCGTATCACCAACAGCATCGGAACGATGCACACCACCCCGAACGAGCAGTCGATCAACTGCCAGTAAAAGGGAATCCCGCGAATGGGCCCGCAGATCAGCGCGAGCGGGATCACCAGAATACAGGCCCACATGCCGACCCACAGGTTCCCAATGTAACGAACCGGATCACGGAACACGGGAACAAAGAACAGGGCGATGACGATATGCCCGAAGGCGAGCCAGTCGGTCCCGTAGGCGATGAATGGATAGGCCTTGGCTGTCTCCACGAGGCCTTCCCGCACTTTCATGATCCAGTGGGCCAGCCCTTCGTAGTCGGCCGGATTGAAGTTGTCGCCCTTCACAAAAAACGACGCCAGGATATCCAGCTCCCACACGAGAGGGAAAGCTGTGACGCCACTCACCACCAACCCGAAGATGATGAACGCGACAGCGAAGCGGACCTTTTTCATTCGTGAGAGATTACGCAGGATTCATCCTGCGAGGCACTCACGAAATGATTTCTTTGATCACATTACCGTGCACATCGGTCAGGCGAAAATCCCGCCCGGCGTAGTTATAGGTCAGCTTGGTGTGATCCAGTCCCATCTGATTCAGGATCGTGGCATGCCAGTCGTGGATATGAACCTTGTTCTCCACCGCCTGGTAACCGTATTCGTCGGTCGCACCGTAGCGCATCCCGCCTTTGATACCGCCGCCGGCCATCCATGAAGTGTAGCCCTTGTTGTTGTGGTCGCGGCCATTGCCGTTCTGACCGTGGGGTGTGCGACCGAACTCACCCGACCAGATCACCAGAGTGTCCTTCAACATGTCGCGCTGTTTCAAATCTTCGAGCAGCCCCGCGATCGGCTTGTCGATTTCGTTGCAGCTCTGCTCCATGGCGTTGGTCAAATTCCGGTGATGATCCCAGTTGCCATGATTCACCTCGATGAAACGAACACCGGCTTCTGCCAGTCGACGGGCCGTCAGGCACTGCGTTCCGAATCCCCGCGTGGCGTTGTCATCCAGTCCGTAGAGATTCCGGGTGCTCTCGGTTTCCTTTTTAATGTCGAGCACATTGGGAACCTCATCCTGCATCCGGAAGGCCAGCTCGAACGATTCAATAACCCCTTCGATCTCGGGATGAAACTGATCGCGCTTCAGCTTTTCGATATTGAGCGACTTGATGTAATCCAGCTGCACCCTTTGCAGCTCAGGTGAAAGTTTTGAGTTCTTGATGTTGGAGATCGAAGCCGATTCCGGCTCTCCTGCCTGTCGGCGAAGCTGTGTCCGTTGCGCGGTGCCGACCGGGGTTCCCTGGTAGACTGCCGGCAGAAAAGCGGAGCCGTAATTTTGCGCTCCGCCATTCCCGTTGGGCGGTGCGAGATTGATAAAACCGGGCAGGCTGTTATTGTCCGTGCCCAGGCCATAGAGCGTCCACGCCCCGAGCGAGGGCCGCACAAACTGAAAGTTCCCCGTGTGCATCTGGACAAAAGCCTGCGGGTGATTCGGCAGGTCCGTGTGCATCGAATTGATCAGGCACAAGTCATCCGCATGCTTCGCAACATTCGGGAACAACGACGAAATCGGAAGCCCGCTTTCCCCGTGCTGTTTGAACTCCCACGGCGAGCCGAGCAGTTTGGCAAATCCCCGCGACCCCTGATTCCCGGAGTCAGCAGTCAGTTGCGGCTTGTGATCGAACGTATCCACATGCGAAGGACCGCCCCGCATGCAGAGGAAAATGACCCGCTTCGCTTTCGGTGTGAAGTGGGGAGCCTTCGGTGCCAGCGGACTGTTGGCCTGGGCCGCCTGCATCGTGCTCAGGGCGGAGAATGCCATGTAACCAAATCCGGAGGCAGTGGCTTGAAGCGCAGCCCGGCGTGAAGGAAGGAATGGATATTCGGTGTTCATGTTATTAAAGGTTTCTGGAATCAGGAATCGAGGTTTGGAGGACTTCTTTGAAGTGGCGCAGTTAATTCACGTAGCGAAATTCAGCACTGGACATCAGGCTCTGGCAGAAGGTGACCAACGCGAGCCGCCCCGCTTCGTTTTGAGACATCCCGCCTTCTTTGGCGGTGTCGATAAACCGTTCGAAATAGGCCTTTGTCTTTCTGCCTTCCTCCTCTGTTGGAGGCCGGGAATAGCACAGATAGAACGCGGTGTAGCCCAGCTTCTGCCCGGTCAGCCCGAGATCACCCGTGAGGTATCCGGCCATTCCTTCAGCGGTGGTTTGCAGAAAATCGGAGTTCATCAGAAACAGCGCCTGGGATGGAACGGTGGTTGTTTCTCGCGCCCCCAGAACAAGACTGGGATCGGCAAAGTCAAAAAGCTGCAACGAGTCCGGCAGCAGATCCCGAATCACTGGCATATAGACCGACCGGTTGTTGAAATTAGTATTGGAGAGATACGAATCGACTGACGAAATGGCGAATCCCCGTCCCACAAATCCATCGCCCTGAGTCGCCACCAGAGAACCATGCGGCCGGTCGAGATCAAGCTGACCACTCACCGCGAGAGTGGCATCGCGCAGAGACTCAGCATCCAACCGGCGTTTGTTGGCGCGCCACACAAGCTTGTTTTCCGGATCCTTCAAAAACCTGGCTTCGTCATAATCGGAACTCATCCGGTAGGTCCGGCTCGTGACGATTTCTTTGACGAGATCCTTCACGGACCACTCCATCTCGATGAAGCGAACAGCGAGGTGATCAAGCAACTCCGGATGGGTGGGTTTCTGCCCGGTGGTTCCGAAGTTGTCGACACTGGTGACAATACCCTGACCGAACAACCAATGCCAGGCACGGTTTACAAACACCCGCGACGTCATAGGATTTTCCGGGGAGGTCATCCAGCGGGCCATCTGCAGTCGGCCGCTTTGCGAATCGGGAATGGGCCGCTCATCGTTGGTTTGAATCACCTGGACGAACCCGCGCGGCACAGGCGTTCCGGTGGGAGCATTGACCTCTCCCCGAACCAGCACCTGGGAATCAAATGGCGCATCCTGGTCCTGCATCCCCATGGCAAGCGGTTTCGGAATTCCATCATGGGTGTAGGAATTCAGTTTGGTTTGAAGAATGCCGGACTGATTGATCAGCCCGAGCGACTGGATTCGGAGCCGGGTCGTGGCATCGGCATCTCCTTCTCTCCGTGCTTCAGCGATCTCGGTCTGCATGTCAGCGAGCCGTTTGCGGAGAGTGTCATGCTGGGCCTGCATGCTGATGAGTTCACCGAGACTCAGTGAGTCACCCGTGTTTCCCACCACTTCATCCGGCAACTGGATCAGGTTTGACGAGCGACGGTTCTGCCCGGTTTGAGCGGTGCCGTAAAACGTTTCACTGCTCAGGAAAATCCCGGCCATGGCGTAGTAATCCGACATTGGGATTGGATCAAATTTGTGATCGTGGCATCGGGCGCAGGCCACGGTCGTCCCGAGGATCGCTTTGGTCGCGGTGTCGATTTGCTCGTCCACCAGATCGAACCGGAACTGTCTTCCGCTCTGCTCATTCAATCCTTTGGTTCCGATGGCGAGGAATCCGGTGGCGATGAGATTGTCCGCCTGTTGTTCGGCTGTCTCATATTGCAACAGGTCACCGGCAATCTGTTGAACCACGAACTCATCGAACGGTTTGTCGTCATTGAAGGAATCGATCACATAGTCCCGGTAGCGCCAGGCATGAGGGAACGTTGCGTTGGCCTCCCGCCCGCTGGACTCCGCGTAGCGTGCCACATCCATCCAGTGCCGCGCCCAGCGTTCACCGAACTGGTCTGATTGAAGAAGCTTGTCGACCGCTTCTTTTATGGCTGTGTCAGGATCAGCGGACCATGATTTTGTAAAGGCTTCGGTAGCCTGTGGATTCGGTGGCAGTCCGATCAGATCAAAGTAGAGGCGTCGCAAAAATGTTTGGGGGTCGGCGTCTCCGTTTGGCTTGAGTCCGGCCTCATCCAGACCGGCAAGGATAAAGGAATCGATCTCGTTCTTCGCCCATTCAGGGTTGCTGGTTTCGGGAGGGGCTGTCCTGGTCGGCGCTTGATAGGCCCAGTGTTCCTGGCGCCCTTTTTCAATGTCGATGGTCGACACATACTTCTCGGCAGGCTTGTCTGCATCGGGACCGCGCCGTGGATCGGGGGCACCCATCTCGATCCATTTCTTAAAGTCAGCAATGACGTGGTCCGGCAGCTTGGTCTTCGGTGGCATCTCCAGCGAACTGTCGTCATAGGTGATGGCGACATAGAGAAGGCTTTCGTCAACGCTTCCCGGAACCACCGCAGGACCGGTGTCACCGCCGCGAATAGAGTCTTCACGGGTATCGAGAAGTAGCCCACCCTTGACCTTGTCGCCTTCTCTGGCATGACATTTGTAGCAGTTCTTTACCAGCACGGGCCGGATCTTTGATTCAAAAAAGTTGATCTGTTCCTCGGAGAAATCCGTTGATGAACTCATCGACATTTCCTGTGCGTGAACGGAAAATGCGGAGGCGAAGAAGAGAGCAAGAATTCGTTTCATTAGGAAATCGGTTACGGGATCATTCAACACGATAGGGTGATTAAAGTTTCGAAGTTTTGATTGCGACGATCCAACAGGGTCTGTTCAACGAACCAACAGGGTTGGTTCGCGAAGGCTCAAAAGTGACGGTTGGAGCCGTGTCGTTTTTGTTGAGGCAGGTTGCTTTTGAAAGCATGCCCGTGGCCGGATTCGTCCGTGGAATGAGCCCGTCGGAAGGCTCCTGATAGAACGCTGAAGCGATTCAGATTCGTCCTGATACGACCCGTCTGTTTCTTACATGAGAGTCCCGGCGAACATTCGGTAACGTGGCGGAGAGGTGGCTTTTTACGCGTGCTGAAATGCGACTTAGCGAATCGGAAAACTGCATTCCGGCCTTGAAATGAACCTTCCGGTTTTGTGCCGGACGATTTCAGTGTTGCTATCGTTTCTGCCAAATCGGAGACGACCATTTCAACGTTGAAATGGTCGTTGTTAAAAAATGTAATGACCATTTCAAAGCTGAAACGGCTTCGCCAATTTCTGCACGCAGCGTTTCAACGTTGCATTGGTGACTCCGATTTCGGGTCCCTGCCATTTCAGGGAAGAATGGCGAAAAAAAGTGAAAAAAATTGCCGAAAAGGTGCAAAAACGACCCAGTGACCTTTGTAAGCGTGGAAATCCGGTCTGAAAATGGAGGCTAAACCATTCCCGGGTGACCTGATCGGCAGCTTTAACGAATCCGCTGTTCAGGAAGTCCCGGGGGATGGATCCAACAGAACAAAGATACAGACATGAAAAAGTTAAGAGGTTTCTTTACCAATCCCTTCAGAACGAGCCGGCTCAGTCTCGCTGCGTTGATCGCATTCACGACGGATCTGATTCACCGCATGATTGCCATGAATCCCGACGGGGAACTGGATGAACGGATCGCCGGGGTGTCGGCCGCCCTGGCGCGGTTGAACGGCGAGATGGTCGATGACGGAGTCCAACTGGGATTGCGGAAAGGGGCGGTTTTTGAGAAGCGGGAGTTCCGTGCAGAACTGGCGACGGAGTTACGACCGATCTTCGGAGCGGTGTGGGCGGCCTTCAATGATCCATCGGAAGAAAAGGAAGAACTGTTTCCCAAAGGGAGAAGTTTCCTGCTGAAATGCCGGGACGACACCCTCGGCGGGGCACTGACCAGCCTGGTGATCGGAGTCACCAAATATCAAGCGGAGCTGGGGGCCGAAACTCTCGAACGTGCCGTTTCTCTGAGAGACCGGTGGCAGAGCATTTACGAATCGAGTGAAGCGGCTACGGGCGAAAAAGCCGCCACCGAAATAGAACAGCGATCGGCAAGAGCCAATCTGGAACGCGAGTTGTTCCTCACGGTTTCAAGGCTGATGTGGTTGTATCCGGATGACCCGGACCGGTTTGAACTTTACATGCAGCAGTATTTGCTGAACCCGATGGGCGGAAAGGCGGTCTCTCGAAACAGGGAGCAACCAAGGTTCGTTGATTCAAGTCCGGATGATCCGGAGTTCGAAGGGGTATCCGGCAACGCGGAGTGGGAGGAAGACGATTGAAGGCCACTTCGGGCTATGGCTTGGAGGACTGAATCGTTAGAAAAACGTCGTTAGACTGTCTTACCCCTCATGAAAATTTTTGCCTTTTGCCTCTCCTTTCTTTTGATGCTGACCGCTGCGGCGGTGGATCTGCCCCTGCGAATCAACGCCGGAGGGCCCTCGCTCGGTAAACCGGGCAGTGCTGATCACTGGGTTGATGGCGGGGCTTTCGTGAAAGGCGGGGCGAATTACAAATTCGGGGGCGGGCATGATCTTTCCAAAGTGACGGAACCGGGGCCGGATAAAATTTACGAGACAGTCCGACATCAAAATCATCGCTACGAAATCAACGGGCTTCCGGAGGGAAGGTATCAGGTAAGGTTTCATTTTACCGAAGGGGTGAAGACCAATACCCGGGCAATGGATTACCGGATCAACGGAGAGCTGGTCATCAATAACCTGAACATTCTGCGAACGGCTGGCGGGATGAAGAAACCGATTATCCTGGATGTGCCGATGACGGTCGCGAAAGGGCAGAAAGTGGTGATCGAGGGAAATAAGGACAAAGGAACGGATGTGTTTGAAGCGGGGCTGGAGATCATTCCCCTGAGCGGAAACGCTCCGGTGCAGATGGTCTCGCGGAAGGCTCCGGTCGTGGCCGCGCCGGTGGCGGAGCTGAAGCCTGCCGGCAACGCGGAGTTGCGTAAGTTTGCCGGTGGTGCGGCCCGGTTTGTCTGGCTGCAAGGGAGTAAATGGGGCAGCTACACCAACTCGAAAAGCCGGGTGGCTCTCATGGGGCTCGATACGGAGGACAGTTACGGGGAGCGGAAGATTATCGCGGAGGAGGGGGCGTTCTCGAAACCGATCTTCACTCACGACGGGCGTCAGATTGTCTTTTCTGATTTGAGGAATCGGAAGGTTTACGTAGTGGACTGGAACGGTGAAAACCGCCGGGAGCTGGGGAGCGGGCTGGCCAGTGAGGTGTGGCAGGATCCCAAGTCAAAGGTGAATTGGGTATATGTTAGAGCCGGGAGCGGCACTAAAACACCGATCGTGAGACGACAGCTCGATAATCCGAAAAAGGAGGAGAAGGTATGGACGCGGACGGAGAACGGACACAAGGGTGTTCCCTGGTTTCAGCTGTCGGCGGATGGGCGAATGTTCTCCGATGCGTTCCCGTGGTCAAAGTGCGGGGTGGGGGACCTTGCGAAAGATTCGTGGAAGCAATATGAGCGGGGTTGCTGGCCGGGTATTGCGCCGGACAACTCTTACCGGGCGTTTGTGTTTTCCGGAAGTCATACGGATGTGAATATGTTTGATGCCGGCGGCAAAGGGAAGCGGAAGATTGCGGTGAATACCATGCCGGGTATCAAGGGGAAGAAAGTTTACTTTCCGCGATGGAGCAATGATCCGCGATTCATCACGGTGGTGGGACCGGAATCGAGCGCGCAGTCGGAGTTGTATGTGGGGAAGTTTGATTCCGATTACCGGGAAGTGGAAAGCTGGGCGCGGGTGACGAATAACTCGCGGACGGAGTTGTATGGCGATGCGTGGTTTGGCAGTGCTCCGGCTGTTCCGGCCAAAACGCCACAGGTCACCATGAGTTTGCCGATCAGTCGGAAGAATCCTCCTTTTGTGGAGGGGAAGGTCGGCGACTGGCCGGGGGATGATAAAGGTCTGGTCTGGATTTGGGATTCAGCGAAGGCCCAGAACGAAGCAGGGGATGTGGTCTGCGGAGGTGATCTTCACGGTAAGGCGCGGTTCGGCAGGTTTCATGATCTGTTGCTCGATGATGGGTGGTTTTCGGCCGACTCAGAAGCGGGTCAGAGAATTGTGGATGACGTCCGGTCATCGAAGGAATTCACAATTGAAGCTGTGATCACTTCGTATTCAGAAGATCAGTCCGGCCCGGCGCGAATCCTGTCGATGTCGAAGAATTCTGCAAGCCGGAATTTCACCATTGGTCAGGAGAAGGGAGACCTCGTTCTCCGGGTGAGAACGGGACCGGATGATGGCAACGGCACGAAGGGGGAGGTGAAACTGGGAAAAGTTTTTCCCGCGCAAGTTCAGCATCTTTTGGTGACGTATGGCGGGGGCACGCTGTCGGCTTTTGTGAATGGTAAGCAGACATTTGAGAGGTCGGGTCTTGGTATCGACTTCGGCAGCTGGGATGCGTCGATGCCGGTGATCTTCGGGGATGAAGCGGGAGGCGGTCGTGATTGGCAGGGCCGGCTTGAAGGGGTGGCGATCTTTGCACGGGCGATGGGAAAACCTGAGGCTGAATATCAGAATAAGTTGTCGGTAAAAAACCGGGGGCCGCGTTACGGGTTGGGCCAAGGTGTCACGCCGGCGTTGGTCTCTGCGAAGTTGCTGGAATCGACTGCGCCACCGACGCTTGAGGAGATGGATTCCTACCGGAGGGCCCTGGTGGAAAATGTTTATGAAGTGCAAAAGGTGGTGTCAGGGAGCGTTTCGGGACTGGAGAAGGACAATCTGATTATTGTGCAACAGTGGGCGGTGATGGACGGGAAGGAGCTGGAATTTGCGAAGTCGCGAAAACCGGGGCTGATCACAGAGCTGACAGTGGAACCGGTCGGGGATCATCCGGAACTCGAAGGGGAGTTTCTAAGCAGTGACCATGAACATTTCGGCCCGCCCAAGCTGCTCGATGTGAATTCTCACAAGCGGTAGACTTTGCAACATCATCCCGAATCTGTCGTCCAATCGTAACAGAAGTTATGACAGCAGAATTGGAAACCTTGAAATCCCGCTCCGAGCAACACGAGCTTGCAGTGGTCGCAATGAACAAGAAAGTGGAGGGTTTGCCCGAGGCGACGAAGGTGGATCTCAAACCACGGGTCGAGCGTGTCAGTACGATGTCCCTGGCGCTGAAGCGCGATGTATCAGAAGCCGCCGGCGAAGGCGGTGCCGATCTGACGACGGCACGTGAGCTGAATCAAACTCTGGAAAAAGAGATCACCAGTCTACGGCGGGAAGTCGAGACGCTGGCACAGGGAAATCCGACGACCTTCGATGTGGTCGGGGACAAGCTGATGAATGGAATCGCCGGGGCTGCCGGGAAAGTGAAGGCAGGCCTGTCGAATTCCGAAGACAAGTAATCACGCGATAATATCGTGGATGACTTTTCCGTGGACGTCCGTGAGGCGAAAATCCCGCCCCGCGTAACGGTAGGTGAGCTTTTCGTGGTCGAAGCCTAACAGGTGCAGAATCGTGGCGTGAAGGTCATGAACATGCACCCGGTTTTCGACCGACTTGAATCCCACTTCATCCGTCGATCCGTAGTTCATTCCACCTTTCACTCCTCCGCCGGCGAGCCACATCGTAAAGCCGTGATGGTTGTGGTCGCGACCGAGTTTCGTATTTGCTGCGTTGGCTCCCGGAGTCGGTAGTTCGACCGTCGGGGTGCGTCCGAACTCTCCCCCCCAGATGACAAGAGTGTCTTCCAGCAGGCCGCGCATTTTCAGGTCGGTAAGCAGCGCTCCGATTGCCTGATCGCAATCGCCCGCAAGCTTGCCGTGCGCTTTTTCGATCTCAGAGTGGCTGTCCCAGGGCTGTCCAGCGCCATGCCAGACTTGGACCATCCTGACGCCGCGCTCCACCAGGCGTCGGGCGATCAGCATCTGTCGTCCCTGGAGATCATTGCCGTAGAGGTCGCGGACATGCTCGGGTTCGAGCGTCACATCAAAAGCATCGGTGGCCTCCATCTGCATCCGGTAGGCCAGTTCGAAGGAATGAATTCGCGCATCCAGATTCGGATCGCCGGGGCGTGCTTCGGCATGGTTGCGGTTCATTGCCTGAACAAGGTCCAGCTGTTTGCGTTGCAGATCCCGGGGGAGGTTCTGGTTCTCGATGTCGGAAATCAGCTTGTCGATATCATCGTGTTTGGTGTCGACGTGAGTTCCCTGATAGGCCCCCGGCAGGAAAGCGTTTCGCCAGTTCTGGGTTTCCACAATGGGAACCCCGCCCGGGCAAAGCGAGACAAACCCGGGGAGGTTTTCATTTTCCGTGCCCAGCCCATAAGTCACCCAGGAGCCGAGGCTGGGGCGGACCAGCGAAACGCGCTCGGCGCCGCAGTTCATCAACATGAGAGATGGCTCATGATTCGGAACATTGGCATACATGGAATTGATGACGCACATGTCATCGGCTGCGGCTTCGGCGACATTTTTAAAGAGGTCACTCGCCCACATTCCGCTCTGCCCGTACTGCTTGAACTCGAACGGGGACTTCATGATGGTGCCCGTGTTCCGTTCAGTCCTCAGCTTCTCGCCCGGCCCTGACTTTCCGTCGTATTTGGCGAGGTCAGGTTTGTAATCGAAAGTATCAACCTGGGACGGGCCGCCGTTGGCAAAGATGTGGATGATCCGTTTCGCCTTCGCTTTAAAGAAAGGATCCCGTGATCCGAGAGGGTTGAGTTGGCGGGTAGACCCTGTTGCTTCTTGAGAAGCACCGAGCAATGCGCCAAGGCCGACTGAGCCCATGCCCATGCCGGTTCTGCGGATAAACTGTCGACGATCAATGGTATTCATAGCCACACCTCGAAACCTATCGGGCTATGCCGGAATATCAATCGAACCTGAGCCGTTTTATCGTGCCAGTTCGAGGCGTTTCACCATCGTGTTCCGGGGCAGTTTGAGGAATGCAGGGGCTTCGTCGAGCAGTGTGAGCGATGAGATAGGAATCTTCGCTTCCCGAACGACTCCGGCGTCGGTGCCATGAATCAGAACCGGGATATACCCCCTTTTCAAATTGCTCATGACCAGCAGGTTATCCCAGGAGATTCCTTCGTTGTCTGCTTTGAGATGAGTCGCGCTTATTTCGCCGAATTTGGGTCCCCGCTTTAAGACCAGATCGAGTCCTCCGTTACGGCGGTCGAGTTTGACCAACTCAACATCGACATAGTCGGTATACAGGGCTGACTCGAATTCGATGTCTTCGACTTTGAGGATCTTCATCCGGTTTTGAAAGCCGCCGAACACTTGCTTGAAATCGATAAACAGGGAGGAGATCGCGATGAAGGCAATGATGACGCCTGCGCTTACAGCGAGCATTTTGATCTTGTCTTTTCCGGAGAGCGGTTGCGCTGCGGAGGCGGTTTCGACCTCTACTTTTCTTGTCTGGGAGCGGATCAAGCCGTCCTGACCAATCATATATAGCCCCTGGATCTCCGCGCCTTTGACAATCTCGCTGCTTCGGACTGTGGAGAACAACTGGGCGCGTCCTTCGGGCGGGAACGATTCGATCAGGGCATTGATACTGTCGCACAGGGTATCAACCACGGCGATCCCGGGAGAGCTGATCTTTTGAACCTGACTTCCACAGAGCAGGCTGAATTGTCCGCCGTCGATTTCGAGAGAAAACGGGAAGCCTGCTTCCGTTGCTGAGCGGGCCCATTCCTGAAGGTTCTCGACCATCTCGGCATGGGCGGATTCGGGGATCTTCCCCTGTAGCATTCCGTCCAGTGTGTAGGTTCCCTCGATCGGTGCGGCAGCCATAATAAGATAGGGAGGGAATTAGGAAAAGTTGCTGCGCTTGAGTTCAGGAACAAGAGATGCGGTCGTCCAGTCCGCGAGAGATTCTGACCACACCAGGGTCTGGTCGTCTACTTCACCGGCGGCGTAAAGCTGTTGAAGTTCGCCCAGTGAATAGGGGCCTGACCGATCGGTTTGATTGTTGGAATAATACCACTCGGAAGATGGGTCTGCGGCGATGTCCATTGGCGGCGGGGCCTCGTCGAGGTGGGTGCCGGATCCGGGGAGGTTGAGTTTTGCAGGTGCCGTGACCGGTGACCCGCCGGGAAGGGAGACTTTGGTTTCCCGGGTGTCGATGCCGAGGTGACTGTCGTGAGCATCAAGACGTTCCATGGTGTATTGACGATAGGACTCACTCTTTAACTGCTCCTGCCGCAGTTGTTCGCGGAGGCGGCGTTTCTCTTCGGCGTCACGTTGCTGGCGGGCCTGTTCTTCGTTCACATTGGAAAGGCAGGCGACGATGATGATCCCTATCAGGCCCAGAAAAAATCCTCCGAAAAACCATCCGACAGTGCTTCGGCCTTTGCTGTTTGCGATGCCGGCTGCTATCGCTCCCAGTACACATTGAATGATGAGTTGTAGTATCAGTCCTGCTCCGTCGTCCATCAGTGGTTATCTTGAAGGGTTATTCCATCCATGTAATTACCGCCCAGTTATGAAGAAAATGAATGAGAATGGAAGGATAAAGACTGCCTGTCCGCCATTTTAACCACCCTAACAGTAAGCCCACGGTAAAGAGATAAGGCAGGCTGTAGACTGAAAAGTGAGAGATGCCGAAAAGGAACGAGGTAAAGACTATCGCTTTCCAGGGGGATACAGCTTTCTGTAACCATTCCTGAATCAGGCCGCGGTCGGCGATTTCTTCAGTGACTGCCGGGAGGACCGCAACAAAGAAAACCGCTGCGGGGTAGGAGCGGAATATTTGGGTGTAACTCTCTTCAGGCTTGAAAACCTCAGTCAGCCCGAGGAACTCAATAAACGCGACGTGGTAGACATAGTTCACCGCGAGAAGCACCAACAGTAAGGGGAAGGCCAGCCATGCTGCAACGTTGCCGAATCCCGGACGGGATAATTGAGGTTTGAGTGTGTCGAAATGGTAGATCGCCAGCCCCAGGGTAACGGCACCAAAGACGAAGGAGGCGAACAGCTCAAAGGCGTATGACGAAGATTCCAACCCGAAAAGGGCAGCGCCGATGATGCCGGTGCCGAGAATGATACTGACATACAACCAGAAGATCCGCAGCGCGCCGGGCGCAATCTGCTTTACCTTGGCGCCGTCAGACAGATAGGGGACGGAGACCTTTGGAAGAACAAACTCGACTTTCGTATACGGCTGAGAACAGTTGCGGCAGAAGTAATAGGCTGCGCTCAATGGAGCTCCACAGTAATCACATCGCCTGACATTGAGTTCCATCCCCCTGCTCAATCCACAAACTGAAACTGGTTCGAGATCAAAAGGGCTTGCGCATAGCTTTCCCATGCTGTGGAGAAATCAGCCGGCCCCGCAAACTGATTTCGAAAACTCCAGCGATCGCTTTCGTTGTCGTTGCTTCGGATTTCGGGCTGCCAGTTGATGGAATCAAAGGAGGAGTTCCCCTTTTCTCCAGAGTCAGTGACGAAGTAGATAAACTCCCCCTTCTTAACAGCAATCTGATCGACGTTGGTTGGCATGGCGCGCTCAGTTTCCGACAGGGCTTTGGACAAAACCGGAGCCTGGCCGCCCACCAGAATCTTAGCCCGGATTCCGTCTCCTTTTCCAACGTTGGGGCGTTCGATCGTTCCGATGATTCTCACGTTCATATCGGCAGGGGATTGCCAGCGTAAGATCAAACTGTGGGCCGCATCATACCCGGCATGACCGGAACCGTCGTCTTTGATGAAGAGGTAGCTCTTCGGATCGTCTTTGATGGGCCATTCTTTTCCAATCTGCCATCTGCCGTCTTTCCAATGAGTGAATGGCTTGAAGTCTACCTGGTGAGTCTCCGGGGTCACTTTGCCCCACCCGTAAGACCACTCGGTGATGGTCTGCGACTCCGAACGTTTTTTGAATTCGCTTTCAAAACTGTTCACAAAGCTCTCCGCCAGAACCCGCTGCTTTTCATCAGGATCCTCCGCGAAAACGGCACGATGAAAGGCGCCGATCTTGTCTTCGGCCTCGGCCGTCGTTTTCACGAGGTTGCTCGATTGTTTGTGAAGGAAACCGCTGTTCATCGCAAACAAAGTCTGCATCGGGATCGTTGTGGATGGGCGTTTCCCGGTGGTCTCCTGTGGGTTGGAGAAATCAAAGTTGCGGAAGACCGGAGAAAGGTTCTGGCGATCAATATAAGCGTAAACTGATCGGCGGTCTGAGTAGGGCTCCTCGAAGATCTTCACCGTTCGACCGAACATTTCATCGCTCAGGCCGTTTGAAACTTCGAGGATACCATCCCGCATTTGCTCCATATCGAGCCGTTGCCGGTTCATCTTCCAGAGCAATTGGTTCTCCGGATCAATCACCGCGAATTCTTCCTGGCGTGGATGTTGGCTGGAGAGTTGATAAGTGTCCGACTCGAGGATCAAACGGTGCAGCTTCTTGATCGACCATCCGTTCTCCACAAACCAGGCCGCAAGGTAATCCAGCAGTTCCGGATGACTGGGCGGCTCTCCCTGAGTGCCGAAATCGCTGACGG
This sequence comes from Verrucomicrobiales bacterium, assembly GCA_048267005.1. Classification (GTDB taxonomy): domain Bacteria; phylum Verrucomicrobiota; class Verrucomicrobiia; order Verrucomicrobiales; family DEV007; genus JABDJT01. Next base: position 246,319 of record JBLWYI010000001.1, on the reverse strand, counting down.
TCTTGACGATGCCTTCACCGAAGTGCCACATCCAAACCCGGTTTACGATCACGCGCGCAGTCAGTGGGTTCTTTGGATCGGTGATCGCATGGGCCATTTCCAGCCGACCGCTTCCATTCTTGAACTCCGGTGCATCTTCGCCTGCAATGATGGAGAGAAATTTCCGCGGTGCGACATCGCCCCGGCGGCCGGGATTGCCTCTAATGAAGACAGCTTGATCCACAGCTTTGGGACGGTCTTCGATCACGAGCGCTTTGTCCGGCTCCATCTTGCGATCCGCTACGAACTTGTCCACCACCCGCTCAAGATTTTGTAATTTCCTGCGATCCGCTCGTTCCAGTTTCCCGATCAGGGCGGCCCGACGGTTGGCGATATTGGGATTTTCCTCTGCCAGTTTCGCCAACTTCGGTTCCAGAAAGTCGTCGACCACCTTTTGCTGTTTTGCGAGGTCCTTGAGATAAGCATCATACTCAGGTCCCGCCTTGGGTTCACCGATCACCGGTTTTTCCTCCGGCTCGATCGAGTTCATGAAGACACCGTAAAGCCCGTAGTATTCTTTCGTCGAGATCGGGTCGAACTTATGATCATGGCAACGGGCGCAAGCGACCGTGAGTCCCATCATCCCGCGGAAGGTCGTGTCGAGCCGGTCATCAACCACCAGCTCCTGCTTTCCGTTTTTGCTTAGCGTGATGAAACCAAGGGCAGCAAGATGCTGCTTCTCAGGTGACTCAGGGTCGACCAGCTGTTCCGCCGCAAGCTGATAGCGCAAAAACTGATCAAACGGCATGTCATCATTCAACGCCCGGATCAGCCAGTCCCGGTAGGTGTAGCTGTAGACAAAGCGTCGTTCGCGCCCCCCGGCTTCGTAACCCTTCGTATCTGAATAGCGAGCCACATCCATCCAGTGACGCGCCCAACGCTCACCATAATGGGGGGACTTCAACAGTTCGGTGATTACCTCCGGCCACACCTCTTCATCCGGGCGGGGATCGTCGATGAATTTCCGGGCGTCTTCGTATTTAGGAGGTAAACCGAGCAGGTTGAAGTGAATCCGTCGATAAAGGGTATAACGGTCGGCTTTCGGAGCGGGCTCCAGTTGAACGGCTTCCCGCTTCTGTGAGATGAAATAGTCAATCGCATTCCCCTTGTAATCATCGGGGAGCTGCGGCTTTACCACGGGCTTGAATGACCAGTGATCCTCAGGGTCCGTGGTTCCGTCTTGCGGAATCTCCTCGGGCCAGGGCAGTTGCATCCCGATCCATTTTTCGAATGCAGCGATCGTATCGTCCGGCAACTTCGCGGCATCTTTGGGCATCCATCGGTCTTCCGGTCCGCCGTGTTTGATAGCCCGGAGCAGCAGACTCTTTTCCGGTGCTTCAAGGTCGATCACTTTGTGATAATCCGTTCCACGGAGCATCTTCTCCCGCGAATTCAATTGCAGGCCGACCTTGGCTTTCGTGCCCGTGTGGCATTCGTAGCAGTTGTCGGCGAGAACAGGACGGATTTCCTTCTCGAAGAACTCAATCTGTTCCGGGGAAAATGTGTCTTCTGCCGGACAAACGGCTACAGCGCTCAAAGAAAGAAGAGCGAAGGCAAAGTTTTGGATTTGGAAAACACGTAATTCCATGGGCGGTTAAAATCGCTAGGCACAGCTAGCATTCAAATGCGTGAACGCGGGAGAATATCGAAAAAATACAAATTTACATCAGAAGAAACGAAAAGAATTGCCACTCAATCAAGCGATTTGCTATGACCCCTTTGTTCCCTCCATTTCGCATGAAAACCAAACTTACTCTCACCGTCGAAAAAGATCTCATCAGTCAGGCAAAAACGATCGCGCAGGCTCAAAATACTTCTGTGTCTTCACTTGTTGAGAGCTTTCTTTCAAATCTCAGTCTAAAACGTCAGGAAAGCTTTTCGCAACGCTGGCGAGGATCATTCAAACAGGCGCCGCAAGGCCCCGGTCGTCCCTCAATCGCTGCGTCTCGTCCTTCACCTCTCCATCGCCGATGAAACTATTCCTCGATACAGATGTGTTGGTTGATGTTGCGATTGATCGGAGACCGTTTTCCGAGGCGTCCGGCAGGTTGCTTGATATCATACAGTCTGCGCATTCCAGCAGGATCGATGCCTATGTGAGCTGGGGTTCGTTTGTGGAATTCAGCGAACAGGCCGTGCCGCTCGTCGGCCAGCATAAAACTGCCGAATTTTGCACCGAGCTGGCTTCATTCGTCAAGATCGCGCAAGCCAAAGCGCCGCATCTCACTGCTGCTTTGGCTTTCAACCTCCCCGAATTCAGAGCCACCTTGCAGGCTGCCGCTGCCATAGCCTGCAAAGCCGAGATGATTGTCACCAACAACACCTCAGTCTATGCCGGGATGAGAATCCCGGTAAAATCACCGGGATCTCTGACTGAGCAGGCTGCCGCATAGTTCCGGAGATACAAGAGACTTCCGGGAGCGGGTGATTTACGAACAGACAGGGTCTGTTCGCCGGGGCAACCCTGTTTGATCGTGAAGCAGGCTCTGAGTTTCAGTGAATTTGTGTCGATTCAAGTGGCGGGATACCCGTTTGGCATGATCCCGAGCGGGGCGAAGATCCCGCTGAACGGCATTTTCATCGTACTTAATGCCGCTTGAGCAGTACCGGGAGGTATTTGCAGCGTGCTTACCGCCATTAACAGGGGGCAGGGAGGCATTTTTGCGGTGCAAACCCCGAGTGAGTGGGTGCGGGGAGCCGTTGAGGGGGTACTTACCGGCGTTGCCAGGGCGCGGGGAGGCATTTATGCGGTACAAACCCCGATTGAATGGGTACGGGGACCCGATGAGGTCGTACTATACCGCCGCTGATGGAGTACTGGGAGACATTTTCGGAGTACTTATTGCCGCTGTCGGGGTACAGGGAGGCACTTGCGGAGTACTTATCGCCCCTGGCGAAAATTGATTTCCTGGAGGAGTCGGCGCGTTAGCAGAGTCTCGAAATGATCGTGTGGCTGGATCATATCGTTGCAATAAGCTCGAAAACACTGCGTTAGCCACGAGAGGCATTCACTCGTCATGCGCTGTTGAATTCTAAAGAAAACAGTTGCGTCGCAGCCATACGATTGCTCGTAGTCTTTCTTAGAAATTTCTTCCAAAAACCGCTTGTGAAATTTTTCACAAAGTCTTAAATAGCCGCCTCGACTCTTCGTAATGGGAAACATCTTTCCACGCTGGACTAACCTCCTGCCTATTAAATTGATCATCTGCCTCGGTGCTCTCGGCACGGTTGTGGCAGGAATGACGTGGTATGTCGCCACTCCGAAATTTACACGGGTGGGTTATGCGCCTCAGCAGCCAATTCCTTTTGATCATTCGCTTCATGCGGGTCAGTTGCAGATGGATTGCCGCTACTGTCATTCGTTTGTTGAGAATTCGCCTCACTCCAATATTCCGGCGGCTCAGGTGTGCTGGAATTGTCATGGTCCCGGTAAAGTGAAGTCAGATTCTCCGGCTCTCGAGCCTCTCCGTCAGGCGATGGATCCTGATAATGAGAATTACACGGGTGACCCAATTCGCTGGGTGCAAATCCATGAAACGCCTGATTATGCTTACTTTAATCACTCTGCTCATGTGAATCGTGGGGTGAGTTGTATTGAGTGTCACGGTAAGGTTGATGAGATGGAGGTGGTTTTCCATGCGAAGCCTCTCAGCATGAGTTTCTGTCTCGATTGTCACCGTGATGTTGATAAGCATTTGCGTCCGCTGGAGCAGATTACGAATCTGAATTGGAAGGCTGAGGATGAGAGTGTGGGTGAGTTTTATGCGAAGATTGCCGATAAGACCGGGAAATCTGAAGCGGAGCTCATGAAGGCTGATGAGAAAGAGTTTGGGGTTAAGATTAGTTCGGAAGGTGCAAAGATGACTCCCGAGATGATCGGTAAGCATCTTCAGAATGTCTGGAACATTCATCCGCCTCAAGATTGTGCGGCCTGTCACCGATAGTAATTGATTTGGTAATTTTTCATAAATGAAGCGTAAGTGGATACATCCTGAAGCTCCTGAAACCGGCCGCCAATATTGGCGTAGCTTGGGTGAGTTGGAGGATTCCAGCGAATTTCGCACCTGGCTTGAGCGTGAATTCCCTCAGGGGGCTGCCGAGCTCGAGGCTGATGATGATTCGCGGCGTAATTTCATCAAGTTGATGGGTGCGGCGACTGCTTTGGCGGGGTTTGGTGCGGCTTGTAGCCGTCCGGTTCGCAATTTGGTTCCGTTTAATGATCATGTGGAATGGTTGGTCCCGGGGAAGGCGCTTTTCTATGCAACTGCGAAGCCGCGTTTGGGTGGTCGTGGTTGTGATCCGTTGGTTGCGACGACTTATGATGGTCGTCCGACTCGGGTGGATGGTAATAAGCTTCACCCTGTTGTTTCGGGTGGTTCTGATGCGTTTACTCAAGCCTCGATTCTTGATTTGTATGATCCCAATCGTTCGCGCGGTTATTTGAAGGGTGGAAAGCCAACGGTGGCTTCGGATTTTGCCGGTGGGTTCCTGGATGGGTTTCGTGAAGCGGCTTCCGGTGCAGGTGTTGCGTTTTTGGTTTCTGAGAGTTCTTCTCCAACGCGGGCTCGTCTGTTGGATCAGGTGGTCGCAAAATATTCCGGTGCCAAAGTTTACAGTTACGAAATGCTCGCTGGCGACAGTCGTCGTAAGGCGGAGGATGCTGTTTATGGTGAGGGGAATCGCGTGGTTCCGAATTTTGAAAAGGCTGAGCGGATCCTTTCTTTGGATTGCGATTTCCTTGGGTTGGATAAGCAGGGGGAGGATCCGTCTGCGGAGTTTTCCCGTGGGCGGAGTGTTGATGTTGAAGGGGTTGAGATGAATCGTCTCTACTCCGTTGAGTCGGCGTTTACGTTGACTGGCGGGATGGCTGATCACCGTTATCGCGTGGCGTCGAGTCAGGTGTTGCAGGTGGCTGCGCTGTTGGCGAAAGCGATTGCCGGTATTGATGTTCCCGGGGTGAATTCCGCGGTTTACAACGGTAAGTGGATTTCTGAGTGCGCGAAGGATCTTTTGGCTTTCAAGGGTAAGGCGTTGGTTGTTGCCGGTTCGAATCAGCCTGAGGCGGTTCATCAATTGGTTGCGGCCATGAATGCTGCGCTTTCTGCTCCAGTTTCGATTGTTGATACGGGTGCTAAAGCAAATCCGGGTCTCGGCGAGCTTGCGGCTGATATTGAGAGTGGCGCTGTGAAGCAGCTCTTTGTGACGACTGAAGCGGATCCGGTTTTTGATGCTCCGTCTGATCTGAATTTTGGTGAGCTTTTAAAGAAGGTTGAGTCAGTGGTGCATCTTGGTGTGCGTCAGAATGCAACGGCTCAGGTTTCAACGTGGCACGTTCCGGGTGCGCATTATCTCGAGTCCTGGGGTGATGTTCGGAGTGAGTCCGGGATCTATTCGGTTCAGCAGCCGATGATTGAGCCAATGTGGGGTGGTGTTTCCGAGGTTGATTTCCTTCTGAGTTTGCTTGAGGAGCCGGTCAAAGAGGAGTCCAAGGAAGAAGGCGGTGCTTCTGCTGAAGGTGAAGAGGTTGCTGCTGCGGTGCCTGTTCCTGCTGCGGTTAAAAATGAAGATGCGCCTGCTTTGGCTGCGGTGAAAGAAACTTTTGCCCTTGTGGCTGCCGGTTCCGATTGGAATGAGGTGGTGCGGATGGGGTTTGCTGAAGGGACTGCTTATCCGGCCGGGGGTGCTGTTAATGCTGGTGTTCCGACTGATGTTAAGTTGGTGGACATGCCTCATCCTGAAGCTTTGGAGGTTAATTTGGTTCCCGGGTCATCGACTTACGATGGTCGGTTTGCGAATAATGGTTGGTTGCAGGAGTCGCCTGATCCAATTACGAAGCTTACCTGGGATAATGCTGCTTTGATCGGCGTGGGGACGGCTAAAAAGCTTGGTCTTGAAAATGGCGATGTTATCGAGATTGCTGTGGGTGATCGTAAGGTGAAGGCACCTGTTTTGACTAATCCCGGTCAGGCTGATTATACTATTCAGTTGGCAGTGGGTTATTACGGGGCTGACGGTGTTTCTGTTGGGAATGTTGGAACTGGTGTTGGGTTTGATGTGAATCCGCTGCGGACGACTGAGAATCCGTTTGTGATTCCGGGTGCAACGGTCACTAAGGCTTTTTATAAGCACGAATTGGCGTTGACTGCTGAGCACTACTCGATGGAAGGGCGTGCCTTGGTTCGTGAAGGCACCAAAGAGATGTTGGAGGCGGATGAGAAATTTGCCCAGACTCAGGGGATGGATGCTCATATCCCGCCTGACATGACTTTGTATAAGGGGTATGATTTTCAGGGCAAGGATGCGCTGAATCCCACCCGGAATGAGGATAATCAATCCCGGGCGTTGGAAGGTCATGCATTTCGCGTAGATCCGGATCACCAGTGGGGGATGACGATTGATCTCAACACCTGCACGGGTTGTAATGCTTGTTCAGTGGCGTGTCAGTCTGAAAACAATATCCCAATCGTTGGTAAGCATCAGGTGCTTGCCGGGCGTGAGATGCACTGGATTCGGATGGATCGCTATTTCACCAGTCCGAATGACCATGAGGTCGTAAGTGAGCGTGGTGGGGTTACTGATTACGCCTTCGGGGATGAGCTTGAGACTCCCGGTAAGCGGACTGTTGATGATGACAATGTTGAGATGATTTCTCAGCCTGTTGCCTGTCAGCAGTGTGAGGCAGCTCCTTGTGAAACGGTGTGTCCGGTGAATGCGACGGTTCATACTTCCGATGGATTGAATGCGATGACTTACAATCGCTGTATCGGAACTCGCTATTGTGCGAACAACTGCCCATACAAGGCTCGTCGCTTTAATTACTTTGATTACAACAAGCGTCCGCTTGATAAGTTGTATCATGGTCCGCTTGCTCCGGCTGAAGGTCATGCGACTACCAGCAAGCAGCTTCAGAAGAACCCGAATGTCACAGTTCGGATGCGCGGTGTGATTGAGAAGTGCACCTATTGCGTTCAGCGCCTCAGTAAGGCGAAGATTGCTGCAAAAGTTGCGGCTCGTGATTCTGCGAATGTTCAGGTTCCGGCGAATTCCGTTACGGTGGCTTGTCAGGATGCCTGTGGGTCCGGGTCGATCGTTTTTGGTAACCTCATGAACCAGAAGGATAATGTGGTTGCGGCGAAGGCAAGTGGACGGAATTACGATTTGTTGAAATACATCGGCACGTTGCCGCGGACCAGTTACCTGGCGCGAATCAAGAACCCGAACCCTGCGATGCCGGGCGCTGACAAAGTCGGTGTCTCGACTTCGAAAATGCACTAACCCTTTTTCACGATCCGACCCTGTTGATTCGATAAGCCAACCCTGTTTGATCGTAGAACTGATTTTTATTCTTTAACCCGACAATGGCCAGCGACGCTACAACAACCGACGAACCGATTCACCCTTCTGAAGCAGAAGGCGTGGCTCGTGAGCCGCTCGTGCTGAACAACCGTTCCATGGCATGGATCACGGATCGTATTTGCGGTATCGTGGAAAATCGCCAGCCTTTGATTTGGTGGGTTTTGTTTGTTCCATCTGTCCTGCTCGCCGGATTGCTCGGAGCGACTTTGGTTTACCTTGTATCAACCGGTGTTGGTGTTTGGGGGAATAACCAGCCAGTTGCCTGGGGTTGGGCGATTGTTAACTTTGTTTTCTGGATTGGTATTGGTCACGCGGGAACGCTGATCTCGGCGATTCTGTTCCTGACGCGTCAAAAGTGGCGAACGTCAGTGAACCGTGCATCGGAGGCGATGACTCTCTTTGCGGTGGTTTGTGCCGGTATTTATCCAGGCTTCCACGTGGGTCGTTTCTGGATGGTTTGGTTCCTGGCTCCGATTCCGAATGCGAACGCTATCTGGCAGAACTTTAAGTCCCCGCTTCTCTGGGATGTGTTCGCTGTCTCAACTTACTTCACGGTTTCCGTTCTCTTCTGGTATGTCGGATTGATTCCTGACCTTGCGACCCTTCGTGATCGTGCCAAGAAGAAGCTTGCGAAAGTGCTCTACGGTTTGTTTGCCATGGGTTGGCGTGGTGGTAACCGTCAGTGGCGTCACTATGAGATGGCGTATCTGATTCTTGCTGCGATCTCGACTCCGCTGGTGCTTTCGGTGCACTCGGTGGTCTCCTTTGACTTTGCGACTTCTGTGGTTCCAGGGTGGCACACGACCATTTTCCCTCCGTATTTCGTTGCCGGGGCCGTGTTTGGTGGCTTTGCAATGGTGCTGACACTTATGCTGCCGGTGCGCAAGCTGTATGGCTTGGAGGACATGATTACCCACAAGCATGTGGATAACATGGCGAAGATCATTTTGCTGACGGGAACGATCGTGGGATACGCCTACATCATGGAGCTGTTCATCAGCTACTACTCTGCGTCGAAGTATGAGGGTGATGCTTTTCACCTGCGAATTCTCTCCGGTCCTTACACCTGGGCATACTACTGCATGTTCTTCTGTAACGTGATCTCTCCCCAGATTTTCTGGTGGAAGTGGGCCCGCCATAACCTTTGGGTTGTATTCATCGTGGCGAACTTCGTGAACGCCGGTATGTGGTTTGAGCGTTTCGTGATTATCCCAACCACGCTGGCCCGTGACTTCCTTCCAGGGCAGTGGGGATACTATTCTCCGTCGACTACAGAGAAGCTTATGTTCCTCGGGACGTTTGGTCTCTTCATGATGCTCTTCCTTCTCTTCATCAGGTTCCTGCCCGTCATCGCGATTGCCGAGGTGAAAGGTGTGCTCCCTGAAAATGATCCGCACTACCCGGATTGGAAAAAACTTAAAGACAAGCGCCGTAACGCAGCTGTAAACGCTGACTAAATCCCGAATGAGCGAATCTCGAACAACACCGTTTGCTTACGTTGCTGAATTCAGTTCAGCTCCGGAGTTATATCATGCTGCTGAGCATGTGCGCGACGCCGGTTTCAAGAAGTGGGATGTCCACACTCCTTATCCTGTTCACGGTATTGATAAGGCAATGGGGCTTGGTAAATCATGGCTCTCAACAGTGTCTCTGATTGGTGGTGTGACCGGTTTCCTTACCGCGCTGGTTCTTGAGTTTTTCACTCAGGTGATGCTTTACCCGACTGTGGTTCAGAATAAGCCGACGAATCTCTCGACGATTCCCGCTTTCTTCCCGGTGATGTTTGAGTTGACCATTTTGTTCACGGCGTTTGCTACCTTGTTTGGCCTTTTTGCCTTCATTATGCTGCCTCGTTGGAATCACCCGCTTTTCAACTCACCGCTCTTTAACAAATTTTCTGACGATGGATTTATCCTCGTGATTGAATCCCGCGACCCTAAATTCCGCAAAGAGCGGACCCGTGAATTTCTCGAAGAGATCGGGGCGGGGCAGATTGAACTCCTCGAAGTCTAACTTTATCCGATGCGCTGGTTTTTCCTAGTTCTTGCAATTTTGACCGTTACGGTGGCCTTCGCGTTAGGGCCTCGTGGGGATAAATTTACAAGCCCACCTTTCGAACTGTTTCCTGATATGGATCGGCAGTACAAGGTGAAGTATCAGAAGCCGAGTCATTTCTTTGCTGATAATCAGGGATCGCGCAAACCTGTAGCCGGGACGGTTCCAATGGGCTTCTCAATGCCTGCTTCCAAGGAGGAGGGGATCCCTTCATCTGATTTGGATTTTTCCGTTGGTGACGATTATTACAACACAGGGAAGTTTGAGGATTTCTTCGGAGAAGGTTTTCCTGATGGTCTCAAGTTGGATGAAGCGTTCTTGGAGCGTGGTCAGGAGAGGTTCCAGATCAACTGTGTCGTATGTCATGGTGAGAGCGGGAACGGCCAGGGTGTTGTATCCAAATACTGGGCGATTCCACCAAGTGCGAACCTGGTTGATCCACGTGTGAAGGCGCTTCCTGAAGGGCAACTTTTTTGGACGATTACTCACGGTAAAGGATTGATGGGGCCGTATAGCGGAACCATCAATGTGCGCGACCGCTGGGCGATCGTTGCTTATGTCCGGGCGTTGCAGGCAGCGAGCGGCGAATAATAATTTTTTGATTTCAATTTTTAGTAACCACAAACCATGGCAGGACTGAAAGACGCAGACGATTTCCGCGAAGGGGAACAGTTCAAAGGCGGAGGCCTTTTGAAGCTGGCATTCCTGGGCTGCGGCGCGTTTTTTACCATCGTTTTCTTTGCGCTCGCTTGTACTGGCGGTGCTGAAGAGGGGGCTGAGTATGGACGGGCCGGCGTGATGGCTTATTCCTGGTTGTTCGCGATCATTTTCTTTCTCACTATCGCGATCGGCGGGATTTTCTGGACTTTGCTCCACCACGCATCCAACTCAGGTTGGGGAACGGTGGTTCGTCGTTCGATGGAGAATATTGGGACGATGGTTCTTCCTGTTTTGATTTTGGCGCTCCCTCTATTGGTTCCCGGCTTTCGTGATGCGCTCTGGGAGTGGTTTCCTGAGAAGGAGGCGATTGAGAAATACTACGAAAAGCATTCAGATGATGATCATGTCGCTAAACTGAAGGCTGAGTATGAGAAAAAGGCTTCCGAGGCCCAATCCACCTTTGATGCTTACAAGGCAGAGAATGAGGCGGCTCAAAAAGGTGCTTCTCCTGGCCACACCGCCTACTTAAAGGATCAACTGGCATTGAAGCAGGCTGAAGCCGAGGCGATTACCAGTCACGATCTTTCTGACAGCGCTTTGCGAAAAGAGATTCGCAAAGAAACCTACCTTGATCATCATCATGGGAATGTCTTGTTGTGGAAGAAGGATGGTTACCTCAACAACACCGCGTGGTATCTCCGATTTGTTTTCTACTTTGTTGCATTGGTCGGGATTATTTATGCGCTCCGCTACTGGTCGACCCGCAATGACAAAGATGGTGATCCGAAGTGGTTCCTTCTTCAGCGGAAGTGGGCTTGTGGCTTCCTCCCATTTTTTGCCACAGCCTGGACATTCTTGGTCTTTGATTGGCTGATGGCTCTCGATTACACGTGGTTTTCAACGATGTGGGGTGTCTATCTCTTCGCTGGCTCAGCGTTGAACTCGATGGCTGTCCTCATTCTCTTGATCACGGCTCTCTGTAAGGTGGGATACCTCAAGAAAGTTATCACACCCGAGCATTACCATCTTATGGGTAAGCTGTTGCTCGCCTTCACCATTTTCTGGGCCTACATCGCATTCTCGCAGTTCTTCCTGATTTGGTATGCGAACATCACTGAGGAAACCCGGTTCTATCTCCAGCGGAACACTGAATACTGGAATCTATACACGATCCTCTTCCTGGTGGTTGGACACTTCTTCATTCCCTTCCTGATGCTGTTGATTCAGCAGGCCAAGAAGAACCTTAAATACATCTGCGGTGCTGCGATCTGGACGCTTTGCATGCATGTGCTTGATGTTTACTGGATTATTATTCCGGAACGTGGGCCGTCCCTGACCGGCGGAGAGTTGATGGTTGTGCCGGGCGCAGTCTGGTATGATATCATCGCCTTCCTTGCCGTTGGTGGTCTGTTCGGCTTTGTATTGTTGTGGCGACTGGGGACGGCAAGTTTGTTCCCTTGCCGGGATCCACGTTTGGATGAGAGTTTGAACGTGATCAATTGATAAGTATTGATCGATTTCTTGAAATAACGAACCAACCCTGTTTAATCGATGAGCCAACTCTGTTGGTTCGTAGAACATGTTTTTTGATGAGTGACCATCCTTCAGATACGAATGAAAACCGTTTCCGGGCAACCGTAGCGGGAGCGCTGGCGTTTGTCAGCTTCGGTTTGGTCACTGCGCTTGTATTGTGGGTGGCCGACTTGAAGGCTGGTGCAGATGCTGCAGTGCAGGGGATTTTTACCCCCGAACAGGTGGATGTAAGAGACGCGAATTTGTCAGAAGTTAAGAAGGCTCAAGCTTCTCTCTACGATGGAAAAAAGGTGAGCGCTGCTATGACTGCAATTGCAGGCGCAGCTCCCAAAAAGGCAAAGCCCAGTGCTACAATTGTTCCCGGTTCGCCAACGGACCTGAAGAATCAGGCGGCAGCCGCTGCAAAGGCTAAAAAGGAAGAAGACGCCAAGGCACCTCAGAAAGAAGAGGAGGCAAGTGATGACGCTCCTTCTGAGAAAGGTGCAGGGGAAAAGGCGAAGCCTGCGAAGTCGGGTGATGCCAAGGGAAAGGCTAAAGGTGACAAGGTCGGAAAAGGAAAGCCGGCTGCGGATAATCAGTAAATTTTAGAACGTTCGAATCTTCGAAATGAGTAATTTAAACGCCACTGTTGACGACATTCAGGAACGCGCCGAAATCGATTCTTCGGTTCGTTTTCCGGTGATGTTCTTTTTCACCAGTGCCGCCGCATGGCTGTTCGTGGCCACCTTGCTTGGCTTTTTCAGTTCATTGAAGCTCGCTGTTCCATCGTTGTTGCAGGATTGGGCTATTTTGAGTTACGGGCGACTCTTCCCGGCTCACATGAACACGCTTGTATACGGATGGGCGATGCAGGCTGGAATGGGCGTGATGTTGTGGTTGATGGCGCGACTTACCCGGGTGCATCTGGGTAAACTTCAGGCCACTGCAGTAGTGGTTGCAGGGCACGTGTGGAACTTTGCTGTCGCCATCGGAACGTTTGGAATCATTTTCGGCGCGGGCAAGTCAGTCCCATGGTTGGATTTCCCTTCCTGGTTGTGGCCGCTTTTGGCTGCGTCATATCTTTTGATCACGATGTGGGTAATTCCTATGTTTCGTGTTCGTAGAAGTGGTGATGTCTACGTTTCAGAGCTTTATGTCATCGGAGCAGCTGTTTGGTTTCCGTGGATTTTCATCACGGCAAACATTTTCATCAATAAAGGCGCCGCGCCTGTAATGGGCGCTGGAACGAATGCCTGGTTCATTTCCAATCTGATCTATTTCTGGTTTGCTCCGATTGCGTTGGCTGTGGCTTACTACATCGTGCCCAAGATCGCAGGGCGACCGATTTTCAGTTATCCATTGGCTAAGATGGGATTCTGGGTATTGGCCATCTTGAGTGGATGGACCGGGTTCCAGCGTTTCATGGGTGGTCCTTTTCCTGCCTGGATGCCGGCAATCAGCGGGGCAGCCTCGATCTTTCTGATTCTCGCTGTGATTGCCACGGCTGTTAATCTATTGATGACCCTGAAGGGGAGGGCGAAATTGTGGGAGTATAGCCCCAGCTTGCGCTTCACGATGTTCGGGATGTTCCTTTTTGCCCTCTATGCAATTCTCTCCGGACTGAATTCGTTTTTCGCGATCGGTAAGATTCTTCAATTCAGCCACTTTACGGTGGGGCTGGATACTTTGGCTATTTACGGATTCTTTTCGATGACCATTTTCGGTGCAATGTATTTCATCGTGCCCCGTGTAACTGGAAGCGAATGGGTTTCGGGTAGTATGATTCGTAGTCACTTCTGGCTCAGCGCCTATGGTATCTTAACTGTCGTCATTGCCATGCTCGTGGGAGGTATCGCGCAGGGTGGAAATATGGCGGATTATGCTCAACGTTTCGGTCTTTCGGTTGAAAACAGTCAGGGCTATGTCATTGGAAGGATTTTGGCCTGGATCATGATTGGTATTTCCAATTTATGGTTTGTTTATCAAATGGCCCTGATGTTTATCGGGCGAGGTCGTAAGACAGAAGGACCTACCTTGATTCATGGCAAGCCGGGCGCTGCAAGTGCTGAAGCTGCTGCCGGGTTTGAAGCGGGAGCCTGAAACAGAAGAATCGACGAACTAATTTAGAATGAATCGGAATCAATTATGGAAGCTCCTTTCAGGTCTCGGACTGGCGTTCGGAGTGCCTTGGATGCTGTTGATCGTGATGCCTTATGTGCGTCAAGCTTCTGCAGCGCCTGTTCCATATGCTGAAGGACAGGAAATTGAGGGGGGATACACTGAATATCCTTCACCGGTTGCTTCGCGGACAGGTGCAAGCGATTTTGGTGCTGAAATTTACACGCGTGAGGGGTGCGCTTATTGCCATACTCAGATGGTTCGCCCTACCTATGCCGGTCCTGACATGTGGCATGATGGTTGGGGCGGTCGTGAAGGTCAGACACGCGAAACCCGTCCTCAGGATTACGCGGGAGAGGCCTTTGCGCATCTGGGATACCAGCGGATTGGGCAGGATTTGTCGAATGTGGGATCGCGTATGGATAGAAAAGCGCTTCATCGCATCTTGAGCAATCCGAAGAGCGTATCTGAATACACTGCAATGCCAGCGTATCGTCATCTTTATACAAAGTCAGGAGACGAGTGGGTTCCCTCTGAAGATGCTGAGGCTTTGGTCGACTATTTGCTTTCACGGAAGAAAGACCAGCCCTTGCCTGCAACGAAGTGATTTGAAAAATTGAAACAGAAATGAGCAGCGATTCGAACAGCGATCAAAATCTCGATTATGAATCGGGAACCGCCAGTGTGGTTGACATGCATGATGCGGTAAAGCGTGAGCGTGTTCTCCTTCCTGCGGGTAAGGAGCAGATGGGAATCACGGCGATGGTTCTCTGTGCCTTGACATTGATAGGCGGCGGAATTGTTCTTGGAAACAGTAACGGGTTTAAAGATACTATTTACGCACATGATGGCTATGTGCCTGAGCCACGCCCAGGTGAGGCTGCTGGCGCTGGAGCTGAAGACGATTCTCCGTGGATCGACCGTTGGATGAAGGGTGGTAAGAAGGTCTATGCAAACTGCAAACTTTGTCACCAGGATTCCGGTTTGGGTGCACCCGGCCAGTATCCACCACTGGTAGGCTCAGAGTGGGTCGATGGAGGCACGAAACGTGTTGCTGCAATTTTGATCAATGGAATTAACGGTCCCTTTACTGTTGCCGGGCAATCCTACAACCAGTTGATGCCGGCGTGGAACGCGCTGAATGATGAGAAGCTGGCTCAAGTTGCCACTTACATCCGTCGTACTTACGGTTCTTTACCGGAAGGGGACGATGGAGTTGTCACTACAGAAATGATGAAGGCTGCTCGTGAGGAGTTTGGAGGGAAAGCACCGTGGGACGAAGCTGGACTATTGGCTATCCCCGAAGACGCTATGCTTGAGGGGCCGAAAGTGGATCTCCAAACAGGGGAGGCTATTCAGTAGCCTGTCATTTTTGGAGAAATAAATTTTAACGACTATTTTGAACTTTAGCTGAAGCATCAAATACCCATGAGCGCAGACGCACACGACGAACACGACCATCACGAGCTTCCATTCTGGAAGAAGTATATCTTCTCTACCGATCACAAAGTGATTGGTCTCCAGTATGGTTTCGTTGCCCTGTCATTTTTGGCATTCGGCTTCTTTCTGATGATGGTGATGCGATGGAGCATCGCTTTCCCCGGGCGTGAAGTGCCTTTGCTGTCGGATTTACCGTTTTTCCAGTCGTGGTTGGATGATGAGGGAAAAGTTACGGGTGAGCTCTACAATATGTTCGGTGCGATGCACGGAACGATTATGGTCTTCCTGGGAGTTGTGCCGCTTGCGTTCGGTGCATTTGGTAACTACGTCACGCCGCTTCAAATTGGAGCTCCCGATATGGCTTTCCCAAGGCTGAATATGGCCAGTTTTTGGTCCTTCTTCGTAGGTGGACTGTTCATGCTGGTTTCTTTCTTTCTTCCTTCCGGTGCGGCGAAAGTGGGATGGACAAACTATTCTCCTCTGGCAACGACGACTGATTTGCACTTTGGGGATCTATTTTGGACCGGGCAAACTCTTTGGCTGGTGGGGATGGTTTTCCTGATTTCATCGTCACTTCTAGGTGCCGTCAATTTCATTACCACAATCATCAACCTCCGCTGTCGTGGAATGAGTTGGATGCGGCTCCCATTCTTCGTCTGGGCAATGCTTGTTACTGGCTTTCTTCTTCTGCTCGCGTTTCCTCCACTTGAGGTCGCTGCGATCATGCAGTTGATGGATCGTCTTGCAGGGACAAGCTTTTTCGTTCCGACTGGTTTGAATGTTGGCGGAGCTGAATTCATTGCCGCTGGTGGTGGAAGCCCGCTTTTGTATCAGCACTTGTTCTGGTTCCTTGGACACCCGGAAGTTTATGTTCTTATTCTCCCTGCGATCGCAATTGTGGCTGAGATCATTCCGTGTAATACCCGAAAACCGCTTTGGGGCTATAAGACCATGGTTTATGCCGTGATGGTGCTTGGATTCCTGAGCTTCATTGTTTGGGCTCACCATATGTATATGACCGGTATGGGGCCGGCGATTTCGACCTTCTTTCAAACCACAACCGTTCTGATTTCGGTGCCTTCGGTGATTCTTATCACGTCAATCCTCATCTCAATGTGGGGTGGATCAATCCGTTTCAATATCCCGATGTTGTTCGCGACGGCTTTCATCCCAATGTTTGGTTTTGGTGGGCTTACAGGTTTGCCGTTGGCATTCAACCTCCCGGACCTTCACCTCCATGACACCTATTACGTGATTGGACACTTCCACTATGTGGTTGCTCCCGGAACGATTTTTGGGCTTTTCGCTGGGATTTACCACTGGTTTCCAAAACACACGGGCAGAATGATGAGTACCCGACTGGGGCATCTCCACTTTTGGCCATCATTGATCTGCATGAACGGAATCTTCCTTCCAATGTTCTTTCAGGGAATGGCCGGGTTCCACCGCCGTGCATTTGACGGTGGTAAAGCGTATGAGGAAATCAGTTCACAGATTTTTGCTGAACCCGGAACGGTAATGGCAAAGCTCTTTGAGCTATGCCACATCATTGATCCCGGAGCGGCCGTGAAGTTGATCGACTTGAACGTTGTGACCTCTCTGTCCGCTTGGACTTTGGCTATCTTCCAGGCGCCTTTCATCATCAATCTGTTCTGGAGTGCCTTTCACGGCAAGAAAGTTAATAGTGATAACCCCTGGGATGCAACAACACTGGAGTGGGCTACACCGACTCCGCCGCCACACGGGAATTTTACTACGGAGCCGGTCGCCTATCGTGATCCTTACGAATACAGCGTACCTGGAGCCGATTCCGACTTCACTCCACAATTCGAGCCGGACCCGCATACGGGGCCGGTCAGCCCAGCCCCCATCTCTGAAGAAACCGTTGAGGGTGAATAATTTTCTTTCCTCTATATCTGCGAAATCATGGAAATTCCTTACGAAGTAACTGCCCGTAGAGACACTGGGCTTTACAACGCCAAAGTCGGAATCTGGCTGTTCCTTGCATCAGAGGTGATGCTTTTCGGTGGATTGTTCTCTGCATATGTCTTCCTCCGGGTGGGCGTAAATGAGGGGATTGATACACCCTGGCCGATGGGACTCGATGTCCATGGCAACTATGTCTGGTTGGGATTCCTGAACACTATTATCCTGATTCTTTCGTCTGTGTTCGTCGTATTCGCCTGGCTTGCTCTCAAAGAGCGCTCATGGAATTCGTTTCGAAACTGGATGATTGGTGTGATTGCATGTGCTGCAGTCTTCATGGTCAACAAGACCATTGAGTACAACAATAAGCTCAATCACCACTTTGGTGTGAAGCTGAAGGATAACTCAGTCATTGAGGGCGAGGTCCTTGAGGGGACCGACAAAATTACCTTTGAAGGCACCAAGATCAGTTTTGGTTTGTTGAGCGATTTACCCGCTTTTGCAGCCCATGTTTCAGGACCTTTTCCTGAACTCACCTACGAAGGGAAACATGCGTGGACGGATGAGCCACAGAAGGCTGTCATCAGAAGTAAGTCCGATCTGAAACATTGGTATTATGGAAAGCGGCGGGAGGTTTCATCCGCATTGGCCAAAGCCCGTAAAGAATTCCGTGCATCGAAACGAAGTGGTGAGAATAAGCCACTGAAATCAATCGGCTCCAAGGCAGAGCTTGTGGCTGCAAGTCCATTTATTCTTCATGCCAAGGATCGGAAGGTCACCAGTTACGATGAGAAAACTCTCAACTACATCGATTCAACGATTGTCGAGGGAACGCTGAAGAATGACTTGGTCAAGTTGGAGCCCCACCAAATCGATCTGCAGATGGTGCCGCTCGTGAAGCAGGACAATGCAGAAGTCTGGAAGCATTTTGAAGATTATCCCGAACACATAAAGGAAGCCTGGCAAAAAGCTCAAGCCGAGCGCCTTACCGAAATCCGGGAACACTGGGGTAAGAGACATCCTGGAGAGCCGGTTCCCGGAAAGATTGTGCAAAGTGCTTTCATTAACTTGCATAGCTTCAAGAATTTGGACCTGCATGCTGAGGAGAGTGGCGAAGGAGATCACCCTGAAAAGGCTGCAGAACACAAATCTGCTGATGATCCTCACAAAGACCATGCTGATGAGCAGCATGGTGAAGGACACGGCGGTCATGGTGGCCATGCTTCAATTGAGATTCCCCGCAGTGAAATCAAATTTATGGGGAACCATGGTCCCCGTTATGGCAACTACTACGCCATTTATTTCACAATGACCGCTCTTCACGGTCTTCACGTCATTGGAGGTGCGCTGGTCCTTGCCTTCTTTGTTCTGTTCGGGAAAAAGCTTTATCTCAAAAACCCGGAGCATCTTGCCAATCGTGTCGAAGTCGGTGGCTTGTTTTGGCACTTTGTCGATCTGGTTTGGATTTTCCTATTCCCGATCATGTATCTTCTCTGATTTTAGAAACCACTTTTCTTACTTTAGATAACCATGGCCAGTTCCCCTGAAGAAATTGCTAAGCACCGTAAGCTCTATTGGAAAGTCCTTTGGACACTGCTTGCCTGCACCTGTATCACTTTGGCTTTAGGTATTTGGAAGCCTCTCGATATGGGAATCCCCGGGGCCTCCTGGGAAGATGTCATTGTCGGTCTTCTGGTCGCCTGTGTTAAAGCATCGCTGGTAGCGCTGATCTTCATGCACCTCAACCATGAGAAATCTTTGATCTACAAGTTTCTGCTCTTCACCTTTTTCTTCTTTCTTGGCTTGATGTGTCTGTCGCTGTTTGCCTGGTGGGACCCTATCAAAGTTGCCTATGAAACAGTTTGGACTCAAGGGTTCTCCGCGCTGAAATAACCTGAGCTTTCCCATGTCACTGAAACACTTTCACGTTCTCTTTATCTTTATTGCCGCCCTTACGTGCGTCGGATTCGGAGCGTGGGCGTTGTTGATGAGAGGATTACCGGACAGTTTCCGGATCATGGGTTGGATCAGTGCAATCGCCGGCGTTTTTTTTCTGGGGTACGGAATCCATTTCGTCCGCAAAATGAAGCAAATTATCACTTGAGTTGAATCATGAGTTTTTCATTTCTTGCACCAGTTATCAACCCGATCCTCGCATGCCCAATGTGCATGTCCGGGGCCAGTGATAATACGGCAACCGCTGCAAACTGGGCAATTCTGGCTCTGTTCGTAATCCTGATGTTTGTGTTGGCCTGTTTTCTCACCTTCATCGGATACCTCGCCAAGCGTGCAAAACTGACCGACCCCACTGCCTGACCACTTTTTAGTATTGGGTCCCTTGAAGGGCCCGTAAACCAACTCCCTTTACTCGTAATATCACATGGATAGCATCGAATGGATTAACGACATCCTCTACATTCACGAATTCGCGGCTGAACACGCCGGAATCGGGAATCACATGTTGGCAATTGTGCACTGGTTCATGGCCATCCTCCTTGTTGGCTGGTCAATCTTTCTGGGGGTAATTTTGTGGAAGTTTCGCCAGAAAAAGAACCCGAAGGCCAACTATCATGGTATCACTTCACACTTTTCCACTCACCTGGAAGTTGGTGTTGTGATCGTTGAGGTTGTTCTTCTCCTTGGATTTGCATACCCGCTTTGGGCAAAGCGCGCCGATATCGAGAAGAAGCCAACCGGAGATGATGTTGTCAATCTCCGGGCCGTGGGTGAGCAGTTTCGCTGGACCTTCCATTATGCAGGTGAAGACAACCTGGTTGGAAAAACCAATCCGTTTCTGATTCAGTCAGGTTCCAACGGTATTGGACTCGATGCAGAAGACGTGAATGCTTTGGACGATTTTATTTCAGTGAATGAACTGGTGGTTCCGGTCGGTCGTCCGGTAATCATTCAGGTCACTTCCAAAGATGTGATTCACGGTCTGGCGATTGTTCCGTTGTTCAGCCAGCAGGATGCAATTCCCGGCACGGAAATTCCAATGTGGTTCGTGCCGACGAAAGCCGGTGAATGGGATATTGTTTGTGCTCAGCTTTGCGGGGCCAGCCATGCCCAGATGGTTGCGACTGTCGTTGTCAAAGAACAGGCCGAATTTGATGAGTGGTATAAGGGGCAGACACCGCTCCTGCCAAAGAATTGAAATCGGCCCCTTCGCGGCTTCCCGCGTTTCCGCGATAGAGTTTGATACGTAAACTCCGTGGAAACCCCATGAGTTCAAAATCCCCTCCGAAACCTTTTGTTCCGTCTCGCGCTTTCCGCCGATACACCGGCGTCGTGATCGGATTCACTGTTCTCCTCATTTGGTGGGGGGTGGCCACAACTACCACGGGCTCAGGCATGGTGTTCGCCGACTGGCCGCTCAGCTTAGGTTCTGTAAATCCTGATGGATGGCTCAGCAATCTGGCTCCGTTTCTCGAGCACACCCATCGGCTGCTTGCCAATGTCGTAGGTTTCCTGACCCTCGGCTTGTTATTCTGGGTCTATGGAAGGAACGGGAAAAGGGCGGGGGAAGTTTTAGCCCTTCTGATTTATCTCGCATTCGTCTTTGGAATCTTTGTGGCTTCCGGAATGGAAACTCAGGACGCCGACCGGCGTAATATGCTGCTGCTCTCCGGCTCAGTTGCCGGCGTTTTACCGGTGGTATGGCTGGCCTGGAGCTGGGCAAAGCGGGGCTGGACTTTGCTGGAAAAACTGGCTGCTTTGGCGCTCCTCATGGTCACAGCACAGGCAATCTTCGGAGGACTCCGGGTCACTGAAATTTCTGATTCGTGGGCTGTCTTCCATGGATGTTTCGCTCAGGCTTTCTTTTGTGTCCTCATATTGATTGCTCTTGTCGCGGCACCGGGATGGAATCAAAAGCGACCTGTGGTGGGCTATAGAACTGGAACGAAACTGAAAACTATCAGTGTCGTCAGCGTCGTTATGATTTTGATCCAACTCGGGTTGGGTGCCTATATGCGGCATCATCATCGCTTTGGCCTTGCTGATACCGGTATCCTGAGAACCGGTGGAGAATTGGTTCCGCCATTCAATGATCCCATGATTGCAGTGATGTTCCTTCACAAAATTACGGCGATAACGATTCTTGTAATGGCTCTCTCCTTTTTCGGTTGGCTGATGCTTCAGAGAAATACAGCCACCCGTTTTGTACGTGGCCAACTTGTTGTCGTTGGCCTGCTTTTGGCCCAGGTCATACTCGGTATCTTTGTGATCGTCACCGGAAAGTCTTTCTGGATTACCAATTTCCACGTCTTGAATGGCCTTGGCATCTTAGCCCTCGCTTTCACCATTGCTGTGTGGGCTCTTCGTTCGAAAAACGAGACCTTGATTGCCGCCGATTCACGCTGATTTTCACATGGAAATGGCGCAAACCACAGAAAGATCGACTTCGAGTATCCTCGCTACCGCGCGGCAGGATCTTATGATGTTGACGAAGGCCCGGCTTAGTATCCTGGTCGTCGTGACCACTGTGTTCGGCTACCTCGTTGCTTCAAAGTCCTTCGGGAACTTCTCGTGGGCCATACTGTTTCACACCGTGTTGGGAACGATCCTCGCGGCATTCGGTTCAGCAGTATTTAATCAGCTCATGGAGGTCGATGCCGATGCCAGGATGGACCGGACCGCTGATCGTCCGCTTCCATCTAACCGTATTCCGCGACCGGCAGCGTTTGTGTTGGGCTGGTTGCTCAGTGCTTTCGGCATCCTTCATCTGCTGGCGAAGGTCAACGGACTCGCGGCTTTCTTCGCAGCTGCTACTCTGTTCACTTACCTGTTTGTCTACACGCCACTGAAGAGACGTTCATCAAGCAACACGATCGTTGGCGCAGTCTCCGGCGCATTACCCCCATTGATCGGTTGGGCGGCAGGCGGCGGTGAGACCATGACGTGGGGAGCCGCGTTCCTGTTTTTGCTGCTGTTCCTTTGGCAAATGCCCCACTTCCTCGCCATCAACTGGATGTATCGAGAGCAGTATCGGCAGGGCGGGTTTGTCATGTGGTCGAATGAAGATGATTCAGGAGGGCTCACTTCAAAACTCGCACTCTTTTTCTCCGTTCTCGTTGCGCTTCTTCCGATCCTTCCCGCCTGGTCAGGAGACGCCGCATTCTGGTTTGCTGTGCCGGGTGTAATTCTCGGTGTTCTCATGATCTGGTTGTCCATCCGGTTCGTAAAAACCAGGCAGCGCCCCGATGCTCGGAAGCTGTTCTTCTATACCCTCCTTTATCTCCCCCTTATTCTTGGCTTCGCCTATGGCGCCTGGAAAACCAATTCACTTTCGTAGAAAACAAACATGTCCCTTAACAAGAAAGACGAGAGTCTTCCCGATGACTACTACGAGCCGCGCCCGTTCAATCCCAAAGCCTGGTGGGGGAGCATCGCAGTAATTTGTGCACTGATCATATCGAGCTCAGTCTTCATCACGCGTTCCTACCTGAAGCGAAATCGATACGAGGCTGCCAACTACCGGCCCAGCCTGATGTATAAGCTGGAGACAAACCTCCGCGCTACAAACCGCGACGGAACAGAGGTTTCGTTCAATGATGACCTTTTTAAGAAAAAGGTTTTCGTGGCTGGCTATCAATATACGGATTGCCCATCCGGCTGCCTCGGCATGGCTTCGGTGATGTCACGTCTCCACGAAGAATTTGCTGAAGAATACCCGCACTTTCAGTTGGTCTCCATCAGTGTAAATCCGAAAGGCGATACCCCTGAAAAAATGAACGCCTGGGTCAAAAAACAAGGCGTCGACGTTCCCAACTGGTGGTTTCTCACCGGAGACGAAAAAGTCATCAAGGAATACATGCGGGACGAATTCAAGCTTCTCGAGACTCAGGTCAATACCGATCCCGATACGATTGCGAGTGTCGGACCCTACATGCATGATCAGCGACTTGTTCTGGTTGATGAATTTGCAAACGTCCGGGGGTTCTACGACGTCATGCACCAGGAATTAGGGGCACTCAATTTTGAGCGGTTGAAAAAAGATGTAGAAATTCTGCTGAAGAATTTCGACCCCGACGATCCAACTGACCGCGACAACAACGAGAAATAACCCATGTCGATTCTTGCCTTTTCCGTCTCCGATTTTCCGCCCCTCAATGCCACTTTGAACGGGCTGAGCGCCGTTTGCCTGATCCTGGGGCTCATTCTGATCAAGCAGGGAAAAAAGAAGGCTCACCGCAACGCCATGATCGCTGCGCTGACTTTCTCCACGTTGTTCCTGGGATGTTATCTCACATACCACGCCATGAAGCAGGGCGTGGTCACCCGGTTTCCGACCGAATTTCCCGTTGCCAGAAAAGTCTACTTTTCAATCCTCATCCCTCACACCATTCTGGCTGTGGTGAACCTGCCCATGATCATCACGACGGTGGTGTTTGCTGCGAAAGGGAACTTTGTTAAGCACAAGAAATGGGCCCGCTGGACCTTTCCCATCTGGCTCTTCGTTTGTGTGACCGGTGTCATTGTTTATTTCATGCTGTATCAGTGGTATCTTCCCACACCGTGAAAAAACACCCTTCAAAACATTGCTCACGTTCCCACCCTCTTGATTCATCGAACCCATACGGTTGGTTCGTGATCGCTTTTCTGGTATCGATCTTCGCAGCGGGCTGCGGTGAAAAGACTGCTCCCTCTGATGAGCCGGCCCCCCCTCCGGAGTCTGCTCAGTCCGGGGATTCGTTGACCAAAGGTGCACTGGTCTATACGCCTGCCTTTTTTCAGGTCGAGGCCAAAGCCGGTGATGAAACGGTTTCCGCTCACTTCACTATCAGGAACGACGGCGAGACGCAGGTCAAAGTTACCAAACTCGACACCACATGTGCCTGTCTGAAGGTGGAAGTGGCCGACACCGTGCTCGACCCCGGCGAATCAACAACCCTCGATGCTGTCTTTGAAATCGAGAAGCTCATGGGAGAGGCGGAAAAAATGATCATGGTCGAAACCGATCAACCTGGCGTGCGCGCCGCACTGTTGCCCGTTAAAGTCAACGTTCCCCCCATCCTTGAGATCGAACCCAAGAACGTAAAATGGAAGGTCGGGGAAAAGCCGGAACCCAGGACTTTCACTTTCCGAACTTTGCGGGACAAACCTATTCATGTGACGGAAGTCTCCAGCTCACGCCCCGAGATGGTAACCGCTTCCCTGGAAGAGGTGGAGAAAGGCAGAATCTATAAAATTACAGTCACTCCGAAATCGACTGATGACTTTATGCTTGGGTTTGTCAGAATCACCAATGACGTGGAGATCGACGACCACAAATTGCAGATGGCGTTTTTTACGATTGATGACAACTGATCTGATGTCATGAAATCGACTCTTCTTCAGGCGGCAGTGATTCTGGGAGTGGCCCTGATCTTCGCACTGCTTTCAGTCTTCTTTCACCCCGGAGCTCCGGCGTGGTACGCGTCAGAAATCGTTGACCCAATGGCGCTCCAGCCTGAGGAACTTAAGAAACAGCTTGGAGATAGCATCGATACTGTCCTCTGGGTCGATGCCCGGAAATCGGAAAAATTTGCCGAGGGCCACATGCCGGGTGCCATTCTGTTGAACAAAGAGGATTGGGAAACTCTCATTGCAAAGCACATTGAAATTATCGGCACGGCGAGAGGACGCCCTATTGTTGTTTATTGTGATGGAAACCGATGTATGCGGAGTTCCGAGATCGCCGAGCGCCTCCGGCAGGCGGTTGGCCTGAAGCCTGTTTATATCCTGAAAGGCGATTGGAGAAAGTGGGGCGAATAATTTTATTTGCGCATTTCTGAAAGCAGTCTCAACTTACTTTGTAAAACAAAGTAAGTTTCCTAAGATGCAATCTGCTGAAGAAAACCTCAAAGTGATCCGCGAGTTGATGGAGCGGGCCACGTCATATCGCGTTCTGTCAACGACCTCGGCGCTTATTGGTGCGATCGTCACGTTCCTGGCTGGCGGCTGGCTCTACGCAAAAGGAATCAATGTGGGGATCGGCGGCTTTGTCACGGTTTGGCTGGTCGTTCTCCTGATCGTGGATTGCGTGAACACCATTTTACTCTTCCGGGACTCCAGGCGTCGCGGTTCAGACTTTCCTTCGCCTCAGATGGTTCATGGCGTCATTGCAATGCTCCCGGGATTCCTCGCGGGAGGCATCATCGGATTGATCTTCGCCTTTGTAAGCGAGGATCCGGTCCGTTGCGCAACCATTTGGGTCGTCTTCTCCGGAATAAGCCTCCTCGGAACCAGCTCATTCGCTCCCCGCTCAATCACCCGCCTTGGCTGGGCGCTGCTTGTCTCCGGTCTGGGGATTTTCTGGTGGAAAGAAACCGGAGGCGTACTACCGGGAGATAACTCGGTCTCACAGGCCAGCTTTGTTATGATGATCACGTTTGGACTCCTCTGCGCACTTTACGCTCTCTGGACGGGAGTCATTTCGAAGAAGAAAGCCAATGTTTGATTTCGATAAGCTGGATAAACTGATCCACGAGAAAAACCGTCTTGCGATCATGACCCTGCTCGCGGCACGGAAGGAATGGCGGTTTCAGGATCTGAAGGGTGAGTTGAGTCTGAGCGACGGCAACCTCATCACCCACCTTCGTACACTTTACAAAGCGGGATACGTTTCCATCACCAAGGAAATGGAGAAGCGCCCCCAATCCAAATACGCTCTGACCGATAACGGTCGGGAGGCCTTTCAAACTTACCTCGAGATTCTTGAGCAGATCGTGAACCTGTCGAAAGATCCAGATTCCTGAAAAAATTTGAAAGATCACTTTGTGAAACAAAGTAAATAGAGAAACCACAGATAATCCATCCTTATGAAAATCCACTTAGCTACTCATTACGGCATGTGTTTCGGCGTTCGTGACGCTATCCAGAAGACACACGAGATTGCACAGGAAAGCTCTGCCACAGTTCTTGGCGAGCTCGTTCACAACCCGGTCGTCCAGGAACAACTCGACTCGGCGGGAGTTGAGATCGGAAGTCTCGACCTCACTTCGGACTCCGTCAAAACGGAGGCGGTGGTCTTCACCGCCCATGGCGTTGCCGACTCAGTTCGCAAAGCCTGGGCCGGCACGGGTAAGCAGGTTTTTGATACGACCTGCCCACTCGTCAAGAAAGCTCACCGCTCACTCGAATGTCTTGTCCTCGCCGGATATAAGCCGGCTGTGATCGGCCAGGCCGATCATGTGGAAGTACGCGGGCTGGTCACTGATTTCCCCGATGCCATTGTGCTGCTTGATGAATCCGGGATCGATCAGATTCCACAAGAGTGGGATAAAATCGGCATCGTTTCGCAGACAACCCAACCCGTCTCCCTTGTCGAGGATTTGGTCGACAAAATCCGCGCAAGCCGCCCCGGGCATGAGGTCAAGTTTATCGACACCGTTTGCCAGCCCACCAAAAACCGGCAAAAGTCCCTGATCGATCTTGCGGATATCTGCGACACCGTTGTCGTCGTCGGCGGGAACAACAGCAACAACACAAAACAACTGGCAGACCGGGCGAGGGATCTTGGATGCGAGGCGTTTCAGGTTGAGACCGCTGCCGATCTGAAGCTCGCCTGGTTTGCGCAATCGCAGAACGTCGGCGTGACCGCAGGCACCTCCACGCTCGAAGCAACCATCCAGGACGTTGTTGCCACTCTCGAGGAATTTACCCGGGAAAAACGTCGTTTGGCACTCTTCGACACACTGAAAGCAATCGCCTGATTCGATCAATCCCGCCTTGATAATTTCCCTGTTTCCGGTTGAGCACATGAATGCAAAAAAATGGATCCGCCATTTCGAAGAAAACCGCCATGCCTGGACTGAACCGGATTGGATGGCAGAATCACCCATTGCTTCACAGGACCGTACGAAACTCCTCGTCGCATCATTGGCCACATTTCAGCTGGGAGAAAGCGGTGGCGGAACCAGGCTCAAACGCTTTGTGAAACAAAGTTGTGAGGACGATCCCGAATACCAGCGGGCGGTGGATCTCTTTATCGCCGAAGAACAATATCACGCAGAGATCCTCGCAAAGGCAGTCCGGTATTACGGAGGTGAGCTGAAGGAGAAACATTGGATGAACTCAATCTTCCGAAAAGTCAGAGCCGTTCTTGGATTGGAATTCAACCTCCAGATCCTTCTCACGGCTGAGCTGATCGCCGAAGCTTATTACGGCCTTCTGGCGAAGCATGTGCCCGATCCCGTTGTCCATTCCATGTGCCGCAAGATCACGCGTGACGAGGTGAAACATATTCAGTTTCACGAAGAGTTTTTCCGGCTTAACCAGCGACGATGGCTCCCCGTTTCATCGGTGATCTGGTCACTTCAATTCCAAATGATCTTCCTAGTGGCAGAGCTTGCCGTGTGGATGGATCACGGAAAATGTCTCAGCAGCTTTGGAGTCTCACGGGCCACATTTTGCGGGCGCGCCCAATCCGTGTGCCGCCGGTTTCTCGGGAGAGTTGTCGGAATGTCAGCCGTTTCCGCGGTGGACGAACCGGACGGGGTGCTTGCCGATTAAAAAGCAGCCACACACGTAGAAGACACCGTGAAATTCTATTCGCCGGGAAAAGGCATCGGCGGACGCGGGCCGTTCTTGGAGATCGTTCTGAAGACTGCTTTCAGTTTCTCAGCGGCAGCTTCTGCGTCTCCGGTTGGAGTTTCGATGACCGATTCGGCCGGCAGGTTGCGGGCATCCCATAGCTCTTCGCCCTTGCGAAACAGACGCCAGTTTCCGTCAAAGAGATTTTCCCCGCTCTTACGCTTGCCGCCCCCGCTTATGGCATGGTGAACCCACGTCCGTTGAATACCCGGTTTGCCGTGGACTTGCGGGGCGATGCTCCGCCCGTCAATGGCGATGGATTCCGGGATCGTAGTTCCAGTCAGCTCACAAAATGTGGGGAACAGATCCACTACATCAACGAGGTCATCGCAGACCGCTCCCGCAGGTACCGCTTTCGGCCCCCACACGATCAACGGGACATGAGTTCCGGCATCACCGAGCTGAAACTTGCCGCCGTTTACATTGCCCGCTTCCGTGTGACGGGTGTGGGCCTTTTCACCGGTCTCACCGGCCTTCGGATTTTTGAAATCGACATCGTGCGTGCCGTTGTCGCCCATGAAAACCACGTAGGTGTTTTCGCGAATGCCGAGATCATCCACCGCATCGAGGAGCTGGCCGACGAGCTTGTCCATGTAGTGAATCATATTTCCCAGCTTCGCTTTGCGGCCCAGTTTACGATCATCCGGCGTATCGATGATTGGATCGTGGGGCAGCAATTCGTTGTGAAGAATGAAGAACGGTTTCCCGGCCTCTTTGGCCTCCGTCATTTGTTCGATCACGTAATCTGCGAGGACATCCGGCCCGAACCGGTCCGCGATGTCGTCCCGGACCTCGCCGTCTTCATTAAACGTGGGAGTCCAGTGGCGCATCGTCTTCGCGCCCTTCCTCCAGATCTGCCAGACACACCACGAATCATACCCGGCATCACGAATATGATTCGGCCAGACCTCCAGCGTCGCCAACTGCCACTTACCCGTTGTACTGGTGAGGTAGCCATTGCCGCGCAGTAACTGCGCGTAAGTGGGCATCGCCTCAAAATTGACTTTCTCCCGGGTTCCCCAGTGAACCGGCAGCACCCCGGTGTGGCCGTGGCGCGGCACATAAAGCCCGGTGTGCATACTCACCCGGCTCGGTGTGCAAACCGGACTCGTATACGCCCGGTTAAAACGTAATCCCTCCTCCGCCATCGCATTGAGACGGGGCGTCTCGAAATCCAGCCCCCCGTAGCAATTCAAAGCTTCATATCCGATGTCATCTGCGAAGATGAAAAGAATGTTCGGGGACGTGCCGGCTTTCCCCTGAGAAAAGCCGGTCAAAACCGTTGCTCCCAGGAAGCAAAAGAGTGCCGGAAATAGTTTCATGTTTCGTATCATCCTCGATATGAGGGCTATCGAAAGCCTTTTGGACACGTTTTTTCTGCCGTCATGACGTTGCCCTGCCTGAATTGACACTCAAAGAGGAAATTCGATAGTATCCACACCGTAACTTGACATGACACGCATGATGAAATCCACAGCCTGCTTCAACTACGATGCCCCTGCGCTGAACCGCCGTGATTTACTTCAGGGGGCCGCGTGTGGATTCGGTTCACTGGCATTCTCAGCCATGGCAGCCGGTGCGGACAGCGCAATCGCCAATCACGCGCCCCGGGCAAAGCGGGTCATCTTCCTTTTCATGCATGGCGGACCCTCACAGGTTGATACCTTTGATCCCAAGCCCGAGCTGACCAAACGGGACGGGAAAGTGATGCCGTTTGCTCCGGCCAAGAATCTTGATCCATCTGCCACGCGACAGGCGAAGCTACTGGGATCCCCGTGGAAATTCTCCCAACACGGACAGTCCGGGCTCCCCGTCAGCGAACTCTTTCCGAACGTCGCTCGGCATGTCGATGATTTGTGCGTTATCCGTTCCATGCAGAGCAAAGGCCAGTCGCACGGGCAGGCCGTGTGTATGGCCCATACCGGCACCGATAATTTTGTGCGGCCATCCGTCGGAGCGTGGGTGAGCTACGGACTGGGAGAGGAAAACTCAAACCTTCCCGCATTCATCAGTATCAGCCCCAGTGCCTCGCATGGCGGGCCGCGGAATTACGGCCCGGCATTTCTACCTGCCAAACATCAGGCCACCACCATCGGGGCCAATGGCAAGCTCGATGCCAAAGCCAGTTTCAAGTTTATCGATTCAAAAGTCGATCCCGGATTGCAGTCGAAGAAGCTCGATTTTCTCCAGCAAATGAACCGCGAGCACCTTGCCCGGACCAAACATGCTCCCGTCGAAGGCATGATCGAATCCATGGAGCTGGCCTTCAAAATGCAAAGCGCCGCCCCCGCCGTGATCGACACCAAAGACGAGCCCGAGCACATCAAGGCATTGTATGGAATCGGCACCAAAGAAACCGATACCTACGGACGTCAGTGTTTGCTCGCCCGGAAATTTGCCGAGGCTGGAGTGCGCTACATTCAGGTCAGCACCCCGAACGTGTGGGATCAGCACGGAAATTTGAAGGGCGGTCACGAAAAGAATTCATTGGCTGTCGACAAGCCGATCTCAGGACTGTTGACCGATTTGAAACAGCGCGGATTGCTGGAAGACACCCTCGTTATATGGGGAGGGGAATTTGGGCGGACGCCGATCGTTCAGGGAAGCAATGGTCGGGACCACAACCCGCAGGGATTCACCTGGTGGTGCGCCGGTGGCGGCACAAAGGGTGGATACGCACACGGAGCGACCGATGAGTTCGGTTATTACGCGGTGCAGAACAAAGTCCACATGCATGACTTTCATGCCACCGTTCTGCATCTCTTGGGATTGGATCACGAAGCCCTGACCTATAAATACGCCGGCCGGGATTTCCGCCTCACCGACGTCTATGGTCACGTCGTGAACGAGATCATTGCGTGACGGGCCAAGAGACCCTCTTTTCAAAGGGCGGAGCCTGCGGAGGTGAAGCTCTGTTCTGAGTTGATGGCTGTCTCATGCCAGGGGAGAGGGGGCACACTGCGGATTCGACACCGGCATCGTTGTCGGATGGCGTTCGGCTACTCACCATCGGCCGATTGCTTTTCGGTTCCGCACGATCGAACAGGGTCTGTTCGATGAACCAACCCTGTTGGATCGTGAAACCCTGTCACCGGTTTTTCACAAGAAAGCCTTCTCCTGCTGCTCAAACTTCAGGTAGGATGTCGGTGCATTTTTCTGCTGATCCTACCGATGATGAACCGCTTTACCCTGTTTCTTCCTGTCTTCGCTCTTCTCACGTTCGCCGCCCCGGCTGCTGAAAAACGCCTCGTCGAGGTGGATGACTACTTCACCCAATCCTATGTCTCCGAATGCGTGGCCTCGCCGGATGGCAAGTTCATCGCCTACGTCGAACAACGTTGGGAAATTCCTCAAGACACCCGCAATCCGGATCTGTGGGTTGTGGAGACAGAGACCGGGAAAATCCGCCGCCTCACGTTCGAGTCGGCCCCGGACGGCCATCCGGTTTGGAGCCCTGACAGCACGATGCTCTACTTCACCAGCAAGCGGTCCCGCGATGAAAACAAGGTCGCTCCCTACAATAACAAAACGCAGGTGTGGCGCATCGATATCGCAACCGGGCAACTCTCTCCGGTGACCCGGCTGGCGGAGGGAATCGAATCTTTCGATCTCTCGGCGGATGGAAATTCGCTCTTTTACACGGTCGGGGAAAAGACGGATGATGACGAATGGGAGGCCCTTCGCAAAGCTCATGACAGCGTGGACTACGGACACGGTGAACGGTCCACTTCACAATTGTGGAAGCTCGATCTCACCTCCTGGCGTGCTTCCAAAATCGTTGATGAGGGCAAATACATCCGCCAATTCCAGGTGTCTCCGGACGAGTCGCTGATTGCGATGATCACCGTGCCGGATGATTTGCTGATCACCCATGAAGGCAAGTCGCAGGTGGATCTCCTCACTGTGAAATCCGGCGACATCTCCAAAGTCGACGACGTGTTGTGGCGCAGCTTCGAGAAGGACCGCCACGGGTGGCTGGAAGAACTTTCCTGGTCCGGTGACGGCAAGCGACTCGCCTTCCGGGTGGTTTACGACGGTTATCCGGCAGAAATTTACTGCACCGAAACAACCACGGCCAAGGTCTGGCAGGTGAATCGCCCCGAAGGCGTCACCGTTGATGGCGGCCGCATGTTGTGGAATCAGGGGCGGCTTTATTTCGCAGGTCAGAAAAAGGCACGGGCCCATGTCTATTCCGTGACAGGTTTGAAAGACGGGGCTCAGGGCGAGTCGGCGGCGATGACGGAAGGGGACATCGCGGTCTCGGACTTTGGCGTTTCCGGAGCGGGACAGCTCAGCGTGGTCAAAGCGGATCCGCAGAATTCAGGCGACCTCTTTCTGGTGAAAACCAAATCTGAACTGAAACGACTCACCACATTGAACCCGCAGGTCGCGGATTGGAAATTGCCGCAGATCTCGGTGGTTCAGTGGAAGGGCGCCAACGGCGACACGGTGGAGGGAATTCTTGAACTGCCGCCGGGCTACGATGCTTCGAAGGACAAACCGCTGCCGACGATTGTTCACATTCATGGCGGTCCGACTTCGGCGACGCTGTTTCAATTCCAGTTCTGGCCCTATGGCCGCACCTTGCTCCCGAGCAAAGGCTTTGCGCTTTTCTCGCCCAACTACCGGGGCTCGACCGGCTATGGGGACCAGTTTATGATCGATCTGATCGGGCGGGAGAACGACATCGAGGTCGAAGACATCATGAAAGGGGTGGACTGGCTCATTGCCGAAGGCATCGCGGACAAAGACAAACTCGGGGTGATGGGCTGGAGCAACGGCGGGTTTCTCACCAACGCCTTGATCACACATACGAACCGCTTCAAAGCGGCCAGCTCCGGTGCCGGGGTGATCGATCAAGTCATGCAATGGGGGCTGGAAGATACACCGGGTCATGTGATCAACTACATGGACGGCAGCCTGCCGTGGGATGATCCGGCGCTATACACGAAGAGTTCGCCACTGTATGGGTTGGGAAAAGTCACTACGCCAACCTTGATTCAAGTGGGTGAAAATGATGTCCGCGTTCCGGCGAGTCATGCCCGAACCCTTTTTCGCGGGCTTAGCCGATACGGTAAAGCACCCACCCAGTTGATCGTTTTCCCGGATGCGGGGCATTCGCCCATCACGTACCCGCACCGCAAAGCCAAAATGGAATGGGACGTCGCCTGGTTTGAGAAATATCTGATGGGGAAAGACCCGACGGAAGAGAAGGAGTGATGCGTGGAATCCCCACTGAACATTGACAATCGTCCGGTAAATCATAGCGTCCCGATATTGTGAAATACACCCTCCCGTTCGACGCCCCGACGCTGCCTAACTTCGCGGAATTCATCACACTTGATGGCTTTATGCCCCACGAAGTTGACCGCATCCTCGACTTGTGGGACGCGGATAAAGGAGAGGAAGCGCAGGTGACGGGTGATGAGCCGTATCGTGAGGAATTGCGGAAATCGTCCGTGATGTTTCTGGAGCCCTCCGAAGAAACGCATTGGATCTACAACCGGATTGCGGAGTTAGGCTCCGGGGTCAACATGCAGCGGTATGGGTTCGATATTCAGGGGTTCTTGCAACCGCTTCAGCTCGCTGAATACGGGATTGGCGAACATTTTGATTGGCACCTCGATTTCGCGGTCGGGCCGGCTTCGCACCGGAAGCTGAGCATCACCGTGCAATTGAGCGATGCCGATGCTTATGAGGGAGGGGACCTACAGTTTCAGATCAATAACCGCGTGGAGACCGCGCCCCGTCGCAAGGGGACCGTGGTGGTTTTTCCGTCGTTCATTCAGCATCGTGTGACGGAAGTGACCTCCGGCAAGCGCAATTCGATTGTCGGCTGGCTCTCCGGCCCACCGTATCGGTAGGGGGGGCTTTCCGGTCGTCAGTTTGCCCATTCCCGACAGCTGATGGCCTCACTCGCGGTAATGGGCTTCGTGCGCAGATGTCAGGGCGGGAGAAGCGCGGCGATGAATTCCGAGGTGTCATCGCCGCCGGGGTGTTGCGTGACTTTTCCAGGAGACTTCGCCCGATTTCACCCGGTCATGAGCGCAAACGTCCACCTTGATCAGGGACCAATTCGGAAAAGGTGTTTTATTCCACGAATGTAGAAGCTGTCACCGACCGCTGCCGGTGTACAGGAAGCTTTCTCTCCGAGGTGGGACTGCCCGAGAATTTTCAATTCGCGGCCGGGTTTGAGAATGTACATCGTCCCGCTGCGGTCCAGCAGGTGGACTCTTCCGTCCGCCAGGATCGGGGAGGCATAAAAACCGTCATCCGCGTATTCGGTCCAGAGTTCTTCTCCGGTTTTCGCATCGAAACAGGCAAAGGCACCGTCGTCGGCCCCACAGTAGAGCAGTCCTTTGTGGAGCAGGGGCGTGGAGACCCCGGGCTTGGAGAAGCTGCTTTCCCACACAATCTCTCGAGTCTTCACGTCAATCGCGCTGAGATTGGCGGAATCCGCAGAAACGTAGACAAGCCCGTCAGCGTAGACCGGGACCGCCGTCACCTCACCGTATTTGAGACAATCAATCCGCCAGAGTTCTTTACCGGATTTCAGATCGTAGGAAACCACCGTCGGTTCGGCCGCGAGAATCACCTCCTCGCGAGCGTCGATGATCGCAACCAGTGGCATCGACCAGGAAGAGCGGAAATCCCGTTCCGTCTTCCAGCGTTCCTCTCCGGTCGCTACATCCAGAGCTGCGACGTATCCGAGACTCTCCTGATCATACTGAATCAACAGATCGTCGCCATGAGTCACGAGCGATGAAGCATGGCCGTAGAGATTGTCCGGTTTCCCAAGATTCTTTGACCAGACCGGGTTCCCTTCGAGGTCGAACGCGGCAAGGTCGCCATTCGCAAAGCTCGCGAAAATCCGAACGCCATCCGTCGCCATCGTCGATGCCGCATAACCCGTGCCCTCATGGACCTGAATCCCCTTTGGAGATCCGGGAATATTCTTCACTGGCCGGTTCCAAATGATCTCACCACTTTTGGAATCGATGCAATAGACGACCCGGGTCGATGCGTTGGCACCGGTTAGGTAGAGTTTTCCATCCCAATAAATCGGCGAACTGTAGCCGGGCAGAGGAATCCGGGTCTTCCACTTGATTCCTTCGCCAGTCTCGCCATTCCAATTCTTCAACAGGCCGGTGGCTGGTGACACATTGGCCGCCGGCCCCAACAAGTTGGGCCAGTTCTTCAGTCGATCAGCCTCGGAGGCAACCCGCCGCTCTTCCCGATTCCCAGCAGGTTCGGCTGCGCTCGCAGTTCTCACTGCAGTCAGGAAAGCAAGCGTCACCAGAAAAAGTCCCACTGCGGCGAAAACCTTACCCTTACCATGGGCCTTCCCCAATCGATCCGCTTTTACATCGGCAGGGTTGATTTGAGGCGAGACAGTCTGACAGATCTCCATCTTCATGAATCAGTGAAGGCCACAACCCGACTGCCGACAAGCAGCGAAAAACTTCAGCGCCATAGACCAGACGCGCTCACCACTTTCCGGATTCAACGAAAAGGACTTATTCCGTTTTTTCCCTGGTCAGCTTGGCGATTTTCCCTTTGCCGGCCCCGGGGCTGCTGGTCACTTTATCAACAGTGCCGCGCAACTCAGCGATTTTAGCCTTTAAATTTTTTAAACCGTCGCGACTTCGGATGTCACTGTAACCCAAGACGCCGATTTCCTTTGTGATCGCATGATCGAAGACGGCCACGATCGGCGTCGCCATTAAGGGAGCGTTCTCGTAGGCAGTTTCGACAAACTTTGGGGTGAGGTGGAGGTTCGAGCCATCGATGAACACGATCACCGAGTCATCCTTGATCGCTTTGATTGCCGTCAAACTGGCGGCGTTGGACGGCCCTCACGTGGAGCCTGGTTCCATCAGGAGAAAAGAGATAGCCTTGTTCTCTTTGGCGGCTTCCTTTTTGACCTCATCGAGATTCTCGAGGTCTTCGAACCATACAACGTAATCGGGAACAATCAGCGGTTCCGCGGCGTGAAGCGACGCGGCTCCAATCAGGGATATTAGGGCCAGTGCTATTCTCATCTTATTATGATCGGCAGAAACTCTTGAGGATCAAGCTCGAAATGATACGCGAGAAGGGACCAAGAACCAAGAACTAAGAACTAAGAACTAAGAACTAAGAACTAAGAACTAAGAACTAAGAACTAAGAACTAAGAACTAAGAACTAAGACCGCCCCCCTCACCAGCCTTCCGGCAAATCGCTGAGCGTTTCCCGGAGAATGCCGCGGATTGCCTCCTTTTCGGTGACGGAAAGATAGGCAAAGTCCGGGTTCGGTTTTTCGGTACTGATCGCTTCGCCGAGAACCTGGTATACGCGCTGCTTGAAGAGATCGGAAGTCGCCTGGAAGACGTCGCTGTAGATCAGGTAACTGCAACGGTGTTTGAACATCCGGGTTTCCAGGTCAAGATCCTTCAGCGAGATCCCGTTCGATGCCTCCTTGCGATCAGCGAGAAAATCCTCGCGATACTGCGGGTCGACCCGGATCCCACCTGCCGGAAATTTCGCTTCGTCGGCAAACAACAGGTAGCGAACGAGTTCCCCGGCAAGGCCGTGAAGCACCGCAACATGTTCCGGCTTCATTTCTCCTTTGCCGATATGCTGATAGGTCCGTGCCCGGTAGGTGGCTTCCAAAACCAGATTCATGAATCCTGTCTGGTGTTCGAGGATCAGGTGCGGAAGGATATCGCTGGTCTCGGTGAGATACGCAGACCAATCAAATTCAGTGCCCGGCTCGATTGCATCGGTGACGATCTTTCCACCCACTTTCTCGCCTTTCAGATTCCCCTTGTGGTCAAAGATCCCCGGCTCCCCGGTTACATGCCAGCCGCCAAAACGCT
Organism: Verrucomicrobiales bacterium; assembly: GCA_048267005.1. Taxonomy (GTDB): domain Bacteria; phylum Verrucomicrobiota; class Verrucomicrobiia; order Verrucomicrobiales; family DEV007; genus JABDJT01. The sequence continues at coordinate 209,779 of JBLWYI010000001.1, read as the reverse complement.
CGCTCAAAGGAATCTGGTGCCCCATCTCGTCGTCACGGAAGGCCACGAGTTTGCCCCAGTTGGAAGCGGGAATCACCGACCGGGTCAAGAGCCCGGGGACGCGGCGGGTTTTGGAGACAGAGTGACAGTCCGTGCAGAGCCGTCCCCCCCGTTCGAACACCGGTTGTGCTTCGCCCTTTGGTACTTTGAAAATATAGAAGATTCCGCCAAGCTCGGGATCGAGCGAAACGATTTCGACACTTCCGCCGGGAATGTACCCGACGTAGACGTTCTCGTTGAAATAAACAGCCCGGGGATTACTCCCCGAGATTCTCCGCGTTTGAAGGCTGGTCCTGGAGAAAATCAGCAATTGGGAACTGGCCGGAACGTCAAGATATTCCAGTATGCTGGCGATGAATGCCTTTGAACTGCGGTTGTCGAGTTCGCGTTTCCCGGATTCGATATCCGCTATCAACCGGGTGAACGGATCGTTGAGTTCACGGGTTTGGTATCCATGGACCGGACTAAACAGGTCGGAATAATTGACGTCCTGTCCGGGGGACGAAAACGCCACCGACAAAGCGATCAAAACCGGGACGTGAATTTTCTTCATGGGATTGGAGCGTCACCCAGCGAAAGCGCGAACGCAACTGCCGGAATTCCGCCGTCAGGTCGAAACTTCCTGCGCCTTCTGCGTTATAGAGGCTATTGGTTCGAATGGGTGAAACGAATCAACCCTATTGAATCGGAGTAGTAACCCTATCCGGTCAGGATACTGGCGCGAGTCGGAGAACAGAGTGGGCTGTTGGAATAAGCCGGGTTTAACGTCATCCCCTGCTTCGCGAGGCGCTCCAGATTCGGTTTCATGAGGGCGCACAGGATCAGAATGCGGAGTGAGAGACCGGGCGGCACCCATTTAGAAAGTGTGGGTAACTCCCAAAGCGGCGATAAATCGCCGAACTCCGAAAGGCGGATGCTTTTCAAGTTACTGATGGTAAAATGTTTAAGGAAAACAGTTTTCGCTCTGGATTGTGGCCGGTTCCGGATTTTCAGGGCGACATTCTGATCGATTTGGAAGGCCTCCTGTTTTTTCGGGACGACTTCCGGAACGATTTGGAAGGCCTCCTGTTTTTTCGGGACGGCTTCCGGAACGATTTGGAAGGGCTCCTGTTTTTTCGGGACGGCTTCCGGAACGATTTGGAAGGGTTCCTGTTTTTTCGGGACGGCTTCCGAAACGATTTGGAAGGGCTCCTGTTTTTTCGGGATGGCTTCTGGAAGGTGTCGATTATCGACTTGTTCACCAGTTTCACAGGGCGCCGGTTGATTCTAAACCCGTTGCTTCAAATTACGTGGGTGAAGGGTGAAACTTTCGATTTTCGGGACTTAGTGAGAATGTGACAGAGGTTTACTATATGAATTTGTTTTATCTATAGTCGATGAAATCGCGTGGCGTTTCGAATTTTTTTCGGAAATTTCGGTGAAACGGGCGAAAAAAAGTGAAAAAAATGCTCAAACAGGTGCATAAACGACCCAGTGACCTTTTTCAGGGCGGTTTTTTAGGGGTAGGTAAGTCGCGTCGTAACGATCCATTCTGGATTGTTCATTAACATAAAAACAAATAGTATAATGCGTAAAGTATACAACTACGGAAACGTTCCGTTCGACGACGCAGACATCAGTCTTGAAGATGTTGTCGCGTTTACATCGGATCATCTGCAACGAGCGGCCGCCTACAATCCCTCCGGGGCATTAAACGGTCGCATAGCGGCAACGGCTTCGGCCCTTGCTGCATTGGAAAGCACCACGACAGACGATGCCATCCAACTTGGTATCCGAAAAGGGGTGAAACTCGCGAAAGACACCTTTCGCGCCAACCTGACAGAAGCCGTCCGTCCCATCTATGGTGCGGTGCTGATGGCTTTCAACGATCCATCACCTGAAATGGAAAACGTGTTCCCCAAAGGACGTAGCGTTTTTTCCAGTGCCCGTGATGATCAACTCGCTAAAGAGCTGAATGTGATGGTCGCTGGTGTGACCCTCCATCAAGCAGAATTGGGACCTCCCATTGTAGCCAGTGCCACCGCACTGGGTGACCAATGGGCGGCTCTCTATGAAGCAAGCGAAACCGAAACCGGCGTAAAGGTTGCCACTGAAGCAGAACGCCGCAAAGCGCGACTGGATCTCCAGACGGAGCTCTACATCACGCTGGCCACGCTGATGATCATGTATCCGCGTCAGCCGGAGATGATCAGTCTGTATATGCAGCAGCATCTGCTCGACGGAAAATCCGGGGGAATTTCTCCCGGTGTCGGGGCTGAACCGCCTGATAACTCCGGTGGTTCGTCATCGGTTGGGTCCACTGGATCGACATCGACTGTCACTTCCAGCTCAGGCTCAACATCGGGGTCAACCTCGTCGATGAGTCAGAGCTCATCAGGGAGCAGTCAATCGACCTCATCCTCAGCCATGAGTTCCTCCACGACGTCGAGTTCGTCGGCAACCTAAGGAATCGTGAGGCAGACCGGCCACGTCCGGTTCAAGCGATGCGCCCGCAGAGTCTTGATGGCTTTGCGGGCGTTTTGCTTTGGCGATTTGGAAGGCTGCTGGAATGGCGGAGAGCGAAAAAATCAATATCGCAGGCCGCTTGCGACTGTGATATCAAGTAAAGGGTATGAAACGTGGAATGATCGCAATCGTCCTGGGCTGGATCCCGTTTCTGGCGCAGGCTCAGATGTCGCCCGAGGAGCAACTGAAGTTTCAGATGGACAGCCTCGCTATTGAAATGATCAACCATTTTGGGCGGTTCGATTACGAAGAAGCGAGAGAATGCGCTGAAAAAATCATAAAGCTGTCTCCGGACGGTGTCGAAAATTACCGTCAGAGTCAGTCAGTGCTCAACGACGAATTGGCTGGAGTGGGGTGGAAACCTGAACCGCATCCAGATGAATTGTATTCGGCATCATCAGACGGAGATTTTTGGGCGCGTGCAAAAGCTTCTTATGAGAAGAAGACGAAACTGCTCTCACAGGAAATTGAAGGGCTTTCGGTTGATGAGAAGATTGAAAGCTTAGTTGAACGGTTGGACGAAGCATTTCTCGAGAGCCCTTTTATTGGCGGCAGGTCAACCGACAGTATTATCGCATCGCTAGTGGAGCTAGGAGATCCTGCCGTCCCGGCATTGATTGAGGTTCTGGAAAATGATGAACGCCTGATTCGTGATTTGAAGGGTGGCCCTGCCGGCCCGGTTCGGATCAATACAGCAAGGGATGCAGCTCATTTGGCGTTGTGGGGGATCATTAAGATAAACGCAGACCCATTGACTCATTCAGCGCCATGGAGGGCGGAGAAGGTAAGGGCATTCTGGGATGAATACGGTGACTTGCCATTCGATGCCCGCATGATGAAAATCTTGAGGACCGAGCCGGAATGGCGGGAGAAGGCCGCCAAGAATTTGGCTATGCTTGGACTATCAGATGAGGCAAAATATGCGGAACGGAGACCGTCCGGTGCTGAAAACCCGGCGATTGCGAAATTTGAAAATCCGACGGTCGCGGAGGCAATCCTCAAAGCAATGCATGATGACATCGCCCTGCTAGGAGAAGAGCCATTGGATTTGAGATTTCGTAGTGGATCTATCAATGAGCAAATTGATCACGCTCGGGAGATGCGCGAAAGCGATGTCGAGTCTGTTCGTTCCCGTTATCTCGGGTATCTAGAGATTCTCGGTGATGCAAGAATTGTCCCTGAACTGCGGAAAGTGTTTGATCGCTTTGAGGACCTCGAGAAAAAACTGGAGGTTGGTGAAACTATTTCGAACTTGAATGATGATTCGATCGCTAGGTCATACGCATACCAGATCATCGAAGGTAACATTACTGATCTGAGCAATTACTGGTCCATCATGAGGTATCTGGGAGGCGCCCATCCGACCATTCGTGATGATGTTCTGGCGGCAATCATCAGCGACGAAAATCATCCGCTGAGAGAGCTTCTTTTCCTTCGGGGGACTTCCGGTGGGACTACCTCGAAGCCATCATTGAAATTCATCATGTCTTTTCTGGATGACCGTCGAAAGATTAGCAAAGAAGATTTAAAGCGGACTCACTGCTTTTCTCAAGAGCTTGAGCAATCGAATATTCTGGAATACCGACACCTGGCTGCCAGCCAACTGGATTCCCTGATCTTTGGGTGCTCCTTTCTCAGTCCCGAAAGCGAAGACTATGAAGCGCAGTTCACAAAGTCTCGTGAGTGGCTCGATAACCATTTCGATGTCCTGCGATTGTTTTCAGATGGAGAGCTTGAGGTAGGCAACGATTCTGATGAAGTCACAAAGATAGGATCCTGGGTTGTTGACTACGAAGTTTCTGAGGAGGCGCTCGAGACCGATCCCCGGCTACCATTTTTCGCGAGGTTTGTGGGCAACCCAGATCGATCAGAATCGCTGGTCCTCGTCACTGATGCGAAACTTGGAGAAGGTGCTGTATTTCCGACGCTCCATGGGTGCAGTTTGGAGAATGGCTTTTCGACGTTTCGCTCCATTGATGTTGCGGATGTTATGCCGGTTTCATCGGCTGCTGCTGCAACGAAACCTCAGTCCCCCGGAGGACTGACCGGCTACAAGCTTGCGGGTGGTTTCGGGCGCTTCACCAAGGGAGGAGCGGGTGGAAAGGTGCTCTTTGTTGAGAACCTGAATGATGCCGGGCCAGGAAGCCTTCGGGCGGCGCTGGAAGCAGATGGGCCGCGCATGGTGCTGTTCCGTGTCGCGGGGAATATTAAACTGGAGAGCCCTATCGAGGTCACCAATCCATTCCTTACCATTGCGGGGGAATCCGGTCCCGGTGAAGGCATCTGTATCAAGGGAGCCGGGGTCGTCATCAGGACACATGATGTCATTGTCCGATTCATTCGAATCCGCCCCGGAACTGAGGCGGTCGCGGGGGCGCCGGCCCTGTCAGTTGTGGATTCGAAAAACATCGTGGTCGATCGCTGTTCGCTGAGTTGGACTCATGGAAGTGTGGTGTCGATCTCGAACAGTGAGGACTTGACGATGCAATGGTGCATTGTCAGTGAAAGCTTTGAGATTCCAGATCACGCCGGGGAGGGAATTGGGCTTTCGGTTTCCGGTGGGAAAAACATTTCACTTCACCAGAACCTGATCGCTCATCACAGGACTGCGGGATTGAAGCTCGCTGATGGTGGGCGGGACAGCGGAGTGATTGATGTGCGACAGAACTATTTCTACAATTGGGGTGAGACAGCGATTGATGGGAATGTCCTGGGGCGAATGAATTTGGTAGGGAATTCTTTTGTAGCTGGGAATGCCACACCCAGGATGCCAACTTTGTTCAAATTCACCGAATCAGAAGCCGCAGCCCGATATTTCATAGCAGAGAATACAGTTATTTGTTCATCCAAGACGACAGGGGATGAATGGTGGGGAGTGAACCTGCCTGAAAGCATGCAACGTGAGGAATTGGTTTCTCATTACGAATTTAGGTTTGAGCGAATGTCTCGTGAGCCAGCTGCCTCCGCCCGGTTCGAAAAAAGTCACTGGAGAGACACCGACGAGCGTTCTGAGTCATTGCCTTATATTGGAACAGTAGTTCCGAGGAGGGACCTTATTGATGCGCGCATTACAAAGCAATCCAGATGGAATCTTATTGAAGAGGGCGACGGCATTATCACTTCTGAGGCAGACGTGGGTGGGTGGCCGGATTTAAAGACGGGAGGGGTTTCCGAGGTGGATTCAGATTCAGATGGAATTCCGGATGAGTGGGCCAAGGCCTATCGACTCGGTGCTGAGAACCCGGAAGACGGGAACAATGGAGGGGAAAAAGGCATGACGATGCTGGAAGCTTATCTGATGTCGTTGATCGAACAAAAGGTTCCCGAGTGATGGGGAAAGAGCGGGGGAATGAGGGGTCACCTTCTGACGAAGGCGGCTACTTTGCGATGAGGTGGGTGGCTTCTTTGCTGGTTTTGTGGGGTGGCGGGGGTTGTGGGGCCACCTTCTGATGAAGGCGGCTACGTTTTGCGGGGGCTGTGGAGTGGCTTCGTTGTTGGTGTAGTGGGATGGCGGGGATTGTGGGACCACCTTCTTACGAAGGCGGCTACTTTGCGGTGATGAGAACGTCTGCTTTTGCTGTGGCGAGTAAGTTATTCTGGCGACCACACCAAATTGAATCCGGCGTCGCTTTCGCTCTCGATAGTGAAGCCCTGTCGGTTGTAGAAGGGGAGGACGCGGGGATTGGTCTTGAAGACGGAAAGCTCGATGCCGGTTTCTGCGGTGGTGGCTCTGGCCTTTAATTCTTCCATGATGAATGTGCCGAATCCGTGTCCCTGATGCCGGGGGGTGATGGCGAGATTCAGAATCATGAGGTATTCCGGCTCCTGCCGGACCTGATGGTAGCCGATCAATTCGCTCTCGTTGTAGAGGGCGGTCGTTTCGAAGTTCTCCCACTCTTTTGAGAAGTTTGCGATTTGCCAGGCGACGTCCCATCCCCAGATCTTTTCAATGTGGGGACGAAAGACTTCCTCGTAGATGCGGAAGATCTCCGGCTGGATTGCGGAGGGCGCCGGTTTCTGGATGAGTGAGGACATGGGTAAAGCGTTTCTCCTTTTTCAAAGTAGGGCCGGATCTGAGAATGGTAGCAAAAAGTTGACCAGAGGGTGAGGGAAACCGGATATCTTCATGGATCTCTCGCTGGAGATGGTGTGGGGGAATACCGGAGCGTCCGGCATTGTGACCGTTCCCGGTTTTGTCCCGGGTTGATTTCCTCTGACTGCGCGCCGGTGCGTCCCTGTAAGAGAGAAGCGGGGAAAGCGAAAGCGATTTCTATGTTTGTCAGGGCGGGGATACTCTATTCGCCTTTTGCTCTGGCAATGAGGAAGTCGACGAGTTCCTGACATTCAAAAAACCCGCGCCAGTAGTTGTGGCCCTGGTCGTCGATCTTGATCACATCAATGAGGTCGCCTGCGCCTTTGGCTTCGTAGATTTCCTCGAGGGCGGCGGAGTTTTGCTCGAGGGGCACGACTTTGTCGATCTTGCCGTGGATAATGAAGACGGGGATTTTTGCCCCGGCCAGCTCGCTACCGCGTTTGATGGGATTGAGCTGATCCTGTTGAGCGAGGAGTTCTGCTTCGGTTAGGCCGTAGACGGGAGCGGCGCGTTGGGCGCCGGGATAGGTGGTGAAGTCGTAAACGGGATAGATCCCGCCCAGGCCGGCGACCCGGTCGGGGTGAGCCAGTGCCCAGCTGCTGACCCACAGGCCGCCGCGGCTGCGACCGAGCAGGGCGGGTTTCTTTGAATAGCCATCGGCCACCATCTTCTGGTAGAGAGCTTCGAAATGCGGGAAGGCATTGGGACTGCCGTAGGCTTCGCCCACGTCGATCCCGGCGATGGTGACTCCGGCGTCGAGAAACTTCTGATGCATCCAGCTCTCGGCTTTGTCGGGAGTGCGGGGCAGGGTGGGGCCGTAGAAGATCCATGGCTTGCCGCCGTCGGTGGTGGCGGGTTGATCAGGCGTCATGGTAAAGGCGTGACGGCCGTTGAGAAGAAATGAATCGCCATTGAGCAGGACCTGGCTCCGCTTGGGGCGGGCGGCTTCCTGCGCGGCTTTCATTCTTGCGGGTTGATTGCCCTGCGTCCTGGCCTTTTTCAAAACCGCGGGCGGAAGGTCGGCCGTGGCGTCTTTGGTGAACTGTTCGAGCCGGTTCTCCCATGCGGTGACGAGGGTCTTCAGTTTTTCAGGCTGAGCGATGGCGAGGTCAGTGGATTCGTCGCGGTCGTGGGCGAGGTCGTAGAGTTCCCACGGTTCGGCGATGGGCGCGACGGCTTTCCAGTCTCCCATGCGGATGGCTTTATGGCCGTCATGGAACCACCAGATTGTGTCGTGGCTGTTGGTGCCGTCTTTTGCAAAGACCGGGGTGAGGCTTTTCCCGGGGGAAGGCGGAGCGTCGGCATTTGGTTCGGCGCCGGCGAGCTCGAGCAAAGTCGGGACGACGTCGATGACGTGGCCGGGGTTGCGACGGGTTTCCCCGCGGGCCGGAATTCCTTTGGGCCAGGATACGAGGAAGGGGGTGGCGATTCCGCCTTCATGTGTCCACGTTTTGTGACGTCGAAAGGGGGTGTTGGCGGTGGTTGACCAACCGGGGCCGAGGCAGAGGTAGGTATCGGCTGCGCCGGGTGGGAGTGAAGGGTCGTGCCCGTCGTCCCGCACCATGATCTCGGCGCTGGCACCATTGTCGGAGAGGAACATAATAAGCGTGTTTTCCCACTGACCCATCTTTTTGATTTGATCAAAGACGCGGCCGATCTCGATGTCCATGCGATGAATCATAGCGGCATGGATAGCCATTTTCTTGGCCTGAAATTTCTGCTGCTCCGGCTTCAGTGAGGCCCACGGGAGCGGTTTATTGATCTCCCCTGCACCGAGGATTTTGAAGGCATCAGGAAAATGATAGGGTGGGCCGAGGTCGCGTTCCACCCGCGAGAGTTCGCTGACCATGGTTTCATCGAGAAGACCCATGGCTCGCATTTTCTGCCAGCGCTTCTGACGAATGACGTCCCAGCCTGCGGTGTAGACGTCGTCATAAAGGGCTATGTCCTCCGGCAACGCATGCAGCGGGAAGTGCGGGGCGGCAAAGGCGAGGTAATGGAAGAAAGGAGCCCCGGCGTGATTCGTCGAGTGATCGGCGAGGACTTCGATGACGTGATCGGCCAGTGCGGTGGTGGCGTAGAAGTCGGTGCCCTTTTCCACCGGGGGCAGCGGTTGGTCGTCTTTGAAATGTTTGGTGGGATTGAAGAAGCGGCCCTGGTCCCGGAGATAATACGAGTGGTCGAATCCGTTTTCGATGGGCATTCCATCGATGTGCCATTTGCCCGTGTGATAAGAGCGGTAGCCGGCGGGCTTGAGCAGCTTCGGGGTGAGATGGGCCCAGTCAGGGCGTTTGGTATTACCGCCACCGGAGGGAACCCCGGGGATGGAATCGCGCCGGATTTGCTGGGCGTAGAATCCGGTCATGAGCGAGCCACGGGTGGGCCAGCAGCGGGCGGTGTTGTAGAACTGGGTAAACTTGAGCCCGCCGGCGGCGATGGAATCGAGGTTGGGGGTGGCGATTTCCCCGCCATAACATCCGAGATCGGAGAACCCCAGGTCGTCGGCCATGATGAGGAGGACGTTCGGCTTCGGCGCATCGGCGAAGGAGAGGCTGCTGACCAAAAGTGCAGCGAGACCGATGAGACGGGGAAGGGGATTCTTCATGTTCGAGAGTATTGCGGGCCGGGCGGTTTTGATCAAGACCGCTGAAGTGCGATGAGGAAGCAGGTGGCAGGCGGGGAGGGCTATTTTTCCGTGGCGAAGGCCTGCTGCACGGCGTCGATCTTTGCGGCGTCCGGGGCACCATCCCCGGCGATGATTCGATACCTGGAAATCCACGGGGTCCCCGGCTTGATAGTAAAAGGTTCCTCCACGGTCGGGATGAAACAGAAGTAAGGCATCTTGGGATGGAGACGGACGTGTTGGGGATACCTGAAATTGGAGGGATGAGGGATCAAAGTGATCGAAACCGGTGCGGCATCGACTTTACCGGTCATGCAAACCCACGCGGGGCGGCTGTGATTACCGTCTTCCGCGGTCAGGCCCTCGCTGGTGAGCATTTTGCAGGGTTCTACGAACTCATCTTCTTTCGCGCCTTTCCCGGCGGAGGTGTGGGCATCGGCAAACCATTGACGGGAGCCACGGATCGCCATGGCCCCGTAGTGATATTTGTCGAGGGTGAGTGGGGATTCGGTCGCGCAGGTCTGCTCCGAGGTGAGATCGATGTGACCGGTGTCGGCATGGACCTTGACGGTCCAGACCTCGTTCAGAATGGTTCTTTTGCCGCTTTCGTGGGCGAGGCTCACGCGGAAGCCGGCGAAGGAGTCGTTGTTGATGATCTCGAGGACTTGGTCATGGCGAATGGATTGTTTGCCGGGTTCCCAGAAGTTCATTTTTTCGCCTTCAAACGTGGCGGCTTTCCAGGCAAAGAAGAGTCCATGCTGATGAGCATGGTGGGGAACGGGATAGCCATCGGTGATGACCCGCCCGGACGGTGTTGTGATAGGATGGATGAATCCGCTGCGGGAATACTTTGGGTCGACGCCATCGGGAAGACTGGCGGTCTTGTGATAGGTGAGCACGTGATTCCCGTCGCGGGTGATGACGATGTGATCGTCGGTTTCTTTGCAGACGACCTGGGATTTTGCAGAGGTCAGTGAGACCAGGAGAGCTGCGATGATGAGGGAAAAGAGTTTCATGGGAGGTGGGAAAATCCTGTGACAGAGGAGCATGGGACCGGAGGGAGGCCGGGATCAAGATTGTTTTCGACTGCGCGGCCGGTATACGAATCAACCGTGTCCGATCGATGAACTAACCCTGTTGCAACGAAGCGTCGATCAGGATCGTCTTTAAAGCCGGTTGAATCGTAATCGAAAATTCCGTCGTATTCACGGTTGGCAGATTTGGAATTTATCGCACATTCCCCATCCCATGCGCATCATTCGATATCAGGATAAGAACTACGCTTCAGCCATCAAGAAACTGAACCGGCGGGCCACGCCTCCGGCCGGGGTTGAGGAGATCGTGTCGGGTGTGCTTGCTGAAGTGAAAAAGCGGGGTGACGCGGCATTGATTGAGTTTTCCAAAAAATTTGACGGGGCTGTATTTAAAAAGGGGAAAGACCTGCGGGTGACAGATGAGGAATTGGCGGCGGCGGATGACGCCGTGGATTCGCGGACGAAGAAAGCGATCGCAGCGTCGCGGAAGAACGTGGCGGCTTTTGCGAAGCGAAGTCTGCGGAAGGGATGGACCGGAAAGAATGCGCAGGGAGCGGAGGTCGGTGAGATGTATCAGCCTTTTGAACGGGTGGGTATTTACGTTCCGGGTGGCACGGCTCCGCTGGTGTCGACTTCGAACATGACCGTGACGTTGGCGGCGGCTGCGGGGTGCCCGGAGATTGTGGTGATGACTCCGCCGGGAAAAGACGGCACGGTGAATCCGGCGTTGTTGTATGCGCTGAAAGAGGCGGGAGCCACTGAGATTTATAAGATCGGCGGGGCGCAGGCAATTGCCGCGATGGGATTCGGCACGAGAACAATTAAGCCGGTCTTGAAGACGTATGGTCCGGGGAATTCGTTCGTTGTGGAAGCCAAGCGCCAAATGTTCGGGGTGATGGCGGTGGATCTTCTGCCCGGGCCGAGCGAAGTGGTGACGCTGGCGGATTCCAGTGGAAAGGCGGAGTTCATTGCGGCGGATATGCTGGCGCAGGCCGAGCACGGCGGTGACAGTGTGATGGGATTTATCACGGACTCCGAAAAGCTGTTGGAAGATGTGCAGGCTGAGGTGAAGAAACAGATCAAGACGCTGAGTCGTCAGAAGCAGCTGAGTGGTTCTTTGAAAAAGGGTTGCTGGCTGGTGCTGGTTGAGAATCTGGATGACGGTGTGCAGCTGGTGAATGATTTTGCACCGGAGCACCTTTCACTGATCACGCGGCGGGAGAAGTCGATCATACCGAGGATCACTACTTCCGGGGCGATCTTTGTGGGGAATTATTCACCGGTGGCGGTTGGGGATTTTCTGGCCGGCCCGAGTCATGAGCTGCCGACCGGCGGTGCAGGGAAGTCATTCCCGGGGTTGACGGTCGATATGTTTCAGCGTCGCACGAGTATTGTGAGGCTGGACCGGGACTCAATTGCGAAGTCCGCTCCGATTGTAGAAGCCTTCGCCGAGGTGGAAGGTCTTGACGCCCACGGTCGTTCTGCGACGATTCGGGTGAAGTGAGAGATCGGGATATTGCAGAAGAAGGCAAGGATAGCGATGCCATCGCGCGGTGGGAATCTATCTGGATTCGATGGCGTAAGCCGGTGATCTGGATTCTTTGTCTGTTCGCCCTTCTCCTGGCGTACCTTTTCGTCTATCCGGTGTTGTTTGTGGTTCTGGATCAATCAAAGCTGATCCAATCCGGTCCTGACTGGATGAGTGACGGGCTGGAGTATTCGGTTTTACCGCTCATTTATCTTGATGAGCATGTGGATCTCTACACCTTATACATCGAATGGCTGGGGGACTTTCTGGGAGTGTGATTATCTGGATATGAACGATCCGGAACACAGCCATGACATTGAAGTGAAGCTTGAGAAATGGCGTAAGCCTATGCAGTGGGCGGTCGCATTTCTTCTTTTGATGATCGCCTATTTCTTTGCCTACCCGGCATTGATCGTTTTTCTGGAGAACCAAACGGAGGTCTTCGATAATATGCCTGACTCGCTTTTGAACCCGTTGGAGTATTCGGTGTTACCTATCGTGTGGCTGATGGAAGAAGTCGCGCTCTACGAGGCGTACTTTGAGTGGCTCGAAGTCATATTTCCATCATAGTGGGATTTGGCGGCAGGCCCGTGGTGAGGAAATTCTTTTTAATAAGAACGTGTTTTGGACGTCCTATTCATAAGTATAATTGGATTTAAGAAAGCAGACAAAGTGCAGATGCGAACACTTGATACAGACCATCCAACGGAAGTTTCGTTGGTGGATTTTGTCGATACCCATCCATCTGCGGAGAACGGAGCCGCGCTGCTTGAAATCAGTTCTGCAATTGTCAGGGAGGCCCGTCATCAAGTTCATGAACGGGGGGAATGGCCAACACTCACACCTGATCAAATTTTTGTGTCGTCCAGTGGCGGGAACTGGGCCGTAAGTTTCAAAGACTACGGCACCTACTCAGAAGGAGAGTTGGATGTAGGGACGACCCACCGCATGAAATGCGTGCGGGACATTTACAGGGTTACCTACTTCCTGGGAACTGGTGAATTCCCTCTTTATGTTGATCCGTTGGAGGGGCGTTCTTTTGACCGGAAGTCTCTCCCCGGAGTGCCGCGGAAGGTGCTGGCTCTCTATCGTGACTTCTTTTCGCCGGATCCCGGAGCACGTCCCGGAACGCTGTTTGAGATTCAATCGGTCATTGATAAACGCAGGCGGAGGCATCGTTTTTTTGGTCCGGTGGGCATAATTTGCGCAGTGGCGGCCATCGGGTTGGCTATTGGAATCGCTTCCGTGATTCAGCCGGAAGGGGAGAGCTCGACGATCGTGACAAATTCCAAGTATCCCGGGACCGCAGTGGAAGGAGAGGTTTTTCTCGCAGCCGCTGCTGAAGGTGAAGTGACTTCTGCTTTAAGTAATGTCGCTCTCGTGCGGGCTGAAAAAGCGATGGCGGAGGCAGGCATAGGAACGACTGAAGAGGCAGATGTCGGGCCAATGATGCAGAATGAAGATACACTTGTGATGCCCGAGGCTGAATACCCGAACGTACCCCGGGGGACGTTGGCTCAATCAAGTTCGGCAACTGATATTGAATTGGGGAGCCGATCGACTGCGGCTGAATATCCAGATAACGCTGTCGATACTCTGGCAAAACTGGCCCGGGTTCCATCGCCGCTGGAGGTGCCTGAGCAATTGACTGAGCTATCTACACCGATGGCTGCGGCTCCGATCGAATTGAACCTTGAAGCTCTGGAGCAGTTGAGTCTCGATTGGATACGGAACGGAAGTCCTGGGCAGAAGAAGCAGGCGCTGGAGCTTTTAAAGAAAGGGCATGAAATGGGAAATGCCGAAGCCACCTACCTTCTCGCGGAGTGTTTCTTTTATGGCGAGGCGACTGATCAGAATGTGACCCGCGCGATCGAATTGCTGGAAGTGGCTTACCTGTCGAAAAATGGAAAGGCGGCTTCAATGCTGGCGACTATTTGTTCCAAAGGACTGGGGATGGAGCAGGATTTTACGAGAGCGCGAATGCTCTACCGTGATGCTATCAGCTTTGGCAGTGGGGATGCTCAAGGGAATCTGGGGGTGTTGCTGTTGAAAGGGCAGGGCGGCGATTCCGACCCGGAAAGAGCTGTCGAGTTGTTCCGCAATGGCGCTGAGGGGGGAGATCCGGTGGCGACCTTTTATCTGGCGAAGTGTCTTGAGGTGGGGATCGGCGGTGAGCGGAATTTGGATGAGGCATCGAAGTGGTATGTCGTAGCTGCCAGCGCAGGCAATCCGAAAGCGATTGAATGGTGCAGGGAGAGGAATATTTTTATCTCCGCGGTCAGTCGCAATCTATGATGTCCCGAATCTTCGCTTTGTTTTGTACCTTGCCGGTTGTTCTGTTTTTTACGTCCGGTTGTGTGGGAGTTCCGGGAGGTGCTCGCAGTGCAATCCTGGCCGGAACTGTGGCGGGGCCGGCTGGCGGAGCTGCTAACTGGATCGCTGTTGTCGGCCGATATGAAGCGAGTGAAGAGCAAAGGGAGAGCGCATTGACGGCCGCCCGGATGGCGAAGCGCGGGATGTCATCATCATCGAAAGACACGCGTTATATTTCCGTGCCGGTAAAAGCTAAGTCAGGAACCGGTTCCGGCAAAAAGGCGGCGGCTCAGGTGATGGTCTATGATTCGACCAAAGACAAACTTGCCTCGGACAAGGTCTTTGAGTTGAAAGAGAAGCCGAAAAAAGACGAATTGATCGAGTTTGACACCTACTTCACTCGATACACCGATTAGAGGCCTAAAGGTTCGCTTTCGACAGCCGCTGTTTGAGCTGGTCCACTGCACGACGCAACTCCCAGTCTGCGCGCCGGAAGAGAACATCTGCATCTGCCTTGAGGAATTGAGTTTTTGCCTGGGAACTTGAACTGGTGATTTGTCCTGTCGTCCAAACTGTTCGTCCTGTCTTCGCATCAACGATCCGGAGATTCGTTAGCCGAACCTTCGAAAACACTTTTGTCGTCTCAGCACGCTGACCTGCACCGGCAACCGCAGCACCGCCCACTCCCGCCAAAGAGCCACCAGCAAGTGCCTTTTCAGCCTTTACATTGATTTTTCCGCTCGCACTGAACTCTGCAATAGTGCCTTTCAGGATCAGATCTGCGTTGCTGCTTCCCGGTCCACTGACCGTTGAAAAGGTCTCACTGTGTTTCAGGTGCCTGGCGATCATTCTGGAGACTCCCGGTGCAATTTGCCCGCCCGGGTATCCTTCGCGCCCGTTTATTCGCCAGAATTCGCTCCCTCTTTTAGTGTGAATGTTCTGTTCTTTCGACGCCGTGTCATCGAACAGGTCGACACGAAGTGATTTCCTGGATTTCCCCTGACTGGAGTCAGTTGCCTTTTGGGCATTCATCAGTGGATAGCTGATGTTGTGAGTCTGGCAGCCTGACAACCCGATCGTGACCCCCAACATCGTAAGAAGCAGGAAGCCATTTGTGATTGGAGAGCAAAATCGGCTCTTATTCACCAGAAAAGTCATGATTCCTAACCATAATCTTTATTTTCGGCTTTGCAGGTGCGAGATCACCGTGGATAAAGTCTTGTAGAAATTCTTTTCAATGAATGTGTCAACAATTCACCGTTCGATAGCGTCTCTTTTTGGAGCTGCAGTGATCCTTTGTGTCTCCCCGGGTGCACAAGCTCAACTTGGGGGATTGCTGAATGGACTGGGGAACACGGTTGATTCAACCGTGAACAACACGACCAGCGCGGTCAATGATCTGGTTAGCAGTGCAGCCGGGACTGTAACTTCCACTCTGGACTCTGTGCTGAATACGATTGGAGATGTCACCGGAGTTAATCTTTCCAGCAGCGCCGTGAACGACATTCTTCCCGGGAGTAGCGCCACGAACAGCCTGAACAATGCCATCGAAACATTAGGGCCAAACAACTCCATTGTCTTCAGCCGGGCCGTTCGCGATACGATTGCTGCCAACAGCCTCCCGGCTCCCATTGCTCAGAGGATCGCATCATTTCAAGGACTGGGCGCCGCAACCCGTGATATCGGCGGGCGTTTGCTGCAACTTCGTGCGGGGAGATACCTGAGCGGTTCGCGTCAGAAACTCGACAACGAATTTTCCGATGATGGGGGGAAAGTGATCGAATTCGACGACGGCAGTTACCTGGTTGTCTTTGCGCAGGGCGACGGGATTGATTTGCAGATCGACAATTATGGAATCGCCCGGTCACTCGACGCCCGCACTTATGTTGGAACGGTGGCGGTTGAATATCACCCCAATGATTATCAGGCGATCGGACTGGCTGGCTCGTGGACAGAAACGGATGCTGATCTGGGGAATGGCCTCGGTTCCTCTGATGTCAGCGGAGGAATTATTTCAGCATACGCTTCCTGGTATGACGGTCCTTTTTATCTCGATGGATTGCTGGCCTATGGACGGCTTGATCATGATATCTCCCGAACTGCATTGAACAGCCGGACGGCATTCGGTGATACTGAAAGTGATGCTTTTGCTGCTCAGTTTAATACCGGAGCACATATGGATGTAGGGCCGTTTGTGACCGGTCCCTATCTTCAGGCTGAATACAACCGAACGGAGATTGAAGGTTATCGCGAGCGGGGCTCCGGTCTGTTTGACCTTGCTGTCGACGGTCAGGACTTTGATTCCCTGACTTCAGAGCTTGGTTGGCAGATTTCAATGCCGATCGAGACTGCTGGTGGATATATAGCTCCGGTCATTCGGGTGGGGTGGGATCACCAATACCTCGGAGATGACACTCCTGTGAACGCCCGGTTGATCAATTTCTCTTCCAACAAGATCTCTTCACGTCCTCTCAATCTCGAAGACGACTACCTGATTCTGGGCGCAGGGCTTGTGATCAATAAAAAGGATACCTACACGGTCTCGCTCGACTACGAAGCAGAGATCGCTGACGACTTCCTTCGCCAGGCTGCTTCCGTCATGGTGAGCATTCCTTTTTAATCCAGTGATTTCGATCGGACAGGGTTGGGTTATCGATCAGACCCTGTTGGATCGTTAGAACATCTCCAGCTGGGGGCTGTAATCTTTGTCCTTCTTTTCGGATACAAAGCGGACTCCGGCTCCGATAAGGCGCACTGATTTTCCTTCGCCGCGTGCCCAGGCTTCGTGAATCAGTTCTTCAAAGACATCCGCTTCGATCTTCTCCATGGGACGTTGGGCTGAGGTGATTGAAAAGTCCTCGAACTTCAGCTTCACCACGCCCTCACGGATCTGTCGGTCGCTGTGTTTACCACCCACGTCTTCCAGCAGTTCATCGATGAGCGGCCGAAGCTTCTCGCTGCCTTCGTCCACTGATTCGATATTCTCCCGGTAGGTCCGCTCATTGCTGACTGACTTCCGTTCCCGGTTCGGGTTCACCTGGCGGTCATCAATGCCGCGACTCAACCGGTAGAGCTCATGACCGAATTTGCCGAAGCGGCGATCCAGCTCGACGAGGCTCAGCTGTTGCAAATCCCCACAGGTTTTGGCTCCGATAGCGTGGATCTTTTCTGCGGTGCGTTTCCCTACACCCCAGATTTTCTCGACGGGGAGATCGCGAACGAAGGCATCAATCTCAGACTCTTGAATCTCAAATTGCCCGTCGGGTTTGTTCCAGTCACTGGCGATCTTGGCGAGAAACTTGTTGGGAGCAATTCCGGCAGAAGCGGTCAGCTTTGTTTCTTCGCGAATCCGATCCCGCACTTCAGCGGCAATGGTCGCTGTCTCGGAGTCCAGATGCGAAACATCAAGGTAGGCCTCATCGAGAGACAAGGGCTCAACGAGATCGGTGAAGGTGTGGAAGATTTCCCGAATCCTGCGACTCTCTTTGCGATAAAGATCAAACCGCACGGGGAGCAGAACCAGTTTGGGACAGCGTCGAAGTGCCTGAAAGACGGGCATCGCAGAATGACAGCCGAATTTGCGGGCCTCGTAGTTACAGGTTGTCAGGACTCCGCGCCCCGAGCTGCCTCCCACTGCGACAGGTTGCCCCACGAGTTCCGGTCGCTCGCGCAGTTCGATGGCTGCGTAAAAACAATCCATGTCGACATGGATGATCTTGCGGCGGGCTTCAGAATCGGAGGTTGATTTCACTGTTCAAAATAACAGAGTTCGGAACGTGGGTTTTTCAACTCAAAATTTGAACCGTGGCCAATTCGGACACATGATGGAGAAAATGGTTCCCAAACCAACAGTCGCTTCTTTGACTCCGAAGCCCATAGATCTCGAGCTATCGCCTGTCGTGGCAGCCCGGGGATTGCGGCATGTGCCGGGCCTGGTGTTTTTTGACTCTTCATCTGCAGAAAACGATGCCTCGATCTCCATGGTGGCAGCCAGACCGACCGGCAGGATCTGCGGTAGCATTTTTGATGAAGCCGACCGGCAGGCACTGCGGGATCTGATCATGGCGAATAAGCCTGCTGAATCGTTTCCTGATTTCGGGTTTCCATGCGGTGGACTGATCGGTTCTGTCGATTACGACGGGCGATTTGAGTTCGGGATTTTCCCGGAGATGTTGATCTTTGATCACGCGCACGATACCTGGCATGAGATTGGATCTCTCAGCTCAGAGATCAATTGCCTCGCTGAAATGGAGGCATTTCCGGCGAACCGCTTTCAGTTCTCGGGGACGATGGAGCGAGAGACCTTTTGTGAAGCGGTGTCCACAGCGCAGGAATACATCGCAGCAGGGGACATCTACCAGGTGAATCTAGCTCACCGGTTCCACGCTGAGTTTCCGGAGGAAATGGATCGCTTTGGGCTTTACGAACATCTTCGGGAAGCTTCACCCGCTCCCTTCTCTGCGTATATGGAAATGACGGTGCGGCATATTCTGTCGACCTCGCCCGAGCAGTTTTTGAGTATGTCCGGCCGTGCTATCCAGACCCGCCCAATCAAGGGAACCCGGCCCCGGTTTCGCGACCGCGAGCAGGACGAGAAATCCGCTTATGATCTCATCACTTCACCTAAAGAAATCGCGGAGCTGATCATGATCACCGATCTTGAGCGGAATGACCTGGGGCAAATCTGTGAGTTTGGATCCGTCGAAGCCACCGAGCTGCTTAAACTGGAACGCTTCGAGCAGGTGTTTCATCTGGTATCCACCGTGAGCGGGGAATTGCGGGCGGAGGTTGATCACGTCGATGCTCTGGCTGCCTGTTACCCGGGTGGCTCGATCACCGGAGCTCCCAAGAAGAGGGCCCGTGAAATCATTGCCGAGCTGGAGCCCGAGGCGCGCGGATTGTACACCGGCACAATCGGTATCTTCGGATTCAATGGCGAGAGTCGGTTCAACATAGCGATCCGGACCGCGGTCATCGAAGATAATGAATTACATTTCCATGTGGGAGCCGGGATTGTAGCGGATTCAGAACCGCAGAAGGAATGGGAGGAAACCTTGCACAAAGCCGCAGGAATCTTCCGCGCTTGTGGTTGAAATTCCTCAAGGTTACGGCTTCCAATCGTCCCGAAAGACTCCGGGCATGCCATCTTCTTTCACCACAAAACCGGCCGCTTTGAGTTTTGACCGCGCGAGCGTCGTAGTGCGTCCGCTCAGATAAATGATCGATCCCTTTGGTGCTTTGAATTGGGACACCTGAGTCGCAATGGGTTCCGTCCAGGCCAGCAGATCGATATCGAGTGGGATGACCCATTGGTTTTTGTCCGTAATGCCGATGGGAAATCCATCGAGGAGTGACAGTTGTGTGAAGGTCGTTTTCTCCCGTTCTTCATAAAGAGCCAGGAGAGAAAAGATCCGGGCAAAGAAATTGGCATCAGCTTCGTTTGCCGCATCACTGGCCCGGGCGATGAAGTTGCGTTTGCCTTCGGCAGGGGCGCTTTCGAATCCACTGATCAACTTGATGAGCACCGCCTGGTCGATCGGGGGAAGCCAGGCTTCGTCCAGGAAACGACGGGCAACTTTCTTATCCACGCCAAGACTGTCCAGTTGTTCGCGGTTCATGGTGCGAAGATCGATGGGCGACATCGCTTTGACCTTCTCTGAAAGATCCGAAGTGCTTTTCACTCCTTTATAAGCGGTGAGGGCTGTTGATCCGGGAATGGCAAAGGTCCCGACAGTCACAGAGAGGTTGGCGAGTGCGACCGGTGTCGCGACGCGGGTCAGTTCCTCCTGAAGCAGGGCATTGGTCGAGTAAGGATCCACATCGAGCTGGTTGGCAAGAGTTCGCTTGGCGGTGTCGATTCCGTATAGAAGTGAAGCCTGTTCTTTTTCCGCGCCGCTCTTTTTCAATCCCCGCCGTAATTTCTCCCGACCGCGGACGAAAGACTTGCCCACTCCGTTGCCAATCATGGCCAGAGACTTGCCGGGTTTGAAGACGAGATTCAAAGCCTGATCGACCGTGCCCGTCGCGGTTTGCTCAAGCGTTTTGGCAAATTCTGCGGACTGTTTGTATTCCTGCAGTCTGGCGATCGCTTCCAGTTCCTTGATGCGTTCAATGAGCTGCTCGTTCCCAAGGGCAGTGAAGTTCCCCAGAGTGGAAACTAATTCGTAGCGGTTTAGAAAGCCTTCACTTTCGACCGCGGCTGCGACCTGATGTGATTTCCCTGAAAGTATTTCAGGCCGCAATATCTTCTTCGCTTCGAGAACGGGCGCGGTTTCATATTGCTGGGCATGAGCCCGTCCTCCCACGCTGATCGCGCAGATCGATGCGATCAAAGGTAATAAGTGAAGGCGGCTTGTCATTGGCGGAGGGAGACGAATAAGGACGGCGATTCTAACCCCAATTGTGGCTAAAATCCTCCCAAGGTTACGAATTGGATTTTGTTGTGAGCGAGGGGCCGCACATTCTCATGCAGCGCATTGGAATTTTATCGCCGGACGGAGTGACCTGCTCTGAGACGGGCTCGCTTCCTTTTCTGAATCCAAATAAAAACGATTGCTACGATGAGTATGATCAGGCCTGCCATGTAAACGATGATGGCAATAAGTTTTTTATTCTCAATGCGACGGCTGATCATTTCTCCTGTGACCAAATCAAATTCATAGAACTCTTGAAGTCCCGGTTCGAGCCACTTCCCCAGGAAATAAGATTTCCGCTCTACCGTTGATAGAACGATTCGTGAATCAACTTTCTCAAAGTCTTCGCACCAATGAGGAGGCCAAATACTGTTGTGCATAAACCAGCGATGGTTCCTCAATCCGGAGAGCAGCTCCCCTTGAGTGTAGGTTTTAATTAACTTTCCTTTGTTAACAAAAAAGAGGAGGAGGTCGTCATTTTGTTGTTTGAAGTCCAGGGAGTGGACGAAGGCTATTGAGGAGAAGTCCTCATTCCACTCAATTGTGTATCCAGGATTAGGAGCCTCCCATTTCCAAACGAGATCCAATGTTTCGACGTCGTAGACTCCATCGAATTCAAATTGATCGCGGAGCACAATCCGTCTCCCGTCGGGGAGCTCAAAAGGTTCCAGATTCCTATCCCAATTCTTCCTGAATGATAATTCAACGAACAGATGCTTCCCGTCTGGAGAGACGGTCGCCTTAGAAGGTGGTTGGGTGATAATACCGAATGCAAACGGCGCGAACGAAAAACTGAATGCTACAACTGAGAATAGGATCTTCGCTCTCATCGGATAATCTACCCAAGCGACCACTCGCCGCGATAGTTCACCGCTTTCAGCAACTGGTCGGCTTCGTCATCTCCTATCACGCTCTCTTTTTCCGCGTCCCACTTCAGTTTTCGGCCCAGCTTTTGGGAAATGAACCCGAGGTGGCCCGGAGTCACAGACCGGTGGCCGGTTTCCGCTTCACACAGGCAGGGCTTCCGACTGCGGATGCTTTCGGCGAAGTTTTGCTGATGGCTTGGAAGTGTCGCACCGCGGACAATTGTGTTCGAGGACTTCACGCCTGAGTTTTCTTTACCAATCAAAAGCAACGCCTTGTTGGACGCTTCCAGTTTTCCGCGGTTCACATAGACCCAGCCGTCTTCGCCGATCCACTTGGTGCCGCCGGTTAATTTGGTACTGATGACCAGATCGATATTGCCGGGGTATTCGCAGTGAACCTCGAAGTCGACCGGGGTGTCGTAAACCTCGACGGGAGATTTCGTCCAGCCTTTTGCCTCCACAGAAAGCGGACCGCTTTTGTCCATTCCCAAAGCCCAGTGGGCAATGTCATTGTGATGGCCGATCCAATCCATCAGGTTTCCGCCGCCGAAATTCGTATGACCCCGCCACCAGCGATGGTGACGAGCCCGCATGTAAGGCATCACCGGTGATGGCCCGCACCAGAAATCATAATCCAGCTGGGCAGGCGGTTCTTCCGGGGTGGTGCTCGACTCAGTGCTGGAGTAGCCCGCAGGCAAGCCCACTTCCACGCGTTTTATGGCTCCGATGTTTCCATTCCTGACCGCATCGACCGCCTGTTGAAAATTATCGGCCGAGCGCTGCTGGGAGCCGACCTGAAAGATGGCTTTCTGTTTCGCGACTTCAGCCACTACGGCCTGACCTTCCGCAAATCGATGCGTGACCGGCTTTTCGCAATAGACATCTTTGCCATTGCGCAGGGCTTCGAGTGTGATCAGGGCGTGCCAGTGATCCGGCGTAGCCACGAGGACGGCATCGATGTCATCGCGGGCACACAGCTCGCGGAAGTCATTTGTCACGTCGCACTTGAAATCGCCGCCGTATTTCTTCTCAACGGTGGCCTGAGCAGGATCGAGTCCGTAGGGGCGGCCGTGGCGAGTGGTGTGTTCCCGGTAGTGAAATTTATCGACGTCACAAACCATGACGACCCGAACGTCATCCAGCTTGAGAAATTCATCCATCACCGCCGTTCCCCGCGCTCCGCAGCCAACCACGCCAAGATTGATCTTATCATTGGCCCCGAAAATATGGGAAGGAACCACCAGTGGTGCGACAACGGCGGATTTCAGAAGGTTTCGACGGTTTAGAGCGCGCATTTCAGATTAGGTTGAAGAAAAGGCACTGATTTTGCAATCTTCCGGAGGGGCCGATAAGTGGGAGGCGGCCTGACGACCGGATGGCCGTTTTGCTGTGGGGAATGACCAAACTGACGTCAGGATGGCCATTTTGCTGTGGGGAATGGCCAAACTGACGTCAGGATAGCCATTTTGCTGTGGGGAATGACCAAACCGACGTCAGGATGGCCATTTTGCTGTGGGGAATGACCAAACTGACGTCAGGATGGCCGTTTTGCTGTGGGGAATGACCAAACTGACGTCAGGATGGCCATTTTGCTGTGGGGAATGACCAAACCGGCGTCAGGATGGCTGTTTTGCTGTGGGGAATGACCAAATTGACGTCGCTGCGGCTATCTGGCGCTGATGTTCTTGAGCGAGAACCCGGGAATTCCCTTCCCCGAAAACGAAACAACCCTGTTCAGTCATTGACTCAACAGGGTTGGATCGAAACCAATACTAATTAATAACAAGCTATTCTAAAGGGATCTGCCGCATGTCCGGGGATTCGCTGCGTAACCTTCCGGGCGCAGGGGCTTGGAAGTCAGTGTTACTGGTGGTTGCTGGCGATTCATGTTCGGGACGATTTCAGCGGTGATTCTTGAATTTACGCTTTTTATTAAATGAGACAAGAACAAATTTCTAATTTCCGTAAAAATAATAAACGAAACAGGCCGCGTTCTCATTTCTGATAGGGGGGAAGTCCTTCGTTTGCTTCCGATTCGGGGATTGATGAATGTTAATTTGGGTATTTGCGATTTGAGAATCTGGAATTGAGGCGAAAGGTTCAAGCCGATAGATGTCAGGGCTCCGCAAAAACCATGCACAACCGCCGCTCCCCTTCAAAGCCGTCGTGATCGGTTGGTTGGCGGCGACGTTGATTCGTGTCGTCTGTGTCACCCTTCGCTGGAAGGTGGAGGATAGGTCCGGAATTCTCGAAAAAGATCCCGATGGTCAAATGATCTGGGTTTTCTGGCACAACCGGATCTTTGCAGTGCCGGTCGCTTACCGGAAGTATCTGAAATCGAGGACAGGTGCTGTTTTAACCAGCGCAAGCAATGACGGCGCAATCATTGCCGCGACCGTGAAACGATTTGGTTGTGATGCGGTCCGTGGATCCAGCTCACGACGGGGCGTGGCCGCATTGTTGGGGTTGGTGGACTGGATCAAAAACGGTTTTGATGTAGCGATCACTCCCGATGGACCGCGAGGGCCGCGATACCGGGTGGCACCGGGATTGATCAAACTGGCCCAGGCGACCGGGGCTTCGATTTTACCCGTGCGAATTGATTACAGTTCGGCCTGGAAGTTTAAGAGCTGGGATCGATTCCAGCTTCCCAAGCCGTTTTCGACGGTCACGGTGACGTTTGAAGCGCTGGAAACGATTGACCCGACTGTAGAAGGGGATTCTTTTGAAGCCGAACGAAAACGAGTCGAACAGATCTTAAATCCCACGAATGAAACTGATTGAAGGAAAACCGATTGCTGCCGCTGTGTATGAAGAGTGTGCCCGCGAACTTGAAACTTTGAGTGCTGCCGGCGTCAAACCGGGGCTTGCCGTGGTTCTGGTCGGGGATGATCCCGCGTCGCGCGCCTACGTTGGGATGAAGGATAAGAAGTGCAAAGAGCTGGGCCTTCATTCGGTGAAAATTGAGAAGGAGGCGACGATTTCACAGGCAGAGCTGGAAGCGGTGGTTCAGGAATTGAATGCAGATGATTCGATTCACGGGATTTTGGTTCAGATGCCGCTGCCCGGTGATTTGGATGAGGACGCCATTATCAAAATCATCTCACCCGAGAAAGATGTCGATGGGTTGCATCCGCAGAACCTGGGAAAGATTGCCAGTGAAGACCCGACCGGTTTTGCCCCGTGCACGCCGCTCGGTAGCCAGCGAATGTTGATTGAATCAGGGATCGAAACCTCGGGGAAGAATGTGGTTATTGTGGGGCGCAGTCTTCTCGTAGGGAAATCCCTGGCCCTGCTGATGATGGGCAAAGGACCGGGGGCAAACGCCACGGTCACGGTGGCGCATTCCCGAACCAAAGACCTTGCTGCGGTGACTCGCGAAGCTGACATCCTCGTTGCTGCGATCGGAGTGCCGCATTTTATCACGGCGGACATGGTGAAGGATGGAGCGGTGGTGATCGATGTGGGGATCAACCGTGTTGATGACGATTCAAAGAAGAGCGGTTATCGACTGGTCGGAGATGTTGATTTTGATGCGGTGGCTGACAAGTGCGAAGCGATCACGCCCGTTCCCGGCGGGGTTGGAGTGATGACAATTGCCATGCTGATGTCGAATACGATTCGCGCGGCAAAATTAAAAGCAGGTCTGTAAAGCTGCGCTTCTGCGTGGCGGAATGCGGTCTCCTGTGTTGATTCGATGACTCGCTGCGGCTACAACAGTGTGAGAGTCGTGGAATGAACATCAAACGCCGCCCGCTATTACTGATTTTCCTGGTGCCGATCGTGGTGCTGGGACTGGTCATTGCGCTGTGGAATTCCCGTATTGCTCAGCAGTTGGAGAACGTCACGGTTGACTGGCGGTTTGAAGCACGGGCAGGCAGAGATCTCCCGGCGGATGATCGGATCGTGGTGGTGGGGATTGATGAGCAATCGCTGGAGAATCTGGCCCGCTGGCCATGGCCGCGTCATGTCCATGGAGTCTTTCTGCAAAGTCTCCTCAAGAAGCCGCCCGCAGCGGTGGCGTTTGATTTGCTCTTCACCGAGGCCAGTGAGGATGCGAGTCAGGACGAGAAATTTGTCATGCCGATGGAACTTTATCCGAATGCGATTTCGGGTGCTGCTTTTGAATCGGATGCGTCTGCCTTTGAAGGGAAGAAAATCGGAAAGACGGAACCGTTCTCTGACATCAAGGGGGATCAGTCGAAGATCCTGGGCGGCGATACCGGTATTACTCCGATCGAACCCGTCGCGCAGGCTTCATGGACAGGATTCGTGAATGTGCCGGCATCTGTGGTAGACGGAGTGCGCTGGGAAGCTCCTTTGCTGACGCGGTTGGGGACGCAGGTCTATCCTTCGCTGGCTCTTCAAATTTTGATGCGGTTGGAAAATTCACGGGCTGAGGATGTCCGGATTTCGCTGGGGGAGAGCATACAAATCCTGTCGGAAGATGGCAGCGTGCTGCGGGACATTCCGATTGATGAACGTGGGTTCATTCGGCTCAACTACCGCAATCTGGATGGCTTTCAAAATATCGGATACTACAGCTTGCTTTGGCAGCTCAACGAATTCCCCGAAACGCCGTGGCCTGCCGGTTTCCCAAAGCTGGACGGCCAGGCGATTATCGTGGGGCAGACTGCGGAAGGGTTGACTGACTTTGGCGAAACACCGCTCTACAGCCGCACGCCGCTTGTTTACGTTCAGGCCACGGCGGTGAACAATCTTCTGCAAGAGGACTTCCTCACTCTTGCGCCGCGTTGGCCGATTCTGGTGGGGTGGCTCATTTTGATGTGGGTGACTTTGGTTCTGCTGCGTCATGCGACTGTCACCTTGGGGGTTGTGGTTCCGCTGGTGATTGCTGTGCTCTATATCGTTCTGGCGTTCTGGCAGTTTGAAACGTCGAGCCTGCAATTCCCGGTGTTCATGCCAGTGGCGAGTTTCATCGGCCTCCATATCGGAGCCGTCACGGATCGGCTTTATCGTGAGATTCAGGCCAAGAGTCGGATCAAGGGGATGTTCGGGACTTATGTGTCGCCGGAGGTTGTGGATGCCATGGTTGCCTCGGATGATCCACCAAAGCTGGGCGGTGAGATTTGTGAAATCACTGCGTTCTTTTCCGACATCCAGGGATTCTCGTCTTTCTCCGAGCTGCTCGAGGCGGAGCAACTCGTCCAGCTCCTCAACGAATACCTGGGGCCGTTTACGGACATCCTGACCTACAGCGGCGGCACGCTCGATAAATACATTGGCGATGCCATTGTTGCGATGTTCGGAGCGCCGCTGCCCTTTGAAGATCATGCCCATCGCGGTTGTGTCACCGCGATCAAGATGCAGCAGAAACAGGCCGAACTGCGAATGAAGTGGAAGGCTGATGGCAACTGGCCGGATATCGTGCATCAAATGCAGACGCGGATCGGCCTCAACACCGGCAAAGCTGTTATCGGTAACATGGGGTCACCAAGGCGCTTCAACTACACCATGATGGGTGACGACGTGAATCTCGCCGCACGAATGGAAAGCGGGGCGAAGTCATACGGAGCCTACAATATGATCACCGAGACGACTCATGATCAGTCTGTCGCCAGCAGTGATGATATTGCATTCCGCTTTCTGGATCGAATCGTCGTGAAAGGTCGCACCAAGCCGACAAAGACCTACGAGATCATTGGATTCAAAAGCGAATTGTCTCAGAAGACCGCTGACTGTCTTGGAACCTTCGCAGAAGGAATGACGAAATACCTCAACCAGGACTGGGACGGCGCCACTCAGCTTTTCAAAGAGTCAGCTCCGCTGGAGCTCTTTCAGCCGGAAGACAGATCCCTGGAGATTGCGACCAATCCAAGCCTGGTCATGACGGCTCGTTGCACCGAGATGAAAGCGGTCCCTCCCGGTGATGACTGGGACGGTGTCTACAAGATGACATCGAAGTGAAAAAGCCTGCCGACTGGAATCGGCAGGCCCACTTAATTTTGAAAGCTGTAACTCTGCGCTTCAGGTTTACACCCGGACAGCAGGCAGGTTCCAGATCTCGTCGGCGTACTGCTTGATCGTCCGGTCGCTGGAGAATTTACCCATGCGAGCCGTGTTAAGGATCGCCATGCGAGCCCAGTTTTCCTTGTTTTTGAAGGCTTCGCCGACTTCATCCTGTTTCGCAATGTAGCTGGCGTAGTCGGCCAGGACCAGAAACTGGTCGCCGCCTTCAAGCAGAGAGTGTCGAATGCTGGCGAAGGCATCTTTCTCCCCGGAGAAATAATCGGAACAGAGCCAATCGATCACGTCACGGAGCTCTTCGTCGCCCCAGTAGTAATCCATCGAGCTGTAGCCGTTCTTCCAGAGTGCTTCGACCTCTTCAACCGTCAGGCCAAAGATGAAGATGTTGTCGTCGCCGACTTCTTCACCGATTTCGACGTTCGCCCCGTCCAGCGTGCCGATAGTGAGGGCTCCGTTGAGCGAGAGCTTCATGTTGCCCGTGCCCGAGGCTTCTTTACCGGCAGTCGAGATTTGCTCAGACAAGTCCGCCGCTGGAATGATCGTTTCCGCCACACTGACGCAGTAGTTGGGAATGAATGCGACCTTCAGCTTTCCGCCGATCCGCTCGTCATTGTTGATCTTCTCTCCCACGGCATTGATGGCGTGGATGATTTCTTTGGCAATGGCATACCCCGGTGCGGCTTTCGCTCCGAAAACAAAGACCCGCGGCGTGATATCCAGTTCAGGATTCCGAATGAGACGGCGATAGAGAGTCAGGATATGCAGCAGGTTCAGATGCTGGCGTTTGTATTCGTGGAGACGCTTGATCTGCACATCGAACATGGCATTCGGATCGACTTCGATTCCGCAACGCTCTTTGATCATTTTCGCCAAACGCTGCTTGTTTCGGAACTTGATGTCCATGAAGCGCTGCGACCACTCGGCGTCCTCAGCGTATTTCTCAAGCGACGTCAACCGGTCGAGGTGGCGCGGCCAGTCATCACCGATGCTTTCATCGATCAGGCCGGAGAGCTCCGGATTACACGCCAAAAGCCAGCGCCGCGGGGTGATTCCGTTTGTCTTGTTCTGAATTTTATCCGGATACAGCGCATCGAAATCGTTGAACAAATGCTTCTTCAACAGCTCAGTATGGAGTGCCGCAACACCGTTCACCGCGTGGCTGCCGACAACTGCAAGGTAAGCCATGCGGATCTGCTTGGGATAACCCTCTTCAATAATCGAAAGTGCCGATTTCATTTCATTGCTACCGGGCCACATCTTCTCAACCTCTTCCTCGAGGAAGCGGCGGTTGATTTCATAAATGATCTGCAGATGGCGGGGAAGCACGCGCTCAAAGAGAGGCACACTCCACTTTTCCAGGGCTTCCGGAAGCAGCGTGTGGTTGGTGTAGGCAAATGTCTCGCGACAGATACGCCACGCCTGATCCCATGGCAGCATTTCTTCATCGACAAGGATTCGCATCAGCTCAGGCACGGCTACCGCAGGGTGGGTGTCGTTGAGCTGGATCGCATTCTTCTCAGAGAAGCTGTCCCAGGTGTCGTTTGATTTGCGATGGCGGCGAATGATGTCGCGCAGTGAACAGGTCACAAAGAAATACTGCTGCACAAGTCGCAGCTCTTTGCCTGCTTCGCTCGAATCATTCGGGTAGAGAACCTTGGAGACCGTTTCCCCTTCGGCCTTTTCCTTTACGGCTTCCACGTAGCCGCCTTCATTGAAGATCTGAAGGTCAAAGTCATTGGAGGCCTTCGATTCCCAGAGCCGGAGATAATTCACCGTTGAACAGCCATAACCGGCGATCGGGATATCCCATGGAATGCCGTGGATCGTCTTTGTTTCCGTCCAAACCGCGCGTCCCTGTCCGAGCTCGTCGAACTGATTCTCTACGTGGCCATACAATTGCACGTCGACTGAATATTCCGGCCGGCAAAGTTCCCACGGATTGGCAAACCGTCGCCATTCATCAGCATGCTCCACTTGTTTTCCGCCAACGAAATCCTGCTTGAACAGACCATACTCGTAGTTGATTCCATATCCGACAGCCGGCAAGTCCAGCGTGGCGAGGGAATCCAGAAAGCAGGCAGCAAGTCGACCCAGACCACCGTTTCCGAGCCCCATATCAGGGCCGCCTTCTATAACCTCATCATAGTCCTGCCCGAGTTCTTTGAGGGCGCTCTTTGCCGAATCCAGCATACCGGTATTGACCAGATTGTTCTCCAGCAATCGCCCCATCAAGTATTCCAGGGACAAGTAATTCACCCGGCGAATATTTTGTTCCCGATGAACTTTCCCGACCACACTGGCACGTTCCAGAATACGGTCGCGAACTGCCAGACACGTCGCAATCCACCAGTCCGTCCGGGTCGCCGTGTCGATGTCGTGCGCCTGAGTCCGAACCAGGTGAGCGACGATCGATTCTTTGAGATCGTCTTTCTGACAATGAAGACGGCCATCCGGGAGCAGCTCGCAGACGTTCGTGCGCGACGATTTAGTCTCGTCGACGGGGAGAGTAATAGTTTCGTTGTCCATGTTTTTGGGAACTGTCGTTCGGATTATCGGTTTTTCACCCCCCAAAAGCAGCGTCCAAAACCTCGCGCACATACTGTGCGATATCAGGTTCGGTAGACTCTCTCGGACCGGCGATGTTTAGTTTTTGAATAAAATTCGACTCCACAAAGGTGATTAAAGCGACCTCGGGATTCTTCGTCTTCATTTGGGAGAGGTGTAAGCATGGACGATGCCATTTCTTCGCCAATTCCCTTGTAAGGTTAGAGCCTCCTGACAGTTGAGGAGCAACAGAAAAGATGACAGTTCCGTCAGAATCCCGAACATTCCACTCCGTTCGAAGTGAGTAGTTATCACCCGGAGTTTCCGTCAGGAGATAACGGTCAGCGATTGGACCGTCTTCTGCTTTTCGTCCCGCAGGGCACCAGCCGCTGTGGGGGATCCGATTCATCAACGCCCAGTCGAGCCCGGCACGATCCGCGCCGGTTTGCCCACCGGAGATGATTTCGTTGACCAGCACAAGAGGTCGCTTTCGATTCAACAGGGTCTGATCGCTGATCAAACCCTGTTTGATCGTGAAAATCAGTTACCGGCCTCGATCAGTTCGATCTCAAACGTGAGCAACGCGTAGGGAGGGATCGATCCCGGACGGCCTGCCGGTCCGTAGGCGAGGTAATACGGGATGTAGAATTTATATTTCGCTCCTTCAGGCATGAGTTGGACGCCTTCGGTCCAGCCGGGGATGACCTGGTTCAATCCGAAGCTGGCGGGCTCACCGCGGTCCACTGAGCTATCGAACTTCTCTCCATTCAAAAGCGTTCCGGTGTAGTGGACGGTGACTTTGTTTTCCGGGCCTGAAGGCTTCTTTCCGCTGCCTTTTTCAAGAATTTCGTATTGAAGGCCGGACTTGGTGGTCACGATTCCCTCTTTCTCAGCGTTCTCTTCAAGAAATTTCTTTCCGGCGTCGAGATTGTCTTTGGCTTCGCCGTCCTTCACGTCTTTTTCCATGATGAACCGTCGTGCTTCGTTGACTGATGCTTCGATTTCGTCCGCCGTCATGGCGAGTTCCTTCTTTTCTCCAAAGACATCGTCAATGGCCTGCTTCAGAATCTCACGGTCGATCGGCAGTCCGGTGTCCTTCAACTGTGTCGCGATGGACACGCCGTAGGAATAACTGATGCGTTCTTCGAAGAGTTTCTCTTCAACTTTTTCGGTTTGGGCGCTCATAACAGGGGCAATAATCGCTGCAAGGACTGCGGTAAGTAGAAAGTGGGGGATAGAATTTCGCATGACGATAGAGATGTTGTTTTTCGGAGGGAAAGATTAAATCATCAACGACGCGAAACAAGACTGTTTAGCGATTGAAAAGGTCGTCGACTGCCTTCTTCCGTTTCTTGGCCTGCTCGGGAGTTTCGGTTCTCTCTTCAAAGCTGAACTGAAGGGGACCACCCAAACCGGATTCACTGATGTCGGTTGGGTCAGGGCGTCGGGGTGCCGGTTCATCTTCAAGTTCAGCTCCGCTCATCATCCAACCGGGAACGCCATCGATAGACATGGGTTTGTAGGAAGTGGTGGTGCAGCTTGAAAGTGAAAAAAGCCCGGCGCAAATGCCGAGCAGGGCAGCGATCTTAATCATTGGGAGAATAGGTCTGTGTTGGGACAATTTTCTTACGAAAAAAACGTATCTTCGTGGGAATAGGGGGGAGCGCAACAACACAAAAATTTTAATCCGCCCTCCTCATTATCAGCTGTGATTTGGTGCCAGGCATTCCTCGGAATAAGGATAGCGTCTCCGGGACGGACCTTGGAAAGCTCATTCTCGACTTCCATTGTTCCTTCTCCCTCGAGGATGTAATAGAACTCTTCACTCGCTTTGTGGTAATGACGTTCCGTCGCCCCACCCGGTTCGAGTGTGGCCTCGGCGAGGCTTTGCATTTCCACCGGCGCATTGGTTTTATCCAGAAGGCTTAGAATGGTTGACCCGTCTTTCGTGGTGAACGGGGTCTGTTCGCGATACTGATTGATAGTGATCATTACTTTCAGGGATAATGGCGCATTTTTCGAGCTACGCGACCCGCAAGATGCAGCCATTTTGAGCATTGGAGCATTTTGTTTATCTCCTGAGTATTGAAATGAATCCGCCCCGGTTCGAAAAGTGGAGCGTCCGGACCTTTAAAATATGGAAATCCCCGCTCAGCAGTTGAGAAATATAGAATCGTATCGGAAAGAGTGGTGGGATAAGATCGACTAACTATTCATCTGATGGGCACCAAGCAAAACAGAGACTTCAACGAAAGGCGCACTGTAGAAGGCGAAAATGATAACAAGCGAAGAAATGGTTGCGGATGCTCACTCCTGGCACTGATGGCTTTTCTTTGCGGGGCGATGACCATTGTGTCGCTCATGGTGTTGCTCGGCTCGACCAATCGCGGGGTCCGCTTGAAAGCGAAGATCGCCGAAACCATCGGGCTCGAGTCGGAAGTTCAGATCATCGAGAAAGAAAAGATCGTTGAGGTGCCGGTGGAAAAAATTGTCGAGAAGGAAGTGATAAGGGAGGCGCCTCTCCCGAGGAAATACGTGGCCTGGAAGAAAGCTGACACTGCTGAACTGTGGAATCAGGTCAGTGTGAAATCGAAGGTTGATTCCAAAGAGGGGGATGTCGCCTCAAAAGAAAGGGAGGAGCCCGGAAGTTACGAAATCGAGATGAAGATCAATCTCTCGGTACCCAAAGCCAACAAATCCATCGCTGACTTACAAAAGCTCAACCCGAATTTGCCGGCGATGCTGCCGGGGCTGGAGCGGATGGTGAAGACGGCAGAGGTGTCGCCTTTTTACCATCAACTGTATCAAAACAAAGTCCGCCGTATTCAGGAAAACGCCACGCGTCTTGACCGCATCCTGTCGCGACACAATTTCTTTGATTGTGAGACGGTCCTTGAATTGACTTCCCCTGACTCCGGTCAGAAAGCGCTCATGATTCAAGGGGAGATGGATGTCGTGACCGATGGCTCGGATGGCGACCGGTTGCCCACATTGGATGATTACATTTCGATGTCGACGCATTATCAGCCCTTCACCAGCTACGCGTGGAGAAAAACCACCAAGCAACCTAACCCGCTGCTTAAACGGTGGTCGGATGAGCTGGCCAAGCACACCGAGGAATTCAAGATCACCGGACTCTCCATCGAACGGAACCGCTTTCTCCGCGAGCGAATCGCCGAGCTCAAAGTGGGTGTCTCGGAAATGAAAGCCCGCTCCTTTCTTATAGCAGAGACTGACCCCTTCATTGTGATGCCGCTCTCATTTCTCGGGCGGAGGGATGAAAGCGAGTTCGGGCCGTCCATCGGTGACATGGCTGCGGTCATCCACGGTGATAAAATATACCCTGCTATCGTGGGAGACGCCGGGCCGACATACAAGTCGGGTGAGGCTTCGCTGCGAATCGCGAAGGAATTAAATGAAAACGCTTCGCCGTATTCCAGACCGGTCAGTGATTTGGAAGTGACCTATCTGGTATTTCCCGGCACTCGGGAGACCCCGCATTCCGCCCCTGACTTGACGAAGTGGCATGCAAAGGTTTCCGCCCTGCTTGATGGGATCGGAGGGCTTGGACCGAACTTCAAACTGCACGAATGGGAGGATTTGGTCGCTAAAAAACAGGCCGAAGCTGCTGCCAAGGCTGCCGCAGAAGCAGAGCCGCCACCGTCAACGGAGCCTCCTGCCACCACTACGCCGCCCGCGACGAATGAAGCGCCGGCTACAGAAACACCAGCGCCCGAAACCCCGCAGCCGAGAGACGTGACGCCGGTGGAATAATGTGGTTGCTCCTCATCTTTTCCTTTCTGAGCTTCGTGTTCTGTTCAAGTGTTACGGTAATTCCCGGGCAGGAATACGTAGTGGAAACCATGGCCCTGATCAGCCTTGCTTGTGTTGTCGTTTCAACTTCAACACTCATCTATCAGGGCATCCGGAAAGCAAAGGCTTTACGAAACTCTGATCCTTGAATACTGGTCAACGGTCGCTGCCTCCCCCGTGCATGGATCCATCCCCCCAAACCGTTCGTCGTACCTTCGCCCTTGAGACGGTGCGGTCGGTTTCCGTGGGAATTCAGGAAACGGCTTTTCAGACTTTCGCGATTCTGATTGCCCTGAAACAATTCGATTCCGGGCCGGGAGTGAAGTCGTTCATCCTCGCGAGTCAAGCCATCGGGCTGATCGGCAGTCTGTTTATCATTCCCTGGGTTCAACGATCCTCCATACGATTGAATCACGCCGCGGCCGGAATCTCCTTTGTCGCTGCGATCGGATTCATTGTCGCCGCTCTGATGAAAAACTCCGAGGTGGGATTCCTTGGCGGCATGTCGCTCGGCTTTATCTGCATGGCCCTTCCCATGCCGTTGCAAACTCAGCTCCTGCGGCACAACTATCCCGACAAACAAAGAGGGAGACTCTTCTCAATCACCATCGTGGCGCGGGCCATCTCCGCCATGGCCTTTGCCTGGTTCGGGGGAAAATTACTCGAGAATAATTTTGAGCAGTTCCCCACCATTCTTACGTGCTTCGCCATCGCGACGCTTATTTCCACGGTCTGCTTTCTCTTTCTGCCCAGCCCGCTCATTGACCGGAAAGCGGTCGCCGCGATGCCCCGCGTGCACATCTTTCATTCGATGCGCTGGCTGCGGGACGATGCTCAGTTCCGCACCGTCATCTTTGCCGCCATGGCGATGGGGCTCGGCTTTCTTCCGGCTATTGCCCTGCGGGTGGAGTATCTCGGGAATCCCGATCACGGCATCATGCTGGATGTGGCCACCATCGCTTTACTTACCGGCGTGGTCCCGTCATTCGCCCGGCTCCTGAGCACCTTTTTCTGGGGCTGGTTGTTTGACCGCATGCAGGTCTTTCGGCTCCGTGCCATTGTGAACCTGTGTTTCCTGGCCGGGATTCTGACTTACTTCACCACCCCAGTCTACAGTCTGCTCTTTGCCGGATCGGTGATCTTCGGTATCGCCCGGGGAGGCGGGGAAATCCTGTGGAACCTGTGGGTCACCAAGCTGGCCGAGCCCGAGCACGTGGGCGAATATATGTCCGTGCACACTTTCCTGACCGGTGCCCGTGCCCTGATTGCTCCGTTCTACGGGTTCTACCTGGCGTCACTGTTGTCGGTGAAAGCCGTCGTGGTGAGCAGCTCGATCCTGATTGGTGTCTCGGTCATTATTCTGATCCCGTTGATGAAACGTGGCGTGCTGGCCGGGAACCGGGAGTGAGATACTTTTAATCTGGCGTGTAGTCGGTGGGTCTAACCTTCCCGCGGGCCAACGAAAACAGGGTTGGTTCATTGAACCAACCCTGTCAGGTCGCGGCGGGGTGCCTTTAGATTGAAGAAGAACTTCCAGTGCTTCCAGTGGAGCCGATTGATGATCCGCTCATGCTGGTGGCGCTGCTGGAGGAGGTCATCGAGCTTCCCAAGCTTGTTGAGCCACCGGAGATGTTGGAACCCATGCTCGAGCTGCCAATTGAGCTTCCAGAGGTCACGGTTGATGAGTTTGAACCGGAAGTGGAACCGCTCATCGGGGGAGGGGTGTCGTTGCCTCCAGTGACCGGGCCGGTGGCTGGTCCTCCAAGCAGATATTGCTGCATGTAGAGTCCCAGTTTGTCCGGCTCATGTTTGTGTAGGCTGCTGATCATCAGAAGATTTTCAAACAACTCGTCTTCCAAACCGGCGCGGGCGTCACGGCGGTCAGCTTCAGTGGCCGCTTTCAGTCCAGTCGATTCCTCACTTTCATCGTGGATATCCTCCCACTCATCGCGCAGGGCGGTGACTTCATCTAGTAGATCAGTTCCCAGCTCCGCCTGATGAAGTGTCACCTGATCAACAATATTGGATAGATGATATTTCAGGTCATCATCCCCACAACGGTTGAATATGGTGCGTCCCTTTGGGAAAAATTCAGACAGTGCTTCTGACTTACCACCATAGACCGCGATGAGCTTTCCGTAGACCGTTTCGATGAAGATCGAAAGCGTTTCGCGGAACCGGTTTTTGGTTGCCTTCCGTGCTTTACGAATCCCCAGCTTCCCGATGTCAACGGTGTAGGCTGCGTCCAGAACGTCGAGGGCAGACTCAGTCGCCGCGATTCGAGTATCAAACTGACCATTGTCGTTTCTGGCTTTAAACCGTTCGAGCAGGTCGGTGGTGAATCGAATCAGACGAGTCAGGCTGATGCCTTTCGCTCTGAATGGGTTGGTTATATAATAATATAAACGTCTCATCTTACTGTTAGTTTTAGTTTTGTTTTTTGTTTTAGTTAATTGCCCCAGCTTTTCTGAGGTGAGATAGATTCAGCCTGAAAAAGAATTCTGTAAAATGTGAATTGCGACACGTACAACCCAGTCCCCAATCCCACTAGGGCAAGAAACTGTCATTTTTCCGGAAAAACGCCTCATTCGGGACATTTTGTCACACCGGTTTAGGGGCTTTTCGCATCCATTCAGCGATGAATTGACAAGTTTAATCCCGGGTGCGCGCAGTAATCAAATCAGCAACACCGGTCATTCGAAAATAAAGAAATAGTGACAGATCTCTAGTTACCATGATGGACTCCCCGGGGTGGTATGCCAGGTCGATGACCTGGATCTGGTCGAGGAGTGGCTGGCGATTTCCTTCTGTTCGTCCGCCGGATATTCGCTACGATTCAGCCATGAAACGACGCGCTTTTTTTCTTCAGACTGGCTGTGCTCTGGCCGGCGGCCCGACGCTGCTTGCTGCGATTCAGCAGGGTAAGCTCGATGCCGCCGGGGCGGTGTTACAGGAGGCGACTGCGAGCGGGCAGGTGGCGGCGGCTTCGCTGTATGTCCGGCAGGGGGATACAGAGTTCGCGAGAGTTTTTGGCGAAGCAAAATCCGCCGATGCGATCTTCCTCTTGGCATCGATTTCCAAAACCATCTCAGCGGCAGCAGTGATGAAATTACATGAGGCCGGCGAGTTCCAGCTCGACGATCCGGCGCAAAAGTTCATCCCCGAGTTCACCGGGAACGGGCGGGAAAAAATCACCCTGCGTCAGTTGCTGACCCACGTCTCCGGGCTGCCCGACCAGTTGCCGGAAAATGCCAGCCTGCGCGCCAGTCACGCATCCTTGTCGAAGTTCGTCGAGGCGGCGATTGGAACTCCATTGCTGTTCCCGCCAGGGCAACGCTACAGTTACTCGAGCATGGCGATTCTGCTGGCGACCGAAGTGGCGCAGCGGATCAGCGGTATGCCATTTTCCAAGCTGGTGGAGCAGACCATTTATCGTCCGCTTGGCATGAAACACTCGGCCATGGGGCTCAGTCCCTTCGATCTGAATGAAGTGATGATGGGGCAGGTGGAGTCTGCCGCTCCCGAATCCGGGGCCGGCGATCCTTCGAGTAAAAACTGGGACTGGAACAGTTCGTATTGGCGGAATCTGGGGGCGCCCTGGGGCGGGGCGCATGGATCGGCGGTGGATGTAGCACTGTTTCTTGACGAGTTTCTGCACCCGTCGGGCAAAGCCTTGAAGGTGGAGACGGCGCGCTCGATGATTTCCAATCACAACGCCGAAGGCATCAAGCCTCGCGGACTCGGCTTCGATATTGGTTCCAGCGCAGGCAGTTTGGGTTGCAGTGAAAAGACATTCGGCCACACCGGTTCGACCGGCACCCGCTGCTGGGCGGATCCGGAAAGCGACTCGATTTGCGTGTTGCTGACAACGCTGCCGGCGAAGGCAGTTACACCGCATCCGCGCGATCTGGCTTCCGAACTGATTGCCGAGGCGGTGAGTTAGTGATGGGGGCTCACGAGCCGGGCAACGGTGGCAAGCTGCCTATGCTACATTTATCGAAAGCCGGCGTCGTTGAGTTGTTTCGTAAAGTGGATAGAGGATTCCATTTCAGAAGCTAGTTTTTCAGCACTCCCCGGAGGCATATCAGCCGCACTTCCTCCGCAATTTGGTCTTCGGACCAATCGGGATGCTGCATCCGAAGTCCGGCAGCTTTCAGCTTCCTTGCCTGCCGATTCAGCGCATCGACTTGCTTCAGCTTCTGATCCGGCGTCATCCGTCTGTATGCCGCGATTTGGGCCGGATGGAGGGTGCCCTCAGGAACCCAATGGGTCATTTCAGGGGCTGTTTCGGATTTCAGAGGCATCAATCCACTTTATCCGCTGATCCGCGAGGTCCAAATGAAAAACATAGAGTGTGATCGACTTGAATGAGCATTATTAAAGCCGAATACACCTTTCCAACTTCGGAAAACTTGTGAGAGATGTTCTATCAGATCGCCGTATCGCTGAAAAATTTCAGTAAGTTGGAGGCGAGACCAGACACGCATCAAGCAACGACTAACGGGTTGAAGGTGGTAACGTGCCTCACACGTAGTCGACGATATCCGCAATGGAATCGACGATGTGTTTCGGACGAAAGGGAAATCTCTGAATATCGTTCTTTTGGGTAGAGCCGGTCAAGACCAGAAAGGTTTCCAGACCCGCTTCGATCCCGGAGATGACATCCGTATCCATTCGGTCACCTATCATCGCGGTTGATTCGGAGTGGGCTTCGATCTTGTTCATGGCACTGCGAAACATCATAGGGTTGGGTTTGCCGATAAAATACGGGCTGACACCGGTTGCCTTTGTGATGAGCGCTGCCACCGATCCCGTGGCGGGCAAGGGCCCCTCTGGTGACGGGCCGGTTACGTCAGGATTGGTGGCGATGAAGCGAGCGCCTTTCTCGACGAGTCGAATGGCGGTTGTAATGGACTCGAAGGAGTAGGTTCTGGTCTCTCCCAACACAACGAAATCAGGCGCCGTATTGGTCAACGTATAACCAATCTCGTGCAGGGCTGTGGTCAATCCAGCTTCACCGATCACATAGGCAGAGGCGTTAGGCGCTTGATCATTCAAGAACTGGGCGGTCGCGCTCGCAGAAGTCCAGATACGATTCTCAGGTACCGCAAGCCCTGAATTGGCCAATCGTGCCGCAAGATCTCTTGGTGTGAAGATCGAATTGTTCGTAAGCACCAGGAAGCTCCGCTTCTTCTGAATCAGGCGATCAAGGAACTGTGCGGCTCCGGGTATCGCATCACCTTCCCTAACCAGAACGCCATCCATATCGGTGAGCCACGCATCGATTTTGATATCAGCATTCATAGTTTGTTTCTCCAGTGTGCGTGTGACTTGGATATCGCATGATCGATGGTATCTCGAAAAGCTGGATTTCTCCAGTTCATATCGAGTAGCCTCTAAAGCAATAAAGGGGCGGGTCAATTATTGAGGAACGAATTCGCATCTCTGCCCATTCTCACTCAACTGATTACCGCAATTTCGGATTTCGGGGTCAGTCAGGATTCTGAAACGTTCACCGCTTTGAGAACCTCCTGCGCACACGCCTCCTTCCAATCTTTGGATGCATCAGAACTGCGGAAATCGCGGCTCTCCCCGGACGGTCCATTTTCTAAGACGGTTATCCGGAATTTGAATCAGGCATTCTCAAACTCGATTCGCGGAGCACGTGGCATGGTGCGGATTGAGCCAGTCTCCTAAAAGTCAAGGAATGCCCCTTAAACTGACCTTGCCCCCTAAGCTGACCTAAGTTTGGACTTGGTTCATACCCCCGCTCGCGCTTTAAATTATGGCCCAGCTACACATCAGATTTTGTGCTGTTGAATATACTAATCGCACCTGCTAGAAGTTGGTCGGCATGTTAGAATGGAACAAACTTCGGCCCTATCACGGGACCCAGCAGACCGCGTTCGAAGAATTGTGCTGCCAACTGGCGCGCAACGAATCAATGCCGACAGGCGCGCACTTTTATCGTAAAGGCACGCCCGATGCCGGTGTCGAATGCTACTGGACACTACCGGGCGGTGACGAGGTTGGGTGGCAGGCCAAGTTTTTCTTAACGGTGCCGGGGGTTTCGCAATGGGCACAGCTGCGCGAGTCGTTTTCGACTGCCATGGCAAAGCATCCGCGGCTTGTGCGCTATTGCGTATGCCTGCCCCAGGATCGAGCAGATCCGCGAGTGGACGGTCGGAATTCAATTACCGACCGCTGGGTTGAATTCGTCCAATGGTGTCAAAAACAAGCTCAAGAAGCCGGGCGCTCGGTCGAGGTTGACTACTGGGGCGATTCGGAGATCTTCGGGCGGCTAGCCCTGGCGGAGAACCGCGGTCGCCAACTGTTTTGGTTTGATGCCGAGCGCTTCACGCTGGACTGGTTCTTGCAGAGACTTGACGAAGCGGTTGCCAATGCGGGCGAAAGGTATTCACCGGAGCTCAACATCGACCTGGCCATAGGGCGGATGCTGGATGGGCTGGGGCGAACAGAGCGATTCTGGCGAAGGTTCACGTCCCGGATCGTAAATGTGCGCAACCGATGGGCCGATCATTTTATAGATTCGAAGTTGCCAGGATTCGTTGATGCGTATTCGGAGTTTCTCTCGGCCGTCAATCGGATTGAGACCGCACCCGACTCAGAATTGGATTTTTCGTCCCTGAGTGAAAAGATTCGGAAGTTCCGTCTACTGGTGAATACTGGATGGACAGAAGTAAAGCGGCTGGATGATCAGGAATCACAAGGAGGTGACGGGAAAACTCCGCATTTCCGGTCCTCCGACGACTTGCGGAGAGGGCTCCGCCAAGTCGATGAAGCCATAGGTGCGCTGGAGGTTTTTGTGTCGGGTTCGCAAGCCCGAGCTGCAGACAACCGAGCAATGTTGGTAACAGGCCGTGCCGGTGCCGGGAAAACCCATTTGTTTTGCGACGCGGCCCGCCATCGGTTGGAGGATGGACAGCCGTCGATCCTCATGTTGGGGGAGCTGATACAGCGGGGTGAACCGTGGATGCAGGTGATTAGAAACCTGGGCCTCACAATGGGGCGCGATGACTTTCTAGGAGTCCTCAACGCGGCGGCGGAAACCGCCGGCACTAGGCTAATCATCTTCATGGATGCCCTTAACGAAGGTGACGGCTCGCAGGTGTGGCCCAACCAACTGGCGGGATTCTTGGAGGCGACGAGACCGTTCCGATCGCTGGTAGTGGCGTTGAGTATCCGTGACCTCTATGAGGAACGTGTGATTCCCCCACA
Source organism: Verrucomicrobiales bacterium (assembly GCA_048267005.1). Lineage (GTDB taxonomy): Bacteria > Verrucomicrobiota > Verrucomicrobiia > Verrucomicrobiales > DEV007 > JABDJT01. The sequence continues at coordinate 168,781 of JBLWYI010000001.1, read as the reverse complement.
ACTCGACGCGAAAGTGCTGATGCGTGTTGCCCACGAGGGATTTGAGGAAAAAACAGAGGAAGCGACGCGGCGTTTTTTCCAACATTTCAAGATTGCACTGCCGGACTACCCCATCCTCAATCCGGAGTTCGGGACGCCGCTGTTCCTGAAACTCTTTTGCACGGCCCTGAGGAACGAAGGCATTTCAGAGGTGCCAAAGGGGTTCGGAGGCATCACCGCGATCTTCTCGTTTTTCTTGCAGTCGATCAACCGGAAGCTGGCGGCACGGCTGGACTACGATCCCGCTGAAGACCTCTTGGGCCAGGCTATCGCAGTGTTGGCAGCCACCATGGCTCAAGACGGCGTCGATACCGTGGACGTTGTCCGAGCACGGGCACTGTTCGAACAAATCCTTCCGAACACGGGGTTTGAACAGAGTCTGCTCCGGCAACTCTGCAGCGAAGGTATCCTGCAGCGGACCATGCAGTACGATTGGAGGGCGGAAACAACTGAGGAAGTGGTGAAGTTTTCCTACCAGCGACTATCCGACCACCTGATAGTCGGCCAAATCCTGACGAATTCTACCGGATCGGACGGCGAGCCGGATCTGGCCACAGACAAGCCCCTCGCGAAGTTGCTGGAGGCGGAAAACCTGTGGCAGCTCATGAGTTGGATCGAGGCACTTGCAATACAACTTCCCGAGAGATTCGGGATAGAGCTAGCGGACTTGGCACCCGAACTGGATATTCACCTAGAGGAAGAGACGTTTGAAATGAGCCTGCTGTGGCGGCGTTCGGATGCTTATCGGGCGCGAACCCTGGCACTCGTCGACGAAAAACTTGCCGAGCCGCAGACTCGGGCGGCGGTGTTGCGGGCGCTTTTATTGGTGAATGCCCAGCCGGACCACCCGCTCAATGCGAATTTCCTACATCAAAAACTCATGCTAATGGCAATGGCTGAGCGCGATAAATGGTGGTCGATGTTTTTGTATTGGGACTACTCGGACACTGGCATTGCGCCAGGTGTTATCGAATGGGCCTGGGCGGAGAGAGACCGGACTCGGATCTCAGATGCGGCCATCGAATTGTGCGGCACGACACTCACCTGGTTCTTTACATCATCTCAGCGATTTCTGCGCGATCGGGCGACCAAAGCATTGGTCTCTTTGCTAGAGGGACAAGAGCGGGTGCTAATCCGGTTACTCGAAAAGTTCCGAGAGGTGAATGACCCGTATGTTTCGGCTCGGCTGTATGCCGTGGCTCACGGAGTAGTGCTCCGGTCGGAGGACAATGCCGGTGTAAAAATGGTGGCTGAGTGGATACACGGGGAGGTGTTTGCGGAAGGAACTCCTCCACCCTCGGTGATGTTGCGAATGCATGCTGCCGCTGCAGTGCAGGCGGTGGTTGCCCGAGGACTCGTGCCGACGATCGATCCCACTACGATTCGCCCGCCGTTCAAGTCGGCGTGGCCGGAGACGATTCCATCGTTGGAAGAACTTAGAGTGCTATTTGATATAGATAAGTGGGACGAAGAAAAGTGGGGCCTGCGCCGAATCTATAACTCCGTTACGGACGACGACTTCAGCCATTATGTGATCAGAAACTCGATTAACTGGAGTTGCTATCGGCTGGACCGGCCCGCCCCAGTGCGGACTAAAGTGCGGTTCGCCCGTCTGGTGCGAAGGGTACCCCGCTTGGGTGAAATCGCTAAGAATTACGAGCAGTTGCAGACTCTGGAACGGCTGATCGATTCCGAGTCGGGCCGGAAGAGTCTTACGGAAGCGGGTATGGCAATCCCAAGCGACTTTCCCGCCCAGCGGGAGAAAATCGAGGCAGAGGTGGCAGGGCTGCTGTCGACACCTCATTTAAAGAAGCACGTCGCGTGGGTCGTAAAACATTTACGAGACCCGTCGAAGGCGGTAAATGAACAGAACTTCGGCATCGATCTTGTGCGACGGGCGATTCTGCAACGGGTAATTGAGCTTGGCTATCGAGCCGACTGGTTTAGCAAGTTTGACGAACAAGTTCCAATGGGAGGGCGCTCGGCAAATAAGGCCGAGCGAATAGGGAAAAAATATCAGTGGATTGCCTACCACGAGGTAATCGCGCGCATTAGTGATAACTTTCGATTCGCAGATGACGCCGGACGATATGAGCCCAAGGGGTGGTTCGAAGGCGGCTGGATGAAAGACTTTAGGGACATTGACCCTTCGCTGCTGTTGAAGAGCGACCGTGTGGATGACAATGAGGGAGACGTGATACCAGTCGCACACGACTGGTGGGTGGGACCGACATATGATGCATGGGCAGCCCAAAAGAACGACTTGGCTTGGCTCCGGAATGCCGATGATTTGCCGGCGGTGCCGGAGCTAGTCCGGGTCACCAATCCGGAGGATGGTTCCAGTTGGCTTTGTTTAGATTCTTTCGTTATGGACCGGCAGGTGGAGCGTCTAGGCGCGATTGAGCACCACAAGCCCGAACGCCGGGAGGTCTTCCGCTTTATAAATGGATATTTGGTCCGAAGGCGGGATGCAACGAGGTTTGCGAATTGGGCACGGGACGCGGATTTTTCTGGGCGATGGATGCCGGAGCCAAATGACTACCACCAATTTCCCCTCCATGAGTTTTACTGGGCTCCACAGTTTACAGGGGAGAAGGCATGGACCAAGGGGGCGGGCTCCAAAGGGGATATACCTGTTCCTGTAGCAACTACGGGCGAGAACTACAATTGCGAAGCAGGAACTCTCGATTGCTCTTTGTCCGAATCGGTGCAGATCAGTCTGCCGGCGAAGATCTTGGTCGAGAAAATGGCTCTCCGAATTATTGGCCGAAAGGGTCAATATCATGACAACTCGGGCGAACTCGTGGCATATGACCCGGCCGTTGGAACTGACGCACAGTCGTGTTTACTCATTCGAGAGTCCGCGATGAAAAGTTTTCTTAAGGAGCAGAAATTGGAGCTATTCTGGGTTGTGATCGGTGAAAAGAATGTTTACCCCAATGACCTGTCGATCAATCGCGATAAGTGGCTGGGGCGACTGGAATATTATGGCGCGTATCGCTACGGAACCGGTGAAATCACCGGAGAGTCAAACTCGCGGTTTATACCGAGATAAAACGATGAGTCGCGCTAAAGATCCTGTAGTCAAGTTCCTGGGGGTTCTCAAGGGCAGATGCATCGCGATTATCATGTTCCGGGATGTTTCCGGCGCCTATTCTGGGACCAGGCAGCAATTCGTGACTTTTCAAAACCTTCATTCCACGATCCAACAGGGGCTATTCGTTGACCATACCCTGTTGGATCGTTGAAATCAGATTCACTGCCGTCAGGCAAGACCCGTAGCGAGATGCTGATATCTCTCTTTACAGCTAAGCTTCCCCGGATCTGCCGGACACCGCGTTACTCAGGTTTCTCCTCCGCTGCCCCATAGACCGCCAGTTTGTTGAATGACCAGTAGCTGCCTTTGTTAGAGCCTGTCTGCGTGATGCGGACAAAGCGGGCGACGGTTTTCGGGGGGGGGAATCAATGGTGGTCATGGCGGCACCTTTGCCTGTCACGACAGGTTTAGACCACTTTTCGCCGTCATCACCCATCGGCCCTCACAGGTGCGAGTGCCGTCATCTTTTATAAGATTACATGAGTCGTACCTGGACGGGGTACGACTGTCGTAAGGTTACATTGGTCGTACCTGAACGGGGTACGACCGTCGTAAGGTTACAATGGTCGTGCCTGAACGGGGTACGACTGTCGTAAGGTTACAATGGTCGTACCTGAACGGGGTACGGCCGTCGTAAGGTTACATTGGTCGTACCTGAATGGGGAATGGCTCTTCATTGGGCTTCTTCCGGCGAATACTCTTCGGGGGAGGTCGCACAGAGCCACAGAGAACACAGAGCGGGATGAATTGAAATAGATAACAGGCATCGGTAAGGCTCCGTTGGCTTGACTTTGAAGTCACGATCCAGTTGGTGGAGGGGAGATTGGAAGCACTGGCGGCGCCTGTGTGGTTCCCGTTTCAACGAGCAACTGGTGAAGTGCGAGCGATCTTTTCTTTGGTTTGGATGATGGAGAATTCCGCTTCACTCGTTGAGTCCGAGCCGCCGGTGACGCTGTTTTGCGGCAATTCTCGCTTTCTCGTGCAATGCGGTGACCACGGCTTGAAACTGCGGCTCGCTCAGGCGGTTGTCATTCAGCTGTTTTTGTAAGGCGAGGACGCGCCAGCGATCGATCCCGTGTTCGACGTTTGCGGTGAGCTGATCGGGGTGGCCACCGTATTTTGCGACGAGATCTTCGCCGGGAATCAGACCGAATTCCTCGGTGACGGCAAGGCGCATCCAAAGCTCGTAGTCTTCGCAAATCCGGAAGAATTCATCGAACCCGTTACAGGAGTCCCACAGGCTGCGTTCGATCATGACGGCACTCGGGCTGATGCAGCATCGGCGGGTGCATTCGGCGAAGATCTCTCCGGCTGGCTGTGCAAGGTGGGTGGGCTTACGGACTCGTTTCCCGTTCCGGATCCAGATTTCCTCGCATTGCGAGATCCGGATCTCCGGGTGAGCTTCGTGAAACGCGATTTGCCGCTCCAGTTTCCCGGGAAACCAGGTGTCATCTGAATCCAGAAACGCGATCCACTTTCCGCGACCGGCATTGGCACCACGATTTCTCGAAGCCGCAGGGCCGAGGTTGGTCTCGTTCTTCAACCAGGTGATGTCTTCAGGGAAATCTCCGGAATCGAGAGATGACGCGTCATCAACCACAATCAATTCAAAGTCAGTGACGGTTTGGGATTGTACCGAATCGATCGCCCCGGCGAGTTGATCGGGCCGATCAAACGCCGGAATGACAATCGTGATGAGTGGGCTTTCATCATCGACCTGATCAATGTTTTTGCTGTTTTTTATCAATGACAACGATTCGGTGATATGAGGTAGTTTGTCTCAGGATTTAAAAACCAGGACATGGAAGACTTTTTTGTTTGCGCGCTTTTTTTCGGGGTGATTCTCGGGCTGATCTTTATCGTTTCGACTTTGTCGCGATTGCGATCTCAAGAAGATCTTATTAAAGGGCTCCGCAAAGAGTTTCTTGAGTTGAAGAATGAATTCTATCGCGAGAAAGAGGAAAACACGGAGGTAAAAAGCGCGATGCGTGAGCGCTTTGATGAGGTGAAGGAAGCGGCTGCGCAGGCGGTGGTGAAAGGAGCGGAGGAAGATAAACCGGTCGACACTTTGGCTGAAGAGGAGGACAAAGCGCCTGAACCGGTCGAGGAAAAAGGAGAGGGGACTGAAATTCAGCTGCAACCTGCGGCGGATAAAAAACCTGAGGCCAGGGCTGCCGTGGTGCCGCCACCCCTGCCGGTGAATACGGCGCAGGCTGCTTTTGCGAAAGAGCCGTCACCGGATCTGTTGGAGAAATCAGGGATGGAAGCAGTGTCACCCCCACCGGTTCCGTCGACTGAGCCCGGGAAGCTGAAGCAGCTTCTGGAGCGAATTTACCTGTGGCCTCCGAGTGGAGACACGGCGGCCGAAGCGACCATCGTCGGCTGGTGGGCGACCCGGCTGGGGCTGGTGGTGGGAATCATTGCGGCGACATTCACCGGTATTCATGTCGCTGAGAGTGTGCCAGCCTGGCTGCGGGTGAGCGGTTTGGGGGCATTGGCTATCGCCTTGGTCGGTGCCGGGGTTTGGCTGGAAAAGAAGATCCCTGCATTCGGGCGGCTGATTTCTGCTGGTGGTTTGGGACTGGCTTATTTCACTGCGTTTGCGGCTTTTGCCCTGAAGCCGATGCAGATCATCGAGTCGCCGGTGGTGGCGTTGCTGGTTCAAGCGGCAACGGTGGGGGTGATGGTGGGGTGGAGTTTGTGGCGGCGGGACGAGCTGGTCGCGGGGATGGCTACGGTTCTCGGGTATGTGTCGTGCTGGTTTTCGCTGCAAAATGATCAGCTGAACTTTGTTATTGTGGGTTTGCTCCTGCTGGGCGCGGCGGGATCATTCATGCTGTGGAGGCGCAAATGGTTGTGGCCTCAGGGCTTTGCGATTGCGGGGACGTGGGGCGGGTTTCTCGTTCTATCGGTCTTCGAGTGGACGCAGGCAGACGCGCCGCCGTTTGCGATGATTGTGGCCTGCTTTGCCGTGGCGGCGCTCATTTTTGAGGTGGGGCATTTCTTCACCGGGCCGAATCTCGCCGCCGGGTCGGAACCGGCAAAATGGCTGCGGCGGTTCTCCGTCGCTTCGAGTTCCCTGGCCATTCTGGTCGGATTCTATGTATTCACGCTGGATTACCCGAATTTGAAATCGGGTTTTTATCTCGCTTTCACAGGCTTGATGCTGGCCTTTTCGCTGGCTCACTATTTCCGGAAGCATGAAATTTCGCGGGGCATCGACCAGATGTTTTTCCTCAAGGCGTCGGCATTGTTGTGTCTTTTCTTTGTCGCGGAGTTCGATGGTCCGATACGCTGGATGTCGATTGCGTTGCAAACGGGGGCGATGCTGTGGGCGTGGAAACGGACGCGTTATACGTGGGTGGAAGTCGGTTTTGCGGTGTTGTTTTTCGTCACCCTGGGAACCATGGCACGGGGGATTTTCAATGGAGATGACCCGCAATGGTTTGCCTTCGGGGTCAGAAACATCGTGGGAATGCTGGCGCTCGTGGCCCTGTCTCTGTGGACGGCTCTTCATCGTGAATGGCGCTTTCCCAATCCTGATGAGCAGCCGGGGCTGAAGTCACCGTTTAACCCAATTTATGTGGTGGGCTCCGTCGGGATCGGATTGACGGCGTGGTTTCTGGCAAACTTCCCAGCGGGGAATTACACCGACAAGTGGCGTTCAATCGTCCTTCTGGTTGCGGGAATCCTGATTGCGGCTCCTCTACTTCGCTGGGCGAAGGCAGGGCCGTTCATCGCTGCGACCACGGCTCTCTTTGCCGGCTTTCTGAAGGTGCTCGTCACATCCGGAAGGTGGCAGGATGAAGAGACGTCTTCGATTTGTATGTTGGCTTTTGCCATTGCGGTGGTGGTGGCGGAGTTGTGCCGGCGGTTTTGGCCGGAACACTGGAAGTTTGGCAATGCAGCGAGGACTCTCTATGCCGGCTTCGGGGTGGTGCTCTTTTATCAGGCTGGACAATCGATCGTGAAGCAATTCGCTGTGGCAGATGATCTTGCGGTCCCGCTCTGCGTCATCGCTTTTGCCGGAATCGGGGCGCTTCTTCTCTGGCAGAACTCGCGTCCGCTCCCCACCGAGACTGAGCCGAAGATGACCGCCTGGCCGTGGTTGTTGGCGGTTTTGATTGGTGTGTTGGTGAGCGCTCTGGGGATCTATCCCCGGGATATTACTTTCTCCAGCGTATGGCTGACAGTGGGCGCAGCGATGTTGTTTGCATCTGCCTTTCTCCTTCGAAATGGGGTGCCCGCACTGGCTGGAGGCATCCCGCTGGTGATCGGAACCTTTAATTATCTCGGTCAGTTCGGACGCGACAGCGATCTGGGGGATCATACGGTTGCCGCGCTGGCAATCTTCGCTCTAACTCTGGCGGTCGCGATTGTTCTTTACCGGAAGACCCGGGAACAAACTCAGGGTGTTTACAAAACGTTCGAGGCCATTCTTCTTGGGATCGGGTTGTTGGTGATTCACTGGCTTCTGCGTAATTCCTTTGATGCTTCTTCGGTCTTCGTGCTCGATTGTGGAATCGGCCTGGCGGCGTTGATACTTTCCCGGAGATGGTCCATGCGCGCGCTTAAGTTCTGCAGCGCACTTCCTTTGCTTTTCGGCATTCTCCATGTCGCGATTATGGAATTCGGTTTCTACCGGTCCGGCGGAGATATCGGGTGGTGGGTGGCTGCAGTTTTGGTGGCCGTCTGGGTCTGGCTATACAATCAGGGGGAGAAAATCCGACGCCCGGATTTCTTTGGCGAATGCCCGGATGGGAAGATCACCTTTGGCTGGCCAACCGGTATCGCAACTGCGGCCTTCTGGTTGATAGCATTTCATGGAGCCCGTGAGCCGTGGCTGCCGGTTGCCTTTGCAGGATTCGCTATCCTTGTTTTGACGCTGTGGCGTTATGCCCGGATCGAGTCGGGTCATGTGTGGACGTGGTTACTGCTGGCATCAGCTGTTGTCAGCTCGGTTGTCGCCATCGCTTCAGATTTCGAAAACGAGACGGCTACGTTTGCTTCGGTGATGCTGGCCACGGCATTGATCGGCCTCCACGGATTGTTTTATTCCCGCCGTGAGCCGCAGTTTCGCAACCTGGTGATCTTTCATTCCATCCCCGCGCTGGGCCTTGCCTTCTGGGCCAGCTCGCCGGGAGTTCTCATTATTGATGAGCTGACAACGGTCCTTTGGGGCGTGGCATCGATTACGCTTTTTGTTCTCGGGTTCGTCTTCGGGCTGAGGATTTACCGTATCGTCGGGCTGGTTGGAATCGGGCTCTCTCTGGCGAGGGTTTTCATCGTGGATATCGAAGACACCCTCTACCGGATTTTTGCCAGCTTCGCGGTCACGATCGTTTTGTTGGCTGTTGGATTTCTTTATATCAAATTCCGCAACCGGATTGAAAACGGCCCCTTTTCAGATAAGACTTCCGAGTGATCCGGTATTCTTCCAAACATAGATGAGCGATTCTGAGGAAAATAAAGACTCTGACAAGGAACCCTCTGATGAAAAATCGGTTGATCCGCCAAAAGTTAAGAGTGTGCCGGTGCCTGATGAGTTCGATAAAGATTCGGCGGATTCAGCGATCGTGAATGCCCGGGAGCGCGCTAAAGCGGAGCAGCGCATGCGGAAAAAGAAGAAGAAAGACCGCTCTCATCCGCTGGATGGTTTCAGCCCGCTGAAGAAATCGGATGGCAATGGATTCTTTGGCTGCATTATTGCGGCCCTTTCGTTTGCGTTCGTTTTGATCGTGGCGGCGATCATTGGATTATACTGGTGGGCGATTCGTCCCTATAAAGAAGCGGGTTATGAGATCATATCCGAGAGCGAGAACGGTTTCATAATCTTCACGGAAGCTCCCGAAGTGGAATCACTGGTCTTTGTCTGGGAAGTTGAGTATCTCGCTCCCTCCACCCCGAAACGAATCGTTTTTGTAGGCGACACGGTGACGCTGTCCGGGACCTTTGAAGAGAAGGTCGTATTCCGCGGCAAGAAACTCATCCTCGAAGAAGGCACAGTCTTCCGCAAGGATCTCGAGGTCTACGGGGCGGAAATGATTGATCGCGGTGCTACCGTGGAAGGGGAGACCCAGGGAAGTGTCATGAGTCAGTCGAAGGAAAAACCGGAAGCACCTCCGGAGCCTGAAGAACCCGACGCTGAACCGAAAGACGAACCAACAGGGTAGGTTTATCGATCCAACAGGGTTGGATCGATATGTATTCAGGAGAAACCAGGAGAAACGACTATGAAAGAGTTCTACGGAAAATATCGGGGCAAAGTGTTGGAAAATATCGATCCTGAATTTCTTGGGCGCATTATTGCTGAAGTCCCGGCTGTGTCCGGTTCGACGACGAATTGGGCGATGCCCTGTGTGCCTTATGCGGGGGAGGGTGTCGGGTTTTACGCGATCCCTCCCATCGGAGCCAACGTGTGGATTGAGTTCGAAGCGGGTGATCCCAATTATCCGATCTGGACAGGGTGTTTTTGGAGCGAAGAACAGGTTCCCTTTGTCCCTGATTTTCCGAAGCCTGAAACCAAGGTGTTTAAGACTGAATTCGTGACGTTGATGTTAGACGACACCCCGGGAGAGGGTGGTTTCACTTTGGAATGCATACCGCCGGCCGTGGATGTGCCCATCGCATTGAAGTTCGATTCTGCGGGGATACGTATTACCTGTCCTGAAGCCTCTTTCTCGATGACACCGGAGAGTATTGGGCTCGCTGTATCGGAGTCTGCTGTATCAATCGTCGACGGAGAAGTGGTGATTTCAGTTCCGCCCACGGTTCAGACGATAACCGACGAATCAGTGAAAATTGAAAGCCCTGATATAAGCCTGGTCGCAGAAGGAACTGTTAAGATAGCGGATGGCCAATCGGATTGATGGGGCTACTCAGGTCAGGAGCTTCGATCGCAGTTCTCCCTTCGCAATTTTCCCAACCGCAGTGCGGGGAAGCTCATCGATCTCGATGACTTGGGTGATTCGTTCGTAGGGTGCGAGGGATTCATTTCCAGCATCGACCGCTGCTTTGGCGGGGCCTTCGACGATAGCCAGAAAGCGGTGGCCGCGACGGGTATCAGGAATTGGAAAGATCACCCCGGTGACACCGATGGCAGAGAGATGGTTTTCGAGTTTACGAATGGAAACCAGTTCGCCGAGCGACTTCACCAAATCGTCGCGCCGGCTCACGAAACTGAGTTCGGTGTTGTCGTTGCGCAGCTCCATGCGGTCATTGGTTTCGAACCACCCGTCTTTGTCAAAAGGTTGGTTGGCGATCCAGTTTCCCGTAGAAAGGTCGCGCGTGACGTAGGCGGAGAAAAGGGCATCGCCACGGACGGAAAAAGCGCCGTCTTCAGATTTCACCTGCCATCCCGGAAGGACATCGGCCCAACCTGAGCGGGCGGATTCGGGATCGGTGCAGGTTGCGATCTGTGAGCAGGTCTCGGTCATCCCATAGGTCGGCCAGATGGGCCAGCCGAGATCGAGCGCCTTGTCGGCAAGACCCGGGGGCATAGAACCGCCACCGATGAGGACGCCCCGAAGTGAGGGCGGAGATTGACGATTGTGTTTCACCAGATCACTGAGATGCACCGGCGTCAGGGCCGAGAGGGTCGCGTCATTTTGGTGGATGGCGGCTGTAAATTCTGCGCCGGTTTTATCCCAGGCGAGGGGATTGTCGACCGAAACCACATCACTTCCGGAAAGGGTGGCGCGGGCGAAGATTCCGAGCCCTCCCACATGAAAGAGCGTCAGGGCGGCAAGCCAGCGATCCGCCCGGGTGATGCCGAGATGATGATTCACCGCCGCTGCGGATGCGAGCATGGCGGATTGTTTCAGGACCACGAATTTCGGGCCGGAGCCGGTGGTTCCTGATGTGGCGAGGACAATGGCTGAGTCGAGCCTCAACTCATCGCGGATGAAGTCAGCCAGCCCCGAGGTGTCGAGAGCGATGCGGGGATTCAGCCGGATGTGAATGCCCGGGGTGCTCCAGAATTCCGGTGAGTCGGGTTCGTGCATCACAGATCAACATCACGCAGGTTTCCTTCAGCCGTTTGATTGGAGCGAACGATGCAGTTTTTCAAATCCGCTCCCTCGGCGACCCGGGCATCGTCCCAGAGGATTGAGTTCTTGATGGTGGTGTCAGGGCCGATCGTGGCGTTTTTCCCAATCACTGAAGTGGTGTCGATTCGGGCCGACTCATCGATTTTTGCATCGGGGTGGATTCGGGTTTCGCCGGGCCATTTGGCGAAAGCTTTGTCGGATGCTTCGAGCAGTGTTTCCCGATTTCCGAGATCAAACCATTCCCCGTCATCGACCACGACGCCTCCGATCGACTGCATTTGGCGAATGCATTCAACAAAGGGAAAGACGACCGACTCAATTTTTCCGGGGGTGATGAATTTTTCGACAAACTCAGGGCGCATTAAATAAATACCGGTGAACTGGAAGGTGTCAGTGGAATTGCTTTCCAACAGATTACGCATGTCGGTGACAAGTCCGGTCTCTTTATTCCAGGCGACATTGCGGGAATGTCCGCCGGATCGCAGACAAAGCGTGACCAGATTTCCGGATCGTTCGTGGGCTTCAACCAAAGGAGCGAGCGGCAGGTTGGTCAAAATATCGCCATTGTAGACAGCGAAGGACCCGTCTTTCGGCAACCAGTCGCGGATGTTGTCGATTCCACCTGCGGTATCGAGCAAGGTCGATTCGTGTCGAAAATCGAGGCTGCAGTCGCGGTATTGATGATTGGGATAAGCATCTGTGTAGGCCCCGGGACAGTGATGGGTATTCACCATAAAAGCATCGACGCCGAGATCTGAGATGCAGTGATCGAAGGCAAAAGTGATGAGTGGGCGATTCCACAACGGGACCATGGGTTTTGGCATGGACTCTGTCAGGGGACGGAGCCGGGTGCCGAGTCCTGCGCCGAGGATGAATGCCTTTTTGATTGTTGGTGTCGTCACGCGGTGAAGGTCGGGAAAAATGCAGGCGGGACAAGGCAAAAACATTGAACAAACGTCAGGGAATCGAGTCGGAAACTGAGACTTTACAATTCGGTACGTCGCATCCATATTCCGCGCCCCATGGCAGTTCTTTCCATTCTTCTCACAGTCATCATTGTCGCGATCAGCGTATTGATCGTGTTGATCGTGCTTCTCCAGCGTCCTAAGCAGGAAGGGCTTGGCGCGGCATTCGGCGGCAGCACCCTCGATGGCGCGCTTGGTGCACAAACCACTGACATTCTGCAAAAAGCGACCACGGTATTTGCCGTGATCTTTTTTGTCTGCTCCATCGGACTGGCCATGGTGAAGACCCGTCAGTTTAAGAACGACGGATCCAGTGCTGTTCTTGAAAAGCTTGAGCAGAAAGAACCTCTTTTGCCGAATGGTCTTCCTGAAGGTATTGGTGCACCAGCCCCGCTGACTCCGAGCGATCCGGCTCCGGTGATCCCTGCTGAGAAACCAGCCCCGAAAGCGGATGATGCCAAAGGTGAAGCTCCTGAGGCTGATGCTGCAGAAGCTCCTGCCGGGAAGACGGACAAAGGTGCCGCCAAGGCAGATGCAGAAAAAGCACCGGCTCCTGCAGCGAAGAAGGATGCGCCGAAAGCGGAAAAAGCAGCTGAGAAAAAGGAAGCTCCTGCACCTGCTGCGAAGGAAGAGACACCGAAAGCTGAAGAAAAGTCAGCGCCGAAGAACTGACCATTGGCTTAACGCCACAACGTCAAAACAACGAAGAAAGGCCCTCACCGAGGGCCTTTTTTATTATCCGGAGGGGGAGTCGCTCAGTTCAGATCGACTATGTGGAGAGGCATTCCGTTTTTGTTCATCGCCAGCCAGATGGTTTGGCCGGTCTTGATTTCCTCATGTTCCGCGACCGGCACTTCGATCTGATAAGTCTTGTCGCTGCCCTCGGGACGGACCTGAATGGTTTTTTTCAGGCTTCGCTTGGCCCGGTTGTTCTCCTGCGCGTAGCCGACGAATCCCCCGATGATCAATCCACCGACGGCCCCGGCAGCATTCGCAGCGGCACCGCTCCCGATCGATGACCCTACCAGACCACCGCTCACGGCACCGCTCCGGGCAGCTGTGATATCCGGTTTTTTGTGGGCTTCGATAATCACCTTGGAGACGGTGCATCGTGTGACTTTTGCCGTAGTGGTGTCTTTTTTAGGTGTGGTAGTGCAGCCGGGTTGGGCGGCAACGGCTGCGACTGCGAGACAGGAAATTAAGAATTTGTGACGGTTCATAGGCGGAGTGGATAGCATAAATCTGCTGGATCCACCACTGCCGTTTATCCGATCAGAGTTTTTACCCGAGAGCGTATTTCCAAAATCGTTCCTGCATACAAGCAGGCCAGGATTGGAAATTTTCAGGCAACCGGCAACGAAGTCGCTTAGGCGACGATGTGGCTATTTTCATCTTACCGAACGGCGTCGAGAAGTTGGTCACGGCGGTCACGGGCCTCTTCAAGATCCCGGGTTCGTAGAGAAACGCGGACCCTTTCGGATGTATGATTGGTGTGATGGAGGGTGAAATGGCACCACCACGTTCCGCGGTTATTCCAAAGATGATGATCGGGATTATGATCGTCTACCCGAACTGAAAGGTGGCCAAGGGTAACGCCGCCACCGGCAACTTGAAGGATGTCTTCGTATGTCATGATATTTGATGCAGTTTGCTGTTTTTTTAATTTCAGTGAACCGCATCAGGACTAGTGATGGTTTCCCACCGGAGAATTTCTGTTCAGGGACTTAACCCTGCACATCGGAGACTTGCTCAACCGGAATGTTTCCACTCCGATCTGCAAGCATCCAAGGCACCTTGGCTTCTCCAACCAGGTTGCCGGACTAAGCTTTCGCTTCGCCACTCCTGATGCTTGGAAAAAGTCTAGCGAGAGAAATCAGAATGACAAGCGATTTCGAGTGTCATACAAATGACTGAGTGTCATACAGATGGACTCCGAAAATTACTTCACCAGCTTGAAAACATGGTGAGTGAATTGAGTCTCCTCAAGGCCGTGAAACGTTTTGAGATGTTTGAAGCGCCCGGAGTTTTCAATGAATTCGACCAAATCGGCATTGTGCTGCATTGCCAGTGGACGGAAGCCAAATTCCACAAAGAGCGGGCGATTCTCCGCTTTAGAGCGCTCAATCGCTTCCTTCAGGGTGTCGATAGAGGGCGTGTAGATGATGGTGGGGTCGTAGATGATGTCAGACCAGAAAGCGGCCACCAGCGGGTGCCCGGATTCTTCATCGAATGGGTAAACATCACCCCGGATAAACATCATCACATCCCGAAGCTGTTCTTTGCCCTGTTTCAAATATGAAACAGCAGGTTTGGCAAATCCGGCGATAAACAGAGCGAGGAGGAGCGGTCCAGCCAGCTTGAACCGGGAATTCCAGAGAAACCCCACCGCCGCAGCCATGAGCAGTATCACTCCCGGCAGTGCATATATAATATACCAATGATGAACAACGGATTTGGTTGTGTTGCTGATGCTGATCGCAAGAATGACAGATCCCACCGAAGCGAAGGTGATAAATGCTGCGGCTGCCTGCTTTTTCTTCACAATACACACAAGCGCGAACAGACTGAACGCGACGAACAGGCAGAAAATCACGAAGCCGGCCGGCCCGAAATCCAGCCAGGCCGGGCTGTTCGGGTTTTCCGGCGACATATCTTTCAACGGCATTCCACTGATGAGATAGGACACAATTTCGGTCGCTCCATCCAAATTGGTCCAGCCCTGGAGTGATCCCATGTTTGCCCCGGCGTAAAGAATCTGGGGCAAGGAGGGGGCAGTGATCTGGACAAAAATAGCTGCTCCCAGCGCATTGAGGACGAGCCAACGGGGAAAAACGGTGCGGTGCCGTGTGATGATCCAGAAGAGCACCACCAGATTCACGGCGAGCAGAAAATATACGGTACCGATATAGGACCAGAGACACAGGACTTGCGTGACCGAAAACAGGATCCACCAGCGCCAGCGTCCTTCCCGTACAGCCAAGACCAGTGACAGCAATATGATTGCGGCAAAGAAAAGGACCATGCCGTAGGAACGGGCTTCCGTTGAGTATCGTAAATGCCATGGGTGAAGAGCCGTGAGGATTGCGGCGATCAGACCGGTCCTGGCGCACAGACAAATCGACCCGAGAATCCCGATTGCCACGATACTGGCCACACCGGCAACGAGGGAGGGGACTCGCAAGGCAAATTCACTGACTTCCGAGTCAACCGCGCCCGTCGATTTCTGCCAGGCGTCATGCGAAACACGAGCCATGATCGAATACAGCTTGCCATTGTTTCCGAAATGATTGCCCCACGCCGTCTGTTGCCAGCTTGCCTTCCGGAATTCATTTTGTCCGGTTTCTTCATTCCATTTGAACTGACCGTGGATGTACCGGGTGAAGTTGAAGGCCTCGTCATTGTATAGACTGAAATCCATTCTGGGCAGCCTGATAAACAGTCCGACCACGGCAATTGCCACGATCCAGGCCAGGGTTCGCTTCGATGGGTAACGAATATTGGCAGGTTTCGGAGGGATCGTCCTGGTCCACCATTTGAAGGTCGACAACAAAAGCCCTACCACGCACACGCCGATAGCAGCTCCGTACCAAATGCCACTGGCGACAAATTCCCTGAGCCGGATTGACCGAAATACTTTGTGATCCCGGTCTTTCTGGTCTTGAAAAGCCTGTCCGCTCTCCTCAATTTGCAACTCAGTCAGCCGGAGTCGGTCAGACACTGCGTCGCGTGCTTCAGCTCCTCCATCCAGAAGGATGAAAACCTTCACCCCGAGAAGAAGAATCAGAACCACCACCCAGATCTTCGCTTTCCACTCATTAGGTGAAAAGAGTTGTCTTAGAAGTTCCATGTTACGTTCCGCGTGAAAGCGGACGCGGATCCTAAATGTTGCTACTTTAAAGGCAATCTCTTTCGGCAAACCAACCTCAACGGTTATCCGATAGCGGATTGTGTGGGTTTGACGGAAATTCTAACAAACCGGGAACAGAGCCGGGTGATGAGAGCAAAAACAGTCTTCCGAGTGTCACTTTTAATTCGGGGAGATTCACACAATCAGACAGGGTTGAATTAACAGACTAACCCTATCCGATCGAAATGCCGGATTCTCGCTTTTTCGTGCCTGATTTTCGATGGGAACATTCTTGATTCAAACGGCGCTGACGTTTAAACTTCACACGAATGACCGAACTCCGCGACGACCTGAAAGATCAGAAACTTCTTACCATGACAATGGACGGGGAAGTGGTGGAGTTTACTCAAGGGGAGACCATCTACGAAGTAGCCAATCGCCATCGAAAAGATGTCCCTACGCTTTGCTATGATGAGCGGCTTGAGGCTTTCGGCGCCTGCCGCCTGTGTGTCGTTGAGGTTGAGGGGATTCGGAACCCTGTAGCCAGTTGCACCACTCTCGCGGGTGACAACATGGTGGTGAAAACGGCGACTCCCGTGATCGAAAAACACCGCAAGACTCTCCTTGAACTTGTCGCATCGGAAAACCGCAACATCGATGTGGATGAATTGAGCGGCTATGCTTCTCAGGAGTTTACCAATCTGGTTGATCGCTATGAGGCGAGGACAGGACGGTTTGCCGGTGAAAAGTCGGGAACATCGAACAAGGATGACAAAAACCCGTTTATCCTTCGTGATTACGACAATTGTATCTCCTGTTATCGATGCGTGCGGGTTTGCGCGGAGAGAGAAGGGGATTACGCGATCAATGTGAAGAATCGCGGTTTTCACACCCAAATCATTGCGGAATTCGACAAAGACTTGCGGGATTCGGAGTGCACCTTCTGCGGACAGTGCGTCCAAACCTGCCCAACTGGAGCGCTGGGTGACAAGAAAGCGCTGCGCGATGCGGATACAGAAGGCGAAGTTAAGAAGACCCGTACCGTCTGTCCATATTGTGGTGTGGGCTGCGCAGTCGATATGCTTTCCAAAGGCGACAAGATCGTGGGTGTTCAGCCGGCGATGGATGGACCGGCCAACGAAGGCGCGCTCTGTATCAAGGGCCAGTTCGCTTTCGATTTCATCCAGAATGCGGATCGTCTGAAGAAGCCGCTGATCCGTCGTGAAGATGGAAAGCTTCACGAGTGTGAATGGGATGAAGCGCTGGACTTCGCTGCGGCGGGCTTCAAAAAGGTCCGTGATGAGTTTGGTCGACACAGTATTTACGGCGTGGCCAGTGGTCGCGCGCCTCACGAGGCTGCATATACGATGCAGAAATTTATTCGGGCGTCGTTCGGGTCGAACTACATAGATAACTGTTCGAGGGCGTGACACGCCCCCACAGTTGCCGGTCTGGCAGCTACAATCGGACGAGGTGCAATGAGCAATCCGCTTGCGGATATGGAGAAGCCTGATGTGATTTTTGCCATCGGCACCAACATGACGGAATGTCACCCTGTTGCGGCGACACGTCTCAAGCGTGCGCTTACCAATGGCGCAACGATGGTGGTGGTTGATCCAAGGAAGACCCGTCTCGCAAAAATGGCTCATCTGCATTTGCCGATTCGGGTCGGATCCGATGTTGCTTTGCTGTTGGCGATGGCGCACGTCATTCAGCGTGAAGGTTTGGTCGATGAGTCCTTTATCGCGGCGCGGACAGCCGATTCGGAAGCATTCCTTGAGCACATCAAGGAATTTACGCCGGAGTGGGCTTCGGAGATTTGCGAAGTTCCTGCTGCGGATATCGAGCAAGCTGGCTTGATTTACGGACGCGGTGCTCCCGGGGCGATTTACTATACGCTGGGAATTACCGAGCATATTTGTGGCGTCGACAACGTGCAGTCGCTCTGCAATCTGGCTCTGATGACCGGTAACCTTGGTGTTGAAGGTGGCGGGATCAACCCAATGCGGGGGCAAAACAATATTCAGGGCGCTGGAGATTGCGGTGCCGTGCCTGCAAATTTCCCCGGCTTTCAACCTTGTAATGATCCGGCCAGTGCAGAGAAATTTTCAAAGCTCTACGGAACCGAGATCGATTGCGAGCGTGGGATCACAAAGGTGGCAGCACTCAACAATGCCGGAAAATCGATCAAGGCGATGATCATTGACGGTGAGAACACCGTGGTGACTGATCCGGATAAAAACCATTGCGAAAAGGCCCTGAAGAGTCTGGACCACTTGGTGGTGATTGATATTTTCCTGACGGAAACAGCGGAGTTGGCAGATGTGGTTTTCCCGGCAACGGCCTGGGGGGAGACGGATGGAGTTCAGGCAAATACCGAGCGTCGCGTGCAGCGCTTGCGGGCATCGGTGCCTCCAGTCGGGGAAGCGAAACCGGATTGGTGGATTGTTTCTCAAATTGCTCAGCGCCTCGGAACTCCCGGGTTTGAATTTGAGTCTGCCAAGGATGTTTTCAACGAACTGTGTGAACTTAGCCCGATTTATGCGGGACTCGACTGGGATCGCATTGATAAAGGTGAATATCAGTGGCCGGTTCCGGAGAGAGATCATCCGGGAACGCCGCGTCTTCACGAGAAAGAATTCAAAAACGGGAAGGGACTTTTCAAAGTCGTTGGGTATCGCGATCCTGCTGAAGTGATCGATGAGAACTTCCCGGTATGGCTTACGACGGGCCGCCGTTTGCAGGCTTATCACAGTCGCACCCAGACGGGTCGCAGTGCGGGTATCGAATACTTGCTTTCAGAAGAGACGTTGGAAATTAATCCGGACGATGCGAGGGAGTGGGGGTTAGCTCATGGCGATTTGGTGAAGATGTCCAGCGCCCGTGGATCGATCGAGGTCCCGGTGAAAGTGACCGACATGTCGCCACAGGGAACGGTCTTCACTTCATTCTCATTTGCCAATGTACCGGTGAATATTCTGACGGGCTCGGGCTATGATCCGATCACTGAAACGGCTGAGCTGAAAGTGTGTCCGGTGCGGATTGAGAAAGTGTGAAGGTACTGCGACACTGATTCGAGATGACACTGACCAGTCTCCAAATCAGTAAGGTTCAAAAAATCGACGCCACCGAAACCGGTGAGTGGTGGGATAAAGAGTGGGAGACGGGTTTTTACAAAGCCGCTTGTGATGGTCCGATTTGGCTGGGGTACGAAGGATTACGAGGGGATGGCCAGGCGGATCGCAGGTATCACGGCGGAGTTGATAAAGCGGTGTGTGTGTATCCGGCCGAGCATTATCCCAAATGGCAGGAAATTCTTGGGGCGGGTGAGATGCCTTTTGGAAGTTTCGGCGAAAACTTCACGACGACTGGGCTCCTGGAAACTGATGTCGCGATCGGTGATGTTTTTTCCGTTGGCGACGGTGGCGCGAGGGTTCAGGTTTCACAACCCCGTCAGCCATGCTGGAAACTGGCGCGGCGGTGGCGCCGGAAAGACCTCGCTCTGCTATTTGAGCAGACTGGGAAGACTGGCTTTTATTTTCGGGTTTTGAATCACGGGGATGTTCAGTCAGGAGATGCCCTTGATCTTGTGGAGCGTCCATACCCTGATTGGACCGTCGCCCGATGCAACGAGATCATGCACTGCAGAAAAGATGATCACGAATCTGCACGGGAGCTGGTGAGGGAATGCCCCGCACTCGCTGGAACCTGGAAGGATTCGCTGTGGCGTCGAGTTGAGCGGATTTGAATTCTTCTTTGGGCAGAAAGGGAGAAGGTTGCGGGTGATTGTGTAAAGCAAGTCATCTTCGCTATTGAAGAGTGATAAACTTCGATATCGAGCTTTGGTAAATCGATCTTGTTCAGTGGCGGATAATCAGAAGTTTAGGAATGTTCGGTAGATTTAATTGTTGCTAAACTTTATAATTTCTGGAAATTGTAAGTAGCGATTATTAGCGCTGCAATTCGATCGTGATTCGCCTGGAATGGCGCCTCACGTTATCCAACTTGAACCGTGGAGATGATTTGATCGATTTTTTTAAAAAGCTGTTTAGCACCGATGACTTTCCTGCCCGATGGCACTGTGGCAATTGGGGATCAGGTCACGGTTGGCTTCATATTATCTCAGATATTGCAATCTTTCTCGCTTACTTCGCCATTCCGGTCGCTCTGATTATTTTCTCGTGGAAAAAGCACAAGGAAATCCTCAACACGAAACTGGTGTGGCTTTGCGCTTCATTTATCCTCCTTTGTGGTTTCACGCATTTGATTGAGGCCACGATTTTCTGGAATCCAGTTTACCGGTTTTCCGGGTTGATGAAGGCCCTCACGGCTGTGGTGTCCTGTTTTACTGCGATCTCAATTATCAGAGTCCTGCCACAGGCCCTTACTTTGCCTGGATTTCTTAAGATGACCCAAACCATCGAGAAGCAGGAGGAGGTAAACCGGAAGTTGAAGCAGAGTAATGAAGATCTGGATCAGTTTGCCTATGTGGCATCTCACGACTTGAGAACTCCTCTACGTTCCATCGACAAGCTTGCCAGTTGGATCAGCGAAGACTGTAACGGCAGGTTACCCGAGAAAAGTCTGCATCACTTAACGTTACTTCGAAATCGCGTGAACCGGATGGATAACATGCTTCACGACTTACTTCAGTATTCACAAGCGGATCGTAAAAAGGCTCGCTATGAAACAGTTGATTCCGGAGAACTGATCGAATCGATTCTGCACCACTCATTTCGAGATGTTTATCCTGAGGCAAAATTCGACGTGGCGGGAGAGATGCCTACGTTTGTGGCGCAACGAGTGCCTTTGGAGCATTGCTTACACAATTTGATATCAAACGCGGTTAAACATCACAATCGCGAAGATGGTATCGTCCAAATTTCAGCCAAAGAGGAACCAATGTTTATTGAGTTCCTTGTCTCTGACGACGGGCCTGGTATCCCTTTGGAGTATCAGGATAAAATATTTGAGCTATTCGAGACACTTAAGCCGCGAGACGTGGTGGAAGGGTCAGGAATGGGGCTCGCTATCGTGAAGCGATTAGTCAGCCGAATGAAGGGAGAAATTGAGATCGAATCCACGTTCGGAAAAGGAGCCACCTTCCGAATAATACTTCCAAAAATTGAAAAAGACCCCCCAGTGAACCAGGAGCAAAAATGAAAACCAATCAAGAACTGACCGTCCTTTTAGTCGATGATGACGATATTGAAGCTGAGGATGTTGAGCGCACCCTTCAGAAAGTGCGTTTGAATGCTAAATTCGTACGCGCCCGGGATGGCGTTGAAGGTCTGGAAATGCTTCGAGGAACCAGCGGAAAATGTGAAGTTGATCGTCCTTGCATCATTTTGCTGGATATTAAAATGCCACGAATGAACGGAATCGAGTTTCTTGAAGAACTTCGTAATGACCCGAAATTGAGTTCACTGGTTGTCTTCATGTTGACGACTTCAGACTCCCGGGATGACATCGCCAGCGCATACGAGCACAATGTTGCCGGCTACATTGTGAAATCTGCGTCCCTGGATGAGTATTCGATGAAACTTCAATCTGTGGTCAGTACCTATCGGAGCGCTGTGGAGTTTGCCGTCTAGTCGATCGATTCTACTGATGGAATTGGTCCGTTGCCCGAGATGCGGTAAGGGCGTTGGCTCTATGGCTGAAATTGCCGTTCGTCGGCGATTGGAACATAAAGTGCTCACGAGAGGACTCGAACCTCCACGGGTTTAACCCCACTAGAACCTGAATCTAGCGCGTCTACCAATTCCGCCACGTGAGCGCGTGGTGCGGGATCTTACCTATTTTTCCAAAATGCGCAACTGGAACGGTGAATTCTTGTGTCTCCAGATCGGAACTGAGGCACCTGGACTGGCAGGTCTAGGTGCTAGATTGCAGCATCGAACTATACGATGCGGATTTCCTGAGGCTGAATCTCGATCTTCCGTTTCTTGTAGAGCGCTCCAATAGCCTGTTTGAAGGCTTTTTTGCTGATGCCGAACCGTTCGCTGATGGCCTCGGGGCTGCTTTTATCTCCGATAGGTAACGTGCCGCCGTTGTTGGTAATGGCTTCAAGAATCTGATCTGTGATACTGGATACGCGACCGTATCCGGCCTTTTCAAGGCTGATGTCGAGCCGGCCATCGGGCCGGACATGACGGACGTAGCCATCGATGCGATCCCCGATGAGGAATTCTTTGCCGTGGAGATCTGACTCATAGATCAAGCCAGCGTATCGATTGTCGACGATCACCTGAACGCCCAGCTCGGTCCGGCCATAAACCAGCAATCCGACTTCTTCACCTTCGTCGACCATGGGGTTTTCGTCTTTCAGGTAACGATTCATTTTGGTGGTCGCTACGATTCGTTCAGAACGTGGATCTATGGTGACTCGTGCCACGATTTTGTCGCCCACATAGACCGGCGAAGCTTGTTCACGGTAAGGAAGCAGAAGGTCTTTGGGTAAGCCCCAATTCAGGAAGGCACCGACGTTTCTCACTGAATCGACGACTTCAAAGAGGGCATATTGTCCCACATATGCAAAAGGGCGCTCGGTCGTGGCGACGGGGCGGTCTTCGGAGTCGCGGTAAATAAAGACTTCGACTTCATCGCCCTGTTCAGGTTCGTCTTCGAGATCGTCTTTGTAGCGATTGGGAAGAAGGATCTCACCTAGTACCGGACCGGCATCGAGGTAGAATCCCTGATTCGAGTCGCGCACAATCATGAGGCGGTTGATTTTTCCGAGCACGGACATGGTAATATTTTACTTCTTCTTCGATTTATCCGACTCCGTTTCGGGAGTGGGAGGCTTGAATTCAGCCTGAAAATCGTAGCACAGTTTCTTCAGATTGGTGATCAATTCGGCGTGGTCTTCATCTTCGTGCTGGCTATTGGTTTCGCCCGGGTCTGTAGAGAGGTTGAACAGCCGGAGGTGCTCATATTTGACATGTCCCGGTTTGTAAGTGTTTGCGGGTTTGGGAAAAACTTCGCGGTAGCCGCCCGGTAGTAGCAATTTCCAGTCACCATGGCGAACAGCCCATTGACTGTAGAAGAAGGTGCTGCGAGGTGATTTGGCCGTTTTCCCCGAGAAATAATCCGTCATGTCGATACCATCAATTTTGAGATCGTCCGGGAGTTTCTCAACGCTGGCGAGATTGTTGATTGTTGGAAAAAAATCTAACAGGGATACAGTTCCCGGTAGTTCTTTTCCCTTGAGAAACATCTTCGGAAAACGAATAACGCACGGGACTCGGTGGCCGCCTTCATAGCGGGTGTATTTGCCATCTCGCAACGGGTCTGCTTTCCCCCCGTGACTTCCCTGATCCAGAGCAGGTCCGTTGTCGCTTGTAAAAATGACCAAAGTCCGGTTGTCATTACCAGTTTCCTTCAGGATTTTAAGTATTTCCCCGACACTCCAGTCCAGTTCCTGCATGACATCTCCGAAGAGACCGTATTCGGCGCTGCCGGAGAAGTTTTCAGACACAAATAGCGGGGTGTGAGGCATCGCATGGGCCAAATACAGGAAAAACGGTTCATCCTTGTGTTCGCGGATAAATCTAACGGACTGGTCGGTGTATCTTTTTGTGA
Organism: Verrucomicrobiales bacterium; assembly: GCA_048267005.1. Taxonomy (GTDB): domain Bacteria; phylum Verrucomicrobiota; class Verrucomicrobiia; order Verrucomicrobiales; family DEV007; genus JABDJT01. The sequence continues at coordinate 145,201 of JBLWYI010000001.1, read as the reverse complement.
GGAATCGCTGGTCGGGATTTTCCTCGATGGTCGATTCAGCATCGATCAAAGGAATCGGGGGGTGTTCGCTGTTGTAGTCTTCCGGTTGGCCCTGCCACCAACCAAGATCGTTTGAATAAGGGACACCAAAGTATTCGTCGAATCCCTGTTTCGTCGGCAGATACCGGGGGGCTTCTCCAAGAGCCCATTTACCAAAGCAAGCGGTGGCGTAGTTCTTCGTTTTGAGCGATTCCGCGATTGTCAGCTCACTGAGGTTCAGACCTTTTCCGGATTGGGGGCCTAAATTTTCCTCGAATTTCATCCTAACCGGGTAGCGACCGGTTAGGAGAGATGCGCGGGATGGAGAACCGATTGACGCTGTGGTGTAGAAACTGGTCAGCCGAATACCTTCCGAAGCGATTTTGTCGATGTTCGGTGTCTTGAAGTCTATCGCATCGTAGCACCCAAGATCCCGGTAGCCGAGGTCGTCAGCAACAATGAGAACGATATTGGGCGGACGCGTTTTGTCATCGGCGTGGGTTGCCCCGGCGACGAAAATCGATGTCAGGAATAAAACGGCAGTAGACGATCGAACAGGGTTCACTCACCAAGCATACCCTATTGAATCGTAGAAGTAAAAATTCAGAATTGTATTTCAGACTGCTGCGCCAACCTAACGAGTTGTTCCGGTTCTCACGCGAGTTCGTTCTCAGCTCAGGACCAATTCAATCGGGCAGTGATCAGACCCCATCACGCCGTTGTGGATTTTGGCAGATTTTACGCGGTCCATCAGACTGTCGCTGACACAAAAGTAATCAAGGCGCCAACCGACATTTTTCCCCCGGGCTCCGGCGCGATAGCTCCACCAGCTGTAATGGTCGGGTTCATCGGGATGAAAGTGGCGAAATGTGTCGACGAAGCCCGCAGAGACAATGTTGTCGAAGCCGGACCGTTCTTCATCCGTGAATCCTGCGTTTTTGCGATTGGCTTTAGGGCGTGCGATGTCGATTTCCGTGTGGGCGACATTTAGATCGCCAGCGAAGATGACTGGCTTGGACTTCTCCAGCTTTTTCATGTAGGCGAGAAAGTCGGAGTCCCAGCGCATTCGGTAATCAAGTCGCACCAGCCCATTCTGGGAGTTCGGGGTGTAGACATTCACGAGGAAAAAATCAGCGAATTCAAGGGTGAGAACTCGACCTTCGGTGTCGTGTTCGAGAATTCCGAGGCCATCAATGATGTTCAGCGGTTTCTCTTTGGAGAACGTCATCACACCGCTGTATCCCTTCTTCTCAGCAGAGTTCCAATAGGCATCACCCAGATGGAGCATTGGTGAGAGGTCAACCTGATCGGGGTGCGCTTTGGTTTCCTGAAGCAATAAGATGTCAGGTTGATAGTCTTCGAAGTAGTCGTCAAAGCCCTTTTTCTGAACGGCGCGGATGCCATTCACGTTCCAACTGTGAATTTTCATGCTGTTTTCTAAAGGGAACTCCACGGGCTGTCACTTGGAAAGTTGGAAGGGGGCTCCAGCGAGATTCTGCGATGGTGATTAGGGGAAGTTGTCGATTTTGGGAGCGACTAAAGGTTGCGTCGGCGGTTAACGGGCTGTCTGTGTGGATTGACGCGAGGAAGAGCGGCCTGACTTTCGCCGTCGGCGTTGTAAACACGATAGCCCCGCATGTAGCCGCGGCGGAAAGCATCAGAGTTTTTAATTTGCAGACTCTGGGATATGTAGCCGGGGCGAGCAGCCCGTTTTATGCGCCCGTCAGCTTTGCCGGCGGCTAGACCTTTCGAGTAATCAGAGTTTCCAATGACAGGGATTTTTGGAAGAGTGCGGTTTCTGACCAAAGGATCTTGAGCTGTGAGAGGAATGTTTGCGCCACATGATGCCAAAACGAGGATTCCGAGGGTGGACAAAACGGGGATTAAGAATGGGTTGTTCATTCTAACCTGTTTTGCAGGATCAATGCCACGAACGAGTATCGAAGGAATCAGGGATAGAGGAGGCTGAATGAGCTAAATGATGCAAAATGCATGAACGGAGAAGTTCTTTTGCATTTCGAGTTGAGTTGCACAGGTCCTAGAACTCCAGTAAAATTTGGAATGCTCAAGCTCAACGTTTCCTTTGGACTGATTTTTGGCTTTGTGGTCGGCTTGCAAACCCAGGCAGCTGGACCGGTTGTGACTTGGCAGGAAATACTTACGGTCGCAGATGAAAAACAGGGGCTCCTTGATAACGCTGAGTCATTTACACAGATAGTTCCCCCCCGGTTTGTTGCCAAGGAAGGGATTCGTCCCTTCACCGAGGTTCTAAAAGCTGTCTACGAGACTTTTGAGAATCCACCGGAAACCCATTACTTTTTCTGCACGGTTTATTACACTCCTCAGGAGAGCGGGTTTGTGAAATCACGCGGGTTCAATGAAGCACCGGATTCGCTAAAAGCACTTCGTAGCAGGAAGTTCGGCACGGATTTTCTTAAAGCGACTTATGTCGAAGGATTCGGTCGTATGAAATCGCCGGTTAATGGTCGGCCGTATCTCTCTTACGACGGTAAATTCCATACGCGGATTCTCGGAAACCGAAACAACACACTTTTACCCCGGGAATCGATTGCAGTGCATCGTGGCAATCCTCTTTTGGCATCAGGGCGGCGAGTATGGGTCCTTGATCACGAAATATACAACGAATTTGGAGCTGTTCGGATGCAAGTGGGAGACACGGGAGGAGGGCTTTATAAAAGCCAGATTGATCTTTATTGGGGGGAAGACGACCCGCTTGGGCCGGGAATTGATGTCTGGCGGCCTGCCAGCTGTGATGTGGCGGTTCGTTGGATTGTGCCTGTTTTGATCTGGCGCTGATTTTCTGGCTTTGAGTGAATTGATGGCCCCGGGTGGTGAAAACTCCCGAAGGCTGATAATTCATGGTGATTTCATAAAATCGTGGGGAATTGCGCGAAACCTTGGAGGGCAAGGGATGAAAGTTTTTAAAAAATATTGATTATTTTATAAATTTCTCATTGCGTTATAATTATTATGGTATTTATTATCCCTGTGACCGATTCTCGGCCTGACCGCCGGAATCAACTTCTCACAAAACCAAGCTAATAAAAAAATACACTACTATGAAAGTTACTAAAAAGAATCCGTTGGCGGCTGGTTTCAGCCTTGTTGAAATGCTCGTTGTTATCGCTGTGATTGGAATTATCGCTGCAATCGCGATTCCAAACATCGGTAAGATTAACGATTCTGCTAAAGACGCTCGTGCTCGTCGCAACGCTCAGAACATCGCTTCTGTATATGCTTCTGCACAAGCTGCTGGATACGACTTCAACGACGACGCTGCTACAGCTGACGACGTTGGCGCTCTTATCGACGTGATCGCTACAGGTAAGACGATCTCTGACGCTACGAGCCCATTCAACGGAGCGTTCTTCGGTGTAAAGGGTGTCAACACCACTACTGCTAAAGCAGACGGCGGTGCTAAAGATTATCTCACATGGGATGCCGACAGCGCAATGCTCACCTACACAGGCAGCAAGTAATTCCAACCACTGAATTGATTTTCGCTCGCCGGTCCATCGAGGACCGGCGGGCAAATCGATTAGACCTCCCGGCAAAACAAGATTCCGGCCCAGTCTGATCGCTTTGCTCTCCCACGGATTTCGATCACTACAAGTTCTCTACTTCCTCCACCGATGAAAACTTCAAGCTCTCAACATTCCAAAGCCGGATTCACCATGGTGGAATTGTTGATTGTTATTTCAGTCATCGGAATCATGTCAGCGCTGGTCATTGCGGCCTTTTCAAACGCTGCTCAGGACACTCGCCGGGTCGTTTCCCGTCAGCAGCAGGCAGCGGTTCAAAACGCAGTTAATGCCTGGGTCACATCAAGCGCTTCGACCAGTGGACTTTCCAACACCCGCACCACCTACAACAACGCAGGGACAAGCAAGGGGCGATTGGATTTGGTGCAAAACTATCTCGAGGATTCCACATACAGCCATTTTACAGACAACACGACCAACAACGATCAGGTCAAAAGTGGTGCACTGAAAAAGACCAGTCAGTATCTCCTTTTGGATACCTGGGCGTCGGGTTCCTATCCCAAAGTGGAACTTAAATAATTCGTTCACTTATTTCTCCCCATTCTTCATGAACACTCAGTCGACAGCACAACGAAAAAGCCTCGGGTTCTCCCTTGTTGAGGTCCTGGCTGCGGTTGGAATCATTGGGATTATCGCTTTCCTCGCGATCCCCAACATCATTGCCATCAAAACCGACAGCGAGCGTAATCTCGCCATTTCCAAGGCTGAAGCACTGAACATGGCGATTGCTTCGTTCATCCAGGCAAACGGTCGTGATATCGCTATCGCAGATTGGGATACCATCACTGGGAACACGGATGCGAATGAAAACTCACGCTATCAAAAGCTGACTCCATACTTGTCATTCGCTCCTACGAGTTTCACTGACTATAAGCCTAACAGTTATGGGCTGGATCTCCCGAATGACCTGGAAAACCTGTCCAAAACCGCCCTTACCGATCCTGACGGCAACGCCATCTCCTATTGAATCTCCCGTCTCCAATCGTGAGATAACATGAAGCCGAACCAACCCTACAATCATAGCTCCCAAGGTATGTCGATGGTCGAACTCCTGACCACGATTGCTATCCTGGGGGTCTTGGCCAGCATCGCGGTCAGTGGTGTTTCAGGCATTTTCGGGAAATCGCAGGACACAATTGCTGCGAACATGGTTTCAGGTCTGAACAAAGCGACCCGTGAGTTTTCTCATTCGCAGTGGGATATCGTTTTGACTGCTGTTGCAGATGATACAACCGACGAGTTCTCCGTTTTGAGGACACTGCAATGGAAAGACCCGGATACATCGGAGCTGAATCCCAAAGGGCCGTTTATGCGTCCGAATTGGAATCCAGGTACATCCAGCAATGCTGATGATCACAGAATCCAGTGGTCAGGATCTGCGTGGAGACTTTTGAAGCCCGGAACTTCGGGCACTGGATTGAAGGTCATGTTTGACGCATCTGACGTCGGAACTTCCTACACCCACCCAGACGACTTTACCCCGGTCGGAGCGAATTAACACACCGTCCCGACCTTGTTTACGAAACAAACAAACAGATAGCACCTGAACCCGAGATCAATAACCGAGGCATCCAGAGAAAATTCGACCGTGAATTTTGAAAACTTTTAACTACAGCCTCGCAGAAAATGTCATCAATTCTAGAAGCTTCCCCCCCTACACAAGCACCAGCTCCGCAGACAAAAACTGCTCCGGGAGTAGCGGCTCCCGATGCCCCTTCGGTTAGCGGGTTTGCCGATGCCGTTGGGGGCTTGATGTCCCTGGAGGGAACGGCAGTGCAGTTCGGCCTGTTACCGGTTGATCTTCCGCGGGAAAACTGTTCGGTTGAAGCCGAATCTGTCCTCCGAAAACTGGGACGCTTCCCGAGAAGCGATTCACCCTGGCTTCCGATTTCTACACTGGGACCGCACATCATTTTTGCTCACCATCGGCCCAAGTCCGATGACATGTGGGGGGTCCCACCCTGTTTTGCTGTTCGTATCGCGATTTCAACCGAACAGTATGAAAGCATTCGCAAAGACCTTGTCATGCGGCTTTCAAATTCACCACTACCGAAAGAGGGAGCCTACGAAACCCTGATGCCGCCGCAGTTCGGGAAAGAAGACTACGACGAAGCCTTCAAGTGGCTGCTTCAGGAATATCCGTACGATGAAAAGGAAAAAGAGCGTCTGGAGATGCTCTACAATGAATCTGCGGAGAAACACGGCTACGTTGATATCGATGAATTTAACTCGATTCAGCCCAGTCTCGGAGTGGCTCTCGAGTATCTTGTGAAAGGACCGGGAACACTGGTCTTCAACCCGGAAGAAGCCGCCCGTCAGGAACGTTTTCCCGCACCGCTTCTTGATAAACACACGGTCTATCCCGTCTACGCTGGTGAACATCGGATCTATCTGCTTTCGGCAAACGAAACCGATTACAGCTTCGAGGATGAATGGCTTTCTCAGGGAAATGACCCTGTAGAATTCGTTCCTGTTCTTGCTGATAAACGCCTCATCAAGAGCGCAATCTCACGTGCTGGATCATCACTCGCTGCCCAGGCCGGCGTGGAAGTGGAACAGGACACTCTCAGTCTTTCCAACAATGCGAACCTTGTTGAGATCGAGCCCGAGGACATGGCGGAAATCAATCCGCAGAACGTGAATCATACTCCTGAGGAGATGATTCACTGGGTCCTCTACACCGCCGTTGTTAACCGCGCTTCCGACCTTCACCTCGAGAAGTTCTACAACGTGGTTCGTTTCCGCGCCCGGATCGACGGTAAGATGCGCACCATCTACACCGCTCCGGAGGAATCCATGCTGCGTTTCATTGCGCTGATCAAAAACTACTCAAACATGAGTCAGTCGCGTCAGGAAGCGCTCGATGGACGTTTCGCCATGGCCATCGGGAACCGTATGGTTGATGTCCGTGTTGCTGCTGTGCCTTGTCGCCGCGACAAACAGAAGATCATCATGCGATTCCTCGATAAGCAGGATGGCTTGAAAGAACTTTCGGAACTGAATCTGGCTCGCCGCCAGTCCACCATGATCAAACGGGTCATGGGGCGGGACCAGGGGCTCGTACTCATTACCGGTCCGACCGGTTCAGGTAAAACCACCACACTTTACGCTCTCATCAACAGCGTCAACGAAGAGGGGATCAACATTCACACCATTGAGGATCCCATCGAATACGAGATTGAAGGCATCAACCAGACGCAGACCGATCCCACTCATAAGTTGACCTTTGGTAATGGACTGCGAGCTCTGCTGCGTTCAGACCCTGATGTCATTCTAATTGGAGAGTGTCGTGACGAAGAAACTGCCAATGCCGCCGTTAACGCTGCTTTGACCGGTCACCTCGTTCTGACAACTCTTCACGCGAATGATTCCCTGCGAGCCATTTCACGACTGCTCTCGATGGGAGTGGAGCCTCACCTTGTGGGAGATTCACTCGCCATGACTCAGGCCCAGCGACTCATGCGGCGACTTTGTAACTATTGTAAGCGCCCGCTCGAGCCCACTCCGGACATTCTGCAAATTATGCAGCGTCAGGGGATTACCCGCCCGAATGATACCGACCCCATCTACGTCGCTGTAGGGTGTCCCGAGTGTCAGGGGACCGGTTACCGCGGTCGAGTCGCCCTTATGGAAATGTGCGAGATCAATGCTGAACTCGCAGAACTGGTCGAGCGCCAGGCTCCCCAGACCGAACTTCGTAATGCAGCCCTTAAAACCGGCTTTCAAACACTCTATCAGGAAGGACTCACTCAGGTCCTCGAAGGAACAACCACCATGGAGGAAATTAAAAAGGTCTCCTACACCGCATTCTAAACTGCCATCCCCCCTGCACACTAAATAAAATTTTTAACCGTTAGCATCAAGCACCATGACAAATCCAAGCGAAATTGCGATGGGCCAACATCAAGCCCCGCTTCAGATTGATCCAAATATCGATCTGAAAATCCTCGTCGTTGATGACGAACAGCCAATGCAAGTCCTTGCATCAACTATCATCAAGAAACTTGGCTTTCAGCCAGTCACAGCCAGCAGCGGAGAAGAAGCCGTCCAGGTATTCAAGCGTCAACAGGATATTGGTGACCCATTCTCCATCGTCGTGATGGATCTGGCACTCCCCGGCGGGATATCAGGTTTGGAGGCGACCATTGCCATCAAACAGATTGATGCTGATGCGCGAGTCATTGTCAGCTCAGGATACCTCGAGCAGAATGCCCGCGGGGCAGCCCTTGAACACGGTTTTTCAGGCATTCTTCCCAAGCCATACACTGCCGACCGTCTTGCCAGCGAAATTCGCTGGGTGCTCAAAAAGCAACAAGCCGATCTTCATAACGAAGAGCCACCCATTACACCCGAACAGACAGCCGCGAACCTGTCCTGATCCTCCTGCGTAGAGGCATCAGCGACTGATAGAGACAGCTGGAATTTCCGGCACCTTCAGGTGAAGACCATCGCGCCGGAAGGTGCCGGATTACAAAAAGGGTAGGGCGGGAGTGTCATGGCTCCTAACCCCAAGCCTCCGGTGTCTGTCAATTCAATGCTTCTAAGATTCCGCTGACCGAACTCGCGAAAGTTGGGTCATTGGGCAGCTTGTCTTCGAGGAAGAGGCAACGTCAGAATAACCGCAGCAGCGACAAGCGCGGCGCTGGTCCAAAGGCATCCGGCGAGGCCGGCCTTGAGATACATCACGCCCGACAGCAACGTCCCGAGCAGTCTCCCGCAGGCATTCGCCATGTAGTAGAAGCCGACGTTCAATGCCACCTTGTCGGAATCGGAGTAAGCGAGAATCAGATAAGAATGCACCGCTGAATTCACCGCAAAGACGATTCCAAAAAGGGCAAGCCCGATCAGAACTGTCACTGCGATATGAAAGTCATTCTGAACCGCCAGAGCTATCCCCGCAGTCACAACGACCAGGCCGATTCCCCACCCGAGCGCCGTTGTGGCTCCCCGTTCTGCTTCACCTCCGACCTTACGATTCACAAAACCCGGAGCACTGGCCTGGACGATGCCGTAGACGATGACCCAGCCCGCCATAAAAGCGCCTGTCATCCAGAAACTCCACCCCAGCACTTCCGTGAGGAAAATGGGCAGCCCGACGACAAACCACACGTCCCTCGCTCCGAAAAGAAAGAAACGTGCCGCTGACAGATAATTGATCTCCCGCGTTTTCGAAAAGAGGTTTGAGAATCTGACCTTTTCTTTGGATTTTCCCATATCGCCTTTCAGCATCAGGAACGAAACCACGAGAACAATTCCCAGCCCCGCAGACATGGTCCACAGCGCCGGAGCAAACCCCATCCCCGAGAGCAGAAGCGCCCCGACAAAAAAACCGAGACCTTTCAACGCATTCTTCGAACCGGTCAGGATCGCCACAAACTTGAACAGCAGACTCCCGGAGCGATTAGATTCCCCGTCAGCAGGGACCAGTAGCTTGATGGCACTCTTCGAACTCATTTTGGTGAGATCCTTGGCGATTCCTGACAAAGCCTGAGACGCCATCACAAAACCGACCGAAAGCGAGACCGTCCACGTTGGGTTTAAAAAAGACAACATCACCAGAGCAATGATCTGAAGCGCCAACCCGGCAAACAGCGTCGGTTTGAGCCCCTTGCGGGAAGCCAACCATCCGCCCAGCAGATTTGTGAGAATCCCGCAAAACTCATAAAGCAGGAACAGAAAAGCAATCTGCACCGGTGAATAACCCAGATCATGAAAGTGCAGCAGCACCAACATGCGCAGAGCGCCATCTGTGATCGTGAACCCCCAGTAGGCGGCGGTCACGATCCCGTAATCACGAATGTTCATACACCGGGGAGAGAGCGGGCAACCTTGACAGCGAGGTCCATAAGGCGGTTGGCATAACCCCACTCGTTGTCATACCAGACCAGAAGTTTCACCTGAGTGTCATCGACAACCATGGTGGAAAGCCCATCAACGATACCCGAGCGCGGGTCGTTCAAATAATCGGTCGAAACCAGCGGGCGATCTTCATATCCGAGAATCCCTTCCAGCTCATTCCCGGCAGCCTCAGCCATCAGCGCATTCACTTCCTCCACCGATGTCTTTCGCGAAACTTCAAAAACACAGTCCGTGAGCGAGGCGTTGAGCAGGGGAACGCGAACCGCAACACCATTGAGCTTTCCGATGAGATCCGGATAAATCATCGTGATAGCCGTGGCCGAACCAGTCGTCGTGGGAATCAGCGAATTCAGGGCCGACCGGGCTCTCCTGAAATCTTTGTGGGGAGCATCGACGATCACCTGCGTATTCGTCACATCGTGAATTGTCGTGATCATTCCGTGGGTAATCCCAATCTGTTTGTGCATGACCTTCACCACCGGTGCGAGGCAATTCGTGGTGCAGGAAGCAGCCGTCACCAGATCGTGTTGATCCGGATCATAAAGGTGATCGTTGCACCCCATTACGATATTGAGAACTTCCTTTACCGGAGCCGCGACCACCACCTTCTTAGCGCCGTTATCAAAGTGAGGTTGGATTGCGTCAGTGGTCTTGAATTTTCCGGAACTCTCAATCACCAGGTCGACGCCCAAATCCGACCAGTTGATCTCTTCGGGAGCTGAATACTCACTGAAGCCCACTTCCGCACCATCAACTGCAAAGTCCTCATCAGTTGCTTCAATTGAACGATCCCACCTTCCGTGAACGGTATCAAACTCCAGGAGGTGCGCCGCGAGTTTGGCTCCACCATTTGGCTCGTTGATGTGCACGATATCAATATCAGGATGATCAAACCCCGCCCGAAAGCCGAGACGCCCCATCCTTCCGAATCCGTTGATTCCAACTTTAATGCTCATTAAGTGTATTGAATAATTTGAAATGGGGTTCACGCAGACTGCCGGTCCATTTCAGCGATCCATTCTTGAATGTGATTAGATATCCTCTCTCTCACCTCACGAAAGGCAGCCGCGACATCACCCGTCTCAAGGGCGAGTTTATTTGGGGCCGGCATCCGCCATTGATGCGATTTTTGCGCGAACGGAAAAATCCTCGGGCAATCATCCTCCTCTTCAGCGCACAAAAAGATCGCCAGATGGATTGTCTCTCTGCCCAGAAACTCCTTCGTCGATTTGCTGCGATTCTCAGAAATATCGATGCCGATTTCCTTCATCGCTTCGATCGCTGCAGGGTCTACCGGTCTGGGATCCAGGCCGGCGCTGAAAATGGTAAAGCGGTCATCACCCAATTCCCGAAGCAGGGCCTCGGCCATTTGGCTGCGAGCCGAATTGTGGTTGCAGAGAAACAGTATGTTTTGGTCGTATTTCATGGTTTAACTGGTGTGTTTGTTAGAAAAAAATCGGAATCCTATCATTCAGAGTCAGCACTCATCCTCCCCGCATGATTTCGGGAGGCAGAGCTCCGGGCTCCCCTGGCAGCAGTCTTCAGTGAGAAAGGTCATCAGCTGCTGAATTCCCTGTTTCCGAATCGTGTAGGTAATGGAACGGCCCGTGCGGTTGGCATTGATCATTCCAGCGTTCGTCAGCTCTTTCAGATGAAAAGACATCGTAGGCTTTGGAACTCCAAACCGTCGTGACAGGTCTCCTGCACACATCCCTTCTTCGCCGGCTTTCACCAGCAAACGGAAGACTTTTAACCTTGCTGGTTGGGCCAGAGCTCCAAGACATGCGACAGCATCAGATAGTTTCATGATTTTGAAACTATAAAACAATTAAATGCAGCAAAGTCAAAGGAGAGTCGGGCTTCTAATGTGACAATGTTGAAACAGATTTTGAAGGCTCAGGGAACTCACTGAGTGATTTCGTGTTCCCACGAGGCAACAGGGTTGGTTTGGCGAACAGACCCTGTTGGATCGTGGCGAGGTGCGCAGACGAAATGGATGGCGAAATGGAATTCCGCCGACTCACACATCAAAAGCGAGTGAGGTTGTGTCGGAGGAAATGCGCAGGGAAAATCTATTTTCTCTGACAAGATGAGTTACATGCGAGGTGCCACTTTTCATGTTTCGGAATGACGACTTCCGATCCATCTTTTTGTGGCGCGGATTTGTAATCCGTGTTCGGAGGATTCCGGCCACAGGCTATGCACAAGGATTTCAAATCCGTGCCACTGTCACTTTCGGCTCCGGGAGGTCAGCTTGAATACGCGTAAAATTGCCCAAAGTCGTCGAATGCAAGTCCCGGGATGAGACACGCTGTTTGTAGGTTTTGACGGTCCCCCCGCGAGATGAGACACGCTGTTTGTAGGTTTTGACGGTCCCCCCGCGGGATGAGATATGCCGTCTGTACGTTTTGACAGTCCGCCGCGAAATGAAACCACATTTCTGTATGTTTGGGTGGCCATTCTCGTGACGGGAGGTCAGGAGTGGGAGTGATTTCTGGTGTATCTGCCGTTCCGGTGGATAATCGATGCGTTTCGTATGGACGCTTCCCTCGACATTCTATATCAGGACCCATGGCTTGTTGCCGTGAATAAACCGGCAGGCATGCTGGTTCATCCGGGAAGGGAACCGGAGCCGTCAGATCAAATTGCAATGAAGGTGCTGCGGGATCAGATCGGGCAGCGGGTGCAAACCATTCATCGACTGGACCGCCCCACATCAGGGGTGCTTCTGTTCGCCCTGGACGGCGAAGCGGAGACCGATCTGCGAGGTCAGTTTGCCAAACACAAAGTCACCAAAATATACAAAGCCGTCGTGGCCGGGGAGACGGCAGAATCCTGGACGGCGACGGGGAAACTCCAGAAACTAGAGGGGGAACCGTTTCGCGAGGCGGAGACCCATTTCATGCGGGACGGGATCTGCAACATCAATGGAAGGGGATTTTCAATTCTCACCGTGACTCCGAAATCGGGGCGGTTTCATCAGATTCGAAAGCATCTCGCCCAGGAGGGAAGCCCGATCATTGGCGATTTTTTATACGGAGAGATCGAGTTTATGGAACGTGTCGCGGAGGAGATCGGCCAGCCGCGTTTGATGCTGCATGCCCATGAATTGCGATTCCGGCACCCGTTTGAGCAGCGGGAGATCACCGTGAGTGCTCCATTGCCTGAGCGGTTTTCGCCTTTCCTGAAGTAAGAGGATTGAAACCGTCCACGTTCGCGCCCCATTTTCACGATTGCCGCTTTTTTGAATTTCCGATACGCTTCGGTCCATGAGTCTTTCAGATAAATCCCTAACAAACCAACAACCTGCGTCAACACGACGTCAGGCCCTTAAGGCAACTGCCGGCTTCGGTCTGGCTTTGGCATGGCCGAACTCCAAAGTTCTCGGCGCGAATGATGATATTCGGGTTGGAGTGATCGGTGCCAATGGTCGCGGCAAATCCCACATCGATGCGTGGCAGAAGATCAAAGGCGTCCGCTGTGCAGCGATTTGTGACATTGACCCCAAGGTGCTGGACGCCCGGGTGACAAAGAGTGCGGATGTGCAGGGATTTGGTGTGCAGGGGTATACCGACTTGCGCGAAATGTTTGAGAAAGGGGACATTGATGCGATGTCAACGGCGACGCCAAACCACTGGCATACGCTGGCGGGCGTATGGGCAATGCAGGCGGGCAAGGATTGTTACGTTGAGAAGCCGATTTCCCATAATGTATGGGAAGGGCGTCAGTTGGTGAAGCTGTCCCGGAAGCTGGACAAGATCTGTCAGGGCGGAACTCAGAGTCGTTCGATGGGCTCAATTCAAGGAGCCGTGAAATACGTTCGTGAAGGTAAGCTCGGGAAAATTAAATACGTGAAGGGCATGTGCTACAAGCCCCGCCAGTCGATCGGGGATCCCGGGCCTCAGGGCGGAACGCTTCCTGAAGGAGTGAACTATGATATCTGGAGCGGTCCGGCAGAGATCGAGGATCCGTTGCGCCGCAAACGTTTCCATTATGATTGGCACTGGTTTTACGAATACGGAAACGGGGACATGGGCAACCAGGGGATTCACCAAATGGATGTAGCTCGCTGGTTCATCGGCGAAGATAAGATTGCACCCAGAACCTTTTCGATCGGAGGGCGTCTCGGCTATGATGACAGTGCGACCACTCCCAACACTCAAATCGTGTATCACGATTACGATTCGGCTCCATTGATTTTTGAAACCCGCGGTCTTCCCAAGGCGAAAGAGTATCAGGAAAACGGCTGGGGTAAAAACATGAACACTCCCAATGAGTTCCCGGGTAAGAGCGGGATTTCTGTGGTGGTGGTATGTGAAGGTGGCAATGTTTTTTGCGACGCCGGTGGCCGGGTTTCTGTGACTGACACGAAAGGTAAGGAAATGGATTCTCCCGAGAAACTGGACTCCAGCGACATCTTCCAGAACTTCATTGATGCAGTCCGCAGCCGGAAACGGGAAGAGCAGTATGCGGAATGTGAAGAAACTCACATTTCCTCAGCACTGTGCCACACTGGGTTGATTTCGCATCGCCTCGGGACATTGATGAGCAATGATCAGATCCTTGAGCGCATCAAGAGCGACAAGACGTTGACTGATCGTTACCTGTCGATGGCTGATCATCTCAAAGCCAACGATGTTGATATCAATAAGGACACGGTGACGATGGGGCCGATGATTAAGTTCAATCCGGACACTGAGTGGGCTGAGGGCAACGGGGATCTTGATGGTCCTGCGAACAAGCTTTGCACCCGTGAGTATCGTAAGCCATTCGTGGTTCCAGAGGTTTCGTAATTCGAGATCTTTCGAAGCCTGAAAATTTAGTATTAGAGTTAGGAAAAACCGTCGTTACCTCTCAATTGAGGTAGCGGCGGTTTTTTTGTGCCCCGGCGACGATCTGTTCGCTATCGGAGGGACATGACAGGGGATGCCGTACCGACGTTCAGGGGAGAGTCAGATATCAGACTCATGATGGCCGTTTCATCTCAGTTTGCTGAGGTGACTCACTTTAGAGGGCTCGGGAAACTCAAGTGACCGTGAAAGTTTTGGTTTTCTCTGGTAATCCTCAGCGGGTTGCGGCAATTTTATTCATTTATATTAATTATCAAAAGTTCTTGAATTCAGAATTCAGTCGGCTAATCTGACTCTCACTAGAGTAATTATAATTTCCCGTAGGACCTGCTTGTTCTTAAAAGTTTGAGACAGGTTTCATTTTCGCACTGATCCCTTCAACCAGTTTCGTCTGTCATGTCATTCTCATTTCGAAATCTATTCTCCCAGGGAGATGAAGAGAATCCGACGGAAGGAGGCGGCCAAACGCCGGAAAACGCCGTCCCGAGAGGGCCGGACGGCCAACCCGCGCAACCGTTCTTTAATTCTCAGGGAAAGACAGGTGAGGGGAATTTTCAGGCGATGTTTGATCAGCAGTCTCAGCAAATGCCAATGGTGGGAGGGTCCGGTTCTGACCCACGAGGCATTTCACCGGCCCGGACTCATGGCCGGGAAGTTCCGAAGAATGTGTGTAATTACCTGGCGAGTGAGCTTTTGGCATTTATCCCCCCGGCTCTGGCTGCGCAGGGCGGGATTCCAATGGAACAGACGATCCCACTGGAGATGCCTGCCGACGGTAGCAATGAAGTCAAGTTGTCCGCCATTTGCCGGGCCTGTCCGGCGTTGTTTGCGACGGAGATCACTCCGTTGAACGATTCAGTGATCACACTTCCCCCGAAATTGTCCCAGCCAGCACCGTCTGCAGCGAGTCCTTTTGGTCAACCTCAGGTGCAGAAACCGGCGGCAGGAGGGATTGATATCGCCAGTATGCGGCAGCAGACGGGTGAATCTCCTTTCGGAAAGAATCCGTTCGCCGATGCGGCACAGAGCTCAATTCACCCACCCGCACCGCCGGAGCAGACATCACAGCCACCTGCGCAGTCGAATCCATTTGCTGATGCGGCTGCTCAAAGCCCGGCTCGGCCGGCGGCGGCTCCGCAGCAACAAGCACAGCCTTCACGGGCGAACCCGTTTGCGGACTCTGCTCCAGATGCCGCACAGCAAGCGCAGCCGTCACCGGCAAATCCATTTGCTGACTCTGCCCCGGGGCATTCTCAGTCCGCAGGAGCACAGCCGCAGCCTCCAGCGCAGGCAAACCCTTTTGCAGAGGTCGACCGGGGTGAGTCTCAGCCCGCAGCTGCGTCACAACCGGCACAGGCAAATCCGTTTGCAGATGCCCGTGCGAGTGAAATGCAACCTGCCGCTGCTGCCTCGCAGCCTTCCCCCGCGAATCCTTTTGCAACGGGAGGTGAGTCTCCTCAGCAAACTCCATCTCAATTTGGATTTCCTGCGCCACCGGCTGAGGGTTCAAAAGAAGATGCTCAATCGGTATTCAGCCCGTTCGGAGCTTCTTCCCAGGCGGCTGCCTCTGCTCCTGCAACTGAACCAGCGGGTGCTACACCGTCCGTTGGGTTCTCTGCGATCGGAAAATTCGGGGAGGGACAATCCCAACCGGCGCGGCCTGCAGTGGAAGAATCGATCTTTCCAGCAGGAAATCCGTTTGAAGCAGATGATGAGCCGGTGAGTGATCATTCGGCAGGCGGAGCTGGCGGAAGCTTTTTCATGCCTCCTGAAAAGCCGGAAGCCCCTGCCAACCCGTTTGGAGACGAAACTCCAGGTGCGAAGGCTGCCCAACCGACCACAAATCCCTTTGAGTCCGAGGCCAGTTTCTCGACGATCTTTTCTGAGAAAGCTCACAAAGATGAGGAAATGCCGGCACCGGGTCAGCATGAGAAAGAGCCAGTCGAGGATTTACCGACTCTGGACGAAGCCCTGCCGCCAATGTCCGGCTCGAATCCATTTGGATTCTCTGCGCCGGAACCAAGCGCTGGCCGTCCGGCAAATGATCCTTTTGCGCCTCTGAAGCGGCCCGAAGAAACTCCTGAGCCTGCACCAACTCCACCTCCTGCCCCGCCTGAACAGGCTCAGTCAGAACCTGCTCCCCCTCAACCGCCGGCAGCCTATGGGCATCCGGAGACCAGGGAGCCGGAAGCAGAAGCCCCATCACAACGTCAACCGTCAGCCGGCTTTGATGTTCCTGCAGTTCAGGCAGCTCAATCCTACCAGCGGTCACCATTCGGAGAACCGTCCGGATCTGCTCCGGCTCCTGCGCAGCCCGGTCCGGCAGAAAAAGCGCCTCCAAAGCAGGAAGTGCGCAGTGAAGATGATTCATCCGACAGTTTTGATGATCTCTCGCCATTCACGGCTGCGATCAGTTCTAAACACTCATTTTTTGATGAGCTGGAACGGGATGCTGCCGCCCGTAAGAGGGAAGAGGAAAGTTATCGGGAACCTGCCGAGAGGGAATCAGAGCCCGAGGCACCAGAACCCGCGAATCAGTCGCAGCCGGAATTTGAGAGCAGGCGTGAACGTGAACGTGAGCGGCACCCAATGGCTCCTGCGCCGGCCGATTCAGTCGTCAAGAACATTGAATTACGGGCCGTGTTTGGCACTGCGGAAGACTTTGACGTAGAAGGTATTGCCCGCAAGACAGTGGCGATTTCAGGAATTGCCTCTTGTGCCATTCGCACCTCGCTGTCAACGACTCAGGCCTCGCGTTCCGGGGAATCTATCATGAGTGAAAGCCAGATCGAAGGGCTCGCTGAAAACGCACGACAGATTGCCCGGCTTACTGGAGTCGGTGATGCCGGAGCTTTCACAATGCATACCGACAAGGGGTTGATCTCTATTTTTAACCACGACGATGTGGTGCTTGCCGTTCGTCATTCATCGGGCGAATTCGACCCTGGTGTTCGAGAAAAACTCATGTTGATCACCCGTGGTATTGCTGCGCTCTGACCCCTTCTCCCGCAAGAAACCGAAACGAAACAAACCTAACCTTATGATCGTCAATCACGACACAAAAGACGCCCAGTTCAAAATCGTTTATTGCGGCACGCCGCTGGGTGGGAAAACGACCAACCTGCAGTACATTTACAATCAACTGGCTCCTGAGCATCGCGGCGACCTCATCTCAATTGCTTCAAATCAGGAGCGAACGCTGTTTTTCGACTTTCTGCCGGTCAATGCCACTGAAATTGCCGGCTACCGCACCCGCTTTCAGATCTACACCGTTCCGGGCCAAAGGGTTTATGCCAACACCCGCGAAGTGGTTCTCACCGGGGTGGACGGGGTTGTTTTCGTGGCCGATTCCGACCCGTCCAGACAGGACGCCAACCGGGAGGCTTTCGGGGCGATGATGAGTGCTCTCGATGCCCATGGGCGCGATATCTCAGATTTACCGCTCACGATCCAATTTAACAAAAGGGATATCGAGAATGCCGTTGCTCCGGAAGATATCGATGAGGCGCTTGCGATCACGACCCCAAGTTTCCTCGCGTGTGCCACGACCGGATATCAGGTCTTTGCGACGCTGGATCACGTTACTCAGGCTGTTTTGAAGAAATTCCACGAAGAGCAAACGAAGACTGAAGAGCTTGCTGTGCGTCGTAAAGTTACACCGATGAGACGTCCGGTTCCCCGTGATGTCGAACCAATTTCACCCAATGCTGAACAGGTTTATCTAAGTGCATGAGGCTCCTGGACGTCCTGAAAAAACCAATTTGAAACCGCGCTTTTCCCGCTAAATTCCCAACCCTTGAACGACCAGACTGCAGCTCCGAACTTTGAAATCACCGCCTCACTTGCTGAGGAGGCTGAAGAATTGCTGCGTGACTTTGCAGAAGACGCTGAACTCGATGTCGCTCTCATTGTTGATCACAGTGGTGGATTGATTGCCGGGATCACTGCGGATGAGGAAATTCAGATTGAAACGGTTGGCGCTCTGGTTGCAGGAGCAGTGGGATCAGTTAAAGCCCTGGGCAAGTCGGTCGGAGAGACCAATCCCGTGGAAAGTATCAACCACGGCACGGACAATACCATCTACCTCAGGCAGTTAAGTGACCGGTTTATCATCGTGGGGATTGCTGAAGCAGAGCTTCCCTCCGGCATTATTCGGGAAAAAGCAGCCCAAATAGCAGATTCGGTCCTCGGGTTGCTGACCGGAGAGGCCATCCTTGAGGTTGAAGATGCTGAAGAGAAGGACGCTGAAGACGGTGAGACTGAAGAATCGGTCGAAGATGCTTCCCCGTTCAATCTCACCGATATTTCCGAGGACGAAGAACTGGTTGACGAAGAACCCGATGACGAAGTCGAAGCGGAGATAGAACTGGGAGATCCGGAAGAAGACGAGGCCCCTTCCAGCGAAGACGAAGAGATTGTTGTGCCACCTTTAGTCGTTGATTCGCCGTTCGAGATCGCGATGGAAGGCGAAGATGACGACGAAGTTGAGGCATCCGATGATTCTGCTGATGAAGAAGAGGAGGAAGGTGCGTTTCCGGCCGGAGAGACCTTTTTTGAATTGGGGGGCGTTGATTCCTCTGATGAGGAAGAAGACAGCGAGGTTGTGATCGGGGCTGAAGCGGAAGAGGAAGTGGAGGCAGACGACGACTTCGAGCCTGAATCTGAAAACACAGATGATGATGACGACGATGAAGACGCGGTCTCTGTCCCTCCATTGTTGATTGAGCCAGCCATGCCCACGGCGGCTGAAGTGGCAAGGAGATTGGAAGAGGATGCAACCACCTCAATTGCAGCGATTTCCACACCAATTGCAACCGGGATTACCCGCAAAGAGGAAACCCCGCCCGTTGCCCCTGTCAGCGAGAAAGACGCTGAAGAGGATGCCGATTTTGAAGACACTGATGACGACGACGAACCCGTGGGTGGACCACGTTACGTCTTCGAAATCGGGTGATCTGTGAATCAACAGCGACCGCTGACGCGGTTGTTTGGTTGATCAGGTTCGAACTAAATTGGAATAAAATGTGCTTTCAAGCGCACCAGACGTGTGATAACTCTCGCTGTCGCAATTCCCGCACGAAAGCCTTTCTTCTTCTATGGATTTGATTACAAAAGGCGGCCCTTTAATGTGGCTGCTCTTAGGTTGCTCAATCATCACAATCGCGATCTTCTTCGAGCGATTGTTTTATTATCACCGCGCTAAGATTGATGTGGGTGATTTTCTTCACGGTCTACGGAACTTGATTCGCAACCGGGCCTACTCCGAAGCAATGCATGAGTGTGCCGGCACCCCGGGACCCGTAGCGCGGGTGATCCACTCCGCGATTCGCCGCTACAACTCACCGCGTTCAGAGCTGAAAGAAATCGTTCAGGAAAGTGGTCAGCTGGAAGTGCCCAAGCTGGAAAAGTATCTCGCAGTACTGTTGTCGGTCGCCTATGTGGCCCCCTTGATCGGGCTCCTTGGGACGGTCCTCGGCTTGGTCGATACCTTTGTGCAGGTCAACGCTGCCGGAGGATTTGCTACGGCGACTGAGATCTCAAAAGGCGTCTATGTCAGTCTGATTTCCTCTGCTGCCGGCATGATGGTGGCCATCCCTGCCTTTGTCTTTTACGCCTATCTTCGGGCTTACGCCAAGACATTGATGCACGACATGGAAAGCGCCGGGATCGAGATCGTGAATACGATTTGTGATCTCCGCGACGCACCAAGCGATATCATTTCGATTCGCCCTGATAAGCCGGTTGAGCCGGAACTGAAGGCTGTTGAGAAGGAAGATAATGCTAAAGAACCAGAGAAGCCGAACGTTTCTGAGTCGTGAAACTGCAGACGACGCTGCCTGAGCGGGCTGGTTTCCTGTATACCGCGCCGCTTCTGGATACGATATTGCTGTTGCTGATCTTCTTCCTGCTCGGCTCCAGTTTCATCTTGAAGTCCGGTATCGCCGTCGAGCTGCCGGTCTCAGCATCCAGTCTTCCTTCGGTTGAGCGATCACACATCATCACCATTGCTCCCGGTGAGCTGGCCCAGATCTATTTAAACGAAGACCGTGTTTCTTATGAAGAACTGGACGAGCGACTCGCCAATTCGACGGAAAAGGCGCGGCATGTCATCATCTTAGGGGATAAAAGAACCAACTACGGTTCGATTGTCCGGATTTCTCAAATCGCCCTGAAACACGATTACGACGTGGCTTTAGCGACGCAAGGGGAAGGGACTCAGTGAGTAAGAAAGGCAAAGCCAAGGAAGAAAATTCCTTCATTTTTGCGTGGAACCACCGGAACAAGGCGGTGCTCCACATGACCGTGTTTTTTATTGTTTCCGTGGTGCTCCACGTCAGTGGATTCTATCTCTTCCAGGTCGTTTACCCTTCCGCAGTCAAAGTGGAGCCCATTCCGGACCGCCTCATGATTCTTGATGTGAATGATCCCAGTGTGCTCGCGCTCATGGGAAAAGTTCATGACCGCGTTGTGTTTCTTCGCCCTGCTTCAGAAGGCTCGGAAGTGCGGGCAAAGCTGGATGATTTCTCGATTCAATTCAAACCGTCGTTCTCTGATCGTGAACCGAACGTGAAGCTTAAATACCCGGCTAAAGCACTGGGCTTAACGGGCGAAGAGGAGGGAGGCAAGTAAGTCATGTTCAGGATGACTCTGGACAGCCTGATCGTGGTTTACCTCGTGATCCTTCTCGGGGGCCTCTTTCTCGTGTGGGTTGCGGCAGAGGTCTTTCAGCGCGGACGGGATAAACGCCGTCGAAAGAACTTCGTTGTTTGCGGGATTTGTGAGCTCCCGTTCGAAGACACCAGCGGTGAAGACCTGGTCTCATGCCCCGGCTGTGGAGCGCTTAATGAGCGGGGAAGTGTGCGGGAAATCTAGACCTGAACCATCAGGTTCTCAGCGTTATGCGAGCTGATCGCGGTGATTTGTCCCGCCTCAAGAGCCAGCTCTGAGCTGAATCCAGCGAAAGGCACGAGCGGAGAATGAGACCCGAACTGGACAGACTCCGCAGGCAGGTCCGCCAGCCACTTTTCGGAACCGTTTGATGTCGCGAAATGGATCCCTTTTCCGGCCAGCTCAATGGCGAGTTTACCGGAACGAATCGTTTCCCCTGCATTGAGCAACTGAATCCGATGTGAAGCATCCGCCACATCGAGAAGCAGGGCGGGATTCACTTTGGTCAGTTCATATCGCGGCGAAACCGGTCGGGCTTTTGGATTCTCACCCAACGAAATTTGGACGAGAAGATTCTTTGCCGTTGCCGCCTCGAGCAGAGCTGCGAAGTCCGGATCATCCAGCGAATAACCGTGAAAGTCGGGATGCAGCCGGATTCCGCGCATGTGATGAACTGTTGCCAGCCGGTCCAGAGTGCGTTTCCAGCCCCGAAGCTTGGGGTTCACCGCTCCCATGGGGAGAAAAACGGAATGTTCGCGCGACAGGGCAGCCAACCGGTTGTTCACCGAATCGAGATCGTGGTGCAACAGGGCATCAAAACTTCCTGCCCAGGCTTGCACCACCCCGTTCTCCCGTAGCTGTGCCGCCAATTCACCGGGATCAGT
The DNA here is from genome assembly GCA_048267005.1 of Verrucomicrobiales bacterium. Classification (GTDB taxonomy): domain Bacteria; phylum Verrucomicrobiota; class Verrucomicrobiia; order Verrucomicrobiales; family DEV007; genus JABDJT01. The sequence goes on along the minus strand of JBLWYI010000001.1, from coordinate 123,358 downwards.
CCCGACATGGGCAAACGGCCAGTATCCGAGCGAAATATCGGTGTCGATCAACGCCGTAGTCTTCGGATCGATCGCTTCACTCCGCAAACTGGCGGCAAGCCCAATCAATGGGGAAGCGGCGGCGGCCGTGGCACCGGTGGTCGTTTGGCGTATGAAAAAGCGACGTTGCATCTTTCAATTACTCTGCGGCATGGTCTGGAATTCACAAACCTCATTGAGGGACACGATGAGGTGGCGCGATCGTGTGATCTCCCGTTCCTCGATCGACTTCATCTCAGTGGACCCGGAATACAGCAATCTGCATTTCAAACATCCCAAACACCAAAAAGGTTAACAGAAAAATCCGCTCTGAACGTGCGAACGGACAGCCGGACGATTCATGGTAGCATGGCCGCCACATGAGAAGAATTATGAAGAACACTTTCCTTATTCTGTCAGGTGCTGTGGTGCTGGCCGGGGTTGGCGTCGCTACGGCACAGGACAAAAAGCCCAACATCCTTTATATCATGTCGGATGACCACACGGCCCATGCCATCGGGGCCTACGGCGGTCGTTTGGCTGAGCTGAATCCTACGCCGACGATCGACCGGCTTGCTAAAGAGGGAATGCTCTTTGAAAACGCCTTCTGCACCAACTCCATTTGCTCCCCGAGCCGCGCCTGCGTCATCACCGGGCAATATGCGCATACCAATCAGGCTTACGACCTGGGTGGTGCCATTGAGAAAGAACGGCAGTTTCTCCCGCTCGAAATGAAGAAAGCCGGATATCAGACTGCCATGATCGGAAAATGGCACCTGAAGGAAGAGCCCGCCGGGTTTGATTTCTACACCGTGCTTCCCGGTCAGGGAAAATACCACGACCCTGAATTCCGCGTGCAGGGAGAGAAGGGGTGGCCCAAAGACATCATCAAATTCGATGGATACCATTCATCAGATGCTATCACGGAGGTCACTTTGAAGTGGCTCAAAGAAAATCGCGACAAAGAGAAGCCCTTTTTCCTGATGCATCATTACAAAGCGCCGCACGATTATTTTGAGCATGCGGAGCGCTACAACGATTATCTTGCTGATGTCGACATTCCTGAACCGGACAACATGTGGCAGAAGAATCAGCCTGAATTCGGCTCGATCGCAACCCGTGGTTATGATGACGAGCTGATGGCTCACGTGGGAACTTCAATTGGAAACCGCAACCCGCGCCGCTCCTATGCAGGGGACCTTCCTTCGCTCTTTCCCAAGGATTTCCCCAAAGATTACGACCCCTCCAAGCTCACTGACGATGAAGTGAAGCGCATATCCTACAACGCCTACCTGAAAAACTACCTCCGCTGTGTGAAAGGGATCGATGACAACCTCGCCAAACTCTTCGCTTACCTTGAAGAGACCGGTGAGATGGATAACACCATCATCATCTACACCGGAGATCAGGGCTTTATGCTGGGAGAACACGATTACCAGGACAAACGCTGGATGTATGAAGAGTCCATGCGGATGCCCTTCCTGATTCGTTACCCCAAGGCCATCAAAGCCGGTTCCCGCACGGATGCTATCGTTGAGAATGTTGACTTCGCCCCGACCATGCTGGCTTTCGCCGGTATCGACACGCCGGAATACATGCAGGGACGGAGCTTCAAGGAAATCTGCGAGACCGGAGATGAGCCTGCTGATTGGAAAAAGGAAGCCTATTACCGCTATTGGATGCACATGGCTCACCATGACAACCCGGGGCACGTCGGAATCCGCACCAAAGAGCACAAGCTGATCTTTTACTACGGATGCACCTATGATGGCGGCTATCGCACCCCTCCGGCCTGGGAACTCTACGACATGAAAAAGGACCCGACTGAGATCAAAAACGTCTATGACGATCCTGCGTATTCCAAAGTGGTTACCGAGCTGAAAGGTCGATTGGCAGACCTGCGCACGCGCGTGGGCGACACCGGCGAGGATTATCCTAAAGCCGAAGAAGTGATTCAGGAATTCTGGGACTACGATGGCGATGACAAAGCCAAAGCGATCGAGATTTCCACCGAGTATAAAACCCGGCGCGAAGATGAGCTCAGAAACAAGAAGCAGTTCTTCCCCGGCAAGCGACCGGATCCGCAGCCGAAGAAGTGATGAGCGCACAACAGGCCCGCGCATAGGTAAATGCGTGGGCACCAACGGTTTCACGATCCAACCCTGTTCGTTCGGTGAACAGACCCTGTTGGATCGTAAATCGCAGTTCTCAGCCCGGTCGGGTTTGAAAAATGAGAGCTGAAAGCATTTTCCGTATTTCAGGGGGCTTATTAGGTGTTTGAAATGGCCATTGCAAAAAATGGTAACGACCATTTCAACGTTGAAATAGTGATCCCCATTTGTGGAACGACAAATTCAACGCCGAAACAGCCTTTGCAAAATTCAACAGGGACGAATTCGACGTTGAAATGATGGTTTCGGAAATTGAGATGGCTGTTTCAACGTCGAAATGGTGGCTCAAAATTTGGTATGGAGCATTTCAGTGCTGAAATGGTGATCGCGGAGATGAAGTCGACCTCAGTGTTGGCCGGATGTTGAGAGTGAAACGGCCGGCCACTGTCCGGGGAGCGGGATCTGAATAAATGTTCCGGGAGATGAACCCGGGATGCCAGGAAGGTGCATAAACAGGGAGATGCCTTGAGCCATGAATCGTGTCATGCTCCCGGATGATTTTTCGTTGCCTTTTGCCCCTGGTTATCCTGATCAGCATTTGCCTGCAAGCCAATGCGGTCGCTCAGGACACACTCTTTGATTTGGAGGCCATCACTGATTCGTCGAACCTGGAGGTGGAAGTTCTCCAGGATTGGAAACCGTCGTCAAAAGACCCTTCCATCCGGCAGAAGCTGATCGAAATCACCGTTTGTGAGTGGTGGCCCGGGCAGAAGGTGCGCTTACCCGTGACTTTGAACGCTCCGGTGAAGGGGATTTGCAGGAATATCGTGGTCGCCAATCAATCACCGGCAAAGCGGGTGTCTGCTCCACGAGGTGAAACGTTGAAGCTACTGAAAGAGCACGGTGTGGGGGTGGTTTTGATCGGGATGGGAACGATCGATGCAATGGAACCGAAAGGGAAATTGCATGTCGGAATGCGGGAGCAGCTTCTCAAGACTAAAAGTCCCCGTTACACCCCTGCCTGGATCTGGGGAATGAGCCAGATGCGGGCGCTGACGGCGGCGATGACTGAACCTGACGTGTTTCAACCGGAGAAAGTGCTCGCAACCGGTGGCTCAAAGCGGGGAGTAGCCTCTGCTGTAGCGGGGATTTTCGACAAGCGGTTCACTGCCATCGTGCCGGTGGTTGCGCCTCCTCTGGGAAATCCGGGCGTCGATTCTTATGTGATTGGCACGGAGGATCCGACGCTTCTGGCTGCCGATGAAAAATTCTACAACGATCTCGCTGCGGGCAAACTGGGGTTGGAATTGTCCGTTGCCAAGGCGCTTCAGGAAAGGGCAGGGCGACGGGCGGACAACCGGGTGACTCTTGAGCAGGCCCGGGCTGCCGACTGGACTGATGCCGACATCAAAGCGATCACCGATCAAGTCTGGCAGGCTTGTCGAATCACCGACTATCTGCCTGCTCTGAAGAAACGGGGACTGGAGACCTTTTATAATGTGGGCACGAATGACAGCGTCACTCCGGCGTTGATGGAACTTGGCAACCGATTCCCGGATTTTCCGATTTGCATCATCCCGGGGGGACAGCACGGCGGGCCGGCCACTGCGGGATACACGAAGCGGACTCCTTCAACGCCTGAAGTCTCGAACAATTTCTACAGCTTTGCCCGTCATCATTTCTTCGGTGACCGCTCCATGATGGCTCCGCCGGAGATTGAAAGCAGCTGGAACAGCGCCACGAAAACCCTGTCCGTCTCAGTCACATTTCCGGAAGGTGTCGAGCCGGAGAAGAATGAACTCTGGTGGAATCTGAACCGGAGCGAGCCCTACACTTTGCCCTTTGAATATGATGTGTGGAATGCTTCGCCGATGGAGAAAGTGGGTAGCGGCAAATATGAAAGCAAGGTCACGGTGGAGGCGCTCCCTGAGCGAATTGATTTTCTCTCGCTCCACACTCATATGGAGAATGAGTTACCGCTCACGATCTCCAGTCCCTATCAACGACACGATTTCGGAAAAGTGACCATTGCGCTGATCGGAGACTCAACCGTGACCGAAACGGCCGGGTGGGGGAAAGCATTTGCCGACCGCTTCAAAGCGAATGTGGAAACGCAGAACTTTGCTGCGGGAGGCCGCAGCGCAAAGAGTTGGCTGGCAGAGAAACGGATGCCTGCCGTTCTCGAAGCGAAGCCCGATTTTATGCTGATTCAATTCGGCCATAATGGTCAACCGGGGAAAGGTGCCCATCGTGAGACGGTTCCGGAGACGACCTATCGTGACTTTCTAAAGCAATATGTGAACACGGCCCGGGAAATCGGCGCGACTCCGATTCTGTTGAGCTCTGTGACGCGAAGGGATTTCACGGAAGAAGGGAATATTCGAACCGAATTCACTGCGGCGGGGCGCACTCGACCGCTGAAGCCCTGGGCGGAAGCTGCAAATGAGGTCGCCAAAGAAATGGGTGTGGCCTTTATTGATTTGTATGAGCTGAGTGTCGCGCACCACGACAAGATCGGGCTGGAAAAGAGCGAGTCCTACAACCCCAAGGAAGGGGATATCACTCACTTCAATCGCGAGGGAGCAGAGGCGATCGCCGGATTGATTGTTGAGGAGTTGAAAAACGTGGAGAAGAACCTCGCGGGATACTTGAAGTAGTTTTCTACCACGTAATCGCCTCGAATATTGCTTTCAGCTTTTTACCACGGGCCGGGTTGGATGCGTTGATCCATTGAATCCTCCCGGCGAGGTGGGCCTGGAACTCCGGATGGCTGTCCCGGTTTTGAGACTGCCAGCCATTTCTTTGGCAGTTTGTCAGGATCGCTTTGAGCTGATCGTATTCGCGTCGCGAGACGCCGGGCTTTTCGTTAAAGACCAGGCCTGCGGCGATCTGTCGCTGACTGTGATGCATGAATCGGGTCTTTCGGGGATTGATCTCAAAACCTTCCTCCAGAATGATTTTCAATACCGCAAGGTGGAACCGTTCCCGTCGCCTGGCGAACTGGTGGTCTCCGCTAAATAACAAATCGTCTGCGTAGCGGGTATAGTTTGCGTCCACTGAGCCGGCAAGCCCGGAGAGACGGCAATCGAGTCGGAACGCGCAGAGGTTTGCCAGTGCCGGAGAGCCGGGCGCGCCCTGTGGCAGGTGCCGGTTTCGATACTTCCTGCGCTCAGCAAATGGGAGGGATTCATCGGCGAGGACAGAGGTAGGCACGGCATTGGTGCAGAGACGGGCAAGCGTTGAGGCAATGATCTCAGAGTAGCCCAACGTCTGAAAGAGTCGGAAGACCCGGCCCGATCTGACGGACGGGAAAAAATCTTTGAGGTCGATCTTGATGGCAAGCTCATGACCTGTGTGAGGCTTCACGAAATCGAAGACCGATTTCCCGACTTGAAAGGCACACGCGGCCTCGTGGGTTGGAACTGTGGTGAGGATGTTTGAAAGCACGGCCGACTGAGCTTCTTTCAGCAACGGCTTGGGAATCTCGATCAATCGTTTCGCCGGAGAGTTCCGCTTTCGATGCCACTGATAGAGGTAGTGATGAACGGTCCGGTCGTGTGACGTGATCCACCCCAGATCATCGACGTGCATGCGAAGGAGCGCCGCAAGTTCGGAGAGAGTGGTGGCCGGGGGAACGCGCCATGTCTGCGGGGCACCGGGGGCAGGATGCATGACAGGCGGAACCTCCAGAACAGGCGTGCCCACCTCGACCTTTCCTTTCAACCAGGCGTTTTGAAACGCTTCGCTGTTTGGGATTTCGCCGATGATTGCTTTTTCACGCGGAGGCCGGACTCCGCAAAATTTCCGGCTCAGGCTTTTTGCCAACGGCCGGACCCAGCGGGGCTTCTTACCGAAACAGAGCCTGTCCGACAGTCGCTCCACGATCGCCTCTTCATTGAATTCACCGTCTGCGCAAACGCGGGCGATGATTCGAATGGAAGCAGATTTGTTAGCCATTATGGAGCAGTGCAAACTGAAGAAAGCAGGTGCAGTGGCGACTCGCCTCCCAACGTGTCCGGTCCGTCATGGGCGAATTTACAGCGTGCTGTAACGAGGTCCATGATCGAGATGTATCGGTCATTTGATACCCCGGGGTAACCCCGGAGAGTTACTCTTCTGTTTCCAGATTAGCAACGGGCTTGGTCGACGAAGTCGGACCACTGCATGAAAGAGCAACGTTCAGCTTGCGAATGATTGCCAACGGAATTCAAACCGTCGGCGGCACAAAGCAGAACTCCAGGATGTGCTTGTCGGGATCTTCGAAGAAGATCTGTCGTGCGCCATCGGGGCGGACATTGATGTTCACGATGTTCGCGCCTTTTTCTTCGAGGTGCCGCTGGCAGGCGTCGATATCTGAAACTTCCATGGCGAAGTGATCACCACGGGGATGTTCGTGGACTTCGGTCTTGAGTCCCTCGAGGAGATGTAGTTCGCGGGTATCTCCAAGCGCAAACCAGGCTCCATCAAAGTCGAATGCGGGACGCGGCTTCTGCTTCAGGCAGACCACCTCTTCGTAAAACTTGATGCTGCGGGGGACATCGCTGACGGCCAATGCCACGTGATTGAGGTCGAGGATTTCAATCATCGGTTAGAGCTCAGTTCTTACCGCCGAGTTTGTTGGCTTGTTCGAGGCTTTCCTTGGTCAGCTTGGAGAGCGGGTAATTGTAGCTTTGCCCGCTCTTTAACAGGATTTTTACAGCGTCCGGAGTCAATCCCATGAACCGCGCTTCGATGGTTTTCCCATCGGTGTTGGTCCACTTGTAGAAGGTCTGGTCCGGCTCGGACTTGGCTGCCATTTTCCCTGAGGCGGGCACGTCTTTGCCTGCTGCTTTAAGAAACTCGATTTCCTTTTCCCCAAGATTCTCCGGGTCAACGATTGCTCCTTCAGCGATCCACTTTTCGATCGTCTCGAGTTGTTCCTTAGGAAGAGGTTCCCCTTTGCGCGGCATGAAGTCTCCGTCACTGGCTGGAAGCTTCATCTTCTCCAGGAAACTGGATTCATCAGGATCGCCGGGGCGAATGATGTTAAACTTACCCACCTGATAGTCGCGAACTTCGACGAGGTCGTCGAGCGCGAGGTTGCCTTTTACGTCGTGTTCGTTGCTGTGACATTTCCAGCAGTGCTCTTTCATGATCGGGAGCACGTCGGTTTTATAGTCGACTGCGGATGCTGACTTTGCGGCGAGACCTGCAAATGCAAACCCGCACAGTGGAATTAAAAGGCTTCTCATCGTTGAAAGCAGATACCGGCTCAGTCTTCTTTTGTTACCCACTCTTCGATTTCTTCGTCCAGAAAGAGGCCGTCAAGTGCCTCCCTGGCCCAGGCCTGCGAGTCGGCCTGTCGTTTCAGGAGGCGGACGGCAGCCACCTGAATGGCGGGAACTTCTGTCCATACGGTTTGAGCAAGGCAGCGCCATTGTTCACCCGGTTTAAACTTCTTCGGATTTAAGAATTGCTCGCGACATGAATCGCAGATGAAGACGCAGCGTTCAATTTCCGGCATTCCGGAAGGAACGGGCGGGACTTCACAGACGGACAGGCTGACTCCGGAAGCTTCGCAAAGCTCGCACTTTGAGCGGGCTCTCCGGGCGAGATCTTTCCCGAACATGGAGAGTGTTGCCGTCCTTTCTTTATTTTCCTGATAGCCTTTTGCCATCGCAGAGAATACCGGATTTTCGGAAGCGGGGAATTGATATCTTTCGGCAAACGGTATCAGAACCGCTCGACGTCGACTTCCACTTTCATCTCCTGTTTGCCGCTGCCGATGAAGGTTCCGCGGAGGGGGCGCACGTCGAAATAATCGCGACCGTGGGCGATTTTGATGTGCTGGTGACCGGGTTGCTTATTGTTGGTGGGATCAAACCCGACCCATCCCGTCTTCTCTGTATAGACCTCAAGCCAGGCGTGGCTGGCGTCGGCTCCCTGAAGTTTAACGGTACCCGGAGGAGGAATCGTTTCGAGGTAGCCACTGACGTAGCGGGCCGGAATTTCCAGTCTCCGCAGGGCGGCGATCATGACATGGGCAAAGTCCTGACAGACGCCTTTCTTCTGATCCAGCACGGTTTGCAACGGGGTGGAGTTCTCGGTGGCACCGGGGACGTATTGGAACTCATGGTAAACCCGGGTCATCAATTCATTGACCAGATCCATGATTTCACGCCCGGGAGTCAGGCTCGGTTTCATGAACAGATCGAGATCGGGCAGGGAAGGGCAGGGCGGCGTCGGGATCAGGTAATTACCGAGGCAAACGCCGGTGCTGTCCTGTTTGATCATGATGCTCCGGGCATAGGAACGATCCCACGTCTCTCCGCTGTCCGGCAGAACGGGAACAGCATCGGATTTCTCCACAGTGAAAGTGGATACCACAGACAATTCGTCGTGGGATCCCTGGATCGCGAAGTAATCGGTGCCGTTGCCGAAGTAGTCTTTACGGGCGACCTGGAAGTGAGGTGTTGGAGTGACATCCAATCGATGGGCGAGGACTTCCTGTCCCTCTTCCTCACGCGGTGTGAGGTGGGCAAGGCTGTGGCACAGATCGATGCGGCCGGAGTAGGAATAAGCTGTGAGGTGCCTTACCCTGTAGCGGACGGTGTTCATACGTTTTCTTCGGCGTGGCTAAAGTAGGAAACGGTCAGGGCATCGGACAGTTTGATGAGGAATTCGTACATCTCATCAAGCAAAGCCAGTGTCGATTCCGGCTGAAAGCGTCCGTTTTCCAGTTCACTGGTGAAGTGATACATCTTGCCGATCCAGGGATCGATCATGTCACGGGGATGTTTGTGGTGTCCCGGAGGCGGCAGCTTTTGGAGCACATGATTGAGTCGCACCAGGAGGTTGGCAATCGACCTCGGATAGTCGGGTTCTCCAAGCAGAAGCCGGGTAGTGAGTTCTGTGGAGGGAGTGTCATGGAAGCGACTTTGGAACGTTCTCGCACTGTCGAGAATATAGAGGATCGATTCATTGAAGAAGATACTCATCTCATCATCCAGAGAAGTCTTTACAAGGAACTTCAAGAGACCGCAGATTGAGAACATTCGCTCAAGTCGACGGCCGGCATCGAGAAGCGCCCAGCCTTCATCACGGGTCATGCTGTCGAGATTGAGCCCGAGAAACGCTGACAGGTTGAGTTGAAGGATCTTTAGTTTCGAATCATACCTGGTGACGACATTGTCTCCGGTTATCGGGGCTTTCCATCCGCTGATGCAGGAGCTGATAGCCAGTGTGCTGGCTGGGGACCACTCTTCGCGTGCCGTTTGAGTCGCGTAAAAGAAACGACTCAGGTTATAGGGAACTCCAACCGCGCATTCTTCATTTTCAAGAATGAGTGAGAGCCTTGCTTCCGTGTCAGTGGCTTTTTTCGCCTGTGATTTGTTTCCGAAGACGCTGAATAATGCCTTCAGGAGAATTTTTTCATGTTCCTGACCGAAGCCTGCATCGTGTGGGAAGCCTTTGATCTGCACATCAACAATCCGGGCGGCAAAGCGCGAGATTAGATCAACCCGCTCAGCGTAGCGCCCTGTCCAAAACAGGTTCTCACCGGTCCGGCTCGGAACGATATCGGGCGTGATAAGTCTGGTGCGGCTGAGGGCTTCCGAAATACTGAACGGTTGCTCCTGTATGGGAGAACGGACCCAGACATCCTTTGATTCCCCGCATTCCCGGGTTGAAACGATGACTCCATCGGCAGTGCTGACCCTGGCCAGGCCGCCCGGCATAACCTGCGTCTCGTTCTTGTCGTCGATGAATGAAAACATCCGCAAGACACCACCGCGGGGGACCAGCTGGTTCCCCCTCGAGGTCGGAATGGTGGAAATAAGCAATTCTTCCTGGCCTACGAACCGGGTCGGGTGAGCGGTAATTTGGGCGCGCAACTCGGAAAGCTCTTCCTGAGACAGGCGGCTGCCGTACTTTGTGCTGAAATCATGATGGTAACCCGCCGGTTTGATCACCATCGATTCGAGGTTGTTTACCACATGTGAAAGCGCTTCCGGCTTGCCGCACCACCAGGTCGCTACCGGGGGGATCAGCAGGTCTTCGTCGAGCAAAGTGCGACAAATCTTGGGAAGGAAAGGGTAAAAGCCGGGAGCCTGGAGTACTTCGGATCCCGGGTGGCTGGCCACGGCTACTCCGCCGCCCCGAATGGCCTCAAACAGACCAGCCGTTCCGCGGCTGCCGGGGTTTTCAGCTTCAAGAGAATCGATCTCTCTTCCCGGCATGGTTTTCCAAATCACATCAACCGGCACGAGCCCGTTTAGCGCCTTAATCCAGACCCTTCCATCACGGACGGTCAAGTCTGACGGATGGACACGGGAGATGCCGCAGTAATTTGCGAGGAATCCGACTTCTGAGTCTTCGCCCTGATCAGAGGGGTCAAGTATGACCACCTGCGGAGCGCTGGAACCTGAGGGGGAGCATCGTCCCAGGTAGTCGAACCAGTCGGTGAAAAACTGACCGATCCGGCGGACCCCGCAACGGGCGAAGAGGCGGGGGAGGACCTTGTTGACCACGGTGCGGTTTTCGAGGGCCAGTCCAAGACCAAACGGTGAATCAAAGCGATCGTTGACGACAAAGGTCTGGCCGGCTGAGTCCTTGGCAACATCGAAGGCGGAAATGCCCAACCCAATCGTCCCGTTTCCAGGTGGGAGATTATGCAGCGCCCGGAGGAAGCCGCGATGGCTCAATAGAATTTCAGCCGGAAAGAGCCCTTCTTTGAGTGTCCGTTGAGGGCCGTAGAAGTCTCTGAGAAGTTCTTCGAAGAGACGATTTCGTTGCGAGATTCCGGCCTCAAATACTGACCAGCGTTCGGAGGAAATGATCCAGGGAATGGGGCCAAGAGTCCAGCCCTGCTCGATGCCGTCGTGGATACTGGCCGGCCGATACGCCAGCCCCCGCTCACGCGAAGTTCGTGTGACAACATTTTTCCAATCCTTCAGTGTATCGAGCCCGTGTCGATTGATAGATTCAAAAAGATCATACCACTGCTCCTCGACTCCCCCGTCAGGGGAAAGTGCCTCGTCGCGTCGATTCTCTTGGGCTTTGTAGTCAAGAGCGGACGCCAGATCTATGGGGGAAACGCGGTTCGCCATCAGGTCTGAATCCATGCGGTAGATGGTAGGCGGTTTCCCTGCTGCGGCCAGCAGAAGATAGGCCTATGAACAAGTGACTTGAAAAGTGCAAATGTCTTACAGCGGATCCGTTAGCAGGTATCGAACCAATAAAGGACCGCACCAACGACTCTCGGGGGAATTTCTGTTAAAACTCGGCCGGAGCCCGTAAATCCAGGGTATTCGGACAGTCTCCGTTGCATTTCTCCCGTGGAATAAACTCGACGGTTTGTCCTCCGGGAATGGTTTCGAATTTACCGGGCGACACGCCTGGAATCTGGATTGGCGCCGCTGTAGTGATATCTCCAGCGGTATGGCCGTATTCCCAAAAGCGGGAAAGTCGCCGGGATTCCGCTTCGCGGGCGTTTATCGGAAATGTCTCGTAGTTTCGTCCGCCGGGGTGGCCGACATGATAGACGCATCCTCCCAGGGATTTGCGGTTCCGGGTGTCAATCAGATCAAAAACGAGTTTGGTTTGAGCCCGGATAGACGGATGCAACGCCGAAATCGGATCCCAGGCCTTGAATCGAACGCCTCCTACCCATTCCTCCTGGATGCCACTCTTCATCAGCGGGACGTGTCGTCCGTTACAAGTCAGAATGTGTTTGTCTTCAACAAGTCCTCTCACTCTGACTTGAAGTCTTTCAACAGAGGAATCAACGAAACGGGAGGTTCCCTGACTTGTCGACTCTTCCCCGAGGACATGCCAGGGCTCAAGTGCAGTTCTGACTTCCAGTTCCACCCCGAAGTTAGTCACGGTACCAACCCTTGGAAAACGAAACTCGAAGAACGGAAGCAACCAGTCCTTTTGGAACGGGATTCCAGCCCGGTTCAGATCGTCACAAACTTCCGTGATATCATCCCAAACCCAGTGCGGGAGCAGGAATTTATCGTGCAGTGTTGTTCCCCAGCGAACCAGGGGATACCGGTAAGGTGTTTCCCAGCAGCGGGCGATGATGGAGCGGACCAGAAGGGACTGGACCAGTGACATGTGCCGGTGAGGCGGCATTTCGAAAGCCCGGAGTTCAAGCAATCCAAGTTGGCCAGTCTTCGAATCCGGTGAACACAGTTTGTCGATGCAGATTTCGGCACGATGGGTATTTCCGGTCAGATCTGTCAGCAGATGCCGCAACGTGCGGTCGATCATGATCGGTTCTTTAATACCCTCGTGAAGTGTTTCCAGCGCGATATCCAGCTCGAAAAGGCGGTCGTCTCGCGTCTCGTCAACCCGGGGGGCCTGGCTCGTTGGCCCGATGAACAAACCGGAGAAAAGATAGGAAAGCCCCGGGTGATGTTGCCAGAATGCGATCAGACTCGCCAATACCTCAGGGCGGCGCACGAACGGGCTTTCTGCCGGAGTGGCCCCGCCTATAACCACGTGGTTTCCTCCACCGGTCCCGGTGTGCCGACCATCGAGCATGAATTTCTCTGCTCCAAGGCGGGACTGACGCGCTTCTTCATAGAGTGTTTCCGTCAACTCAACCAGCTCGTCCCACGAACTTGATGGGTGGATGTTCACTTCAATGACGCCGGGATCGGGCGTCACCTTAAGACTCTCGATTCTCGGATCTTTGGGCGGTTCATAGCCCTCAATGATGACTTTGAGCCCGGTCTTTTCAGCGGCCTTTTCGACAGCAGCGAGAAGTTCCAGGTAAGCTTCGAGTTTTCCGGTTGGCGGGAAGAACACATGTAGTCTTCCCTCGCGGTTTTCGATTGTCAGAGCTGTCCGGGGAATCCAGGGGTCCTCCCCGTCGCTGATGACTGCTTCCTTGTAATTACCAAGGGGATCAGGAGCCAGATCAGGGAACTCATCTTCGATAGGAGAGCGCTCTTCAAGGACATCCTCTTCCGTTGCTTTGCGAATAGAATCGAGAGGGAGACGGAATCCCATTGCTGAAGATCCCGGAATCAGATAAAGCGATTCCCGCTTAAGTTTCCAATTGGCGCCTGTCCATCGACTTGTCGATTCCTTGTGAAACATCGGCACCACGAAACCGGTAGGAACATCAAGGCCCCTTTTCTCGAGCAGGGCAATAGTCTGCCGCTCCAGGGAATCGTCGTCCTCTGATTCATCCACCGATTCAGAGGCGGGAAGAGTGCTGATCTTCCAGCGGTAGTAATCGATGTCCTCCAGAGCCGGAGTGACACAGCTCTTTTCAATTCCAAGAATGTCAGTAATGGCCTCCGCGAGGATACGGGGTTCATCAAATCCATAGTCCCCGGCTTTGGAGGGATCGCCCTGTGTACCGTGGGAACGCCACATGGGGTAGCCGTCCTTGCGCCAGAAGACACCGTAGGCCCAGCGGGGAACCGGTTCTCCCGGATACCATTTGCCCTCGCCAAACCAGATAAACCCACCCGGAGCAAACGCTTCACGCAGCCGGTTGGTCAACTCAATGGCGCGTTCTCTTTTGAAGGGGCTGTCTGCCGTGGTGTTCCACTCATCGCCCTCCATGTCATCGATCGAAACAAAGGTGGGTTCTCCACCCATGGTGAGACGCACATCACCATCGGCCAGCTTCTTATCGACGATCTTGCCAACGGAATTGACTGCTTTCCACTCTTCTTCAGTGTAAGGCTTTGTCACCCGGGGGTCTTCATGAACGCGAGTCACCACGTTGGCGAAATCAAATACGGCTTCGGCCGGTTCTGTCGCTCCGAGGACAGGCGCCGCACTTGACGGCTCCGGTGTACAGGCGAGGGGGATGTGGCCTTCCCCGGCAAAGAGTCCCGACGTGGGATCAAGCCCCACCCAGCCGGCACCCGGGAGGAAAACCTCAGCCCAGGCGTGTAGATCGGTCACATCCTGCGTAACTCCGGCGGGACCTTCCAATGGCTTTTCATCTGGAACCAGCTGGACGCTGTATCCTGAAACAAACCGGGCGGCGAGTCCCAGTTGACGAAAAAGTTGCACCAGCAGATACGATGAGTCCCGGCAGGAACCGCTTCGTTTTTCCAAAGTTTCCTCACACGTTTGGACGCCGACATCAAGGCGTACATTGTAGTGGATCATCTGTTGCACGGCCTGATTCACCGCGACCAGAAAGTCGATCGTCACCATCGGCTCTGTGGGTTTCAGCTGCGCCGCCAGTTCGTCCAGCCCGGCCGCAAATCCGGTCTGACGCAAGTAGGGAGCCAGCTCCGCCAATTCGGTTTCGTCGTAGTGAAACGGCACTTCTTTGGCGTCTTCCTCCAGAAAGAAATCGAAGGGATTGATCGTCGTGAGATCTGCCACGAGATCGACTACGAACTCCAGCTTATCGGTTTTTTCCGGAAAAACGAAACGGGCAAGATAGTTCCCGAAAGGGTCCTGTTGCCAGTTGATAAAGTGATCCTGAGGCTCAACCGTCAGTGAATAGGACAGGATTGGTGTCCGGCAATGAGGAGCGGGCCGAAGTCGCACAATGTGCGGATGGATCGTTATGGGTTCCTCGTAGGTGTAGGTGGTGCGATGGTAGAGCGCAACGTGGGTCGACATAGAATTTGGGAGGGTGATTCCTTTGCAGGATCAGCGAAGGTCGGGAATCGATCATCGCTGTTGATTTTGGAAACGAAAATTGGCGGTTGTTATTGCTGCTGCTGTTGTTGTTCCTCCTGCGCCTGCTGTTGCAGGCGGACTTGTGCCTGCATGCGACTGGTGACGTAACTTTCAGCGTTTTTTTCGGGAGCTTCACGACGCAGGGCAAAATAGCGTTGCCCCAGAGCGAAGCCGATGTTGTTCAGATCGATCTGGATCGAATCGATATATTCGTGAAGGCCGAGCTTTCCGATTTCCTCCACCCCTGAGTAGTTCAGTCGGGCAAGCAATGCACCGGCTGATCTTTCGGCTTCATTGAGATAGTCACCGATGCGTGTTCCGGAAATACTCTGAAGCAATTCATTGATCCGCCTGACGCAAAACCTTACCGAGCGTGGGAACGTTGGTGAAAACAGAAGTAACGTGGAGACGTTGGACCGGTTCACATCACCGCTGTAACGATGGCGATGTTCCGCCGTGGCACTGCAAGCCCGAAGCATGGTGTTCCAGGCGGATTCCTCCTCATTCTTTGGCAGAAAGTGAGGGAGGTCAGCGATACGGCTCGTCTTGTCTGCCCGCTCGATGTATTCACCCAACGCAACAAAGGCCCACGCATCAGCGCGGGGAAGGGCAGTGTTGACGATTCCCCGGAATTTCATCGAGGATTGCCTGACTTTGTCGCACATTGAACTGTGTCGATCCCGCTGCTTAGGGGAAATGCTCTTCAAGTCCAACCACAGGGCATTGAGTTCAATCCACATCTCCTCAGAGATCTGATCCCGAACCGCTCGCGCGTTTTCCCGGGCGAAGAACACGCTCTGCATCACACTGTTCGGGTTATCGGACGAACTGACCATGTAAGAGACGACCCCTTCGGTGGATTCTTCGTCTCCCATTTGCGTCACTTCCAGAAGCGGGTGCCACTTGTGTTTCTCTTCACTGGGGAGAGAGGTCGCATCCAGAAGCTCATTCTGGTGTGCAGTCACCAACCTTGAGAGATTGTCCGCCCGCTCAATATGGCGGCTCATCCAGTACAGATTTTCAGCAACTCGGGATAGCATGTAAGGTAGTTCGTTTAAAAGTTGGTTTCAGTTTCTGAGTTCTATTTGGTTTTTCGCAGCACCCATGTGTCTTTACTTCCTCCGCCCTGTGACGAATTCACCACGAGCGATCCCTTCTTCAGGGCAACCCGTGTCAGTCCTCCGGGCACAACCACGGTATCCTTCCCGGTTAAGACATATGGCCGTAGATCGACATGACGGCCTTCAAGCTTGCCGTCGCAAAAGGTTGGGTGACGTGAAAGGGAAATCACGGGTTGACCGATAAATCCGCGCGGGTTGGACTTGAGCTTCCGTTTGAAATCTTCCTGTTCCTCTTTGGTCGAGGCGGGCCCGATCAACATCCCGTAGCCTCCGGCTTCATCGACCGCTTTGATGACGATCTTATCGATATTTTCGATCATGTATTGCAGCTCGTCATCGCGGCTTCCGAGAAAGGTCTCAATGTTTGGCAGGATGGGTTTCTCCTTTAGATAATAGTCAATCATCGCCGGGACGTAGGAGTAGGTCGCTTTGTCATCAGCGACTCCTGTTCCAACAGCATTGACCAGCATCACGTTCCCTGAGCGGTAAGCTTTCATCAAATCCGGCACTCCCAGCATGGAGTCCCGATTGAAGAAATGCGGGTCGAGAAATTCATCATCAATCCGGCGGTAGATGACATCCACCTGCACCAGGCCATCAGTTGTGTGCATGTAGACCCGCTCATTTTCCACAGTGAGATCCCGCCCTTCTACGATCTCGATACCCATTTGCTGAGCCAGAAAAGTGTGTTCGAAATAAGCGCTGTTGTATTGACCCGGGGTCAGAACCACACAGACCGGATTCTCTTTCTCATGATACGCCACGGACTTCAATGTCTTCAGAAGCGCCTTCGGATAGTGCCCTACCTTTTCGACATTGAGTTTTCGATACAGGTCCGGGAACGTCCGTTTCATGGCCGTCCTGTTCTCCAGCATGTAGGAGACGCCGGATGGGCAGCGACCATTGTCTTCCAGCACGCAATAGGTGCCTTTGTCATCACGAATCAGATCGGTTCCACAGATGTGAATGAAAGTGTCATGAGGCAGCTTCATCCCGGCGAACTCAGAACGGTTGTGCTTCGATGATTTCACAAGCGAAGCCGGAACGATATCATCCTTCAGAATGGCCCGCTCGGAATACACGTCAGCCAGAAACATATTCAGAGCCTTGATCCGCTGCTTCAATCCCTTTTCAATGATCGACCATTCGTCTGCCGGAATGATTCGGGGAAATGGATCAAACGGAAAGATGCGCTCCGTTCCCTGGCCATCGGAGTAAACCGTAAAGGTGACACCTTGTTTCAGAAAGGACCTGTCCAGCGAGCGCAAACTCGCTTTCATCCGCTTGTTTGTGAGTCCTGAAAAGAATTCCGCAGTCGGCTGGTAGCCGTTTCTGAAGCTTCCAGGCTCTGTGCCTACAGCTTCATCAAAGAAGCCTTCTGTTTCGTATCCATCAAATGATGCCATTGGCATCATTTGAGCATTTTCAGTGCCATTCATTGTTGTGTGCGAGATATCATTTTCTACGACGTCGAATCATTCCGTTCGCTATTCTGAGGCATTAGACGAGAACTTGCGAGTACCGTCTCTTCTATTTTACCTCTGCCCTGATCTCATGAAGTTTTCCGTCACCAGTTCACTCTATTATCACGCATTTGAGCCGTCGACGGTCATTTGTTCTCTCACATGCTGCCGGAGCAACCGGCAGAAAATAGTGAAGGAAGATATCAGCTCCAGTCGCGATGTTGATCGCGAAACCCTCAAGGTGGGACTTGATGCCAATCGACTTATCAAATGGGTGATTCCATCCGCCGGGGATTTTTCGATTCAATACGAAGCCACTGTCAGGAAACCGGTCGACCTGATGGAAATTGCTGCGATTCCGGATGATCCCAAGTCAGCATTTGATGCTACCGCATTTCCCTACCTTCACGCCAGTCGCTACGTCCCTACCGACCGAATGCGGGCCATCGCTCAGGACCTGTTCGGCAAGATCAAAGGCTCACTGAATCAGGTTCTCGCGATCGAAGAATGGCTTTTCAGCAATATCTTTTATCAAGTGGGAGCCTCCAATGAACAATCATGGGCAATTGATACCTTTCAGCTTCGGAACGGTGTCTGCCGTGACTTCGCTCATCTGGGGATTGGGTTTTGCCGGGCACTCAATATTCCGGCCCGCTACGTCACCGTGTATTCCTACCAGTTAAACCCCCAGGATTTCCACGCTGTTTTTGAAGCTTACATCGGCGGTACCTGGATTCTTTTTGATGGAACCCGTCTCGCTCCTCTCAATGGCATGATCAGAATCGCCACGGGCCGCGACGCCAGTGAAACGGCCGTGGGAAATCTTTACGGGAATATCCAGGGGCAGGGGATCAATGTATGGACTCAAGTTGCAGACGATGAAGATGAAATCTTCCAGCCGCTTACCCGACAGGATCTCAATAACCAGGGCAAGGTTTTGATCCTGGGGTGAGATAACCTGCCTTGCTTTTCTTATCTGCGATTCTCTAAAGCAACCGCGTCAAGGCTGCATCAGTGGGATCTTCTCACCCGTGCCTGTCACCGTCAGCTCCATCACGCTATAGGTCCAGACCCCTGCTGATTTAGTGCCAATCACTTTAATCACGCCTTTTCCTTTGGGGCCGGACACAGAAATATTCCAGTCCGCTTCACCGACTCCATTGTTGACGCTGATACTTCCGGAAGGCATAAACCCGGCTTTGATTGGTTCCCCGAGCGCTGCCTTGGCGCTTTCGTTCGTAGTCACAAACTCAATGGCATGTTTATAGGGGTCGTTCTGTTTGAAGCCTTGCAGCCCCGCGTAAACGCAACCGCCGATACCCAAGACTCCGAGTATCAGAATTCCGAGGCAGGAAAGTCCCACAACCTTCAACACCTTCTTGTTAGAACCTTCTGATGGTGGTGGAGGGGATACTGGTTGGTCGCTCATGTTTCTAGGAAACTAGATTTCAGTGAGGGACGCAAGCCTATAAATATTCCAAAATCGACATGGATGGGGCCAGTCGAAGAGGGCCTGTCGGGTAAATCAAACTAACAGTCACTGCTCACCATAAACCGGAGCCTTCCAGTCTTTCGGTAGTTTCCCCTGAGGCCTCACTCCAACTGCATCCGCCGGGATCGGATGATCCTCCGCTTTGAGCAACGGCAGATCATCGGGCAGATGCTTGATCTTGAAATCTTTATACTGAATCGTCATCGCCGGACCAACGTGCACCTGCACCGCCAGAACGCCTTCCAGTGAGCGGCCTTCTTCATCCAGATCGATCAGGTCCGCGGTCGGATGGCCGTCAATCCAGTGCTGGTGATGATTCCCCCTTACCAGAACGCGGTAGTCGTGCCACTCATCGGGAGCAAACTCTTTCACTTCCATATTGCCGACGACCCATGACCGGCCTTTTTCATCAATGATCACCTTCTCCCCGGTGTGGGAAAGAATACGGCGGCCCCGCTCTTCATAAAGCATCCCGTTGTATTTCGGCACGTTGGCCACGACATCACACTGGTATCCGCTCACGATATCGAGGTCGACTTCCGGACGCATTTGGCCGCGATACTGAAGACCGCTGTTGCCGCCTTTGGTAACCTTCACCTTCACCCGGAGATCGAAATTCTGTATCGTCGATCCCTTCCAGGTAATGAACCGGTTCATCTTCAATGAACCATCCGTCTTTCCAGTGAGAATACCGTCTTTCACCGACCAGTATTTCGGATCCCCGGTCCAGCCCTGAAGACCTTTCCCTTTGATCAGCTTCACAAACCCGTCAGGCCCCGGCTTGTCAGTGACCGCAGCACTCGCTTCCGGATGCGGAACGGTCGACGCATTGAAAGTTCCTTTCAGCGGATCCAACGGCCCTCCATATTCCGCTACCTGTTTCGTGGTGCGCTCCCGCATCTCCTTCAGCTTCGCTGCATGTTTCGGATCATCCGCCAGATTCACCAGCTCATCCGGATCAGCCTTCATGTCATGGAGGAATTCGTAGTTTTCATGATCGAAGTAGCGCACGTATTTGTAATCTGCATTCCGCAGGCCTTCGAACGCCGGGATCCGGTTGCGAACCGCAAAGTGCTCATGAAACGATTCCGTGCGCCAGTCCGCAGGCGTTTTGTCATCCACGATCGGCTTCAAGCTGGCTCCCTGATATCGCTCCGGGATTTCCACCCCGGCCCAGTCGAGAAACGTTGCCGGAAGGTCGAGGTTCATCGCCGGTGCTTCAGAAACTTTACCCTGCTGCGCCTTCGGGACACGCGGATCTGCCACGATCAACGGCACGCGAAGTGACTCTTCATAATGCGACCACTTACCTGCAAAGCCCCGGTTCCCCATGTGATACCCGTTGTCTGCTGAATAAACAATGATCGTATTGTCCGCGAGGCCGGCAGCTTCCAGCTCCTTCATGAAACGCCCGATCGCACCATCGATCCCGCTCACCATGCGGAAATAGGCGCGCATGTTCGTCTGGTATTTCTCTTCCGTATTCCAGCGCCAAAAGTAGCGCTCACGGTTGATCGTCGTCTTCAGGAAATCCGGCTGTGCGTCGAAGATCGCCGGATCATCCAGCTTCGGGCGATACATCTCCGTATCGTCATACATTCCGTCCATCGCACGCGGCCAGGCAAAATGTCCGATCCCCGGACGACGGTCGCCATCCTCCGCATGGCAGGCATTGAACCACATGTTCACCGCAAACGGCTGGTCCTTCGGCTGGTTCTTGATGAACTCCACCCCGCGATCGACGATTACTTCCGTCTCATGACGCAGCGTTCCGTCCGGCATCTTTTTGTAAAAAGGATTCCGCCCGATCGCCTCAAACTCATCGAAGTGATCTTCGTTTTTGTAACCCTTAGGCATCTTCGCGTGCCACTTTCCGAAGTGTGCCGTGCGATACCCATTGGCCATGAGCAGATCCGTATAGAGAGTCTCAACCGCATCCGGCCGCGCCTGTTCCGGATTTCCCGCCGTTCCGTAACTGCGACCAGTCAGCCCGGTCAGAATCGTTGTCCGACTCACCCAGCAGATGGCCTGACAAACCGTTGCATTGGAAAATCGCGTCCCGCGAGCCGCCAGACCGTCGATGTTCGGTGTCTTAACAATCGGGTTCCCGTAGCAACCAATCGTGCTGGAGGTCTGATCATCCGTGAAGAAAAAGACAATGTTCGGTTTGTCCGCAGCCAGTGCAGATACAGAGAAAAGGGCGATGCAAAGAGCAGAAAAAAGGCGTTTCACGAGGCAATAGGGTTGGTTTGACGAATCAATACTATTGGATCGTATCGCCGAAAATCAGTCAGGTCGATTTTGAAATGCCCCCGCGTTTGTGTTCGCTCACTCCTTTTCTTTCACCACCGGCACGTGATCAAAGTCTCCTCCGAGTGCCAGATGCAGGTCAACCCGGTTTTGCAGGAGCAAAAGCCGCACACTGAGCAGCGAGCTGCGGGAATCAAACGCCCGGCGCTGACTCTCCAGCAGGGTGATGATATCCACCAACCCGTTTTCGTATTGGCTCAGGCTCAGCTCCTCCGCCCGGTCAGATTCGACAACGGCTTTCTCCAGCGCGGCCACTTGTTTCAAATAATAGCCTTCGGCAGCCAGGGCGGTCTCGACTTCGCGAAACGCAATCAGCGCCGTGTCTGCATAAGTTGATGCCACCTCATCCCGCTCCGCTTCCGTCAGTCGGATATCCGCTTTGAGGCGTCCGCCCTGATAGAGCGGTTGCATGAGATTCTGTCCGATGTTCCACACCAGATTCTGAATATTCAGCAGATCAGCCAGCTCGTTCGTCGTACTGGTGCCACCTCCGGCGGTGATCCGAAAGGTTGGCAGAAGCGCCTTCCGTGACGCGGCCACTTCCTGAAACTGAGCATCGACCCGCGCTTCCGCCGCGATCAGATCCGGACGACGCAAAAGCAGCTCGCCCGGCAAGCCGGCGGGAATAGAACGACGAATCGTCGGTAGTTTGCGTAGAGAATCGATCGTTCCTTTTGGATAGCGACCCAGCAAAGCCTCCAACACCCGGCGCGACGCATCCGCCTCCCGCTGTTGTTGCGCGATGGTCGATTCCGCCCGCGCCACATCCGCCCGGCTCAGGGAAATGTCCAGTGCGGTCCGGTCTTCTGCATCCCCCGCTTCCAGCTTGGAATCCAGAATATCCAGATTCGTTTGCAGACTCTTCAGGTTCTCGCGGGACAACTCGACTTGCTGCTCCGATTCGATCAGTTCCAGCGCCGTTTTCACCACCGTTCCCGCCAGAGAAAGCCGTGCCGCCTGATAGTCCGCATCCGCCGCCTTCAGATCAGCGAGGCGCGCTTTCTTCACATTCCCAATCCGGCCCCAAAGGTCAGCCTCCCATACCAGATCCAGCCCGATCGCGAATTGATTGGCCCGGGAGGACGTGAAGTTCGCTCCCCGCAGGTTCTGCGATCGATTCGTCGAGAAATCCGTATCAAACTGAGGCAAACGATCCGCATTGGCGATCCGCACCCGCTCCAGCGATTGACGCACCCGCGCCGAAGCCGCAGCAAGATCATAGTTTTTTCCCACAGCCTCACGCGCCAGCGACATGAGCTGCCCGCCGCCCTCGAAATCATCCATCCACCCCGTCGCCGCATCCACCGGGATTGTGATTCTTGCCGCCGTCCACGATTCAGGGATATCCGAAGAAACAGCCGTAGCCAGCCGGGGATTGTTCAATCCCGTCGTGACACAGCCGCTCAGCAATGCGACAGCCGCAGCCATCGCCGTTCCCGTGTGAAGAAAGCGCATTCGTCGTGTTCGTGTTTCGGCCCGCATTCAGCACCGAAACAAGCCCTTTGTCGAACCGAAAAAACAGTAAGCCGGGTTCCATCCGGATCGATTCACCCCGGTTTGCGCTAAGCCCCCTTACGAGCGGGTATTATTTTTACAAAAGCAGTAATCTCCAATCTCCCAATAGGCCCGGTGGGACGAAATTCATCTCCCATTCACCCTGTGACGCGCTAGTCGACGGAATGAAATTCCGTCCCACGGCAGGTCTGATTTAACACAGGGTGGCACTCCGTCGAGCCGTGACCATTGGGCGAAGGTGGGGAGTTTACGACAGCGTCAGCGTTCCACGGCACACGATCACCGCGAATGCCCCGGCTTTCCTGCTTGCCGTATCGTATCCCGGTGACAGCAACACATCGCCCTGCACTGTCACTTTCACTGGCCTGATTTCACTCCCTACCGGATGCAGGCGGATAATCACGGAATGCTCTTCGTTTTCAGTTCGGTAAACGAGATGTGCCAGCTGGTCGGCATCCCAATGGGCTTCGAAATTCTCTCTAGTCAATATTCCGGCAGCAATCCACGACTTGCGAAGCGCGATGAGCTCGCGGTACCACGCCAGGGTTTCCGCGTCGCCGTTCGCTGCCGGGCCGATTTTGGAATCCGTGAAGGCTTCGGGCGAAACGGGTGACACCACATCTTCCCAGTCGTGTTGCGGGTGCTCTGCCATGCGTCCCTGCTCGACGGCTTTGCGCAGGCCTTTGTCCGCAAAGTCGACGAAGAAGTAGAACGGGGAATCGCAGGCGAATTCCTCGCCCATAAACAGCATCGGGATGGAAGGGGAGAGCAGGAGCAGCGCTGCCGCCGCCCGGTGGGCCGACGGACTGGTGATCTGATGCAGGCGCAGTCCGCGGGGGTGATTGCCGATGAAATCGTGATGCTGAATCGACACCACCAGCGATTCCATGCCGACCTGATGAGGATAATCCTCCAGCAGATGGCGCGTGTGCTTTTCAGAAAGCGTTCCCTGAAAGACATAGCCGCGCTTCAGGATCAGATCGAGATCGGCCCCGGGTTCATAGTTCCGGGGCGTCATGTGTTCGCCGGGTTGAAGCACCGCGAAGACCGAGTGTACAAAATCATCGCACCACAGGCCGCCGAACCCACTCCCGTGGCTTTCCTCAAGCGGCGCGAGCAGTTCCGGATCGTAGACATTGCTCTCCGCGATGAGATGGAGCTGTCGCCCAAGCCTCGCTTCGAGCCGGGCCATCTGCTCGCCCAGCTCGCGCACGATGTGCGGTTGCGAGGTATCAGGTATGCAATGCGTCGCATCCACCCGAATCCCGTCGAACCGGAAATCCTCGATCCAGTAGCGCACGTTCTCCAAAATGTAATCGCGGATGGCAGGGGAGTGATCCCCATCGAAGTTCGGCGCGTCGCCCCACGGAGTCTTATGCTTCTGCGACACGTAGCCGCCGAACTGACCAAGATAATTTCCCTCCGGCCCGAGGTGGTTGTAGACCACGTCAAGAATCACCGCGAGCCCCCCCGCATGCGCCGCATCAACGAACGCAGCCAGTTCTTCCGGCCGTCCGTAGGATCGGCAGGGCGCAAAGAAGTTTACGCCGTCATAGCCCCAGTTCCAATCCCCGCCGGCCTGGGCCAGCGGCATCAGTTCAACCGCCGTGATCCCGAGCGCCACCAGCTCATCGAGTCGATTCGTCGCCGCTGCATAGGTTCCTTCATCCGTAAAAGTCCCCACATGCAGTTCATACAAAATGAGGTCCGCCTTGGCGATCCCCCGCCAGTCGTCCGATCGCCAATCGAATTGCCCCACATCAATCAGCTCCGACGCCCCATGCACCCCGTCCGGTTGAAACCGGCTCGCCGGATCCGGCCTCAGATCTCCATTCGGAAGCTGAAAGCGATACCGGTCGCCGGGCGTCGCTTGTGTCTTCAGCGAAAAGAAACCATCGCCATCGCTCTCCATCGCGAGAGGTTTAGTCGAATCCCCAAGGCACAATCCCATCTCCGCACACGCAGGCGCAAAGACACGGAAGGCGACAGATCCATCATCACAAAAAGCAGGGCCAAAGTCAGATACAGGCATAGGTCAAAAGTTCTAAGTCACTTGCCCGGCAATTCCAGTATTGCGTTCATTTCCATCGCAGCGGGAAAGCAGGAAGCTTGCCTGCGCTGACCAACCCGCCTATGCTCCGCGCAGGAGAAGAATATGAGCCGTCGGATCTTTATTTCATGTGTCAGCGATGAATTCCATCGCACCAAAGAAGGAGCCTTTTTCTCCTCTTACCGCACCGAACTGGCGGCTGACCTCCGCCTTCACGGATACCAGCACACCACACAGGAAGACCTTCTCGACGGTACGGGTGATCTTCTGGAGCTGATTGAGATCGAAGTTCAGCGTTGCGACGCCATCGTCCATCTCATCGGGCAAATGGCCGGCGGCTATCCCAAAGTCCCGGCGGTTGAGCGCCTTCTTAAGAAACATCCGGATTTTCTGGCTGATCACCCGGAATTGCGGGCTTCCATCGGCGTTGTCCCTACACTCTCCTACACGCAGTGGGAAATCTATCTAGCCCTTCATTTCGGGATTAAATCCCTCATCTATCTCATTGACGAAAAAGCCGAACGCAGCCCTTTCAACGCGCCCACTCCTGAGAGCATCGAAGCCCAGACGGAGCATCTCCAGCGGTTGGAGAACGAAGGTCTCGCCCGCCGAAGAGTCGAAGATCACCAGCGACTCTGCCGCCGCGTTCCACCGACGTTGAATTACCACTTCAATCCCGATTCTCGCGGACCTCTTCAAGATCCCATTGATGAATGGACCGGTCACCTCGCTGACCGCCTCGTGCGGGACACGCCCTTTCGACCCGTTCAGTTCGAAGATCCGGACACAGCTCGCGACGCCGCACTGAAAACGCTCGCTGCGACGACGGCTTATTCTGCCGATCAGATTCTCGGCATTCTCGAAGAACACCGCGCCACACTCGAGGAAACCGTTTTTGACGGGCTGAAAGGTGAGTCGAACCTATGGGACCTCGCCCTCGCCTACGCCGCCGAAGGCCGGTTCGACCGCGCTGCTAAAATTGCCGAACGCGCCGCCTACCGGGCTGAGGAGGAAAACGATACTGAAGCCGCCATCGACACCTTTCAGTTCGCCGCTCACGCCTACACGCGAGGGTATCATCACGTTCTTGCCGTCGAAGCATTCGAGAAAGCCTGCAACCGGACCGACCGCGAAGCAGATCCCTTGCGATGGGCCCGGTTTCAGCAATCCCTCGGAAAATTTCTTCGTGATACCGGTCAGATCAGCAAGGCTGAAAAACCAATCCGCTCTGCCCTTGAAGTCTTTGAAGAAAAGCTCGGCAGCGAGCATCTCGACGCCCTGTGTTGTCGCCTTGATTTGGCGAAATGGTTACTCGATGCCGGAAATCCGGCGGGAGCCGAAGCCGCCTCCGGATTCATCCTCCGGACAATCGAAACGTGGACGGACGAAAACCAACGCCACATTCTTCTCACGGCAGCTCTGGATACCTACGGGAGGGCCCTACAGCATCAGGGACAACTGGACGAGGCTGAACCCATCTTGCGAACTGTTCTTGAGATAGAAGAATCGCGGAAGGGCCCGGAGCAT
This sequence comes from Verrucomicrobiales bacterium, assembly GCA_048267005.1. Classification (GTDB taxonomy): domain Bacteria; phylum Verrucomicrobiota; class Verrucomicrobiia; order Verrucomicrobiales; family DEV007; genus JABDJT01. The sequence continues at coordinate 97,109 of JBLWYI010000001.1, read as the reverse complement.
CCCCATACGCTCATCAGCGTGAACAATTTGGCGAGATTGCTGGAATCCAAAGGCGACCTCGCGGAGGTCGAGCCGCTTTACCGCCGGGCTTTGGAGGCGACTGAGCGGGTTCTCGGGCCGGAGCATCCCCACACGCTCACCAGCGTGAACAATCTGGCGCATTTGCTGGGATCCAAAGGCGACTTTGCGGAGGCGGAACCGCTTAACCGCCGGGCGCTGGAGACGAGTGAGCGGGTTCTCGGGCAGGAGCATCCCAATACGCTGAGCAGCATGAACAATCTGGCGGGTTTGCTGGAAGACAAAGGCGACCTCGCGGAGGCGGAACCGCTTTACCGCCGGTCGCTGGAGGCGTGGGAGCGGGTTCTCGGGCCGGAGCATCCCGATACGCTACGCAGCGTGAACAATCTGGCGTTTTTGCTGCAAGCCAAATGCGACCTCGCGGAGGCGGAGCCGCTTTACCGCCGGGCGCTGGAGGCGAGTGAGCGGGTTCTCGGGCCGGAGCATCCCAATACGCTGACCAGCGTGAACAATCTGGCGGGTTTGCTGTGTGAAAAGGGTGATCTCGCAGAAGCAGAAACGCTAATCTGCCGGGCGCTGGAGGGGCGTGAGCAGGTTATTGGCTCGGACCACCCTGAAACTTTGAAAAGCGTGAGGTGGTCGGCGGAAATTCTTGAGAAAAAAGGGGACCTAAAGGCCGCAGAGACACTGTATCAGCGTTCGTATGAAGGTTTGATCGCGAAATTGGGGGCTCAACACCCGTATACCCAGAAAGTGAAGCTCAGTTGGGAACGTTGCCGAGTGAAGATGAAGAAAGCGGAGAGGGAATGAACGTCGAACATCGAACGCCCAACGTTGAACATCGAACGGCCTGAGAAGTGGCTGGGCGCGTTTGATGGATCGGGGGACTGGTTGTCCTCATGCTCTCGCGATGCTGGTTCGTCATCTCGCGGGTGATCCGAACGTTGGGTTTTTACGCAGCGTTCTTTCTACGGATCAACAGGGTGTGTTCGGTGGACCAACCCTGTTGCTTCGTGAAATGGTTGGGCGTTTATTCGTAATTAAGGGGTCTCCGCACCCCGTCGCGAAGAATCCGGCACAGAGCACCGGCCGGGCCTCCAGAGAGAGGTCGCACAGAGCCACAGAGAACACGGAGTCGGACCGATGGATCTTTTTTTCATTAACTCTGTGCTCTGCGGGTCAGGGATCTGTGCGGTTGCCGGGCAGTCCGGACAATGACGCCGCTGGCTCTGATCCCATTCCGCAAACTGTTCGATGAAAAGTGAGCTAAATTATCGGTTCTTCCTGTTTTAGCTCAGAGAAGTGGGCTAACTGACGCCGGTTAGCTCAAATCCCTGTGGGCAATGGGCAAACTGACGACGAGAAGGCCGTTCAGCAATGGGGAATGGGCAAACTGACGTCGGGAAGGCCGTTCGGCGATGGGGAATGGGCAAACTGACGTCGGGAAGGGCGTTCAGCTATGGGGAACGGGCAAACTGACGACGGGAAGGCCGTTCAGCTATGGGGAATGGGCAAACTGATGACAGGAAGGCCGTTCAGCAGTGGGGAACGGGCAAACTGACGACGGGAAAGCCATTCAGCTATGGGGAAGGCCAGCGAATTGCCGCAAACCGATTCAATCCCGTTCAACTATCGCCCTTGGAGGTGATTTCAGTGAGGCCACCAACGGATGATTTCACTTCGCCACCAGCGTGTCGGGTGCCGCGGAAGAGGCAGAGAGTTGGCGATGACCAAAAATGGACATGCCATTCAAGTCTCTTTCTTCTCCGTGTCTCTGTGTGGTCATTTGCTCTTTGCCTGTCACTTTCGTGTCCACTTGACCATGAAAGAGGTCGCACAGAGCCACAGAGAATACAGAGTCGGAGCTGGTGATGATGGAACATTGGAGTCCCCGGCTGCTCTGGCTAAAGAAATACAGGCCGTTCAAGTTTCTGTATTCTCCGCGTCTCTGTGCGCTGACTCAGGCTTTTCGTGTTCGCTTTTTCGGCGAGCTCCAGTTTCAAGCTCGGTGGTATTTTCTGCATCGCTGTCGATGAGATGCGGCAATTATTTGGCGTTCCAATTCCCCGCTTTGACCCGTCGGGACTTTTAACATAAACTTGGCGCGTGGACGATCCATCTCAACGAGCGCAGCAGCATCAGGGGACTTCTCTGAAGGAACAAATTTGGCGTACGATCTTCCTCTCTGATACGAAAGGGGCGAAGGCGTTCGATGTGGTTCTTCTATGGATGATCCTGGCCTCGGTGCTGGTGGTGATGGTGGAAAGTGTGGAGGACTATGCCGCGAAGCATAACGATCTGCTGCACGTTCTGGAATGGGGGTTTACGATCTTCTTCACGATCGAATATGTTGTCCGGATTTGGGTGGTGCGTAAGAAGTGGCGCTACATTTTCAGCTTTTTCGGGATTGTGGATTTGCTTTCGATTATCCCGACTTACCTGACGTTAATCTTCGCGGGAACACACTTCCTTATTGTGATCCGCATCCTGCGTCTGCTCCGCATGTTCCGGATTTTCAAGATGGCGCGCCATATGGGGGAAGCCAATGTGCTGTGGAATGCGCTGCGCGGCAGCTGGCCGAAGATTACGGTCTTCATGTTCGGAGTGGTCGCGATTACGGCGATTCTGGGCACGGTGATGTATGTCGTGGAGGGACTTTTTGCGGAGAACGAAGGCTTCAGAAATATCCCGCAGTCGATTTATTGGGCGATTGTGACGATCTCGACGGTTGGGTTTGGCGACGTCACGCCGGTGACCGGTCTGGGAAAAGTGATCTCCTCTATCATCATCCTGATCGGTTATGCCATTTTGGCTGTGCCAACGGGAATTGTCTCAGCCGAGCTGAATATGGAACTGGCAGCGATTCGTATGGATCGTCGCGAGTGCGATGAATGCGGTATCCGGGGCCATGATCCAAAAGCCCGGTTCTGCAAGGGATGCGGGACGCCGCTCTAAGCCGGTTGCCGCTTGTTAAGACAGCGGTGTTGGTTTGCTGCGCTGATTTTCCATAACGCCGAACTGCTAAGAGAGCCGAAATTTCACTCGACATTGACCAAAATTTCGCCAATGTGAGACAGGAAACTCAATTTCGTGAATCAATTCTGAGAATTTCGCAGTTCTGAAGTTGGTTGGCGGGGCGTTTCCCGAAACACACACGCTCGGAAAATGTATCTCAAATCACTGGATGTTCACGGCTTTAAGTCGTTTGCGGACAAGACAAAAATCGAATTCCACAATGGGGTGACGGGAATCGTCGGCCCCAATGGATGTGGAAAGTCGAATATTGTCGATGCGATCCGGTGGGTATTGGGAGAGACCTCGGCCAAGGCGTTGCGGGGAGGGGAGATGGCGGATGTCATTTTCAACGGCACCGATCGCCGCCAGCCGCTCGGCATGGCGGAAGTGACGATGACTCTGGCTGATTGTGGCGGCGTTCTGGAGACGGATTATGATGAGGTGTCCCTCGGCCGCCGGGTTTACCGGGATGGAAAAGGTGAGTATTTGATCAACAAGCAGCCGTGTCGCTTGAAGGATATCCACAATTTATTGATGGATACCGGGATTGGGCGGACGAGTTACTCGATCATGGAGCAGGGCAAGATTGATATGCTCCTGAGTTCGAAGCCGGAGGATCGGCGGGCGGTTTTCGAAGAGGCTGCGGGAATTTCCAAGTACAAATCCCAGAAGAAGGAAGCGCTGCGGAAGCTTGATTACACTGAAGTGAATCTGGTGCGCATCCGGGACATTATTGCGGAGAATGAGCGGCAGATTAAGTCACTGTCGCGTCAGGCATCGAAGGCGAAGCGGTTTCGGGTCCTGCACACGGATGTGAAGGTGCTTGATATGCATCTTTCTCACAAACACTGGCGGGAATATCGTGCGGAGAAAGCGGAATTGGAAACATCGATCCGAGCGCTTCGCGAGCAGCAGGAAACGCTGGAAGATGCGATCGAAGCCCGGGGGGAGGCCATGTCTTCGGCCCGTCAAAAGTATCAGGAGATCGAGACGCAGATGAACGAGCTCCAGGGCTTCGTGGTCGAGCGTCAAAATCACATTCAATCGTCCCGCAGCCGGATTGAGTTTAATACGGAACGCTCATCTGAATTGGCTTCGCAGATTCAGCAGCATGAGTCGGACATTCATTCCACGAGTTCAAAGCTCAGTCAGCAGCAGGAGGATCTTGCGTCGTCTGATGAAATGGTAAAGACGGTTCAGGACCAGATCGCCCAGCTGGAAGCGCAGCTTGCCGAGCAGGAAGAGGCAGCGAAGACGGCGCATGAGGAAAGGGAACGGTTGTCTGTCGAGATGTCGGCACTGGACAAGGAGTCAAATGAGCTGGAAACGAAGCTGGCGACGATGTCAGCCCGGATGGAAAATCACAAGCGTCAGCTGGAGTCTGATGAGTCCCGGTCTTCACTTCTGAATGGTGAGCTGGAGCGACTCCAGAAAGAAGAGGCGGCTAAGAAGCGTGAGGCTGACGACTTCAGAACCCGGGTATCGAACGTAATAACGGCAATCGAAACGGATGAAGAGCGTCTGGCCGGAGCTGAGGCACAGCATCAACATGCGCGTCATGCTCTGGAACGTATGCAGGGTGGCCTGGGCGATCTTTTCAAAGGGCACTCTGAAGAGTTGTCCCGACTTGAAGTGTTGCAGCAGCTTGTCGAGGAAGGTGAAGGGTTTGAAAAAGGGACCCAGGCGGTTTTGAAAGGGCTGGACGATCCGAAGACTTACAAGAAGGCGATTCGCGGAGCTCTGGGTACTTTCCTGAAAGTGGGAAAGAAGTTCACCAAGGCGATTGAAGCCGCCATGGGAGAGCAACTGCAAACAGTGGTGGTTGCAGATACGCTTGTGGCTGAAAACATGATTGAATCCCTGCGTGAAGGGAAGCTCGGGCGGGCCTCGATTGTGGCTGAAGATGTCGTGAAGAAGCCGAAGGATCGCCAGATGATGGTTGTGCCTGACGGGGCGATCGGATGGGCGCTCGATGAGATCAGTTGCCACAAGCGTGTGCGTGCGCTGGTCGATCGTCTTCTCGAAGATGTCTTGATTGTGCCTGACCTGGCGACAGCGCTGCGGCTTCAATCTGAGTGGGGCGGCATTACTTTTGCCACCCTGGAGGGAGACGTGCTTTCTCCGGAAGGAATCATCAATGGCGGCTCTCATGGTGAAGAATCCGGTGTGTCCTCGTTTCTTGATCGCCAGAACGAGATCGAGCGGCTGGAGACTTCGACGGTGATGCTCTCCACCAAGCTGTTTACGCTGGAGCAACGTCGCGATGATCTTGCGACTCGGGTGGTTCAACTCGAGGAAACGCTGGTTGCGAATCGTGAAGCTTTGCAGAAGAAGCGGGTGATTGCTTCGACCCGTGAAGGACAACTTGCCCTGGTCGAAAAAGATATTCAGCAGATCGAAAGTAAGCTGGAGAGTGTTCGCTGGGAGAAGAAGGAGCTTGAGCAACGTCGGTCGGAACTCGCTGAATCGATTGGAAGCGATTCGGAAGAGAAAGAAAGCGCAACAGCAAGGCTTAAAGAGATCACGGATCGCAAGAATGAGATCACGGAGACATTGGAGCTCGCCAAAGATCGTGAAGCGCAGACGGCAGAGATGCTTGGAGAAATCAAGACGAGTCTCGCGGTCGAGCGGCGGGCGATTGAGAACCTCGAAAATCAGCGTCACCCGATGGCGACCCGGTTGAAGGAGCTCCATGAAGTGATCGAGCGTCGGAACAACGAGATCGAAAGTTACAAAGTTCGAATTCAGAATTCTCTGGCAGAAAGTGAAGAGCTACAGTCGAAGATTGCAGGAACCGAGAATGAAGTTGCTGTTCTGAATGAGAAGTTGGAAGAAATCCGGGCTGAACGCGCGGAGCACGGGAAGGTGATCGAAGAAGGTGAGGGGGAGCTTTCAGGGATGCACAAGGGCGTTCAGAAAGTCGCCAATCAGCGTGGAAAAGAGGAGGTTCGGGCGGCTCAACTGGGGCTTAAGATTGAGTCACTGGAATCGCATTCTCTTGAGCGTTATCAGGTTGAGATGGAGCGGTTTGAACCGGATGCGCATCAGTTGTTGAGTGTGATTGAAACTCAGCGTGTGGCTCACGAGCGCAACATGAAGCGTCAGGCGACGATTGCCGGCGAGGAATTATCTGAAGAGCAATTCTCTGATTCCGAAGTGGATTTTGCTGATCCTGCCGAGCCTGACTGGGAATTTGTAGAGGAAATTGTGACCACTCTGCGGACGCGTTTGGATTCGATGGGCCCTGTTAATGTTGATGCGATCGAAGAATACGACGAGCTTGAGGAGCACTTCAAATTCAATGTGCAGCAGCTGGAAGATCTCGATAATTCCAAGGCTGAGTTGATGAAGATGATTGCGCGTATCAACCGTGACACGCGCAAGATGTTCGGGGAAACGTTCGAGAAGATTCGGACAAACTTCCAGGATATGTTCAAAGAACTCTTTGGTGACAAAGCCAAAGCTGACCTGGTTTTGATGGACGAAGGTGATCCTCTTGAAAGCGGTATCGACGTGATTGCAAAACCACCCGGCAAGAAGCTTCAGTCAATCAGCCTGCTCTCCGGTGGTGAGCGTTCGATGACCGCAGTGGCGTTGCTGTTTGGAATTTACATGGTGAAGCCATCACCATTCTGCGTGCTGGATGAGTTGGATGCCCCATTGGATGAGACGAACATCACGCGTTTCGTGAAGGTGCTCGACCGCTTCATTCACTCCAGTCAGTTCATCATCGTAACCCACTCAAAGCGGACCATGTCCCGGGCGGATGTGATGTACGGTGTGTCGATGGAGGAGTTTGGTGTCTCCAAGACAGTCGGAGTGAAGTTCTCCAAGGCCGGGGAGGAAACCGGTGGCAAAGTCGCCGGAGTCGGCGGCTGAGAAAGCGCACCTCCCGTTCCAGTCAAGCCGGTGACCCGCTTGAGGATCGCTCCGTTACTGCAGGTGAATCTGCTCTCGGTCGAGATACTTGCGGAGCGCTTCCAGCCCGTATCGATATCGCGACGCTGCCGTGTTAGGAGAGATACCCAAGTTTTCACCGATCTCGGCGAATGTCTGGTCGCCCCAAATCTTCAGGGTTACGACTTCGCGAAATGAATCGGGAATCTTTGCCAGCGCGACTTGCAGGGCACGGTTTTCGTCGTCGTCCGGTAGTTCAAACCAGGAAACAGTCTCTCCCAGCTCGACTACTTTCTCTTCGCGAATGCGGCGCCGATCCATACTTCTGGCAAGGTCAATTGCACAGCGGCGGACATTCGTGTAGGCGAGAGAGATTACCTTATCATCGGGATCACCTTTGTGGGTGCGCCACGTCTTTACCAACGCGGCTTGAAGGACGTCTTCGGCGTCTGCTTCACAACGGCTTTGCTGGCGCGCATACAACATCAAACGCGGGCCGTTTTCCCGAAGCCAATCTGACCAGTTTGTATTTACATTGCGCATACTATTATTATAGACGCGCCAAAACACGAAACGTTAAAACTTTTCTGACTTTTTTTGGCGCTATCGGAGCATCCGGAACAGCATACTGAAGGGAAGAATATGCTTCTGGCCGAGCTGGACGAGGATCTTTTGGCCGAGGGATTCGGTCAGAAATGGATGGAGTATCCTGGAAACGGCGAGGCGTTTGCTGAAGTTCCTCCTCAGAGCAGAAGTCGTTTCCTCCCGGCAACTGATCCAATCCAGTTCCCGCCGGGCGTAGGAGACAACGGGTTTGAGCGCGAGGGCTGCACTTTGAAATGCCATGCTCATCCCGTTGCCGGTGAACGGGCCGATGATGGCGAATTGATCTCCCAGGCAGAGGTGATCAGAGGTCGCAGCGTCCTTATGTTGGTGGCCCAGTTCAAAGGCGCTGACGCCCAGGCAGGATTCGGGCATCACCCGGGCCTTTCGAATTCGATCCGCCAGTTGGGTAAGGCCGCATGAATCGAGATAAGCGATTAGCAATTCCGTTTTGGCTGCCTTGATCCCCCTCCGGACGCGGAAAAGACCGCAGGCGTTGGCCAATCCGTTTTCGATTCGCGATATCCCAAGATAGCCTTCATCCCCGAGATGCATCTCAAGGTTCGCGTGAAGAGGGAAATCCCGTAGATGACATTTCAGACCAATCCAATCGCTACCGGTTCGACGAGGGCGGCCGATCGCAAACACAGTGCCTTCAGTGGATTCTTCTCCGTTGGGAATGTAGCGCTGTCCTGTTTCCAGGATTCCGCCTGCCACTTCGAACCGCCGTGCCAGTTCTTCGTCCAACATATGTCGCGAAATCCCCATCGCGGGTGAGGGAAGTTCGCTTTCCAGAAAACAGCGCCCTTCAACAAACCAGGAAGTCGTGATGTTGGGAATCGCCGAACCAAGAATCGTTGGGATACCCAGTGCAGCCAGCTCAGTGTCAGTCACTCCGGAGATAAACTCCCCGCACACCCGGTGACGGGGGTAGCTGCCGGCTTCAATCACTTTGACCGGAATGCCAAATCGACGAAGGCCAATGCCGAGGGACAGACCAGCCAGCCCGCCCCCTGCAATCGTGACCGTTCTCGGGTCGGTCATGGTTTGTTCAACCTTTTTCAATTCTTCACAATAAGCCGTCCGGTTCTGGCCAGTCATTCATTCGTGCCACGACTCGATACGAACCAAAAAGCGAATGTGACGATTCGACGACCTGAAATCTATCGTTCAGTCGCAACAGGTCGATGAGTTCACTTTTGCGAAACCCGGCTTCAATGCTGACGTGCATGTCATGTTTGGTGACATGATTGATAAATGGATGTGCCAAATATCCCTGCGCCCGGTGGATCCAGTTTCGCGCCGGTTCGGAGAAGATGAGCACCTTCACTTTTCGCCCAAACAGTTCCCCGATGGCCCCGAGTTGTTCATCAGAAAAATGGTGAAGGAACAGGTTCGCAACAATTCCAATCGCCCCCGATTGCCGGGCGATATCCGGCAGCGTTGAGAAGAGATCTCCGCTTTTCCAATCCCACGCCTCAGGCCATCCCGCCGGTCGGGGAGCGAAATCCAAACCGGTCACCGGTTTTCGAAATTCAATGTGGTTTGCCAGTTCACCGTCTCCCGCTCCCAGCTCAAGCCACTGATCAATTTCGACATCGTGATCAGCCATTTTCCGGGCAATCCAGCGGTAATTACCCATCACAGCATTAACGCGCCGGAGATCCCGCCGGCTTCGGATTGCATCGGGATGATCAGCCGGTAATTCGTCCAGGAATTCAGGAGTAACGATTCGGGCCATAGCGGTCAATTCTCTATGGAACTCTGAGTGGTGTTGTAGCCGTTTTTCCCGGTCCAGGGCTTTAACTGTGGCTGACGACTCTGAGCATCGCGTTCTGTCGCGTCGCCCTCATCACCCTGCTGATCCATCCAATCATCCAGCCGGGATGAAAAACGGGCGAGCGAATTTTCCCGCCCTTTCGAGGCAGCCAGATTATTCAGGCACCATGGATCGTTCTTGAGATCGAAGAGTTCTTCCGCAGGACGGACTTGATAGGCGGAGACCCGGTTTCGGGCGAAGTCAGTGTCCACTGATTTCCATGATCGATACACCCCGTCTTTGGCCGTCACCATATTTTCAAAGCGGGAGTCAGCATGGAGATTCCGAATGTAGAGAAAATTTCCATCCGTGGCGGCACGGATCGCATAGGCTTCCGACCCGTTATAAATGCCGCGGGTCGTGTGCGTGGCAAAAACCATTTCATGGTGCTTGTCAGTTTCCCCCCGTAGTAACGGAGCAAAAGATTTTCCATCGAAATCCTGCCCTTTGACTGTCCCGCCTGCCAGCTCGAGAAAGGTTGGTAACACATCTACATAGCTGATGAGCGCGTCAGACTTTGATGCGGGTTTAATTTCCCCCGGCCAACGAAGCAGGGCGGCCGCATGAATGCCCGTGTCGTAGCATGTCCATTTACAGAAAGGTAACCCGGATCCCTGTTCGCTTAACCAAAGGAACGCAGTGCTTTCTCCCTCGCCGGTCTCGCGCAATATCTGCATCACTTGATCGACCTGCCTGTCCATGTAGGTCACTTCGGCATAGTATTTAGAAAGGGCCTCCCGAGTTTCCTTCGTGTCGACCAGGTAGGGTGGCACAGTCAGATCTTCCGGTGCGTATGGTGATTGATCACCACGATTCCAGGGAGAGTGCGGTTGATTGGAGGCCACTATCAAGCACCAGGGTTGCTCTGAGTCCCGCTCGATAAATTCCCGTGCTTTCTCCAGAGGGAGGTCGGAGCCGTCCGGAGTTTTCCCTCCATCATGATGAGTGCCGCCAAGCATCTCGAACGGGAACGCTTCAGCGGGAGCTTCGTGCCGCTTTCCAACAATTGCCACCCGATAGCCCAGCGGACGCAGGTAATCAGGGATTGATTTCACGCCGTCATAGACCCGGCTGTGATTGGGGTGAGCTCCGTTTCGCACCGGATAGATACCAGTGTAGAGGCTCTGCCGCAGTGGTGCGCAAGTCGGGGAGGGAGCATAGAATCGGGTGAATCGCATTCCTTCACTCGCGATCCTGTCGAGTGCCGGGGTTTTGACATCCGGATTCCCGTAGCACCCGAGGTCGGTAAAGGTCATGTCATCCGCCAGGAACAGGAGCAGATTGGGCGGAGCCGCTTGCAGACCTGTTGAGATCAGAAAGGCGACGGCGAGAAAATGTCGGAGCATGGTGTTTCGAATGAACAGGGTTGGAACGATGAAGCAACCCTATTGACTCGAAAGACGGATCACAAGGCTTTCAGAAGTGTACTGCCATCCGGGGCAGTCACCCGGATATTACGAAATTCCGCCTCGGACTTCAGGCTGCCGAGGCCGACTGATCCGGGAACGGGATCACCCTCAAGTGGCTCGTCGTGGATCTTTTCATCATCGAGAAAGCATCTCACTCGACCTCCCCCCACGTGGATGGTGATGTTGTACCATTTGCCGTATTCGATCTTACCTTTGAATGGCTTGCGACGTTGTTCGACGTCTTTTTTCTGCACCAGCATGAGCGAGTGTCGTGTGTTTCCGAAAGAGCCGATGCTCAATCGAAGATAGTTTTCATGGTCGGGAGCCATGACCATGACGCGAAAGGCTTCGTCACCCTTTAAGGCCCTGGCTTCCACTTCGAAGACATACTCAGGCGCTTCTATCTTGGGCGAAAAAATCGACGTTTCAGAATCGAATGACTGGCGCAGTATCCCGTCCAGAACGGTCCACGAACCCTTCTGGATTTCCCAACCGGGCAACTCAGGGAAGGTACGCTTCTTCCGCTTAAACGTACCGGCGGGTCTGGCGTTTTCTTTCAGATCAATCTTATGGCGGGCGAGCATTGCCGACATCGTGGCGACAATCTGAGGGAGCTGTTTGGATAGATCTTTTTTCTCTGAAACATCCGTATCGAGATCGAACAATGCTCCATCGATCCACTTCCACCGGCCTGAGCGAACCCCTTTGGTTCCATAAAAATAAGCCTCATGGGGAGAAAGCGCACCGTCCCTGTTTTCGATTAGCGGGACTATGCTTTTTCCATCGATGGGTGCTTCGGCCGGGATGCCCGCTCCCGAAAGCTCAGCCAGCGTCGGGAGCAAATCAATGGTGCTGGCAATTTCGTCGCAGGTTTCCCCGGCCGGTATCCTGCCCGGCCACCACATGACACAGGGCTCACGAACGCCACCTTCCCACAGTTGGTATTTGTGACCACGTAAAGGAAATGCAGAGCCGCCAACCCTCCGGTCGCTGCTACCTTTGACCTTTGATTTTTCGCTGCCCTTTAGATTCCATGGCCCGTTATCAGAAGTAAAAATGATCATGGTGTTTTCCGCCAGGTCCAGCTCGCGGAGACGGTTCACAATTTCCCCGACAGCGAAGTCAATTTCTTCGACTGCGTCCCCATAAAGTCCTGCGTTGCTCGTGCCCCGAAATTCATCCGACACATAGAGCGGCACATGTGGCATCGTGAATGGCAGATAAACGAAGAAGGGGCCGCCTTGATGCTCGTCAATGTAACGGAGGGTCTCAGCCGTATACCGTCTTGTCAGCAGACGTTGATCGACCGGATACTCGATCACTTTGGTATCGCGAAACAGGGGCGGATTCTTACGCTTTATCCCCCCGTTCCGGAATTTTTGAAGATTGAACCCTTCATTCCAAATCACATCTTCCGCGACATCCATGTCCGGGTCGATGCCCATATCATTTGAATATGGAATTCCGACATATTCGTCGAAGCCCTGAGATGTCGGGAGGAAAGGTTTGTGGTGTCCGAGGTGCCATTTCCCGAAGCAGGCGGTTGCGTAGCCTTGTGACTTCAAAATTTCGGCGATGGTGATCTCTTCGGGGTTGAGTCCCCGGTTGGAGATCGGAAAGAGGACTGAAAGGCCGCCGACCCGCTCGGGATAACATCCGGTGAGCAGGGCGGCGCGGCTGGGAGTGCAGATCGAAGCCGCAGAGTAGAAACTGGTGAACCGCATGCCTTCTGCCGCCATCTGATCGATGTTCGGCGTCTTGATATTCGGTGAACCGAAACACCCCAGGTCGTTGTAGCCCTGATCATCGGTAAATATCAGAATGAAATTCGGCTTATCCCCGGCTGCCAGCGTGCCGGCGAAAGCAGGGAAAAGGAGAATTGAAAGAAAAAGAAGACAGAGGAATCTCATCGAGAGAGGTGCGATGATTGTGTAGCATAGATTAAACGGCACAAAAGCGGCATTACTTTGAAAACAATCAGATTGGAATGGGGAACGAGTGACCACGGCCCTTCCAATTCGACCGCAAACTCTGTCCTTGGAATTGATCTATCCTGTTGATTTTAAACAGGTAAAATCGTGTTCGTTGAGCGCCTGAACGCAAGGCGCGAATGTGCAGGCGATGGCGGAATTCAGGGAGGAGAAGGCAGCGAACTCCCTGCTTCCCAATGGTTTTGGTTCCCGCATCTGCGGACTTTGTGTCCAATTCCTGATCATCTAAGCTTATTACCTTGATGAAACGACTTATCGCAATCACAGCCATTCTTGGATCGATCCCGGGCCAGGCACTCGTCGCTGAGATTACAGATGATCAATTGAACTTCTTTGAGTCGAAGATTCGTCCGGTCCTTGCGGATCGATGCTACAAATGTCACTCCCCTGAAGCAAAGAAGCGGAAGGGAGGACTGCACCTCCACAATCGGGAAGCACTGATGCAGGGCGGTGACACCGGCAAGGCGCTGGAAACGTTGATCGAGGCCGTTGCCTATGAGAATCCCGACCTTCAAATGCCTCCGAAGGAACGCCTGCCGGATCATGTGATCGAGAATTTTAAGAAATGGGTAGCCATGGGGGCTCCGGACCCCCGTGATGGCAAGGCGGTCGCGAGAGCCGATACAGGGATAGATTATGAAAAGGGGCGTCAGTTCTGGAGCTTCCGGGCGGTCGAAAAACCTGACGTGCCGGATAATGCGGGAAATACTCCGGTGGACAAGTTTCTCATCGCGAAGATGTCAGAGAAGAAACTGGAGTTTTCGCCGAAGGCTGACAAGGCCACTTTGTTACGCCGGGTATATCTGGATCTCACCGGGATGCCGCCGGGATCCGATGAGCTGGCCGCATTTGTGAAGAATGACTCCCCGGATGCTCTTGAGGGCGTGATCGATGAATTGCTTGCCAGTCGTGCTTTCGGCGAACGCTGGGGGCGGCATTGGTTGGATATCGTGCGTTTCGCGGAATCCAGCGGAGGCGGACGGGCCATGCTGATGAAAGAAGCCTGGCGTTTCCGGGATTATGTCATCGAGTCCTTCGCTTCCGACAAACCTTTCGATCAGTTGATTCGCGAGCACATCGCGGGGGATTTGCTTCCGTATTCATCGACAGCCGAACGGCGAGAGCAGATTATCGCCACCGGCTTCCTCGCCATGGGGCCTACCAATTACGAGTTGCAGGACAAGAAGCTGCTCCGACTAGAGGTGGTGGATGAGCAGATTGACACCGTTGGCCGGGCGTTTCTGGGAATGACGATTGGTTGTGCCCGCTGCCATGATCACATGTTCGACCCAATTTCGGCGAAAGATTACTACGCCATGGCCGGTATTTTTCGAAGCACTCAGACATTGCAATACGGCAATGTTTCAAACTGGCTCCACAAGCCTCTGCCGCTGGCAGAACCCCGGCCTCTCACGGATAAAGAAGCCGCCGCGCTCACGAAGTATCATCAGGAAAAGGCCAAGCTCGATGCCGACTTTGCCAGGCAAACCACCGCAGGAGGTAAGAAGAGTGTCGGAGGAAAACTCATTTCCTTAACCGTCCACAAGGGGATCCCGGTTTACGATTCGGCAATGTCGGTAGGGGAAGCCGCCGACTCAGGTGACTACGCAATCGCTGTACGTGGCGACCCCGATACGCTCGGGGATCCGGTTCCCCGGAGTTTTCTTCGCGTCGCCATGCCATCAAATCAGCCTGATCCGGAGATAGCCAAAGGCGAGAGCGGACGACGCGAGTTGGCTGACTGGTTGGCCTCCCCCGAAAATCCGCTGACTGCGCGGGTCACTGTAAACCGGATATGGCATCATCTCTTTGGTTCGGGGATTGTCCGCACGGTGGATAACTTCGGTTCTATGGGCGAGAAGCCTTCCCACCCTGAGTTGCTTGATTTCCTGGCCGCACGGTTTGTCGAGAATGGTTGGTCGTTCAAGAAGACCATTCGCGAGCTGATGCTTTCTGATCTTTACCAATCCAGCTCGATTGCCAGCGAAGCAGCCGCAGAGATCGATCCCGAAAACCGTCTTTTTTCTCATCAAAATAGGCGTCGGCTCCAAGCTGAAGCGATTCGCGACTCCATGCTTGCGATCTCAGGAGAACTTGAACCGATGGAGGGAGGACGGACCATGCCGGAGAAGCTCCGCATTGAATACGACTACAAGTTCGACAATGACAACTTCCGCTCGGTTTATCTCCCGGTCTTCCGAAACAATCTGAATGATCTCTTCGAAGTCTTCGATTTCGCGAATCCGAACCTGGCTGCCGGAAAACGGGCCGTCTCTACCATTCCGAGCCAGGCATTGTTTATGATGAATTCCGGATTCGTTGAACAAAGGTCGCTTTCCGCTTCCGCCCAGTTGATGACCGATCTTCCGGCAGTGGATGATGAAAAGAGAATCGCCGAGCTTTACCGTCGCACTTTGACCCGCGAGCCTTCGGCTGATGAACTGGCGCTGGCCTACAGCTTCCTGCGTCAATTCGAAGATGGTGAAGATAACGGCGAGCGGGGGTGGGCTGCGCTTCAACAGGCTGTGTTTTCGTCGATCGACTTCCGTTATCTGAACTGACTTTCGCTGAAGAAACCGAGCCGGCGCCTACTTCAAAGATTCCAATACTTCAGCGGGCGGAGTCCAGCCGATCCGTCGGGTTTCATCAGGAACGTACCCGATCGACAGGATAAACATTCCATTCGCCTCAGCGATTTTTGCAGGATCCAAATTCACCTGAACCTGGGTGTATCCATTCCCATACCAGGTCTCGTATCCATTCCACTCAGCCTTCTCCAATACCCGGCCATTCATTCGAATATCCACGATCTCCGGCGTTTTGTAGGGAAGGCGAACCCGGAATCCCATGGAGCAGTCGTCGGGAAGGGGAGTGGTGACGAGAGGCTTCTTCCCTTTCTCAAAAGCGAACTTGATCTCCGGGCCGTCGTTCACAAATGCCCGGATGGCTTCAGTGTCGAAATGCGGACGACCCTTCAGGCGGTCGATAAATCCTGTGGTGTCATTATCCAGAAGATCAGCCGCCTCCGGAGTCGTGGTGATCAGAAACAGGGACCGCCCATCCGTTTGCGGATAGAGAACGCCGTGCGAATACGCCGCCTGACGTTGCCAAATCGCGATGCGTGACCGCCTCCGTTCCGCAGCCGTTTTTCCAGCCGCTGTCACAAAATGCCCGATAAAGGCATTCATCCGATCGACCGGGTAACCCTCGTTCTTCTCACCGGCCCAGACTTCATTTCCCATCGCCAGCCAGCCTTTGGCACGCTCCACCCCGCTTTTTTCCCAACCGATTTCCAGCGCGGCGATGACGGTGTGATATTTCAAATATCCATATTGAGCTGAGTAAAAAAACGGGCGTCCCCGCCATACCTGTCCCGCCACCGGATTCAGCGGCAACCCCCAGAATGCTCTCTGGGCGTCTGCTTCGAATCGGTCGCTTGGGTACCCCGCCGCCACACCGGCAGCCACCATTTTCTCCGTGATTCGCCAATCCCACGGGCGAAGCGAGTAGTTTGAATACGCGGAAGCCGTGATTTCACTCATCGTTTGCCCCTGATAACGCTGCCTCGTTCCCATCTGGTCTTCCCCGTATTCCTGCAATCCCGTTCCGTGCAAGTCGAGGTGAGCTTCGGGTTGAAATTCATCAACCACTTTCAGAAATGCCATCAATTCCGGTGCTTTGTCCGGCTCTTTCAATTTAAGGTTTTCGATGTCCCACGCATTGGTGCCGCCTCCTGTGTAGGGATCGAATTTCTGCTCGTTGCCAAACCGGTCGGTCACAAAGTAGCCATGGGGATTGAGAATTGGCATGATGCGCACTTCCTGTTTCTGGCGGGTTTCCACAGCCAGAGGGTCATCGCTGACGAGCCATTCTATCAGGTGAAATGCCGCAGTCGTTCCCGATCGCTCCGGCCCGCCGTGCATCGCGGTGATCAGACTGTGCTGCTTTTCATCAGCCGGCGATTCAGGATCGGTAACGATAATTGTGTAGACCCCCTGTCCGTTTGTGTTTTCACCGGAGCGCTCCACTTCCAGCATTGGCCCGTATTTGGAGTCCCAGAATTCCAAAGTCGCTTCGTATTCCTTTTCAGTGAGCCGATGCGGGGCCGGTTCTTCCCAGATGCGCGGAACACGGCTCAGGTCCTGTGCCTCTAAAAAACACGATAGTAAAAGGAACGTTATTGAAGCAGCCGCCAGTTTCATTTTCACAATGAATACAGAGTTGATGGGGAGCAGGCCAATTACCAGCCCGGGAAGAGACGCATGCGCGGGCCATCCGCCGTGATTAACGGCGTCGCTTACAGGAATCCTGCGAATACATGAAATCTTGACCTTTTCCCTCTCC
Source organism: Verrucomicrobiales bacterium (assembly GCA_048267005.1). GTDB lineage: Bacteria > Verrucomicrobiota > Verrucomicrobiia > Verrucomicrobiales > DEV007 > JABDJT01. Next base: position 80,013 of record JBLWYI010000001.1, on the reverse strand, counting down.
CGTCGGACAGTTTCCGTCCTATGCCAAACGAGACCACACAGGCCCTGATTGACCGCTGGAAAGACGAGCCGGCTCCGCTTTTGCCGATGCTGCACGCCTTTCATAACCGGGACGGGTATCTCTCGGAAGAATCGATCACTGCTGTCTCGGCCGCGCTTAAAATCCCCATCGCCGAGCTGTGGGGCACAGTCACTTTCTATCACCATTTCTCCAGAGAAGAACCGGGAAAGGCTGCACCACGAGTTTGCACCGGCAACGTCTGTTGCTTGAACGGCGGAAACGAGCTGCTTGAGTCGCTGAAAGATCAGGGGGCGACGGCGATGCCCTGTGCCGGTCGTTGCGACGATATGGTTCCGGTCATCATCGGTGATCAGGCTCTGGTTGGAAAATCGAAAGATGAGTTGGTGCATCGCGCCACCCCCATGCCACCTGTGAATCCCGGTGGCATTGAGGAATGTGTATTCAGCTCAATCCGCGAACCGGGCCGGGCCACTCTTGAGGGATACCGCAAGACCGGAGGATACGCCGGTCTCGAAAAGGCGGTTAAAGAGATGACACCGGAATCGGTCATCGAGTTGATCTCTGATTCAAAGCTCGCCGGACGTGGTGGAGCGGGGTTCCCCACCGGTGTGAAGTGGAAAGCCGTTGCCGATGCACCGGGCGATCCGAAAGCAATCGTCTGTAACGCTGACGAAGGGGAGCCGGGTTGTTTCAAAGACCGTGCCATTATGGATCACGACCCATTTGCGGTGATCGAAGGCATGACTCTCGCTGCGTTCGCGACGGGTGCGCCGCTCGGGTTCATTTACCTTCGCTATGAGTATCCGGAAACGGAAGCAATCCTCGAAAACGCAATTGAGGATGCGCGGGCCAACGGTCTACTGGGTGAGAACATCCTGGGCGGAGGATTCACTTTCAATCTCTACGTCCGGCGTGGAGCCGGGGCTTACATCTGCGGTGAGGAAGGGTCATTGCTCAACAGCCTGGAAGGCAAACACCCGTTCCCCCGCAACAAGCCACCTTTTCCAGTCACCCACGGCTTCAATAACAAGCCGACCGCAGTCAATAATGTCGAGACACTGGCTTCAGTCCCGCACATCGTGGATAAAGGCGCGGAGTGGTATCGAAGCTTGGGCGAAGGGGATCACGCCGGAACCAAACTCATCAGTTTGAGTGGTGACATCAAGCGCCCGGGGAACTACGAAGTGCCATTCGGGCTGCCGCTGCAAACTTTGCTCAATGACTGGGCGGGCGGTCCATTGGAAGGCCGCACAGTTCAGGCTGTGACCATGGCCGGGCTGAGTGGTGGCTTTCTCGCCGGTGACGACTTGAATGTGACGCTCGACGACGCATCGATTCGTCCGCGGGGCAGCTTTCTGGGGGCAGGCGGCATTATGGTTTTTGATGACAGCCGTGACATGGTCAAAGTCGCCCACGGGGCCATGGAGTTCTTCGCCCATGAGAGCTGCGGGAAATGTTTTCCCTGCCGGATTGGCACGCAGCGCATGACTGAACGACTCAACGGCGAAGCATCTGATCTCGAACTCGCTCAGTGGGTGGCGGAAATCGAAGACATCGGTTCCACCATGAAAGCGACCAGTGCCTGCGGACTGGGGATGGCGGCACCCCACGTCACCGAATCACTGATGCGTTACTTTCCCGATCAGGTCGAAGCCCATCTGGCAGCCGGAAAATAAGTTTATCCGGTCAAGCCAGCTCAAGGCCCTTGATCCCTGCGCTGTCGCTTGATCCAAATGTATCGGTCTCGACTCCCATTCTCTGGGCGAGCGAGACAAAGAGATTTGAGAGCGGTGTCTCTGTCTTTTCGTCGATGGTGGAATTGAGATGTTGTCCGTGTTTGTAACCACCGCCTGCAAGGACGACGGGAACATTCTTCGCGCTGTGAGAGCTTGCGTTGCCCAAATTGGATCCGTAAAGAACCGCCGTGTGATCCAGCAACGTCTTGCCGTTTTCGTTGATGTTTTTCAGCTTGGTTAAAAACTCGTTCAACGCGGCAAACTCTGCTTCCTCAATCTTCTGAAGCTCGCTGATCTTTTCCGGGTCTTTGCCGTGGTGCGAAAGATTGTGCCAATCCGTGCTCACGCCCGGGATGTTGGAGGGCACTGCGTTCATTCCCCCCAGTTGAAATGTGACCGAACGAGTTGAGTCGTTCTGAAAGGCCAGAACAATCATGTCATTCATGATGCGCTGTTTGGCGATGGCATCGTTCCGGTCCTGCACGTCCTGAGGAACTTCGACATCGACTTTGGGTTTGGGTTTAACGGCCCATCCTTCACTCTGTTGAAGTCGCACTTCCAAATCGCGGACCGAGGTTAGGTATTCCTCCAGCTTTTCTTTGTCCCGATGTCCCAGCTCGTTCTCAAGCTTCTTCGCTTCTCCCAAAACGGTGTCGAGAATACTGCGCCCCCGCTTCAGTTCCCGCATCTCCTGCGCGATCTCGGCTTCAGTGCCTTCCACAAAAAGCGCCTTGAAGAGCTTGCTTGGCGAACTCTCAGCTGGAATTTCCACTCCGGTTGAAGTCCATGACATGGAGCGGCCACTTGTTCCCAGAGCGAGAAACGGGTAGCGGGTTTCCACTCCAATTTTGTCAGCGATCAATTGATCGAGCGAAATAGAGTTCTTGAATCCGGCCAACCCGGGGCGCTGGGCGGAAGTCAGCCAGGTCATTTCCGAAGCGTGTCCGTTATTTCCCTGTTGGGAGGGATGAGAAAGTCCCGACAGAACGGTGAGATCGTTTCGATGATCCTTCAGCTTATCGAGGTAGGGCGTCATCGTATATTCACGACCGGTTTCGTTCGGGAATAGAAACGGCGTATGAAACCCGAGCGTCGCGCACATGGCGACGAACCGCTTCGGTGCTTCATCGGAGGAGGCTCCCTGAGCAAAAGCGGGGATCATCGCATCCAGAAACGGCAGGCTCAGCATGGAGGCACCGGTTCCCCGAAGGAAGTGCCTGCGGTTCAGGGCGTTTTTCGATGCGATGTGAGGAGCATTCATGTCTGAAAAAGGTAGCGTATAATTCCGTCAAACTTGAAGAAAAATCATACGTGAAGAAATGAATATTCTCAGGGGCGCAGGCACCTGTTTTCAACGTTTATCTATGGGCCGGATTGTAAGAACGGCCCGGATATTTCGCACTTCGTAGCGTCGGCTTTAGTCGACGACGGCTACAGTCAGACCCGATGGATTCGCCGATTTAAGCGGAAACCGGCCAACTTGCCTGATCACAACGGTGCTTCGAGATCCCCCCATTAATTGCGCCGAACAGGCATGCAATGGCTCGGCAGGGACGTCTCGCCCCACCTTGCCGAAGGTTTGATGGGAGCTTCTGAGTAGGCGGGGATTGTATTGCTAGATGGGACGCTGGAAGTCGCTGGAAGCTTTGTGACGATACAGATGGTGGGGCGAAGCGTCCCGCTGAGCCGTCGCTTGCCTTGAGAAGCGATCGAATCATCTTTGAATTCAGCCCCCTATTGGATGTGTGGGGTATTTCTACTTCCGTCCAAGCCGGTGGAACCGTGCGCAGGAGCTTCGCCGTCGACTAAAGCCGGCGCTACAGAACTCTGCCGCGACCCGATCAATTCAAAACCGAGACGGAGACAAAACGATCCAGCGTTAGCTTGAACATCAGGCAACTTTCCCCGACTGGACAGGGTTGGTTCAGCGAATCAACAGGGTCTGTTTGTCGGAACTACCCACCAGCTCCGGAGCATACATTGCTTCTGCCCTGGCCGGAAGTGCATGAAACTTACCGGGAATTTCAGCGCGGGTGCGATAACGAATGAAGTGTTTTCCCTGTGGCAGCCAACGCACAAAATGGGCGACCTTCTCATCGCGGAATTCCCGGTAGGTTGAAACTTCATCCCGTCCGCCGTAGTGATAACCACTGTTGAACTCAACCGGCTCGAAGCCGGCTGCTTTCGGATCTTCGATCACCAGATATTCAGCATCGTTCTTGGTGGTGACTTTCAGTTCCACTTCGATCAGATCACCTCCCTCGACCGCGTCGCCGTCCTTGATTTCCGTTCGCTCAAAGGCTTCGACTTTTTGTTTCGTCGCGCCGCCAGTGTCTGTTTGGGCCAGTCCCTCAGCATCTTTCTTCGGCGTCAGTTTGAAGAAGCGCCGCTCCACTTTCACATCAAGCCCGGCAGCTTTGATATTGTCTTCTTTGGTGAAGTTGGTCAGGTAAGTACTGACATAGACCGGGCCTTCGCCTTCACGTCGCACCTCAATTTTGTGATCCCCCGCCGCGAGCGCTTCACCTTCGATGACCAGACGGTCATCGAAATCGAACAGCGATTTGGGATCGATCGTGACCCGCTTCTTTTCCTCGCCGTCGAGAGAGACAATCACCGTCTTTGTGGTGCCGGTTTCGCCGCTGACTTTGAGGTAGTCGCCAATTGCTTCGATGCACAATGCGGTGTCCCGGGTGGAAGACCAGTGGGTACCGTTCTTGCGGTTGTTGAGAAGCCATTTCACCAGTTCCGACGCGATCTCGCTGTCGGGTCGAGCGGCGGCCAGAAGTTTCAGGTAGAAGGCATGCGCCTCCGTTTCGCTGCCATACCAATACCACCAGTAGCCGCGGTTCTTCAGCTCCAGCCAGGCGGTTTGGTTTTCTGCATCCCGCGTCAGATGTTGCTCAATGTTCTGCAGAATCATGTCGACGCGCTCGCGTTGGCCTGTGTTGTGAAAGGCCATCCCTGCCAAGGATTTGGCATACACTGGTAAGTTGATCCGGTCCTCGAAGATTCGGTTGAGCATCGCCGGTTGATTTTCTCCCCCCTGCGAAATCACACAAGCGACCAGCGCATCCATTGCATCAGCTGCTTTCTTCTTCTTGCGGTCGTCATCAGGCAGATCAAACCGGGCAAGTTCCCGTTGCTGGTAGTTTGCAAGCCAGAGAATGCCCTGTCCGAGCGCTCCTTTGTCAATATTCACGCCATTGTCGGCCGCGATGAGCAGGCCGCGCACCGTCCAGGCTGTGGTGTGCGGATAGGATTTAAAGTCGCCTCCCGAAAACCATCCCCAACCGCCATCCGGATTCTGCATCGACTGCAACCGGTTCACGCCTTTCTTCACCATGCGGTTGAGTCGGGCTTCGCTGAAAACCGGGTTGTCCCGGTACTTGTCCCATTGTTGGCCGCGCTCTTTGGCATCACCCAGCTCGCCTGCGTTGAGGTTCGCCGTTTTCTTTCGAATATCAGCCAGGCCGATATCGAGATCGTTCAGAATATTCTGAGTGATGGCGCTCGGCAAAAAACGGTTCAACGTTTGTTCCGTGCAGCCGTAGGGAAAGTCAGCAAGGTAGGGCAGGGCATCGACCATGGCGGCGGCGATGCTCGGCGAATACCGGATCTCCAGCCGGGTTTGCTCCGGACGACGGTCCTGCGGCACGGTGATGCTGAGGGTGGTGGATGCTGCATCGGGTTTCACGATCTGGCTCCAGGCTTCCATCACCAATGCCCCGTGAACCAGAACCGGATAAGACATCTCAACCGCATCACTTTCACCTGCGGCGAGAGCTTTCATGCGAATGATCGCTTCCCCTTCCTGAGCAACTTCGACTTTCCAATCGACCCGCTGTTCACCGTTTGGCTCCAGTTGAATCTTTCGCGTTGTCGATTCACCACCGGCAAGAGCCATTTCCGATCCTCCAAATTCGAGGGACACTTCTACCGACTGGGCTTCGTCGAGATAGTTGTGAACGTTAGCCGAGAGCGTGACTTCGTCGCGTTCGATGAAGAACCGTGGAGACTGTTGGCGGATCAGTAGGTTTTTCGAAGTGATGATTTCCGCCTCACCTTCACCGACCACCGTTCCATGTCCCATGGCCCAGGTCTTGATCTTCCAGGTCGAGAGATTTTCCGGCATGTCGAGTGAAACCGTCGCTTCTCCGTTGGTGTCAGTGATGATGGAATCCGACCAGATCGCGGTGTCTGCAAATTTGGTCCGTACCGTGACTGGTGCATTCGGCATTTGTGCAGCTTCGGCAGTCGCATCAAATCCTCCGGCAGCCGTTGCAACGAGCCCGTCGATAGAGTCGGCGGCAAGGGCGCTCATTGGCGCAGCCGGGGCCCTCGAAGGTACGGCTGACTTGGACATTGCCATCGGCGCCGCGATACCTCCGCTGCGACCAAAAGTTCCGAATCCCGTACGGAGGACATTTCCGTTCCCGGCGAAGCCAATCACAGCCATGTCGTTGTCCCCCTGCCACTGATTCGCGAGCACTCGATTGAATGTGCTCCAGGTCATTGGATTGTGATGCCGTTTCCACCCCCAGAAATACTTCTTAATCTCCGGGACATTGCTGCCTCCTGAAATGTATTCGATGGATTTATCGTAGATGGATACCACGGCGGTGCCTTCGAAAGGTTGGCCATCACGGTCCGTGAGTCGGATCGTTACGTCGGTCTTCTCGCCGGGCTTGGTGCGCTCCTTCGCCGGTGCCACTGAGACATTGAGAATCCGTTTCTCAGGCGGAACAACAATCTCGCGAGTGACGGAATGCACTTTTCCTTCATGAACAGTGAGGGCGTCGACGAAGAAATTGGGTTGGTCTTTCTCTGTGATTTTAACCGGCATGATATCGGACTTCTCCGGTAGCCGCGCAAAAATCGGCTTCAGCGAAACTCCCTCAACCGGTCGCAAAAACAGCATCACGGCGGCGTTTTTATTATCGGAGGCGACCAGAATCTCTGCGACATCACCCGGAGCGTATTCAGTGGCATCCGTCGTCAGTTCCAGTGCTGAGTAACGAAAATCTGCGGGATCGTTCACTTCGCCCCGAACTGTGAAAAGCGCGGCTCCGACTCCGGTGTGACCTTTGGCGCTGGTGACTTTCCATTCGATTCGATACTGTCCGCTGGCACCTGCCGGGAAGGTTTTTGTGGCATTGCCTGCCTCGTCCGGATCGATGTCCCAGCTTTCGACCTTTGTCTCAATCGGTTTCCCGGCGATGTCGTAATCAATTGAGTAAAGAGTTATCACGCCTTTACCGGTGATCGCTTTTCCATCGGCGTTTTGTGCCCGGAACCGGGCCGTCACTTCCTGTCCGTTCTTGTAGAAACCGCGGTCTGTCCAGGCAAAGACTTCGAAGGGATTTCGTGCTGCGGTGACGCTGCCGCTTCCTTCGATCACCCGACGGCTTTCGTCGGTGACTTCGATGGATATTTCATAGCGATGATCGGTGTCACTGTGCAGAGCTTTGGCCATGGCCGTATCAATCTCGATCTCCGCCGTGCCGTCCTGCCCGATCTCCACCTCACCGGAGGCGACCAGCTCCGGCTCCGGTTTCTGGTATCCATACCACGGCCAGATTGGTCCGACGCAACCCCAGCGATTCCAGCCGGGGTACCACTCCGCATCGGTTGCGAACCACCCATACCCGCGGCCATAAAGCCAGTCCCAGGGGCGATGCGGAAACCAGCGGGTGTCCTGCTCGTGCCGTTTCACCGTATACTTCACGGTGGCGGACGTCACCGGCGCTCCGAAGTAGTAGTTGGCAGAAACTTTGGCTTTGAATTTCTCACCCAGGGCGATGGCCTCATCCGGAGCTTCTACTTTTACTTCAAATTCCGGTTTCTTATATTCCTCAACTCGAAACGTTCCGGTCCCCAGATACGTGTCGTCCGATTCCAGAATCCACACTGAATATTGCCCCAGGGTGGCATCTTCCAACAGGGCGAACTCTCCGGATATTCCGCCAAAGGCATCGGCCTTGAGCTTCTCTTCGAATACTTTTTCGTTACGGCCGTCATTGATGATGACCTGAAATTTGTCACCTGAAAATTTCGACCATTCTCTTCCGCCATATTTTGCCTCCCGAACCCAGGCTTTGAATTTCACAGTCTGGCCGGGGCGATATGCGGGACGGTCAGACATAATGAAAGCCTTCACCGGCGCTGCACTCACGTCCCTGTAATTGGAGCGTCCCCGCCAACCCCAGAAGTTCTCAAACCCGGACAGAGCGATACGCCCGTCATCGGTGGTCGCGGTGATGAGCCGTTGGTAATACTTGTTTTTTTCGTTGAAGATCCCCGCTTCGAAAATCACATCCCCGTTGTCGCCTGTTTTCTTTGAGCTTTCCCGGGTTCCCACTTTGGTGATCCAGTAGCGCTTCTTCTTTCCGTTGACGATCCCGGTCTTTTCCTTGTTCTCCGTGTGGTAGCCGAAGACTTCCACTCTGGCATTGGGGATGGGATCGCCGGTTTTTGAGTCGGCCACAAAATACCATTCCCCGCCGTCGATATCACGACCGACGATCATGGTGTCTGCAATCCAGACGATCTGGTGAGCGGTGTTGCCGTCCGCGGCTTTGGCCGTGACCCAGTAAGCTCCCGGCTTCGACAGGGGAGTGACGAGTTCTGTCTTTGTGTCCCAGTGATTGGGGAGCGGTTCCAGATCCGCCTTCCACTCAGTTAAAGAATCCGGCCCGCGAGAGAAATAGGCGTTTCCTTTTTTGAGCATCCGTCGACCAAGGCCGTTCATATCGAACTCCGCCGTTTCCAATTTGTCGGGATCTGATTTGAGATACTTTTTGGTGTCAGCGATGAGTTTGGTCAAATCAATGCGCTGCGCGGAAAACGAAATCGACGGTGTGTTTCGATACGTGAGGGAAACCGAAGCGGCACTTCCTGCAGGTTGCATCTTCCCTTGGTCAAAGCCGATCAGGTTGTCGACGATCTGATGATGGCGTTCTGTGTAACGCTTTTTGGCACGGTCGTTTTCGGTCGCGTTCGCCAGGGTCTTCCATATCGCTGCTGCCTTGGGATACTGTCCACGGTTCTCGTAGATCGTTGCGAGTTTTTCTCTGGAACGTTGTGTGTAGTTTTTGTCATCGAGCTGCTCGATGATGTTTTCATAAATCTCTATAAAGCGATGCCCTTCGGGAAGGCGAACGCCGGATATGCCCGTCGCCAGTCGCGCGACCGATTCTTCATCAGCGAGAAGATGCCACGCAAAAAGGGGAACCCGGGTAGCCTTGTCCGGATCAAAACGCTCGCCTGTGGTGATGACGGAAAACTGGCCCTCAAGAAATTCCGCGTAGCCGAACTCGATGGCGGCGCGCTTTCCGGGGTCTGCTACAGCCGCCTTTTCGCGAAGAAACCGCCAGCGCTCACCATCGCTTTTCGCCGCTGCATAAGATTCCGGGATTTCATGATACAGCGGATCACCATTGGCATCGACCGCTGCTGCAGGCGGGATGGCGTTTCCCCAAAACCGGCGGCGGGGCTGATCGACTGTCTCCGGTGGATTTTCCACATCCGTCAGTTGATGCAGCTCCCAGGGCTGGACATCCCGGTTACCCACCAAATCGGAAAAAGCATGCCAGAACCGTCCGGCTTCCAGCTTGTCATTCGGGCCGGCTTTTTCCGCCAAGGGCATGGCTTTCTCATACCAGCGCCACCATTCATAGCGGTTGGTGGGATTTTCTTCCTCCGGATCCCGATACCGGTTGGCGATTACAGCAGCATGTCCCGCCGCCGTTGGAATGAGTCGCCAGTTTTCGGGGTGGGTGTTAAGGATCTCGCGAAGAGTTGCGACATCAAACTCGTTGGTGTTCAGTCGGGTTGAGCAAGTCACGGCATCTCTCAGATCCTCCAGGACCATTTCGGGATCTCCGGCGTCTTTGGATTTCAGGAGCTCGAGGAAAACCGTCAGTGCTTCTTTAAAATTACCGTCTTTTTGGAGTTGTTCCGCTTGGGCTCGTTTTTCGGCGGCAGAGGATTGCGAAAATCCGGGTTGGGAGAGAAAAGTCAGCAGGAAAAGAAAAGCGGTGCAGCGGAAAAAATTCATCGGTCGAGGGTATTCTAAAGCAAAACGTCCCGCGCGCGCGAGACGTTAGGCGGGATTTCTACGATACGGAGGTGTTTCACTGTTCTTTCGATCCGGGGGACATCATTTGTGACACAAACCGGGGAGGTTGGTGAGGCGGGATTCTTTGAAGGAGGTCGCACAGAGCCACAGAGAACACGGAGATTTGATTGGACCGGGATTCTTTGAAGGAGGTCGCGCAGACGCAGAGCACGCAGAGGTTTTGGTTCGATGAACACTGACATGATTGAACTGGAGGAGGTTACCCTCGAAAATAATGTTTCAATGATCTCTGCGTTCTCAGCGTCTCTGCGCGACCACTTTCAGAGCCTCGCACTTGGTAATCGTAGTGGGAATCTGAGTAGTCAGCAGTTTTGGGGTGAAGGGAGTTCTTCAAGAAATACATCTGTCGTTCTCCTCTGTGTTCTCTGTGGCTCTGTGCGACCTCCTCCATTTGACCGACGACGAGCAATCCGTCGCAACTTTCCGAGTCAATAGGGTTCATTCATCGATCGAACCCTGTTGATTCGATTTCGTGGGTTTTGTCGATTTGGCGAAAAGAGGTTCTGCAGAAGGTCTCCTAAGCTTAGGAAGGTCATTTCCGGTACAGAACACGGCCTCCTAAGCTTAGGAAGGCCATTTCCGGTACAGAACACGGTCACCTAAGCTTAGGAAGGCCATTTCCGGTACAGAACACGGTCACCTAAGCTTAGGAAGGCCATTTCCGGTACAGAACACGGTCCCCTAAGCTTAGGAAGGTCATTTCCGGTACAGAACTCAGTCTCCTAAGCTTAGGAAGGTCATTTCCGGTACAGAACTCAGTCTCCTAAGCTTAAGAAGGTCATTTCCGGTACGGGTGTTCATCACGGACCCGTGCCGGGGGCGCACCTCTTTTTATTTTTTGCGGAAAATTTCGCTGGTGATGACCAATTCCATCAAGTCACGGAAGCCGTGACCTTTGGCTTTTGACTTCTGAACAATGGCATTGATCTCGGGGCGATCTGAAAACCCCATCTCACGTCCGGTGGCAAAGGTGAGAAACTTGGTGGCGACGGTCTTCGCCAATAGATCCTCGTTTTTAGCGAGTTGATCCCGGAACTCGTTAAAACCGGAGAACGCGACGCCGTTTTGCAGCTCCCCCGTGGGATCGACATCGAGACCGAGCTTGTAGCGGACTCTTTGTCCTTTCACTTTTACGTCGACTTTCTCTCCATTGCCCAGAGTGCGGTACTTATCCCGCGAACCGCCGATGGGGTTGAAGGTTTCCAACGCGAACCCCGGAGGATCGATCATGGCATGGCATGCCTGACAATTTTCGGCGTCGCGGTGCTTGTCGAGAAGCTGACGCAAAGTTTCTGCACCGCGGATATCCGGTTCGACTCCGGGGATTCCCGGCGGAGGAGGTGGTGGCGTTTCGCCGAGGATGCGTTCCATGACCCATGCGCCGCGAACAACGGGAGAGGTGTTGGTTCCGTTGGCCGAGACTTTCAAGACACTGCCCTGACTGAGAAACCCGCCACGAAGACTGTCTGCGGGAAGGGAAACACGCCGGACCTCGGGTGTGGTGATGCCTTCGATCTCGTAATGATCGGCGAGACGACTGTTGAGCATGGCAAAATCGGAGCGCACCACGTTTCTGACCGGAAGGTTTTCGCTCAGTAACTCGCGGAAAAAGAGCCGGGTTTCTGAAATCATTGAATTTTGCAGAAAGGGATCAAACTCAGGAAACAAGTTGCGGTCCGGCGCAGTAAATTCGATCTCCCGAAGGTCCAGCCACGCGTCGGTAAAGTCATTCGCGAAGCGCTCTGAATGATCGGAGGCCAGCATGCGATTCATCTGGCGCGTCAGTTCCGCTGGATCAGTCTTCAGCTTTCCGGAAGCGGCTGCGGCTAATAGTTCTGCATCCGGGGACGTGCGGTTGAATAGATAGGAGAGCCGGGAGGCGAGAGCGAAGTCGTCGAGATATCCAGGCCTTTCCCGCAGAAAGAGAAAATCAGGGGCGCAGAAGATAGCTTTGATACTGGTCAGCAGTGAAACCTCGAAATTAGAGTCCGCTGCATATTCAGTTTCGAATAAACTCAGGTAGGAGGCAATATCGGCTTCGGTCACGGGGCGGCGAAAGGCTTTTTCAGCCACTCGCAGAAGAACGGACTTTGCCTGATCGCCCGGGGTTTCGACTGCGATCTCCCATTTTGGTTTGTACCAGGATTTCTCCCTGTCTTTGAGATTCCCCGGCATGATTTCGCTGCGGCTCAAGCCATCGAAAATCAGCTTGTGGCCCCGTGTGGGAAATTCGTCGATCAGTGGCCCCTCAACTTCGACATTGAGGATCGCGAGGCCGGGGCCGGTGTATTTAGCGACCCCGTCTTTCTTAATCTCCTGATTCACATCTGCGATCTTCATTGGTTCGATCTGAACAATGTAGTTGGATTCGACCCACTGCTCGATTTCGATGGTCGTTGGTTTTCCGGGAGGGAACTCATAGTATCCCCACGTTGGTCTTTCGGCTGCCCGGGCAAAGGTCGTCCCACCGAGGGAAAATGTGATGGGTGTCTCGGACTGGTAGGCGTATCCGGTGACACGGATCTTGTACCGGCCTGCGGTTTTGAAGTTTGCTTCGCGCAGCATTCCGGTGGGGTAACCGACTTGTTGAAAGAAAACGACGGCGCCGTCCGGACGTTTCAGCCATTTATCACCGATGAATTTTTCAGCTCCTCTGGATGTGGCGTAGCTGGCCTCGATGGTTTTGCTTTCCGGTTTTTCCACAGTGTTTTGAATCGCAGCGTCGAGAACCTTGCCAATGGCATCGAGGTAGCGCTGCATCTGAACCATAGATATACTGAGCGCTTCTCCTACGTTGTCGAACTCGTGGGATTTGGCGTCTTCAGGTAATTCCGCTGCCAGACGAAGGTTGGTTCCGAAGATGTCATTGAGCGTGTTCTCATATTCTGAACGGTTCAGCCGTCGGAAAACGGTGCCCTTTTCCTGAGCGTGAGCAGCAGCCAGTGGAGCGGCCAGGTCTCCGCGAAAACCGGCGAGCTGTCCATCCGTGGGACGGGTCTTGACCTTCTTCGGCGGCATTTCCCCCTTCGCTACCCGGTCATAGATCCGTTCCCATTTGGCAAAGGTGGCAGCACTGCTGAGGTCATCGCCCAGAGCAAAGAGGTCGAGTCCACCCTTTGCCATGGTATCGTCGTGGCACTCGTAGCAATGAGCTTCGAAAAACGGTTCGAGTTTTTTCCGGTAGGCCGGGGATTCCTGACCAGTGACCTGTATGGCAACGGAGAATACGAGAGTAGTAGCGATGAAAAGGCGGGTCATTCGTCGTTAAATGAAACTCCAAGGTGATCAATATTCTACCCGAATACAATGCGTAAAAATGCGGCCCGTGGGCCGCAGGGCAATCTCGTGACCGGGGGATTCTCATTCAGTGCAGAATGCGTCAATTGCCTTGTGGAATGCAATCAGCAGGGCGGTAAACAGCGGATTGCTGAGTCGATTGATGTTGGGGTAACTTGTTTATTTACAGCGCGGTAACGATTGGGTTCCCGGTATTGGTACATTGCGTGCACCTCGATAGGGCATTATGAAAACAAAAAATAAGATCCTGAAATCAGTCTTGATTCCTACATCGTTCGCTGTCGCCAGCTTTGTGATGGTGCCGTTCGCCACCGCCGACGACAAAACCAAGATTAAAGTCAAAGACGACAAGATCGTGGTGAAGACCGATGACGGAAAAGCCAAGATCGAAGCCGATGGTGACATCGATGTGAAAGGTAAAGAAGGTGCCAAGGCACTCCAGATTGCCCGTAAAACCCTCGCTGCTCAGGAAGCCAAGGCTTTCAAAGAGAGTTTGGTGAAAGGTTACGTGGTCCCGAAGGAGCGCACGGTTTATCTTGACCCTGTGCCAAAGACCTACGTCGAGAGACTTCCGGCACCTCCGGAAAACGTGACTTACCGGGTCTACGATGGAACTGTTTATGCGATCAACCCGAAAACTTATCAGGTCGTTGATATCATAGAAACGGACGCTGAAGGAAACTCGATCCACGTCACTGTGCCTGCGACTCAAACCGTGACCACTACGACAACCACGGCAAGTGGGACCACAATCACCAAAGGATATGTGATTCCAAGAGATCGCTATGCCAGCTTCACCGAAGTTCCGGTGACTCTGTCAACGCGACTTGAGCCCGCACCCCGGGGAACCGTGTATCGCTACTACGACGGCGGAGTATATCTGGTCGATCCTCAGACCTATACAGTGGTTGATGTGGTAACCATTGATCGCAGCTAACTCTGAATAATTCACCGTAAATACTTCAAAGAGCCAGTTCCGAAAGGGCTGGCTCTTTGCTGTTTTTGCCGGGTTGTAAGACACTCTTACGGATGGGATTTTGTTCGACGACTTGCGATTTCCCGCTAAGTTGAAGGTGATGAAAATAAAAACCTTACTGGGATTGAGCGCAGCTTTCTGTGTCTCAATCAGCGGTTCTCTGGCCGTTGGTCAGGATGCCGTGCCTGACCATTCGCTGTCAGATTTCACTCTCGGGGATCACATCTCCGGAGATAAAGTCGATCTTTCCAAACTCGAAGGAAAGGTTGTTACCATTGAGTATTGGGGAACGAGGTGAGGACCTTGCTTAGCAGCAATGCCCCATCTGGTTCAGATGGATAAGAAACTCAGTCGGAAAGGCCTCGTTATTGTCGCACCGGAAGTTCAGGGAAGTTCCGAAGACGACATCATGAAGCTGGTCGAAAAAAACAAAATTGAATACACCGTTACCAAGAGTGTCCGGGGCCCTCAGCTGGGCACTGGAATCCCGAGGACTGCGGTCTTTGACGTTTCGGGTAAGCTGATTTACGTGGGGCATCCCAGTGATTCAGAAACCGAAAAAGTCATTAAGAACGCGCTGAAGGATGCCACTCCGCCGGAAGATGATTCCAGTAGCAGCTCTGGTCTGGCTCCGCGGAAAAAAGATCTGATTCCGAACCGTAACTGGACCAATTCCGAAGGTAAGGCCATTGAGGCGACACTGGTGGAAGTGGTGGGAACAACAGGTCACTTCAAATTTCCGAACGGTCGGAAGTTTGAATATGATGTCACCAAGCTTTCCGAGGCGGATCAGAAATTGATCAAGGAGGCAACTGCTCCTGCAGAGGAGGCTTCCGAATAAGGAAACTCTCTGAACGCTTCATATCACGTAAGCAAAAAAAACCACGGTGTTTCCACCGTGGTTTTTTATTGGTTAAATTTAGAGTTTGAAAGGATTCAAATCTAAAGACAACTGGTTATGATCAGCTGTCAGCTTCAGCTTTCGCCCATTCCTTGACGACGTATTTTGAAGCTTTTGCACCGAGACTTTCAACAGCCTCTTTTTTGGTGAGTTCTGCAGATCCATCAGTAACGACTGTTACTTTCTGGGTGCCTGCTTTTTCACCTTTTTCGATCTTGATCGATTTGAAGCCTGACAAAGTTTGGAATGCCGAACTGACATCCTTCTTACATCCGCCTCATGTTACGCCGGTCATGCCGGCAACGTAGGTTACATCTTCTGCCATCGCCGCTGGGACGAAGGCGAGAACCGCCATTGCTAAGGTTGCAATTAGTGTTTTCATAACGCTAACAGTTTAGGAGGAGGGAGGAAATCGTCAATCACTCAAAAAGGCTAGATTTGCCCTGTAAGGTTTCAATGTTGTCACCATCAAAAAAAGATACCCTACAGAAAATTCTGGATCATAGAGGCTTCCTCGGCCACGGTTCGCGCTTCAGACCCCTGCGTGATGCCTCAGAAAAACTCCATCAAGTCGTGGCTCCTCGCCGCCCGTCCTAAAACGCTTCCAGCCGCTATTGTGCCGGTTTGGGTGGGCAGTCTTCCGGTGTTATTTGGTGACGGAGGGTTCTCGTGGCTGTTACTTTTTTCGACGCTCTTCAGCTGTGTCTGCATTCAGGTCGCGACAAATTTCTTTAACGACGCTATTGATTTCGATAAGGGTGCGGATACGGCGAAGCGGCTCGGCCCCATTCGGGTGACCGCCAGCGGCATGCTTTCGCGCAACACCGTGCTTCTGGCTGCGGTTGGATTTTGTGTGCTCGCAGCAATCATCGCCATCCCCATGATCCAGGTTCGCGGCTGGCCGATTGTTGTGGTGGGAGCGATTTCGTTGTTCCTGAGCTATGGTTATACCGGCGGGCCGGTCCCGCTCGCCTACCGGGGGCTGGGCGAGTTGTTTGTGATTCTGTTTTTTGGATTTGTTGCGGTGTGCGGCGCGCATTATGTGCAGACAGGAATCTGGCCACCATCCAGGCTTATGTGGATTCTCGCATTGCAAAGCGGGCTCTTCTCTACCGTGCTGATAGCGATCAATAATTTTCGCGACATCGATGAAGATGGCAGCACGGGCAAAAGGACTTTGGCGGTACGTTTTGGCAAAACTTTTGCCAGAGTGGAAATTACGATCCTGACGGTCGTGGCCATCGGTCTAAGCCTGATTGTGGCCCGCGAGATCGATGGGAATCTGCTGTATCTCGCCCCGCTGTTAATCCTTGCGCCAATCATCATATCGGGTGTTCTCAGGAACGATCCCGGTCCGATTTATAACAAGTTTCTCGCGCTCAGTGGTCTGCAATTGATTGTCTATGCGATTGTCATGACGCTGTTATTTTGGCGATGATAGGCTCTACGCCGATATGGCTTTAGAAATCTTTCGCTACACCCTAAGGAGTCGCTCCCGCCTGAACGCCGCCAGTTCAAGGGTGGGGCATAACGGCGTTCTCATCCGGGTGAATGGGGGGGGGCATGGCTGCATTCATCCGTGGCCGGAGCTGGGTGATGATCCATTGCCGGTTCAATTGGAAAAATTGAAGTCCGGGGATTCCACTCCTTTGATTGAACAAGCACTGGAGTGTGCGGCGATTGATGAAGCCGCCCGCAAGCAATTATGTAACCTCATCGCCGAATATCCCCCGCCACTGAGTCACTGGACGGCATCGACTGAAGCCGGGGTGGATGATCCGACTGCGATTCGTGCGCAGGGATTCGACACGGTGAAGTTAAAAGGCCACGGGAAGGAACTTGAGATATTAAAGGGGGAGGTTCGGTGCTGGCAGGAAGCGGGGTTCAGAATCCGCATCGATTTCAATGAGACGGGGGATGTCGGTGGAATCGCAAAGCTCTGGGCGGAATTGGATGATCGATCCGTTATCGATTTTCTGGAAGACCCGATTCCGTGGGACATCGACACCTGGCGGGAATTAAAATCGGGCGGGATACCGCTCGCGGCTGATCGCGGACTGGATATTTCCGGGAAAGCCGAACTGGCTGACGTTTTGATTGTGAAGCCAGCGCTACACAGTCCGGAACACTATCAACCGGCTGCCGGACAGTATCTCATCGTGACGAGTTACATGGACCATCCAGTGGGTCAGATGTTCGCCGCTTATACGGCAGGTGCGTTGAAGCTATCCGGTCGATGTGGACTGCTGACGCATCATTTGTTCGAGCCGAATTCGTTCAACGAGCAAATCACAACCGCCGGGCCAACGTTAAATCCGCCCCCGGGGTATGGGTTGGGGTTCGATGATTTGCTGGCCGGGTTGCCGTGGGAGAAATGTTAGTGATCAATCCAACAGGGTTTGTTTGGTGAGGTAACAGGGTCGGATCGTGGAAAATGAATTACTCGATTTTCTCGACTCGCTTTGCTTTCTCTTCGGGGGTATCGAATTTTCCTGAATCTCCAGCGCCTTCCTCTTCGCCGAGAACAGGGCGATCTGACTTGAGTGGTTCCTTCAACAGGTCAGTGGCGGGGGAGGGGGCATCGGACCAGAGCTTTCCTTTTCCAAAGAGATTCGCATAGGTATGAACTTTGGGGGAAGTCGGCTTGAGCTTGATCGATTGCTGCAAAGCCTTGCGGGCGATCGTTGTGTTTCCCCCGACATCGAGCGTGTAGGCTTTGGTAAAAGCGAAGTCGGCAGCAGAGGTGTCATTTTCCTCCAGGTGGGCGAGGCCGGCGAGATAAGCGACTTCGGGATCGAAGGGGTGTTTCCCGGCAAGCGTTTCGATGGTGGGCCAATCCTTTTTTGATTCAGCGATCCAGCCCTCAACTGCGGGCGGAATTCTCCGTTCAGCAGGAGGAAGCAGTTGGAGTTCCGGTTGGAGGGCATCGAAATGCGAGGCGAGAGATTTGCCGTCCATCTGGATCCGGTAAATTTCGAGAAGCATGCGGCGTGCTCTTGTTGTGAAATTTCCCGGGGCAGGATGTTTGGTGAACCGTTGGGGAGCGAGAGGGAATTTTTCGAAAAGGGCCGCCGCCTCTTTGTATTCCATCTTGTGAAAATGATTGACGGCCTGTTCCCACGGCTCCGGTTCAGGCCATTCGATCGACTCAATCTGTGAGAATGGAAGTTGTGCTTCGCCCTGCGTGCGGGTGACGCGATAGGAGATAGCGTTCGATGTGATTCCGGTGATGACGACTTTGGTGATGCGATTGCCCTGAAGCCGGATGGTGATGAGTTCGTCCTGAGCAAGGACGGTGCTTGCGGTTGTGAGCAGACAGAACAATGAGATAGCCAACGTTTTCATGAGTCTGTTGCTTTGGCTGTTTGTTGTTTGGCAACCCATTCGGCTTTCCAGTCATCGAAAAGGCGTCGTCCTTCGGTGATGTTTTTGTGTTCGAGATGGCCGAGACGTTTGAGGAAGTCGACCATCACTAGCAGTGCGTCACCGTCGCGTCCGTCAGACTTCAAGAGATTTGCGGCACGCAGGTAAGCTTCGGTGGACCACTCCAGAGTGCCGGGAAAGTTGACGTATGTAATCGCAAACAGCTTGATGGCTTCCTGAATGCGCCCGGATTCTTCATAGCATCGGCCGAGTTTGAAATTGGCTTCCGCCCGGGACTGGGTCCAATGGTGCTGGGAAAGGTAATAGGCAAAGTAGTATTCAGCCTCGGTGTAATTCTTTTCATCGAACTGAAGCCGCCCCAGTCCGATGGTGGCGGTTTCATACAGTTCGGGGCTGTCGAACTCATCAATGATACGGGTGAAATTCGCGAAGGCCCGTTGGATCGCCAGTGGATCGTCGCTCTTTGCATCGATCATCGCCAAATCCAGCACCGCGGCTTCAAGGTGTCCGCGACGGGGGCGGTTCTCGATAATGTCGAGGCACAGTTCCCGGGCACGTTGCAGATGATTGAGCGCCCGGTTGTGCCGGGCAAGTTTGATCAAGCCATAGTTGGGCATGGCTTCATCTTCAGAGGCGAGGTCGAGATCGATGTAGAGTTTTGAGAGCTTTGCTTCGTCGGGGGCGGTGTTTTTTTCGAGCTGTTCGATTTCCGCGATTTTGAGCCAGTTCCGGGCGGAGTCTGAATCAGTGGTCTTCGAAAACGCACTGAGAATGGTCACGGTTTCTGCCGCCGTTTTGTGCCGGGTCACGTAATCAAAGTAAGTGCCGAACAGTTCGTCGAACTGAGTGGAGGAATCAGCGAGTTCTCTCAGATTCTTTTCCAAAAGGGAAATGGCTTCGCGGGTTCGATCTTCGTAGTGGAGTGCTTCAAGCGCGGCGGCGAGAGCGTCGAGTCTGTGAGCGCTTTCGGCGTGGTCTTTCTGAAATTCGTCGAAGTAGGTGACGGCTTCTTTCCATTGGGTGGCGTCGTGGTGAATGGCGATGAGTTTCCAGAGAGCGTAAGCGGCTATCTCGTTGTGGTCCTTTCCGCCCCGTTGGCGGGCGAGGTCGCGTGCTCTTAGATAGGCGCTTTCGATGTCGGTGAGCGGTGCCGGATTTTCCTGAATAGCAAGCAAGTCCCCGGTTAGATTCCATGACGCCGGGATTTCAAGGGCTTCGGGAAAGCGACTCTGAAGATCGGTGACGAGCGCCAGTGAACGATCGTATTTCCCAATGGCGTAATGGGTGAGCCCATTCAAATAAAGCACCCCGGGCGTCATGTCAGATCCGGGGTAGTCCCGGAGAAAGTCATTGAAGATCTGAGCTGCGGTATCCCACTTGAATTCTTTTACGTTGGCGGCGCCGAGGTAGTAGCGTACTGGCTCCATCCGGAAACCTTCGGGATAGTTGTAGGTGTAAGCTTCCAGTTCAACGCGCGATTCATGAAAGCGGTTGAGGTGAAACAATGACGCCCCGGCGACAAAATCAGGGATGTCTCGTTCACTGGAACTGACAGGGAGTCGGTTACGGACTTCCTGAGTGGTGGTCCACGCTTCGTCGTAGACACCGCGAGCGAAGGGAGTCTCGACGATAACCCGGGCTACTTCGGCGAGAAGGTCATGTTTCGGAAACCGGTCCATGAAGGCGAGTCCATACTTCCGGATGTCCGCCCAGCGCTCGAGCTGGAGTGCGCTTACTACGGTGTTGTAGAGAATTTCAGGTTGCCTGGGATGATTGGGGAAGTTGTCAGCCAGGTGTTGAAACAGGGAGAAACTCGCCATGTGATTGCTGAGTCGGAAATGAGCCGCGCCGGTGCCATACAAGAGGTTGGCCACGTTGAGACGGGCGTCGACGCCGTCAGCGAAGGCTGCTTCGAACTGCTCTTCCCAGAGTGGGAAGTTGGCATGGTCTTCAGCCGGTTTGCGACGTTTGAGATCGTCGACTTTCTCCTGATACCAGAGAAGGATTTCTGATGGACTCGCGATTTGTGCATACCACAGCAGGGCGCGCATGGGGTCATCTTTGAGTAAGGCTTCCTGAGCAAGGTGCTGGAAAATCGGGAGACGCGACTGGCGTTGGGAAAGGGGAACCATCCGGGCCAGGTCGCCATACTGATCAACAAACTCGCGCACTTTCTCAAAGGGAACACCTGGACTCCATTCTTCGGCGGCGATGACGAAAGCGGCTTCGCGATATTCGATTTTAACTTCGTCGTTGTCGAGAGACTGATGCAGGATGCGAAGGCCTTCGGTCAGTTGGTTGTCTCGAAGACAGGCCCGGGCAAGGTTAAGAGCGATCAGGGCACGGTCGGGATCGGGTTTATCCTCCGGAGCTTCAGCCATGGCCCGGCGAAGGGATTTGATCGCGTCTTTGTAGTCTTCAAGAATCAATTCACAGACTCCTTTTTGGGCAATGGCGTGCGCCACAAAAAGATTACCCTTTTTATCCGGGAAGCGCTCGGCGCAGGTTTCAAAGGAATCGATGGCTTTGTGAAATTCAGCCAGCCCCATGTAGATGAGCCCCTCGAGGTAAAAGAAATGACCGAAGCGGCTGCCCAGCGTATCGGGGCCATCAGTCCCCCAGTATTCGAACAGTTCTTCCAGAGACCTCAATCCTCCTTCGAAGTTTCCGTCTTCGTATTGGGCTTGAATGGCGTCGTATGAATTTGAAAGGTTTCCGGGATTGGCGAGCTGCGCCTGTGTTTCAGAAACCAACCCGGACATGCCGAGTGCGATCGCGCAGAGCATCGCTGTTGAGCTGAAAGGGGGAAATACGCGCATCATGTTTCAGTTCCCCGTGACAGGCAGATAGCGGTAGTAAACTTCGAGCATCAACGTGCACAGAGCTGTGCGGTAGATTTTTGCATCCACGTCTGCCCGGTCCTCACTGAGACCTTTCCCTTCAAGCCCGTAGGTTCCGTCGCTCGATTGAGCCTTGAGCATTTCGGGCATCATTTGGGAGTTCCACTTTTTCCAGTCGGGGCCACCGTAATTGAAGATTGCCTGGTTGATGTAATACGAGGCGTAGATGTCGCAATCGGGACCGTCGAATTTAAATTCGGGTAACTCATCGAACCAGTAGGCGAAGGCTTTCCTGGCCCGGGTACGATATGATTTTTCGAGGAACTGGAGCGAAAGAATTCCCACGCCGGTGAGGCTGTGTTTATCTCCGGTGCTTCGATACCCGAAGCCACCCTTGGGGCCCTGCCGGCCTTCCACAAAACTCGCCGCCTTGTCGATCGAGTTACCCAGACCGGTCACTGAGATACCCTGTTGTTTGGCTGCCTTGAGAGCTTGAACCTGCCAACCAGTGACCGACATATCTCCGGAAGTGGTCTTTGAATAGGAGTAACACCAGCCGCCATCAGGGTTCTGGCCATCGACGATTTTTTGAACGGCTTCCTCGAAGGCTTCTCTCAGGCCCGGAACCGGTTGCCCGCGGCTCATGGCGAGTGCTTCGCCAAGGGCATAAGTAGCGATGCCATGTTCGTAGACAAACTGCGAGGCCTTCAGATCAGAAAGGTAGCCGTCCTCATTTTTTTTGCCAAGAGTGATCAGTGCCTGAATCCCTTTGGTCACTGTTTTGCCGTATTCTTTTGAGGTGGTGGTTTCGCAACGACCAAGGAAGCAAAGCAGCGCCAGTCCAGTCATGGATCCGTGGTATTTTTCTCCCCAGGTTCCATTGAAGTTTTGATTCTCCTTCAGCCACTGGAGGGTCTCTTCCACAGCCTCCTCCACGGCAGGGCTTCCGCCATTCTTCTGAAGTAGACGCTTTCTTTCTCCCGCGATGCATCGCCCCCGAATTTCCATGGGGAAGTTTGCGCCACCTCCTCCGCCGCCCCCGTTTCCGATTCCCTCACCGAAACCATTGCCGATCCCGAGGTTCGTCATGCCGGTCCCAAGCGAATTGGTCTGAATGTCGATCTCTGTTGTGGGGAGATTGACGGCCGCTTCGGTTTTGGCCAACATCATTTTCGAGATCGAGGCTGAAGCACTGGGGCTGGCCTGCCTCACTTGTTTGATGGCCGAAAGTCGCTGCCGCTGGACATCGGGGATGACAGGCGTTTCTACAACCGTCGCCACAATCTCCGGTGCTGAAAGACGACCGGGAACCGCAACGATAAGAGCGGCGATGATCAATATCACGAAGTGGAGGATGACCGCGGCGGCGATGGCCTTTTGCGTCGTAGGTCTCAGTAAGCGCCACCGGCGCCGGCCTTCGATTGCCAGGAGGCGGGATTGTTTAGCGACAAAACGGCTGGCGGCTTTCGTGAAAATCCACAGACATTTTCCCATCCAGGCCAGCAAACGTTTGAACTGAGCCTTCACTGTGTGATTCCCAGGTTGGTAATTCCCGCTTTTGAACAGGCATTCAGGACATCGACAAAGCGTTGTTCCGGGACTTTTCCTGCGCAGTTCACGACGACCACCGGATCAGAGCCGGCGATCCTCGCCATTGCAGAGTAGCGTTTGAGGCGCTCTGCCAGCAGGGGAACCTCACGTTCTTCCATGTTGGAACTCAGTGGTTCGCCATTCACTGAAATCGTGCCGTTGTTCGACACCTCGATCCTCATCTGATCAAGTTGCACGCTGGGTCCGGCAACTTTAGACAGTCCCGGCAGCGTCATAGCCAGATCGGCTTCCTGCCTGGTCACTGTCGTCGTCACGATGAAATAGATCAGCAGAAGAAAGGCCACGTCGATCATTGCCGAGACGTTGAAATCCGGTTCTTCGCGGTTTGCAAAAGGACTACTGCTGCGACGTGCCATTCAGGTTCAGAATAGACTCAAAAACAATCAATGAAGCCATAAAAAAAGAGTCTCCGATTGGCATCGAAGACTCTTTCAAATCAAAAAGGAGGGATCACTGTCATCCCAAGATGCTTACCAGGTCTTGATATTGTCTTTTGCAGTGCTGTCTTCTTTGTCAGCACCGGCACTCCAAACGATGATTGTGGATGGCAATTCAGAATCCTCAGTTTCGAACTCAGGGGCTTTGATTCGATTGTTGTAATCTGTATCCATGATGACCCGGTAGTATTCGGTGTATGGATCCCACAATTCACCGGCACCTCCGCTGGAGAGCTTGATGCCTTTGCGGTATTTGCCGTTGCCCGCAGGGCGGGCTTTGCGTCCTGAAAAGTAGGTGATACGGCGTGGATTCAGTCCACCGGGCTTGGCTTCCTCTTCAGAAGCCAGCAAGACATCCATCAGAGTGTGATCCGAAAAAAGCTGCTGATCTTCGCTGCCTGAAGTCACCACCACAGGGTACTTCCGGTATTCGGTAAAATAAGCTGAAATAGCTGACTTGAGGTTGTGAGCTGTATTCTCAGCATTCACTTTCTCTGCTTTTCCCAGTACCCCACGTGCCGCAGGAAACATAAATGAGGCAAGAACCCCGATAATCACGATCACCACCAGCAGTTCCATCAATGTGAAACCAGCAGTTCGATCGAGCTGACGTTTATTTGAAGGTATCATTCGCATAATTATATTCGGTATTTGGGACCGAAGTCCCGTTTATTGTTATGACATTGTAAACACAATTGATCAGGGCAAGTCCAGACTTTTTTTGAAAATGCCCTCCTGAATTACCAGGTTTTTATGTTGTCTTCTTTCGTTGAGTCATCCTTGTCGCGCCCCGCGCTCCATACGATGATCGACCCCGGAAGTTCTTTCGATTCTGCCCTGAACCAGTCCGGTGCAAAAATTCGGTTGTTATTATCCGTATCCAGGGTGACTCTATAATATTCGGAAAATGGATCCCACAGTTCACCGGCTCCTCCATCCGAGAGTTTTACGCCAGCGCGATATCGTCCATTCGTTGCCGGCCGAGCTTGATTGCCGGAGTAATAAAGGGTCCGGCGTGTGTTTAAGCCTCCGGGTTTAGCCTCACTATCTGCGCCCAACAGCGCATCCATCAATGAATGATCAGAAAGTACTTGAGAATCACCTTCTCGAACCGTGGAGCGGACGGGATACCTTCGGTAATCCGTGAAATACGCAGTGATAGCATTTTTTAAATTAGCCGCTGTCTGTTCAGCCTGCGCGTTCCGGGCCCGCACCGCCATCATCCCGGCGATGGGGATCATCAACGATGCCAAAACGGCAATAATGGAGATGACCACGAGTAACTCCATCAACGTAAACCCACCCAACCGATTCGTTTTTCGAACTAAACCTTGTATTTTCATCCTGAAACCCCCGTCTTCTTGTTGAACGGGATCATTTTGGAAATGCACCCACAAACCCAAAAAAAGCATCCCGACTGTGAATACATTGTAAACACTCGCAGTGTCCGGTGTCCAGCTTTTTTGTAACTACATTGTAAATTTAATTTAAACTCACATGAGTAAATCATATCAAAAACAAATCCTGACCGAGCTAAATCGCTCAGGATATCGTCCCGCCAGCAAATCAGAGTTGGCCCGTACCTTAAATGTCCATGCCAAAGAGCGAGGAGCATTTCGTAATGCCCTCAAGGCTCTTGAGAATTCCGGTCGGATTTCTTTGGGCCACAAGTCCCGTTACCATGCCGGCATCAGCGCTGAAAGACGCCCTCGTAGTGGCGGCGCCAATTTTGTCGGGAGAATCGATTTTCACCCCGACGCCAGACGAAACTCAGCGCGCTTTGTCCCCGATGAGCCGGATAAGATTCCGGAGCTGAAAGGGGAGCAATGGCCTGAAGTTTTCGTGGCCGGACGCCATTCCGCGACAGCCATGCATGGCGACCGGGTCGTAGTGCGTGTCACCAAAAAATCTCCGCCCCGCTGGAAAAGAGGGGGAGGTTCTAAAAAGAGGGTCAAAGTGAAGGAGAAGACCGGTAAAGACTCTCTTGAGGGGCAGGTAGTCGAGATTCTGGAGCGTAAAAACGCCCAAATCGTGGGCACCTATCACGCCCGGGGTAACAATGCTTCTCTTTCGCCTGAAAGTACCCGGCTCCCGAAAACTTTTAAACTGACCGAGATCTTAAAAGAGGCAAAATCAGGGGACACCGTTCTCGCTGACTTCGAACGTTGGGATAATCCGCAACTTCCCCCGCTGGCGAAGATGACAAAAGTCCTCGGCAAGACCGGCGACGTGGGGCTTGATATGGTCAAGATTATCCACAGCCACAATCTTCCGCTCGATTTTCCATGCGAGGTTCTCGCCGAGGCCGATCGAATCGAAGAAACGATCCCGGCCGAAGAAATCGCGCGCCGGGAAGACTGGCGTGACCGCGAAGTCTTCACAATCGATCCCGAAGATGCCCGCGATTTTGACGACGCAATTTCTGTCGCAGAAAACAAAGACGGCACCTGGGAGCTTGCAGTTCACATCGCTGATGTATCCCACTACGTGAAGCCCGGTTCAGCTCTGGATAAGGAAGCCAAGAAACGCGGCAACTCTGTCTACCTCGCTGATCGGGTCATCCCAATGTTACCGGAGAAATTGAGTAACGGCGTTTGTTCGCTCAAACCTCATGTCGAGCGGCTCACGCAATGCGCGGTGATCACATTTGCCCCTGACGGCACTCCCAAGGCCGCGCGTTTTTGCAGCGCGGTCATTAAATCAGCCCATCGCTACACCTACGAGGAAGCTATTGTGTTGCTGAAAATGGGGAAAGACGAAGTCAATCGGCTTGACGGTAAGCAGGCCCGGTTGGCAAAACACATTCAGCGCGCCTGGGTGCTGGCGGATACCCTCCGGAAACGCCGGTTTGCTGCCGGCGGGCTCGATCTCGATTTCCCTGAGATCAAAGTGCAAGTCGACCGGGAAACCGGTAAGCCCACGGGCGTGAAACGCAGTGAATACGACGAGTCACACCAATTGATCGAGGAGTTTATGCTCGCCGCCAACGAAGCTGTGGCCAAAGAAACCAAAAACGAAGGAGCGCCGTCTGCCTATCGAATTCATGAAGATCCCGATCCGGAAAAGCTTCTTGATTTTGCCGAGCAGGCCCGCGCCTACGGACACAAAGTCGGTGACGTGACGATCCGTGCCGAGCTGCAGAAAGTTCTCAAAGCGGTTCGCGGGACCAACGAAGAACATGCCATGAAAATCGCGCTACTGAAGAGTCTCAAACGAGCGGCCTATTCCCCCGATCCACTGGGCCACTATGGTTTGGTGAAAGTAAACTACACCCACTTCACCAGCCCGATTCGGCGATACGCTGATTTGATTGTGCACCGTGTCCTGCGGAAGCTTGTTTCCAAGCGGAATCGCAACGCACCTGAAGGCGGTAAGACACCGAGCTTTGCTGAACTGCAATCGATCTGTAAGCACATCTCGGAAACTGAGCGGGTCGCAGCCGATGCTGAAAAGGAGTCACAGCAATTGAAGATGGTGGAATACCTTCTCATGCTGGCCAACGAGCAGCCGAATCACAGTTTCAAAGCGCTGGTCTTTGATACCACCCCGATGGGCGCGTTCGCTGAGCTGACCGAGTTCAATGTGAAAGGACTCATTAAGAAAGAGGACATGCCCGAAGGTGGCGATTACATGCTGGATCGGCGGGACATGAGTTTCAAACCGCGAAACAAAAGCCTGCCGACTATCCGGATTGGACACACGGTCGACGTCCGGGTGGTCAATGTGGATCCGGGCCGCGGCTTCATCGACTTCGCTGTTGTGGTGTAAATCACGATCGATCGGATAGTATCCGATCGATGACCCAACCCTGTTTGATCGTGGCAGGGGTGGGCTAAACTTCGATACTACAGATCGAGTTCCGAATCGTCGTGTATATCTCAGGGGTGATCTCGATGGAAGTGCTGTCGACCCGCCCCCTCGACCGCATCGTGCTCTTGATGTAGACGAGGCTGGCTTTGCGGCCCTTTTCGACGGAAATCCGAAGGCTGTTGTTCGGATAAGGTTCGAAATCCAGAAGCACCCGCGAGTTCTTGAGATTTCCCGTGAGCTTCAACAGCCACCGTTCAAAGAAGCCGAACTGATCAATATCCGGATCAAACGGCCTTTCCTGCAGGATACTCATCGGATCTACCGGGAGGTTCTCTGCAAAACCCCGCAACTCCTGAAGCGTGGGGAAAACCATCGAGGCCGTCCTTCGGGTTGTGTTTGCCTTTCGCTTCACTGTTTTGACGATATTAGCCATCCCGGCATCTGCGGATTTTCTGATGACCAGGTCGACCGTGCCCGTCGGGCCGCCAAAAGGGCAGGGGCATTCGCCGATCGTTCCAAAATCATGAACAGTTTCAATTCCGTGCGCCTGAAGGATCTTATCGTTCATACTCTTAAGTTTATTCAGGCTGCTCGAATTAGGAAGTTGTAATTGGTCTCCACGAGACGTCGCTAAAAGTCGTGGGCGAATTGAGCGATGCGAGAGCCAGACCTTTCTGCGGACGGTTCCAATCCCAATTCCATAGAATATGCAGCGTGTCGGGCGGGGCCAGTTCATAACGGAGAACTAATTTCTCTTCGACAAAATACGCCAGCTTCCCACCCTCGACGCGCAGTCGAAATTCGAGAGGCTGGCCTGGCTCGGTTTTGATCGTTGCCGCATCCGGATTGTCATGAAGCCGGCGACCGTTGATTTTTTGAATGCCGGAGAGGCCCGGAGTGCCTTCGTTGTTGAACTCGACTGCGCCAAAGCCGTTGCGACTCTGGAAGCAAAGTCCAAAACCATCCGCCTTCCCGGGTTGAACGACTCGACATCTCACTTCATAGGCTTCACCGAGTTCGTTTTCGTCAACCGGAAGCGGTAAGATGGCGAGCCCGGATTTAGAAGTGATCGAACCGTCCTGATTTATGATCCACTGCCCCTTGATCGTCTGGCTAAGATCAACTTTGCCTGACAAATCGATCCATCTTTGTGAGTCGTTTATCCAAACCCCTGTCCCGATAGCGCCGCCGGCAATCAAAGCGCTGGCCGTAATGAGTGCCGCCCGGCGGGAGATCGCCGGCCGCGATTTCCTTTGCGCAGCGAGAAGTCTCGTGAGGAAAATGGAAACCGAATCAAAGCGCGCCTCAGCTTTGCGGCTCATCGCGCGAAGCAACACCCGGCTTGTGGCCGGGCGCAGTGCTTTCCTCAAATCGTGAGGATGCTCAATCACTCCGCGTGGCCGCACTCCCGTCAGCATTTCATAAATGACCACGGCGAAACTAAATTGATCGGCAGCGATATTCACCGTAGCACCATCAAGTTGTTCCGGTGCAAGATAAGCAAGCGTCCCCACCGTGGTGCCGGTCCTGGTTAAGCGGGTGGCGTCTTCTTCAATGGGCAGGGCAAGCCCGAAATCAGTCACGTGTGCCCGGCCTTCGAGGTCGATCAAAACGTTCTCCGGTTTGACATCACGATGCACCAATCCCGCATCGTGAGCCGCTGCGAGTGCCAGGCCGATTTGCTGGATCAAAGGCATCGCCACATTCAGAGGCAATCCGTTTTCGAACCGAGAGAGCAAAGTGCGAAGAGTTTCGCCTTCGATCAATTCCAAAACCAGGGCAACCGATTCATCGTCGAATCGAATGAAATCATGAACCGCTACTATGTTAGGGTGCTTCAACTTCGCCATCGCTTGTGCTTCGCGCTCCAGGCGGTCGAACACCGAATCGGGCTCAAGCGTCGCCAACTCGGGGCGCACCAGCTTCAGCGCCACTTCACGGTGAAGACTTTCCTGCCAGGCCCGATAGACAGCACCCATTCCGCCTTCTCCCAGTTTCGATCGAATCTCGAATCCCGGGATCACAGGAAACGGCGATTCACTGACAAAAGCTTCGGCGAACAACGTCTGCGGATCGAGCCCCTCAAGCAGGTTGTCCGGCTCAGATGGCGATGAAGGTGGAGGATCGTTGGACATTGTGATTAGGAAAAAGCGGAAAACAGAGCCTGCATCTCTTCTTCGAAATTTTTGTCATCGAGTTGCGTTTCGCGAACTTCTGCGCGTAGAAAATCGCCAAACTGCGCCCGCAATCGGGAAACGGCTGATTTCACACCACTCAGTCCCAGGCCGGTTTGCTCTCCGATTGCTGCATACGCATTGGGCTCAGGCGGGGCGGTTAGAAAAGGGCGCAGCAGATCGAACTGCTCCAACTTTCCCCGTTCTTTCCATCGATCTCTTAATTTACCCATGGCCTGCTCCATTACGGTCAAAGCCCAGCGGCGATCAAAAATCTTCTCAGCAGACTCGTCGCCCGTTTGCCCTTCATACCACGTTTCTCCTTTGGCGACGTCGAACGACACATGCTCGAATTCCCCACCCCGTTTTTGAGCCGTTGACGATCGATATTCATCCGTCATGAATCGCCGGAATGTCGTGAGTAAAAACGTGCGCAGCTTTCCATGATCAGCATCCGCTTTGGCAAACAGACGCTTCTCTACCAGATGACGAAAATAACTCTGCACAGAATCCTGTGCGTCAGCTGAACTCTGGCCGGAACGACGCGCGAATGAGTAGAGTGGCGACCAATAAGTCTGACAGAGCGATTCCAACGCATCGAAAGCTTCAGAGCCGTCGCCCTGACTTCGAACAACCATGCTCCAATGTGTAGTCGCAAAGTAAGCCTGCGTGTTTTGGTCGGACATGATTAAGAAATGATACGCGGGAATCGGCCCACACTCCATATCAAAAGACAGCCCGCTGCCTCTGACGAATCGAGCTTCCTCAAAATAAATTCGATAAAAGTGAAACCGCCCATCGAAAAACTCGAAGAAGAGGTGAAATGAAAATAAAACCACTCCTTCTCTCTGCTCTTGCATTCGGATTCACCTTGTCATCCAGCACCCTGGCCAGAACCTGGACCCAAGCCGCGACGGGGCGAACCATCGAGGCCGATTTTGTTCGTGTTGATGCGGGTAAAGCCGTCCTCAAGTTCAACTCCAAAGAAGTTTCGATTCCGTTGACCAGCCTTTCCCGGGAAGATCAGGATTTTATCGCGGCATCTGCGAATACGAATGTAGCCCGCTCAAAAAGCGAATGGCCCCGCTTTCGCGGGCCTGATCAAACCAACGTATCGACCGAGACCGGCCTTCTCAAATCGTGGCCGGAAGGGGGACCGGAAAAGCTATGGTCCTTCGATCAGGCGGGATCAGGATACAGCTCCATCGTGATTGGCGATGGGAAACTATTCCACAATGGAACGGTCAACGGCCAACTGACTGCATTCGCCTTTGATCCCGAAACAGGTGAAAAAATCTGGGAAGCAACCTTCGGCAGCGATGAAGGGGACGGAGACGGATACGGCGGCATGGGATCCGGCCCGCGATCCACCCCGACTTACGCGAACGGGAAACTGTTCGTGTTGTCCCCACTGGGGAAACTTGTTTGTCTGAATGCAGAAGATGGCTCGGAACTTTGGTCCGCCGATTACATCACTGATTTCTCAGGATCGATGGGACACTGGGGATACACCGAGTCACCGTTCGTCGACGGAAACCGGGTGATTGTATCCCCCGGGGGATCGACCGATTCGATCGTGGCACTGAATATCGATACCGGTGAAAAAGTTTGGGGAACCGATCTTCGCGACGCTGGAACTGCCGAATACACATCGATTGTCGGAGCCGAAATCAATGGCACGAAACAGCTCGTAAAACTGTTCATGAACAAAGTCGTGGGAGTCGATGCTGAGTCAGGAAAGAAAGTGTGGGATTCCGACTGGCGCGGGGCAACAGCCGTGGCGGCGACCCCCATCGTATCAGGTGACCAGGTTTTCATCACGACGGGGTATGGTGTCGGTTGCAAGATGGTAACCGTGCGCGGCAAGGCCACCAGCGATGAGTGGGACAACCGTGAAATGAAAAATCACCACGGCGGCGTTGCCAAATTCGGTGAGTATATCTACGGGTTTTCAGATGGGCCCGGGCTGATGTGTCAGTCGTGGGAAACCGGCGAAATGGTGTGGAATCACAAAGAGCGCTTCACCACAAAAGGGAGCCTTTGCATCGCCGACGGCCTGTTGTTCTGCCTCAACGAAGAAGGCGGAGGAGTGACTCTGGCCAAAGCCAGCCCGGAGGGCTTCGAGAAACTCGGGCAATTTGAAATCGACCAAAAATCAGGCCGAAACACCTGGGCTTACCCCGTCGTCATCGGCGGTCGCCTCTATCTGCGCGACCAGAATTATCTGGTGTGTTACGACGTGAGAGGGAAATAATCCGTTGTGATTTGCTGATTACCGACTTCAGCTGGTCGTGGCGTCTGAAAGAAATGCAGCGGCATTTAATGCTTCCAGGGAGACTCGCTCCACAGTCTCGTTGGCATATTTCTTGTCGAAACCAAATCCACTGGTAGCCCAATCATCCAACCGCTCAATCCACAAGCGGCACATCTCGTCAGGAACCTCTCCCCGGAGATGCCGCTGCAATTTTTCGATGCCAGTTCCTTTGGGCGCCACAAGAATAGGGATCAGCTGATAATCGGTGAACTCGCCACTTGATGGACTGACTTCGGTGGAGGTTCGTCCTTTAGGCAGGATCACCTCCTGAATTGTGAATTCGTCAAAATCGAGATCCAATTCCTCCTTAAGTTCTCTTACGAGCGCTTGCTCAGGAGTTTCTGCGTTTTCAATTTTGCCGCCTGGAAGCCGCTGCGTTTCGTCCCCTTCGTGGCGGGTGAAAAGACAATGTTCCGCTTGATCTCCACTGCCGGATCGAACAGGAATAATGGCGTGAACAACACGCTTCAGAGCGCGTACCGGTTTTCGCAGCGCAATCTTAATCACATGGATTGCCGGACCTCCGGGGGAGCTTAACAATTCAGCACCGTTGAGCGTGTAACGTTGGCTGGTTTTTACCCCCTGAACCACCAGGGTTGCCGCGGCGGTATTCCCGTTCGACAAAACCCTGAGCGCGTCGTCGCGTATGTCATCAATAACTCTCTCCTCCAATTGCTGATGATCTGTGACGAAATGAAGCACGCGGAAACAAGTGGTCTCTTCACCATCAGAATCAGTTAAGGAAACAATCAGTTCATTTGCTTGAGAACCTTCAGCGAGGTCGATGGTAAAGTCTTTCGTCCCGGCAAGCTGAGTCAGGTATCTGGAAAGCGAGTCTTTGAGAGCAATCTCATCCTCGATTTTCGATGTATCAATTTCACTGTGCCGGGTTTGTTGAAACATTCGGATAAGGTCGATGGGGATGGCCTCCCTGCGCCAGGATTTTGGCTGATTTGCTCTGGTTCCTTGAGTGCCCTCAAGCCCGTTGAATTTTGCGAAGCCATGAAAGACAGTGGGGCCGTCATTTTCGCATTCCGGCAATG
The DNA here is from genome assembly GCA_048267005.1 of Verrucomicrobiales bacterium. Classification (GTDB taxonomy): domain Bacteria; phylum Verrucomicrobiota; class Verrucomicrobiia; order Verrucomicrobiales; family DEV007; genus JABDJT01. The sequence continues at coordinate 47,329 of JBLWYI010000001.1, read as the reverse complement.
GCAATGAGACATTCAAAAGTGACTCGGTCGCCAGTCGGTCAATCCCGCAGCCTTCAAAGTCATAGTGCTTAACCTGTGTTAGCGGTTCCCAGCGGGGTACATCATATTTTACTTTCTCGCGCGCGGGAACCAACATAGCCTCGGGGCATTCGTTGGTGCGGACATGCCAAATAAAGTGCACATATTCTTTGTCCGGATTGTTAAGATTGTAGCCGACCCCGAAGAACCGGCTGTCCACGAAGAGCGCTGGAATCAGAAGCTTGCGGGAAAAGACTGCCCATGGATTGAAGGAGTTTAGATCGTTGAATACAGCCTTGCTCAAATGAGCGGTTTCATCGTGGTAAGTGAAGTCGCTCAAGCAGGTCCCAATCAGACACGATTCGCCTTTTGTGAATCGGATTTTATTTTCGTCATTCGATTCGATGGGAGCATCTTCGTATACTTCATCATGAAACTGGCGGTGATGCCTGTGAGTCATTAAGAGATTCTCGATCTTGCCTTTCCTGCCATCAGTTACGATGCACGAAGCTTGAAGAAACATGCCGCTCTTCTTTTCGCTATGGGCGAAACAGCGGTGCTCTCCGATGTCGCTTAAATCCGCCAATGTAAACCCGCTTTCAAGCATTCCTGATCTACGGGACGCAAGCAACGCCGTTCTGATTTGCATGCGCCGATCAGGATCGGTCACGACATATTTGTAATCCCAACGATGAGGAGATTCTACCGTTTCGTTGGGATGCCATCCCTGGCCGAATTTAGAATTGAGATCATTGTCGGGCGATTGGCGGCCCGCCTGAAACTCACTCGGCGGATCGTAGTGGACGGGGGCAGCTTCTCTTATTTCTGTCAGGTTGTGATCCAGCGGCGCGAAATCTGGATTAACTGAGTTTATGCGCAGCGCATTTTTCGGGGCGAGCTTTTGTAGATCATACGGCAAATCAGTTTCTTTGAGCTGCTCCGCACCGTCGATGAGAAGCGGTATTACCATCTTGCCGAAGTGAAGGCCGAACATGACTTCACGACGCACCCAATCATTGCACTCCGTATCTTTAATCCACGCGCCTTCTCTGCGATTTCGTTTTGCGAGTTCTTCCGTCCAGTGACGGTCAATAATCACAAGAATCACATCCGCCCTGAGGACACGCGAAATGAGTTCTTTGGGCCATTCTTCCCCGGCTGGCAGAGACTTCGCATCACGATCCAGGAAAACTTCACCCGCTTCAGGTAACGATTGTAGGTGGTCAAAAAGAGCTCCCGCAAAAGCTATGCTTGTTTGTCGGCGGTAAGAAATAAAGAAATTTCGTTCCATGTTTTGAAAGAATCAGCTACCAGCTGGCAGAAGCAGCTTCCGCATCAGCGAGTTCCTCATAGCGACGGCCGTATTCGTGTTTGTGGATGAGTTCGGCGGCGAGTTTGAGCTCGGACTTGTCGCGAAAAAGGCGAGCGCGATGCAAGTGAACATCCGCCAAATAAAGCGGCATTGGTCCGCGTTCGGCGATCTGTTGGGCTTCGTCTAGCCGATAGGCCGAATTCTCCGTTTTCCCAAGATATGCTACGTAATAAGCGCTAAAAAAGAGAGAAGGCATTAGGAATGGGTAGTGATTAGACTTTCTAAAACGGGATAAGGCTGACTCTAATAGTTTTGGAACTTCTGGACTTATTTTTTCATCACTGAGCAGCGCCCCAAAAAACAGGGATCGCGCAAGAGTAAGTTCGATAAATGCGATATCCCTTTCGGGGGTTCTCTCCGTAATCCACTCCAATATTTTTTTACACCGTTCAGTTACCTTACCCGAAATTTTTATCGCTTCTTTTAATCGGGACTCTGAAATCGGGGATTTGTGTCCTCTTTCCTTTACGGCCCAACTCAATCGTTCAGCCCCAGCAAGGAGAAGATTGCAATAATTAAATCCTTGATGGGAATAGAGGAAGTAACGTTTGGGGTCGTAGTCGGCTTGAATAGATTCAGCGAGTTCAAAAGTCAGTTGAGACTCTTTGACCTTTCCAAGACTAAAGAGTTGATCTGCGACTGTACTGGTTCTAGCAAGAATTTGGAACGCACTCTCGCTCGATTCCGCATACTCTTTTGCCTCTTTTGCAATTTCATAGGCCAGTTTAAGGTTGCCGTTTTCAGCTTCAAGATCGCTCAAGCCTGACGCAATCACGGCCTTGTGAAAATCCTCCAGAAAAATGTCCTTCTTCGCTACGAAGTATGATTTCCGAGAAGCTTCTAGAGCTTCTCTTCCTCTACCAACAGCGCGTAACAAATGTGAAGCCTCCCCTATTATCCATCGCTGGTCGTGCTTTCGAATATTTGGAGAAACCTTATCCCAAGGTGAATCAAAAAAATGTGAAATTGCTTCGAGCTCGGCGCCAGCCATTCCTAAATCTGCGGTAGGGCTAAATGTGCCGTTGCGACGAACACGTCTGTAAAATATATCATCGCAGGCTTCTCGATGACGGCCCGCAGCGCAGCCATGGGCGATAGATTGAAACAATTGAGTTACTCCAATCGTAGAATTATCGTTCAGATCAACAGTTCTAAATAGATGGATAAATAAACGGGAATGCGCAGTTTTGAATGCTTCAGGCAGGGTAGCGCGAAGTTGGTTTGAAAAATATTCGCGGATGAGCGGATGGGCATCAATTCCTATATTGCCGTTGTCTTCCTGGCGTAGGGCAATTAGATGAGCGCGTTCGAGGCGATTGAGAAGAATATTCCAGCGGGAGTCGCTGAGGCCCACGAGTGCATCGGTGAGTCCGGGGATGACGGGTTCGGCGCGGAGGGCGGCGAGGCATTCGGAATTGGCGGGGCGGTCGAAGAGACCGGTGAGACGGAGGGCGGCGAGTTCCTCTGGGCGACCGGTGGCGGAGGCGAGCCAGGCATCATAGACTTCAAGCACTTTCCATGCGGTCCGATTGCGATCAGGCCGGGTGGCCTCGTCGGCGTCCTGCAGATCGATAAGATCCCGCTTTCGGATATCTCCGCCATGGGCATCGTATAGAAAGCGACCGAGAAGTGTCAGGCTGAGAGCGTGGCGACCGAAGGCTTCGCTGGCTTCTTCGAGTTCCTCGTCGGTACCGGTGATTTGAAGATTCCGCAGAAGGCGGATCGCGGTTTCGACGGGTAATTCGCTAAGCATTCTTTCTTTTGATGCTCCGGCACGCAGACCGGCGAGATCGGTCAATGGTTGACGGCTCGTAACGACGCAGAGACCGGGATTTTTCAATGCCAGTGCACAAAGCAGAGCATGAAGATCGTTGTCGATGAGTTGACCGGCTTGCGGGTGATTGAATGGCCGCTGGAGTGGCTCCATACCATCAAGAATGAGGAGGCTGCGCTGTTGCTGCACGAGTCTGGCGAGACGCGCCCCTTTGCCGGGGAGGTTGGGATCGGGATCGCCGAAGAACTCTAATGCGACCTCAAAGAAATCGCCCACGCTACCGGTGCGCACAGCGACTTTTCCGTCTGTCGCATCGTCATCATCGGAGGTGGTGCCCTGTTCGTAGAATGACCAGTCGAAATAGCGCCACAGCTCGGGTTCGCCGGTTTCATCCTTCCACTCGCGGGCAATGAATCGTCGTTGAATCCATTCCAGGAGCAGAGACGTTTTTCCCACACCGCCCCAGGCAATCATGCTGAGCACATTGACCAGCTCAGTCGAGTTGTCCCACGCATCGTCTAGAAATGCCAACTCCTCCTCACGTCCGAGGAAGTTTTCGGCGGTATGACGGAGGAACTTGGGGGGATCGATTTTTTGGGTGATGGGCTCGACGGGGATACCGAGCTTGCGGGTCACATCCGGGAGGATCTTTTCAAAATAACCGGCTTCGTCTGCGCACCATTCCGGATATTTGCGTGCGATCTTGAGTCGGGCGAGATGTTCCTTTTGCGGGAAATCGTCGCGGACGGATTCTGATTCTTCATCCCAGGCATCCGCAGGTGCATAAACGAGAAGGGGAATCCCAAAGTGCAGGGCGAAGAAAGCCTCCCATTGGGTGTAAGTGATATCCGAGAAATCCCCAAGCGCCTTATGCAGTTCAGGATGCTCCGGCAAAAGCGAGTCCGCCGGGATGTTGTGGAGCAGATCTTTGAGCGCCTCCTTGTTGGCAATGGAGCCTGGCTTGTGACCTACGATGTGGATGACAAGCACGCTGCCTTTCACTAAATCAGCCAGCTTGCGAACGGTGTCCGCATCGGTGTTGGGAAAGATATCCTGATGCTCAGCCTCGAATCCCGATCGTTGAAGTGAACCGGCCAGCCGTAACCGCAGGGCGCCGAATTCACCAGTTGCAGCTGAGATAAAGATGCGGCCGTTCTTCACTTCGTTGTCTGTCGTCATGCTCATGATTCCCGGTCTTATACGGGGTTCCGAAGGAAATTACGGTAAGGAAATTGCATTTCAACCCGAGGGGAGGAGAGGAGTGATTAGTATTTTGTGATTAGTGATTAGTTTCGAGATTGAGTGGCCGGATCTGGAAATTCCGGTTTTCTGATTTAATTTTACTCACTCACAAGGTCAAAAATGCCAGTAAGTACACTGGAAATGTCTCCCTGTACGGTGTGAGCGGCGGTAAGTACTCTGCAAATGCCTCTCGGGAAGGTGTGAGCGTCGATCAGTACACTGGAAGTGTCTCCCTGTACGGTGCGAGCGGTGGTAAGTACCCCGCAAATGCCTCTCGGGAAGGTGTGAGCGTCGATCAGTACCCTGGAAGTGCCTCCCTGTACGGCGCGAGCGGTGGTAAGTACTCCGCAAATGCCTCTCGGGATGGTGTGAGCGTCGATCAGTACTCTGGAAGTGCCTCCCTGTACGGTGTGAGTGGCGGTAAGTACTTCGAAAATGTCTCTCAGGGTGGCGGGAGCGGCAGTTGGGAAAAAATGTGTGCCGGTCGGGAAGAGATGGACGATCGATTTTGAGGGGCTCGTTTTGCCGGGTTTTCGTCAGGAAACAGGCGGGATGGCGGGCGGTGTCAGCCCAAATTGGCCCGTTTGAGTCACGAATAAAACCTCGCGACTTTTGGCCAACCCGCGACCATCATCCCGACGCAACGCGAAAGCGCCAGCGAAACGATTCGACAGGGTTTATGCAACAATTCTACTCTGACGACCCGAAAAATTGACCACAGAACTTCATTCCATAATGTCCACCGCAACTGCCGATCCATCTGAAACCGAAAACGCGGAGCTGAACAGTTCCGACAAGGAAACTATCGAGGAATTGAAGTCCGCTTATGCGAATATGTGCACTCAGCTCGACCGCGTTATCGTTGGTCAGCAGGATGTGATCGATCAATTGCTCATCGCGGTTTTCTGCAGGTCACACGCGCTGCTCGTGGGTGTGCCCGGCCTGGCCAAGACGTTGCTGGTTTCGACGGTTTCGGAAGTGCTCGACCTAAGCTTCAAGCGGGTGCAGTTCACGCCCGATTTGATGCCGGCGGATATCACCGGAACGGAAGTTCTGGAGGAGGATATGACGACGGGTAAGCGGATTTTCAAATTTGTGAAGGGCCCGGTTTTTGCCAACATGATCCTGGCGGATGAGATTAACCGGACACCGCCAAAAACCCAGGCGGCTTTGCTGGAAGCGATGCAGGAGCACCACGTCACGATCGGTGATGAGACGTATCCGCTGCCTGAGCCGTTCTTTGTTCTGGCAACGCAAAACCCGATCGAGCAGGAGGGAACGTATCCGCTGCCGGAAGCGCAGTTGGACCGTTTCATGTTCAACATCCGGGTGAATTATCCGACTGAGGCTGAAGAGCAGGCGATCATCAAGCGGGTCTCGGGTACTTATAAGGCGAAGATTGAGAAGCAGCTCAATGCGGAGGCGGTCATTCGTCTGCAAGAGGTGGTCCGGCGTGTGCCGGTGGCGGATCATGTGGTGGCTTATGCGGCTCAGATCGCCCGGGCTTCGCGTCCGAAGGAGGCAAGTTCCCCTGATTTTGTGAAAGAAATGGTCGCGTGGGGTGCGGGTCCCCGTGCGGGCATCTACCTGATTCTTGCGGCCAAGGCGCGTGCGATTCTGCAGGGCCGTTATCATGTGACGACTGAGGATGTTCGCGAGGTGGCTCACCCGGTTTTGCGTCACCGTGTGTTGACGACTTTCAATGCTGAAGCAGCCGGTGTGACCAGCGATGACATCGTGACGATGCTTGTCGAGCAGTTCAAGCCGAGTGCTGATCTTGACGTTTAATCGTCTGCCGAGAATACCGTTTTCACGATCCAACAGGGTCTGACCGATGACCCAACAGGGTTGGATCGTGGGAGTTCTGCCATTGCCATTTATTTAAACTGACCTGATGTCCGACGTTACCTCAACTGCCTTCACTGACTTGCTCCCGCAGGAGCTGACCAACACGATTGGTCGCCTCGAATTCCTCGCGAGAACGGCAAAGGAGGGCACGATTAACGGGCGTCACACGAGTCCGCACAAAGGTTTCTCGGTGGAGTTCGCCGAGCACCGTCAGTATGTGTCGGGGGATGATTTGAGGAACCTGGACTGGCGGGTGTATGGCAAGAGTGACCGCTATTACATCAAGCAATACATTGAGGAGACGAACATGCGTGTCACCATTCTGGTGGATGCGTCGGGCTCGATGAAGTATCGCGGTGAGGAAGCGGCCAGTCTCGGGAAGGCTTCTTCGCTGAGCAAATTTGAGTATGCGCGGCATCTCGCAGCTGCTCTGAGCTATCTTTTTATCCGCCAACAGGATGCGGTGGGGTTGGTGACTTTCGATGAGGGGGTGCGGAAATACATTCGTCCCGCCGCGAAGCCGAGTCAGGTGCGGATGATTCTGGAGGAGCTACATCACACGGAGCCCGGTGAGGACACGCGTTGTGCGGAGACGTTTCACGAAATCGCCGAGCGGATTCCCCCGCGCGGTTTGGTGATTGTGATCAGTGATTTATTTGATGATGCCGAGGCGATTAAGAACGCGCTGCATCACTTTCGATACAAGCGTCACGAGCTGTTGCTTTTCCACATGATGGCGGAGGAGGAGCTGACGTTTCCGTTCAAGAAGTTTGATCATTTCAAGTGTCTCGAAGTGGACGGGCGTCGGGTGGATATTGATCCGGCAACGATTCGCGCGAGTTATCTGGAACGGGTGCGGGCTCATCTGAAAGCGATCGAGCTCGCGTGTGGCCAGATGGAGGCTGATTATGTGCCGGTGAATACCAAGGCATCGGTGAACGAGACGCTGTTCAGTTATTTTTCTAATCGGAAGGCGGGATCTCGCTGATTGAGACCGGAGAATTTTAAAGGGCGAATTTTTAATTTTAAATTGTAAAATGGCACTGAAAGACAGCAATGAACTTGAAGATCGGTTGATCGATTTTGCTGTGCGCGTGGGTGCGTTGGTCGAGACATTACCCAAGACCCGTTTAGGGAATCACATCGCAGGTCAATTGGTGCGATCCGGCACTTCTCCTGCGCCAAATTATGGTGAGGCTTGCGGGGCTGAGAGCAAAAAGGACTTTATCCACAAACTGGGGGTGGCTCTAAAGGAGCTTCGCGAATCCCGAGTTTGGTTGAAAATGATCATCCGATCAAAAATGCTTACAGCCTCTAAAATAGAGAGCCTTCTTGATGAATGCATCCAATTGAACAACATCGTCGGCAAGTCCGTTGTCACCGCTCGTGGTAGAAAAGAAACAGCTCAATAACCTTTGTCGGATTTAAATTTTTAAATTTCCCCTTTAAAATTCTCAGGCTACCCCGGGAGCGAATTCCCTCAGAGGTTGTCCGAAAAGCAAACTAATCACTCCTATTTCACCTTGCTCTTCCTAAACACATTGCTACTTATCGGCGCGGCTGGGATTCTCATCCCGATCATCATCCATCTGATGAACCGCCGGTCGAACAAGATCGTTGATTGGGGCGCGATGAACTTCCTGATGGAGTCATTGGCGATCCGGAACCGGCGCATTCAGCTCGAGGAAGCGCTCTTGATGGCGACACGCTGTTTGCTGGTGGGCCTGCTCGCAATTGCTCTGGCGCGACCGTTCATTCCGCCGGGCTCGACGATTCCCTGGCTGGTTATTTTGCCGCTGATCCTGATCGGAGTGGTGGGACTGGGAGTCGCGGTGGTGCTTCACAGTGAACCGAAGTGGCGCTTCTGGATCGGGCTTTCTTCAATCCTGATTCTGCTGCTCTGTATTGGGCTGAACTTTTTGGAGAAGTATCTGAACCTTTCGCGCTTCGCGCCGGGGGCGAGGCAGGATATCGCGCTGGTGATTGACGGGTCGACTTCGATGTCGATGAAGGTGGATGGTCTGCCGAATTTTGATCGAGCGGTCGAGGAAGCTCGAACGATTGTGAAGCGTGCGCCGCGAGGGCATGCGTTTTCCATTATCCTGGGCGGACCTGCGCCTAGTGCCAAGATGCTGGATCCAACCACGGACCGTGCGGAGTTGGAAGCTATCCTGGATGACTTAAAACCGCTGGATGGTTCGATGGCGACGTATCATGCGCTGACACTGGCGTCATTGGGATTGGCGCGAGGGGATAATCCTGCGAAGCAAATCATTCTCCTGACTGACGGCCAGAACGTTGGCTGGGAAACGGGTAAGACGGGGCGATGGAATTTCCTGCGGGATGCGTTTAAGAACCTTCCGTCTGAGCCGCAAATTTTGCTCAGGAAGATGCCGTTGCCTCAGTATTTGCGGAACGTTGCGATTACTGATGTGTCACTTTCACGTGAGATTGTAGGTGTTGATCGTCCTGTGGATATCACGGTGTCGGTTGAAAATACTGGAAACGAAGCGGTCACGCCGGGGGCGATTAATTTACAAGTCGAAGGCGGGCGACAGTACGTCGACAAGAGCCTCGGGCAGCTCCAGCCGGGTGAGCAACAGGTGGTGAAGTTCACGCATCAGTTTGCAGAGCCGGGGGCGCATTCATTCACAGCAACTCTGGAGGTGGCTGATGACATTGAGCAGGACAACCGGGGTTCCGCTGCTTTGAATATCGCGAATTCTCTCAAGGTCTTAATTGTCGATGGTCGGCCCCAGGGGCGGTTTTTTGAGCGAGCTGCCACTTTCCCTGCGATCGCGCTGGCTCCGTCTTCGTTGACTTTGAATCCGAATCAGGGGGCGAACGCAAACCGTTTTGAAGGTGCGGACGGTGACAATGAAGAGTTTTATGATCCTACGCTTGATGCGATTCGCTTTCTGGTCGAACCGGCGATCATAACGGCACCGAACATTGCCAACGTGCCTGACTACTCTGTTTATGATGTGGTCATCCTGGCCGACGTGCCTCGTCTGCCGTCTGCTGCGACTGAGAAGATCGCTGAATTTGTCAATCGAGGTGGTGGTCTGCTGGTTGCTCCCGGGCAGAAGGCGCAGCCGGATTTCTATAACGAATGGAAAGACGGGGCAGGTAACCTTTTTCTGCCGGCAGAGTTTCAGCCCACACTCTCGGTGGCCGACAGAGATGAGCTGGTGAGTCCTTCGGCGCAAACTCTGACCCATCCAGCATTGATGAAGGTCGCAGACACGTCGAAGAGCGATTTTACGACGGCTGTTGTATCGGCATTTTGGCCGCTGACGATCCCGAACGAGATGGCCCGGGAGACTTCGGTTGGTGCACGATTCAACAACGGGGAGATCATGCTGGCATCGCGTCCAGTGGGCGAGGGAAAAGTGGTGTTGCTGGGAGTGCCTCTCGATACCACGGGTGGCAGCCTGCCAACGCGGCAGGCTTATCTGCCGTTCATTCACGAGTTGGTTTACTATTTGGCGGATCCCGCTTCGTATGATTTGAATTTGGAGCCGGGCTGGGATCTTAGTTTGCAGCTGGCAGGGAATCGGGGTGCAATAGTCGGGGAGGGACTGAAGGGGGAATACTATTCAGCGATCGATGCGGATCGTCCGGCGATGACGCGCCATGATGCAGCGATCCAATTCAACTGGGGAGGCGGGAAGCCTGCGTCTGAAATCCCCGGGGATAACTTCAAGGTCGTGTGGACCGGGAAATTGCGTCCGCCGGTGTCTGGCAGTTACCGTTTCTATTCCGAGCAGGACGATTCGTTCTCGCTTTGGCTCGATGGCCGCGCGGTGATCAAGAACAATGGCAAAGGCACTTTTAAAATGGACTCCAACAAGTGGTATGATGTGCGTGCGGAGTTCATTGAATACAGTGGCGAGGCGAAGGTGACCTTGTTCTGGGAAACGCGGGAGTTTGGTCGCCAGATCATTCCGCCCAAGTATTTCCGGACGTTTGCGGGGCCTGCTCCATCAGGCGAAGACAGCGAAGGTACGACCTCATCGTCACTGGCGAGTTACGAAGTAAAAAGCCCGACGGGTGAGCCGCTTCGCGCAATACTTAATTCGTCCGAGAATGGCAGCCTCTTCAAAATCCAGGGAGATATTTCCAGTGGGCTCTATCAGATGACGGTCCCTGTTGATCATCGTGGTTACTTCACCAGTTTCCTGCGTGGGGACAACACGACGATCCCTTTTACAGTGAAGCGGGATACCGAAGAGAGTCACCTCAATCGTCTCACTGAAGCTGATTTCACGTTCCTCGAAAAGTTCGTCACGGTTTCCCAACCTGAGACGCTGGAAGATATCATTGGTTTTCTGAGCGGGAATCAGTTTGGTCGTGAGTTGTGGAAATACTTAGCTGTCGGCGCATTTTTCTTTCTCCTTATTGAGGTTGCGCTTTCCCGTTGGATTGCGCGGTCACGCCGGACGGGCGAGGAGATATCCATCGATTTTGAGAATCGTGATTCGCCGACTGACGGCTTTCGCGAGCAGTTAGCGAAAATGGGAAAAGCGGCTTCGTAACTAACTGACCTGAACCTGAATATTCTAAATTGAACAATTGCTCCCTGTGAATCCCGAAGACTACAACCGCACTGACCTCGCCACTTCCCTCGGGCCGATTATGCTCGGGATTGGAGTGGTCGCGCTGTTTATTATCTGGTTCGGCTCGCTCCGTGTGCGTAATCGTTTCACCCGTCTCTCGACCAACCTCTTCATCGCAGTGGTTGGTGCGATTGCGCTATCGGTCGGCTTCTGGAGTTTATTCCAGTTTCTCGGTAAATTCGTTTCGCTGGCGACTTCATGGAATCTCTGGCCACTGGCGATCATGGGGGCCGTAGCCGCGGAAATCATCGTCTGGCTCTACCGCTTTGAGCGGACGATTGTCACTCCGGTGCGCGGACGCTGGCTTTTGGCGTTGAGGCTTCTGGCGCTCACCACATTGATTGCCATTCTTCTTCAGCCGGTTCATTCGTTTTTGGTGAACCGCGAAATCAATCGCGAAGTGGTTGTGTTAGTCGATGAGTCGGAGTCGATGAATCTTTCAGATCAACGGCTCACGGTTTCTGAGAAGATGGACCGGGCAGAACTCCTGAAGGTTGACGCCATCAAGTTTCGTCCGCCATTGAACAGCATTCGCACGAAAGTCGATGCGCTTGCCGCTGAAATTCAGGATGAGATATCAGCGATCAAGACCGCACCCGATGCCAATGCGGGGATTGAATCCCGTGCTGAGGGGATCAATGAGTTTCTGGATGACGGGATCGAGAAGTCGGGAAAGCTGGCTGACTCCTTTGATGAAATTTTGTCCAAGCAGGGGGAATACCTGGACGGGGATTCCCGCGGGAAGATCACTGATTTCAGAAACCGGATGCGTGATGGGATGAACCGGATTTTCAAGGCGGCGCAAAATGCGATGGGCGAAGGAAAAGGCGATGAGGTGTTGAAGCAATTTGAGGTGGCGGCCAAAGAGATTGCTGTCGTCACCGAGCAGATTCCATTCGCCATTGAACGCGTTGATCAAACAATGTTCGACAAGATGAGCGAAGGTGCCCGCAAAGCAGTGACTGACGCTGCCGCGAAGACCCGGCTTGATATTGCCAGAGCTGCACTGAAGACCCCACTGCCTTTTCCCGATGGAATCGGATCCACTGAAGACCAGACTTTACTGGATCGTTTGAAGGCCGACTACAATGTTCGCTACTATCGTTTTGCCCGTGACACCGAAGAACTGGTGAACCTCGATGCCGCTACTTCCGGACCCGTTTCTGATAAGACCGAGCAAACACCGGAGCGGGCGTTGACCGATCTTACCGGGGCTTTGGAGCATGTGTTGGAAAACACCTCACCCGAGTCTCTGGCAGGTGTCCTTGTCCTGTCAGACGGTCAGCACAATGCAACAGGACTGCCGGAGGATTCACTGCGACAAATGGCTGTCCAGAATTCGCCTTTCGTCGCGGTGCCGGTTGGTGGGCATATGGGACCGATTGATGCCTCGCTGCTCAGTCTGAACGCCCCTGAATCGATCTATTTAGGTGACCGAATTCTAGTCAAGGCTGAAGCGAAACTCGATGGTTTACGGGGGAAAAAAGTGCGGGCGGTTTTGAAGTATGGCGATGAAGTGGTCGAGGAACAGATGATCGATGTGCCGGATATCAATTACCGCACTGAGCTGAGGTTTGTTCACTTTCCCGAGGATAAAGGGATCTTTGATTACCAGGTTGAGCTTGAGCCAACAGAGACCGAGTTGTTTTCGAATAACAATTCGTGGGACTTCAAGGTCGCTGTGACGGACGACCGGACGAATGTGTTGCTGGTCGACAACTTTCCGCGCTGGGAATTTCGCTACCTTCGTAATTTGTTCTACGGTCGGGACAAGTCGGTTCACCTTCAGTATGTGTTGCTGAATCCAGACACGATTGACCGGATGAATCAGCCCAGTGGAGTTCCTGCCAGTGCAACCCGGAAGTTCGGTGAGGCGGAGGCAACAGAGCTTCCCAAAGACGCAGATGAATGGGCCCAGTTTGATGTCATCATTCTCGGTGACATCCCTCCAAATTCTTTGCAGCAATGGGAGTGGGACGCCATTCAGGAATCTGTCACTAAACGTGGAGCTCTTCTGGTTTGCATTGCGGGGCAGCGTCACATGCCACACGCGTTTAAGAATAATACCTTTCAGCAATTGCTACCCATCACTTACGAACCATCCGATGCTGAACAATTCGAGGCGCCGGAAAACTCCTATCGCATCGAACTCACTACAGCTGGACGCGGGCATCCCGTTACGGCGCAATCGACCAGCCGGTCTTTGAATGGAGAAATCTGGGCGCAGTTTCCTACGTTGCGATGGCGGACCCCTACGGCGACCGGAGTAAAGGAGGGGGCTGAGGTGTTGGCTTACGCCCGGCCAGTGGGGCAAGCCAGTGCCGGATCGGTGGCAATGAACGGTTCTCCGGATTCCGTAGAGGCCGCGATTCAGCAACTCGCAAATCAGAAAACATTCGAGCAGGAACATGCGCTGGTCACAGTGCAACGCTCTGGATTGGGCAAGGTCGCCATGATGAATTTTGATCAGACGTGGCGTTTCCGCTATGGCGTTGGCGACACCTATCACCACCGCTTTTGGGGACAACTCACGCGTTGGGGAGCCGGTGCCAATTTGCGAAGCGGAAATGAAACCGTTCGTCTGGGCACTGACCGCCTCAGTTATACGCCCAATGATGAGATCAACATCACTGCCAAAGTGCTTGATGCCGATCGTAAACCGATCACGGATGCTGATGTGTTTGCCTCGATCTACGATGGAGAAAAAAGACTCATGCGCCAAAAGTTGAGCTACCGCAGTGATTCGTCGGGTATCTACGAAACCACCGTAGCGGGACTGCCTGAAGCTGGCGAATATAAGGTTCGGCTTGAGGGGGATGCCGTAGATAAGAGCCTGACCGAAGGGGAAGAGAATTTGGAAACCGAACTGCTTGTGGTTACAACCCGTAATCCCATTGAGCTGGCGGAGCTGACTGCCAATCGCGACTTCCTGAACCGTGCGGCACAGATGACCGGTGGAGATGTCGCCGAGATTTCAAATTTACAATCGCTCGCCACTCGATTTGGCGCGCCGAAAGAAACCCTGACTGAACGTGAGAATGTGACGTTGTGGGATAAGTGGCCATTGCTCGTCCTGTTTTTGGGGCTGCTCACCAGTGAGTGGGTTCTTCGACGGAAGAGTGGATTGGCGTAATAAACCTTTAGCTTACGAGAAGAATATTTTACGATTCAACAGGGTGGGCTTGATGAGCCAACCCTGTTTGCGATTGGGAAACCTAAAATTCAGCCGAATATTATTATGAGCACTTTTGAAGCGACGCTCTCCCGTCTTCCTGAACCAATTCAGGATAAGCTTAAATCCCTTATCTCACGCGTCCGGCGTTTGATGTTGATCAAAGGGATCTTCGCAACTCTTGCAGTGGCGATTGGCTGTTTGTTAGTCATCATGGCGATTGATGCCTCGGTGACTATTTTTTCCAACACGGCGCGCTGGGCTCTGTCGCTGACCGGACTGGCCATTACTCTGGCAGCGGCCTGGTGGTTTCTGCTGCGTCCGCTTTCACGAAAAATAACAATGACCAGCATTGCGCGGATTCTGGAAGTCAGGCATCCGGAGCTACAGGAAAGGATTTCAACCGCTGTTGAATTGATGTCGAGCGATGACCCTGATTCTATCAAGGGGTCCGAAGAATTGATTTCCGCAGTGGTTGATTCGGCGGTGATCGATGTGGAAAAGGTCGATCCCAAGACTGAATTCAAACCCGCCAGAGCGAACCGGTTCATGACGGTCGCCGGTGTTGGATGTTTGGTGATTGCGTTGCTGATGTTGATATGGCCAAAGCAGGCCTGGACGCTTTTGGCGCGTGCGCTGGCTCCTCATTTGGACATAGGGAATGCCTATGCGAACACTTTGACGGTTGATCCCGGCGACATGCGTATTGCAGCCGGTGAGGCCGTCACCATTCAAATGACGGTGAAACACAAGCGGCTCAACCGTGCTGAGATTCGCCGGACGCTTCCGGATGGGACCGAATCGATTGAGCGCATGACTCTGATGGGGCAAACTGAAGAAGGGGAAAAACGCTTCTCGGTGACTTTCCCTTCTGTGTCCGACAGCTTCGAATACCGCATCCGTGCCGGTTCAGCGGTGAGTGAGTTTTTCGATGTGACAGCCGTTCCGCCACCAGTGGTTGAAGGGCTCACCATTCGTTATGATTTCCCTGAATACACCCAGCTCGACGCAACCGAAGGCCCCAGCGACACAGGCGAAATCAGAGCGCTGGCACACACAGAGGTCACCGTGTCCGCCGACCTCAATAAGCAGGTGGAAGACGCCCAGTTGATGATCAACGAGAGCCAGTCGATGGGAGATGCGACCGTAGTTGGCAATAAAGTGCTCTGGAAGTTTTCGCTGAAACCAAGAATGAGTGGGACCTGGAAACTCGATCTCACTGATTCAGATGGATTTAAAAATGCGCCATCCAACTATTCCATTCAGGCCCTTCCCGACAAAACTCCGCGTGTTGTTGTTGAGTCCCCACAGGCCAGGGAATTGCGTCTGAAACCAAGCGAGATGTTACCAATCAAGTTTGCTATCACTGAGGATTTCGGCTTTTCGCAAGTTGACCTTTTGATTCGCCGCAACAATGAGGCAAACCCCGTCGAAGTGGTTCAGCCTACACCGGATTCCGATGGTGAACCCGGCGTATGGAGAGGAATGGCCCAACTTAATTTGGCTTCTCTCGAATTGGAGAATCAACACCGTCGCCTGGAAGTGCAACTGCGGGCACGTGACAACCGGCCTGCATCCTTCGACGGGCCGGGGGAAGGTTTGAGCGATAAGATCGTTATTATTCTTGATCGCAATGCGGAGAGCCTTGCAAAGCAAACCATCAAGGCTCAGAAAGCGGATTTGGAGAAAACGATTCGCGAGGCAGAGCAGAAGCTGCGTGAAGCCAAAGCTGACGCGAAAGGTGCCGAACAGCAGCTGGCTAAGAAAGAGAAGGAAAACGAAATTAATGAAAATGCCCAGCGTGAGCTGAAAGAGTTTCAGGAACATGCAAAAGAGGCACAGGAGAAACTACAGGAAATCGCTGAGAAACTTGAGGAGTCCGTCTTCAACAAACAAGCGGAAGCGGCTGAGAATATTGCGGAGGAAGAGATCGCAGATGCGTTAGAGGCTGCCGACATGATCCCTGTTATGGATCAACAGAAGGAGCGGATTGCGGAAGCAAAGAAAGCTGAAAATCAAATTGAGGAGGCTCTGGAGGGTTTGAAAGAGATTTCTAAATCCATCGAAGAGGCTGATGAAGATTTGCAGATGGTTGCCGAGTTGAACGAGCTGGCAAATGATCAGAGGGAGCTTGCAAAAAACGCCGCCGAAGAAGCTGAGAAGGCAAATGAGCAGCAGATGGAAATGGCGAAAAACGAGAACATGTCGCCAAAGGAGCAGCAGAAGATGGAACAGCAGGCGAAACAGAAGATGGAACAATTCCAGCGCGAGCAGGAAAAGGTTCAGAAGGAGCTGGGGGATCTACTGAAAGAAGATAAGGCGGCTCTTCAGGAAGTGATGGAAGAGCAAAAAGCCCAGGCCGAGCAACTTGCGCAGCAGGCGAAGGAGATGTCTGAACAGCAGAAAAATCTGGCTGAGATGACGAAGGAGGCCGCTCAGGCTAAGAGCGAGGAGCAACAGCAGAAGTTTCAGGAACAGGTCATGAATGAGCTCCAGAAGAAACAGGAGCAAATTGCACAGGAGACCCGGGAGCTGCAGAACGAATTGAATCAGGAGCAAAAGGGCGCCGGAGATCCTTTGGAAAAGTCTTCAGAGGAGACCAAAAAGGCGGCTGAAAACCTGGCTAAAGCTGAACCGCCGGGTGATCAGGCTCCTTCAGAGAAGTCTCAGGAGCAGCAGCCGAATGAGGGGGATAATCCGGATCAGGAGAAAACCCCGGCTGAGAAACAAACTGAAATGGCAAAGGCTGCAGAAGCAGCGCAGGAAGCTGCCAAGGCACTTTCCGAAGCATCTGATCAGTCGGAGGCATTAGCTGAACAGCAACCTCAAGCTGAAGATGGGGCACCCTCTCAGGAAATGGCCAGTCAGGAGGGTCAACCCGAACCTGCTGGCACGGAAAACGAAGGTCAGCCTGAGGGAAGTGAGAAGGGGCAACCTGAAATGGCCAAAGGTGAGCAACCCGGCGAAAACACGGAAACCCCGGGCGAAGATCAGCCTCAGCCAGGTGAAAACACGGAGCCGACTCCATCATCTGACAAGGGGGAAAGTCCGTCTCCATCCGAAATGGCACAGGCTGGTGAAAAGGGACAGCCCAAGTCAGAAGAAGGTCAGCCATCCGAACCTGAAGCAGGTCAGCCTGCCCCGTCACCTTTTGCCGCGCCTGAAACCCAATCTGAATTGAGTGAACTTGCTGAAGCGCAAGCTGCCCTCGCGGAACAGATCACAGCGGTTGCAGAAGGAAACTTCGAAGCCGCACTGGAGTCCATGGAACAGCAAATAGCAGAAGCGACAGGCGAGCTGCAGGATGCCACAGAAGCCCTTGAAATGTCCCTTCAAAATACGCAGCAAAATTCCGCCAAAGGTCGAGCTGATCAGGCTGAAAACGCGTTGGAGCAAGCCATGCAACAGCAGGAACGTGCACAGCAACAACTGGAGCAGGCTCAGGCATCAGAAGCCAAAGCGGATGCCCAGGCGCAAAAAGCAGCTCAGGCTGCGGCGGAGCAGGGAAAACCTGCGCCTGAACAGCAGCCCGGAATGTCCCAGCAAGGCCAGCAACAGATGCAACAGTCACAGCAAAACCAGCAGCAAGCTGCGCAAAACATGGCACAAGCAGCGCAAGCCCTGGAGCAAACGGCAAAAGCACTCGAGCAGAGCATCGCGAGCAATCAACAAAACCAACAGGGCGAAGAAAGCCTCGTCGATAGTGAAGACCTGGCTCAAAGTTTCAATGAAGTGTCAGAGTCTGCCCAATCTCAATCACAACAACAGGCCGCCCAAAAGAGTCAGCAGGCTGCTGAATCTCTTCAGCAACTGACCCAGGCCGCCATGCAGCAAATGGGCGGATTGGGGCAACCCGGTCAGAATGGTGAGCCGCAACCAAATCCTGACGGTCCTCAGGACATGGCTCAGTTTATGGAGGGGCAGGAACCTCAACTCAACGAGACAGGAGCGAAAATGGCAGACTTGTCCGGGGAGGGAGTTCCTCCTGAGCTGCAGGCGATGGGTATTACCATCGATGATTGGGCCAGAATGAAAGGCACCCTGACCGGTGGAAGCGCAACCGCGATCGAAACCAATCTGCCGGGTGAGTATCGTGAACTCGTCGGACGTTATTTCCAGGTGATTGCGAAAGAGGCAAAGGGAAGCGGAGAGAAATAATCACAACCTGAATTCATTTTATGAGACACCAGTTTTACGAGGCAACAGGGTTGGTTCAACGATCAAACCCTATTCGATCGTTTTTTGCATTGCTTGCTGTTTTTTCGGCATTCAGCTTTCAAGCGAATGCGCAATCGCTATCAAACGCAGTTTTTCAAAAGCATCGGGAGCAAGCAGAGAAGGCTGTTGAAAAGGCACTGCAATACATGGCAGACAATCAGCAGGAAAACGGGACGTTTAACGATTCCTATGGTCGCTCAACCGGCGTCGTGGCGTTGGTGGGAATGGCCTATCTTTCGGCGGGTTACACTCCGGGGTATGGTGAGTTTTCCCAGAATCTTGACCGGTGCATCGATTACACGTTGAGCCATCAGAAGTCCAACGGGCTCATCGATAACGGGGATTCAGGGCATGGACTGATGTATGCCCACAATATTGCCACGTTGTTTCTGTCTGAAGTTTCAGGAATGGTTGGGGAAAAGAAGCAGAAGGAAATCGATAAGGTCCTGAGCAAAGCCACTAAACTATTGCTCTCTGCTCAGTCTGTTCCCAAAAACGACGGACACAAAGGCGGGTGGCGTTATAAGCCGGATTCTCGTGATTCAGATCTTTCATGTAGCGGTTGGGCGCTCATGGCTTTGCGTTCCGCTAAGCTGAACGGTGCTCCGGTTCCGGATGAAGCAATCAAGAAAGCGGTGGAGTATGTGCTGCGAAATCATGATAAGGAATCGGGTCGGTTTGGATACACCGATCCCTGGGGACACTCTGAGACATTGACTGGATGCGGGCTTTTATGTCTTGAGTTGTGCGGCTATCACGGAACGGAGTCGACCTACAATTCGGGTGATTTCATTTTGCAACATCGTCAGCAAGTGGTGAACAATGCTCACGAGTATTACGCAAACTACTACAACTCACAGGCGATGTTTCAGTTGGGTGGAAAATACTGGGAGCAATATGCCGACTGGATGTACAACGAATATCTCGGGAAACAGAATGCCAACGGTTCGTGGTCCAATGGACGAAACGGCGGAACTTATGGCACGGCAATGATGGTGCTCTCGTTCACAGTTCCCTATCGCCAATTGCCAATTTATCAGCGGGACGAAACGGTCGACGAGGGATAATATTACTTCGGGGAGCGATCGATTTTAAAGCACGGGTGCTCAGGCTGCATCACACTCCGTTCGTTGAATGGGGGTGAGCAGAAATACGGTCAAAATGCCATGCCTCATTTGAGGCATGACCAAAAAAACGGCTTTTCTCTCATACCTGAAATTTGGCATGAGCAAAAAAACGTTTAGATACTCATGACACAACCGGGGCATCAATGAATTAACGGTTTTTTGCTCATGCCGGGAATGGAGCATGACCAAAAAAACGGTTGTTTGGTCATACCCCAAGTGTGGCATCAATGATTTAACAGTTGTTTGGTCATGCCCGGGTTGAGGCATCAATCATTGAACGGTTGGGTGGTCATGACACAATTTGGGTGTCACCCAATAAACGTTTATTTGGTCATGCCTCAACTTTGGCAAGTCAATAGGGGTAAGGGATCGGGGCGTTTTCGGGAGGTTGGCTGTATTTTGGCCTGATTGCCGGCGTTTTTGTCTGAAGACCACGGTTTCCCCTTTTTCAGGGGGAAATGAGTCATTTTCAACAGAGGAATGGCATCAATGCTCTGATTGGAGTCGCGCAGTTGATCTCCCAAAAGTTGGTAACAAAGGAGACCGGAGCACCTGTAATGTCTCCCGGGGCTCGCGGGGCGACAAGGCCTCAATAACGAACGGTCAGGCCGAAGTGCATCTTCCCGCTTTTCAGATCGACGTCTTCAAACCCATGCGCGTCCATGACCCAACCGTAGGCGGCACGCCCAAAGATGTTTTCGCTTACTTTCATTCGGATGCCGACTCCCGCGCTCTGCAAGCTTGGATTGGTCTCACTGCTGCCGGGAGATTCCAGTTCAGTGATTTCCATTGCTGCCGCATCGTAGAATCCCAGCAAATTCCAATGGTTGTCCACCCAGGGCAGAATCGAGAACTCAGGAGAAACCAGTTCGACATTTACGATGCCTCCGGAATCACCACGAATAAGATTTTCGTCAAAGCCTCGAACGGTTCGATAGCCTCCTGCGAGAAGTTGCTCTGTTGAGATGAGGCGCGAACTGGTTGTCTGACCGGTTCCGCGAAGTATCAGGGAGAAGTCAGCGGGAAGACGAATTCCCCGCTCCAGCTCGGCGATCCCGTACCAGTAATCTGCGGATGATTCGGCGCGAAGCGCTTCAAATGATTCATCATCGTTGTCTTGAAGGATACCTCCGGGAGCCCAGACCGAACTCAGGTTCACTTTGGTGTATCCCAATCGATCCGGCATTACCGCATCGTAGGCCACGCGAAATTGCATGACCGCAGCTCGCGAGTCAAAGATGTCGACTCCGCCAAAGATGAGATTAGTATTGGTCGATTTGTAGTCGGTTGCGAAGGTGAGCGAGTGGCGCAACCGATCAAGGGACTCAGGACGGGGCAAAGGAATTTCGTATTCGCCTGAGAACTGGATATTCTCCCCCATCAAATCGAGAGGAAACCCTTCGCCACCTGCTGAGGCTTCACTCGAAACATAGGCCCCAATCAGGCGGAATTTGTGACGCCAGGGAAGGTAAGCCTGATAGAAAGCGGTGTGGGCCTCCAGGGTATCGAAGTCGATATCTGCATTAAAATTGTAGCCGAAGGACTGCTCGGTCTTGAGAGGATTGGCAATATTGATTCCGGCCGAAAATTCGTTTTCACCAGTCAGATTCAAACCGGTATTGGCGATGCCTGAGTAGACGGTAACGGACTTCTTTTCTTCAACTTCGAGGATGATATCACTCGTGCCGTCTGATTGTCCTCGATCATAAATCAGGTTCACGGTGCGGATCGGGTTCTCATTGAGCCACTCCAGACCCGCACGAACGGTTCGCTGGTTGATACGATCACCGGCGGCCACCCGAAGCTGATTCATCAGGTAATGTTCCCGTGAGTGACGGACGTTATTGACTTTGATGTCTCCAAGCACGGCTTCACGCACTACGACCTGAAGTTTTCCCTCGGTGATGTTCTGTTCGGGATAGTAAACGTCGACCAGGGGATAGTCGCTGTCCCGCCAGGCGAGAATGATGTCTTTTGCCAGGTCTGAGAGAAGCCCGGCAGAGACGGGCTTTCCAATGTAGCTTTCGAGCAATCCGGCGAGTTCTTCAGGCTGATCGATTTCAGGATCGATTGAGATTCTTTCAGCCGGAACGGTTGGGGATTTTGATTCTGTTTTGCTCTGATCAGCAATCAACACCAGGGCGGCAATATCGACACCGAAAGGGGTATAATCGTCAGAGCTGACTTCCGGATCCGCTTCACGGGCATCATCTGTTTCAGCCACCCCGGTAGAAGAACCTGAAATATCAGCTTCTCTGCGTTGAGCTTCCGCCTTTTCAACCGGACGGTTCTGGTTTTGGCCCCATGCGGGAACGGACCCTGCCAAAAGAATAAGAAAAACAGCCCAACACCGGAAGACTGGCGAACAGTTTCCGTTGGCTTGCCGCCTTCCCGAAAGGATGCCTCTTAACTTGGCGGGGGAGGGGATATTACTGGATTCCGAGAGCGGCATTGAGTTCGTCCAGGGCTGCTTGGCCGAGGTGTTCGTTAAGAATGATAAGTGAAACTTGTGCGGGCTGGGCGCCGCTTGCGTCTAATGCAACGGGACCATCGGCTGGAGTGAGCAGAACCACAATGACAAAGCCCAGTGCGCTCTGGAGTTCGGCATGGGCTGTGGGTGATAGCTGTTCGAGAAGCGATTGAATCGTCGCTGCCAGCGTTGGGAACCCACTTAAATCGAGGGCAAATGGCCCATCTCCCTCGATGAGGAAAATTCCGCGATCAAGACCAAGGGCCGCGAGCAACTCGATATTTGCATCGGGGGCTAATGATTCGCGCAACAGCTGAATCCCGAAATTTGAAGGCTGAATTCCTGATCCATCCAGAGAGAAAGGGACAATGAAGATCGCTCCTGAATCGAGGCCGGCAAAGATGACGCCTTGTTGGGTCATGGCACTGAAAGCTCCGAGAGCATTCTGAAGTGCGCCTATGCCTCCTGTGCCTGTTCCATCGACGAATGGCTGCATTGTGATGTCGCCTTCGTTTTCAGGACCACCTGTACCCTGGTCAAGGAGGTCGAGTTGAAGCTGAAGAATGCCACCTGTATCAGCCGTTGGGTTGACGGGATCCTCCGTTGGATCAGATGTCGGGGCATCTGGAGCGGGAGGGGCGAAATTAAGGATCTCAAAACCGGTGTAGAAGACCGGACCTGCTCCGGACCGGGTGACTGGTGATGGTGCCCGATGCGGGGCTTGTGAGAAGTTAAGGGTATCCGTTCCGCCGCCTCCATTCAGGTATTGGAGAAAGCTTGTGAACTGTGTCGTCACTGTGTCGTTGCCACCACCAGTGACAATCCCGACATTCTGAAAGTTTAAGAAATTCCAGGTGGGGTTGATTGAAATCCGCCCTTCACGGATCACGACGTTGCGGTTCGGGTCGGGGCCAATGACTGTCGAAGTATTGGTAGGCGCAGGGTCGGTGAAAATGTTCAGCGAATCATTTCCAGTGCCGCCATCGATCATATCTGTGAAAGTGAACAGACCATTGAAGTTGAAGACGTCTGAACCAGCGCCTGCGTTGATCTTTTCAAATGATGAGAACGTCTCCTGGTTATTTACGGTTCCGGAATCGTTGTCGAAGATTTCAATAACATCATTGCCGTCGGTGAGTTTGATCTCGTCGTCCAGTTCGCTACTTCCGATGAAGTCGGTGATACCGTCAAAATTGCCTCCGATACCTGTCGCTGTTTGATTCTCAAGATCGACCTCGACAGCCGAATCAAAATACTCGTAGGAAATTGTATCAATAAAGGGGCCGCCTCCACCGCTTAGGTTTCCGGTGATTGAGCCTCCAGGGAGAAATTCAAAGATATCTGCGGATGTTCCACCCGTAAGGTCACCGAATCCGTTCGCGGTGACGCCGCCCTGTGACTCGAACTGGTTCAGCCCGATGATTTGAACCACATTCGGAGAATTGGAAATCACAAATTTATCATTCGTATCGGCGCTACCGATAAAGTTCGAAATATTCATGATGGTCCCGCCGATTGCGGAAGCAGTACCGGATTCCAAATTGATTTGAACCGGGAGATCGTAATCAGCATAGCTCAATGTGTTCGGAGTATTTCCCACACCACCGTTGAGGTTCCCCGAAAGACTGCCCCCGGGTTGGAAATCAAAAAAGTTTCCCGGTGGAGGGTCCTCGAAGTAAAGCATTCCATTCCCGTTCACATTTTCAAAGGAGGTGACATCGATGATTTCGTTACTGGTTCTACCCGTGTAACTGAACTGATCCATTCCATCGAATAGGTAATCAGCGACTTCCGAGAGACCTCCTGCAAATGTGTCTGCGGTGTTAGTGCCTCCCTTCAAGGTTCGAATATTGTCCAACTGATCTGCGGAAAGAGTTATCTGATCTCCGAAGTTGGAGAAATCGAGGGTGTTGATGGAACTTCCCGCGCCGCCGTCAACTGAAAGCCCCATAATCTGCAGCCCGGATGTGATGAGGAAGTCAGTGTTCTCTGTCTCCGAACCTACGAGAGAGACACCGTCGGGAGCTGTTACCATGCCATCGATTTTGATGTTCCCGCTGTTCGTGGTGATCGTCACACCTCCGTTCGTACTCGATACAGGAGCATCAACAACGACACCGGACTCGCCTGAATTTTGGGCCGCCCCGGTGATGGCGACATTCCCGTTCCCGGAAACACTCGCTCCATTTTGGATCCTCACCCCTTCATTGCCGGTGCTGTCTCCACCCACTCCGTTGATGGAAATTGATCCGTTGCTCGATGTGATCCCTCCCATGATTTCGACACCGTTGAAGTCGCCAGAGGAAGGCATCGATCCTTGATTGGCATTGATCGAGATTTGTCCAACAGAATCAATAGTGGCAGTGGAACTGTTCTTGAATCCTGCAGAAGTGGTGATGTTCACTGTGCCAACGGAGTTCAAGCTCACATCAAGGTCCAGCTTTGACGATGTGAAATCAATGTTTCCAATATTACCAGTCCCCCCGACAGCTCCCTGCAAATCGATCAGTCCGGTCGTCCCTGTGTTGATTGCAAAGTTATGAGGACCATCGTCACCTGTGACGGTGCCTTCGATCTTAACATCAGCTCCATTGCTGGATGGCCCGCCATTGGTCGTGTCGAGTATGGCATTTCCCCGCAGGACAAGGCTGTCGCTGATCACGATCTCATTTCCTGCCGTGATAATGTTTGCCGAGAGATAGGTCGTCGCCCCGGAGCCGTTGATTGTGACTGAAGCATTGTCCGACCCGGTGATTTGCCCGTTCACCACGATCTCGCCGGTGCTGCCGGGGGCTTCGAAAATGATGGGGTCCAAGAATGTGACTTCGCTGATGTTGATGACACCATTGCCGGCGACGGAATCTCCAATTGTGATGGAACTAAAGCCATCAGTGAATGCCCCGATTTCGTTTGCACTCAATTGTAACCCGGAGTCGGAGGCCCCAAGCCCGATATTGATATCTGAAACTGGATCAACCGGCTTGATTACAAGATTGCCGGAGGATTGAATGTTGGCTCCAGTCAGCAGATCAATCGAATCCGCTTGAACCGTGATGTTCCCGGTCATGGTGGAACTGCCAATGCTTGACATCCCGGACGTGGCAAGCCCAACGCTTCCTGCTTCGGCACCGCTTTGAGCAAAAATATCAATGTTCCCTCCTGTTGTTTGGAGTGATGAGAGATTCAGCTCCACACCATGGGCGTTGCTCCCATTTCCACCGTGGCCGTTGATGGAAATATTTCCGCTGCCTGTGCTCTCAGCCACCGAATTGGACAACAACACTCCGCTACTAAAAGCAGTCAGCATGTCACCCCCGCCGGTGCCCTCGAGCATTACGTTCCCTGTGTTGGATCTAACAGTCGAATCAAACAAAGCGACACCTTCGCTTGGACCACTGCTGCCATCGACTGCCGCTCCCTTCAGGGTAATTGAACCGGCCCCCGTCGATTCTATTAAACTGTTGGCTCTCAGATGAATTCCCTTTGCCGGGGAATTGATTCCTCCGCCGCCGCCAACTCCGGTAATATCGATATTTCCATCTGTTGAGGTGATCGACGACCCATCAAGAAAGACCCCCTCAAACTCACCAGCGACTGGCGTCATTCCAGCGTTCCCGTTTAATGCAATAGTTGTGTTTCCCGTGGCATTGACCTGAGCTCCATTGATCAATTGAATCCCTTCCAATCCGCTGATCTCGATCTTTTCCCCTCCGGCACCGCTCCCTGTGATACTTCCATCATTGATAACCACACTCTGTTCCGAATCGATCAGGATATTACCACTGGTGGCAATTGAGCCGCCCACATTGATGGGGCCGGTCGCATCAAGAGAAATATCCCCAAAGCCACTCTCAATTTCCCCTGAAATATCAATCGCATTCCCCGCATTGACAAAAAGCGCCCCGGTTCCCTGAGAGTCAATTCGCGCTCCTGTTGTGCCTCCATTCAGTATGAAGTCATTTGTTGCATCGAACGTCAGGGAGGAACCGGTCGTCCAGAGAATTTCCACATTATCATCCAAGGTGATATTGCCCGGGCCCGTCCCTGTAGCAGTAGTTTCGATCACAAGGCTCGCTCCGGCAAGAAACGCATTGATATCTGCGTCGACCAGCGTGTTCGAATTCACGGGGCTTCCCGGAATAGGCGATGTGATACTGCCATTGATGATGAGGATATCTTCCGGATCAAAAAGCAGAGTTCCTGCGATCCCGTCAACTGCACTCAAATTCACCCGACTCGATAGATCCGGAATCAAAACTTCGTTCTTTCCGGAAAGCTCGATGAACCCGCCGTTCCCGCCAAGAGATCCACCCATCGCCGAAACCTCTCCGGAAAAGTCGAGTCGGTTCTCAGCAAAAACGATCACCTGACCGCCATCTCCATTACCCGTCGCATTTGCAGAAATCGACGCGCCTTCCGAGACGGTCACGTTTTCTGCATTCATCAAATCCCCGTCCTGGCCCCTTTGGCCTCCACCGATGAAGATTTCCCCGCCACCGGTAGCGCCATCCGCGATCACCAGCGAGCCCGGCTTCAGCGCGATTTGGCTTCCAATGATAAAAATCTCGCCGCCCTTACCGGAATCGCTTGAAACATCAACTGTACCGGTATTCTCGACCTCACCGCCGGGACCTGCGTCAATCTCGATCCGACCTCCGTCACCATTCTGGCGAGTCGCCTTCAGCGTTCCTGAATTCCCGACCTTCGTGCCGCCGCCACCCGCTCGTAAAAAGATCTGCCCCCCTTCACGGGAAACACCCGTCGCAGCCACCCGGCCCTCGTTGTTCACCGCGAGCGCGTAAACATTGCCCCCGTGAGCCTTCAGCTCCGCAATATTGGCGTCGATCGTCCCCTTATTCACAACCCCGGTTGCCTTCTTGCCACCACTGGCTCCCCTCACAAAAATTCGCTCTCCCGGAGTTCCGGATTCTTTAAGCAAAACGTCATTCCCGGCTGCCAACCCCACCGTTCCGTTCGGCGCGCTAATTGCTCCCGAGTTCTCGACCGTGGCAGCGATTAGAAATACATCGCCACCCGTTGCCGAAATCCTTCCCAGATTCACAATTCCCTGCTGACTTGGCCCGCGGAAACTCATATCGCCTCCCGCAAGGAATTCTGCATCTGAGACATCCAGCGTTGAGGCAATAAAACCGCCAACATCAACCGTCCCCGACGGCCCAATGACGATCCCGTTCGGATTGATCAACAGCACATTTCCATTGGCCCGCAACGCACCGTCGATTTGTGATGCGGTCAACCCCCGCACCCGGTTCAACGCCGCAGAACGTTCCCCCGGTTGAATAAATTCCGTCAACTCACCCGCCGAGATCGAAAACGATTCCCAATCGATAATCGCCTTGTCACTTCCCTGCAAGATTCGCAGAGCGCCATCAGTCCGCTCAAATTGCACCTCACCAACACGCACCGCTTCGCCAAGAGGATTGCCGTTTGCGACCAGGCCGGTGAAAACCAGCGGGATCACAATCAGTCTGGTCCAGCTTTGCTGAAGAAATGCGTTCATCAATTAAAGGGAGGGAAAACTTCCGAACGCACCCTAGTTTCCAGCATTCTCAGGAATGATCTCTACCTTGCCCTCTTTCACCTGAGCAAAACCTTTGCCGTTTTCGACAACAACCGCAAAAAACGTTCCCCGTGCTGCCGCCACGCCGCTTGGAGTCTTCACTCGAAAGTCCATATTTGCCTGCACGCCCGGCTTCAACAGCGCTCCCAGACTACCGCTCTTCAGGTCCAAAAGCACCTTTGGCTCAGTCTCCGATTCCTTCATCTCAGCGATCACCACTTCCGAGTTCGCCGCGATTCGAACCGCGCTGGTTGCCGTCATCACAATCACCGCCCGGGAGTCAGCCCCCGTTTTCACCGTACTCCCGATGACCACCACATCGCCGGCTTTCAGCGCCTTGGGCGCACCGCCGTTGGGGGGCGTTACCGTGACGTTTCCGACAACTACGGTCACATTGCCACTCTTCGGAGCTGCCTTTGCATGCTCCATTGCCATAAAGGCGATCACTCCAATAACCGCCAAATTGCATAAACCCCTCATTATCAAGCTCCTTCTGTTTGCCTTCATATCGATTATCAAAGTAAAGACATTTGGGTAGGATTCAATCGATTACTTGCGCCATGTATTGCGCCGAATTGTCCCCTCCAGGCCTGACAAATCAGGGCCCACCGTTTTAGAATCGATCCGGTTTTGGCAATTTTATGGGGTGTTCCGTGGCCAAACTGCCGCATGCGGAGTACTTAGAGCCACGCATCTCGTACAGAGAGGCATTTGTGGCGTACTTGCCGCCATTTTTACCTTCCGGAGAGACATTCGCGCGGTACCGATCCCCAATTGTCTCCTGCGGATTGCCATTTGCGGGGTACAGATCGCCATTTCCCCCTTCCGGATTGGCATTTGCGTCGTACTTACCGCCATTTGCAGCGTACAGATTGGGATTTGCAGTGTACGGATCGGGATTTGCGGAGTACTGATCGACATTTTCACCTTACGGGGACCCGCTTTTGTTACGTCGAATTCCTGAGAATTTAGGCGGGTTATCCTCTGGATTTCGCATCATTCCTGTGGGCGATCGCGGGAGCTACCGATTCTCACGTTAAAAACCGGTGACACCCAGTCAATTCTCTGATTCATTTTTGCCATGCAGGAAAAACCACTCGTCATCATCACAGGAGCCAGCTCGGGTATTGGAGCCGCAACAGCCAAATTGTTCGCCGATGCCGGCCACCCGCTTTTGCTGTTATCCCGACGTGTCGAGCCCATGGAAGCGCTGAATTTGCCCAATGCCATGTGCCGCTCCGTTGATGTGATGGATCTTGATTCCTTCAAAAATGCCATCGCTGAAGCAGAAGCTCAATACGGCAAGGCAGATTGTCTTATCAACAACGCCGGGGTCATGTTCAACGCCGATCCTATTACCCAGAGCATCGATGAGTGGCAGAAAATGCTCGATGTAAACGTGCGGGGCCTCCTGAACGGCATCCATCTCGTTCTCGGCGACATGGTTACGCGCAAAGCCGGAACGATTGTGAACTTGGGATCCATCGCAGGGCGCAAGACTTTCACCAAGCACGCTGTTTATTGCGGGACAAAATACGCCGTCCACGCCATCACCGAAACCATTCGCGAAGAAGTCTGCGGTAGCGATGTGCGGCTCATCAATATCGCCCCGGGAATGGTGGAAACAGACCTCGTCGAAAGTTCAACTGACGAGGAAGCGAAATCAGGTTGGTGGGATTACGCGAAAGAAATCGGCGGCGCCCTCCAACCCGAATCCATCGCCCAATCAATCCTCTTCGCATACCAGATGCCCCAAAGCGTGTGCGTCCGCGAGATGGTGGTGTGCCCGACCCGGCAGGAGCCGTAAACATCAGAGAAGCCTCTGATATTGACCGCTGCGGCGGGTGTCAGCGCGCCTACCGCATTCAGATCTGAAATGTGAATTCCACTGAGGCACGGGAATCGCGGTTCAACTTATCGCAGACCAGTTCGCACATTGCCTGAACCATATCGTCGGCGATGGAATAGGTGACCTGGTTGCCCACCTTCTGGCGGTCCAGTAAGCCCGCATCGTATAAGAGTTGCAATTGCTTCGAAACGTTTCCCTGAGAACCGCCGACCTCCGTCACCAACTCACCGACTGTTCTCGGGGCAGTCATCAATTCCTGCAAGATGGCAAGCCTGGTGGCATCAGAGAAAGCGCTGAAGACCTTTGCCACTTTCTCAAGGGACGGCCGATCCAGTTTGGTTTTCTTTTTTTGGCTCATGGGTTTGGGAAAAGTAGGGGTGCTCTGTGATTTTTCAAAGAACTCTCCCGCATAGCGTCATCAGGCATACTTTTTATTTGTATATTCCAATATGGGAATATAGAGTTGCTTTGAACCTGAACAATAACATTATGAAAAAGGAATCCAATTATTCATCTTCAGGCCCGTCATTGTCGCTTCGACAAAAGGCGTGGAGTCCCTATCTGGTAGGCATAGGGATCGGTGTTTTGAGTTGGCTGGCATTTTTGCTCGTTAACAAGCCCATCGGAATGTCGACTGAAGTTTCCAAATTCTCCGGCTGGGTCGTGGGGCTTTTTGCAGGCAGCGAGGCTGTGGCGGAAAACGCTTACTGGGCCAGCAAAACTCCGGCGTTTGGTTACAGCACCGTATTTCTTATTTTCACTGCGGTAGGGGCGTTTATCAGCGCTAAACTTGGCAAAGACATTACTGCTGAAAAGGTACCACAAGTTTGGGAACAGTACCAGGGCCCCGGGGTGGCAAAACGAATGATCGCAGCTTTTGTCGGTGGAGCGATTCTGCTTTTCGGGGCGCGTCTTGCCGGAGGCTGCACAAGCGGACACGGCATCAGTGGAACCATGCAGTTGGCACTCTCCAGTTGGATCTTTTTCCCGGTCATGTTTGTCACCGGAATCGTTACCGCCCGCATTCTCTTTCGCAAAAGGGCCAACTCTTAACCCCTTTTCATCTCAAACCTTATTCAATCAAGACTCATGAATTTACCTATCCCAAAAGACTCAACCGGCGGCCTTGTGATCTCTGCACTGTTCGGAATCCTCTTCGGAATTTTGCTGAACAAAGGTCGGGTTACCGACTACAACGTGATTGTTAACCTGTTTCGATTTAAAGATTTCACCGTATTGAAGGTGATGCTCACTGCTATTGTTGTGGGCGGCCTTGGAGTCTTTGCCATGATGGGGCTCGGGTGGATTGAAGGATACCAGGTCAAAGATGCCAACATTGCCGCAGTTGTTCTGGGTAGTGCGATATTCGGAGTCGGCATGGCTCTCTACGGCTACTGCCCGGGAACCGCCGTTGCAGCTATCGCGACTGGAAGGATTCACGCACTGGTCGGCTTTTTCGGAATGATCGCGGGGGGAATCGTCTACGCCTTCAGTTACCCATGGCTCAAAGCGAATATTCTTTCAATCGGCCAGCTCGGCAAAGTCCGCCTCGATGAAGTCACTGGAGTGCCATCCTTCGTGTGGTGGGGCGTCCTTGTTGCCGTGGCTCTGTTCACTTTCAGATACATCGAACGTAAAACAGGTCAGGCTGGAGTTTGAGACCTTCTCGAATTTTCAATCTCATCGCTTGTGCCTCAAGCGAGTGGATAAAGGAATGTCATTTAGCTTTTCAGTCAGCCTTTTTCTCATTGACCTTCGATGACTCATCTCTGGCCAATTAGCTGCTCAAGTTCGCTTAGTTTTGCTTCCGGAATCGGGGCGCTTGAGTGCAATCGAATTGACGAAAAGTCAGTCTTCTGTGGATCTATGATGATTTCAGGGGTGACCGGCAGGCTGGATTCGATTGACCAGATTAAGCGAATGACGGATCCATCTTTCCGTTCTGTTATCAGTGTCAAAAATTTGTCCTCCGGGTCAAAGAAAGCCAGTTTTGGAATGTTCTTTCCAAAAGTGATGGGGTTTCCAATCGGCGAGCCGCTCGCAACGTCCCAGAGACGAAAAGCCCGGTCGCCGCTCCCCCAGCTGATCAGGGTTTTGCCGTCGGTTGAAAACCTGCAAAAATGATGCCCGAGCTTTCCGCGAACATCGTGTTGAAGCGGTTCAGTGACAGGGGAGCCAGTTTTAGCATCCCAAATATGAACAGATCCATCACCGGCACCAACTCCAACCAGTGTTCCATCCGGTGAAAAGACAATCGATGAAATGTCCCGACGACCACCGATGGCATGGACTCTTACGTCTCCGGTATTGAGGTCACAAATTGAAAGCCGCCCGAACCGGTAGTGATAAATCAGGTGTCTACCGTCGGGAGAGATGTCTATTCCGTGAATCGAATTGGTCACGGTAGGGATCTTGCGAATCAGTTGTCCAGTTTTGGCATTCCACACGCGAACAGAGTTGTCTCTGAAGCCGGCGAAAATGAGAGATTGATCCCGGCTGCAACCAATAGACCGCGGGGTGCTTACCAGGTCCTCAAGGGGGGGCAGATCCATGTGTCCCGCTTGAATCAGGTATGGATTTCGTTTGGCCAACTCAACAGCATTCCAGGATTCAGGCAGTCCTGTCGACCGGTCTTCCTCTCCATATTTGTCCTCTGGAAGATGATATACCTGACGCCGGCCGTCTCTGGTGATGCAACGGAGTTGATTGTCGTCCGGAGAGATTTGAATCGCCACCGTATTTTTCGCCTTCGAGATTCGGGTGCCAACCTGACGATTTCTCTCGAAGTCCCAGGCTTGAATACCCCGTTTCTCCATTCCGATGTATATGAGGCTTTCTTTGGGATGGAGAGTTATTGCGGTCGGGGTATCCGGCAAAGTCCTGCGCCTCGTGATAGTTTTCCCCAAAACAGTCCACACGTTGATTTCATTTTCGCTGACATAAGCGGTAAGCCTCCGGTCAGGATCCTGAGCCGAGTTGATGATGGGGACGTCGACTTGAACTTCGGTGAAAACGATTGGTGCTCTCCCGGGATCAACCGCTGCAATCACTCCGGTGGACGAGACGGTATAATAGCGGAAGCCTGAGCCGGACTCGACGAGATGCCGGACGGGTTCTTTTTGCTGTGGGATGTCAGTCAAAGGGGTCCCGCTCAGTGCACCGAAGTCGAAGCGTTCACCATTCAATCCGGCGACGACGATGCGTTCCTGTCGATTGGAAAAAGCAATGGAGTAACCTGCGGAGGGGAGGGTGTGTTTCCACAGCGTTTTTTTTGATTGAGTGTCCCAGACCCAAATACGTTTGTCAGAGGTTGTTGCGCAAAGCAAACCTCCGTCGTGGGAGAAAGCGAGGTCAGTGAATAACACCGTCTCATTCAGTTCTTCCAGTTTTGTGAATTCGCGGCTCTCAAGATTAATGACCGCGACATCTCCCTGGATATTTCCAAGCGCAAGATACTTACTGTTGTCACTGATCACTGTTTTTGGATTGGTCCCGCCGAGGACCGATTCCGGGCCTTCTTGCCGGCCCTTGAAATCATAGAAACGCACTTCGCCGATTTCATTGACTGTTACAAAATTCCCCTGCGGGCTGGAAAAATAGGCAGCGGGTATCACCATCGCGCTGAATTTTTCTTCTTCTTCAAGTGAGGCGAGAGGAAACTGATCGAGCGTGGCACGAAGCAACATCGCTGCATGATGATTTTCCGGGTCGGTGCGCAAGCTGCGGGTCAAATGTCCGATTGCCTGAGTAATGTTGTCCCTTTCCAACTCGCCGACTGCGGACTGTAAATCTGACCTTGAGTAAGCGCTTTGTGTCTCCCGCATTGCCTCCCGGGTTTTTACAGCCATGATCGAACTGACCACGGCTGCTGTGATGACCGAGAGTGCAATCACCGTCAAGGCTGTGGTCAGCTTCCAGTGTCTTCGCAGAAATTTACGTGCGATGTAGATTGTGTCAGGTGGGCGGGCTTTAATGGGCTTATTCCCCGAATAGCGCCGGAGATCATCGCGCAGATCGCTGACCGACTGGTAGCGTCGGTTCCGGTCCTTCTCGATTGTCTTTCCTACAATCCAATCTAAATCCTTCGCGATTTCTTTCGTCGATAGTTCAGAGGGTGGACGTGCCGTTTCTTCACGCACCCGGCCGAGGAATTTCAAGACGACCTCCAATGAATTTGAAGAGAGCACAAACGGAGGATGGCCGACAAGGAGTTCAAACAAAATAATCCCGAGGGAATAGACGTCCGAACGGGTGTCGACATCCACATCGGCCGTTTGTTCGGGGCTCATGTATTCCGGAGTGCCTAGAAAGTGTCCCTCACCAGTCAGGATTGTTGCTTCGGTCAGGACATGATCAGTTGCCTTCGCGATACCAAAATCAAGCAGCTTCAGGACTGGGTTTCCATTGTCATCTTTGTACACAAGAATATTTCCGGGCTTCAGATCCCGATGAATGATTCCTCTCTGATGAGCGTGTTCAACCACCGCACAGATCCGATCAAACAAAGTCAGTTTCTGTGGGATGGAAAGCCCCGCCGCAAACTTGGTGATGGTAACGCCGGGGACAAACTCCATGGCAAAGAACGGGCGTCCGTCATCCGTCGTTCCTGCGTCGTAGATGGTAACAATGTCAGGGTGATTCAGTAGCGCCAGAGCCTGAGACTCCGCTTCGAACCTTGCCAGAACTTCTTTCGTTGCCATCCCGGGGCGAAGGATTTTCAAAGCTGCCGCCCGGCGAACCGGTCGGGTTTGTTCCGCGGCAAAAACGACTCCGAATGCACCTTCGCCAATTCGCTCATGCAATTCCCAATCACCCACTTTCTCGCGTCTGGACGGCTGAGGTTCTTCAGTGTTTTCCGCCTCTGTCTCGTCATTTCCGAACAAACACGCCGGGCAGTTCCCCGACGGAGCCCAGGCGGGAATCGCTTTTTTACAGACAGGGCAAAGGTCGCTCATGGAACAGATAGAAAGCAGGCAATCCGATACAACAGGGTTGGTTCAGTAAACGTACCCTGTTGCATCGGTAATTCTCAGCTCGCAAAGACTTGATTCAGGTATCGGATTTCTTCTTCAACCGATTCGTTTTCCGAAAGTGTTTCTGCAATCTCTTCTTCGAGATATCTTCGATAAAGCTTCCGCATCCGGAACAGAGTCACCCGCGCGGCACCCTCATTCATCCCGAGATTTTCACCCACCTCCCTGAATGAGACATCTCCGTCGCCTGACAATAAGCCCTTGAGCGCTTCGTAGGCTTCTGCTTTTCCGAGCCTTTCATATTCCGCTTTTACCCGGTCAAAGACCCGCTCAAGTATGGTAAGCGCCCAGCGGATCTCAAACAGCTTTTCAGGAGTGTCTATTTCAGCCGGCTCATGACCATAACGTTCCTCTGCAATTTCAGCTTCGAACGAAATCGCGGTTTGACCTCCACCGCGCTTTTGACGTCCTGCCGCCTTCCAGAGATCGTTGAGATAATTCTTCATCGAAGACAGAAGGTAAGCTCGCAGCTTTCCTTTTTCTTCAGAGAAGAGCTGGACCCGATCTTTGGCGAGCAGCTCGCAAAAGAATCCCTGCGTGGCGTCTTCAGCGTCGGCCGCAGTGAGGCCCCGCCGCCTGACATACGCATAAAGTGGATACCAATACAGCTCGCACAGTTCACCCAGGGCTCGTTTTCGACTCTCGTCGTCCCCGTCCTGCGCCCCGATTACAAGGCTCCAGCGGGTTGCGGGAAACTGGCCCCGCTCAAGGTTGTCCTCCTTTGGGTCGATCATCGCTTTAGTGTAGATGATCATAGTTGCAAGTAGGGGCATTTGGGAAATTGAAATGTCGGAAATCGAAGCTCTGAATGAATTCGTCGGGAAACCCTCACTTGATCAGTCTCGACGCGTGCCCACCGCGATAACATAGGGACGCTCAACAAGGATTCCAAGACTGGTCTTGAATTGCTCATGATACTCGATGAAATCTACCTCGAACTGGCTGGCGCGGGCTTCATCAAGTTTTGCCAATGTACTGACGACTGGTCCGTAGCCTATTGAAAAGGCTTTCCATGCCGATTTCGCATCTGGATCGTGGTAGTAGGAAATTGCGGTTTCAGTCTTCATTTCAAATGATCCACCGAAGAGGTTGTCGAGTCGGCGTGGATATCCCCAGTCAAAAGGGGATGGCTTGGGAACTGGCGGAGTTGGCTGGTATTTCTTGATCACTTTGAAGAAATCGGCGACTCCGAGCTCCGGTGCCCAGGTTGCGAGGGCGATGCGACCGCCGGGGCGACAGACGCGGGCCAACTCTTTAGCTGCGCGTTCCGGATTTCCGCAGAACATGACACCGAAGGTTGAAGTCACGGCATCAAATGAGCCATCTTCGAACGGCAGGGATTCAGCATCACCGACTTGGAAATCAATCGATCCTGTTGCGTCAATGCGGCGGGCAGCTGCAATCACTTCCTCTCCGAAGTCAACTCCAGTAACACTGGCTCCATGCTCGGCAATTCGGCGTGCTGTCCATCCGGTGCCGGTTGCCACGTCGAGAATTCGCTCACCGGGTTGCGGGGCAAGGCGATCGACACAGTGCTCAAGGGCATCAGCAATCTGTCTGCTGATTCGCTCGTAATTTTCCCCGCCTGAACTCCAGACCTGCGATGCGATGTGATTCTCCGGTAGGATTTCAGTAGGGCTGTCAGATTGGCCTTTTTCATTCATTGTCATGCCCCCTTCAAAGACATTGCTCCGGATTCGTTACACAAAAAGCTATTCGCAGTTCGGGAATTTGATTTTTGAAAAAAATGCCACCCGGCGTGTAACGAATTTCTAATTGTGTCTTTGAAGGTGGCAAAGGCGGTGAATCGCCTCATTAATTCGAATCAACTATTCCTATGACAACGACAACAGAAGCAGCCCCCATCAACGAAGAAACATTGAACGCTCTTGTGGGTGGGGTTTTACAAGATCTTGGAGGGGCGTTCAGCGTTCCCCTTGTCCAGATCGGTGAAAGCCTCGGCCTTTATCAAACGCTTAGCGAAAACGGAGCCATGTCCTCCGTCGAACTTGCGGAAAAATCCGGCGTCGATGAACGCTATCTTCGGGAATGGCTTTCGGCTCAGGCTGCCTCAAGCTACATCAATTATGAGCCGTCAAGCTCCAGGTTTTCAATGACTCCGGAGCAGACGTTTGTCTTTGCCAATCCGGCCAGTCCTTATTATCTCGCTCCGGCTTTCGGTGCGGCGGCTGCCTTTCAAAGCAACATGCCGCAGGTAAGAGAAGCCTTCAAGACAGGGGAGGGCGTGGCGTGGGGCGACCAGACAGAATGCCTTTCCTGTGCTGTTGCGCGGTTCTTTCGTCCGGGCTACGACAATTTTCTCGCGCAAGCATGGCTACCGGCTCTGGATGGTATTGTCGAAAAACTACAGCAGGGTGGTAACATCGCAGACGTTGGCTGCGGACATGGTGTTTCCTCGATCATCATGGCCCGGGCCTTCCCCAAGGCCAATGTGAGAGGCTACGATTTTCATGAGAAATCCATCGATG
This sequence comes from Verrucomicrobiales bacterium, assembly GCA_048267005.1. Classification (GTDB taxonomy): domain Bacteria; phylum Verrucomicrobiota; class Verrucomicrobiia; order Verrucomicrobiales; family DEV007; genus JABDJT01. Next base: position 10,517 of record JBLWYI010000001.1, on the reverse strand, counting down.
CCGCATGGGAGCATGCTGACGAGCACTCCGTGACCAACATTGGATTTCACGTTCAGGAAGCCAGCGAACTCCCGGGAGAATATGATTTGATCACGATGTTCGATTGCCTGCACGACATGGGTGATCCCGTGAAGACATTGAAAACCATTCGCCGGGCCCTGAAACCGGGAGGATCGGTCATGATTGTCGAGCCAATGGCCGCCGACAGCCTGGAAGAGAACCTGAACCCCGTCGGTCGGATGTATTACTCAGCCTCGACCATGGTTTGTGTTCCGACATCACTCGCCCAGGAGAATGGAGCGGCGCTGGGCGCACAGGCCGGAGAGAAGCGGCTCCGCGACCTCGTTGTCAACGAGGCCGGTTTCGGCAGCTGCAAACGTGCAGCGGAAACTCCTTTTAACCTGATTCTTGAGGCCAGGGCCTGATAGCTGAATCCGGAAGCGTTCGTTCTCAGTCGGTCTCTGGAAATGGAAGCACCATTTTCAGGCCGCTGGGGACGGACTCGGGAATGGTGTGGCTGAGATCACGGGCGGAAGGACTCGTGAGGGCTGACAGAAAGGCCATGATGTCCCCGACTTCTTCGTCGGTGAGATAGAGGGGGAGCTTCAATTCATCCGGCATGGTGGATTTCACATCGCGAATGGTCTTTTTGTCGTTGTGGACTCCACCACGGAATTCAGGCTCAAGTTGTGTGGTGTCATAGTTCTCAAGTGCGTTCGCGGGATTGAGATGATGACGGACGGCACCTTCGAGAGTGGTATAGGCACCGTTGTGCATCCAGGGACCAGTGAGCTCGACGTTCCGAAGAGGAGGAGTGCGGAAGTGGTATTTCATATCGAGACCGGCGTTGCTGCGATGAGCCATCCCGAGGTCGGCGTCCTCTTCTTCATCGGGGCCCGGTCCGATTGGAATCACTCCGATGTTGTGTGCCAGTTGATCAGTGGTGAGTCGGCCACTATGGCAATCTGCGCATTTGGCTTTGCCGTAAAAAAGAGTCGCTCCTCGCAGTTGGTCTTCAGAAAGCGCACTGTCATCTCCGAGTAGAAACTTGTCCCACGGGGCATCGTGGAAGGTAAAGGCATCAATCTCAAATGCAGCAATAGCGTTGGCCAGGTTTGCGAAGTGAATATCCTCAAGCTTTGTGTCTGGATAGGCTTTTGCGATGAGCTCTTTGTATCCGTCGACATTGAGCACCCGTTTTACGAGTGTTTCCCAGATTTTTTCCTCGTCCATTTTTGGCACCTGGCCCACTTCGTTGTGGGCGCCATCTGCGCTGTTCTGACCTTTGGTTCCCCGCATCTCATCGTTAGAGAGAACAGGCATCATGGCCTGAGCGGCAAGCACTGATCGAATCGTGTCCGGCATGACAACTTGATAGTGACCGGGGGATTTTGTCAGTCGCATTTGGTTGACCGCAAATTTACCATCCTCATTGAGGTGGGCCCGGCTGTCCCAGAACATGGTGTGCCATTCGGAGTCTCCACGATTGAAGATATCAGGCGAGTTACGCGGTGTGAAGGGGTGGGCCGCTTTGGCCAGATCAAATCCCATCAGGACCGGGTCACGTCCTTTGACATCAACCAGTCGAAGGCCTTCGGGCATGCGGCGACCTTTGTCGACATAGGCACGTGTCCCAACCGCCCGTGACCGTCCATCAGCTGTGGCGGTGAGCGGGTGATGACAAGTGGCGCAGGAAACGTCGCGGTTGCCGCCAATCAGGGGATCAAAGAACAAAGCCTGCCCTAACTTGACTTCGTTGGGATCCGCCTCGGGTTTTTCCTCAAGTGGGGTGACGTTTTTTTCTTTGAGGACAGCACGCAGTGCCTTGACCTGCTCGTTGGCTGAGATGTGGCTTCCGCCGAACGAAGCCGCAATAAGAAGGATCGGAATGACTTTTCTCATAGGAAGGATGGTGGACTGTTAGTTTCGATTCAATTTCGCAAAACCGGCTTTGGCTGCGACGTCCGTTGCCGTAATTTTACCGTCAGGCCAACGAACTGTGACTGTGACGGGGGCAGCATTCTGTTTGTTAACTGCAAAAACGAGGTCGCTGGATGACTGTGAAAGATAACCGCTCCCGGCCCTGACTTCCGCCACTTGTTTCGGGAGGCCCGCTGTTTCGACTGTGATTTTCGATCCCACACCAGTGCGGTTTCCCTTGGTGTCCTCGAGCCGGATTTTAAGGGGGCGGTTGCTACTGGTTGCTTCGCCGGTATTGAGAAAGATTTCCGGCTCGCTGTCATTCACTCCAATCACGAAATCTTCCAGGCCATCAGCATTCACATCAACCGCTGCAATGCTTTTGGCGTCGCCGGGAACTTTCAGCCCGCTTTCACGCGGCCAAACCGGAGCAAGTGGTTCTTCGGCATTTCCAGTTCCTTTCAGCAGGATACTGACTCCACTTCCGAAGATGCCGAGCTCTTCGTGGGGGTGATAGAGGTTTTGAGCGATGTAGCAATCCGGGCGCCCATCGAGATTGACGTCACGCAAGGTCACACCAAAGGACGGGGAAATTTGCGCGATGTGGGGAAGAGAAATCATCTCAAATTTCCCGGTGCCGTCGTTTCGCAGAATCACTGAGTCCATTTGATTAGCCCTGAACTGCATCGCCTGTTCCAGCAGTTTGATGTCAAAGATCTCGGCCAGATCTGCTGATGCATAGTTGTGAAACGTTTGCATTCTGTCTCCGATGTATGGCATTGCCCTGTTGGCCGCCATGAAACCGCGGCGGGGGTAGCAAATCTGCTTCCCGTTTTCTATGAGAAACCGCGCTTCAACAATGTGTGATTTCCCGGAGGAGTCGAAGTCGCCAAAGAACATCAGTTCCGGTGACTCCAGGGATGCCCGGTATTGGGTATTGCGCCCCATGTTTGTGGCGACAAAGTCCATGTCCCCGTCGCCATCGATATCCCCGCTATCGATTCCGTTCCACCAGCCCAGTAATGGTTTTGCTTCGCCAGTAAGCCCTGCTGCCTGGGTGGTGTCGTCAAATAATTTTCCATCCCGGTTGGTGTAAACCCTGATCGGTCCCCATTCCGTTGTGACGAGCAGATCGATCCAGCCATCATCATTGATGTCTGAGAATACCGCACCGGTAACCATGCCGGGGGCAAGCAAACCGGGGGCAACTGTCGCGATGACGTTGGTGAACTTGCCGCCGTCGTTCCGTAACAGTGCATTCTTCGGTGCCATCGGATAAAGGCCCGGAATTGAACGTGACCCGACAAAGAGATCGAGATCGCCATCATGATCGTAGTCTGCTGATACAATCGTTCCGCCACTTTCCATAACAGGCGGCAGGGTTCCCTCTGGAGCCCGTGAAAATTGGTTTCGTCCTTCGTTCAGGTAGAGCCGGTCCTGAAGGGTGGGACCGTTGGGGTTACTTTCCACACCGCCACTGACAACATAAAGGTCCTGGTCGCCGTCGCCGTCTGCGTCAAAGAACAGGCATCCCATATCTTCAAAGCGGGCATCTTCATTGAAGGCAATCACTGGCTCGGGAGAAAACGTGGGCTCTCCTTCGCCTTCCCTGGAATCGTTCCGGAAAAGTTGCCCCGGTTGTCCGGCTGCACCTGCCAGGTAAAAGTCATCATCACCATCACCGTCGATATCACCCCAGGCCTGCCCCGGCCCGAGCTGCGAAAGTTTGTAGGGAAGCAGGGGCTGACGGTCAAAGTCATCGAATTCAGTCTCGGTGTGCTCATAGCCTTCGAGTGCGTTTGATTTCTGAAACCAGGGCTTCCCTTCATCTCCAAACCCCTTTTCAGCCGGAGCTTTTTGGGCTTTCCCTTCAGGCTCTTTGATCCGGTGACGGTGGTTTACTTTCACATTCTGAAAGACCTGTTTATGACCACTTGGCCATTCGACTGTCAGCTTCGCAATCGCTTCATTTTTGCCGATCCCGAAATGAACAATCGGTTCGTCGGCATCAAGAAAGCCTCCGTAGGGAAACAACTGGCGGCTCTGCTTTCCGCCATCCGGGGTTTCGATGGTCACAAGTGTGCCAATACCACGGGAATTACTTTCAGTGCCTTCAAGCTCAATGACGACACGGTTTCCTTCTGATCCCCGGTTCCAGTAAACTGAAAGAGGGTCTTCGAGGTTCGTGGTGAGCAATTCCAGGCGTCCGTCCCCGTCGAGATCACCGAGTGATGCACCATAAGACATCCCTACGTGAGCCAGACCCCATTCTTTAGAAACATCATCGAATTGAAAGTTCCCTTTGTTCCGGTAAGCCATGTTCTGCTCCCGGCGCTGAGTGGTGTTCTTGTAATGCTCCCATTGGGTTTTGCCGACCAATGTTTCGTGAGTGATATCCGGAAGGTCGGAGTGGTTGAACTGCCTTGGAACCCCATTGCAAAAGAATAAATCAGGAAGCCCGTCATTGTCGAAGTCGGCACTCCGGATCGCCCAGGTCCATTCCGTCTGCGCAACATCCGCCATCCACGCCGCCTCAAGGAACCGGTCAGTACCGGTATTGATGTGCATGGTGTTGTGCATGATCTGTCTCGCCCCACCCACATTCTCAAGGTTGTCGAGCCGGTCGGCCATCGATGCCATGGACGCCTTCTGCATGTAGTGCGTTTTCGGCATCATATCGGCGAGCAGGAAATCGATCAGGCCATCATTGTTGAAGTCACTCTGGACTGCTCCCATTGAAAACCAGGTGGTGTGTCGGAGGAGGCCTTGTGAAACTTCGGTGAAGGTCCCGTCGCCATTGTTCCGGTACAAATAATCAGGGCTCTTGAAATCATTTCCCACATACAAATCGGGCCAGCCGTCCTGATTGTAGTCCCACCAGGTCGCCGAATTACCCCAGTGTTTCTCTGTGGAAATTCCCGCTTCTGCTGTGACGATCGTGAACCCTTCGGCACCATCGTTCCGGTAAAGGTAGTCCGGGCGTCCTGCTTCCGTGTAAAGATACTCACCGTTTTTGCCACGCTTGAATTGATCAACCTCAAACCAGCGCTGCCATTGCTCTTCCACGTAAATTTTGCCGTTCTCTTCAAAGAGTTCGATCGGTTCGGCAGGGCGACCACCTTCCCGGTAAATCTGATGGGTCAATATATAGAGATCCAAATCACCGTCCCGATCATAGTCAGCGAATGCCGGAACGACAGATCCTTCCACCAGATCCAATCCAAGCTCTTTCGCGCGGTCGACAAACTTCAACGGACCCTCAGTGCGCTTTCCGTTATCGATAGTCAGATTGATGAAGACCTGATTTGCAGCGTCATAGTTGCAGACAAAAATATCGAGGTCGCCATCATTGTCGATGTCGGCGAGGGAAACTCCCACTGCCCATGAGTCCCCGCCTGAAACCCCGGCGGCGGCTGTCACATTTTCAAAGACCATTTCTCCAGTCTGTAGATACAGCCCGTTGTCACGCGGGCCGTTCCCCGCAAAAATATCTGCCCGTCCGTCCAGATCCAAATCACCAATCCCCACTGCCGCGCAAGCTGAGCTCGAGTGATAGGCCCGCTGCAAGGGATGTTGCAAATCAATCGGAGAAACCAAATCGACCCCTGATTTCGTTGGATCAATCAACTCAAACAGGGGCTGAGCTCCTTCCTTTGCATTTGCGGATTCTTTCAGAGGTTCAGAGGAAATTGCAGTGTCTTGACCATGGGAAATACTTCCTACAGTCAGAGCAAACCAAGCGCCGACGATGAAAAAGGGGGGTAAATTCATTTTTTTAAAAAAAGCTCCAAAGTGTAACACATTAAAGCAAAAAATTCTCCATTAAGGCGGTAGCGTACAATCATGGGACTGACATTTCTTGCCTCACCTGCAAATCTAGAACAAAGTGCCTCATGCAGCGCAGATTTATATCCAATATTCAATTCGCATCGCCGGGCCAACCCGTGAGGCCGGTTTCGATTGAACTTGGTGATGATGGTAAAATTGATTCGATTCATGAATCTACCGATTCAATCCCTGCGGGCGCAAAAATCGAACTGGATGGAGGCGGGGAGCTCACGGCCTTTGCTGGATTCATCGACATCCATACCCACGGTGCAAACGGTAGCGATCTCACCTATGGCACAGAGGAAGCGGTGCGTACCATTGCCGAGGCAAAGCTAAAAGAGGGAGTAACGACGTTCCTGCCGACCACCTGGACGGAGACGGTGGAAAGCAAGAAAACCATGGCAAAAGCAGCCGCGGCTTATCGCGAACGCGAAGACTTTGCGCGAGCACCTTTCATGCATATTGAAGGACCTTATTTGAATCCTTCTCAGGCCGGTGCTCAGGATCCTAAGAAGATGCGGGATCCCGATATCGATGAAATCAGGGAACTGGCTAAAATCTGCCCGATCGGTCTTGTGTCATTGGCGGTTGAACTGCCGGGCGCTCTCGATTTCATCCGGGCGATGCGGGAAGATGGGATTCGGACGTCTGTAGCCCACAGTGCTGCAACCCACGCTGAATTCCTGGAAGCCCGTGAGGCAGGGCTCGGGCACATGACCCATTTTTGCAATCAAATGTCAGGCCTGCATCACCGCGAGATCGGTCTGGTCGGCTCGGGATTCAAAGACGGTTCGGTCATGATCGAACTGATTTGCGACAAGACTCACCTCGCTCCGGAGATGATTGCTCTGGTTTTTGAAAAAAAATCCGCCGATCAACTCATGTTGATTACCGATTCAATCGCCGCCTCCCATCTGGGAGATGGCGAGTACCCACTTGGAGACACCGTGATCATCGTGAAGAACAATGAGGCCCGGATTCCGGCAGGTAATCTCGCCGGATCTATTCTCAAATACAATGTGGGCGTTAAAAACGTAGCGGAAATCAGCGGTCTGTCGCTTGATGAACTTTCCAAAACCACAGCAGCGAATCAGGCCCGAAGCCTTGGGCTTACCGATCGTGGTTCGATTGAACAGGGTTTACTCGCTGATATAACCCTGTTGGATCGTGACTTCGAAGTCAAAGCCGTCTTCCTTGGCGGGGAGCGCCGCATCTAGAGAGGATCATCCCTGAGGAAAGATGATCATGGCCTGACTCACGCCGAGCTCAAGGTCACGCTTCGCTTCAATATCAGCCGAACTGGGGGACATTTTTCCCATGATCCACAAGGTGGCTATCGCTCCCGTATAGAAAACGATTCGGCTGAGCCATTGCTCGGTTCGAGACATGAGAAATATCCGCACATAGATAATTGAGCGGTGATCAACTCAATTGGCGAGTATTTTTTCTCAAAACTCGAACTTATTCCAATATTTGAGAATGAAATGTGAGAAAAAGCAGTTACCGGGACTGAACCGTCGGTGCGGAAAGTATTCCTACGCCGTTCAGATTGCGCACCGAGATCTCGGCAGGTTGGCCTGCGAGAACCACAGATTTCAGGTTTCCCGGCTGAAGCCGCAGGGTGGCCCAGGGGCCGCCTGTTTTCTGGCGGGTTTGAATCAAACGCCAGCGGGCTCCCTGGTCAGGTTTTAGACTCACCGTCACATTGTCCCCGTTCGGAGTGACTGAGAATTCTGCGGGCGAAGGTCCCCGTCCGCTCCCGAGCCAGGGCGATGCTGGTGGAATGGCATTCAATTGATAGGTATTACTGAGAACGCTCTGAAGCCCTTCCGCATTCTTTTTGATCGCCCCATAACTCCAGTGAATGTGCCCAACCCCGTATTGGTTGGCCCCGTGCTGACGGGTGATTTCGATCTGTCCGTCTGCTTCTTTTGCTGTTCGTGCGGATTCCGAAGCAATTCGATCCGAGGCCGTTCCCGGCCACAAATGACGACCGGCGGTGTTTTGTTCGGCCCACCATTTCGTCAATGTCAGGAAGCTGTGTGGTTTGTCATTGATACGCCAGTAAAGCTGAGGCGAGAAGTAGTCGAGCCATCCATTCTGAAGCCACTTTTTCGAATCTGCTGAAATATGCAGAAATGAATCAAGATCGGCCTCGATACTCGGCGGGTGATTGGGGCGCCAGATGCCGAAGGGGCTGATCCCGAACTTTACCTCGCGGTTGGCCCCTTTGATAGAGCGGTAGAGCCGTTCGATGAATCCATCCATCTCGGCCCGCCTCCAGTCTCCTATCTCAAGCTTGCCGCCCGACTGCCGGTAAACCGAATAAGTGGCTGAATCATCAAACTGCGCCACCATCTTTCCGCCGACATTCTTCGGGTAGGGGTAAAAGTAGTCATCAATATGAATGGCGTCGACATCGTAGCGTCGCGCCACGTCGACCATCACTTCGATAGCTCTGTCTTGCACTGCCCGGATACCCGGGTTGGCCCACATTTGTGTCCCGTTGGGAATCATCCATGAAGGATGAGTCTTGCTCATGTGATCAGCAGATGAGCCGTGGCTGTTGGTGGCTTTTGCCCGGAAAGGATTGAACCACGCGTGAAGCTCAAGCCCCCGTTTGTGAGCTTCTTCACAGGCAAAGGCGAGGGGATCGTAATTATCCGAAGGCGCCTTTCCCATCTGTCCCGTCAGCCAGTAGGACCACGGTTCGTGTCGTGATTTGTAGAGCGCATCGCCCTCCGTTCTTACTTGCAGTATGATGGCGTTCAGCCCGACTTGTGCTGAGAGATCAAATATCTTCAGGAGTTCAGCTCGTTGTTGAGCGCCGGAAAGGCCCGGGCGGGACGGCCAGTTGATATTGTGCACCGTCGCGACCCAGGCACCCCGGAATTCCCGGGCCGGCTCAGGTGGCTGCGAGTTTGATGGTTTGTACTGTGCATCGGTAAACGATGCCAGAAAGAGGACGGCGAGGAACAGGACGGGTCGGATGAAATTCATAATTGGGCGGGCGGAGGGAACTCTACTTTCCCTGTCCAACGAAGCTTCGCAAGAAGAACAGGTGTGAAGGCGGGCACTGATCGTGGGGCTTGTGCGTTCTATACTGCTATGGAGAATGGACGCATGAAATGGATCTTTATTGCGGCGTTTGTCGCTGCCACTGCCGTATCACAGGCGCAGGAACGCCCCAACATCCTCCTGATCACAGTGGATGATTTGAATGACTGGGTCGGCTGTCTGGGCGGACACCCTCAGGCAAAGACGCCGCACTTTGATCGACTCGCAGAACGCGGAATCCTCTTCACCAATGCCCATTGCAACGCTCCCATCTGCGGGCCCTCCCGCACCAGTTTGATGACCGGGCTGCGGCCTTCAACATCCGGTTGCTACGACAATTCGCATGTCTTTCAGAACTCAAAGCTGAATGATCCTGCTCAGCTTCTCCCGCGTTACTTTGCCGCAAAGGGATACGAAACCGTTGGCTGCGGGAAATTGTTTCACGGTTCACAAGGGAAGGAGTTTTTCCAGCGATACGGCCCCGCCCTCGGGCAGGGACCGATGCCGAAGGAGCGATTCAATGTGACGAATGAGGCCTCAAAAACCAAGCTGTGGGACTGGGGAGCTTTTCCGGAAAAGACAGAAGACACGCATGATTTTGTGTCCGCAGATTTTGCTGCCGCAGAGCTGGCTGCCACTCACGGGAAACCTCTGTTTCTCGGCGTGGGGTTCTATCGTCCCCACGTTCCCATGTATGCTCCACAGGAATGGTTTGATGACTTTCCGCTTGGTGAAGTAGAGCTTCCCGACACGCTCAAGACTGATCTCGAAGATGTACCGCAATCGGCTCTCGATCTGGTTCAGCACGGCAGCGTGGCTCCGCCGCATGCCTGGTTTGTGGAAAAGGGGAAATGGCAGGGCGCCGTGCAGGCTTACCTCGCATCCGTTGCTCTCATGGACCATTGCCTTGGTAAAGTGATCGATGCACTCGATGCCGGGCCGCAGGCTGACAACACCTGGATCTTTCTCACCGGCGATCATGGCTGGCATCTGGGAGAAAAGGAAGTGTGGGCCAAGCGCACCTTATGGGAACGGTCCACCCGTGTGCCGATGATGGTGATCCCTCCCAAAAATGCAGCTGACAAGTTCGCCGTCGGAGAACGCTGCACGGCTCCTGTGGAAATGCTCAGCTTCTACCCGACAATGGTCGAGGTGAGCGACATCGATGCAAATCCCGTGGCCGAAGGCGTCAGCCTGGTTCCTCTCTTGAAAGACCCGAAAGCGGAATGGAATCATCCGGCGATCACGACCCATATGAAAAACAACCATACTGTTCGCACCGAACACTGGCGTTACAGCCGATATGCCGACGGGGCCGAGGAACTGTTCGATCATCGTGACGACCCCAACGAGTGGAAAAACCTCGCAGCTGATCCCGGGGCAAAAAGCACGGTGGAAGACCTATCGCAGTGGTTGCCAAAAGTGAATGCGGAACCTGTCAAGTCAGGTGGGAAGGTGAAAGCCCGCGCCGGAAAGGCAAAGTAACCTTTCCCGTTAAACTGACACTCCACTGGCACGGAAAACAGCCTCCTGCACGGCCAGGTCATGGGAACTGGGATAGGTGTTTTCCTTTTCGCCACGAATAATCTTCGCCAGATCGGCGGCGTCACCCGCATATCTTGAGTAGGGCGGTTCAAACTTGATCTCGTTCTTCCCCTTTTTGAAAACCCGGTCTTCCCCTTCAAACTTTTGCTCCTGGTCCAGGGACACGA